>NZ_CP015882.1:0-1210000 GCF_000697965.2 Ensifer adhaerens | reverse complement strand
TGACAGCGTACCTTTTGTATAATGGGTCAACGACTTAGTGTGACGAGCAAGCTTAAGCCGATAGGTGAAGGCGCAGCGAAAGCGAGTCTGAACAGGGCGTTCAGTTCGTCGCATTAGACCCGAAACCGAGTGATCTAGCCATGAGCAGGTTGAAGGTTGGGTAACACCAACTGGAGGACCGAACCCGCATCTGTTGCAATAGATTGGGATGACTTGTGGTTAGGGGTGAAAGGCCAATCAAACTCGGAAATAGCTGGTTCTCCGCGAAAACTATTTAGGTAGTGCGTCGACCGAATACCCTCGGGGGTAGAGCACTGGATGGGCTATGGGGACTCACCGTCTTACTGATCCTAACCAAACTCCGAATACCGAGGAGTACTAGTCGGCAGACACACGGCGGGTGCTAACGTCCGTCGTGAAAAGGGCAACAACCCTGACCTCCAGCTAAGGTCCCCAAGTCATGGCTAAGTGGGAAAGGATGTGAGGATCCCAAAACAACCAGGATGTTGGCTTAGAAGCAGCCATCATTTAAAGAAAGCGTAACAGCTCACTGGTCTAAATAAGGGTCTTTGCGCCGAAAATGTAACGGGGCTAAAGCCATGCACCGAAGCTGAGGATACGTCGCAAGACGTGTGGTAGCGGAGCGTTCCGTAAGCCTGTGAAGGGATACCCGTGAGGGGTCCTGGAGGTATCGGAAGTGCGAATGTTGACATGAGTAACGATAAAGAGGGTGAGAGACCCTCTCGCCGAAAGACCAAGGGTTCCTGCTTAAAGTTAATCTGAGCAGGGTTAGCCGGCCCCTAAGACGAGGCGGACACGCGTAGTCGATGGGAACCACGTTAATATTCGTGGGCCTGGTGGTAGTGACGGATCGCTTAACTTGTTCACACTTATTGGATTGTGTGGGCGGGGACGCGGTTCCAGGAAATAGCTCCACCGTATAGACCGTACCCGAAACCGACACAGGTGGTCAGGTAGAGTATACCAAGGCGCTTGAGAGAACTATGCTGAAGGAACTCGGCAAATTGCACGCGTAACTTCGGAAGAAGCGTGACCCCAAGGGACGCAAGTCTGTTGGGGTGGCACAGACCAGGGGGTAGCGACTGTTTATCAAAAACACAGGGCTCTGCGAAGTCGCAAGACGACGTATAGGGTCTGACGCCTGCCCGGTGCTGGAAGGTTAAGAGGAGGGGTGCAAGCTCTGAATCGAAGCCCCAGTAAACGGCGGCCGTAACTATAACGGTCCTAAGGTAGCGAAATTCCTTGTCGGGTAAGTTCCGACCTGCACGAATGGCGTAACGACTTCCCCGCTGTCTCCAGCATAGACTCAGTGAAATTGAATTCCCCGTGAAGATGCGGGGTTCCTGCGGTCAGACGGAAAGACCCCGTGCACCTTTACTATAGCTTTACACTGGCATTCGTGTCGGCATGTGTAGGATAGGTGGTAGGCTTTGAAGCAGGGACGCCAGTTCTTGTGGAGCCATCCTTGAAATACCACCCTTATCGTCATGGATGTCTAACCGCGGTCCGTTATCCGGATCCGGGACAGTGTATGGTGGGTAGTTTGACTGGGGCGGTCGCCTCCGAAAGAGTAACGGAGGCGCGCGATGGTGGGCTCAGACCGGTCGGAAATCGGTCGTCGAGTGCAATGGCATAAGCCCGCCTGACTGCGAGACTGACAAGTCGAGCAGAGACGAAAGTCGGTCATAGTGATCCGGTGGTCCCGCGTGGAAGGGCCATCGCTCAACGGATAAAAGGTACGCCGGGGATAACAGGCTGATGACCCCCAAGAGTCCATATCGACGGGGTTGTTTGGCACCTCGATGTCGGCTCATCGCATCCTGGGGCTGGAGCAGGTCCCAAGGGTTTGGCTGTTCGCCAATTAAAGCGGTACGTGAGCTGGGTTCAGAACGTCGTGAGACAGTTCGGTCCCTATCTGCCGTGGGTGTAGGAATATTGACAGGATCTGTCCCTAGTACGAGAGGACCGGGATGGACATATCTCTGGTGGACCTGTTGTCCTGCCAAGGGCATAGCAGGGTAGCTATATATGGAATGGATAACCGCTGAAGGCATCTAAGCGGGAAACCAACCTGAAAACGAGTATTCCCTTGAGAACCGTGGAAGACGACCACGTTGATAGGCTGGGTGTGGAAGTGCGGCAACGCATGAAGCTTACCAGTACTAATCGTTCGATTGGCTTGATCGTTCCCATTGCTCATGCTCATCATCCAGATGAGCGACGTGTTCAAAACAAAACGAGTGAAGGCGATAAACCGCAAGCGGTTTACGCCGACCTCACCAGCTTCTCATCCGGTTTGCGTCCGCTAGACGCAAATCTTGCGCTTTGCCGACCTGGTGGTTCTGGCGGGGTGGCTGCACCCGTTCCCATTCCGAACACGGCCGTGAAACGCCCCAGCGCCGATGGTACTTCGTCTTAAGACGCGGGAGAGTAGGTCGCTGCCAGGTCTGCAAAGCGCAAGATAAAATCCGGAAAACAAAGATCACCTTCTCTTCATGCCTCGGCCCAGCCGAAACACGGGCCGCCACCAAGCGGCCCTTTTGTTTTGCTAGACCGAAGTCATCAGTGCGTCCCTTACACGAGACAAATCGCTTCGCAATTTGCTCGGCACAGACCATAAATCCCTTCGGGATTTACGTTACCGCGATAAATCCCATCGGGATTTACGCTTGGCGCGGGTGGAGCAGCCCGGTAGCTCGTCAGGCTCATAACCTGAAGGCCGCAGGTTCAAATCCTGCCCCCGCAACCACCGATTCAGACACCGTCATTCTCCTCATCGCCATGAAGTCTGTTTTTGAAGGCTTTTCAATAGGTTTTAGGTTCGTCCACCCTAGGATCGTGCCCAAGTCGCCGTACAGCACAGCGTCCATATCGCCGCCATTAGGCCCCGGGGTAAGGACAATCTTCTCGATTAGATAACGAATTGCCTCTCTTGCGGCCGACCGCTCCTCAGGCTGGTGTAGGGCATCTAAAAGCTGCTCGACTTTCGACGCATAAATCTTGCTGGCGTTCTGAGGAATATTCCGTACCGCATACGATACTTCTACTTGAGTAAGGTATTCGGCGAGTTCGTCTCTGCGAGTCTCCAAGGATGTCAATTTTTCCTTCAATGAAGTATGATGCATCCCGTCTGCAACCGCTTCCAACACATGGCCTATTTGCTTCTTTACCATTGCCATCTCTCTTTCCCAACTTGCGCTATGAGCTCGTCCTTCTTGTCTCAGGCGGTTGGTCTCGACCTCACAAGCGTGTACCGCCTCTGCGACGGCGCCTTCGTCCATTAATTGGTCCTTGATACCGATCAGAACTCGACGCTCCAACACCTCGCGTGGAATGCTCCGGGAGTTTGTGCAGGTGCATTTGCTGATGTGGTTCGAACACGCGTACCGGCCACCCCCACGTAGTGAAAAGGGTCCACCACAGCAGCCGCAAACGATTAATCCCGAGAGCAACGACTTGGGTCGCCGCGCCGCGTTGAGCTTGTTTTGCGCATGATACGCGCGAACGCCTGCAATGGTGTTCGCCATGCGCTCAGCGATCTCTCGTTGTCGTTCCTTCACTGCCTGCCAAAGATCGTCATCCACAATTCTAAGTTCGGGGACTTCTGAGACTACCCACTCCCCTGGCGGGTTTTTTCGGGAGACGCGCTTACCGGTCTCGGGATCTTTGATGTAGCGTAAGCGATTCCAGATCCTACGCCCCAGATACATTTCATTATTCAGTATACCCGTCCCCCGTCCTCCCTGTCCGCGAATTGTGCCGTCAGACCAGCTTGTTCCTCGTGGGCCGGGTATCCGCTCCTCATTCAGTCGACGGGCAATCTCTGTCGGCGATACACCGGCAGCGAATTCGCGAAATATCCTCCGAATAATGTTTGCTTGCTCCTCGTTGATTTCACGCTCTCCGCAGAGGAGGTCGCCTGTGGCTGACAGGTTCCTGATTACGTTGTACCCGTAGCAATTCCCTCCGCCTGAGTATCCACTTACAACCCGGCCTCGTAACCCCCGGCGTATCTTTGCGACGAGATCGTCCAGAAAGATGGCGTTCATTGTGCCCTTAAAGCCAACGTGCATTGGGGTGATGGCGCCTTCACTCAAAGTGTGCATCGCCACATTGTGGAACTTCAGTAACTTGAACAGGTTGGCCAAGTCTGCTTGATCGCGGCTGATACGATCGAGAGCCTCTGCTACGACGACGTCGAACTTGCCGCGTTTTGCATCCATTATGAGCTGCTGGATACCCGGACGAAGTATCATATTGTCACCGGAGATAGCCGCGTCGTGGTAGGTGCCCACCTCCTCCCATTTTTGGCGTGCGGTCAGATCCCGACAGACGCGAAATTGATCCTCAACCGACTCAGGTCGTTGAAGATCAGTTGAGTAACGGGCATAGGAAACAGCGCGCATCAGATTTCTCCTTCTGGTGCCCACCACCTGCCAAAGCGGCGGGAAGATTGTCGGCCGTACCGTTGCTGTGGTTGGTTCTGCTAAGCTCGAGTGTGAGCTTCGGCTGGCGCATGACACTACGGATTTCGGTCCGAGCGTTCGTTCAATTCGCGAGCGATTTGCCTCCCTATTAGGCGGGCCAGCGTTAGTTTTACTTCTTTGACCCGATCGATATTTCGACGGATCCCGGATCTACTCCTTCGATCGGTATCGTCGCATACAGGTGCCAAGCCCAGAGGACGACGTATAACCTGTCCATCAACGGTCCAAAGTTCGATGCCGCGTTCAGCAAACCGCTCGAAAGGCGAGTTGAACTTCTCAATGTCCCGACAGAGTCTAGCTTCGTCGGCCATTATGATTATTTGAAAGGGGGGAGGGGTTCGCGTGGCCGCGGACAGCATGGCGTCCAGCCCTGGTCGGGAGATAGATAGTCCCGAGTACCCGTCGTCAACGAAGCAATCTATTACAGACCACCCCTTAGCCTCAGCAAACGCTCGGCATATGCCTATCTGGTGATTAATAGCGGCCTGCGATTGTGCGCTGCTGTAGATTGCCGCTGGCGTCGGCTTACAGATTCCTGTGGCAGCAGACGCGTGGTTGTTGTTGTCGGTTCCGTCCATCACGGCAAACCTCCGCTTCCAGTCCCTCGGTAGTCAACGAGGAGGATGGGACGTTTAGCCGTGATTTAACTATATTTCAAGCATATAAACGTTGTGCTATGCAGCATATAAATTTATATGCAATAGGTATAAATGTCAATAAGTATAAAAAGGATTCGCTGTCGAGTTCTTTCCCCAAATTTCCGCTGAAAAGGATTGAATCCTACGATATTTGCTAATATGGATGAAAAATAGATACTTTGACTAACTTGATTGTTCAGAACTTAATCCTTTGTTGCGGTGCGATAAAGCGTCGGTTCTTCCGTTCACGTTTCTGTGATCGCCGCGGATCGGGACTTTCTTGCAATTATGACAGTACTAACGAGTCGATGCATCTATCTCGAATTGTGATTCCGCTCAGAAAGCTTATGTGATGAGCGGAATGCTTTCTCTGTGATCATTTGCGGGTTGCACGCAAGTTATGATTGCAGTGGATTCGGAAACGAGTCCTGTTTTCTCGCGTATTGTTGACAACGACCTAAGGATTCGATTTTGCTCTGGTTATGGACACAATTCCTTCCCTGATGAGATTGATCAAAGCGGCTCGAGCACTTGCGGGAGCGAGCCAGGATGAACTAGCCCAAGAAGCCGGCGTCAGCCGACAAATTGTCATTAGGGTCGAGGCCGCTGACGAAACCGTCACCGTCGACGCTGTCGAGAAAGTGCGTGCGGCGCTTGAGCGTAGGTCGGTGGTCTTCATCCCCTCCACGGCCGAGCGTGGGCCAGGTGTTGCTCTTTCGAAAACAGGATAGCGCTCCTCGGAGGATTCACGCCGAGACCATCTCCATGCCCGATCCCTTCCGGATCCCGCTCAAATGTACGACCTAGCCGACACCAGGCGAGAAAGGCTTCTCAGCGCGGGACTGGAGCAGACCGAAGGAATGGTGTTGGTCATCATGATCGGTAGGGCAGCACCGAGGGGCTTCGATTGGTGGTCATACCGGCCGAGTACTTCGAGAATGCCACACGATCGACCGTGCCCGACGCACTGTGGAGCTAAGCACCGGAACGTCGGTTCCCTACGAGAAGCTGCTACTGACCCACTCACTGGATCGGAGGCTCGGACGCGCGATGCGGCCCAGCTTGGCGGGGTTGTGACCCTGCGCTCCGCCGTCGACTGCGACGCCCTCTCGCGGCTGTTATGAAGCGAGGCGCGCGTGGTGATCATCTGAGCCGGGCTGATCGGGCTCGAGGTCGCGGCGACGGCTGTCGGGAGAGGGTGCAGTGTCACCGTCATCGAGACCGCTCCCAGGCTTGTCAGAGCCGATCATGTCCGGGCAGGGATCGCCTTCCACTTCCAAAGCTCCGTGGGCCGCCGGATCAATGGCAGCGAGAGGGTCACGTCCGTGGAGCTGGAATCCGGACTGGAGGAGGTGCCTTGCAGTTCGCAGCCACGACTCTCGATTGAATTTTAATTGGCCATTTAAGATTACGCGGCTACTAAGAGTCGGGTAACCATGCAAATTTTGGCGGGCACACCTGGGTGGTGACTGCGGGGGGGGGATTATGGCGCCATCAGTTGGACAGTTTGTGCGCGTTCGTGCGCGCCGCTGGCTGGTGGAGAGTGCACCACCGAGCACTAACTTTCCGGTCGTTCGACTGGCCTGCATCGACGATGATGCTGCGGGCGAGACGGTTGAAGTTCTCTGGGACGCCGAACTTGATGCCGAGGTGCTTGCCGACGAAGGCTGGGGACAGATTGCCAAGCAAGGCACCGACGACCCGGCGACCTTTTCCGCTTATCTCAAGACGCTCCGATGGAACACTGCAACGTCGTCTGATCGTGATTTGTTTCAGGCGCCTTTCCGTGCCGGAATCCATCTGGATGCCTTCCAGCTTCTGCCCCTGCGCAAAGCGTTAAAACTCCCCCGCGTGAACCTCCTGATTGCCGACGACGTCGGTGCGGGCAAGACGATCGAAGCCGGCCTCGTCCTCCGCGAATTGCTGCTTCGTCACCGCATCGATTTTGTTCTGGTTGCCGCACCTGCTGGCACGGTGCGCCAATGGCAGGATGAGTTAGAGACTAAGTTCGGCCTGTCGTTTACCATCATCGACCGCGAATATTTGAACGTGCTGCGGCGGGAACAAGGATACGGTGCCGCACCCTGGTCGTCGGGCTCGCGGTTCATCCTCTCGCATTCGCTGTTGACGGATGAGACCTATGTCGCCGGCCTTCGCGACCTGCTCGGCGACTTCCGTCCGCGCTCGCTACTCATTCTCGACGAGGCGCATCATGCGGCGCCGGCTAGCGGCATGAAGTATGCGGTCGAAAGCCAGTTCACGCGCGTCGTGCGCGGTCTTGCAGATCGGTTCGAACACCGCCTGTTCCTGTCGGCCACCCCGCACAACGGGCATTCGAACTCCTTCTCGGCACTGCTTGAAATTCTGGATCCACAGCGTTTCACCCGTGGTGTGCCGGTCCGGCCGAAGGATCTGGATCCGGTCATGGTTCGACGGCTGAAGTCGGACCTGCGCCATTTCGGCGAGCGCTTCCCGCTCCGCAAGGTTGAGCCCATCCGGATCGCCGATCTGCCGCAGAGCGCGCCCGAACTCGTGCTTGCCTCTATGCTGCGTGCCTATGCCGACGTGGTCCGGGCGAAGGCGGAGGGACTGCCGCCCCGGCAGGCCGGATACGTGCGGCTGACGCTGGTCGGTCTGCAGCAGCGGCTCCTGTCCTCCATCGCAGCCTTCGCGCGGACGTTGGAGGTGCACCGCAAAGGACTGATGAGGGCGGCTGAAGGAGAAACGGCAAGTTTCGTGGCAAGCGCGCTTGGGCAGGCTGCCGAAATGGAGGAAGAGCCGCAGGACGAGGCTGCCGCGGAATTGCTGCTCGATCAGGACGAGAACGCAGCGGCCGAAGCAGCGGGGATGGCCACAGCCGCTGTCTCCGACCTCGCCATGGTCGACGATATGCTGAAGATAGCCCGCCGGCATGCGCAGGAGCCGGATGCACGTGTCATTCGCCTTGCCCAGTGGATTCGCGAGAACATGGCTTCCGGCGGTCGCTGGAACGAGCGCCGTCTTATCCTCTTCACCGAGTACGAAGATACCCGGCGCTGGCTGGAGAAGCGTCTCCAAGAGGCGCTCGACGATCTCTTGCCGGACGATCGCATTGCGTGCTTCACCGGCGCAACTTCGACGGATAGGCGCGAGGAGCTGAAGCGCCAATTCAACGCCGATCCGACGGAAGACCCGCTGCGAATCCTTATCTGCACCGATGCCGCGCGCGAGGGCATCAATCTGCAGATGCGTTGCCACGACCTAGTCCACGTCGATCTGCCTTGGAATCCTGCGCGGCTTGAGCAGCGCAATGGCCGTATCGACCGCAAGCTGCAGCCTTCTCCGGTCGTGCACTGCCGATATTTCGTCTACGAGCAGCGTGAGGAGGACGTCGTTCTGCAGGCGCTGGTTCGCAAGACAGAGAAGATCCACGACGAGCTAGGATCCGCTGGCCAGGTCATTGCGGAGCGTATCAACCGGCGGCTCATGCAGGATGGCATCCACGGCGCCAAGGGGCTCGCCCGTGAGATCACCGGCGACGGCGAGACACCCGACGAGCAAACCCAGACGGCCGTCGAGGAGATGGACGATACGACCGTGGCGCGCCGTGCCCGCCAGGCCAAGGAGCTCGACGACCTCCGGTCCGCGCTGGAGGATTCGCGTGCGCGCGTCGGTGTTGATCCGAACGACCTCAAGGCGGTGATGTCGGTTGCCCTCACGCGCACGGGTTCCTCGCTAGACGCTCACCGTGACGGCGCGGTTGGAGAGACCTTGACCTTCCGTCTTGACCCGTCGGAGCCCGCTTTCCAGACGGCGGGCTGGGCGGAAGCATTGGACGACCTGCGCATTCGCCGCCGCAAACGTGGTGAGACCCTGAAGGACTGGCGCCGTGATGCCCCGGTTCGCTCCTTTAGCTTCAAGCCTGCCATCACCCCGGCCGGCGTTGATGCCGAGGGCGTGGTTCAGGTGCACCTTGAGCATAGGCTCGTCCGGCGGCTACTGGCGCGCTTCCTGGCGCAAGGATTCGCATCTGGCTTGTCACGAGCGAGCGTGGTGATTGGTCCCGGCGCCCAGCCTCGGGTCGTGTTGATCGGCCGGCTGGCGCTCTACGGGCCGGGGGCTGCGCGCCTCCACGAGGAGATCATCCTGGTGACAGCGGCATGGACGGAAGCTGGGCGGGGCAGCAAACCGCTGAAGCCTTTCGGTCCGACGCGTGAGGCAGCGACACTTGTTCAGCTCGAGGAAGCGTTCCGGGCTGCTCGCGTGCCCGCACCCCAGATCGTTGATCGCATACGCAAGTACGCCGCCCAGGATGCTGCTGACCTGGAACCGGAGCTGCGCGCCCGCGCCGAGGAGGCCAAAGCCGAGGCGGCGAAGGATCTAGCCAGGATTGCCGAGGCGGAGGCGACCTCGCTGAAGCGCCTGCTGGAAGACCAGCGCGCGCGCATCGCCAAGGCCGACGCCGAGCCGGACGACAAGCAGATGAGCTTCCTGCCTGAGATCGTAGAGGAGGTCGAGCAGCGACGGCGCGACAGACGGCACTGGAAGGCGAAGCTCGACCGCCTCACGAGCGACATCGATACGGGCCCTCGTCGCGTACGTGAGTCCTACAGCGTGGTCGCGGATCGGCTGGAGACGATAGGACTCGTTTACCTCTGGCCGGAGGGGAATTGAGCATGGCAGCATTCGATCCGAACGAGGAATGGCTCGGTCACGTCCAGCCGGTCGGGCTCGTCGTGGCCCCGGTGGTGCTGAAGGCCTATGAGCTTGTTCCTGAGCAGCAGACGCGCTCTGATACTGAGGCGATCAAGTCGCATTTGTCGCTTAAAGACCCCGGACCGGCGCTTCTCGATGCTTGGACCTTCTTCGCCGACATTCTCGGCTGGCGGCCGAGTCGCGTGGCGGGCAGTCCCGGCGGCGCGCCAATCCCCGACGATCTGGTTCTGCGCATTGAAGAAAGCGATATCGAAATCGCGCCACACTGGGCAGTCGCCGATCCCAAAGGCGGCTGGCAGATGCTAGTGCGTGTCGAGGCGGCAGGCGTCGACCCGGACGGACGCGGTGCGCTGGAGGGCTGGGAGGCGACGCCGCATCAGCGGCTGGAGCGCTTGTGCAAAGACCGAGGGGTCCGCACGGGAATCCTTGTGACCGACAGCGAACTGCGCCTGATCCATGCCCCGCGCGGCGAGACCAGCGGCTGGTTGCGATTCCCGCTACGCTCGCTCGGCGAGGTCGGCGGCCGGCCCATGCTTGGCGGCCTGAAGTTACTCCTCTCCTCTTTCCGGTTGCACAATGATGCACCGGAACGCCGCCTGCCAGCGCTGCTCCAGAAGAGCCGCGACGAGCAGGCGGAGGTGTCGACCAAGCTTGCGGCTCAGGTGCTCGGCGCGCTGCACGAGCTGATGCGCGGCCTGCACGACGCCGACCGCGCGCGCATAGAACGGCTCGCCCGCGAACGGTCCGAGCACGTCTATGACGGCCTGCTGACCGTTCTACTGCGCCTGGTGTTCCTGCTATACGCCGAGGATCGCGAACTCATTCCCTCGCGCACAGACGCCGAGGCGCGACGGCTCTACGACCAGGGCTACGGCGTGCGGACGTTGCATGCGCGGCTAGTGGAGGATCGTGCTCGGCACGAGCTGACCATGCACCTGCGCCGTGGCGCCTGGTCGCGACTACTTACGCTGTTCCGCCTCGTTCATCAGGGGGACCCCTCCCGGGACTGGATTCGCGGGCGCGGCGGCAAGTTGTTCGACCCCGGCGCCTTTCCCTTCCTGCAGGGCCAGGACGAAACCGGGGACTCGCCGAGGCCCGCCGAGGTATCGGACGAGTGCGTGACGAAGGTACTCGACCGCCTGCTGGTGCTTGGAGGAGACAAGCTATCTTACCGCACGCTCGACGTGGAGCAGATCGGCAGCGTCTACGAGACCGTGATGGGCTTCACGGTGGAAACAATGGACGGACCTGCGTTGGCTATCCGCGCGGGCAAGAACGACAAGACTCCTGTCTTCGTGAACCTGAACAAGCTGCTCGCGGAGAAGCCAAACGAGCGGACGAAATTTCTTAATAAGGAAGCTGACCGGGGCAAGGTGACGGACAAGGTCGCCGCGGCTCTGAAGGAGGCCGGCACGATCGAGGAGCTCGTCGTGGCACTGACGCCTATCGTCGATGAACGCGCCTCGCCGGGCGCTGCCATCGCCGCTCCCGGAATGCCACTCCTGCAGCCGACCGACGAGCGCAGGCGAACAGGCAGCCATTACACACCGCGCTCGCTCACTGCCCCCATCGTGCAACACGCGTTGGAACCCGCCTTCGAGCGCATTGGTCCGGATGCCAAGCCGGAGGATGTACTTTCGCTCAAAGTCTGCGACCCGGCCATGGGCTCGGGCGCATTCCTGGTGGAGGCCTGCCGGGCGCTCGGCGACCGGCTGGTGCTGGCTTGGGCGCGCTGGCCGCAGACTCGCCCCACCATACCGCCGGACGAAGACGAGCCGCTGCATGCCCGGCGGCTGGTCGCACAGCGTTGCCTCTACGGCGTCGATAGGAACCCGCGAGCGGTCGACCTCGCCAAGCTGTCGCTGTGGCTCGCCACGCTCGCACGCGACCACGAGTTCACGTTCGTCGATCACGCACTGAAATGCGGCGACAGTCTCGTGGGCCTGACCAAGGACCAGATCGCAGCGACGCACTGGGACACCACGAAGCAACCGACCTTCGTCGGAAAACTCGTGTCCGACCATTTGCAGGAAGCTGAGCGGCTGCGTCTCGAAATTCAGAAGCGGGCGGAATCGGCGACTGCCGCAGAACTCGGCGAGCGATTGCGCATCGTAGACGCGCGGCTCGACATGGCGAGGCTTGTCGGCGATGGCGTGCTCGCCGCGTTCTTCTCGGCAGGCAAGTCGAAGCCTCGCATAGCCGCGCTGGTGGATTTCCAGAAGATCGTCCAGACCAATATCACGGCGTCGGACTGGTTCGACCGCATCGTGGCTCGTTCACGCAGCCTCACCACCGGTAAGGGCGCACTGCAGCCGTTCCACTGGGAGGTGGAGTTCCCCGAGGTGTTTGATCCTAGGGCACGCGCCGGCAATCCCGGTTACGACGCCATCGTCGGCAATCCGCCCTTCGCCGGCAAGAATACTATCATTGCCGGAAATCGTGACCACTATCTATCCTGGCTGCAGGCCATGCATGAAGGGTCGCATGGCAATGCCGACCTAGTGGCGCATTTCTTCCTACGCTCATTCCACCTGTTGCGCCAGGGCGGGGCTTTCGGACTCATTGCCACCAATACCATAGGCCAGGGCGATACTCGCGCGTCAGGTCTAACAAAAATCATTGCTGATGGAGGCGCGATTTTCCGGGCCACCCGACGGCTAAAGTGGCCGGGCGAGGCAGCAGTTGTTGTTTCCGTCGTTCATGCAATGAAGGGTAGTGCGGTCTCGCCGGTGCTCGATTCAAAACAAGTGCGCCGCATCTCGGCCTATCTGGTGGAGGGCGATCTTGACACCTCGCCGAACGCGCTGGCAGCCAATTCGGGAAGGGCCTTTCAGGGCTCCATTGTTCTCGGCGTAGGATTCACCTTCGATGATGTTGCCGCTACGAGGGGTGAGGCAGAAAGCCTCGAGACGATGCGGACGCTGATCGCGAACGATCCCAGAAATGCGGAGCGCATTTTTCCATACATCGGTGGCGAAGACGTCAACAACGATCCGAAAAGCAGCCATCGGCGATATGTAATCGATTTCGACGAAATGACCGAAGTTGAGGCTCGGAGTGGATGGCCCGACCTGATGGGCATCGTTGAAAGATTAGTCAAGCCACAAAGAGATAAGGACGCCCGCAAGGCACGCCGCGAACGATGGTGGCGTTTCGGGGATCGGCAGCCGGGTCTCTATAAGGCTGTTGCAAACCTTCCTCACGTTATCGCACTGTCACAGGTGAGTGCTCATCACGCATTAACGTTGATCCCGAGAACTGCGGTTTTTGATCAGCGCCTTATCGTTTTTGCCTACTGCTCCCCGAGCGTTTTTGCCCTCCTACAGTCAAGGCTGCACGAAGGATGGGCGCGCTTCTTCGGTTCGACATTAGAAGATCGCCCTACGTACACGCCAAGAAAGTGCTTTTCGTCTTTTCCACTCCCTTCCTCTTTCGAAACCACTCCTATCCTCGAAGCGGCCGCCGCGAACTATCACGCCTTCCGCACCCAGTTGATGATTGCCCGCAGTGAAGGCCTAACCAAGACTTACAACCGCTTTCATGCCCGCGGTGAAAACGCCGCTGACATCGCGCGTCTGCGTGCACTGCATCACGAGATGGATGTCGAAGTGCTGCGCGCCTATGGCTGGGATGATCTAGCAAACCGCGTATTGCCTGAGTTCATCGAGCAGGACGCCGATGAAGGCAAAACGCCCAAGACCCGTCTCGACTGGCCTGAAGAGTTCAAGGACGAAGTCTTTGCCCGCCTCCTTGCGCTGAACGCTGAACGCTCTGCTGCTGAGCGCGCGGCAGGGATGGTTCCGGTGGATGAAGGAGAAGATGACGAGGTAGACGGCGGGGAGGAGAACGATGCCTGATATCATTGTTTTTCATACGGCATGGATGGCCAAGTACGATGGCAGCATGCGCTTACACATCGAGGAGCGCATGGCAGCAAGGCTGACAAGCGTTTCGAACCTGGAGACGCCAGAATGAGCAAGGCCGAAACGATCCGATCCGCCAAGCTCGGCAAGAAGGAGCTTCGCCTCGTTCGGATGAATAACCGCTACTTCGGTCTCGCCGATGGCGTTCGCTGCGCCGAGGGAGACGACGCAGACGACGTCTGGCGGCAGTTGCACGATGACGCGGGGAAGAGCGACCCGAAATATTTCGGCTTCGACGGGGCCAGGAAGCGCTTCCTGACCTTCTTTCCGAAGGGCTTCCATTCCGACGGATATGCATCGCAGGAGCGCAACTACAAGCTTGCGGCAAAAGCTAAGCTCGACGATACAGCGCCGCTCGAAAAGGCGGTCGATGGGACAGGATTCGGCGAAGCGGTGCTTGCAGTGTTCCGGGCCACGAACATGCTCTCGCCCTTCGAAAAGACGCGGCTGCAGGACGTGCTGCGTGGTCCCCATGCCGACGATTTCGTCCAGGCTGCAGCTCGCTTCACGCTGGATGGCAACAAGTCACACCTTCTTGCGATGGAGCACGCGCTGAAGCCGCACGACAACGCGAAATGGACTGTCGCGACCTACCTGCCATATCTCTGGCGACCCGCCACTCACATGTTCCTTAAGCCTGAAGCCACCAAGGATTTCGCGACCCGCGTCGGCCACCGTTTCGCCGACGTTTACGAAGCGCGGCTTTGCCTGCCGGTCTACGAGAGCCTGCTCGATCTCGTCGGGAAGACAGAGCGGGAACTGGCGGACATGCATCCGCGTGACAGGATCGACATCCAGAGTTTCATCTGGGTGGTGGGCGACTATCAGGAAGGACGGGAAGCCGTCTACGTATAGGACTGGGTTAGCGGGTGTCGCGGGACGCCGACGAATGTGAGTGGGAACTATGAGCATCGATCCGAAATCGCCAACAGCCGTCCGCGGTCGTCTCGTCGAAACTCTTCGGCGCGATCTGATCGGACCCGACTTGCATGACATAGACATTGCGGGCGAGAAACTCGATACCAATCCGTCGCGCTGGTACCTCACAGGATTCCTGGTGCCAGCTCCAACGGACGGCGTTGATGAAGTGGATCAGCCGGAGGAGACCGGCGATATGGTCACCGACGGGGAAGAGCAAGAAGATCCGGAGACAGGAAATGCTCGTGCAGCCGACGATACCGCGCCCGACGATCCTGCCCCAAGGAGACCGCTCGCACCGTCCGCGTGCGGGCTGACCGTGCTGGTCGATGCACGTGCAGAAACAGTCGACGTAAACGCGACCTGGGGCGACTATGTAACCGAGCCGCCACTGCCGCCGGAAGTTTTCATTGATGACGCGGCTGCATTCGACCCGAAACACAGGAACGTTGCGTGGCAGCGGATTCCTGGCATGGCCCGAGTGACAATTCCGGTACCGAATCCAGGGGAACGCATCGTCCGTACGCTTGAGGGTTCGGCTGGCAAACAGCGCCCCGGTGGCGGCCTGGTCGTCGAAGCATTCGCGCGGCCCTACGGCCTCAAGCAGCCGGATGGCAGCAACGCCGACGTCGTGGCGCTCACGATCATGCTCGTCAACCGCCGCGACCCGGCGCGCCGCCGCTTTGCGGACGTGACCTTTGCCTTTCAGGTCAAGTTGGAGGTCCGCAGCCACCTGCCCCTATTTCCTCGCACGGATATGACAGGATTCGGCTCCGACGATCCGGACGCAGCAACCGCCGATCTCCACTATCGCGACGTGGCCGAGTTCGCGGTCGGCAACGCCGCGTCTGCAGGCTGGGTACCGGACGAGGATGGCGTAGTGCGTACCGCGCATACAGACTTCTTGCCCATGGCAGAGGTGGAACGGGTCGAGCCAAACGAACGGATCAGGGCATCGTTTGGCATGGACGATTTGGCGGCGCTCGCTGCAGGCGATCCGGATGCGCTGGTAACCGCGCTCTCGGGCCTTCCCCGCGAATACGCAAGCTGGATCGACACCGAAGCGGGCGGTATCCGAAACATTGACGGAGAGCCGCGGCGTAGGACTGCTGACCGACTGCTTGATGCTGCCCGCCGCGCACAGAGACGCATCGAGGCGGGCATCGCGCTCCTAAAGAAGGACAAGTGGGCGCGGCTGGCCTTCCAGGCGATGAATGAGGCCGTCGCCCGTGCGGCACGGCAGCGCACAGCGGGCCGCAACGGCGATCCGGCGGCGCAGAAGCAGCCGACTTGGCGGCCGTTCCAACTCGCCTTCGTGCTGCTCAACTTGCCCGGCCTGAAGGACAAGCTGCACGAGGACCGGGAAATCGTCGACCTGCTGTTCTTCCCGACGGGCGGCGGTAAGACGGAAGCCTATCTCGGCCTCGCCGCCTGGACAATTGCTCATCGCCGCCTGACGGCGGGCGGGAAACTTGGCGCGGGCGTCTCGGTGCTGATGCGCTATACGCTGCGTCTGCTCACGCTCGACCAGTTGTCGCGCGCGGCGGGCGTTGTCTGCGCGCTGGAACTGATGCGTGGCGAGACTGCCTGGATGGAAGGCACGCAGCGTCTCCTGGGTGACTGGCCGATCGAGATCGGCCTTTGGGTCGGGTCCGCCGCATCGCCGAACCGTCTCGGCGGCCAAGGCAACCCCAATCCGGACACGGCGGTCATCCGCGTCAAGCGCTTTAAGACCTCAGGCCGGGAAGCGCCAGCGCCGATCAAGGCCTGCCCATGGTGCGCGGAGCCCTTCACAGCCGACAGCTTTGCCTGCACGCCTAACGCCATTGCACCGAAGAACATGGAGATTCGCTGTACCAATGCGGACTGCGACTTCACCGGCGGGCGGGCGCTGCCAATTCTTACCGTCGACGAGGCGATCTACCGTCGACTCCCGGCCTTCATAATCGCCACCGTCGACAAGTTCGCTGGGCTTCCCTGGCTCGGCGAGGCGGGCGCCTTTTTCGGCCATGTGAACCGCACGGACGAATGGGGCTTTTACGGCGCGAACGATAAGGCGGGGGACGGAAGGCCGCTAGGCAACGGGTTCGCACTCGACCCGCCGGACTTGATTATCCAGGACGAGCTGCACCTGATCAGCGGACCTCTCGGTACGGTCGCGGCGCTCTACGAAGTTGCTCTCGATCGGCTTGCTAGTCGAACGATGATGGGCCTACGTGTTCGACCCAAGATAGTCGCCTCCACGGCGACCGTCCGGCGCGCCACGGCACAGATCAAGGCGCTCTTCGACCGCAAGACCACCGAGATCTTTCCTCCACCGGGTCCAGACCGACGCGACAGCTTCTTTGCAGAGACCGTACCGCCGACCCAACGTCCAGCGCGGCTGTACTTAGGACTCGCCGCTCCGGGCAAGGGCCCAAAGCTCGTCTTCCTGCGAACGCTGACCACGTTGCTCGCCGCCGCCCAGAAGGAGGCTGACGAGGGCAACGACGCCGATCCCTATATGACCGCGCTTGGCTATTTCAACGCGCTGCGCGAACTCGGTGGCGCACGACGCATCGTTGAAGACGAGGTGCGCAGTTATCTCTCAGACTACGGAGACAAGCGGCGGCGCGTCGCCCCACCCGATCAGCCCTTCGCGAGCCGTCGCATGCGCGACGTGCTCGAACTCACCTCACGCGAAAGCACCGACAAGGTGGCCGCGGCGAAGGACTCGCTTGCGGTGGTGGCCGCCGACAAGGCGGGCGTCGATGTAGCGCTCGCCACAAATATGATCTCCGTCGGCCTCGACATAGGTCGCCTAGGGCTGATGTTGATGCAGGGACAGCCGAAGTCGGCCTCGGAGTACATTCAGGCATCGAGCCGCGTAGGGAGATTGCCAGACAAGCCAGGACTGGTGGTGACACTCCTCAACGCACAGAAGCCGCGCGATCGCCTACACTTCGAGCGCTTCCGCCAGTTCCATGCAGCGTTCTACCGCGTCGTCGAACCGACCAGCGTGACGCCTTGGGCGGCACGAGCGATCGACCGAGCACTGGCCGCCGTCATCGTGGCCTGTGTTCGGCACCTGCATCCGGAGCTGACCGACGAGCGCAACGCTGTTGAGATGCCCGACCATGTGCTGGTGCCGGAGATTGTCGACGTGATCCTCTCCCGTGCACCCCCGGAATCAGTTGTCGGAGGACATGCTGCACTCAAGACCATCGTGGAGGAGTTGCTCACCACCTGGCGACGAATCGCCGACGACCGTCGCGGAAACGCTGAGAGACTTTACTACGGCTATCCGGGCACTCAGGCGCTACTACACCAGCCGCTCGATCCGCTGCTGGCGGGCCTCGATCCCGACCTTAAAGCCTTTAAGGCGGGTCGTTCGATGCGCGACGTCGAACATGCGTCGGTCCTGAAAATCATCGACAATTTCGGTAACACGCTGAGCTGAGGTCCTCTATGGCAAAAGACCAGATACGCATGGGGCAAGTGGTCGGGCTTTTTGGGCCAGGTGCGATGATGGATCTGCCCGACCGTTCCGTCCTAGTGATGGGACTCGACCATTGGGAATCCTTCGGTCCCCAGGCATTCCAGCCAATCGAGGAACCGCGGCTCGCGCAGTTGCTGGAGCGCCGGCTTGCGGGTGGCAATGACAAGCGAATTTCCTCAGAAAAGCCGCTTAGTTTCCGCACTCCGCCGATTGATCCCGGAAACCCGCGCTTACCGTCACCGGCCATCAAGGCGAAGGTGTTTCCGGAGTGGTTCGCCTGCGACTCCATCGCCGGCGATGCACCCAACCGACGCCGCATCGTCCGCTTCAGTGAACTGGAGGCACCGAAGCGGCTCGACTGGAAAGGCGACGACGGTAAGACGCGCCACGCCTCGCCGCTCCGGTTCGTTTGCGGATGCGAGAAGGGGCACTTGCAGGATATCGAGTGGCGGCGCGTCGTGCATGCCGGGCGCTTTGGCGAGGCGCGGGGCGAAGGCGGTGCCTGCCGTAGGGCGATGTGGCTCGAGGATTCCGGTACGAGCGCCGATCCCCGCGACACTCGCATCGTCTGTGAATGCGGCGCGCAGCTTTCGCTGGAGGAGCTTTTTCAACCCGGTCGGCTCGGGCCGTGCAGCGGCAAGAGACCTTGGATTGGTCCGGACGATCCGGACGGCTGCGACATTTCACTCCGGCTCCTCACCCGGAGTGCAACCAACACATACTTTCCTCAGATCGTACGTGTGATCTCGTTGCCCCAAGCGAACGACGCGCTCGACAAGGCGCTCGACGTGGTGTGGTCGAACGTGAGCACCTGCTCGTCCGCAATCGAGGTCGCCATGGCGAAACGGTTCAACCCAGTTGTCGCGGCGAACCTAGGACCATTCTCCGATACCGACGTCTTCGCTCGAATAGAAGCTCGAACAGCGGCCGGAAAGAATTCGGATCAGACCGACCAGATGAATCCTCGGATTGCTGAGTTCCAATTGCTGGCGAGCGGGCGCGCGCTAATCGGCGAGAACCGCCCCGACGCCCGACTCCATGCCGAAACGCTCGATCGAAACCTCTGGGATCCGAAACGTGAACCTATGCTTGCCGGGATCAAGGACCTAGTGGCGGTCCACCGGCTTCGGGAGGTGTCCTGCCTCTATGGTTTCACGCGCTTTGAACCGGCCCCATTGGCTGACGATGGGGTGGAGGATGTTGGTCTCGCTGTGAACGGCGCGCCGCTAGGCGAGGTTCCGGAATGGTTGCCGGCGATCGAGCAGTACGGTGAAGGCTTTTTCATACGCTTCGACCCTGTTGCGCTAATGGCGTGGGCATCGCGATCAGCGGTTCGAGAGCGTAGATCTGTCTTGGAAGGCGGTCTCAGAGCCTGGAAGAAATCGCGTCGCGACCGTGGCGCTTCAGACAAGATGGCGTGGGAAGGAGAGCACATCGAGTACACGATGGCGCATAGCCTTTCTCATGCTCTGATCAACGAGGTGGCGATCGACTGCGGCTATCCCGCGAGCTCGTTGAAAGAGCGCCTTTATCTAATTCCTGGTCTACCAGGCCAGCCGAAGGAATGCGGTATCCTCATCTATACCGCCAGCGCCGGTAATCAGGGAACGCTCGGCGGTCTGGTCGAGGTCACGCGCCGCTTCCCGGGCGTCATGGCGTCTGCTCTCAGCCGTCTCGGGCTATGTTCTGGTGACCCCATCTGTGCTGATCACGACCCAACCAAAGCATCAGAGGACCGAGCGCTCCATGGCGCGGCCTGCCACGGCTGTCTGCTCATCGCCGAAACGAGTTGCGAACAACGCAACGTGTATTTAGACCGGAATCTATTGGTCGAAACCATCGCAGGATCTGCGGCTTTCTTCACTCCTAATGACTGAGTGACCGTGATACTGACCAGCCTCCCAAACGCACGGAATAGCAGAAGTCATTTGCTGCGCCCGGCCTTCTTTATCCGGCATGGTCGAGCGGCGCGGCCAGTCGTGTGAAATTTCGGCATGCATGCGGCGCGCACGAACTGTCAGCAGTTGGGTGGCGCAACCGATAAAGGAAGGAGCGACGGATTTGACGGGCCGCCGAGATGCCTGGCTTTTGGTTTTGAAGAGCGAGCTTGGTCAAGTTCGATTTCCCAGCGCTGTGAACCGATGGCAACAATGAATTCGTCGCCGACCAAGTAGAACGCATAACCATCAAGCTCGCCATGGATTTCGTCGGCCTCGTGTGAAGACGAGACCATCACCAAAGTCGCTGATGTTGATGTTGTCGTAGGAACCTACAGCCGCGTAGGTGTGAATCTTCAATCATTTTGAAAACGCAGTGATCCGCATCCTCGCAGCGTTGGCGAACAGCTTACTGTGGTCACTAATCTAAAATGTACTTGAAAAAAAATCCGACCTATGGTTGAATTCACCTTGGGGGGAACAATTCAAATGGCTTCTACCTTAGTCGCCATCTTGATTGCTGGGCATGAATACAGCCCGGACAAGAAGAATCATTGGGATCGGTGTTGCCTTTCTCGAGAGCGCTTTCTTGCGCGTAAGTTTCGCTCGAGTCAGTTCATGGCGATTACTTTTGATGTGCGGGCCGGATTGATCAAGCGGGCTATATACAAGCCCAATACTTCGGCACCTGTGAGATCGTCCTCAGCACTGCGGGAGCCGATCCGACCGGACCAGTACAAACGACTTGCTAACGGCGATCATGTTCCGTTTAAGCGACTCGACAAGATTATTTCCATAGTGGACATATACTCTGAAACGCTAAAGCAAGTGAGTGCTGTCAACGGCAAAATCGTCGAGTTCAGTTTTTTTTCGCATGCCTACGCGGATGGGCCAATACTGACAAACACATGGGCATACCAAAGAGTTGTTGGCGATGGCCCACACGCAAGGCTTGTCCCCCTTCAGCAAATGCCGGGCGAGAAAAGAGATCCCGCCGACCTTGATCCACGAAAGCAGGATTTTCTCGCCACAGTCCAATCGGCGGAAGCGCTTGCCTACTGGAAGACAGCATTTGCAGATGGCGGTGCCAGTTGGATTTGGGGATGCAACAGCGATCAAGATGTAATGCGACTTATGCGAGTCATACGGCGTGCGAAACCGCCTATCACGCCAAGTAGCAATCCAGAGTCATACGTGAGAATAATTCCGCGAGATTATGAGCTGTCCTCGATCAACTTTATAGCTCCGAATCTGGCTAAGCCCACCAAACGAGCCGGAACATTCGAGATCAACGTCGGATCACTGCGAGCTTTTATAATGGATAAGCTCACAGACACCTACGCCCAACGCTTAGCTGACGCCACTGGTCGGCGAGCGTATGCCGCGGGACCTGGCACTTATGCCACCTTTCAAGATAACGGTGTGGACATGGAAGTTCCCGGTGTAATTCGCGATGTCGTTCAAACATATCGAAGTGTCTTTGGAATACCCACAGATAAAGAAGGACTAAACTATCTTCAGTACAACCCCGCATAAGGCAGAGGCGCGCCATGACCCAGGAAGCCATTCTAATGTATGCGATTCTTGCAATATACAACCTCGCTGTTATCAAACTTCTATCAGTTGTACTTAATAACACTGACATTCGCTCTGCTGTTAAGGAAAAAACTGAAGAAGCGAGGCCTGCAGCACTCCAAGGCTACACGAATGCGCCGCCCACAGTTCCTGACGAGACTAGCTACAGTCGAGTCATTGGGCTGATTGGCGGCGTAGCAATGGCCGCTTTCTTTTGGGCTGTTGGGAACGTGGTCTTGTTTAAAGCCTTCGTTGCCCCGGCGGATGTTGGAAACTTTGTCACCAGCCTTTCAGGGTACTTTCTGTCGGGCGCAGCGTTGTTCCTACCATACGCGGTCAATCAATTGCGCGCTGCTTTCACAAAATAACCTGTAGGGAGGTTGCAATGATTGCGGAAGCACCGGGTGGAATAGTCAATAAGTTTGCTCTGGTCAGAGCCAGTCGGCCACCGAGTGCTGACGCGCTGAAATATTATTTTATCAACCGCCCCCCAGAACAGACGCAACTGTGGAGCGATCTTTCAGCCGCCGTGGCTGGTAACGCTTCATCAACACAGTTGATTAGCGTCGCGGACTCTTTCTTAAGTGCCAACAACGTTGGTACCATACCTAACTTCGCGACTTTCACCGATAGCTCGGACGTTGCTCGCTTGATTGGAGATGCAATCCGTGAGGGTGATCTGGAAGGCATCAATAGCCTTATCAAGGGAAAGTATGCGGACTTATTCGCGCAAGGGGGGGTGGGGCCGGAAATATCTATCCATGTATGGGATCATTTAGCAGCGCGCCTGATTTCTGGCAGAAACCCGGACGACGCCAACAGCCTTTTTACAATCCTTCGGCTTCTACATATCGCGCAATACCATTCGGCCACCCAGTCGAACGCGGATGAACGGGTTTTTTGGGCTGACATTGTAATCCCTGCGGATCTCAAATCCTTCATAGATTGGGCGCAGAAGGACCGGCGGAAACAAAAAACTGAAGCTCAAACGGCCGCCCAAGAGGCGAAATTCGATGCCTTAGTTAAAGACGTAAAAACTGCGCTTCTTGCGCGCGCCGGCAGGAGGTTTCTAGCGCAATCAATCTCTGCAAATGAGATCGGTACTACTCCCGATCCCGCTGCTGTCGTTACTTCAGACGGCCAAAATGATGTCGTACGCACACCTAATGCAACTAACGACTTTGTGCTCCATGCGGCGGCTATAGGTCGCCTGGGAGCTATGCCGGATTTGCAGGCCTTCCTCACATCTTTGTCACCGGGAGGAGTATTGGCCACGGCCAGCATTTTTTCCCTTTCCAATCAACTTGACAATGCGGCGTTAGCTGTCACCTCTACGCTTCTTTCCCCACTCTCCACGTCAGCGATGATTCAAGCTGATAGGGCGCTGGAACAGGTTGCTGAGTCGATCGCGAGGGGAGCCATTCCGCAAATACAGGCTACGGCTGAGCAACTTTGCGTCCAAGTAGCGTTCGGGGCAGGGCCAGGTCTTTCGAGCGTTCTCCAGGATGTCTCCCATCCAAATCCGATACAACCTGCAGGCATCGGTGATTTGAAAATTGTAAAGCAGCAACTTCAGAAATATGCGCTTGGAGAGGTTGCTCATATAGAGAATGTTCTTGCCGGAGAGGCTAGGGAACGTATTCATACTTTATTGGATCGCACAGAGCAGCAGATAATACTTGAAACCGAAGAAACAACAGAGTCCGAGAAAGACCTCCAATCGACCGATCGTTTCGAGTTATCCCAGGAACTTGAGTCGATTAGGAAAGATGAAAAGCAATCGGAAGCCGGTATCAATGTAACTGCGTCCTATGGCGCGGTTTCAATGTCAGCAAACGCGAAGACTAGCAACAGTCAAGCCGCTGAGCAGTCAATCAAGGTCTCACAGAAAAACGTTAGAGAGACTATCTCGCGAGCTATAGAGAGAATTCAAAAGAAGACGAGAAGACAGCAGACGGTAGTGATGATCTCCGAGCGGACCGAAACAAATAAGCATTCCTTCGCAAGCGGTGACAAGTCGATTGTTGGACTATACCGGTATGTTGACAAGCATTACTGGTGCCAAGTTCTAAATTACGGAAGCCGCCTGATGATCGAGTTCTGGGTCCCAGAACCTGCGGCATACTACCAATACAGTCAACAGGCTGCCCCCAGAGAACAGGGCAATATGATTCCACCGGAGGAGCCAAACATAACCGCAGAAGACATCACTGTAGATAACTATAAAGGCCTTTCGGCAAAGTATCACGCTGACATCCCCGAGCCACCCAAAGCATTTCAGTTTCGCGGTCCGATCACCCTGTTAGCAGAGGACCAAGCCGGGGGGGGCGGGCCGGACAGCGGTAAGTTCACTGTTCCAGATGACTATGAGGCGGTTCACGCCTACGCGACCTACGTCTTTCAACATGTTAGGGGCGACGGAGCGTTCCTAACTTTCGCAATTGGAAGTACGATGTGGGACACAGAGTATTGGGCGTCGACGAAATTCTTTTACCCGCCGCTTAGAAAGGACATTCGGCTGCGGGGCTGGGGATACAACACGACTAAGTGGATGTGCGGCGTATCGTTGATTCTGCAACGTACGGATGAGGCGCTTTCGAAGTGGCAGCTTGAAGCCTATGCTGCTATAAGTACATCATATAAACTTGCTAAGGAGGACTTTGATCGAAGAATTGCAGAGGCCAAACTTGGACAGCAGAATATATCTATTAGGAACGACATTGAGTATAGAAGTATTGAGAAAGGAGAACTGAAACGGGCTGCGTTAGAGCTTTTAACCAACCAACACTTTGACAATTTCTCTTCGATCAACCTGGTCGATCACGTGCCGGTTATCGACAACAGTGCCGCATTGAAAGAAGCTCCAATTGTCCGTTTCTTTGAGCATTCATTTGAATGGGAAAATATCGTATACACCTTTTACCCATATTTCTGGGGACGCAAGAGTACGTGGCCCGAAAAGCTTGCAGCGGGGAATTCTGACCCGGTATTTGCTCGCTTCCTTGGGGCCGGATACAGTCGGGTAGTCGTTCCCGTTCGCAGAGGATACGAGAATCACGTTAGCCTTTATATTACAACAGGTATTCTGTGGGCCGACGGTGATGCCCCTGTAATAGGGAGCCCTCAATACTTATCTATCATAGATGAGATTAAGGCAATCGACAGTGCGATTTCGGATACGCCCGATCAAGAGGGAGTAGCTGAAGGAGCGCCTTGGCAGATCAAGCTGCCGACCAACCTAGTTTGCATCGACACAGATGATCTGGAGCTGCCAAGTTGGGAAGTTCGGCCTCCCGGAAATCCAGTCCCATACGTGCCTTCCACTGCGACCTGCGACGGTGTTCCATATAACGCGGCTCAATAGCCTAACGAGCGATCTATATTGGTCGAGTTTGCCGCTCTAGGCTACGGACTACCAGCGAATCCGGGTAATGACTATCTGAAATCAAGCGACGGTAAAAGACTAACAAAAGCATTTCAACGTCGGGCAAACCAGATAGGGGCCTCTTCTTCTGTGCTGGGGAAGGGCCTAAGGGTAGACGGTGTCATTGGGGCGTGCACGCTGCGTGTACTCACGGTGGCTTCAGATATGCGTCAAAGCGGGGAGTGGCCTGGTCCAGGAACTCCCTGACTTCGGACTGACGTGAAGGTGGGATTATCCTGAGTCGCCCGGTTCTACCGAGAGGACGACAGGATGTGCCTATCGTCGCATACCCGGAAGTGGCGATCAGTCAACTACCCAAGGGGTTTCCGACACTGCCAAGGTAAGGACACCTCGCAAGTGATTTTCGTGCCAGAGCACGAATGTCCGGCAGGTCGTCGCCTCAAGGATTGGTGGCGGGCTGCCCGGGCGTGATCAGGTTTTCACGGACCTCATCCAGGCGTAAGTCTCAGACGGCCATGGACCAGACTGATTTTGGCGAGTAAAAGAATTCGTCTACAACACCTTCCGATTGTTCCTGAGGCTGAATGGCACTTCCTCCTGCGGCGACGATATCGATTTCCCAGACCCTCGCTATGCTGGACGGGCCGAAGAGGGAGCTGGCAGAAGGCGTCGCCAACGATCGCTATGTCTTCTGGTTGGGGTCTGGCATCTCGCGAGAGCGGATGCCGGATCTGAAAAGTCTGGCGAAGCGAATCCTTATTTCGCTTCAGGGGCGGATTGATCAAAACGATCCGCATTGTCGTTTTCGCGCCGCTCTTGATTCCGTCAT
Source organism: Ensifer adhaerens (assembly GCF_000697965.2). Taxonomy (NCBI): domain Bacteria; kingdom Pseudomonadati; phylum Pseudomonadota; class Alphaproteobacteria; order Hyphomicrobiales; family Rhizobiaceae; genus Ensifer; species Ensifer adhaerens. The sequence goes on along the minus strand of NZ_CP015882.1, from coordinate 1,184,114 downwards.
CGGTCACGCAGCACCGAGTCCCGAGGAGTGTGACACAATCGACTACTCGACCAGTCCGGATCTGTGGCCAGCCTTCGAAGCGTTAGCCGGACGCCTAGTTAACAACTACGCGCGCATGCTCGGAGTGACGGTCGAGGGCGAGGAGGCAGACTATCTCCTCTGGGACGTCTTGAATGGAGCTGCCGTCTACTCTGATCTTACGATCGAGCCCGACGCCGAACATCTCTGCCTAGCGGCCCTCGCCATGGAAGGGGTTGCGTCCGAGATGCCGTCGGCGAACTGGGATTCGCTCGTCGAGAAGGCTGTAGGCATCCTAGGTGGCGGAAAGCCAATTCAGCGCATCGCCATCGCCCCCGGCGATACTAGGGCAGGACGAAGGCGCACTAATCTTTACAAGTTTCATGGCTGCGCCAGATCAGCCTTAGAAGATCCAGCAAAGTTTCGTCCGCTGCTTGTAGCGAGGCAAAACCAGATCAATGGCTGGGTCGCAAACAACCCAGTTATGGCGAACGCCCTCATCAACTTAATCGTTACCAAACCGACCCTCATGCTCGGCCTTTCTGCGCAGGACTCGAATATCCAGAGCCTCTTCGCCAGTGCTCAGGTTCAGATGCCTTGGCACTTCCCGGCTCATCCGCCAGCTTATGCTTTCGCTGAAAACGCTGTTGGAGGGGATCAGGAAAGCTTGCTTCAGAATGTCTATCATCAGGAATTCAATGCTGGAACCCGCACAGCGATCAGAGCCGACGCGCTCGTTCAGGCTTTCGCCAAGCCGCTTCTCTTGGCATTGCTCCTGTTCGTCCTCACGCAAAAACTGACATGCCTATTGCGTGAAGGATTCCCGGCGATACAGGAATTTGATAGGGCGAAGCTAGCAGAAGGGCTTGAGCACGGTCGCAATCTTGTGGCTGACAAGGTGACTGCGAGTGCGGACGACGTCGTGAGCCTGATCACCATGATAGGTCGGACCATGACAATGCTCAGAGAGGGAGCGCTGCCAACCGCTGCAAACGGCTTGTATAGCCCGTTGTCCGCTGAGCCATTGGAACTAATGAGTGCGAATCCCAACCTCACGAGTGGAGGAATGGCCGAGTTCGCAGTTGCTTTGAGTCTAGTGGGTCTGGGCTTGGACAGAGGACTCTGGGCCGCAGAAGGGCCAAATACCTCTGCAGTAGACTCTGGTGCCTTTGGCTTGGTGGGACGCAGTGGCGCGGCGAAGATCTTTTTTGCAAGCGATCATCGCGCGGCCATTCGCTTGACCACTAACGGCCTGCTGGCGGACAATGATGATGCCGTCGTCGTACACAGCCAGTTCAATCCTGCCCCGATGCATCGATCACCTCGACGTCCGCCGGGCCGAACAGGACTGGCCCCGGTTCGTGAGGTGAGCGTCGAGGAACTGCTTGCAGAAGGCACCGAGGTAGAGGATCTTCTGGAACGCTTTCGAAACAAGGTGGCCCTATGACGGCAATTCCTGCGGAGAGAGTTGCGGCAGTTTTGGGGAACGCGGGGTACCGTCGCCTAGACACACCGTTGGAGATCGCGGGTTTGGTCTTCGACGTGGCCGGCGCTTTTGTCGGGGTTGGACATTCCGCCGATCTGGTGATCGTCGGCGACATGGCGGCGAACGGCGAAAGAAAGGTGGTCCAGCAGATCGAGGGCATTGCCCGTGCTCTCGATGTGATGCGCTCGCAACGGCCCCTGACCTCGATCATCGTCGGCCCGCGCCCGGTTGGGAGGAATTTGCAGGCGCTTTCACAGGTCGGGCGAATTCTCGCAGTGGAGGAAGCAGCCGACCCAAAGGACCTTCTGGATAAGCTATCGATCCTGCTTCCTCTGAAGCTCCCATCGGGCGTGCTTAGTGATTATGACATCGGCGTCGGCGATGATGATATCGTTCCTAGTACCGAGCAGTCCGCAGAGCTTCTTGAAGCTTCTAATCTCGGCAAGGACGCCGTCCAAACGCGCTTTCATGAGGCTCTCAAGCGTGCCTTGGGAGAGGAAGATGACGACGACGAGATAGACGATTCCTGGCTTGGCGAAGAGCTGGCGGAGGATGAAGAACAAATAGAATCCGAAATTCATAGTGACCGCGATGCGGAGGCCTGAACGATGCGATTGAAGTCGCTCTACATGAAGGATTTTCGAAGCGTTGATGGTGAGGCATTGGTTTCGCTCGACGCGCCGATTGTGCTTATCCACGGCCCCAACGGAGCGGGTAAGACAAGCCTGTTGTCGGCGATCGAAATGGGCCTTACTGGGGCCGTGCCATCGCTATCGCGCGCAGAACCCGACTACCTTGCTTATCTGCCGCACAAGGACAGGCCTTTTGGGCAAGTCAGGGTTGATGTTGAGACGGCGTCTGGAGAACGCATTATTGGGGATATGAGAGTGACGGCGGACGGTGTTGTTGGTACTCCGATCCTAAGCCCTCTCCAAGGGAGTTTTTTCAGCGAGCGTTGCTACCTTGCTCAATCGACCCTAGGGCGCCTTCTCGAGATTTACCAGCATTCCGACAAAAAGACGGATTCGCCTCTGACCCGCTTCGTGAAGGAGTTGCTGGGCCTTGATCGCATGGAAGCAATCATCGCCGGTCTTCACTCGGCCGGCAACATCTCGCGCCTTCGGATTCCAGTCCCATCGTACGATGAGACACGTGCCGCGATCGCGGCGAAGGAGAAAGCGATTGCTGAACTCGAGAAGCGAGAAATCGTTCTGAAGACGTCCGTCGAAACGCTTGAGGGAGAGGTTCGTGAAATCCTGAAGCGTGTTGATCCTGAGCTAGCGGCCACACTCGGCGACATATTGGAACTGCCCACACGCCTTCAGTCTTCTGTCGAGGAAAGCGGCCTCATGGCGCTCGAACGTTCGAGGCGAGAAGTTGCCGTCCTCGAGGAAACCTGGAACAGGGCAACGAACGCCAGTGGTGCGGGCGAGCGACTTCTGCTTGAATCAGTTGCTGATGAGGCCGGAAAAACGTTCGATGATTGGATTCGCACGCGCGGTCAGGACGTAGAGGCGCTTCTACAACAGGCGGGAGGCCTTTTTGCAGACCTCGCCGTATCTAGTGAAAGCGGATTTGTATCGCGCAGAGTTTCTATAACTTCACGCGTACGAGTGGATATCGCGCGGATCGAAGGTGTTCTGAATTCGCACGAAGAGGCGGTTCGCGTAAAAGCCGAGACTGGCCGAGAGATCGTTGAGGCTCGAACACGCATGGCGCGGCTCGATGAGCAGCTAAACGACGCGACTGATACCAACGAGGTGCTCGCAAGGACGCTTTTCGAGCTCAGCACGCACATCCATGACGATCATTGTCCGATATGCGATCGGAACTTTAACGAGGTGAGTGCAACACCGCTCAATGCTTATGTCGCATCAAAAGTCAGCACCATGCTCGAACACGCGGGGCGGCTCCGGTCTATATCGTCGGATAAGACCAATACGAATGCTGCCATCGCACAGTTGGAGCGTAGGCTTTCGGAGGTCGGGACCAATGTCCTGCCGGACGAGGAACTCACAGGTTTAAAGATGCGGCTGGCCGATCTCACCGATTTTGAGCTGCAGTTGAATGCGGGCACGGCCGATATGCAGAAAGGGGACGATCTGAGAAGCGCGGCTACGGATAGCGCCAAAAACGCTACCGCGGTTCAGATCGCAGATCAATCCATGGAAGTGCTTCGGAGGGATACAATCGCGCTTGCGCATCGTATCGCCGTGCCGTTGGAGTCCCACGAATCGACCGGCGAGCTCCTTCGGCGGATGCGTTCATCCATCGACCACAGGGAAGGTGTCTTAAACGAGAGACTTGGTGAACGCCGAACCGTTCTAAACAAAGCCGCTTCTCTTTCGACCGCGATCGAGTCCCTTTCTGCACTGCGCAACGAGCGGAAACAGTTGATGACGGACGTCACCAAGCTTCGAGGAAAGCGATCGGAGGCCGACGGCATTATCGATGCGGCAAAGGATCTCGTCCGTAAAACACGCGAAGCGAGAGGGAAAGTGGTTCGCAAGGTGTTCAACGACGAGCTCAACGCGCTATGGCGAGATCTTTTCGTCCGCCTCGCGCCGGAGGAACCCTTTATCCCTGCCTTCGCGATTCCCGACGGCGCCACCGGTGATATCGAGGCCATTCTCGAAACACACCATCGCCGCGGCGGCAAAGGCGGCAACCCGCGCGCCATGCTCAGTGCCGGCAATCTCAATACGGCCGCCTTGACGCTCTTTCTCGCGCTTCATCTTTCGGTGGAGACTCAGCTTCCCTGGCTCGTCATCGACGATCCGGTCCAAAGTATGGACGAAGTTCATATCGCCCAGTTCGCGGCGCTGATCCGGACGCTTTCGAAACAGATGAATCGGCAGATCGTCCTTGCTGTGCACGAACGGTCGTTGTTCGACTACTTGTGCCTGGAACTGAGCCCCGCTTTTCCTGGCGACAGGTTGAATGTGATCGAACTAGGCAGGAACACGACGGGCCAGACAACGTGTCGTTGGGATGCCAAGCTTTACGAGAATGATCGAGCTATTGCGGCGTAGGCGCCCTTGTGTCGTAGGCATGGGTCTTATGCGGGGGTGCCGGGTTAGAAGGGACACGTCATTAAGTCTCCATCTATTTCTCCGGGTTCTCGGAATTCCGCTTCTTCAACGTCTCTCGGCGTTTCCCCCGCGACACGATCTTTCTTCGTCCGACCTTGGCCGGCTTGAATCCCGCCTTTGACAGCGCTTCGCCAAACGTTTCGTTGTTGTCTGCAGTCTCCCCGGACGAGCGATCGTGGTCCACTTTGGCCGGCTTGTTCTTATCACCGCAAGGCATGCAAGTCCTCGTTTTCAACACTCCGCCATCTTAGAAATTCCGCGGATTTGGATTGGCCCTGCATCTCAACTCGTTTCCCCATCTTGCCCGAGGCGCGCGGCTATGATGTCCACGAGGGACCCGCAGATCACTGTCCTTCAGCCCCGTGAGGACGTCCCAAGCGGTACCAGCGGTTTACTGTGCGGGCCACTCCCTGTTCGACATCGAGATAGAAAACCTGAGTCGTGACGCAGCGGTGCCCATCCGAAATCCGCGGATGTCCCGAGACGATACCTGATAGTCCGAGCGCGGAGGAATACACCAGAGCAAACTCATCAAGAATCGGCGCGTTCGCCAGCAGCGTAGGGGTGAACTTTTCAGAGCTGGCTTGCCGGATATCGTGGGCGAGCCGGGCGAGTGTGTCGGCGTCAGTGAATGTGTGCGGCATAAGGATCTATCCTAGTTGGAATTGGCATAAATTGGAGGGGCGTGAGCGGCGGCCCAAACCTTTGCGCCGACATCTTGGCGAAGGAATCGGCGACCACGTGAGCTAATGTGGTGTTGCTTTGCTTTGTGACCACCTCCCGGCGTGTGTTTTGATTCACCTCCGGGATGTGTTTTTGCCGGCCGGCGTGCTCGTCGAATCGTCAGCGCGAACATCCCATCGGTTCAAGGACTCGGTTGCGTCCGCCGCCGGTCGCCCGAGCAGATACCAATGGTTCGCAGACCGCGCCAATTTCCCCCTTACCGAGAGCAAGTGTAGTGGTGTAGTGCATTCAAATGCGCCCCAGGATTCATGCTGGAATGAGAGACCCTTTGGCTGCCTGAGTTCTCCTACCAGCATAGGCACGGATCGTTCCGCTATGAACCAGTTTTCGAACATCGGAGCCTCAAGCGACTCGATGCCGGGAAGACGCTCATTTTCGCAGATCGTAAATAAGTCCTCCGAAAGCTCCCAGGCGCGCCGGCCGTGTCTGAGTATGGCCAGATACGATGAATTGAAATCACTCTCTCCAAACCTCAAAAGGTCCATTTGCTTCGCCTTTACGTGAAGTTGGTATCGCGATCATTTAGTCCACTAATGGAAACATAATGATCATGTATGGGATAATTTGTTAAAACTGCATGTTTGTCAACTCTTTTGAGCGTTGATAAAGACGACAAATCGAATGTCTCGACCATGGACTGCTAAGGGCTCGTGTAGAGAACGGTATGCGCGGCCATCGCTTGCGTTGGGGGGTGGTCAATGCAGCGGTCCCTATTAGCCAAAAGCAACCGTGAGCCACCATACCACTGTGCCCTCCCAGAGCGCCGATGGGTCAGTTAACACCGGCGCTGGCCAAGAACCCTGAATCCTTTAGATGATTATTTTGAGCTCATGTCGGTATCGGTGGTTGCGGGCCCCCGCAACCAAATCAAAAAAAGCCCGCATGGAGAAATCCAGCGGGCTTTTTGACGTTTGAACGGCGCGCACACAGGGGCGACCCTCATCGGGTGGAGAGAGGCGGCGGCGGTGGCGGCGTCGTCGAGCCCGGACCCAGCGAGCGTTGGACCATGACGCTATCGGCCCAGCGCCCGTAACGATAAGCGACACCCGGAAGCAGGCCGACGCGTACGAAGTTGAAGCGTTCGTGCAAAGTGAGGGAGGCGACATTGTCGGCGTCGATGTAGCCGATCATCTGGTGAAAGCCGGCTGCGGCGCAGGCGTCGATCAGGCCCCGCATGAGCAGACGTCCGACGCCTTGACCGAGATGCTCGTGGTGAACATAGATCGAGTGCTTGACCGTGTAACGGTAGGCGGGGCGCTTGCGAAACAGCACGACATAGGCGTATCCGACCACCACGCCCTCCTTCACCGCGACGAGATGGGGCAAGCGGCGGCTTTTCAGGTTCTTCCGCCGCTCGCGAAGGTCGTCCGGCTGTGGTGCGTCGCCCTCTTCGACACCCTCTTCTATGCCGCGTCGGATGTGGCGGCGATAGATGGCCAGCATGGCATCAACGTCGCTCTCCCGCGACCGGCGAATGATGATTGCTTCATCCTGCGGCATGAGGGGTCTCGAAACTCCAATATTCTATTCAGCGACGACGTAGGTATGAAGTCGTATGCGACCCGACGCGTCGGTTTGGCGGTAAAGGCCCTGGATCTCGACGTCGAAGCCGGGGAAAGTGTTGAAGCAGGTTTCGAACATCTTGAGATAGTCGATCATCGGCTGTGCGCGCTCGGTCAGTCGCTCGCCCGGCACGATTGTGGCGATCCCCGGCGGATAGACGACAAAAGGTGTCGTTGCGATCCGCCCGGCAATAGCGTCGATCGGCAGAAAGTCGACGTCGTTGCGCACAAGGCAGCGCGCCGCGTCGTGGGGTGAAAGGGCGATATCCGGCAGATGCTCTTCAGAAAACTGCTTGGCCTGCAGCGCGCTGACATTGGCGTCGCGGAAGAATCGATGCATCTCGCCGCACAGATCACGCAATCGCACCCCCGCGTAGCGGCCGGGGCGGCGGCGATAGAACTCCGGGATGACCTCTTCCAGAGGCGCGTTGTCGTCATGAAGCCGTTTGAATGCGACGAGGCCGCTGATCAATGTGCCCGCCTTGCTTGCCTCGACGCCGGGCGTGAGCAGAAACAGCAGGGAGTTGAGATCGTTTTTCTCGGCGACGATCCGGTTCTCGCGCAAGTACTGCGCAACGATCGGGGCGGGAATGCCGTGCTCTGAATATGCGCCCGTTGCCCTGTCAAAACCTGGCGTGAGGAGCGTGAGCTTGTTGGGATCGGTCATCGCGAAACCTGGCGCCATGTCGGGAAAGCCGTGCCATGCAGCCCCCGGCGTGAGGTGCCAGAAGGCCGGATTGGTGGCGAGTTGATCGGTGGCGACGCTCTCCCATGGCACGTCGTGTACCGCCCCGGGGCTTGCCACGTCCGGCATGGCCACGCGGTCCGGCACGAAGGGCTCGAAGAACCAGCGGCGCTCGGGCCGACGCTCCTTTTCCTCGAACTCCCTACGCACCGCCCGGATTTTCTTGCGAAGCTCGATGCCGAGCCGGATCGTATCGTCCCACAGCACTTCGCCGGAACGACCCTTCATCATCTGCGCGCCGACATCGAGGGATGCGAAGAGCGGATAAAAAGGCGACGTCGAAGCGTGCTGCATGAAGCTCTCATTGAAGCGTCGGTGCTCGACCCGGCGCTTCTGGCCGGTAATGTGCCGATCCTTCATGTGGATCTGCGATGCCTGCGAAAAGCTCGCAAGCTGCTTGTGCGTGGATTGCGTGGCGATGATACCCGGTGCCTCGGGTCCGAGTTCGGCAAGGCCCATGGCAAAACGACCGGCATAGAGCGGATGAAATTTCATGAAGCCCGCCCAGGCCTCGTCGAACAGGATGTAATCGCACAGATGGCCGATGGCTTTCAGGATCATCTCGGCATTGTGGATCGTGCCGTCATAGGTGCACTGTTCCACCACTGCCACCCGAAACGGGCGCGGTTTCTGCCAGGCATCCGGATCCTTGACCAGCGGGTGGGCGCGGATGCGTTCGCGCAGCGCCTCCTCATTGAGCGCGCCTAAATCCATGGGGCCAATGAGCCCATGGGCATTTCTGGCCGTCGGCACATAGACCGGGATGCCGCCGGAGATCATCAGCGCGCCGTGATGGGCCGCCTTGTGATTGTTACGGTCAAACAGCACCAGGTCGCCATCGGTGACCAGGGCGGAAAGCGCAACTTTGTTGGAAGTCGAGGTGCCGTTAAGGACGAAGTAGGTCTTCTCCGCGCCAAAAATCTTGGCGGCTTCCTTCTGGGCGGCGAGCGCCGGCCCTTCATGGGTCAGGAGATCGCCAAGATCGAGCACGGAATTGTCAAGATCATCGCGAAAGACCGCTTCGCCCAGATGCTCCATGAACACGCGGCCGACCGGGCTGCGGCTGTAGAACACGCCGCCGTTGTGTCCGGGGCAGGTCCAAAGCTGGTTGCCTTCCTCGGCGTAATCCACCAGCGCGCCAAAGAAAGGCGTCTTCATCGTCTCGGCATATTGCTTGAGGCGGCTGATGAGGTTTTTCGCGATGAAGGCAGGCGTCTCTTCGGATAGAAAGACATAGCCGTCGATGAAGTCGAGCACTTCGACCGGTACGTCCTCAAAGCGCTTGCGCCGGATCAGAAGGATGATCGGGAATTCGAGACCGCGTCGGCGCATCAGATTGATGAGGGAGGCGGTCTTGCCTTCCATGCCTTTCTTGCCCCAGTCAACCATCATGCAGCCGATGGCCGCGTCCGTCTGGACGGCGATTTCCGCGTCCTCAAGGCTCCGTGCGCGGACCACCTCGAAACCAGACCGCTCGATCTCCTCGACAATCTGCTTGTACCGGGCCCCCTCGAGATCCTCGTTGTCGAAGGCGGGTGTCGCGAACAAAAAGGTGAAGCGTCTGAAGTAATCCATCTGTGCCTCCGCCATTTACACGAAGCGAGTTGTTCGTGCGTTTCGTGACGATGTTGTGACGGCGGCTCTGGTTAGACGCGATCTGTGAGCCGCAGAAGGTTGCGGAACGTCCGATGCGCTCTTGAAGTTCCACTGCGGCAAGGCGCGCGCGAAGGAATACCGACCACGGGTCGGACGTCCCTTCAATGCCCGATCCAGGCGAGCGGATCGCCGCTGCTAGCAGCAAGGGCTCCTATGAGGCGTGCAAGTCGCGCGATATCGGAGCGCCCAGGCAAAATCCTTCGAACTGCGCGGTAAAACCTTCGCGCTCAGGAGAGCAGGCCATGACACCGATCCGTGCGTCTTCACCGGAGAATGGACATAACCGCGCCATCTGCCACGGACCATCGCCAAGGTGAAACTGGACCCTGAGCGCTGCCTCGTGCCGCGTCAGCCGGATATGCACTTCGGCGTTCGGCTGCGCTTGCGCAAGCGGGATTACGGACCAGTCCGACGTTCCGTTCGTGACGACAACTGAGAAATGCATCAAGCCGTCGGTGAACTCTATGCCGGTCTTGAGCCAGTGTGTTTCGTCGATAATCAGCATCAGCCCGGCTTGATCGTAGAGCTCGCGATAATCACCGCGCACGACCACCGATGCGGTAAAATCTCCGCTCACCGCCTGCAGTCTGGCATGACCGGAATGGCGCCTGAAGCCATAGAAGGTTGTCCGCCAGAAGTCGGTATTCGCCTCCGTTTTGAGGGTTAGCACGCCATTTTCGACGTTCCAGTTTCGAGGCTCATTCAACCAGGTAAAATCCGTCAAAACTCCCTCCAGCCTTACGATCGGCACGCAGGGCGCACCCACCATTGCGGCACATCTATGGCCGAAGCAGGCGTCCGTAAAGGTTTCTGCGCGAAAGGTCGCCTGTGTGGGCGACTTTCGGCCGGAGGCGCAGCCTTCACCTGCATTCGTAGCGCCGGCCGTCACGCCCAATGAATGTTCCGCTGCGCGGGTCATAGGAGCGGTAGCGCGCAAGGCACCGCGCATCGCGATCGTTGCGCCGATAAGCTTCCACCTCGCGCTTCCGCTCGGCCTCCTGTGCCGCACCGATAATGATGGCACCGAGGGCCAAACCGATCGCGCCGGCGGCCAAACCAGCCTTCATATCCTTCTTGTCCTGTTTTTCCTGGCGCTCGCGCCACCGATCGCGCCGCGCCTCCTCACAACGCCACCGGTCTCTTCCGTGAAGGTCCCGACAATGGCGCCAACCTCCATCGTAATCGTCAGCAAGGACGGTTGGAGCTGCAGGCACAGTCGCGCCCAAAGCTGCGGTCAGCGCGAGAACCTTACCGAAGACCGACGCACGCATGGGACATACTCCTTCAAATATCGAATCGACTGTTCAGGAGTCTTGGGGCCACGCGTTGCGAGAACATTGCGGCGAAGCACAGGGTTATGCCGTCGCGGCCAAGCGATTGCTGGAGCTCGATCTTGGCCACGGATGCGGATCAGAGCGGCGCGTCGGGACCGGTGTATTGGGTCACCCATGCCGGAGGCTCTTCCTCCTTGCTTCCATCCACCTTGAGGTCCCGCTCCCTTGCCCAGCGATACCCCCACATTGGTCCGAACTTGGTGGCAAATCGAGGCGGCTGCCTGTACGCCGGGGGGGCTTGCGTCTCCTCCAGGGAGACGAAGCGGTAGCCCGTACTTCTGAAAAGCCCGAGTATTCGATCGATGGTGGCCGCATTGATGCGATTGGCATGAAGCAGGAGAATGCCGGGCGGTTCGCACCCGAGGACCTTGCGGTTCAGATCCGCATAATACGCAATCTCGACGCGGCTATAGTCTATGTAAGCGTCTTCGATCCTGCGGGCCATCGCCGTATCGGATCGCGCCAATGCCCGTTCATAGCAGCATCAAACACATAATCCGACGTATCGATGGTGGATGCCGCGAGATGATAACCGCGTTCGCCAAGTACCCGTTCGAACGCCTCGCGACGTTGATCCGTGTCTCCGAGGTGATTGTAGGGAAACCGGAAGAACCGAAGGGTTCGGCCGGCCTTTTCCACCATCGGCCGAATGGTCGCCTCTCCGTCAATCACTTCGCGACGAAACGCATCGACGTCCAAGGTATTGCTATCGGGGTGGTTCGCACTGTGATTGCCAAGCTCGAATTGGCCAGTGTTCCACGGCTGCAACAGTGCCTGACCGATCTCACCCAGCGCCTGCACACGCCGATCGACGACAAACCCGATAGCGGGAACGTTACGAACGGCGAGACCGGCCAGGATGGCTTCGTTCGTGGCCCTCGCGACCGCAGCGAGTTCCTGCCCTCCCGCATCGCCTGCGCGGGCATAAGGGAGATCGTCGAACGTGATGGCAACCGTTCTGTCGTGCGGAGAAGGGCAAACGGGTTCGATCGCCTGCGACCGGGCCGGATCTGCCGGCGTCAGCAGCAGCACGAGACCCGCCATCACCAGCCTCGTGCGCATTCCATTTCCTCGCTTGGTTTCTCTTTCTGCGCGCGGAGTGCCGTTTTGCGTCGTGTCGCTGTCACAAATGCTCAAGGCCGTTTCGCTCCCTGTTTGAAGTGCGCGGCTTCATGCGCCGACCTTCGCCAATCTTCCATTGATTGGCGAGATCACAGCGCCCGGATTGCCTCAACATTGCGTACGATCCGACAAGCCCAACACGGTCGCGATCAAACGCGGTAGCTCGCCGTCGTCCACGGCCATTCCACCGCGTGAAAATGCTACCCCCTTCAGGCACGGTAGCGAGCGCCGGCCAGGTCTGCCCATCGTTCGACCAGGTCTGACGACGTCGTCCAGACGGTTGCTGTCGGGTCGCATAGAGCTTGATTGCGATCGCCTCGGAGTGGATAAACGCCGGCAAGCCATAGGGAGATTCCTTGCCATGAGAGCACTTGTCCAGCGCGTTTCATCTGCGCGTGTCACGGTAGACGGCGCGGTCACGGGAGAAATCGCCAGCGGCCTGTTGGTGCTCGTGTGTGCGATGAAGGGCGACACCGAGAAGGAAAGCGAATGGCTGGCGCGCAAGATCGTCAACCTGCGCATCTTCAGGGACGATCAGGATCGCATGAACCGTTCCCTGGTCGACGTGGGCGGCTCAGCGCTCGTCGTCAGCCAGTTTACCCTGGCCGCAGAGACGAAAGGCAACCGGCCGGGCTTTTCTACTGCCGCGCCGCCGCAGGAGGGTAAACGCCTCTATGAGCATTTCTCTGCACAAGTCTCGACCCTTGGCGTTGCTGTTGCGAATGGCGTCTTCGGCGCGGACATGCGGGTGGAACTGGCCAATGACGGTCCTGTAACGATCTGGTTAGATACGGCGGCCGGTTGATCGGTTTTGCGCGAGGACGCGCATCAAAGAAAAGCGGCCGACCGAGGTCTCCATGACCAGGGGGGTAGCCCATCGCGCGAGCGTCAGGATGGCTGCGCGATGGCCTCGTTCATTTGGGCCTGCTGACCGTAGAACACGCGAATGGCAAGAACGACACCAGCGATGAGCACCGCGACGCCGGCTGCCTCCATCATCGTCGGCCAACGTGCATGGACAACAAGTCCGCCAATTACGCCGAAGGCCGTTTCCGACACGATCAGCTGTGCCGCGAGCGCAACAGGAAGCGTCCTCGACGCGACATTCCAAGCCCATACCCCGCACACGGTCGCCATCAGTGCCAGCGACGTTCCCCATAGATAGAGGGAGTCGGCGGCTTCCCAACCGAAACCGAGCTTCGGAAGCTGGAAAAGGTCCATCGCCGCACCGACCGGGTAGAAAACCAGCATCTGGAGACCACCGCCGATCAGGATCAATGCGGACCATATGCCCGAAGGCATCGCCGGGCGGATTGCGAGCGCTGCCTGATTGGCGATCGCGAACCATACCCATAGACCGACCGCGGCCAGAGCAAGCGGAATACCAATCCAGAGCGAGCGAACGGAACCGAGACTATCTGCGGTGAACGCCGTGCCGTTGACCAGCACGAGACCGATCGCGACCAGTGCAAGCGGTGTCATCAAGAAGCGCCATGGCAGTGACGCCTGACCCCGGTTTCCAATGACGGCAAGCACAATCGGAACCAGGCCAAGGAAGGCAGGCGCAATGACCGGGCCGGCGTAGATTGCCGCTCCCGTTACCGTCAGGAAGTAGCCGACATAGCCGATGAAGGCCAATCCCGTGGCAGCCATGGCGTTTTGGAACGTCAGGTGGCGCAATGCCGTCTCGCGTTCTGAAAACAGAATGAAGACCCCAACCGTCGCCGAGACCACATGCCGGATAAGAGCAAAGTCGAACGTGGAGAAGTCGCCGATTATGAACGGCACGACGAAATTGAGGGAGAAGGCAAAGGCTGCAAAGAGCGCGGCAAACACGCCGACCGAAAACTGCCTGTTCATCATGAGCATAGCCTCAGAGTTTTGATCGAGCTTTGCCGATTTTTCGTTGCCAAGCTCCGTTTCCACGATCCTTAAAGGGATAATCCTTCCCTTCGCGCGCTTCGACGCATAAGTTCGCAAGAGGGTTTTCGAAAAACAGAAACATGAACTGGAACGATGTCCGCTACTTCCTTGCAGTGACACGCCAGGGCGGCCTCACCGGCGCTGCGCGTGAAGTGAAAGCGAGCGCTTCGACGGTGGCGCGACGGATAGAGACCCTGGAATACGCACTGAAGACGCGCCTGTTCGAGCGCCGGCCGGACGGCTACGAGCTCACTGACGCAGGGCGGGCGATGGTCGAGAAAGCAACGGCGATTGAAACCGCCATGCGCGAACTGGAAGGCAGCTTTTGCGGCCAGGACGGTCGCGTCTCGGGGGCGGTTAGGATTATCACCGTCGACACGCTCGCACATCACCTGCTGATGCCAAACCTGCCTGCTTTGCAGGAAGCCTATCCCGATCTTTCGTTGGGCGTTTCGGTCAACGCCACGTCCTTCGCCCAGATTCCACAGCGAGAGACGGATATCGGCCTTCGGCTCTGCCGCCCTGAACAGGGCAACTATGTGGTGCGTCGGATCGGAACGATTGCGTTCGGTCTCTACGCTTCGAAAGCCTATCTTGAGAGCCACCCCGTCCGGGAAAATAAACTGCCGATCACCGGCCATAGGCTGATTACCTGGGGCGATCCCCTGTCGTTCCTTGTCGTGCCCAAGACCCTGCGCTCGTGGGTCAAAAGCGGCATCGCCAACCTGACGGTCGATACGATGCAGGCGCAGGTGCTCGCGATGAAGGCGGGCAACGGCCTCGGCGTATTGCCGTGTATCCTTGCCGACACGGAGGACGAGCTTGTCCGGGTCAAACCCGACCTTTGCAGGCAGGAGGAAGCCATTTGGCTTGTCGTTCATGAAGGGGTTCGCGACACCAAACGTATTCGTGTTGTTGGCGATTTCCTCGAGACGATCGTGAAGCAAGGGCAGCGCGCACTTTCCGGTCGGTTTTCGGAACAATTGCAAGTGAAGTGACGCATGAGTGTCTTGTCTTTTGGCAGGGCGAAAGGGGCGTCACGGCGCGAAACAATCAGCGGTCACGTTGGCGGGGGTATCATGGATCGCCTCGAAGCAATGAAAATGCTGCTCGCAGTCGTTGATGCCGGCAGCATCTCCGCAGGAAGCAGGAAATTGAATGCTCCGCTGCCAAGTGTCAGTCGCAAGGTTGCCGAACTCGAACGGTACCTGGGGGCGAGCCTCATCGTGCGCACCAGCCGCAACCTTCAACTCACCGATGCGGGCCGGGAATATGTCGAGGCGGCCCGAAAGATCATGGGCGATCTGGAGGAGGCGGAGCGGCGAGCCTCGGGCGAATACCAGACACCGCGCGGCACGCTGACGATCACCATGCCGGTCGAGTTCGGCGCCCGCTACATCATGCCGATCGCCCTTGGTTATATGGAGACACACCCGGAGGTATCGTTGAACCTCCTTTCGCTCGACAGAACGGTCCATCTTGTCGAAGAGCAGGTCGATATCGCCATTCGTCTCGGCGACCTCGCGGACAGTTCGCTCTATGCGGTCAAGGCTGGAGAGTTTCGCCTGCTGACCTGCGCCAGCCCGGCATATCTTGAGCGCCGGGGTGTGCCGACGCATCCGGGCGATCTCGAAGGCCATGACGGAATACTCTTCAACAAGCGGACGTTCTTCTGGACGTTCGATGTCGACGGCCGCCCGATGGAGGCCGTTCCCCGCAATCGTCTTGAGGTGAATACCGCGGCCAATTGCGTGGCCGCGGCGGTCGGCGGAGCCGGCATCGCCCGCTTGTTCGATTACCAGATCCCGGACGAGTTGGCGTCAGGCGCCCTCGTGCCGGTTCTGGAGGGTTTCGACGGCACGTCGAGACCGATCCACATCGTCTATTCCGGTCAGGGCATGCTCACGTTGAAGGTGCGCTCCTTCATTGACTGGGCCCTGCCTCGCCTTCGCACTGTCTTCGGGCGGAGTGAGGCCTTAAAGGCCTAGTCGGCGAAGGCTCGGCGAACTTCGTCGACTGTTCGTGCCGGATCCTGAAGGTGGGGGAAGTGGCCAATACCCTTTAGAACGGCGAATTTCGAACCGGTTCGATTGGCGAACTCCTTGCCCATCTCCGGTTTGATGTAGATGTCCTTTTCGCCCCAGATCACCTTGATCGGGGTCTTGAGCCTAGACAGATTGGCCTCAAGATAATCTTCATCCCGCGTGAAGTGGGCGTAATAGAATGCGAAGGCGTCGGCTGTCGTCACACCGTCGCGCATCCAGGATTCCTTCATGTCCGATAGCACCTCGGACGGCAAGTCGAACTGGTTTTCCGGTGCAAGGCCGCGCCGATGTACGTTCTCCAAGATCTCGTCGCTTGTCTTGTTCATATAGGCGCGCGTTGGTGTTGCCGTCGGTTCGGCCTTCAGATTTTGAAGGCTCTCGTACATCCAATGCGGCCGGTTGAACGGCGCAAAGTCGCCGACGATGATCTTCTTCGCGACCGCCGGTTCTTCCAGCGCAAGAAGCAGAGCGGGAAGGCTGCCGATGTCCGAGGCGTAGATCACCAAATTCGATCGGTCGATGCCCGATCTGTCGATATAGGCTTTGAGAACCTTGGCGTAGTCTCTTGGTGAATAGGAGAACCGCTCCGGGGAAGGACGCGACGACTGGCCATAGCCAGGCCAATCGAACGCATGCACTTCGTACTGTGCGCCCATAGTTTCCGTGATCTTCGTCCAGACGCCCAGCGTCTCGGGAAAGCCGTGCAGGAAGAGAACCGTGCCGTTCGGATTGCCCTGACGGGAAACCATTCGTCGGAGCGTTATGTTCTCGTCGATCGTAATGAAGTCGATTTTCAGGGCCGTTGCGGAGCCGATTGGGCCCGCGTGTCCTGGTGCGGTCGATGCCATGATCGCAGAAGCTGTTGCGACGACGGTCTTGAGCGATGCCATGTCTTTAAGTCCTTCCGGTCTCTGAATGGTGAGTGTGACCAGAGCATCGGGCATCGAGCAGTCCGTCGGCAGATGCAGTTTTTGAGAGGCACCCTCTTGAACTCGGGCAAATTCGCTCTCGAGTGGACGCCAGTGCATTCA
Source organism: Ensifer adhaerens (assembly GCF_000697965.2). Lineage (NCBI taxonomy): Bacteria > Pseudomonadati > Pseudomonadota > Alphaproteobacteria > Hyphomicrobiales > Rhizobiaceae > Ensifer > Ensifer adhaerens. The sequence continues at coordinate 1,167,356 of NZ_CP015882.1, read as the reverse complement.
AGCGAGAGGATGGCTCTCAGATTTGCTCAGTACCGGGCAGCAGGTGCGATCCGTAGATTCCCGTCATTCATGTATCGGCGGGTTTAGCGACGATCCCGAACGAAGCAGCGAGACGAGACCGTCACTCGCGACGAAAGGACTGAGGAAAATGAACGACATCACGGCCTCCCCGCACAAGGAGATCGCGGAAAAGACAAGAGCGCTCGCCGGCCACTCTACCGTCGGCACGAACGACCTCGATGCCGCAGCGGCTTATTATGACAAGCTCCTTGCCGTCTTCGGCATCAGCCGCGTGCTCGTCCAGCCCGGACGCGCTGTCTATTACGGCCACCGTACCCTCGAATTTGGTGTGACGAAGCCCTTTAACGGAGAGACAGCGGTTGCCGGCAATGGCACCATGGTCGCCTTTGAAGCGCGCTCTCGAGCCCAGGTCGATCAGGCTCATGCCACCGCATTGGAAGCAGGAGGTTCCGACGAGGGTGCTCCCGGCCCGAGAGGCCCGGACGGCGGTGACCCCTATTGTGCCTATTTCCGAGATCCCGAAGGCAACAAGTTTCTCGTCTACCGCAAAGGCCCCGACGAGGTTTGATGATCAATGGAGTGCGGGGGCCGTCGCGCGGGGCGAGCCCCCCGCTCGACCTGTTTCCGCGCATCTTTTGAACAAGAGCTCTGCGCGGATCTCTCCAATGCGCCTTCTTGATTAGCGGACAGGAGTTTTTTGAAATGAACCTGGAAAACAAGGCTGGTGACGGGCCGCTCACGCGACGCTCGTTTCTGTTTCGGGGCGCTGCGATCGGTGTAGCCGCCGCGGTGCTGCCCAGAACCGGCATCGCAGCCGACATCGTGAACGCGACGGCGACGGGCGATGCCATCCATCCATTCAAGGCCGACATTCCTGAAAATGCCCTCATTGACCTCAGACGGCGCCTGGTCGCAACCCGTTGGCCGGACAGCGCGACCGTCGCGGATCGGTCCCAGGGCGTCCAGCAGCGAAAGCTTCGTGAACTCGCGCAGTATTGGCAGTCCTCCTATGATTGGCGCCGGGCAGAGCGCAAGTTGAACGCGTTTCCCCAATTCCTGACGAAGATCGACGGGCTCGACATCCATTTCATCCACGTACGCTCCCGCCATGAGAACGCTCTTCCGCTGATTATGACCCACGGGTGGCCGGGTTCGATCTTTGAACTGCTTGACGTCATTGATCCGTTGACGGATCCGACTGCACATGGCGGTAAGGCCGAAGACGCCTTCCATCTCGTCATCCCTTCAATCCCAGGCTTCGGCTTTTCGCAAAAACCAGACACGACCGGTTGGGAGGCGCAACGGATCGCACGTGCCTGGGACGCCCTCATGAAGCGGCTCGGCTATAACAGCTATGTCTCGCAAGGCGGTGATTGGGGCGCGATCATCAGCGATGCCCTGGCGCGTCAGGCGCCAGCCGGACTGCTTGGCATCCACGTCAACAGGGTGGAGCGTTCGACGACGCTTCCAGCGGACGCTGCCAAGGCGTTGAAGAACGGCGGGCCAGCTCCCGAGACCATGTCTGCCGATGAAAAGAAGGTTTTCGACGAGGCTCGCGACTTCCTGAACAATGGTTTCGGCTACGCCTCGATCCTCAGTACGCGCCCGGAAACGATCGGCTACGGCCTTGCCGATTCACCGGTGGGGCTTGCAGCCTGGCTCTTGGACAAGATCGCCGACTGGGTGTTCACGCGTGGCGATGCGGAACAGGCGCTCGGCAAGGACGCCATCCTCGACAATATCACCTTGTATTGGCTGACCAACTCAGGGCCCTCAAGCGGACGTATCTATTGGGAGAACGTCAAGGCAGGCGCGAAGCTCACGCCAGCCAAGGTTCCTGTGGCCGTCACCGTCTTTCCGGGCGAGGTCTATCGGCCACCGAGACAATGGCTGTCAAAGGCTTATCCAAAGCTCGTCTACTACAACCGCGCCTTAAAGGGTGGGCACTTCGCCGCCTGGGAGGAGCCCGAAATCTTCGTCGAGGAGATCAGAGCAGGTTTCAAGTCTATGCGCTTTTAGACGACGGATCGCCATTCCAAGAGACCAAGCAAGCTCCGCGCGGAGCCGGCATCGGTATCGGCTTTGCGGCAGAATACTTAAGTCGAGTAGTCAGTAGCCGACGTGCTTGATCCGATGCGATACCGGGATATCGATGATGGCGAGGAATTTAACGACCGCGTCGAAAGCTTGCGTTAGCGCAACGAGGCCTGACGCCAAACATCTAGCAAGGAGCAGCCGGGTTTCGCGGATCGAGCACATTGGAGGGCTCAAATCATGGTCGAGATGGAACAGAGGGATCCAACGTTATGCGATTGCACGATTGAGGTTGCTGAACTGTTTGCCAGCATCCCGGCTGCTGGCATTGACGACGGCTTTTTGCTCGATCTTCTTAGCGTTCGCCTTGAGGCATCACGGGTCCGTCTGACGCGGCCTCATCCGCGCGCGAGGGACGACACATCATCCAAAAGAAAAGCTCTATGCTGACACTGACAAACCGACGAGTTTTGCGCGTCGAGCGCGACGCCAGTGGCGATTTCTCCGTGCCGGCGGCGACCATGTCGTCGGCGCTGCGTCTGCCCCCGACTGAGCTTAGAAATCGCCTCGGCCGGGGAGAAGTCAAGAGCCAGGTTGAGATCGGTCAAGGGGAGCACCTGGGCACATTCCGGTTGACGCTTCGGTGCGGCGGGCGTCTCTGGAATGCAACCGTATCTTCCGATGGTACGGTGATCGATGAAGTCTTCACGTTCGATCGCGAGCGCCTGGCGAACTGGCGCCGTCGCCACGGCACCAGCGGCAAGGGCTCTTAACGGTCATTCAGATCTTCAACGATTGCGATCCTTCCGGAATAAAGTTGCGTTTCGACAAAGAACGATCGGAAGAACTGCCCCAGCTTCTCCCTTGAACAACGATCATGGATCGCCCCGCTTTGAAATCGATTGCGGATCATGACCTTTTAGGCGCCAAGGAGAGCACATTGACCGAATACACATTGGACACAGCCGTCGGAGTGATTGCGTGCGAGCTTCCCGGTGCCGCGGAACTCTTCAGACAGCACGGTATCGGATTTTGCTGTGGTGGCGATGTACCGCTTGCGCAAGCGGCCGCGGATGCCGGCATAGAGGCCGCTGATCTGCTCGATCGGCTTCAGGCGTTGGAGCTTGCCGCAAGACGCGAGGCTCCGGATGCTACAGGCGAGCTTATCGCTCATATTCTGGAGCGTTATCACCAGACCCACCGCACCGATCTGGAATGGTTGATCCCGCTTGCCCAAAAGGTGGAGCACGTCCACGGTGCTCATCGCTCCGCGCCACTTGGTCTTGCCGACGCGCTGGCCGAGCTCAAGGACCACCTTCTTCCCCACATGGCGCGGGAAGAGCTTGCGCTCTTTCCGATGATGCGCCATGAGCCCGATCCAGACATCCGACATCTGATTGCCGGCATGCGGGACGATCATGCATGCGAGAGCCGGAGCCTCGCCGTGATCGAGCATTTGACGCATGGTTTTACGCTTCCGGACGGGGCCTGCAGGTCCTGGACGGCGCTCTATGTCGGGGTTCAAAAATTCTGCGACGATCTCGTTACACATATGCATCTGGAAAACAGCGTTCTGTTTCCGCGGTTCGCTGGCATTGATGCATTTGAGGGTTCCGCTCTCTCGCCAGCAGCGCTTTCTGCGGGGTGAGGCCCTGACAGGTCTTTCCGGCATCGCTTTGCCCAACGGGAGGAGGCGGAGCTTCACACATCTTTTTGCACGCAATCCGACCCGGCGCTTAGCGCCGGGCACACCTTCACTGTTTTGAGCTGGCGCCGCCATGCCCCCACGAGGCACGGCGGCGAATAATCTGCTCTTCGCGAGCCGAGCTCACAGGGCGGAACTTGTTCGCACGACCCGCAGTAGTTGTGGGTGACGGGCTGCCTGCCGTCCCCTGGCAGGTATTGCGGGGAGGGCAGGCCATGGGCCGGGCGATCCGACTTCAAAGGTATTGTTCTTGCGCCGGTCGGCCGCCGGCTTGACGCGAAGTCCATTCCCCAGCTCCATCTGAGCATCAAATCGTGCACGACATGCGGCAATCAAGGATTGCAATCAACGAAGCTGTCTTTGTTTGAGCTAGATCAAAGAATGTCCCGCGCCAAAGTTTCAATGCTCCGGCAACGATTTGCGGGAAAACACCCTGGAATGAAACTCTTCCGTCTTGTCCTTTTCCTCTGCCTCAGCCTCTGCGGTGCCATATCCGCCAGCGCGGCATCGGTGCTGCAGGCGTTTTTGCCGACCACCACAGCCTCCGATCTTGTGCCAGGAGCGGACGGTTTTGGCGCTGTGCGTGATGATGTGGCGGCGGCCCCGGTGCTGAAGGGCGGCCAGACGGTGGCGTGGGTTTTCGTGACCTCGGATTTCGTCGGAACGACCGGCTATTCCGGCAAACCCATCCATACGCTCGTGGCGGTGGACAAGGATGCGAAGATCGTCGGCGTCCGGCTGGTGAAACATTCGGAACCCATCGTCCTCATCGGCATTCCCGACGCCAAGGTGAAGGCGCTTGTTGCCGGCTACGCAGGCCTTGATCTCGTCGCCGAGGCGAAATCCGGCGGCACGACCCACGAAGTCGATATCATCTCGGGCGCGACGGTGACCGTCATGGTCATCGACGATTCGATCGTCCGGTCCGGGCTAAAGGTTGCGCGCGCGCTCGGGCTTGGCGGATTGACACCGGAAGCGGACAATGCCGGCCCGCGCTTCGAAATCGATCCCGCGGCTACCGCGCCGGCCGACTGGGTCGAGGCAGAAGGTGACGGCACGCTGCGCCGCCTGTCGCTCGACGTTGCGCAGGTCAATGCTGCTTTCGCCGGCCATCCCGATGAGCGCGCCCGCGAGCGCGCGATTGCGCAAGCGCCGGAAACGACATTCATCGAGATGCAGGCGGCACTGGTCTCGGTACCTTCCATCGGCAAGGCCTTTCTCGGGGCAGCCGAAGAGAAAAACCTTCAGGCTTGGCTTGGCGAAGGCGAACACGCGATCGCCGTGGTCGGACGCGGGCTCTATTCCTTCAAGGGATCAGGCTATGTGCGCGGCGGCATCTTTGATCGCATCGTGCTGATCCAGGACGATGTTTCCGTTCGCTTTCGTGATCGCGACCACCGTCGCCTGGGCGCAATCTCGCTTGCCGGTGCGCCGGAATACAACGAGATGGACCTGTTCCGCATTAAAGCAGGCCTCGGCTTCGACCCGACAAAACCTTTCCGCATACAGCTCCTGGCCCAACGTGAGGTTGGACCGGTCGAAAAAGTCTTTCATACCTTCGATCTGGGTTACCAGCTTCCGCAGAAGTATCTGCGTGCTGTCGCGCCACCACCGGTGAAGGACGTTGCAGCCGTTGCTGATCGTGACGAGGGGACTGCACAGTCCGACCTGTGGAAACGCATCTGGGACGACTCGAAGCTGAAGATCGTCGTGCTCGGCGCCATGTTGGTCGTGCTGACGGGCGTGTTCTTCTTCCAGACCTATGCGGTCAGGAACGCGCGAGCGTTCTACATCTTTCGCATCATCTTCCTGACGGTAACGCTGGTCTTTCTTGGCTGGTATGCCAACGCGCAGCTTTCTGTCGTCAATCTGATGGCGCTCTTCGGCAGTCTCGTCAACGGGTTCAGCTGGCAGGCTTTCCTGCTCGATCCGCTCACCTTCATCCTGTGGTTTGCCGTTGCCGCGGCACTCCTGTTCTGGGGACGAGGAGCCTATTGCGGCTGGCTCTGCCCCTTCGGCGCACTGCAGGAGCTGACCAACCAGATCGCACGCAAGCTGCGTATCCCGCAATGGACATTGCCATGGGGCCTGCACGAGCGACTCTGGCCGATCAAATACATGATCTTCCTCGGCCTTTTCGGGGTCTCCCTGATGAGCGTCGAGCAGGCAGAGCATCTGGCCGAGATCGAGCCATTCAAGACAGCGATCATCCTGAAGTTCATCCGCGCCTGGCCGTTCGTGGCCTATGCCACAGCACTTCTCGTCGCCGGGCTCTTCGTCGAGAGGTTCTATTGCCGCTACCTCTGCCCGCTCGGTGCGGCGCTTGCGATCCCTGCGCGCATACGCATGTTCGACTGGCTCAAGCGCTACCATGAATGCGGGAACCCCTGCCAGACCTGCGCCCACCAATGTCCGGTGCAGGCGATCCACCGGACCGGCGAGATCAATCCGAACGAGTGCATCAACTGCCTGCACTGCCAGGTGCTCTACCAGTCCGAAACCGTCTGCCCCGTCGTGATCAAGAAGATGAAGTCGCGGGCGAAGCTTGCGGCAAGCCCGGGCGGCGTGCCGACCCATCAACCCGCAGCCAAAGTTTAATCGAAGCCAAGGTTCAAGCAAAAAGGAACCAGATCTATGGAATCTAAGGAACACAAGGGACTAAGCCGGCGAGCACTTTTCAGCGCGACTGCAGGCAGCGCCATTCTGGCGGGCACTGTAGGGCCGGCCGCATTCAGCCTCGGCGCTGCAGGATTGGCGACACCGGCCCGTGCGGCCACGGGCGCCGACGGCTCGGTCGCACCGGGCAAGCTCGACGATTACTACGGCTTCTGGTCCTCCGGTCAGACCGGCGAGATGCGCATTCTCGGCATTCCCTCGATGCGCGAACTGATGCGCGTGCCGGTGTTCAACCGTTGCTCGGCCACCGGTTGGGGGCAGACCAATGAATCGATCCGGATCCATCAGCGCACGATGACGGAAAAGACGAAGAAGCAGCTTGCCGCCAACGGCAAGAAAATCCACGACAACGGCGACCTGCATCACGTCCATATGTCCTTCACCGACGGTAAATATGACGGTCGCTACCTGTTCATGAACGACAAGGCCAATACGCGCGTGGCGCGCGTGCGCTGCGACGTGATGAAGACCGACGCCATCCTGGAGATCCCCAACGCCAAGGGCATCCACGGCATGCGTCCGCAGAAATGGCCGCGTTCAAACTATGTGTTCTGCAACGGCGAGGACGAGGCCCCGCTCGTCAACGACGGCTCGACGATGACGGACGTGGCGACCTACGTGAACATCTTCACCGCCGTCGATGCCGACAAGTGGGAAGTGGCGTGGCAGGTGAAGGTCTCGGGCAACCTCGACAATTGCGATGCCGACTACGAGGGCAAGTGGGCGTTCTCCACCAGCTACAACTCCGAAATGGGCATGACGCTGGAGGAGATGACCAAGTCCGAGATGGACCATATCGTCGTCTTCAACATCGCCGAAATCGAGAAGGCCATTAAGGCCGGCCAATATGAGGAGATCAACGGCGTCAAGGTGGTGGACGGGCGCAAGGAGGCCAAGTCGCTCTTCACGCGCTACATCCCGATCGCCAACAACCCGCACGGCTGCAACATGGCGCCGGACAGGAAGCATCTGTGCGTTGCCGGCAAGCTTTCGCCAACCGTCACCGTGCTGGACGTGACGAAGTTCGATGCCCTGTTTTACGACAATGCCGAGCCGCGCAGCGCGGTGGTTGCGGAACCGGAACTGGGCCTCGGCCCGTTGCACACCGCCTTCGACGGGCGCGGCAACGCCTATACGTCGCTGTTCCTCGACAGCCAGGTGGTAAAGTGGAACATCGATGAGGCCATCCGCGCCTACGCCGGTGAGAAGATCAATCCGATCAAGGACAAGCTCGACGTTCAGTATCAACCCGGCCACTTGAAGACGGTGATGGGCGAAACGCTCGACGCCGCCAACGACTGGCTCGTTTGCCTGTGCAAATTCTCCAAGGACCGGTTCCTGAATGTCGGCCCGCTGAAGCCGGAAAACGATCAGTTGATCGACATTTCCGGTGACAAGATGGTGCTGGTCCATGACGGCCCGACCTTCGCCGAGCCGCATGACGCCATCGCCGTCTCCCCCTCGATCCTGCCGAACATCCGCTCGGTCTGGGATCGCAAGGATCCGCTGTGGGCCGAAACCCGCAAGCAGGCCGAGGCCGATGAGGTCGACATCGACGAATGGACCGAGGCCGTGATCCGCGACGGCAACAAGGTTCGCGTCTACATGACCTCGGTCGCACCCAGCTTCAGCCAGCCGAGCTTTACGGTGAAGGAGGGCGACGAAGTCACGGTCATCGTCACCAATCTCGATGAGATCGATGACCTTACCCATGGCTTCACCATGGGCAATCACGGCGTGGCGATGGAGGTCGGCCCGCAACAGACGAGCTCCGTTACCTTCGTTGCGGCCAATCCTGGCGTCTACTGGTACTATTGCCAATGGTTCTGCCATGCCCTGCACATGGAAATGCGCGGCCGCATGTTCGTGGAACCGAAGGGCGCCTGATCGATGCGGCTGTCCGTTCTCCTGATCGGCTTTCTTCTCGCCTCTCCGCTCTTAGCGGCGGAGCGCGCAGTCGTGCCGGGTGCGGGCAGTCTTGCCGCAGCCATCGCCGGGGCCCAACCCGGCGATGTGCTGGTGTTGACCGACGGGGCCTATGACGGCCCCGTCACCATCGACCGACCACTGACCATCACCGGTCCGCGTGGAGCGGTGGTGAATGGGCTTAAGCAGGGTAGCGTGGTGACGATTGCCGCGTCGGACGTCACCTTGACGGGGTTCACCGTCACCGGTTCGGGTCGCATCAACCAGGATCTCGACGCCGGGGTCAAAATCGTTCAAGGCGCCAATCGCGCCCGTGTCGAAAAGCTGCTCGTCACCGACAACATGCACGGCATCGACGTCCATGGCGGCCGCGACACGATTGTCTCCGGAAACGAGATCATCGGCACGCGCAGCGCCCGCATGAACGAGCGCGGTAACGGCATCTATGTCTGGAACAGCCCCGGTACGCTGCTTCAAGACAATATTATCCGCTACGGTCGCGACGGCATCTTTTCAAACGCCAGCGCCGACAGCATCTATCGCCGCAACATCATGCGCGACCTGCGCTTTGCCGTGCACTTCATGTACACCCGCAACACCGAGGTTTCCGACAACATCTCGATCGGAAACCATCTGGGCTTTGCGATCATGTTCTCCAACCGCGCGAAGATCCTGAACAATCTCAGCCTCGGCGACCGCGAGCATGGGCTGATGCTGAACTATGCCAACAATGCCGACGTGTCAGGCAATCTGGTGCGCGGGGGCACGAAGAAATGCCTGTTCATCTACAACGCCCACAAGAACCTGGTCTGGGGAAATCGCTTCGAGAGCTGCGGCATTGGCATACATTTCACCGCCGGTTCGGAAAAGAATGTGCTGACAGGCAACGCCTTCATCGCCAACCGCGAGCAGGTCAAATACGTCGGCACCCGCAATATGGAATGGAGCCATGAAGGCCGGGGCAATTTCTGGTCCGATCATCCGGCCTTCGACCTCAACGGCGACGGCGTTGCCGACAGTTTCTACCGCCCCAACGACCTGATGGACCAGATCCTCTGGTCGCAGCCCGCGGCAAGCCTGCTCACCGGCTCGCCGGCCGTGCAGATCGTTCGCTGGAGCCAGCGGGATTTTCCCGCCACGCTGCCTGGAGGCGTGCGCGACAGCGCGCCGCTGATGCGCCCCCTGACCATCCCTGTCCCGCTCGAAATCCTTGCCTATGAGGCCGAGGCCGCAGGGCGCTGGACTGAAGGAAATTACGATGACACCGACGTTGACAATCTCCAGGCTCACTAAGCGCTTCCAATCGGTGGAAGCGCTCAAGTCCGTTTCCCTTGCGCTGGAGCCGGGACGGCGCGCGGCACTGCTCGGCCATAACGGTGCCGGCAAGTCGACGATGATGAAGATCGTGCTTGGCCTCATCCCCTTCGACAGCGGCGAGGTTTCGGTTTGCGGCTCGGCGCCCGGTTCGCCCGCCGCGCGGACCCAGGTGGCGTATCTGCCGGAAAATGTCGCCTTTCACCCGGCTTTGACGGGAGAAGAACAGCTTCGCCACTATCTCGCACTGCGTGGCGAAAACCCGAAGCAGGCCACGGAGCTTCTTGCGAGGGTCGGACTTGGCCACGCGGCGCGGCGTCGGATCGGTACCTATTCCAAGGGCATGCGCCAGCGGGTGGGTCTGGCCCAGACGCTGATCGGCCGCCCCCGTCTCCTGGTGCTGGACGAACCGACCTCGGGCCTCGACCCGGTGTCGCGACGGGACTTCTATGACCTGCTCGACGGGTTGGCCGCAGAAGGAACCGCCATCCTGCTCTCCTCCCACGTATTGACCGAGGTGGAGGCCCGCACCGACAGCATCCTCATCCTTTCCGGTGGGGAACTGGTGGCAGAAGGTACGCTTGCCGATCTTCGCACCCGCGCGGCACTTCCGGTCGCCTTTTCCGTTCGCCCCGCACCGGGTCATGCGTCGGCGCTGGCAGCGACCTTTCCCGAGGGTGTGGAAGGGGAGGACGGTCTCTTGCGCCTTCGCGGTTCGCAGTCGGAAAAACTGCCGCTCCTTGCCCGCATTGCGGCGCTTGGGAGCGCCATTGCCGATCTCGATGTCATCCCGCCCAGCCTCGAGGACATCTACAGCCACTTCAGCCGGAGGGACGGGCAATGAACCGCATCCTTGCCACCGCCGTCAGCGAATTCCGTATCGCTTTGCGCAATCGTTGGGTCTCTATCGCCACCGGCATGATGGTGCTGTTCGCCCTGGTGCTGGCCGCCGCCGGCTCTGCCCCGACGGGCGATGTCGGCGTCGACCGGCTCTCCGTAACGGTCGCCTCGCTCACTTCGCTTGCGGTCTATCTGGTTCCGCTTTTGGCATTGCTGATGAGTTTCGATGCGGTGGCTGGCGAGGTGGAACGCGGCACGCTGCCACTGCTTCTCACCTATCCCGTCTCGCGCCTGCAGATTCTGCTCGGCAAACTTCTGGCGCATCTCGCAATCCTCGGTCTTGCCGTGACGCTTGGCTACGGCGCGGCGGCGCTCGCAGCCGTCTGGTTCGATCCTGGAGCAACCGCGGGGCTTGGCGCCCTATGGCGACTGATCTGGTCTTCGGTGCTGCTGGGTGCGACCTTTCTTGGCACCGGCTATGCGCTTTCGGCTTTGGCGCGACGGCCGTCGGGGGCGGCGGGCTTGGCCATCGCGCTCTGGCTGGTGGCGGTGGTGCTCTACGACCTCGCCCTGTTGGCGTTGATCGTGACGGATGGAGGCGGTGCCTTCACCACACACGCATTGCCCGTTGCGCTGCTTGCCAACCCTGCCGACGCCTTTCGCGTCTTTAACCTCTCGGCCGCACAGGCCGTTTCTGCCGCAGGCGGACTGGGTGGCGCCGCCGGCACGATCCCGCTCTGGCAATCGGCAGCCTCCCTTCTCGCCTGGCCACTCGCCGCCATAGCCCTTGCCGCCGCAGCCTTCCGAAAGGTGACCCCATGAGGACCCGACTTCGCTTCGTGCTCTTCGCGGCCGCTCTGGCGCTGCTTTCCGCCTGCAAGGAGGACGTAGCCCAAAGCATCGTGCCGCAGGACATGACGCCCGAGACCCTCGGTCATTACTGCCAGATGAACCTTCTGGAGCACCCCGGCCCGAAGGCCCAGATCTTTCTGGAAGGAAGCCCCGCGCCGCTCTTCTTCAGTCAGGTGCGCGATGCGATCGCCTATGCGCGTGGGCCGGAGCAGATTGCGCCGATCCTCGTCATCTATGTCAATGACATGGGGGCTGCGGGGGCAACGTGGGACCAGCCCGGTGACGGCAACTGGATCGCCGCCGACAAGGCGTTCTACGTGGTCGGCTCTGCCCGGCGAGGCGGCATGGGTGCGCCCGAAGCCGTGCCGTTTTCAAGCCGCGACGAGGCTGCGGCCTTCGTTCTTGCCGAGGGCGGCCAGGTGCTTGCGCTCGCCGATATTACCGATGCCATGGTTTTGACGCCGGTGGAGACCGGCTCGGAACCGCGAGCGGACGACGAAGACTATCTCGGCCGTCTGCGCGCATTGCCCCATCCAGCCGGAGGTTGACCCCATGCTGCTGACCCGACGCCGCTTGATTGCAATTTCTGCAGTTCTCGCAACGGCGCCCGCCATCGCCCACGCCAACGCGGCAACCCGCTTCTGGACAGGTCAGGCTCTTGGCGCGCGTGCCTCGATCCGGATTGCGCACCCCGAGGCCGGGACGATCGTCTCCAGGGTCATGGCGGAGATCGACCGTCTGGAAAACATCCTTAGCCTCTACCGTGCCAACAGCGCGCTTTGCCGGTTGAACCGCGACGGTCATCTTCAAGACCCGCCATTCGAGCTTTTGGAATGTCTGTCACTGGCCAACGCAGTCCACCTGGCAAGCGGCGGGCGCTTCGATCCGACGGTACAGCCGCTCTGGACGCTCTGGGCTCAATCGGCTGCAAACGGCACGCGACCCGGCCCGGCGGACGTTGATCGCGTGCGTGGCAACGTCGGCTGGGGCAAGGTCAAGCTCGATGCAGCAGCGATCACGTTGCATCCGGGCATGGCGCTGACGTTGAACGGCATCGGCCAGGGGTATGTCGCCGACCGCGTAGCAGCAATGCTTGAAGGTGAGGGACTGACGGACATTCTGATCGATACCGGCGAGTTCCGTGCGCTCGGGGGACGACCGGGCGGCGGCGGATGGCCCGTCCGACTGGAATCAGGCGAGCGCCTGCCGCTGCGCCAGCGAGCGGTCGCCACCTCCGCCCCTCTCGGCACGACCTTCGATCAAGCAGCCAGAGACGGACATATTCTCGACCCCCTGACCGGAATGCCCGCGCCCGCAAACTGGCGCTCTGTCTCGGTGTCGGCACCATCCGCTGCCATCGCCGACGCGCTGGCGACGGCCGCATGCCTGATGCCGGATGCAGGATCGATCGTTGCGATGAACGCGCGTTTTGACGGCGTCCGCCTGGAAGCCGCCTCCGTTTAAGGTGGGCGACCAAGGGTCATCGGGGGCTTGAGAAGGGTCGGATCCGTCTCGACCCCGATCGGCGAAAGGTAGGCGGCTGCGACCGCAGCGACGATCGCCTGTGACGGTGTTGGTGTTCTTCCTAAGCGCGCCGAACGGGGCAGTGCTTGCGGACTACCTCGCCTCCACTGGTCCTGTTCCGCGCCCATCGAGAAGCCAGGCGATGTTGACCTGCAGGATGCCGGCCATCATGTCGAGGCGGTTGGCCCTCGGTTCTGCGCGGTCATTTTCCCAGCTGATCCAGGTCTCTTCGGTAACACCCGCGATTGCGGATATCTCTTCGATCGAAAGCTTGATGGCATCGCGGGCAAGCGAAATGCGGCCACCGATCGTGTCGTCGGTGGCGTCGGCCGTGGCGCGGGGTGCAAGCATGTCGTTCATGATGTCGATGATCCTTCTGTCGGGAGGTACGCCCGCAACGAGATCGCGGGCGTCGGTTGTGGACGCGAGTGGCAGAGCTTAGCCACCGTCCTTGGCGAGCCAGGCTTTGATCTGGTCGGGATGATCCGCGATGTACTGGTCGACAGCCTTTTCGTAGGAGGTCTGCTGGGCGTTAAACATCGCGGCTTCAAGATCGGCGATCGGCAGCTTCATGCGCGACAGCAGGCCTGAGACTTCCGGATTGTCCTTTTCGATGTCCTTGCGTGCCAGCACGTCCACACGTTCGGCCCTGCCGAGCGCGTTCTTCGGATCCGCTATATAGCGAAGCTCGTACTTGCCGAACATCCAATGCGGGCTCCAGGCCGTGGCGACAAACCAATCCTTCTTGCGCATTGCCCGGTCAATGGTCGTCAGCATGCCGGCCTCACTGGAGATCTGCAGCTTGTATCCGTCGAGCGCGTAGTTCTTGACTGTCTGCTCGGACAGACGCGTAAGGCCCGCGCCGGGATCGATGCCCTCGATCCTGCCCTTGAGCTTCTCCTTCACATCGTGCTTCTTGAGGTCGTCGATCGAGGCGATGGCGTCTTCGGGAATGTATTTCGGAACCACCCAGCCGAGCCTGGCGCCGTCGTAAACGGTCCCGAGGGTCGTTACCTTGCCCTTCACCTTGGCGAAGTAGTCGGCGTGGGTTTCCGGCAGCCAAGCCATCATCATGGCATCGAGGTCGCCGCGGCTGACACCCTGGTAAAGCGGAGCGATGTCCGTTTGGACCAGTTCGACCTCCTGGCCGAGCTCGTCCTTGATCAGTTTTGCGGCGAGCTTGGTGACGAACTCGGCGTCCGACCAGGCGGCCCAGCCGATCCTGACGGGTGGCTTTTCCTCTGCGGCAGCCGCGCCAAACGTACCGGCGGCAATGCTGGCCGCAAGGCTGATGGTCGCAAGGGTCTTGAACATGGATGTTCCTTTCTTGAACGTTTGCAAGCGGCAGCACGAACGCTGCCAGATGGATGGGAAAGTCCGCAGCGTCAGGCAGTGACGGGGGAGGTCCGGGGTTGTTCCTGTCGCCGGCGGAACAGGACGCGCCACGGGCTGGCGCGCTCCTTGCCGAAGCTCTGGGTGATCCGGTCGAGAATGACGGCGAGAATGACGACGGCGAGACCGCCTTCGAAACCGGTTCCGACGTCGAGACGCTGGATGCCGGTCAGGACCGTGTTGCCGATGCCGCCCGCACCGATCATCGAGGCGATCACCACCATGGAGAGAGAAAGCATGATCGTCTGGTTGATGCCGGCCATGATCGAAGGCATGGCGTTCGGCAGTTGCACCTTCACGAGCAGCTGCCAGGCGGTGCAGCCGAAGGCGTTGCCGGCCTCGATGAACTCCACATGCACCTGACGGATGCCGAGATTGGTGAGCCGCACGACCGGCGGCATCGAGAAGATCACCGTAGCGATCGTCCCGGGCACGGCGCCAAGGCCGAAGAACATCGCCGCCGGGATGAGGTAGACGAAGGCCGGCATGGTTTGCATGAGGTCCAGCATGGGCCGCACGGATGCCGCGACGCGATCGCTGCGCGCCATGGCGATGCCAAGCGGCAGGCCGATGAGCATGGCAACGAGCGTCGATGCGATGACGAGCGACAGGGTTTCCATCATCGCCGACCAAAGGCCCATGTGTTCGACCAGCATCAGTGAAAGGGCGGTAAAGACCGCAAAGCCGAAGCCGACGCGCCATAGCGACAAAAGCACGAAGATCGCGAGCCCGAGGGCCAAGGGGGCGGCGAGAAGTGCCGCCTGGATGCTGTTGGTCACGGTGCCGATGGCGGCAGCGATCAGATCGAGCAGCGGTGCGAAATTGTCGAGGATGTAGTTGACGGCGCTGTCGACGCCGTCACCGATATCGAAAGTCATGGATTGTCTCCGAAGGGCTGGATCAGACGGTGCGATCGAGCGTTTCGAGTAGCGCGGATTTGCTGATCGAGCCGAGGTAGCGGTTGGCTTCGTCGATGACAGGCATTGGGAACGCGCTTGCAGCCACCTTCCCAAGCACATTGGACAAGCTTTCCGACGCCGGGATCGGCTCGATATCCGGCAGGAAGGCGCGCCGATAGGGATCGGCGGCGCCGTCGCGGGCGGTTGCGATCAACGAAGACCGGCTGATCATGCCGTGATAGGTCTTGTCGCGGCCGAGAATGATGGCGACCTCGCGATCGTAATGTTCCATGCGCTCGAGTGCAGCTGCGGCCGAAACACCCTGTCGCTCGATGATCGTCACCTGCGTCTTGCGGGCGACGTCGCCGGCGCGGAAGACCTGAGAGACATCGACATTGCGGAAGAACGACCGCACATAGTCGTTGGCGGGCTTCAATACGATTTCGTCCGGGGTGTCCACCTGCACGACCTCACCATTTTGCATGATGCAGATGCGGTCGCCGATCCGCATGGCTTCGTCGAGATCATGGCTGACAAACACGATGGTCCGACTGTGTTCGGCCTGAAGGCGGACAAGTTCGTCCTGCATCTCGGTGCGGATCAGCGGGTCAAGGGCAGAGAAGGCTTCGTCCATGAGGAGCACGGAGGGCTCGGCGGCGAGCGCTCGCGCAAGGCCGACGCGCTGCTTCATGCCGCCGGAGAGCTGGTCGGGACGGCTGTCGTCGTATCCTTCCAGCCCGACAGCGTGCAGAGCCGTCCGGGCGCGGGCCTTGCGCTCGGCCTCGCCGACGCCAGCGACCTCGAGGCCGAAAGCCGCGTTGTCGATAACGCTGCGGTTCGGCAGCAGCGCGAAGGACTGAAAGACCATGCTTATGTCGCGGCGGCGCAAGGCGATCAGTTCGCTGCGCGGCAAGCGTGCTACGTCTTTGCCATCGATCTCGATGGAACCGGAGGTCGGTTCGATCAGGCGGTTGAGGAGGCGCAGCATCGTCGACTTGCCGGAACCCGAAAGCCCCATGATCACGAAGATCTCGCCGGCCCGAATGTCGAAGGTCGCGTTGTTGACGCCGATGGTGCAACCCGTCTCGGCGTGGATCTGCGCCTTCGTGCTGCCGGCTTTAAGAAGGCTCAGCGCCTCGTCCGGCCGCTCGCCAAAAACCTTGAAAACGTTCTTGATACTGATCTTGACCGGTTGCTCGTCGGCCGAGCGGTCGCTCTCAGTTTGAAATGCCATATGTTCTGGGCCCGGCTCCGGAAGCGGGGCACTCTCCTTTGTGTTTGAAAGGCTGATGAAACGATCAGCGAAACGGAGAAGCGCACGACCAGAAAGGCCTGCGCAAATACGACATCATGTCGCAATCCGATTGTCTTTTGGCACGCTCGTGCAGAAATGTCCACATTGTGAGAATAGAAAACTAAGTCCTGGCGGTATTTGTCGCAGAAAATGGAATGCTTTCGCGCAATCTGAATGCGGTTATTCGGTGGCGGATGTGCAGGCGCCCGAAGACGAAAACGCGTTCGCCGTAGAAGCGAACGCGCGCGGCAGGGCCGGTCACTATTTCTTCAGCTTGCCGTAATCGAATTTTGGTGCCTTGGAGAGGTCATCCTTGTTGGTGTCGACATAGGCCTTCCAAGTGCCGTTGTCGTTGGCAAGTGCAATTGACGCCGGGTCGATGACGACATAGCTCTCGCCCACGCCGAGGAAACCGCCGACGCTTGCGACAATGCCGATGACGGACTTGCCGTCGCCGATGACGACGTCGGAAATCTCGCCGATCGTCTCGTTCTGCTTGTTGTAGATATCGACGCCGATGAGCTGTGAATTGACGATATCGGTGTCTTTGATTTCCACATATTTCAGCGGCATCGTTGCGGCGGTACCCATCGTGATGCCGGGGCCGACCAGCATCGCATCTGCGCCGTTTGCTGCGGGTTCTTGCGCGAAGGCGGCGCTGGAAACGAGGGCAAGGGAAAGCGCGGCGGCGGTCACATAATTCATGCATATCTCCTGTTCAGTCTCGCCACCGACCGGGGCGGTCGTGGCGGCTTCTAAACGGAGCCTGCTCAAAAAAGTTCCACGGAATCATTGGTATAAGCAATCTTGCGAAGCCTTTGATCCTTTCGCCTTCGTCCCCAATGCCCTGCACAATCCACAGCTATCCCGCCTGTGGCGCGCTGGCACCGGCTGTTCGCACAGGCGCGGGGAGCCCGCGGTAGCAACCAATAATTTTCACTTGAAGCAATTTCACCCAGGGTTACTTGTAAACGATTGCTGGATGCGAAACCGCTCTTTGCGAACTGTTACCCGCTCGCCAGTTCCTCGACGCTGAGCGCGATCGCTCCGGTCACAGTCTGGAGAGGCTGCAGGCGGACGAGGCCGCCGTCGCGTTGATCGCGGTGCGCGTTCGGCCGATGGCTCATCGGCTCGAAGCAAAAGAAGCTGCTTGTCGCCGACGGCGAGTAGAGAACGAAGAACCGAAAATGCCCATCGGCCTCGAGCGAAGCGGCAAGCCCCGTTTCCGGCCATTCGATGCGGGCTCGTCCATCCCAGCCGTCGAAGGCATTGTTCAGCCAGTTCGGGGGCAAGGGGGAACCGGATGCAAAGTTCATGTTCTGAGGGATGGGGCCGGGGCGGTCTGGCAGATGACCTTCCCGTTCGCTCCAATATCGGTCGGCACGGGCGATGAGGCGCGTTTCAGGCGTGCGCGGAAAGAATGGATGGAAGCCCAGTCCGTATGGCAGGGCCTGGTCGGCGCGGTTGGTGATGGAGAGCGAGAGGATCAGGCGCGGTCCGTCGATGGCGATCGTCTCTATCGCTTCATAGGCAAAGGGTGTGGCAACGCTTGCCTCCTGGTCCAAGCGAAGGGTGAGCGATTGCCGATCGCGCTGCAGGATCGACCAGCGTCCAAGCCAGCCGTCTCCGTGCAAAACGAGCGGATCGGTGGTTTTTCTTTCCAGCCTGTAGTCGCGACCGTCAAATTGGAAGCCGTTGGCCTCAATGCGGTTGCCAAAGGGCACCAGCGGAAAGCAGGCCTCGGCGCCGAACACTTGCGAGGCAAGCCCCGGTGCCGACGTCGGCGCCAGCAAAGGAATACCGCGCCAGCGGGCCGACAGGATCGCGCCGCCAAGCGGGCTCACCTCGACGGTGAGCCCTTCTTCGTTTTCGAGGAGGACGATGTCTTCCGTCATGCCCTAACTGCGACGACCGGCGGCGGCCGAGCGCAGATTGTCGAGCAGCACCGCGAGCAGAAGGATCAGGCCGCGCACGACATACTGGTAGAAGGCCTGGATGTTGAGCAGGTTCATGACGTTTTCGGCAATGCCCATGATGAGAACACCGACGATCACGCCGGTCATCGCCGCCCGGCCGCCGGCAAGCGAGACGCCGCCGAGCACACAGGCAGAAATGACCGAGAGTTCGAGACCGGTTGCCGCATTCGGCTGGCCTGACGTGATGCGCGAGGCGAGCAGCACGCCGGCAACAGCGCAGACGAGGCCCTGCAGTGCGAAGATCCATATGCGCATGTTGGAGACATTGACGCCGGCGAGGCGTGAGGCTTCCGGGTTGCCGCCGATCGCGAGCGTGTTCTTGCCGAAGACAGTGCGGTTCAGCACGAAACCGAAGACGAGGAAGAAGCAACCCATCACCCAGATTGGCGTCGGGATGCCCAGGAACTTCGACAGTGCCAACTGATAGAAGCTCGGGTCGTTGATGCCGACGGCGCGACCGTCAGACGCAATCAGCGCGAAACCGCGCACGATCTGCATGGTGGCAAGCGTCGTGATCAGCGCGTTGATGCGGAAATGCGCAATCACCACGCCGTTGACGAGGCCGACGAAGCCGCCGCACAGGAGTGCCGCAATCAGGCCGACGAGGATCGAACCCGAGGCGTTCGATGCCATCACGGCGGCCATGCCCGAGAAGGCGACGGTCGAGCCGACCGAGAGGTCGAAGTCACGCGAGGCCAGGCAGAACATCATCGTGCAGGCGACGATGCCGATGGTGACGACCGACTGCAGCAGGCCGAGCATGTTGCGCTCAGTCAGAAAGTTCGGAACCGTCAGCGCCACGATGGCGAAGGCGACGGCGAAGATGACGACCAGACCCTGTTCGCCGAGAAGAAGTTTTTTCAAGGAAGTCATGACGGCTGAACCTGCTCGGTTGGAACATCGGGAAGGGCGGCGGCGAGGATGCGTCGTTCGTCGAAATCGGTGCGCGCGAAATCGGCGGCGATCCGGCCCTGGCACATGACGAGGATTCGGTCGGTAATGCCCATCACCTCGGGCAATTCGCTGGAGATGACGACGATCGCCATGCCCTGACCAGCGAGTTCGTAGAGGATTTCGTAGATCTCCGACTTGGCGCCGACATCGATGCCGCGCGTCGGCTCATCGATGATCAGCACCTTCACGCCCTGTTCGGAGAGCCAGCGGCCAAGGATGACCTTCTGCTGGTTGCCGCCGGAGAGATTGATGATGTCCTGCTTGCGGGACGGCGTGCGCACCCGAAGTTTGGCGATGAAGCGGTCCGCCAGTTCCGCTTCCTTCTTGCGGTTCAGGATGCCGAAGGGCGAAAAGTGCCGGCGCGACGAAATCGCCATGTTTTCTTCGATGCTGCGCCCCTGAACGATGCCGTCGAACTTACGGTCCTCTGGGCACAGGACCATGCCGGCGCGGATCGATTGTGGCGGGTTGTCGGCCCGCACGATCGCGCCGTCGATCGTCACGGTTCCCTGGTGGCGTCTGTCTGCGCCATAGACCAGCCGGGTCATCTCGCTGCGGCCAGCGCCGATCAGGCCGAAAAAGCCAAGGATCTCGCCGCGCCGGACCGAGAAGCTCAAGGGTGTCTTCAGCTTCGGACCGCAGATCGCGTCGACGCGCAGACGTTCCGCGCCGAGATCGCGGCCCCGCCAGCCCCAGATGTTGGAGATCTCGCGTCCGACCATCTCGGCGATGATCTGGTCGCGCGTGACCTTGGAAATGTCAGGATGATGGGCGGCAAGCTTGCCGTCGCGCAGCACAGTCAGGCTGTCGCAAAGCCGGAAGATCTCATCGAGCCGGTGGGAGACATAGAGGATCACGGTGCCATTCGAGCGCAGGCGTTCGATCAGGGCAAAGAGGATTTCGCTTTCGCGGGACGACAGCGACGAGGTCGGCTCGTCGAGCGCGATGACGCGCGCATCAAGCATGACGGCCTTGGCGATCTCGACCATCTGGCGCTCGCCGATCGAGAGCGAGGCGATCTTGGCGGACGGATCGACGTCAATGCCGATTTCCGCAAGCTTCTCGCCGACGACGCGAAGCAACTGGCGCCGATCGATTACCCCGCCCTTGCCGGGGAAGTGGCCGAGCCAGAGGTTTTCGGCGACCGTCAGTTCCGGAACGAGCTGCAGTTCCTGGTGGATGACGATAACACCGGCGCGAAACGCATCGCGCACGGAGCGATAGCCTTGTGCTTCGCCTTCAATACGGATCTCTCCGTTATCGGCAGACTGGTCGCCCGAGAGCAGGCGGATAAGCGTCGACTTGCCCGCGCCGTTCTCACCCATGAGGCCATGGACGGCGCCCTTGCGCACAGAAAACGAGACATCCGACAGCGCCTGGACGCCGGGATAGCCCTTGGAGATCGATTGGAATTCGAGGAAGTCTTGCATATGCGGCTCCGATACGGAACGCCAGGCAGCCGAGCCGCCGGGCCGATAGAGCGGGATGCGGAAAGTGTGCGCGGTTTTCCGCCCGCATCCCGCTCTAAACTACCAGAATCGATCACGTTGATTGTTTGGGTCGGTCCGACCCAAACAATCGTGATCTCGTGTCGCAAGCAGCGATTACTCGATGCCGAGATCCTTGCGTACGGCCTCGTAGTTGTCGCGCAGCGCAAGCTGGCCGGCGGTCAGGGTCAGCTTTTCCGGTTCCTTGCCGTTGGCGATCCACTCATACATGTTGAGTGCGGTCTCGTAGCCGTGGCGCTTCGGCGAGATGATGACGGTGCCGAAGAAGCCGGTCGCTGCAGGCTTCTTGAACTCGTTGATCGCCGAGTCCGCGCCGCCAATGCCGACGCCGATCATGCTGTCGGGAGCAATGCCGACCGTCTCGGTTGCGCGCACGGCGCCGAGTACCGCTTCGTCATTGAGGCCGATCGCAACCCACTTCTTGATGCCGGCGTTCTTATTGAGCACGATCGTCGAGGCGTTAAGTGCTGCCTCCGTATCGGTCTTGGCCTGCGGCGCGTCGAAGATGTTGGCTTCCGGGAAGCCGTTGGCCTTGAGAACTGAAAGTGCGCCCTCAACGCGGTCGACCGCCGTCGGGAGCTGGTCGTAGGAAACGCGGATCGCGCCGACGTCCTTCATGTCCCAGCCACGCTTCTTGATTTCGTCGACCAGGGCTTGACCAACAGCTTCGCCGATTTTCGTCGCCGAAATGCCCATGTGGGGCACGTCTTCGATCGGGCTGCCGTCGGCGTTGACCAAACGGTCGTCGACCGTCATCAACTTGAGGTCGTTGGCGGCCGCTTTCGCGACGATGCCGGGGCCGAGCTTGACGTCAGGGGTGCAGACGATGAAGCCCTGCGCGCCCTGGGCGCCGAGATTGTCGATTGCCGACTGAACCTTCTCGCCGTCTTCCGCACCGATCTTGACCAGCGTGAAGCCCTTTTCCTTAGCGGCGACGTCGGCGAACTTCCATTCGTCCTGGAACCACGGCTCTTCCGGCTGCTTGACGATGAAGCCGATTTTGACGTCGGCAGCGAACGCCGAGGTTGCCGCAAACACGGCGACGGTACCAGCCAGAATGGCTGCCTTGATAAAGCGCATGATGTCTCTCCCTGGTGAACTGCCTCCTGCAGCGAGCATTTGTGTATGATGAATCATCATATTCGTCAATTGCCTTTGTATGATGAATGAGATAGTGATGTATAACGATAATGTGCTTCGCTGCGTTGTCGCCTCCAAGCGTCTGCGCTATGGAGCGACAGGGAGACGGGAGCGGGAGGAAAATGGCGGTGGAAGAGCAGGACTACAGCAACGGCGCGCAGGAGCGCGGCCAGCGTCGCCCTCGCGTTCAAAAGAACGTGACGCGCGCCATCGCCTCGGACATCTGCGCCGACGTCTTTCCGGTCGGCTCCTTCCTGCCGCGCGAAAACGACCTTTGCGAACGTTATGGCGTCAGCCGGACCGTCATTCGCGAAACCTTGAAGGTGCTGGAATCGAAGGGCATGGTCCGCGGCCGTTCCCGGGTGGGCACGATCGTCTGCAACAAGGACGAGTGGAACATCCTAGATTCCCAGGTGCTCGAATGGATCGGCGAGCGCATCTTTGAATTCGATCTTTTGAACTGCGTTCTGGAGGCGCGCCGCGCGATCGAGCCGGCGGCCGCTGAGTTTGCGGCCGAACGCGCGACCGTCCAGGAAATTGCCGACCTCGAGCGCGCCTGGCAGGCGATGCGTGACGGCGAGCGCGATGTCGTCGGTTTCACCGATGCCGACGTCGCCTTTCATACCTGCCTGCTCAAGGCCAGCCATAACCAGGTCTTCCTGCAACTCGTCGGCATCATCCAGGCGGCGCTGAAGTTCTCGCTGTATGCCTCCAATGAAGTTGCCGAACGTCGTGACGAAGCAATCGATATCCATGGCGAACTGGTCGAGGCACTGCGTCTGCGCGACAAGGCGAGGGCGCGCGACTGTTCCACGCGCATGCTGGATCTTGCCGCCCGCGACCTCAAGCTTGCCGTAGAACGTCACCGGCCCGCCCCGTCGGCGCGCTGAAACCCCTTCCCGGCGGCCGACGTCGTCGCCTTGCTTGACCCAGCGGATATCGCACCATGAAGATCACCAAGCTCACCACCTACATCGTTCCGCCGCGCTGGCTGTTTCTGAAGATCGAGACCGACGAGGGCATCGTCGGCTGGGGTGAGCCGGTTGTCGAAGGCCGCGCCCTGACCGTGGAAGCCGCCGTCAACGAACTTGCGGACTATCTGATCGGCAAGGATCCGCTGCTGATTGAGGACCATTGGCAGGTGATGTATCGCGGCGGCTTCTACCGCGGCGGTGCGGTCCACATGTCGGCGATTGCTGGCATCGACCAGGCGCTCTGGGACATCAAGGGCAAGGCCTATGGCCAACCGGTGCATGCGCTGCTTGGCGGCCAGGTGCGGGACCGCATCAAGGTCTATTCCTGGATCGGCGGTGACCGTCCGTCCGATGTCGCCAAAAATGCCCGCGACGTCGTCGCTCGCGGCTTCAAGGCCATCAAGCTCAATGGCTGCGAGGAGATGCAGATCGTCGACACCTGGGAGAAGGTGGAAAAGGCGGTCGAAACCATTGCGACGATCCGCGAGGCGATCGGCCCGCATATCGGCATCGGCGTCGATTTCCACGGTCGCGTGCACCGGCCGATGGCGAAGGTCCTGGCGAAGGAACTTCAGCCCTTCAACCTGCTGTTTATCGAAGAACCGGTGCTTTCGGAAAACCGCGAGGCGCTGAAGGAAATTGCCAACCATTGCTCGACGCCGATCGCGCTCGGTGAGCGGCTCTATTCGCGTTGGGACTTCAAGTCGGTGCTGGCCGACGGCTATGTCGATATCCTGCAGCCGGACCTGTCGCATGCCGGCGGCATCACCGAATGCCGCAAGATTGCTGCGATGGCGGAGGCCTACGACGTGGCGCTGGCACCGCATTGCCCGCTGGGACCGATCGCGCTTGCCGCCTGCCTTCAGGTCGATGCCGTCAGCTACAACGCCTTCATCCAGGAACAGAGCCTCGGCATCCACTACAACGAGGCCAACGACATTCTCGACTACATCTCCAACAAGGAGGTGTTCCACTACGCGGACGGCTTCGTGTCTATCCCGCAAGGCCCTGGCCTCGGCATCGAGGTGGATGAGCAATATGTCATCGAGCGCGCAAAGGAAGGCCATCGCTGGCGCAACCCGATCTGGCGCCACGCCGATGGCAGCGTAGCCGAGTGGTAGGGAGCGCGGATATGGCGGGTCGTCTTGAGGGAAAACGCGTCGTTGTCACCGGCGCAGCGCAAGGCATCGGCCTTGCGATCGCTGAAGCCTTCCTTGGCGAGGGGGCGGGCCTCTTCCTCATCGACCGTGATGGCGACCTCTTGGCGAGCGAAGCCGAGCGCCTGCGTATGTCGGGCGGGAAGGTCGGCTACGCCACGGCCGATATCACCGATGCCGATGCCATCGAGCAGGTCGTCGTTACCGCCGCCCGTGAGATCGGTCAGCCGAATGCGCTCGTCAACAATGCCGGCGTCAACGTCTTCTTCGAGCCGTTGAAACTCTCGGATGCCGATTGGCAGCGCTGCTTCGACATCAATCTCAAGGGTGCGTGGAATTGCAGCAAGGCTGTGCTGCCGGGCATGATCGAGGCGGGCGGCGGCGTCATCCTCAATATTGCCTCGACCCACGCCTTCACCATCATCCCGCACACCTTCCCCTATCCGGTCGCCAAACATGCGCTTCTCGGCATGACCAAGGCGCTGGGGCTCGAATATGCCGGGCAGGGCGTGCGCGTGAATGCGCTGGCGCCGGGTTATGTCCGCACGCAGAAGGCCGTGGAATACTGGAACAGTTTCCCCGATCCGGTCGCCGCCGAGGCCGATACCATGAAGCTCCATCCCGGCGGCCGCATCGCAACACCGGAGGAAATCGCCAAGGCTGCACTCTTCATGATCTCGGACGAATGCCCGTTCATGAACGCCACCTGCCTGACGGTCGATGGCGGTATGAGCGTGCTGCACCATCCCTGAAGGGCCACTTCGACAGCTTCCCTCCACTTTTTTCGACCTCCGGCCTCACCAGCCGGAGGTTTTTCTTTGCCTTCCCGTCACGCCGGTCATCGCTTGATTTGTAATAACTCCGATTATATGAGAAATGCAATGAGCGCGAGCGCTTGAGGTAATCGGGGAGGACACATGTCCAGGAAATTAAGATCGCAGCATTGGTTTGGCGGACTGGACAAGGACGCCTTCATTCATCGCAGCTGGATGAAGAACAACGGGTTGCCCGACGACGTCTTCGACGGGCGGCCGGTGATCGGCATCTGCAACACTTTCTCGGAGCTGACGCCCTGCAATGCGCATTTCCGCGGGCTGGTCGAACACATCAAGGCAGGCGTGCTCGAGGCCGGTGGCCTGCCGCTGGAGTTCCCGGTGTTTTCCTGCGGCGAGTCCAATCTGCGGCCGACCGCCATGCTTTTCCGCAACCTTGCCTCGATGGACGTAGAGGAGGCGATCCGCGGCAACCCTATCGACGGCGTCGTGCTCATGGCGGGCTGCGACAAGACCACGCCGTCGTTGGTGATGGGGGCCGCCTCCTGCGATCTTCCTTCGATTGTCATCTCCGGCGGGCCGATGTTGAACGGCCGCTTCAAGGGTCGCACGATCGGCTCAGGCACCGATGTCTGGAAGTTTTCCGAAGACGTGCGTGCCGGTGTCATGTCTCAACAGGATTTCATGGCGGCCGAAAGCGCCATGTCGCGCTCGCCAGGCCATTGCATGACGATGGGCACCGCCTCGACCATGGCGTCCATGGTTGAAGCGCTCGGGCTTGCGCTGCCCGGCAATGCCGCCTGTCCGGCGGTTGATGCGGGCCGCGCCCGGCTGGCGCGGCTAACCGGGCGGCGGATCGTCGAAATGGTTGCCGAAGACCTGCGCCTGTCGAAGATCCTGACCCGTGACGCCTTCGCCAATGCCATCCGCGTCAACGGTGCGATCGGCGGCTCCACCAACGCCGTTGTGCATCTCCTGGCAATCGCCGGGCGGATTGGCACGAAGCTCTCTCTCGACGACTGGGACCGGCTCGGCCGCGATATTCCGACCATCCTCAACCTCATGCCTTCGGGGCGCTATCTGATGGAGGATTTCCACTATGCCGGCGGGCTGCCCGCCGTCATGAACGAGATTGCTGCGCTTCTGGAACTCAGCGCCCTGACGGTGACCGGCCAAAGCGTCGGCGCCAACATCGAATCTGTCGAGAACTACAACGACGACGTCATCCTGCCGCTCGATCGGGCCCTGACGTCGAGTGGCGGCATCGCCGTGTTGCGCGGCAACCTTGCGCCTGACGGCGCGATCATCAAGCCTTCCGCGGCGACCCCGGCGCTGATGCAACACCGCGGCCGCGCTGTCGTGTTCGAAACCATCGACCACTACAAGGCGCGGATCGATGACCCGGATCTTAACATCGACGAGACCTCGATCATGGTGCTGAAGAACTGCGGCCCGAAGGGCTATCCGGGCATGGCTGAGGTCGGCAACATGGCTCTCCCGCAGAAGCTCCTGAAAAAGGGCGTGCGCGACATGGTGAGGATCTCGGATGCCCGCATGTCGGGGACGGCCTTTGGCACCGTCGTCCTGCACACGGCACCCGAAGCTGCGGTTGGCGGCCCGCTGGCCCTGGTAAGGGATGGCGACTGGATTGAGCTCGACGTTGCCGGCCGCCGACTCCACCTCGACGTGAGCGACGAGGAACTGGCGCGCCGAAAAACCGCCTGGACCGCGCCACCCCCGGAAATGGTCGGTGGTTATCAGGGCCTCTATGTCGAGCGCGTGATGCAGGCCGACACCGGCGCGGATCTCGATTTTCTTGTCGGCAGCCGCGGCCACGCAGTTGCGCGCGAAAGCCATTGAGGAGGCGACGGTGGACGACTTCCGTATCGAAAGCCTTCATGGCATCCACGCCATCCTCTACGCGCTTTTCGACAAGGACGAAAAGCTCGATCGTGCCGCCATGCGCCGCCAGACGGAGATCTGCCTGGCAAGCGGCGTGCACGGCATGGCAGGGCTCGGCCTTGCGACCGAGGCCTCCAAGCTCGACGAGGTCGAGCGCATGGCAATCATGGAGTGGCTGGTCGAGGATACGGCCGGCCAGGTGCCGGTCGTCCTGACGATCTTTGGCGCGTCGGTCGAGGAACAGGTGCGCCAGGCGCGCCATGCGGCACGGGCCGGCGCCGACTGGCTGATCCTCCAGCCGCCGATGGTCGGCCAGTTCTCGGCCGCCGAGTACATCCGCTTCTTCGGCCGCGTCGCCGATCAGACCGAGCTGCCGCTTGCCATTCAGAACGCCCCGGCCCTGATGGGACGAGGGCTGACGGCCGCAGATATTCGCGAGCTGGTGCGCCAACACCCCAACATTCGGCTGGTCAAGGGCGAGGGGCCTGTCGTCGACATCGCCCATCTCATCGAGGTTACCGAGGGCCGGTTGCCGGTATTTAATGGTCGTGCGGGCCTCGAGCTGCTCGAGAACCTGCGCATCGGTTGCCACGGCCTGATCCTTGCGCCAGATTCGATCGACTATGCCGTGCGCGCCTACGAGTTCTTTTCAGACGGTTGGGACGAGCACGCGCAAGAGGCTTATCGGCAGATGCTGCCCGGCGTGGTCTTCACCATGCAGGGCATCGAGACGCTGCTTTGTTACGGGAAGCGCCTTTTCGGCGAACGGGCGGGCATAACCATCCACGACCGTGCGCCGGCCATGCGACCGACCGCGATTGGCATCGAGATGACCCGCCGCTACGCGGCCGCGATGGGTGGCTTTTCCTGATCGGGGCGACCGGCTATGAACGGGGCGGAGATGCAATGGAGAGAGTGGGCATGAAGGCAATCGCTCGGGAGGATCGCGGCCTGCCTGCTCGCATCGCAGGCGATATTGGCCGCCGCATCACGCTCGGCGAGCTGAAGGTTGGCGATACCCTGCCCAAGGAAGCCGACATGCTGGCGACGCTCGGCGTCAGCCGCACGACGTTGCGCGAAGCGCTGAAGATCCTGTCGACCAAGGGCTTCATTGAGGCAAAGCCCCGCCTCGGGACACGCGTGCGGGCGGCCGAACACTGGAACACCCTCGATCCCGTCGTGCTTTCGTGGCAAAGTGACGCGGAGGATCAGGCAACGCTTGCCGAAGAACTGTTCGAGCTCCGCCTGTCGATCGAACCGCTTGCTGCACGCCTTGCCGCCAGACGCGGATCTGCGGCCGAGCATGCAGAGATTCGGGCCGCTTTCGCACGAATGGCGGAAGGCGGCGCTCGTGTCGAAGACGCGATCGAGGCTGATATCGCCTTTCACCTCAACATCTTTCAATCCGCGCACAACCGCTTCCTCTTGCCGGTTGCTTCCGTCATTCGGGCAGCGCTCTCCATCAGCATCCCGAAGACGATGGCGGCTACAGGCGGTTTCGGCCAATCCCTGGCCCAGCATGAGGCGATCCTCGTCGCGATCGAAGAACGCGACGAGGACAAGGCATTCGAACGCGCTGCAGCGTTGATCGCGTCGACCTACAAGCGCAATTTCGCCTCCTAACCAGTTGCTCCGGCGATACCGCCCGCAAGTTCGAGATCGTCACCGCGGCTCACGGGGAGACCTGATCCAAGAAAATCAGGCGCAGAGGTTCTTCAAGGAGGGTATCGATTTCGGTCGCGAAGGCTTGAAAATGGGGTGTTGCGAAGTGCGCGTCGAGCGCAAGCTGGTCGGCGAAAGCTTCGCGCATGTAGAAGGTACCGGGCTCATCTCGCAGCTCGAACAAGACATAGTCGAGGTTGCCGGGTTCTGCCCGCGTTGGAGCGATGAGACCAAGCAGGCCTTGCCGGAGGGCCTCGCGTTGGTGCGGTTTGGCCTTCAAAATCGCGATGGAGATTACCTTTTGTGTGGTCATGACGGTTCCTTGCGTCGGGCGCTGGTGCGAACGATCTCGGGGTGGTTCTGCGGGTTGGTGGCGTGTGAACGGGTTTGAAATGCCGTGGGCCGATCGAGGTACATACTCATCTAGGAGCCCGGATCGACCAAGAGTGACGATAGTGCGGTGCAGCCCGGTCCGATAATCCGTCACGGACAGAAATGTTATTTCGGAGTTGGCGAATAATCTGTGCTCGCGTTGCCGGATCGCCGGCCTCGGTTCCGGCGGCAGGCCGCTGCTTAGAGCAAATCTCCTAGAACTCGACCGCCGACGTGCCCCTCGTTTTCTATGATCGGATGGCGTCGAGGACGATCTCTATCAGTCGGCCAGACGGTGCGTTGCGTGGCCTGAGCAAACCGATCTCACGGCTCGGCGCGTTCGGCAGCGGTAGCCGCGCGACGCGCAGCTTGTCGAAGAGCGGCGAGCGCCAGTCGGGCATCAGCGACACGCCGAGCCCAGCCTCAACCATCATCGATATGGCTTCCAGTGAATCGAGCTCCAGCCACTCTCGAGGGAGAATTCGCTGGGTTTGAAGGTAGGTATCGGCCAGTCGGCCACCCCAGTTGCTTCTGTCGTATCGAATGAACGGTTGCTCGCGAAGCAGGCGGTCGACAGGGGTCTCTGAAAGGTCCGGGGGGGCCAGGAGTACGAACCGTTCCGACCGGATGAGGTCCCAGTTGAGCGTCTTTGGAATGGGGAAGGGCGGTTTGACAAGGATTGCCGCGTCGATCTTCTCTTCAGCGACACTGTTATAGAGTTCGGCCGACGTTCCCGGCAGCAGGAAGATGTCGATGCCCGGCGTCCTGTCGAAAACCCGCCGCAAGGCGTTCGGAAGCAGGCCGGTCAGAACCGTCGAGATGGCTCCCAGACGGAGTTCTCCGAATGCCTGGTCGTCGCGCGCCACGCCTTTCAACTGCCTGACTTCGGCCAGAACGCGCCGGCTCTTTTCCAGGATTGCGACGCCCGCTTCGGTTGGCTTCACCCGCCGGCCTGATCGCGCAAGAAGAGGCAGTCCGATCTCGTCTTCCAACGCCTGGATCCGTTGCGCGACCGCCGCTGGCGTGACGCCCATGCGGCGTGATGCCTCGGCGAGCGAGCCATGCTGGACCACCGCCAGAAAGGTTTCGAGAAAGCGCGTTTCCATCGTTATTTTTACTATCGTCTGAAGGGATAAAAAGGAAGGTTTTTCTTCCGTTTCCACCTTGGCATAGTGCCGTCAAACAACAGGAGGAAGAGTTGGATCTTCAGTTGAACAGCAAGACGGCGCTCGTATTCGGCGCCGGTGGTGGGCTTGGCGGCGCGATCGCCAGGTCGCTCGCGGCAGAAGGCGTTTCCGTCGTTGTCGCCGACATCCACGAGGAAAGCGCCACGGCGACGGCAGAGGCAATCAGCGGCGCAGGCGGCAAGGCCATTCCGCTCGTTTGGGATATCGGCGACCTTTCCCTGATCGGTCAGAAGCTCGATGCCATAAAGGCTGCGTTCGGACCGGTCGACATCCTTGTCAACAACACCGGGGGGCCGCCGCCAACGCCCGCCGCCGGACAGCCGCCCGACGATTGGTCGAAATATTTCGACCTCATGGTTCGCTCGGTGATCGCGGTCACCGATGCGGTGCTTCCGGGTATGCGCGAGCGCAAATGGGGACGCATCATTACCTCGACGTCCTCCGGCGTCGTCGTGCCGATTGCAAATCTCGGGATATCGAACAGCCTGCGCCTGGCCTTGGTCGGCTGGTCGAAGACCCTGGCGCGTGAGGTTGGTCGCGACGGTATCACCGCAAACATCGTACTGCCGGGGCGTATTGCCACCGGGCGGATCGTCTTTCTGGACGAACAGAAGGCCAAGCGCGAGAAGCGCCCCGTCGCCGAGGTCACGGCTGAAAGCACCGCGTCGATCCCGGTCGGCCGCTACGGCGATCCGAAGGAATATGGCGACACCGTCAGCTTCCTTGCGAGCCCCCGCGCATCCTATATCACCGGCTCAGTCATCCGTGTCGATGGCGGGCTGATCAACAGCATCTGATGTGCGAGGTTTCTAATGACACTTGAGCCTCACGTCGTTGAAACTCTGACGAGCGTCTCCACCGCGACGCTCACCACGGTTCTCCTCAAAAAAGGGCTTCGCAACACCTGGCTGCGCGGCACGAAACCACTGAAGCCCGGCCAGGGACGGGTTGTCGGCAAGGCCTTTACGCTGCGGTTCATTCCTGCCCGGGAAGACCTCGCCACGCCTGCGAGCTGGGCGTCGCCAATCTCCACGCGGGCGGCGATCGAAGTGATGCCAGAGGGCTGCGTCGCCGTTGCCGATGCAGTGGGCGTCAGTGATGCCGGCATCTTCGGCGACATCCTGTGTGCCCGCATGGCGAAACGCAAAGTTGCCGGCCTCGTTACCGACGGCGTGATGCGGGACGCCGAGGGGGTGCTGGCGAGCGGCATGAAGGTGTGGTGCAATGGTGTTGCGGCACCGCCTTCAGTCGCAGGCTTGACCTTCGTTGGATGGCAGGAGCCGATCAATTGCGGCGGCGTCGCCGTTCTGCCTGATGATATTGTCGTCGTCGACGACGACGGCGCAGTCCTGATCCCGGCCGCGCTTCTCGAAGAGGTGCTCGCTGAGGCACCCGAGCAGGAGCGTATGGAAGCCTGGATCATGAGTGAAGTGGATCGGGGTGTGCCGCTTCCCGGTCTTTACCCGATGACCGCTGAAACGAAGGCCCGGTACGAGGCCTGGAAGGAAAGCCAGAAATGACGTTCAGCACGCAATCCAAGGGCGTCTACGCCATTGCGACGACACCGTTCTTCGAGGACGGCTCGATCGATTTCAATTCGATCGACAAGTTGACAGACTTTTATGAGGAGAGCGGTTGCACCGGCGTCACGATCCTTGGGATCATGGGCGAGGCCCCGAAGCTCGAACCGGAGGAAAGCAGAGCCATCGTCAAGCGGGTGGTCTCCCGGTCGAAGATTCCTGTCATCGTCGGGGTATCCGCTCCAGGTTTTGCCAGCATGCGCTCGCTGGCGCGTGACTCGATGGAGATGGGTGCTGCCGGCGTCATGATCGCTCCGCCACCTGCGCTGCGCACGGATGATCAGATCGTCAACTATTTCGCAGGTGCGGTGGAAGCGGTCGGCCAAGATGTGCCGTGGGTTTTGCAGGACTATCCGCTGACCCTCACTGTTGTCATGGCGCCTGGCGTCATCGCGAAGATAATCGCCAACCATTCGTCCTGCCTGATGCTGAAGCACGAGGACTGGCCCGGTCTTGAGAAAATATCAAAGTTGCGCGCCATGCAGAAGGCGGGCGAACTTCGCGAATTTTCCATCCTGTGCGGCAATGGCGGCCTCTTCCTCGACTTTGAGCCGGAGCGCGGTGCCGATGGTGCCATGACCGGCTACGGTTTTCCGGACATGCTTACCGAACTGATGGAGCTTTCTGCGGCCGGGAAAAGGGATGAAGCGCACGATCTATTCGACGCGCACCTGCCGTTGATCCGTTACGAGCAGCAGCTCGGGATAGGCCTTGCCATTCGCAAGCACGTTCTGAAGCGTCGCGGCGTTATCGCCACCGACGCGCAACGCAAGCCAGCCCAGATGCTGACCCCGACAGCGCGGGCGGAAGTGGACTATCTGCTTGCCCGTCTCGCGAGATACGACAGGCGAGCTGCTTTCTAGGCCGCTTCTTCTCCCCGGGGCTCCCGTCCGTCTCTGATCTGAAGCGGCGGACGGGTTTTTAAAGGTCGTTCCCGTTCTGCGACTTGTCATTGCGGTCTGTGCTCGCGCTCGCGCGCCTGATACTCTGACCTTGCCGATTGTCGATACACCTGTTTCAGAACGAGGTTTGACGATGCAGGGCCAGGAAACCTTCCTTGAAAGAACGTTGCGTATCGGTGTGACCGTTGTGATCGCGATCCTGCTTGCGGCGATCCAGTACGTGGTGTCTTCGCGAGGCCTCTATCCCGTTCTCTGAGAGAAAATCGCGACCTTCTGAGCTGGCGGCCTCGGCAATTATCCTTGCGGCCTGATCTGTATATCGAAACAGCCCCGCCGCCCAACACCGAGATGGATGTTGGACGCCGGGGCTTGTCTCACATTTAAGCGAGCGTGTAGGCCGTCTTGACGGTGGTGTAGAACTCGGCGGCGTAGCGCCCCTGCTCGCGTGAGCCGTGGGACGAGCCCTTGCGGCCGCCGAAGGGCACGTGGAAGTCGACGCCCGCCGTCGGCAGGTTGACCATCACCATGCCGGCGTCGGCATTGCGCTTGAAATGGGTCGCGTGCTTGAGGCTGGTGGTGGCAATGCCCGAGGACAGACCGAAGGGCGTGTCGTTGGCGACAGTGAGCGCCTCATCGTAGTCCTTGACGCGGATGACGGATGCGACCGGCCCGAAGATCTCTTCCCGAGAAATGCGCATCGCGTTCGTCGCTTCGGTAAACAGCGCCGGCTGCAGGTAGAAGCCGGGCGTGTCGCGCTTCAGAAGCTCGCCGCCGAAGGCAAGCTTGGCGCCTTCCTGGCGGCCGATGGCGATATAGTCGGTGTCCTGGTTGAGCTGGCTCTCATCGACCACCGGACCGATCTGGGTGCCGGCCTTCAAGGCGTCGTCGATCACAAGCCCCTTCATCCGTTCGCCCATGGCCCCCACGAAGCGATCGTGAATGCCCTCGGTGACGATGAGGCGCGAAGATGCGGTGCAGCGCTGGCCGGTCGAGAAGAAGGCGGAATTGACCGCCGCCTCGACCGCGACCGCAAGATCGGCGTCGTCAAGTACGACGAACGGGTTCTTGCCGCCCATCTCCAGCTGGTATTTGCGATTGTGTTCGACGGAGGCGAGCGCCACGCGTTTTCCCGTGCCGGTCGAGCCGGTGAAGGTGATGGCGTGAATGTCCGGGCTGTCGAGCATGGCCTGGCCGACGACCGAGCCCTTGCCCATCACGAGGTTCAAGACGCCCTTCGGCAGGCCGGCACGGTGAAGAATGTCGACGATCGCCCAGGAACTGCCGGGCACCAGTTCGGCCGGCTTGAAGACGACGGTGTTGCCGTAGCAAAGCGCCGGCGCGATCTTCCAGGCGGGAATGGCGATCGGGAAGTTCCAGGGCGTGATGATGCCGACGACACCGATCGGCTCGCGGGTGATCTCGACGCCGATATTGGGTCTTGCCGACGGCAGCACTTCGCCCGCCAACCGCAGGCACTCGCCGGCGAAGAAGTCGAAGATCTGGCCGGCGCGCACCGTCTCGCCGATGCCTTCGGCCAAGGTCTTGCCTTCCTCACGCGACAAGAGCTTTCCGAGTTCGTCCTTGCGGGCAAGGATCTCGTCGGCGGTCTTCCTCAGGATCGCGTGGCGCTCGAGGATACCGGAGCGCGACCAGGCCGGAAACGCCGCCTTGGCGGCAGCGATCGCTGCGCGCGCATCCTCGGCTGACGCGCGGGCGTATTCGCCGACCACGTCGTTGGTATCGGACGGGTTGATGTTGCGGAACGCTTCGCTACCGGCGATCCATTCCCCATCGATCAGGTTTTTCTGCACCATATCTATCCTCCGCGGCGCTCACACTTTGATCATGTCTCTGCTTATCGGATGCGATGGATCCGGCAGAAAGAACAATCTTTCGACCCCGTCATTGCCAAAACGGCAAACCTAAATTCCGACCCGAGCGTTGCCGTATCGGCAATGCCAACCGCTAAAAATTGTGCTTTATGAGATGCCAAATTCCATCATCATCGCTCCCATAACAAGCAAGGGGAACGATATGTCTCGTTTTATGATGAACCGCCGAGGTTTCCTTTCGAATGCGGCCGCAATGGGCGCGATTGCCGCAACTCATAGCCTCATCAATGTTTCACCAGGCCTTGCGGCCGATTCCGCGACGATACGCATGCAGCTCGGTTGGCTGCCATCGAACGGGCTTCTCGGAGAGCTCGTGGCCCGCAAGAAGGGTTACTACGCCGAGAAGAGCATAGAGCTCGAAATCGTGCCCGGCGGACCGAATGTCGATGGTGTTGCGGGTGTTGCCGTTGGCCAGTCGACCATCGGTCAGATTTCCTCCAGCCCGTCAGTCATGCTGGCTCGTTCGGCCGGCGCACCGATCAAGGCATTCGCCGCCGGCTACCAAAAACATCCCTTCGCCTATTTCTCTCGCAAGGCAAATCCGATCGCCAAGCCTCAGGACATGATTGGCAAGACGATCGCCGCGATCCCGACCTCGGTCATTCTTCTGCGCGCGCTTCTCGCCAAGAACGGCATATCGGAAGACCAGGTCAAGATCGTCAACATGGGCTCGGACATGAACCAGCTCGTGACCGGCCAGGCCGATGCGGTCTGTGGCTGGCTGACGAACGTCAACGCCCTGAAAGTGCTTGGGGATGACCGGGTCGATCTGACGCTCTGGGATGGCGGTATCCGGCTTTATGCCAACGTCTACTATACCACCGACGACCAGTTGCAAAATCACGCGGACCAGCTCGCAGCCTTCGTATCCGGTTCGGCGCGCGGGTGGGGTTATGCCCGCGACCATCAGGAAGAGGCCGTCGACATCCTGCTTGAATCCTACCCCAACCTCGACAAGGCGAGCGAGCTGGAGGCCATCGGACCGCTGATGAAGTTCGTGTTCAACGAAACCACCGCGAGCGAGGGTTGGGGAGGCATGGACCAGGCAAACTGGGCGGAGCAAATCAAGACATATGCGGACCTCGGCCAGTTCACAGGTCCGGTTCCCAACGTCGATGACGTCTACACAATGGCAATCCTGGATGCGACGGCCGATGTCCGCAAGAGCGTAGGATAAGGCGATGTTGGAAACGCTTATCAGACCCGGCCAGGCTTCGCTCGGCAACGCCGCGGTGTCGGTGAAGAACCTTCACATTCGCTTTGGCGCGGATGATTCAGGCTTCACCGCACTCTCCGATGTCTCGGTCGAGATACCGGCCGGCTCGCTCGTGACCATGCTCGGCCCATCCGGCTGCGGCAAGTCGACTTTGCTGCGTACCGTCGCGGATCTCGTGCACATCACCGACGGTTCGGTGTCCGTCCATGGCCAGACACCGCGCAAGGCGCGCGAGGGGCGCGATTTCGCCTTCGTCTTCCAGGAAGCGACGCTGCTGCCGTGGCGCAATGTGATCGACAATGTACGTCTCCCGCTGCTGGTGGGAAAACGCGAACCGGGCGCGACCTATGCCGATCCGGAAGAGCTTCTCGCCCTCGTGGGCTTGAAGGGGCGCGAGAAGGCGATGCCGCACGAATTGTCGGGCGGCCAGCGCCAGCGCGTGGCGATCGCCCGGGCACTGGTGACCCGCCCGCGTATTCTCTTGATGGACGAGCCTTTCGGCGCGCTCGACGAGATCACGCGCGACAAGCTGAACGAAGAACTGCTGCGCCTCTGGCAGGAAACCGGCACGACGATCCTCTTCGTCACCCATTCGATCCCCGAGGCCGTCTTCCTCGGTCAACATGTGCTGATGCTCGCCGCCCATCCCGGCCGCGTCAAAGAGTTCATGAAAGTCGACTTGCCCTATCCGCGAACTCTCGCGATGCGCGACACGGTCGAGTTCATCCAGGTGACCGCCCACCTGCGCAAACT
Organism: Ensifer adhaerens; assembly: GCF_000697965.2. Classification (NCBI taxonomy): domain Bacteria; kingdom Pseudomonadati; phylum Pseudomonadota; class Alphaproteobacteria; order Hyphomicrobiales; family Rhizobiaceae; genus Ensifer; species Ensifer adhaerens. Next base: position 1,130,931 of record NZ_CP015882.1, on the reverse strand, counting down.
TTTGGGAGAATGCTGATGGCGAATGCCCTTCCTTCACAGGCGGAAGGCCGCGCTTTGACCGACGGCAACCGGTTCCGGATACTCGATGGTCTTGCCGCTGCGATCCTGCGACATCTTCCGGCGACACTCGCGATCCTTGGCTGCATCCTTTTGTGGCAACTCGTCGTCTGGGGTTTTTCGGTGCCGACCTTCATGGCGCCCGGACCGGTCGACGTCATCAAGGCCTTCGGCGAAAACGCCGGCGTGCTCTGGACGAACTTCTGGCCGACGCTCATGGAGGCCGTTCTCGGTTTTATCTTCGGCAATGTCATCGCCGTCCTTCTGGCGGTCTGGTTCGTCTATAGCCCGCTCGCGGAACGCGCCTTCTATCCGATCGCCGTCATCATCAAGTCGATCCCGATCATCGCGCTTGCCCCGATCCTGGTGCTGCTTGTCGGCAACGGCATCGCGCCGAAGATCATCATCGCCGGCCTGATCTGCTTCTTCCCGACGCTGGTCAACATGGTGCAGGGACTGAAGTCGGCGAGCCCCGCAATGCTCGACCTGATGCGCATCCTGTCTGCCAGCAATTCCGAAATCTTCTGGAAGGTTCGCCTGCCGGGCTCGCTGCCCTTTCTGTTCGCCGCGCTGAAGATTGCGGCAACCAGCAGCGTGATGGGCGCGATCGTCGCCGAATGGATCGGCTCCAGCTACGGTCTCGGTGCGCTGATCATCGAGGCGACCTACAATTTCCGCTCGCCGCTGCTTTACGCGACGGTGGTGATTGCGGCCTCGCTTGCCGTGGTTCTCTTCTTTGCCGTCTCCTACGCGGAATCGAAGATCGTCCGCTGGAAACCGACGACAGACCACTGACCCCCAAACCCTTTGCTGCCGGACCTGGATAACCGGGTCCGGTCAACCGACGAAGTCACTGGCTGTGAGCTCCTCACATTTCGCCGGACACGTCCCCTATGGAGGAACGACCATGGAAACAATCAGAGAACCCCTGCGCAATGCCCGGATCGTCGACCGCTCGGACGTCGTCGTCGTCGGCGGTGGACCGGCTGGGATCTCCGCCGCGGTTTCGGCGGCACGCACCGGAGCCAGCGTCACGCTTATCGAACGCTATCCCTATGTCGGTGGCCTTGCCGCAGGCGGTATGGTTCTGGTGCTCGACGACATGGTCAACGGCGTCGAAATCACCGTGCGTGGCATCTGCATGGAAATGATCGAACGGATGAAGACGCTCGGCCTTTGCGTCACGCCGACGGATGGCGACCGCCAGCTCGATATTCGCGATACGCCGGAAGCCTGGCAAAGATGGGCGCGCTGGGGCCTGTTCGACTTCCACACGCCGTCTGCGCCGCACCCGATCTGCTATGCGGCCGCCTTCGATCCGGACGCCTTCAAGCGCGTCTCCTACGACATCCTGCGCGAATCCGGCGTGAAGCTGAGGACCCATAGCTGGTTCTCCTCGGCGATCGTCGAGAACGGCACGATCAAGGGTGTGGTTTGCCAGACGAAATCCGGCCGCGAGGCCATCATGGGCGACGTCGTCATCGACGCCTCGGGCGACCTCGACGTCGCGGCCGATGCCGGCGCCCAGCATACGGACGGCAATTTCATCCTGACGACGGTTTCCCGCTGGGGGGGCATCGACACTGAAGCCGCCGAGCGCTTCGAATTCGAGGAACCCGAAAAGTTCAAGGCAATCGACCACGAGGCCAAGCGTCTGATTGGCGGTTGCTGGTCGTTCTGGTGGCTGAAGACCCCGCTGCCGGGCGTCATCTGGCTCAACTGCCCGCACATGCCGAAGCTCTCTGGCCTCCGTGTCGAAGACTTAACCTATGCGGAACTCGAGGGCCGTGGCCGCATTGCCCGCCTGCTCGACTTCGCCCGCGCCAACCTGCCGGGCTTCGAAAATGCCCATGTGATCGACTTTGCGCCGCAGACGGGCGTGCGCCAGTCGCGACTGCTCCAGGGCGAATATGTCGTCACCAAGGACGACGTGATGAACCGCCAGCACTTCACCGACACCGTGTGCCGTGGCCGCGACTACTACACGCCCTATAGGGCCATGCTGCCCAAGGAGGTCGATCAGTTGATCGTCGCAGGCCGGCATTATTCCGCGACCATTCAGGCGCAAAAATCGAGCCGCGAGATCCCGCCCTGCATGGCGATGGGCGAGGCGGCCGGTGTTGCCGCCACCGTCGCGCTCAATGCCGGCGTCAAGGTGCGAGACGCCGACGTCAAGGCGATCCAGAAGCAGCTGCGGGCGCAGGGCGCCGATCCCGGCGACGTACCATCCGAAAATGCAACCTATCTGGAGGCCGCAGAATGACGTCTCTTCCCCTCGACGGTATCCGCGTCGTCGACTTTACCCAGGTCATGCTTGGCCCGTGCTGCACGCAGATGCTGGCCGATTACGGCGCCGAGGTCATCAAGGTCGAAAAGGCCAAGATCGGCGACCTCTCGCGCTGGTCGCTGGGCTCCGACCCGGATGGCCTCAACAATCCGGTTTTCTCCTCGCTCAACCGCAACAAGAAGAGCCTTGCACTCGACCTCAAGCAGGACGAGGCGCGGGCAGCCGTCCGCGCGCTGATCGACACTGCCGACGTGGTCGTCAACAATTTCCGTCCTGACGTCATGGAGCGCATGGGTTTCGGCTATGAAGAGCTGAGGCGGACAAACCCACGGCTGATCTACGCCGTCGGCACGGGCTTCGGCCTTGAGGGTCCCTACCGGCACAAGGGCGGGCAGGACATCCTGGCGCAGGCGCTTTCGGGCGTCATGCGGCGCAAGTCCGACGCGAGCCATCCGCTGTCGATCTACGCGACGCCGCTTGCCGACTACTCGGCCGGCATGCACCTGGTGCAGGGCATTCTGCTTGCCTTGCTGCATCGCGAAAAGACCGGGCACGGCCAGCAAGTGGCGGTCAGCCTCTACAGTTCGATGCTCGCCATGCAGATGCAGGAAGGCACCACGCACATGATGCGGGAAAAGGACCTGAACTGGGGCGCCTTCCCGCTGACGGGCGTGTTCGAGACGACCGACGGCGCCATCGTCATGGTCGGTGCCTTCAAGCAGAATCCGCTGCGCGACATCTGCAATGCCCTTGAGATCGAGGACCTGTCCCTCCAGCCGCAATTTGTCGATTTCGACGCGCAGATGCAGCGCCGTCCGGATTTGCAGCAAATCTTCCGCGAGGCGTTCGCAAAAAACAGCAGCGCCCATTGGCTCGGCCGCTTGGAACAGGTGGACATTCTCTGCGCACCGGTACGCTCGCTTCCCGAAGCCCTTAACGACGAGCAGACGACGATCAACGGCATGATCCTGGACGCGGGAGAGACGAAGGCCGGTCCGATCCGGCTGGTTGGTTCGCCGATCGACATGTCGGCGGCGACCGTGACGGTTCGCATCGCGCCGCCGACGCTCGGCGAGCACAATGACGAGATCCTTTCGGGGCTTTCGGTTCGTCAGGGAGATGCGGCATGAGCGTCACCTTCGTGGTAGAGGATCGCGTCGCAAGCGTCACTCTCAACCGTCCCGAGCGGATGAACGCGGTGGATGCCGCAACCGAGCGCGAACTGGATGCGATCTGGGAGGAGATCGAAGCACGCGACGACATCAGCTGCGTCGTCTTGACGGGCGCCGGCGAACGGGCGTTCTGCGCCGGGGCGGATCTGAAGGGGGCTGAAAAGACCGGCCTTGATTACTGGACCGAAAGCCGGCCGAACGGCTTTGGAGGACTGGCCTTTCGCCGCTCTCTGGATGTTCCTGTCATCGCGAGGGTCAATGGCTATGCGCTCGGTGGTGGATTCGAGATGGTTCTCGGCTGCGATATCGTCATAGCTTCGACGGAGGCGGCCTTCGGCCTGCCCGAGGCTCGCGTCGGGCGCCTGCCGCTCGATGGCGGCATGGTGCTTCTTCAGCGCAGGATCCCGCACAACCTTGCCATGGGTGTGCTGTTGACCGGTCGGCGGTTCTCGGCCGCCGAGATGCACGCCTTTGGTATCGTCAACGAACTTGCCGAACCGGGCGAGCTCGACGCGGCCGTCTCCCGCTGGGTGAAGGAAATCGTCGCCTGTGCGCCGCTCTCGCTGCGCGCCATCAAGCAGACGGTCAATCGCACCGCACACCTGTCTCCGGCGGAAGCCCAGGGATTACGCACGCCCGCGCTTGTGAAGGCGCTGAACAGCGAGGATGCGCTGGAAGGTGTGCGCGCTTTTCAGGAGAAGCGCGCGCCCGTTTGGAGGGGACGGTGAGCGTGTTATAGGTCGGGGCCCAGGGGAGGAGGGGTCCAATCGAATGCACGCCAGCATCCTGAAATACTTCGTCTCGGTCGCTCGGTCCGGGTCCATTCGCAAGGCCTCCGAGGAGCTTCATGTCGCATCCTCGGCGGTCAGCCGGCAGATCAAGAAACTGGAGGACGAGCTTGGGATCGCGCTCTTCGAGCGGCTCTCGAATGGTCTGAGGCTGACTGTTGCCGGGGAAAACGTGCTGCGCCACGCCCGGGTGACGCTGGAAAATTTCGAACTGCTGCGCAGCGACCTCGGCGCCCTGCAGGGGAAAAAGACTGGTCGGGTGCAGATGTCCTGCCTCGATAGCCTGGCGATCCAATTCCTGCCGGACATGGTCAACGCGTTCCACAGTATCCATCCCGGCGTGAGCTTTCACATCCACACCGCCGGCCACGGCAATATCAGCAGCCTGGTCGCCGAGGGCGATGTCGATATGGGCCTGACCTTCGATCTGGCCCGGCCTGACGATACCGAGATGCTCTTTCGCGTGCCGATGCCGCTGATGGCCTTCGTCGGACGGGAACATCCGCTGGCCAAACAGCGGCAGGTTTCGCTTGCCGAATGCGCCCAGTACGACCTTCTCCTGCAACTCGACACGCAACCGATCCGCTCGCTCATCGAAATCGAACTCTCGGTCTTCGAGCGGACCGGGCGGCCTTTTGTTCTCTCGAACAGCCAGATGATGCTCAAACCTTTCATCCTGTCCGGTCAGGGCGTGGCTTTCTTCACGCCGATCGGTTTCCTCGCCGAGATCAGATCGGGCGATCTCGTCGCCATACCGCTTTCCGGCTCGCGCCTTCAGAACCTGCATGTCGGGATTCTGGTGCAGCGACGCCGGCAGCGCACGCATGCGGCGGAAGCCGTCATCGAATTTGTCGGCGCGGAACTGCAGAGGTTCAGCGACCAGATCATGGAGGCGATCCATCCGTGAATACAGCATCCGTTCCCGGGCGACTTCTCTTGCGACCGGGCCACGAGGCCGCAGGGCGCACGCAAAATCTGTTGGATCATTTGCCTGAGGGCGCCTCATGGACGACGATCCCGGCCGGTGCTTTGCTTATGCCGCCGCCCGTCAACGCCCATGACCATGGTTATGGCATCCGCACGCTCGATTTTGGCAACGCGGACGATGCCCTGGAAGTGTGGATCCCGGGACTTCGGCTTCGACCGCGAACCGAGCCCTATCTGGAAGCGCTGGTGGCCTTCTCAAGGTTGGCGCAAACGGGCGTCGGCGCGACCATGCATTGCCATAATTCTTTGAACATCGACCGTCTCGTCGACGAGGCAGGCGCGGTCATGCGCGCGGCGTGCGACGCAGGCATAAGGCTTGCGCTTTCCTGCCCGCTTCTCGACTACGATCCGTGGGCCTATGACGGCGGGCCTCAGCGATTGCGGCCATATCTTGATCCGGCAGACTGGGACGATCTCAGCGGCTCGATCCCGAGCTATGCGCCGCCATCGGTGCAGATCTCGGCAGCCGACGCGGTCGCTGCGGCCAACACAAGTCCGTTGATCGATGTGCAGTATGGTCCGATCGGGCCGCAATGGTGTTCCAATGCACTGCTCGAAGCGATCGCCGAGGCCTCTCACGCAACCGGCCGGCGCATTCACATGCATCTCCTTGAAAGCCCGAGGCAGAGGCAATGGCTGGATCGGCGCTTTCCGCAAGGGGTTGTCCGATACCTCGACGAGATCGGCTTCCTGTCGCCCCGCCTCGCCGTCGCCCACGGCGTCCAGCTGCGACCGGACGAGTTGGAGCTGCTGGCTGCGCGCGGCGTGCAGCTCGTTTCGAACCCGTCGGCGAATTTGCGCCTGCGATCAGGCGTGGCGCCGGTCGCCACCATTCCGCCAAGCGGCCCCGCTTTCGCGTTCGGCCTCGACGGAACGGGCTTTGACGATGACCAGGATCTCTGGCGCGAATTGCGCCTTGCCCATCTGCTGCATGGCGGCCGCGACCTGACGCGAACCTTTACGGCGGGACGTGTCTTCGATGCCGCGATCCATGTCGGCGCCAAGGTGGTGAACGCCCCGGCGAACGAAGACCTGGTGCTCGTGGACTATGCTGCGCTGGTTGCCGACAGCCTGATGGACGACCTGGATGAAGCGGAGGTGCTGCTTACCCGGATGACGGCCGCGCATGCAAAGGCGCTCTATGTCGGCGGACAGGAGATCCTGTGCGATGGACGGTTGACCCGGGTCGATTTCGAGGCTGCCCGGGCCGAACTCCTGCAGCAGGCGCGCGCTGACCTTCCGCGGCTGACCGCCGAGCGGGGACGCGTGACCAAACTGGCCGCGGCAACAAGGGCCTATTACGCCAGCTGGTGAGCGCGGCGACAAGGCGGTAGGCGTCACCCTCTGGTCTCCTATAGGGGGCGGACTTGCTAAGCGATCGCGGCTGCCTTCTCGAAGGCGGCAACGAAAGGATGGTCCTGCGTCGTGGAGCACTCCTTGCTCCAGCCGCCGGGCGACCCCATCCCCGTGACATCGGACCCGAAGAACTCCTTGTTCACAGCGATGAAGTGGCGCTGGTTGTTTGGTATCTCCTGATCCCAGGCAATGGCATCGACGGGACAGATCGAAAGACAGAGCCCGCAATTTATGCATTCGTCGGGGTGGATGTAGAAGGTGCGGCCACCCTCGTAAATGCAGTCCACAGGGCAGGCGGCGGTGCAGTCGCCATCCTTCACGTCGATGCAGGGTTCGGTAATGACATAGGCCATCTTGCGGATCTCTGAAGAGTTGTTTGCACGGCCAATTATTCAGAGTTTCCCTTGCCGAAGAAGCACAGATATTCGCAAGGTCGATTGCCAAAAAGGCAACGTCCGGGGCCCGTTCTCTCGTGGTTGGGCCTGTCGCCATGGCGAAGTGCTGCACAAGCGCGAGCCGTGGAGCGCGCGTGACCGCCCGAACGTAGAGAGAGCCGGCAATCCCGAATGCGAGCTCGGTTGAGAGGCGTCGGTGATCGCTGCGACAGTTATCGCGATCCGATCTCGTGGTGGCAACGGGACGAGAAGACAACAGGCCAACGATTCCCGGGCGCGTTGATTGCAGCTATCAAAAACCGAGAGAAAAAACGGACGACCCACTTTGGATGAGACGATTTTTGTCAATTTTCAATTGACATTTGCAGCTTTCATTAAAGTAGCAGTGGCGATAACTTTACAGACGCGCTACAATGTCAAACATGAGTGGACAAAGCGAGACAAAGCTAAAGCAGCTTCTCCAAGCCGTCCCACCTGGATTCCTGGTGGACACTGCGTGGATGGCTCGTCACGCCATCTCGCGACAATCGGTTTCGGGCTACGTCAAACGCGGTTGGTTGGAACCAGCATTGACGGGCCTCTATCGACGTCCATTTTCGCCAGACACGAACCCGGATGCCGTTACGGGATGGAAGATCCCTTTGCTTTCGGCCATATGGCTGATGCGGCACAAATTCCACGTTGGCGGGGCAAGTGCTCTCTCCCTGCGGGGCCATAGTCACTATCTCTCGCTCAGCGGCGAGTTCGTTCTTTGCCTCTACGGCTCCGACATTCCGTTGTGGCTGTCGAAAATGCATACCGATGCGCGGATCCTGACCAGAAGCGCCAATTTGTTTGGAGACGCGGCCCTCGGCGTTGAACATTCTGATTTCAATCTATCGGACGATGCCGACGGCGAGCTCGCCCTGAGCCCGTGGCGCTGGCCGATCCCGATGTCGTCTCCTGAACGCGCGATCATCGAAATGCTCGATGAGCTGCCAAAGAGCGAAAGCTTCCACACCGTCGACATGGCGTTCGAGAGCCTGGCCAATCTGCGCCCGAAGCTGCTGACAAGACTTCTGGCGGAGTGCCGAAGTGTAAAGACCAAGCGCCTCTTCTTCGTTTATGCAGACAAGCACGGGCACGCTTGGCGCAGGCACATCGACATGTCGGCGATCGATCTCGGCACGGGCGACCGAGCACTCACCCCAGGTGGTCGGCTTCACCCGGCTTACCGAATCACCATTCCAGACGAGCTGATGCCAAATGAGACGCCCCGTGGCGCGTGAGCAATATATGCGGCAAGTGGAACTCCTGGTGAAGACCCTTCCTTTCATTGCACGTCAGGAAACCTTCGCCCTTAAAGGTGGCACGGCGATCAACCTCTTCTACCGCGACATGCCACGACTATCAGTCGATATTGATCTGACCTATCTCCCGATCGAGGATCGCGAGACGACGCTGAAAGGTATCGACACCACACTCGAGCAAATCCGCACGATCTACTGCGAAACCTCCGGGGTGTCACGGTGCAGAGGATAGCCGGCGGAGGCAACAACGACACGCGCGTCCTCGTCCGGCAAGGAGGCGCCGAAATCAAGATCGAGACCTCGCCGGTCGCCAGAGGGACGGTCCACCCGCCTGAACTACGACGCGTGAGCGAAGCGGTCGAAGACGAATTCGGCTTTGCGGAAATGAAGGTCGTTTCGTTCGAGGACCTTTTCGGCGGCAAGCTGCATGCAGCTGTCGACCGCCAGCATCCACGTGACTTGTTCGACGTGAAGCTGCTGTATGAGAATGAAGGTCTGACAGATGCGTTGTTTCACACGTTCCTCGTTTATGTCGCAAGCTCCGGCCGACCGCCGCACGAATTGGTGCGTCCCTCGCTCGTGAAGCTCGACGAGGCTTTCGTAAAAGAGTTCGAGGGCATGACATCGGAAGCAGTCAGCCTTAACGAGTTGGAAGGGGTGAGGAACCGATTGACCGGCGATATTCTCGCAAGGCTGGATGAAAAGGCCATGCGGTTCCTTCTAACGCTCCATGACGGCGAGCCCGATTTCGACGCGATCGGCCTTCCACAGGCAGCGGATCTTCCGGCTGTCCGCTGGAAGGTCCTCAACCTCGTAAAGCTGAAGGAACAGAACCCCGCGAAACACCTTAAACAGCGCCGTGAAATACTGGGCATTCTTTCTTAAATCTGGCCCAGCGGTTCTGGGTACCTCACATCGCCGACATGCCTCACATGCCCAAGCCCAGTCCCTTCTTCAGCCCACACGTGAGTTCATAGGCCCGGCTCAACTCCGCCCGGTGTCCTATTGACAAGGCTGGCGACGTCCTTGATGCGATCGACTACAGCCGGATCTTTCAACCCCAGACGATCGAGCTCCTAATTGAAACTTCCCGGATCCGAACTGCCAAGACGTCGCTCAAGAGCGCGGGCCAGGGCCTTGGCCTCTTCCAGCACCTGGCGGCCTTCCGGCGTGCCGGAGAGCCCCGCGAGCAATGGTGGCGGCGGAGAGAGTTTTTTGCCGATACCACTTCATCCAGGATCAACAGGACGGACGTCTGCTCCGCCGATGGGGCGATCGAACCCCAGCATGCCCAATGCCGCCTCGCGCCTCTACTGAACGGCAATCCGGATCGGCCAGCGTCGCGGCTGGCGGCCGCTCAAGTGGATCGCCACGACCGACAGCCATCTTAGTGATCACGGCTGCTCGTACACCTGGCCGATACTCCTCATTTTTGCCTTTCCGTTTCCCGGGACCGGCCGCCCGACCCTGCAGTTGGCAGTTTCGCAACAGGGTCTGCTGGGCGGAACCGTTTGTTCGCTGCTGCGTTGGGACTAGCCTTTGACTGCCACAAAAGTCGGAGGCTCGGGTGATGGCCCCGCTTGTGCCGCGTCGTAAGGCGCGCCGTTCGTACAGCGCCAACGGGCGCTGGGGTCTCCCAGTAACAGGAGTGAAAATCATGTCGATGCCTTCCAAACTTTTCGCAACGGTGGCCCTTCCAGTCTTCGCCGCATCATTCGTGATACAGCCGGCGCTGGCCGAGAACCTGAGGGTGCCGTTCCAGGTCGCTCAGGAAGGCGTCGACCAGCAGTCGCCCGAGGATTTACTGCTGCTCAAGAAGCGCAAGAAGCAGCAGGACGGGGGGGAAGGGCAGGTAGAACAGCAGCAACCGCAGGCCGAGGAGCCGCAGCGCCAGGCAGAAGAGCCGTCTCGCAAGAAGCGCAAGCAACAGGCTGAGGAACAGCAGCCCGGTACCGAGGAAAGCGCGCCACGGAAGGCTGAAGAACAGCAGGCGCCCGAACGCAAGAAGCGCAAGCAGCAGGCAGAAGAACAGCAACCCGCCATCGAGAAAGGCGCTCCGCGGCAGGCTGAAGAGCAACAGGCGCCTCAGCGCAAGAAGCGCAAGCAACAGGCTGAAGAACAGCAGCCCGGTACCGAGGAAAGCGCGCCACGGAAGGCTGAAGAACAACAGGCTCCCGAACGCAAGAAGCGCAAGCAGCAGGCAGAAGAACAGCAACCCGCCATAGAGGAAGGCGCTCCGCGGCAGGCTGAGGAACAACAAGCACCTGAACGCAAGAAGCGCAAAGAGCAGGCAGAAGGACAGCAACCCGCTATAGATGAGAGCACTCCGCAGAACGCTGGGGAAGCGCAGGTACCGGTGCCCAAGAAGCGCAAGCAGCAAACTGAACGTCAGCAGCCGGAAGAGCAAAAGCTGGCGCCACAGACCGGTGAGAGTGAGCCGCAGCCCGTTCCAGGGTCTGAACAGCCCGTGACGGCCGAACAGCGCCAGAGTGAGGAGCCTCAGGCCAAGCCTGCACCTGTTGTCGTCGACAAGCGCACGAAGGCAGACAAGCGAAAGATCGCCCAGGATCCGGCAGCGACCGACGAAACCATTGTGCTTCCGGTCGATAACGGCGCGGCCGTGCTCGACAGTGACAAGGACGCCGACAAGTCCGGCGGCAACCAGGGGCGCGAGGCTCGGCGCAAGCAGCGCGAAGAATTGCGCGTCCAGGGGAACATAGCGCCACCGACGGATGACGCCGCGGCCCAGGCTGAAATCCCGGCCGACGTGCGGCAGACGGCCGCGCAGAGGATCGAGGCCGGGATCAAGGAGGAAGGTCGACGCGTTGACGCGGTGCCAGCATTCGCGGTGCCGGACACGACGAACATCGTCAACAATACCGTCATCAACAACAGGACTGTCAACAGCACGACGAACAATGATGTGACCGAGGTGCGCGTCGTCGAGAGGCTCGACGATCGTGTCGTCCTTGGCGTCGGCGACCAGATCTTCGTGCGTGGCGACGATCGTCCGCGCCTGCGCCACGGCGCGCGGGAGGCGTACTACGACGAGCTTCCGCGCGGCCGCGTGCGTGAAACGATCGTGCGCCCGGGCGGCTACCGGATCGTCACCGTCTATGACCGTTACGGTGACGTCTTGCAGCGCTCGCGCGTCGACAGCGATGGCAACGAGTATGTGTTGATGTACGCGCCGGACTATCAGGACGAAAGGCGCCCGGCGATCGTCGACGTCGGTTATGACCTGCCGCCGATGCGCCTGACGATCCCGGTCGATGACTACATCGTCGACTATTCGCAGGAGCCGGATCGAGATTACTACGCGTTTCTGTCCGAACCGCCGGTCGAGCGCGTGGAGCGTGTCTATTCCATCGATGAAGTCCGCAATTCCGCCCGTCTCCGTGACAAGGTCCGGCGCATCGATCTCGACACGATCCATTTCGAAACCGGCAGCGCCGAAGTGTCGATGTCACAGGCAAAGACGCTGCGAACGGTCGCCGACGCCATGCAGAAGGTGCTCGGCAAGGATCCCGGTGAAACCTTCTTCATCGAGGGGCACACGGACGCTGTCGGTTCCGACCGGTCGAACCTCGTCCTCTCCGACGAGCGTGCCGAGTCCGTCGCGGTCCTCCTGACGGAAGTCTACGGCATCCCGGCGGAGAACCTGGTGACGCAAGGCTACGGCGAGCGTTTCCTCAAGATCAGTACGCCCGAGCCGGCGGAAGATAACCGCCGCGTGACCATCCGACGCGTGACGCCACTGGTACGCCCAGTCGCACAGCGATAACGCTCGCGACGTCCAGCCACCATGCGTTCGCGACGGCGCCCGGGAAGCTCAGTGTTGTTCGGTCCGATGACGTGGCGCCCTTAGACGAGAGCGGCGAAAACCGTCGCAGTCCTCGTGATCGAGGCTTATGGCATCGCGGCCTGAAACCTGCCGTTGCCATCCTATTGCGAGCGCTTCCTGAAAATCGGCGCACGGAAGCCCAAGGACGAGAACCGATGCCTAACATCGGTCGCGGCAGAGTGCGCCTAATTTGTAATTTCTTTCCAAAAAATATTGACATTTCAATATAAAATGGACAATTAAAGATAACAACAAATCGTCTGGATTTTGAGATGCTCGTCATTGTCGCTGATGATCTGACCGGCGCTCTGGATGCCGCGGCGCCCTTTGCCGCGAGGGGCTTTTATGTCGAAGTCGCTTTGGCGCCCGAAGCGATCGATGATGTCCTGAAAACGGGGCCGGACGTGGTTTCGGTCAATCTCGGATCGCGAGAACGCAGCCCCGCATCCGCCCGGCAACGAACAGTTGCCACGCTCGCTGCGCTGCCTTCGGGTTCGCGCATCTTCAAGAAGGTCGACTCCCGTCTTAAGGGCAACATCGTCGCCGAACTCGACGCAATGTCTTTCGGATCGGCGCTCGTGGCGCCCGCCATCCCGGCCTTCGGTCGGGTTGTCATGTCCGGCAGCGTGCAAGGCTTCGGAGTAGATGTGCCCATCTCCGTTGCCGAGAAGCTCGGCCGGCATGCGGCCAAGGCCATCATCCCGGACGTATCCACTGAAGCCGAGATGCGCGCCTTGCTTGAGAATGCGGAAAGAAGTGGTACGGATCTGCTGATTGGAGCGCGCGGTCTGGCCGAGGCGCTTGCCGAACGGATGAGTGGCGGTCAACAACCGCGGGCTGCCCAGGTGATTGCCGGTAGGGCTTTGTTCGTCATTGGGTCCCGAGACCCGATTACCCTTGCCCAGATCGACACGCTTCGCAACGACCTTGCCTTATCCTATTTGCCCGCGCCCAACGGGCGGCTTTCGGCCGCAGACGACACCGGCGGCGCAATCACGCTCGTTCAGGCGGTGCCGGGTGAAGGGGAGGTGACGCCGGAGGCCGTTTCCGAGGCGCTTGCCGAGAGCGTCTGTCCGGGCCTTGTCGAACGGGCAGGGACGCTGCTTCTGTCCGGCGGCGCAACTGGAGAGGCAGTTTTGAGGAAAATGGGCATCCAGCGTTTTCGCCTGCTGGGCGAGTGCCTGCCCGGCCTGGGCTTGGCTGAGGTCGATGGACGTTGCATCATTGCCAAGTCCGGCGGATTCGGCGCGCCGGATACGCTTAAGGAAATCGCGGAGGCTGTCCTTCGCAAGATGGGATGACGGATGGGACTGGAGAACGGAACAGCACGCAAGAGCCTCGGCGATCTCGTCTTTGAGCGCATGCACCGTGCGATCAAGTCCGGCGCCTACAAGCCGGACGAGCGCTTGCCGACCGAGCACGAACTGGCAAGTGAATTCGAGGTTTCGCGTCCGATCATTCGAGAGGCGTTGCGCCGGCTGCGCGAGCAGGGTTTCATCTATTCACGCCGCGGCGCCGGCAGTTTCGTTCGTGCCGTCGGCATGCGTGAGCCGCTGGGCTTCGGACAACTGGAAAACGTCGCCGATCTTCTGAACTGCTACGAGTTCCGATTGACGGTCGAGCCGGCTGCCGCGCAGGCTGCTGCCGAGCGGCATGACGCGGCCAGCTTGTCCGCCATCCGCCAGGCGTTGGAACTGATGCGGGACGCCACCAACCGGCAATCGCACCGGGAGGATGCGGACTTCCAGTTTCATCTTGCGATCGCACGTGCGGCCCAGAACAGCTATTTTTTCACGGCAATGGAAGCGCTCAAGGATCACATCGCGGTCGGGATGCGGTTTCATGGCGCCTCGGTCAAACGGGAGACGACCGGGCTGACGCGCGTTTTCGGGGAGCACGAAGCGATCGCGGAAGCGATTGCCGCGCGTGAAGGCGTAAAGGCGAGACAACTCATGCATGACCACCTTTCCGGATCCCGCGAACGTCTGTTCCAAGCGACCAAGTAATCGACAAAGCAAAAACCCCGGCAGACGCCGGGGTTTTGTTTTTTGCATGGTCTATGGATCAAAAGGCTGCCTTGTAGACGGCAAGCACGTCCTCCACACTCATATCGCTCGGGTTGTTGTCCATGAGCCTTCGGTTGGCATGGGCCTCGCTTGCATAAAGCGGCAAGTCGTCGGCACTTGCGCCGTGAGCGGCAAGCGACATCTCGATGCCGAGATCACGGCAGAAGCCACGGGCAGCGCCCAGGAGTTCCTGGGAGGAGAGATCTTCGCCGAGACCGAGCGCCCTTGCGACTTCTGCCGTCTTGGCCGCGGCAACCGGTTGGTTGAAGGCGAGCACATGCGGAAAGATGATGGCGTTTGCCAATCCGTGGGGCAGGCGAAGCCGCGTTCCGAGCGGATAGGCGATGGCATGGCCAGCCGCGGTATTGACCGGCCCAAGGCAGATGCCGCCGTAGTAGGAAGCAAGCATCATCCCTTCTCGCGCCTCGGTATCGGCTCCATCCCTGACTGCGCGGGCGAGATGTTTGCCCACGAGCTTGAAGCCCATTCGGGCAAAGCCGTCGATCATCGGATGGGCGCGGCGATTGGTGAAGGCTTCCACGCAATGGGCCATGGCGTCGACGCCGGTGGCGGCGGTTACCGCCGGCGGCACGGAATAGGTGAGTTCCGGATCGAGAACAGCCAGGTCGGCAATCATGTGCGCGCTTTCGACCGCGATCTTGTTTCCCTTGGCCGGGTCGGTGATGAGCGAGCGGATCCCGGCTTCCGAGCCGGTGCCGGCGGTCGTTGCGACCTGAGCCAGGCGGGTGTTGCGGCCGAGTACGCGGTTTGGCCCGGCGACATCGGCAAGCGTCTGCTCGGAGTCCCAAAGCACGGCGACAAGCTTGGCGACGTCGAGCACCGATCCGCCCCCAAGGCCGACGATGAGGTCCGGGCTGTTTTGGCGCGCGAAGTCGAGTGCGGCATCGAGCGTGTCGACATCGGGTTCGCCCGGGATGGCGTCGAACACCGTAACGCGGCCGGAAAGCTTCAGGCGGTCGACGAAGCCTGCGGTGATCGGCGTGGCGATGACGAGCACTGAACGGGCATCGGCCGCCCAGGCGCCGACCTCTGCGATTGTGCCGGCGCCGACGGCGAGGCGGCGCGGCTGATAAAGGGTGATGGGAGCGATGGTCATGGTGTCATCCTCGCTTGGCGTCGCCTGCCACCAACTTGCGGGCATAGGCGATGGCGGAGTTCATGTTGCCGTGGTTGGCGATCCCCTTGCCGGCGATGTCGAAGGCCGTGCCGTGATCGACCGAGGTTCGGTCGATCGGCAGGTCCACCGAGACGTTCACGGCGGTGTCGAAGGCGACAAGCTTCACGGGGATGTGCCCTTGGTCGTGATACTGCGCGACCACGAGGTCGAAGGCGCCCGAATAGGCGCGATAGAACACCGTATCTGCTGAAATCGGTCCATAGGCATCGATGCCTTCCGCGCGTGCTTGCGCAACGGCCGGCACGATCTGGTCGTCATCCTCGGTGCCGAACAGGCCATTTTCGCCACAGTGGGGATTGATGCCGGCGACCGCGATTTTGGGCGCTACGTAGCCGATACGCTTCAAGTGAGCGTCGCCGGCGCGGATCGTGGCGAGCACCCGTTCCGTCGTCGAGCGTCGGATCGCCTCCTGCAGCGCCACGTGGGTGGAAACGTGGATAACCTTGAGGCGCTCGGAGGCAAGCAGCATGTAGGCAGCCTTGGAGCCCGTGAGGCTGCGCAGCATTCCGGTGTGGCCGTCATAGTGATGACCAGCAAGGTTTAGCGCTTCCTTGTTGATGGGCGCCGTGACGATGCAACCGATCACACCGGCTTCTGCATCGCGCACTGCCTTTTCGATGAAGCGAAAGGCCGCGTCGCCGGCGACAGGGCTCAGCTGTCCCCAGGCAAGCGGCGCACCTTCAATCGGCAGATCGACGACATGTCCGGTGAGATCAACCTCAAGGCCGAGAGCGGCGCGGGCCGCTTCGAGCGTCGCGAGATTGCCGTAGATCCGGACCGTATCGCGTTCTTGCGGCGACATGTCGGCCAGCGCGCGCACCGAAATCTCGGGGCCGACGCCGCACGGGTCGCCCATGGTTATGCCGATGATATTGCTCATGAAGGTCTCCGTTGGTCAGCGTGGTCCCAGCCAGGGGCCAGGCGGACATATTTGATGGCGCGCCGGTGGTAGGTGTAGGCAAGGTGCATGGCGCCGTCCGGCCCCTCCAGCAGCCAGGGATAGGACATCTCCTTGTTGCGGCCGTCGGTCGAGTCATTGGAAAGGCATGTCCCGGGGCCGTCCTCGATCAGCAGGCGCACGGGAAATGTCTTGCCGCCATCTTGAGAGAGGCAAAGAGAGACTGGCGCGCGCCGGACACCCCAGATCGGAACGCAACCGCCCGTGGGGTCGGCGTCCGGGCGGTTGTCGTCCTCGCCGAGCTCGTCATAAAGCGACGTGCGTCGTTCGGCGGTGTCGGCCGCGCTTACGGGGTTGCAGATCATCGCGATCCGGCCGTCTTTCAGACTGAGAGCGGCGATCGAGGAATTGTTGTTCGGGATGTCACTGGCCTCGGGCCTGGACCAGGAGCGGCCCTCATCGAGGCTCTCGGTCCTGTAGACCCAGTCGGCCTGCCGCCGGCGGAAAAAGGCAGCAAGACGGCCTTCGCCAAGCGACACCGGCGACATGTGCACGCAGCCAATGGACTGATCCAGTTCTTCCAGTTGCCAGGTCTCGCTCTGATTAAGCGAAATGCCGACGGCTGCCGTATCATGGCTGCCGTTCCACTTCTGCCCGGGGCGCTGAACGCAGCGAAAGATCGGCAGCAGCCACGCGCCGTCACCGCGCACCACGAGCGGCGCGCGGATGAAGCAGCCACGGGGAAGGTCCAGGTAACGGCCTTCGCCGGTCGCTAGTACCAGCGGATCGGAAGCATCGCGGCGGACCTCAGCCATCCGGATCCGGCACTCGTCCTGATTGCCTGAGGGTTGGGAGGTGTGAAAGAGCCACAACCTGCCATCGGGCGCAGTGAAGAGCACCGGGTTTTGCTCCGAATGCGCGGCATCGAAGCTCAGGCGCTGCGGCGGTCCCCATTGCGTCGCCCCCTTGGGCAGCACCGAAGCAAAGATGGAAATGTCCGATTTGCCCTCGAGCGTGCCGCCGAACCAGGCACAGGCGAGCGCGCCGTCTGAAAGCAGATGCAGGAAGGCTGCATGGTTCTGGATCATCGGCGACGGCAACAGCGCTTCCATACGCTCGGGCGACACGGTTTGAAGCAGGCCATTCATGCTGCGGGCGATTTCTTCAGGGTCCATGAGTTCCTCCTGTATGCTTCGAAAATCACCCAATTTTCAAAGTTGTCAAGTTTGATAAAGTTACAAATAGACATGTGCCCGTTTACTATGACGCATAACGCACTGATTTTACTGAAATATTAATTGTGATTATTTCGATACAAAATTTACATCGCGAATTAATTTGACAAACTTTGGTGAAAGGTGGATGGTCTGAACAAGCCGGCAAGAGGATGCCGGGAGGAGGTCTGATGCTGGAAGCCAGCCCGAAGGGGGCTAAGATGGCGGTCATGTTCGCGGTTGGTGCAGCGATCCTTGCTGCCGCCGACGCGGTGATCGTGCGGGCGCTGAACGGCGCCGTGCATCCTTTCGTCATCGGCTTCTTCCGCGCTTTCTTCGGCGCGCTCATCCTTCTGCCTTTTGTTGCCCTGCGCCCATCGGTGCTCAAGTCGAGCCACCCCTTGCGTCAGCATGCGGTCCGTGCCGGCTTCAAGCTGCTCGCCATGGTCGCCTTCTTCGCTGCCTTCAGCTGGGGGCCGCTTGCTGACGTGACGGCCATCGCTTTCATGTCGCCGATCTTCCTTTTGCACGGTGCCGCACTGGCGCTGGGCGAAAGGCCTGGCCCGGCTATGATCGGTGCGGTGGTGCTCGGTTTTGGCGGCGCGATGCTGATCATCGGCCCCTCGGGAACCGGCTTCAGTCTCGCCATCCTTCTCGCCCTCACTGGCGCGATGCTCCAGTCGACCATTCAGTTGATCCTGAAGTCCATGTCGAAGGGCGATAAGACCTCAACGCTGGTCGTCTGGAATCTCCTTTTGACCGTTCCGATCGCGCTTCTTTTCGCCTTGCCGTTCTGGACCATGCCTGGGGCGAGGGAGATGACGCTTCTGGCGCTGCAGGGTTTCGTGGGAACTGCCTGCATGGGTATGATGACCCATGCTTTTTCACTCGCGCCCGCCACGATCGTCGCGCCGGTCGATTTTTTGCGCTTGCCGCTCGTGGCGCTCGGCGGCTTCGCGCTTTTTGGCGAACAGATCGCCCTCACCACCCTTTGCGGCGGCGGGCTCATCGGTTGCGCGGCGCTAATTGCCGCGCGATCCGGAAAAGCAACATCCAGCTGAACGAATTTCACTAGGGAGGAAATGCCGTGAAGAAATTATTTGTCTTGAGTGCACTCATGTTGAGTTCGGCCCTGTCGCCCGCATTCGCCGGGTCCGGCCCCATTAAGATCGTGCTGGCCGAGGAGGCCGACCTGCTGGAGCCCTGCATGGCCACGCGCTCGAACATCGGCCGCGTCATCATGCAGAACGTCAGCGAAACGCTGACCGAACTCGACGTTCGCAGTGACAAGGGCGTCATGCCGCGCCTGGCCGAAAAATGGGAGCAGAACGAAGACAGCAGCTGGCGCTTCCACCTGCGCAAGGGCGTCAAGTTCTCCGACGGCACGACCTTTGACGCCAAGGACGTCAAGCACAGCTTCGATCGCATCATGAGCGACAAGAACACCTGTGAATCGCGCCGCTACTTCGGCGGCATCACGGTGACCCCGACGGTCGTCGACGACTACACCATCGATTTCAAGGCCGATCCGGTTCAGCCGATCCTGCCGCTGCTGATGTCTCTCGTCACGATCGTGCCGGAGGAAACGCCGCTTGAGTTCGTGCGCGAACCGGTCGGCACCGGTCCGTACAAGCTGACCAACTGGACGCCGGGCCAGCAGATCGTGCTGACCAGCCGTGACGACTATTGGGGCGCAAAGCCCGAAGTGACGGAAGCCACCTATCTGTTCCGCGCCGACCCGTCGGTGCGCGCAGCCATGGTGCAGACCGGCGAAGCCGACCTTTCGCCGTCGATCTCGCAGCTCGATGCCACGAACCCGGCAACGGACTTTTCCTACCTCGACAGCGAAACCGTCTACCTGCGCATCGATCACAACATCGAACCGCTGAACGACGTTCGTGTCCGCCGCGCGCTCAACGTCGCCATCGACCGCCAGGCCTTCCTCGGTACCCTGGTTCCCGAAAGTGCATTGCTCGCCACCGCGATCGTGCCGCCACCGACGCTTGGCTGGAACCCCGACGTAAAGGTCTTCCCCTACGATCCGGAAGGCGCAAAGAAGCTGCTTGAGGAAGCCAAGGCCGATGGCGTCAAAGTCGACACGCCCATCACCATCATCGCCCGTTCTGCAAACTTTCCGAACGTGACCGAGATCATGGAGGCCATTCAGGCGCAGCTTGAGGAAGTCGGCTTCAAGGTCGAGCTGAAATTCGTCGAGGTCGCCGAGCACGAGCAGTACTATTCCAAGCCCTTCAAGCAAGGTCGCGGCCCGCAGATCGTTGCCGCCATGCACGACAATTCCAAGGGCGATCCGTCGTTCTCGATGTTCTTCAAATACGCAACCGAAGGCACCCAGTCCGGCTTCTCCGATCCGAAGGTCGACGACCTGATCAAGCGCGCGTCGGCTGCCGTCGGCGACGAGCGTGCCAAGCTCTGGTCGGAACTGATCGCCTATGTGCATGACGATGTCGTTGCCGACGTCCTGCTCTTCCACATGGTAGGCTTCTCCCGCGTTTCCGAGCGGCTCGAATTCAAGCCGACGATGGCGACCAACGGGACGCTGCAGCTCTCGGAGATCAAGATCAAGTAATCTGCCCTGGCGAACGACAGGTTCGCCAGTCACAACAGCAATCAAGGCGGTGGGATGATCCCGCCGCCGGATTTCTTCGAGGGCGCCATGCTGAAATTCGTTCGAAAACGCGCCGTGGCCAGTCTGATCTCGCTCGTCGGGCTGCTCGTCATGGTCTTCTTCCTGTCGCGGTTGACAGGTGATCCGGCCGCCTTGTTCCTGCCGGTCGAAGCCTCCGCAGAGATGAAGGCGCAATTCCGCGAGCTGCATGGCTTGAACGATCCAATGCTGGTGCAGTTCGGACGCTATGTCGGCGACGTCGTCACCGGCGATTTTGGCGAATCCCTGCGCAAGGCGCGTCCTGCTCTGGACGTGGTGCTTGAGGCCTTCACCTGGACGCTCTGGCTCGCAGTCATCACCATGACGCTGGTCGCTGGTGCTGCGATCGTCGTCGGTTCGCTTGCCGCCTTCCGCGCTGGAGGCTTCTTCGATCGGCTCTCCTCGCTGATCTCGCTGGTCGGCGCTTCCGTTCCCGATTTCTGGATCGCCATCGTCGCGATCGTCGTCTTTTCGGTAAACCTCGCCTGGCTGCCGACTTCGGGCACGGGGTCGCTGCTTCATTGGATCCTGCCGATCTCGGTTCTGTTCATCCGGCCTTTCGGCATCATCGTCCAAGTGGTGCGCGGCTCGATGATCGGGGCGCTTTCTTCGGCCTATGTGAAGACGGCGCGCGCCAAGGGCGTCAAATCCGGGCCGATCATCTTCGTGCATGCGCTGCGCAACGCCATGCTGCCGGTCATCACCGTCATTGGCGACCAGGCCGCGAGCCTTTTGAACGGCGCGGTCATCGTCGAGACGATCTTCGGGTTTCCGGGCGTCGGCAAGCTGATGATCGATTCCATCTTGCAGCGCGATTTCAACGTCGTGCTCGCCGCCATCCTCGTCACGGCGCTGGCGATCTTCCTCATGAACCTGCTGATCGATCTGGCCTACGCGCTGCTCGATCCGCGCATCCGGCACTGAGGAGGGGACCATGACCCTGCAGACCGCCGATACCGTTGTTACCGAAGAACCGCGCTTTGCGACCCGCATGTTCCGCATGCTGCTTGCCGACAAATTCGCGCTTTGCGCCGCGATCTTCCTGCTTTTCGTTCTCATCATCGCAATCATCGGGCCGACCTGGCTCGGCGATCTCGCGACCAAACAGAACCTTAGAGGCCGCAACGCCGTGCCTTTCGACTGGGAGCGCGGCTGGGTCTGGTGGATGGGGGCCGATGCCCTCGGGCGGCCGCTGCTTGCCCGCATCATCGTTGCCACCCAGAACACGCTGATGGTGGCCGCCGGTGCCGTCGCGCTTTCAGCAACCGTCGGCACCTTCCTCGGCCTTGTCGCCGGCTTTTCCTCGCCGCGCGTCAATCAGATCATCATGCGGCTCGCGGACGTGATCATGTCCTTTCCGTCGCTGCTGATCGCGGTCATCGTTCTCTATATTCTCGGCTCGTCGATCCTGAACCTCATGCTGGTGCTGGCGATCACACGCATCCCGGTTTACCTGCGAACCACACGCGCCGAAGTGCTGGAAATCCGTGAACGCATGTTCGTGCAGGCCGCGCGCGTGATGGGCGCATCAAGCAAGCGCATCCTGTTCCGCCACATTCTGCCTGTCGTGTTGCCGACGCTGACGACGCTTGCGACGCTCGACTTCGCCTATGTGATGCTGGCCGAAAGCGCGCTTTCGTTCCTCGGTATCGGCATCCAGCCGCCGGAAATCACCTGGGGCCTGATGATCTCGCAGGGACGTCAGTACCTCACCAACGCATGGTGGCTTTCGTTCTGGCCCGGCCTTGCGATCATCCTTACCACCATGTCGCTAAACCTCTTGTCGAACTGGCTGCGCATCGCGCTCGACCCAGTGCAGCGCTGGCGTCTTGAAATGAAAGGTCGCAAGAATGGCTGACCATCTCCTTGAAGTTCGCGACCTGTCGGTCGAATTCCACACCGCAGTCGGCGTCGTGAAAGCGGTCCGCAATATCTCCTACCATCTCGACCGTGGCGAGACGCTCGCAATCCTTGGCGAGAGCGGATCCGGCAAGTCGGTCTCCTCCTCGGCGATCATGAACCTGATCGACATGCCGCCGGGACGCATCAGCTCGGGCGAGATCCTGCTCGACGGCGTCGACCTGCTGCCAATGCCGGCGCAGGAAAGGCGAAAGGTCAACGGGCGCCGTATCGCCATGATCTTCCAGGACCCGCTGAGCCATCTTAACCCGGTCTATACCGTGGGCTGGCAGATCCGCGAGGCGCTCACCACCCACGGGACCGACGCCGCGAAAGCCGCTTCCGAGGCGTTGCGGCTGTTGACCCGGGTCGGCATCCCCGACCCGGAGCGCTCGCTCGACAAATATCCGCACGAATTCTCCGGCGGCCAGCGCCAGCGCGTCATGATTGCGATGGCATTGGCACTCAGGCCAGATCTCCTGATCGCCGATGAGCCGACGACGGCGCTCGACGTCACCGTGCAGGCCGAAGTGCTCGCGCTGCTTGAGGAATTGCAGCGAGAGACCGGCATGGCGGTCCTCATCATCACCCACGACCTCGGCGTGGTCGCGGAGATCGCCGATCGCGTGGTGGTGATGGAAAAAGGCGTTCTGGTCGAAGCCGGCACGGTGCGCGAGGTCTACAAGAACCCGCAGCATCCCTATACCAAGAAGCTGATTGCCGCCGCCCCAGGCAAGGGCGAGATGCATGTGCCAGCCGCTCGCGCCGAACCCGTTCTTTCAGTTCGCGACGTGCGCAAACGCTATGGTTCCTTCGAGGCGCTGAAGGGCCTGTCCTTCGACCTCATGCCCGGCGAGACCATGGCCGTCGTCGGCGAGAGCGGGTCAGGCAAGTCGACGCTGGCGCGCATCCTGCTTCGCCTCGACGAACCGGATAGTGGCAGCGCCTTGTGGAAGGGCCGCGACCTCTTCACGATGTCGCCCACGGAACTCTACAAGCTGCGCCGCGACCTGCAGATGGTCTTCCAGGACCCGACGCAGTCGCTCAATCCGCGTATGACCGTTTACCAGCTCATTTCCGAGGCCTGGGTCATTCATTCGGATATCTTGCCCAAGGCGAAATGGCGCGAGCGGGTGGCTGATCTTCTTGTGCAGGTCGGTCTCGGCCCGGAGCACATGGGCCGCTACCCACATCAGTTTTCCGGCGGCCAGCGCCAACGCATCGCAATTGCCCGCGCACTCGCACTCGAGCCGCAGCTGATCATCTGCGACGAGGCGGTCTCGGCGCTTGACGTTTCGGTGCAGGCGCAGGTGATCGCGCTGCTCGACCGGCTGCGCAAGGAAATGGGTATCGCCTTTATCTTCATCGCCCACGATCTGCCGGTGGTGCGCGACTTTGCCGACCACGTCATGGTCATGCAGAAGGGCAACATCGTCGAGCTTGGCACGGTGCGCGAGGTGTTCGACGCGCCGCAGCAAGACTATACGCGTGCGCTGCTTGCAGCCGGCCTCGACCCCGATCCCGACGTCCAGGCCGCTCATCGCGCCGCCCGTCTTCAGCGCGCGTCCTGAGGCGCCGTCCATTGAGAGGAAAATCCGCATGACCAAGCAAGCCTTCGTCGCCCTCGTGACCTGCTTCAACGACGACGAGACCATTAACTACCAGGCGACGCGCGCCCAGGTCCGCCGACAGGTCGCAGCCGGCAACAACATCATGTGCGCCGGAACCAACGGTGACTTCACCGCGCTGACATACGAGGAAAAGGTGCGCCTGACGGAGGAGGTGGTTGATGAGGTCGGCGGCCGCGTCAAGGTGATCGTCAATGCCGGCATGCCTGCCACCTTCGAGACAGTAAAACTCGCCCGAGAATTCGACCGGATCGGCGTCGACGGGATCGCAGTGATCACGCCGTTCTTCATTGCCTGCACCCAGGATGGCCTTGTCCGTCATTTCTCGACCGTCGCCGATGCCGTGAAGACGCCAGTCTACCTCTATGACATACCCGCCCGCACGCAGAACCATATCGAGCCCGACACGGCGCGCGCCCTTGCCGGCCACGGCAACATTGCCGGCATCAAGGATTCCGGCGGCGCGAAAGAAACTTTGGAAGCCTATCTGCAGATTGCCAACGAAGTCGATGGTTTCGAAGTCTACTCCGGCCCCGATCATCTCGTGCTCTGGGCACTGCAGAATGGTGCGGCTGGCTGCATCTCGGGCCTCGGCAACGCCATGCCGGATGTGCTTGCAGGTATCTTGAAGGCCTTCAATGCCGGCGACATTGTCGAAGCGCAGAAGCAGCAGGCAACCTTTGCTGCCTTTCGGACCGACCTCTATGCACTCGGCTTTGCCCCGGCGATGGTCAAGCGCGCCCTCTACCTGCAGGATGCATCTGTCGGCGCAAGCCGACAGCCAGCACTTCTGCCAAACAAGGCACAGGACGAACAGATCGCTGAAATCCTTGAACGATACCGCCTTCTCCAGCGGCTCTAAGACACGCAGGCGAATTTGGCCGGCACCGATCACTCAGGTCGCCAGCCCGATCAAGGCCGCCACTTGGCGATATCGGGCGATGACGTCGGGTGTGAAGTGGAAGGCGTCGAGGAAATTGTCCGTCCGGTAATCCGGCTTCTGCAGGCGGATGCGGGCCGCGTAGCTGCGAGCCTCACTGAGGCGTCCGGCGAGCGCAAGACAATGGGCTGCGATCGCGAGGATGTGCACATGCGCGTTCGGACGGGCTGCCGCCTTGATCGCCCAGTCTGCAGCCTCCTCGAAGGCGTCCAGCCGGATGAGGGCAATCGCGCGGGTGCCGAGCATGCCGAACAGCAGCGGGTCGTAGGGGCTCAAAAGCCGCGAGTAATCAGATGCGGTGATCGCCGCTGCGGGGTCGCCGGACTGCGCGTGCACGAAGGAGAGCGCATAGTGCCCGAGGGCGAAATTGGGGCTGAGAAGGACCGAGTGCTCCAGTGCGCGCACCGCCTGGTCGTGGTCTCCGGTCAGCCAGAGGGCACGCCCCATCGACCAGTGCGCGGCGGGGTTCTGATCGTCAACCAAGAGGCTCTGCCCGGCGGCCTTGAGCGCGTCCCGGGTCTCGCCGTCGCGGTCGCCCCAGCGCTGGAATGCCCTTTGCCAGTGGGTGAAGGACAGCCCGGCATGGGCGCGTGAGAAGGTTGGATCGAGGCGTGTCGAAAGGCGGAAGAACTCGGCGGCGCGCTCGTTTTCCTCGGCGGTGAAGCGAAACATGTGCCAGAGGCCGCGATGATAGGCCTCCCAGGCGTCGAGCGAATCCGGAGGCTTCAGGATCGCGCGGTTGCGCTCTTCGTTCTCGATTTCAGCGGCGATCGACGACACGATGCTGTTGCTGATCTCGTCGACGACGGCAAAGTGCTCGGCCGCGCGCGCCTCGAACCGCTCAGTCCAGACGATATGGGCGGTGGCCGCCTCTGCGACCTCCACGTTCACTGCGATCCCGAGTTCGTGCTGTTCCAGGAAGCCGGTGGCGACATAGTCGACGCCGAGCCGGCGGCCGATTTCCGGCAGTTCGAGCCCTTCGCCAGCGATGGCAAAAACAGAGCCTCGGGCAATAACGAAGAGACTGCGCAGGCGCGCCAGCTTGCTGATGACGTCATGCGCGACCGCGCTGCCGAGATCGTTCCGGCCCGCCCCGCCCGCGACAAGTTCGCGGAACGGCATGACGGCAATCGAGGCGCGGCGCGCGACCGTCACGTGGATGGGCTCGGAAGGTCTGCCAACACCGTCAGAAACGACGACGACCGCCGGTTGTCGGGACAGGGGCCTGAGGCGTTCCCATGCCTCTCGGATCGGCGCGAAGTCCTCGCCCTCATCGGCAAAGAGGCGCGCTGCCGCATCGAGATGCCGGTTGCAGGCGTCGCCCATCCGCCTGCGGGACAGTTCCGCCAGGAAGCGGAGATTTGCGTCTGCGTCGAGCGGCGCGAGGTCGAGCCATTGCCGGGCTGCCGGCAAGCCGTCCTCACCGCCGACGGGTGTTTTCTTGCCGATTTCTGCCGCGATCTCCAGCGCGTATAGGCGAAACTCGCTCCGCACCGATGTCAGCCAGTGCTCGAAGGCAGGGCTGTTGTCGATCTCGACCCCTTCGAGCAGATCGCCTCCGCATCGTCCAGCAATCGGCCGCAACGCCTCCAGATCGAGGTTTCCGATACCGCGCCGCCTTGCTTCCTGGATGTGGCGTGCGTCGATGTCACAGTCTTCGAGATCGAGTGAAATCCGGTCGTTAGCCGTGATCACGCGCTTGCGGCCATCCGTGTCCATGAGCAAGCGGATTTTGCTCAGGCTCCAGCGCAATTCACCGCGCGGATCGCTCGGCACTTGCCAGAGCAGATGGCAGAGCCGTTCCCGAGGAACCGAACCTGGCGTCAGGGCCAGATAAGCGAGCAGCGCGCGCACCTTGCGCGACGGCGGTAACGGCACGGCCACCCCGCGGCGCATGAGTTTCATCGGCCCGAGCAGCCGCAGTTCCAGCTCCTTTGCCGAAAAAACCACGTCCGGGCCATCCGTTTCCATGCGCACTCCCACGCCGGCTCCCACGCCAGCACTTTAGCATCCCTCGCCGAACCTAGCATCCGGAAGAGTGAGAGGACCCATGCCAAACAATTCTGGACTGAGAACCACGAGCGGCCGCGGGCGGCTTTTCGACAGCGTGCTGGAGACGATCGGCGACACGCCGGCGATCCGCGTCAACAATCTCGGCGTCGGCAACGCGACCATCTATGTCAAGGCGGAGTTCTTCAATCCGGCTTCGTCGGTGAAGGACAGGCTGGCGATTGCGATCATCGAGGAGGCCGAGCGCACAGGCAAGCTGAAGCCCGGACAGACCGTAGTCGAGGCCACCAGCGGTAACACCGGCATCGGACTGGCGATGGTCTGTGCGCAAAAAGGCTATCCGCTGGTTGTCACCATGGCCGATAGCTTCTCCGTCGAGCGCCGCCGGCTGATGCGCATGCTGGGCGCCAAGGTCGTTCTGACGCCGCGCGCCGAGAAGGGCCTGGGCATGTATCGCAAGGCGGTCGAACTCGCAGAGAAGAACGGATGGTTCCTCGCCCGGCAGTTCGAGACCACAGCCAACGCCGCGATCCACGAGGCGACGACCGGCCGGGAAATCGTCAACGACTTTGCCGGCTCCCGTCTTGATTACTTCGTCACAGGCTACGGCACCGGCGGCACGGTGGTTGGCGTCTCCCGGGTTTTGCGGCGTGAGCGTCCGGAGACGAAGATCGTGCTTGCCGAGCCCGCCAACGCGCAGTTGCTCGGCAGCGGTCATGCGCAACAGCGCGGAACGGGCGGTGCGCCGGCCGCCAGCCATCCCGCCTTCGAGCCGCATCCGATCCAGGGCTGGACACCGGACTTCATACCCGACGTCCTGCAGGAGGCGATTGACAACCGCTATTATGACGAACTCGTCCCCATTGCCGGTCCGAAGGCGATGGAATGGGCCAAGGCGCTCGCACAGAAAGAGGGCATCTTCACTGGCGTTTCGGGCGGCGCGACCTTCGGCGTTGCGCGCCAGATCGCGGAGCACGCGCCGGCCGGCTCGGTGATCCTGTGCATGCTGCCTGACACAGGGGAGCGCTATCTGTCGACGCCGCTGTTCGAAACGATCCCGGCGGACATGGATGACGAGGAGATGGAGCTGTCGCGATCCACGCCCGGCTTCCAGCTCGCCGCCGAATAGGGAGAGGAAGGATGGGAGCGCGATCACCGAGGCAAAGCGTGGGAGCCTTCACGCAACCGGAACTCCTGGCTACGCTCGAGACCCTCGACCCACCCGATTGGTCGTCCGTCTCGGCGCTCGCCCACCGGATCATCGACGATGCCGTCGGCCATCTCGGCCGCGTGCGCGAGCGTCCGGTCTGGCAACCGCTGCCGGAGGAGATCGAAGCGCTGTACCAGGCGCCGGTCCCGGATCGGCCGACGCCCCTCGAGGACGTGTACCGACAGGTCAAGGACACGGTGCTCGCCTATCCAATGGGCAACATCCATCCACGGTTCTGGTCCTGGTACATGGGCTCCGGCAACTTCACCGGGGCGCTCGGCGATTTTCTCGCAGCGATCCAGGGTTCCAATCTCGGGGGCGGACGCCATGCCGCTGCCCTCGTCGACCAGCAGGTCGTCGGATGGCTGCGCGACATGATCGGCTTTCCCGAGGCAGCGAGCGGCACGCTGGTCAGCGGCGGTTCGGTGGCCAACCTCGTCGGGCTGACGGTTGCCCGCAACGCCATGGCGGGCATCGATCTGCGCGAAGAGGGCGTTGCGGCCCTCACGGAACCCATGCGCTTCTACGCCTCGGATCAGGTTCATTCCTGCCATCGCAAGGCGGTCGAGACGCTCGGCCTCGGCAACAAGGCACTTAGACGGATCCCGACCGATTCCCGTTACCGCATCGACCTTGAGGCGCTTCGCGCGGCGATCGCCGAGGATCGCGCGCGGGGCTTCAGGCCTGCCTGCGTCATTGGTACTGCCGGTACGGTCAATTCCGGTGCAGTAGACGATCTCACCGCCTTGGCCGGGATCGCCGCGGAGGAGAACCTGTGGTTCCACGTAGACGGGTGTATCGGAGCGCTGCTTTCGATCGCGCCCGAGAACGCCTGGCGCGTCAAGGGCATCGAGCGGGCGGATTCCGTCGCGCTCGACCCGCACAAATGGCTGCATGCCCCCTTTGAGGTCGGTTGCGCGCTTGTCCGGGACCGGGCAAAGCACCGGGAAACCTTTGCGGTGTCGCCGGAGTTTCTGCAGGGCATGCCGCGTGGCATCGCCTCCGGTCAGTGGCTTCACGAATTCGGCTTTCAGACCAGCCGCGGCTTTGCGGCGCTGAAGGTCTGGATGGCGCTGATGGAGCACGGCATCGCCAAGTTCGGCCGGCTGATCGACCAGAACGTCGCGCAGGCCGCCTTCCTCGCCGATCTCGTCCGTTCGAATCCGCCTCTGGAACTCATCGTTGAACCGGAGATCAACATCGTCTGCTTCCGCTATGCGCCCCAAGGTCTAAATGAGGAGCGACTGAAGGAGACCAACCTCGAGATCATGCTGCGCCTGCAGGAAACCGGCGTGGCGGCGCTTTCCGACACGACGATCCGGGGCAAGCATTGCCTGCGCGCAGCGATCTGCAATCATCGCACCCGCCCGGACGACCTGAACCTTTTAATCTCGGAGGTCCTGCGGATTGGCAGGGAGATTGCGCAGTCGTGAGCCTGGTCGTTTTTGCGCATGAACACAGTCACTGACTGCGTAGGGTTTGCCTCGACCCTAAGGTTTCGTCGCGCGAATGGCGTAGCGATGCTGCGACTGTCGCGCCAAGCCCTTGAAAAGGTTCCAATTCGCGGCCTGGGTGCGATGGATTTCGCGAAGGTCCCTGTCGATCGTAATCTCGGTGAAGCCGGCCTCGCGCAACAGCGCGACGACGGCCTCGGCGCGGGCGCCTTGTGCGAAATGCACGCGGGAGAGGATGCTGCGGTGCGTCGCCGTCATCTGCGGCGAACCGGTTGGCGTCTCAGCCTTGAACAGGCCGAGGCGCTGTCCCCATGTGCTGAGCTTGGAGAACAGCCGCTCGAGCGCGGTTGTATTGACGAAGTCGCCATCGACGATCAGCAACATGCCGCCGGGCTTCAGGACCCGTAGCCATTCGCCAAAGGCTGCGGCCGGGTCCACGAGCGTCCAGACCAGATGCCGGTTGACGATTACATCGTAGTGGTTGTCGGGCTCCATGGTATTTTCGGCGTCGCCGAGGGCGAAGCGGATCGCTCGCCCGCGCTTGCGCGCCTTATCCCTGGCGCGTTCGAGCATCGGCTCGGCCCAGTCGAGGCCCTGCACCTTGAAGTCGAGTTCATCGAGAAGATGCGAGATGACGCCGGTGCCACTCGCAAGATCGAGCGCGGCACGCCCTGCGCCCGGCCCAAGGTGACGGAGAAACAGTTGATGCCAGGCCGCGCGTTCTTCCTCCGAGAAGATCTCGTGGCCCGGGGACAGATCGAAGGTTGCCGCGCGGTCCGACCAGTAGGCCTTGATTTCATCGCGCAGGTTGTAGTTCTGCCGCTCCGTCACATCGCTCATGTCGATACCGCTCGTTCCTGTTTGGAGGCGTTCTAAAAGATAAATGTTGACTAATAAAGTCATCAAACATTAGATCGCCTGAATTTTCCAGCGGAGCTAAAACAATGCGGTTTTTCAACAGGGTGGCTGCGGCCGCCGCAAGCCTTTGCGTGCTTTTTTCTACGGCAGCCTTCGCTGATGTCGTGACGTTGAGGGATGTCACGGGCCGCGATGTCGAGGTCAACGTACCCGTCGAGCACGTGATTCTCGGCGAAGGGCGGCAGATCTATTTCCTCGGCGCGCTCGACCGCGACGAGCCGTTCAAGCGCGTCGTCGGCTGGCGCGATGATCTGGCAAAGGCAGACCCTGAAAGCTATGCCGCCTATCTCGCAAAGTACCCTGAGATTGCCAAGCTGCCGACCTTCGGCGGCATGAAGGATGGCACCTTCGACATCGAGCAGGCGGTTGCCTTGAAACCCGATGTCGTTCTGATGAACGTCGACGCGAAGACGGCGACGGAGGAGGCTGGCTACATCGAGAAGCTTGCCAAGGTCGGTATCCCGCTCGTCTACGTCGATTTCCGCGAGAAGCCGATGGAAAACACCGAGCCGAGCATGCGCGTGATGGGCAAGCTTTTGGGAAAGGAAGAGAAGGCCGAGGGGTTCATCAAGTTTCGCGCCGAGAGCATCGCCAAGGTGACCGACGTTTTGGCGAAGGCCAATCCGAAGAAGCCGCTCGTTTTTGTCGAACGCGCCGGTGGTTACTCCGACGATTGCTGCATGTCTTTCGGTAACGAGAACTTCGGCAAGATGGTCGAGTTCGCCGGCGGCGTAAACATGGCAAAGGACATCATTCCCGGCACCTTCGGCGTGGTCAATCCGGAGCAGATCATCGCTGCCAATCCCGATCAGATCATCATCACCGGCGGCAACTGGCAGGGTTATGTGCCGGGTGGTGCCTGGGTTGGCGTCGGCTATGGCGCCGATGAGAAGGAAGCGGCCCGCAAGCTCGAAAACCTGACCAAGCGCCCGGCTTTCACCGGCGTTGAAGCCGTGAAAGACGGCCAGGTTCACGCCATCTGGCACCAGTTCTACAACAATCCCTACCAGTTCGTGGCCATCCAGCAGATCGCCAAGTGGCTGCACCCGGATCTCTTCGCGGACCTCGACCCGGAGGCGACGTTCAAGGAGTTGCATGAGCGCTTCCTGCCGCTTCCCTACAAGAGCGGCTACTTCGTCTCGCTGACGTCAGCCCAGTAAGCGCATCGACAGCTGGAGGAGGGGAGGACTCCGGCGTCGCAACTAAAAAGGAATGAGAATGTCGATCTTCGGGAAAATCGCGTCGGCGATGGTCGCAGCCTTGGTATTGGCGGCTTTGCCCGCCAGTGCGGCTGAAATCATCGACGTCACCGGCCGTCGGGTCGAAATTGCGCTTCCGGCCAAGCGCGTCCTGTTGGGCGAGGCGCGGCAGATCCACGTGGCCGCAGCGCTGAAAGGCGAGCATGTCTTCGACACGATCGTCGGTTGGCGCGATGATCTTTTGAAGAAGGATCCGGACTCCTACGCTGCCTATGTGGAGCGCTTCCCCGAAATCGAGAAACTGCCGCGGTTCGGCTATATCCCTTCGGGCGATTTCAGCCTCGAGGCAGCGATTGCGCTCAAGCCTGAGGTTCTGACGCTCAATCTCGAAGCGCAGCAGGCGGTCGAAGAATCGGGCTTCATCGAAAAGGCCGCTTCCGCCGGCATTGCCGTCGTCTATCTCGATTTCCGCGTGGATCCTGCCGCCAATAGCGAAAAATCGGTCGAAATCCTCGGCCAGCTCTTCGGTGCCGAAGCGAAGGCCCGCGAATTCATCGACTATCGCAATGCTCAAATCGCGCTGGTGACGGACCGCCTCAAGAAGGCGGGGGAAATTGCGCGGCCGAAAGTCTTCATCGAGCGCTCTCCCGGCATCACCGGCGACGTTGTCTGCTGCCGCACCTTCGGTCCGGCCAACTTCGGCAAAATGGTGGAAGAGGCCGGCGGCCACAATATCGGTTCTGACGTCGTCAAGGGGACCTTCGGCGACCTCAATCCTGAGCAGCTGATCGTCAGCGATCCGGATCATGTCATTATCACCGGCAGTAACTGGTCGGCGGAATCCGATCTCAACCAGTTCGTTAGCGTCGGACGCGGCGCCGATGCGGCGGCGGCAGAAGATCGCCTGCGCGGCCTTATGCAGCGCCCGGGCTTTCCCGGCCTGAAGGCGGT
Organism: Ensifer adhaerens; assembly: GCF_000697965.2. Taxonomy (NCBI): domain Bacteria; kingdom Pseudomonadati; phylum Pseudomonadota; class Alphaproteobacteria; order Hyphomicrobiales; family Rhizobiaceae; genus Ensifer; species Ensifer adhaerens. The sequence goes on along the minus strand of NZ_CP015882.1, from coordinate 1,098,506 downwards.
GAAGGAGGGCAATGTGCATGCCGTCTGGCACCAGTTCTACGGCGCCCCTTACGAGTTCATTCCGATCCAGCAGTTTGCCAAGTGGTTCCATCCGGAGCTCTTTGCCGACATAGACCCGGACCGGACTTTCCGCGAGTTCCATGAGAAGTTTCTGCCGGTGACCTACCGCGCGGGTTACTTCGCCTCGCTTCCAAAGAGTGGTGAATGATGGTTGCCATGACCGAACAAGTATCCGGCGTTGAAGGGCGAGGGCGCTACCGCTCTCTCGTTTTGCGCCGCTTGGTGTTGATCTTCTGCCTCATCGTTGCGCTCTTTGCGTCGGTTGCAGTCGACATGGCTCTCGGGCCTGCAAACTATCCACTCGCGGATGTGCTGACCGCGCTCTTTCGACCGGAAACTGTAAGCGACCAGCTCCGGGTGGTGATCTGGGACATTCGCATGCCGATCGCCCTGATGGCCGTGACGGTGGGTGCCTCATTGTCGGTCGCAGGCGCGCAGATGCAGACGATCCTTGCCAATCCACTGGCAAGTCCATTCACGCTCGGCATTTCCGCCGCTGCCGGCTTCGGTGCGGCCCTCGGTCTCGTTGCCGGCGTGGCGGTTTTTCCCGTCGCCGTCCAATACATGGTGCCAATCAACGCCTTCCTTATGGCGATGTTGGCGGCGCTCTTCATCCATTTCGCCTCCACCATGCGCGGCGTTACGGTCGAAACAATCGTTCTGCTCGGCATTGCGCTCGTCTTCACCTTCAATGCCGCGCTGTCTTTGCTCGAATATCTCGCCTCCGAACAGGCGCTGGCCGCCGTCGTCTTCTGGACGATGGGCAGTCTCACCAAGGCAACCTGGCCAAAGGTCTGGATCACCGGCGCCGTGCTGCTGTTCGCCTTGCCGCTGTTTGCACGGCACGCCTGGGCGCTAACCGCGCTTCGGCTTGGTGACGATAAGGCTGCGAGCTTCGGTATCAATGTTCGAAGGCTCCGGCTCGAAGCAATGATGACGGTCAGCCTGCTTGCGGCGATCCCGGTTTCTTTCGTTGGCACGATCGGCTTTGTTGGTCTCGTCGCTCCGCACATCGCACGCATGCTGGTCGGCGAGGATCAGCGCTTCTTCCTGCCAGCTTCTGTGTTGTGCGGCGCGCTCCTTCTTTCGGTCACTTCGGTCGTGAGCAAGATGATTATTCCGGGCGCCGTCCTGCCGATTGGAGTCATCACCGCGCTCGTTGGCGTGCCCTTCTTCTTCGTGCTGATTTTCACCAACAGGAGGCGCGCATGGTAAGCCTGTCGCTGGAAAAGGTCGGCGCGAATTATGGCCGGCGCACGGTGCTCTTAGATGTCAACACCGGTGTCTTGCGCGGCGGTGGCCTGACGGCGGTGATTGGTCCGAATGCGGCCGGCAAGTCGACGCTGTTCAAGCGCATAGCAAACCTGACCTCCGGTCCCGGCACTGTCCACCTGTCCGATACGGCCAAGGGGTCCGAAGGCATCTGCTACATGCCGCAGGATACCGGCGCCAATGCCGTGCTGACCGTCTACGAGTCGGTGCTGTTGTCGGCCAAGCAAGGCTCAGGCTGGAAGGTGAAGGACGCCGAACTCGCCGAGATCGACCGAGTGCTGGGCGAACTCCGGATCGCCGATCTCGCCTTTCGTGGCCTTGGTGAGCTCTCAGGCGGCCAGCGCCAGCTCGTCTCCATCGCGCAAGCTCTCGTGCGTAAGCCCGAAGTGCTGTTGATGGACGAACCGACCTCGGCGCTCGATCTCTTTCGCCAGATCGAGGTCCTTGGCTTCATGAAGCGTTTGTCGGCGCAGTCGGGTATGGCGGTGTTGATCGCGCTGCACGACCTGAACCATGCGCTGCGCTATTGCGACGACACGATCGTCATCAGCGGCGGGTCGGTGCTGGCGAGCGGCCCCACCCACGACGTCATCACCGCGGATATGCTGCGCTCGGTTTATCGCGTCGAGGCGCGGGTGGAGGCCTGCTCCCTGGGGCGACCGGTCGTCATTGTCGACGAATCCCTTTGATGCGTGGACGCGCGGGTCGTTCACGTTCGAGCTCGTCACCCCTGCAAATCTGAGCAGCTACGAAAGCCGCAACTAGAACATCCTCCCAAGGGGCCGCACGGCGCGGCACGCGGCGAGACCGCGTCGCCGTGCCGTGCCGAGGGCATTGAAATAAAAACTTCCGAAGGAGGGCTTGCAGCAGCGGCCCCGTAGCGTGTCGACGCCAGGCGCCGGATTGTCAGTCGCGGCTCGGCACGATTGTTTCATGAAACGCGCGCAGGTCGGGACCCCTCTCTGGTGAAGCGTCGCTTCACATACGCAATCGGCGGCCCCCTGGAGCCGATGCAGCACCCTCTTCGTGGGGGCGTCGCCGTCCCCTTTTTGTTGGCCATTGGTGCCCGAGCGGCCCGTCGGCTGGAGTGCTTGGCCAATAAAAACGATTAGTGAAAACTAAAAAGCGACAAGAATGGACGGATTCGCGGCAAAGCGTACTGGACAGTACTCTCAAGGTTTGCTTGTTCTGCTGTCGCATTGTTGAGGGACAAGGCATTGCCTAGTCGGCAGGAGAGGACAGACAAGCATGGCGATTAAAATTGGCGCGCCGCGGGAGGTAACCGCAAGCGAGGCGCGCGTGGCGCTGACACCTGACAGCGCGGTGCAACTTGCGAAACTTGGCTATTGCAGCATCATTGAGACGGGCGCGGGCGTTGCGGCCGGTTTTTCCGATGATGCCTATCGGGCCGTGGGCGTCGAGGTGGCCCCGTCGGCAGAGGCGCTGTGGGCTTCGGCAAATGTCGTCGCCAAGGTACGGCCGCCCGAGCCGAGCGAGGTCGCTTATCTGTCTGCGGACAAGACGCTGATCTCGTTCTTCTATCCGGGCCAGAATGCCGAACTTCTGGAGCTCGCCAGGGAAAAGGGCGTCAACGTCATCGCCATGGACATGGTCCCGCGCATTTCGCGCGCCCAGAAGATGGATGCGCTGTCGTCGATGGCCAATATCGCCGGCTATCGCGCGGTGATCGAGGCCGGCAACAATTTCGGTCGCTTCTTCACCGGCCAGGTGACGGCCGCCGGCAAGGTGCCGCCGGCCAAGGTCCTGGTGATCGGTGCGGGCGTCGCCGGTCTTGCGGCGATCGGGGTCGCCACCTCGCTTGGCGCTCAGACCTACGCCTTTGACGTGCGGCCGGAAGTCGCCGAGCAGATCGAGAGCATGGGAGCCGAGTTCGTCTATCTCGATTTTGCCGATGGTGAGGGGGGCGGTCAGCAGGATGGCGCTGCCACCGGCGGTTATGCGGCTCCCTCTTCGCCGGAGTTCCGCGAGAAGCAGCTTGCCAAGTTCCGCGAGCTTGCGCCCCAGATCGATATCGTCATCACCACGGCGCTGATCCCGGGCCGTGATGCACCGAAACTCTGGCTTGCCGACATGGTCGCCGCGATGAAGCCGGGATCGGTGGTGGTCGATCTTGCGGCCGAGCGTGGCGGCAACTGCGACCTGACCGTTGCCGATCAGCGGATCGTCTCCGACAACGGCGTCGTCATCATCGGCTATACCGATTTTCCGAGCCGCATGGCCGCGCAGGCGTCCACGCTCTATGCCACCAATATCCGCCATATGCTGACGGACCTGACGCCGGGCAAGGACGGCAAGCTCGTCCACAACATGGAGGACGACGTCATCCGTGGCGCGACCGTCACCTTCGAGGGTGCGATCACCTATCCGCCGCCACCGCCGAAGATCGCCGCGATCGCGGCGCAGAAACCAAAGGAGAAAGTGAAGGAGCCGACGCCGGAGGAAAAGCGTGCGACCGAGGCCGCAGCCTTCAAGGCCCAGACGAAGAGCCAGCTGACGCTTCTCGCCGTCGGCACGGCGCTGCTGCTTTTGGTCGGCGCCTTTGCTCCGCCTGCCTTCATGAGCCACTTCGTCGTCTTCGTGCTCGCCTGCTTCGTCGGCTTCCAGGTCATCTGGAACGTCTCGCATTCGTTGCACACCCCGCTGATGGCCGTCACCAACGCGGTTTCCGGCATCGTCATTCTCGGGGCGCTGCTGCAGATCGGGTCTGGCAACTGGCTGGTGGTGCTGCTTGCGGCGCTGTCGGTGCTGATCGCCACGATCAACATCGTCGGCGGCTTCCTCGTCACGCGGCGCATGCTCGCCATGTTCCAGAAATCCTGATCGGGCAGGGGTAAGCATTATGATGATCGGTATCGTATCGGCCGCCTATATTGCGGCAGCCGTCCTCTTCATCCTCTCGCTCGGCGGGCTTTCGGGCCAGGAAAGCGCCAAGCGCGCCGTCTGGTACGGCATGACGGGCATGGCGCTTGCCATTGTCGCCACGGTCTTCGGACCTGATGTCGGCAACTGGTTCATCATCGCGCTGATGATCGCGGGCGGCGCCCTGCTCGGCCACTTCGTCGCCTCCCGCGTCCAGATGACCGAGATGCCGCAACTCGTTGCAGCACTCCATTCCTTCGTCGGTCTTGCCGCAGTCTTCATCGGCTTCAACGCCCATATCGAGGCGGCTGATGTCGCCGGCCTCGATGCGGCGGCCCGCTCTGCATTGACCGGCTTTGCCGCGATCCTTGCCCACAAGGAACCGGTGGAACTGTCGATCATGAAGGTCGAGGTCTTCCTCGGCGTCTTCATCGGCGCCGTCACCTTCACCGGCTCCGTCATCGCCTTCGGCAAGCTTGCCGGCAAGGTCGACGGCAAGGCCAAGAAGCTGCCGGGCGGTCACCTGCTCAATGCCGGTGCTGCCCTTCTCTCGCTCGTGCTGCTGGTGCTCTACGTCAATGGTGCCGGCACCTGGACGCTGCTTGTCATGACGCTCGCCGCTTTCTTCATCGGCTATCACCTGATCATGGGCATCGGCGGCGCCGACATGCCGGTGGTGGTGTCGATGCTGAACAGCTATTCCGGCTGGGCGGCCGCGGCCATCGGCTTCACGCTCGGCAACGACCTGTTGATCGTCACCGGCGCCCTGGTCGGCTCCTCGGGCGCGATCCTCTCCTACATCATGTGCAAGGCGATGAACCGCTCGTTCCTGTCGGTCATCCTCGGCGGCTTCGGGGCAACCACGGGGCCGGCAATGGAAATCACCGGCGAGCAGATCGCCATTGATGCCGATGGCGTGGCCGCAGCCCTTAACGACGCCGACAGCGTCATCATCGTGCCGGGCTACGGCATGGCGGTGGCGCAGGCGCAGCAATCGGTCTCCGAGCTCACCCGCAAGCTGCGGGCGGCCGGCAAGAACGTGCGCTTTGCCATTCATCCGGTCGCCGGCCGTTTGCCGGGCCACATGAACGTGCTTTTGGCCGAAGCGAAGGTTCCCTACGACATCGTGCTCGAGATGGACGAGATCAACGAAGACTTCCACGAAACCGATGTCGTCATCGTCATCGGCTCGAACGACATCGTCAATCCGGCCGCCCAGGAGGATCCGAACTCACCGATCGCCGGCATGCCGGTGCTCGAAGTCTGGAAGGCCAAACAGGTGTTCGTCTCCAAGCGTGGCCAGGGAACCGGTTACTCCGGCATCGAGAACCCGCTGTTCTACAAGGACAACACCCGCATGTTCTACGGCGACGCCAAGAAGAGCATCGACCAGCTGCTGCCCGCGCTGGCGTGATGACGCCCTGAAAAGACAACTCATCGCTCCGCATATAGGGGCGGTGAGTTCAACTCCGTTGATGAGCGACCGATGCGTCCGATGGCGTCGCCCTAGGCGCCGAGTAGGTCGGGTTTGACGACCATCAGAGCTATTATCAGAGCAAAAAGCGAGATCGATGCCAGAAGGCCGCCCAAAGCGCGCTTGTTTCTAAGAAGCGTTCGGACTTCCATTTTGTCGATCGTGCCTTCAAGGGCTGGATGCACCTGTGCCTCCCATGGCCGCACGACCCTGCTTTCGACAATCATCAAGGCGGCGATCAGGGTGAATGACATCAGTAGCCAGGGTGTCGATAGCGGCCACCCACCCAAAACGATGAGGCCAATGCCTCCGGCAATCCCTATGCCGGTGAGCAGACCTGCAATCCTGTTTGCGGTCAGGGCCAACTTTGCAGCCCCGATTTGCCCTCGCCGGGCAGAAATGAAAAGGAGCTCCCTTGCTGCAAGCAGCAGAAATGCCGTGCCCATGGCCGCGGCATGAATCATCACGACGTGTGCGTACATCTCTTGTTACCTTGGTATGGAGCTTCGAGAAGCGGTCGCTCGACCGCTCGTGCTGCATTTGATTTCGACACGAGGTTGGCTGTCGGATTGGCCGCGTGCAGCCTCAATTGTGAGCGATCACTCGCAAAAATCTACTCGCGTTCGAGAAGCTGTCTCTGCGAGCGCCCCCGGTTCATATTCCCCCGGTAGTTCGCGCAGTTGGACGCCGGCGTTCACGGAGCGACATCAAGTCGCCAAGACCCAGCTCTCGCATCTTGGATGTCTGCTACCCGAAGGCCGTTACTTCAGGTAGCGCGTGATCAGCGTCGTCACTTCGTTGATGAAGGCGTCGACGTTCCCATCGTTTAGCTTCTCTGGACTGTCGACCACCGCGCCGTGCGTCAGCGCCTCCTTGCAGCTGACGCAAATGTAAGCGGCCAGATCCAGATCCATCGGCCGCAGTTCTTCCTTGTGCAATTCGAGATAAGCCCTGATCAACCCGTAGAACTCTCTGTCAAAACCGTCGATCGTACCGATCCGCCCTGCACGTGGCGTTTCCTCGACCAACACCCGATGAAGGTCCGGGTTCACACGATGAGCATCGATCATCGTCTTGACCAGTTCGCGCACGGCACTGTCGAGCGGCAGCGTCGCCACTTTGGCCAGCGTACCCCGCAAGACATCCACCATCTCGCTCTTGTGGCGTTCGATGACGGCAACGACGAGCGCTTCCTTGCCCGGAATTACTGATAGAGAGAGCCGATGCTGACGCCGGCCTCTTCGGCAATCCGGTTTGTGTTGGCGCGTTCAAATCCTTCTTTGATCAATGCACGCGCAGTCGCTTCGACCAAGGCCTCGATCATCGCTCGCGAGCGTTGCTGCGAACCGACCTTTCGTGGCGTCAGGAGAGCTTTCTTGTCCATTCGGCTTTGATCCGGTCGCGGCGGCCCACTTTCAGTTGGCGATCGATAGCGACTGACGCGGCGTTTCCATTGGCGAAAACCCGAAGCGCTTCTTGTAACAGGTGGCAAAGTATTGGCTCGATGAGAAGCCGCAATCAAAGGCGATGTTGGTGACCGATTGCGCGCCGCTTTCAAGAAGCAGCCGTGCGGCGTTGAGTCGGAGCGTCTGGAGGTAGCGGACAGGCGTCATGTTGGTCAGCACCTGGCAATGCTGCGAAAATTGCGTGCGGGAAAGATTGCACTCCGCCGCCATGTTCTCGAGCGTCCAGTCCTCGTCGAGCGCATGACGCAGCCGCTTCAGGAAGATCTCGACCGTGCGCTTCGAGCTTGCAAGAGCAAGATCGAGAACCGGTGCCTGGCTTTCCAGCATCTGGCGGAATTGCAGCAGCATCATCGAAATCAAGAGGCGCAGGTGCGCCTCTCCACCGTCGATATCGCCGCCTGCCACCACCTCGTGGATGTCGAGGAAGGTGCGGGTAACTTCGCGGGAGGCGTTGTAGGAAATCTGTTCGTTCTTCGACAGAAGTTCGCTCAGGCGCTTTCGGTCGCGCTCGGGCCAGCCGATCCAGTCGGGCCACAGCCAGGTTTCGTGTGGTCGGCGCACGCCCATATCCATGAGCACCCAGATGATGTGGCTGGCACCGACATTGGGATCGCCGAGCGCGTGCAACTGCCAGGGCCGCACGACGAACATCTGGCCTTCATTGATCGTCGTCCTGCGGCCATCCATGGTGACCGTCAATGAGCCGCGCGCCAGATAGGCGATCTTGACCCCCTCGTTGCAATGTTCGCGCAGGCCCCAGTCCTGCGGGGTCGTCGCATCCCATCCGCCAACGGAACAGACCTGCGGCAGCGCCGCGCCGAGGTCGATGCCGGGATAGCCGCGTCGCGTCCAGGCATTGAGCGACACCTGGCCCGCAAGCGAGGCCTTCATCAGGTCCTGGCAATTGCCGGCATAGAGCAGGGCGCCCGGCTCGCGGAAGACCGCGGGCCGATTGACCGCCCGTTCGTTGCTGCTCTTCGTCATCCCGCTCCCCCGCAGATGTATAAAATTTACCAGTCGTCTATTTCGAACGCAGGCAGCGATTTATTGCGCAATGCTTGGACATCATCAAGCGGCATTTTGGAGGCGCTGGTGATTTGCCGTTGAAACTCAATGGCATGGGGGAAATTGGGAGGATTTTGCCGGTGCGGATAGGCTTCCACACGGACGCGTTCAACTCGGCCTACTGGTCGTTTGAAAAATGCCTGGAATGGGCGAGCGACAACGATTTGCACTTCATCGAGTGTGGTCTGATCGACGGCGTGAGCTGGATCCACGGACTGGGCTATCAACCGCATGTCGCGCTCTACGAGGACCCGGTCCTCTTGCGTCGCAAGATGGAGCGTTACGGCGTGCGCTTTTCCCAGGTCGATGCGGCCTATCCGCTGTCTGGCGAGGACGGACCGCTCAGAGGTGTGCCCTATGTGCTGAAGTCGATTGCCTGGGCCGCGCAGGCCGGCAGTCCCTGCGTCGACACGACCGACGGGCTCCACATGCCGCCCGGACTTACCGAAGAAGACTCGATGGCGCTGATGAAGCGCAGCTACGAAAAGATCGTCGAAGTCGCCGAAGCGCACGAGATCGTCGTCAACATCGAGCCTCATGGTCATTTCACGACGCGTCCGGAATTCATGGAGCGCATGCTCGCCTTCGCAGACAGCAAGTGGCTGCGCATGAACATGGACACCGGCAACACCTTCATCGCCGGCCAGGAACCGCCGCAGTTTCTGTCGCGGTTCATCGACAGGGTGTCTCATGTCCATCTTAAGGACGTGTCACCGTCGCTGGCAGCGGCTGCCCGTGGCGGACAGACCGGGATCGCGGTCAGCCATTGTGCGCTCGGCGATGGCGTCAATGCCGAGAATATCAAGATCTGTCTCGCCATGCTTCGCGACCACGGCTACGACGGCGTACTCAGCCTCGAATGCGAAGGCGCCGCCGGCCCGATGATCGAAACGTCACTGGCCTGGATCCGCGCGACGTGTCGCGATCTCGGCATTTCGCTGAAGTGAGCGCGTCATGAAGCTTGGTATCAATCTCCTTTGCCTGACCGATTTCGTCGAGGAGAGGCATCTCGACAATATCGGCCGGTTGCGCGATCTCGGCTATGATGGCGTCGAAGTGCCGGTTCTGTCGGGCAAGGTCAGTCACTACGAACGCCTGGGCCGCGAACTGGACGGGCTCGGCCTTGGCCGATCCACCACATCGATCGTGCCAACGCCTGAGGCAAACCCCGTCAGTTGCGATGCCGAAGTGCGGGCGCGCGGGCTTTCCCATCTCGACTGGGCGCTGGATTGCGCAATAGCGCTTGGTGCTGAAAGCATGGGCGGGCCGTTTCATGCCCCGATCGGCTTCTTTACCGGCAGGGGCGCCAGCGAAGACGAGTTGAAGTATGGGGCAGACGCGCACCATGCGCTGGCGGAGCGGGCGGCGGCCAACGGCATGCATTTGAGCCTCGAGCCGCTCAATCGCTTCGAGACTTATTTTCTCAACACGATGGAGCAGGCGCGTGCCTATGTGGATCGCGTGGCGCATCCTGCCTTCAAGATCATGTACGACACGTTCCATGCCAATGTCGAGGAGCGTCGGCCGGAGGCGGCGATCCGCCTGATTGGCCAGGATATCGGGGTCTTCCATGTCTCCGAGAACGATCGTGGCATTCCCGGGCGGGGGCATATCGAATTTGGCGCGATGTTCACGGTGTTGAAGGAGCTCGGCTATGACGGTTGGCTGACGCTTGAGGCATTCGGCGCCGGGCTGCCGGCGATCGCGACGGCGACCCGCGTCTGGCGGCCGCTGTTTCCCGACTTCGATACGCTCTTTTCCGAGAGCGCGACATTCATCCGCAAGACATGGGCTGCTGCATGAACACGAAACACCCCGCTATCGAGATGCGCGGCATCGCCAAGAGTTTCCCCGGTGTCAAGGCGTTGAAAAACGTCAGCTTCTCCGCGCATTGCGGTGAGGTCCATGCGCTGGCGGGAGAAAACGGTGCCGGCAAGTCGACGCTCATGAAGATCCTCTCCGGCATCTATCGGCCGGACGCAGGCGCGGTTGTCGTAAACGGTGAGGAACGGCATTTCACGCATCCGCTTGCGGCGATCCGCGCGGGCATTGCCGTCATCTATCAGGAATTCTCCCTACTGCCCGAGCGAACCGTCGCACAGAACATCTTCCTCGGCCGCGAGCCGACGCGCCGCGGTCTAATCGACCACAGGGCGATGAATGACGAAGCGCGGCGCGTGCTTGCGCTCTTCGGCTCGGCGCACCGGATCGAGCCGAGCACCGTTGTCGCTGACCTCGACGTCGCCAGCCAGCAACTGGTGGAGATCGCCAAGGCGGTGTCGCTAGAGGCAAAGGTGATCGTGATGGACGAGCCGACGGCAGCGCTGAACGAGGCCGAATGCGAGGTGCTCTACGGTCTCGTCGACACCTTGAAGAAAAGCGGTGTGGCGATCGTCTACATCACCCACCGCATGCCCGAAATCACGCGGCTGGCCGATCGTGTTACCGTGCTCAAGGATGGCGAGGTGGCGGTTCGCTTCGACCATGTGCCTGAGCCCGAGGCGATCGTACGAGCCATGGTGGGCCGCGACCTTGGCGATTTCTATGCGGAACCGGCAGCACCGCAGGAGATCGGCGGCGTCGTGCTCTCAGTCCGCAACGCCGGCAACGAACGGCTGAAAAATGTGTCCTTCGAACTGCGCGCAGGCGAGATCGTCGGTTTTTCGGGCTTGCAAGGGGCAGGGCGCGTCGCGCTCGCGCAGGCGATATTCGGCCTTTCTCCCTTCACCAAGGGTGAGATCACCCTTTCCGGCAAGCCGGCGCGGTTCACCAGTCCGCGCGAGGCGATCAGCGCCGGGGTAGGGTTGCTGCCGGGCGATCGCAAGGCCGAAGCGCTGGTGTTGATGCAATCGGTCGTCGACAACGGCATGCTTACGTCTCGCGCACTCTCCGGCCTTTCCGGCAATGCCAATGCGACGCCTTTCGTTTCGGCGGAAGCGATGGAAAAGCTGCTGCGCGAACTCGACGTGCGCGCCGGCAGCTTTGCCCAGGACATCAAGGCGCTGTCGGGCGGCAACCAGCAGAAAGCCATCGTTGCGCGCTGGCTGGCGCTGGCGCCTCGGCTGTTGATCTTCATCGAGCCGACACGCGGCATCGACGTCAATGCCAAGGCCGGGATCTACCACCTGATGCGCGATCTCGCGCGCAGGGGCACGGCCATCATGATGGTCTCGTCCGATCTCCCGGAGGTTCTCGGCGTATCCGACCGCATCCTTGTGATGCGGAACGGCGAACTCGTCGCGGCGTTTTCGCGCGGGGCCTCTGAAGCCGATGTGATGTTGGCGGCAACCGGCGAGGAGGCGGTGGCAGCATGAACAAGGCAACTCTCATCCGGCGTCCGGCCTGGCGCATGGAACACTACGCGCCGGCGCTTCTGCTCGGTCTGGCCGTCCTGATCTATGCGGCGATTGCGCTCAGCCTCGGCCTGACACGCTTCCTGACACCGGAGGCGACCGTCTCCATCCTTAACCGGTCCATCGCGCTCGGCATCACCGCCGTTGGGCAGACCTTCACCATCCTCGTCGGCTCGATCGACCTGTCGGTGGCCCATCTCATCTCGGCCTCGGCCGTGGTGTCCTCTGCGATCATGAACGGCGACCCGGCGATGATGGTGCCGGCCGTTGCTGCGGTGCTCGTGATGGGGACGGTGGTCGGAACCCTCAACGGGCTCCTGATCACCCGCCTCGATGTCAACCCGCTTATCGCGACGCTCGGCATGGCGCTGATCATTCAGGGCTGTCTTGCCTCCCTTCATGGCCGGTTCGGCGGCTCGGTACCGGATGCGTTCCAGTATTTCGCCTATGGCGAGGTGCTCGGGCTGCCGGTCAGCCTGGTCGTTCTGGCGCTGCTGGTCCTTGGCGCATGGATCGTCCTGCGCTTCACGCGCTTTGGCTCCAACATCTACTCGGTTGGAGGCAACCGCGACACGGCGCGCGCGGCCGGCATCAACACGACGCGGGTCGTCATGGCGAGCCATATCATCTGCAGCCTTTGCGCGGCGCTCGCCGGCCTCTATTTGGCCAGCCGCCTGAAATCCGGTTCGCCCTGGATCGGCACGGAGGGCGCATATGATCTGGAATCGATCGCCGTCGTCGTCATCGGCGGCACAATCCTCTCCGGCGGCAAGGGTGGGATCTGGGGCACTGTTGCCGGCGTGATCATTTTCTCGCTGATCGATTCCATCTTCAATCTCGCCGGCATTGACGCCTTCGCCAAGCAGGTAATGCGCGGCATCATCATCGTCGCCGCCGTCGCCTTTTACGCAGTCCGTTCAAAGAGGATAGTGGCATGATCCAGGAAACCGTCGGCTCCGCAAAGACGCGCGGCGTGGCAAGCATTGGGCGGCTGCCGAAGATCAATCCCGTCTTCTTCGTGCTGGCAGCCCTTCTCGTTGCCATCACGTTTTCGAACCCGAACTTCATCGAGCCCACGGGCTACATGAATTTCCTGAAGCGAGCCGCTCCTCTTGCAATCCTTGCGGCCGGCCAAATCTACGTCATCGTCTCCGGCGGTTTTGACCTTTCGGCAGGCTCGCTCATCACGCTGACGGTCGTCGGCTCGTCGATGCTGCTCGACAACAGTGCCGATGCGACCTGGTGGGTGATTGCGGTCATGTATGCGGTGGGGCTCGCCGTCGGCGTGGTGAACGGCCTGGTCGTTTCCTATCTGCGGGTGCCGTCATTGATCGCCACGCTCGGCATGATGATCACGCTCAATGGTGCTGCCTTCATGTGGTCGAGCGGATCACCGCGCGGCTACCTGCCGGAGACGTTCCGCTTCTTCGGGCGCGCCAGCCTTCAGGGCATTCCATTGATCCAGTTCCTGCCGGTGGCATTGCTGGTGCTGTTGGTCGTCGGCTTCGTCTTCTTCTGGCTCATGCATCGCACCAATCTCGGGCGCATGCTGCATGCGCTCGGCGACAATCCGCGCGCGGCGCAAATGTCGGGTGTGCCGATCGAGAGGGTGCGCATCATCGCCTTTGTCGCCTCGTCGCTGAGCGCGGTGACGGCCGGCATCCTGCTCGGTGGATTTGCGGGCGTATCAACCGATGTCGGCGTCGGCTACGAGCTGCAGGCGATCACCGCCTGCGTGATCGGCGGAGCGCAGCTTCTCGGCGGCCGCGGCTCCGTGCCCGCCTCGATTGCAGGCGCGCTGACGCTGACCGCCATCTTCACGCTGCTCAACTTCATCGGACTGCCGAAGCCGACGCGCGATGTCGTCCAGGGCTTGATCCTGATCGCCGCAGTCGTGCTTGCAACCTACCGGCGCAACCGCGCCGGCGGGACCTGATTTCGAGGGTCAGAGCGGTTGCGGGCACTTTCCGCATTCCGCTCCAGGCCATCGGGAGGAACTGAAAAATCATGATCAATGGGAGTGAGACATGAAAAAATTGCTGACCGCCGCACTTTCGGCTGCGCTCGTCGCCGGCACGGCGCATAGCCAACAGCTGAACTTCGACGATACTGCCGAGTTCGACAGACAGCGGACGCTGCTGACGGCCAAGGCCAATGGTCCCGACGGGGAGCCTTGGGAGCAGTACTACGGCGACCAGATGGCCGACACCGCAAAGCACAAGAAGCCAGGTCCCTACACGATCTGCTTTTCGAACGCCGGCGTGAACAATGCCTGGCGGGTAACCGGCTGGACGAACATGCAGGCCGAAGTAAAGCTCCATCCGGAAATCAAGGAGCTCATTCACGTCGATGCCGAAGGGTCCGACGACAAGCAGATCGCTGACATCGACGACCTCATCAACGGCGGCAAATGTTCGGCCCTGATTGTCTCGCCGAATACGACGGCAGCCCTGACGCCTGCAGTCGAGAAGGCTTGTGCCAAGCTGCCGGTGATCGTCTTTGACCGCGGCGTCAACACCAAATGCCCGGTCACCTTCATCCATCCGGTGGGTGGTTACGGCTTCGGTATCCAGGCAGGCGAGTTCGTGGCGGCCACAGCACCCGCGGGCGCCGACGTCCTGATGCTGCGCATCGTACCGGGTGTCGATGTGCTCGAGACCCGCGCGTCCGCGGCCAAGCGCATTTTCAAGGAGACAGGGCTGAACGTCGTCGGCGAGGAATTCACCGAGGGCGACAATGCCAAGACCAAGTCGATCGTCGAAGACTACCTGCAACGCGGCAAAATCGACGCGATCTGGATGGACGCTGGTGCCACAGCAGTTGCAGCCCTCGAAGCCTTCGAGGATGCGGGCCTGCCGCCCCCGATCATTACCGGCGAGGACCAGCAGGACTTCCTGGTCAAGTGGAAGTCGGAAGGCTTCAAGGCGATAGCCCCGACCTATCCGACCTACCAATGGCGCACGCCAATCATCGCGGCAGTGAAGGTGCTGCAGGGCGAGGCGGTGCCGGGTCCGGAATGGGTAATGCCGCAGCCGGCGATCACGGCAGAAACGCTCGATCAATATGTCGACGCCAAGATGCCCCCGCTGCATCACGCCATGTGCGGCTGCGAGAAGCTGCCGGACTATCCCGCCGCCTGGGGTGGAAAATAAGCTTGAAGACCGAGCCGCTTGCGGCTCGGTCTCAGTCCCATCAGCTGAGTAGCAAGCCCAGCTTTCTCATTGTCTTGAGCAGCCTTCGGCTGACGGCACGAAGCGTGCAGCCGCTACGGCCGTGTCAACAGCATCGAGATGCCCTGTCCGACGCCGATGCACATGGTGGCGATCGCACGCTTGGCACCCTGCGCTTCGAGCTCCAACGCGGCGGTCAACGCCAGGCGTGCACCGGACATGCCGAGCGGATGGCCGAGCGCGATGGCGCCGCCGTTCGGATTGACACGGGGCGCATCGTCGGCAAGCCCCAGTTGCCGCATGCAGGCGAGCGCCTGCGCTGCAAAGGCCTCGTTCAACTCGACGACATCGATGTCGCCGATGCCGAGACCAAAACGTTCCAGGAGCTTGTGCGTGGAAAAGACCGGTCCGATGCCCATGATGCGTGGGGCAACACCGGCCGTTGCCATGCCGTCGACGCGGGCCAAGGGCTGAAGTCCGTAGCGCTCGACCGCGCCGGCTGAGGCGAGAATGAGCGCGGCCGCGCCGTCGTTGACGCCCGATGCGTTGCCCGCGGTTACCGTGCCATTGGCGCGGAACGGCGTCGGCAGGCTCGCAAGCTTTTCGAGCGTCGTCTCGCGCGGATGTTCGTCGTGTTCGACGTGGGTCGTCTCGCCCTTGCGTCCCTTGATCGCGTAGGCGGCGATCTCGCGGGCGAGACGCCCGCTCTTTTGCGCAACTGCCGCGCGCGCCTGGCTGCGCAGTGCAAAGGCGTCCTGATCTTTGCGGGAGATGGAAAATTCGGCGGCGACGTTTTCGGCGGTCTCCGGCATCGAGTCGATGCCGTATCGGTCTTTCATGGCCGTGTTGATGAAGCGCCAGCCGATCGTCGTGTCGTGGATCTCGGTGCTGCGCTGGAACGGGCTTTCGGCCTTCGGCATGACGAAGGGCGCACGCGACATGCTTTCGACGCCGCCGGCGACCACGATTTCGGCCTCTCCCAGCCGGATCGCGCGAGCGGCATAACCGACTGCATCGAGCCCGGAACCGCACAGCCGGTTGATCGTCGTTCCGGCGACCGTCTCCGGTAGCCCGGCGAGCAAGGCGGCCATGCGGGCGACGTTGCGATTGTCCTCACCCGCCTGGTTGGCGCAGCCAAGTACGACCTCGTCGATCGCTTCGGCCAGAATGGACGAAACACGCGCCAGCGCCTCGCGGATCACATGGGCCGCAAGATCGTCCGGGCGGGCGCTCGAGAGTGCCCCGCCGTAGCGGCCGATGGGGGTGCGCACGCCGCCGACGATGTAGGCTTCAGCCATGAGATTTATCCTTTGCTTTGCCCGGCTGCAAACATCGGCCCTCCCTTGTGCGCGGGAAATCCGTAGCCGTTGATCATCACGAGATCGATGTCGCCGGGACGCGCGGCGATGCCTTCGGCGAGCAGCGCCTTGCCTTCGTCGCACATGGCGTTCAGAAGCCGGTTCATGATCTCATCGGATTTAAAGGCGCGCGGCGTGATGCGCTTGGCTGCCCGCGCCGTTTCGATCACCGCCGTGACGTCGGGATCAACGGTGCGCTCACCATCGGGATAGGCGTACCAGCCGCGGCCACTCTTGCGGCCGAGACGGCCGGCCTCGCAGAGCCTGTCGGCGATTTCGACATAGCGTGCGGCAGGATCGCGTGTTGCCGCCTGTCGCTTGCGTCGTGCCCAGGCAATCTCCAGTCCGGCCATGTCGTTGACGGCGAAGATGCCCATCGGAAAGCCATAGGCCTCGAGCGCGGCGTCGATCTCCTGCGGCAGTGCTCCATCTTCCAGCATGAACTCCGCCTCGCGGCGATAGGCCGAGAAAATGCGGTTGCCGATGAAGCCTTCGGTGACCCCGGTTACGACCGGCAGCTTGCCGAGGCGTTTGACGAAGGCAAGCGCCGTCGCCAGGACGTCCGGCGCGGTCTTGGCGCAATCAACGACTTCGACGAGCCGCATCACGTTGGCGGGCGAAAAGAAATGCAGGCCCACCACCCGTGATGGATCGACCGTCGCCGCCGCGATCGTATCGGGGTCGAGATAACTGGTGTTGGTCGCGAGGATGGCGCCCGGTGCGACGATGCCGTCGAGCTTCTGAAACAACTCCGTCTTGACCTGGAGGTCGTCGAACACCGCTTCGATGACGAGGTCAGCTTTCGCGAGCTCAACGGCTTCTGCGGTGGTCTGCAGCCGCGCGAGGCATTCGTCGCGTCCGTCAGCAGTCAATCGTCCAGCCCGCACGGTCTTGTCGAGCGTCTCGGCAATGCGTGCCCGTCCGCCGGCTGCGGCTTCTTCCGTCTGCTCCAAGGCGACCACGCGGTAGCCGGAGATCAAGGCGGAGACCGCGATGCCGGACCCCATCAGCCCGGTGCCGACGACACCGACGATCGCGATCGGCCGAGGCGAAACCTTGTCGAGCCCTTCGACCTTGCCGGCGGCGCGCTCCGCAAAAAACACATGCCTGAGGGCCGCTGACTCGACCGAATCCCGCAGACGCCGGAAAGTCGCGCGTTCCTCAGCCAGTCCTTGCTTCAGGTCGAGTTCACCGGCTGCCTTAACGAGGCGGATTGCCTCGGCGGGGGCAGCCTGGCCGCGGGCCTTTGCCAGAACCTTCGCTTCCACCGCGCCGACGGCTTTGGCGTGCGCAGGCGGGACGGCGATCATGCCGGTCCGACGGAGCGGCTTGCCAGCTTGCTCTTGAACGAAAGCCAGAGCGACAGCGACAGGATCGGCGGCAATGCTGTCGGCAAGCCCAAGCGCCACAGCTTCGGCGGCCTTCACGGCACGACCGGTTCCGATGAGATCGATCGCCATGACCGTGCCGATCAGGCGTGGCAAGCGCTGCGTCCCGCCAGCACCCGGGACAAGCCCGAGCTTTACCTCGGGCAGGCCGAACGACACCTTCTCGCCGGCAATCCGGCCGTGGCAGGCAAGCGCCACTTCGCAGCCGCCGCCAAGGGCGGGGCCGTTGACGGCTGCGGCAACCGGCTTGTCGAAGGTCTCGATGCGCTCGATCACTTCGGGAAGCAGCGGGTCGACCGGCGGCTTGCCAAACTCCCTGATATCCGCGCCGCCGATGAAGGTATTGCCGGCGCCGGTGATGACGAGACCCGCAATCGTCGACCGTTCGGCAACATGGTCAAGCGCCGCCATCAGGCCGGAACGGACATCCGCGGAGAGCGCGTTGACGGGCGCGTTGTCGATGGTAACGAGGAGAACGCCACCTTCAAGTCGGGCGGAAACGCTTTCGGAAAATCGGATCTCGGCCATGCTGCCAAACCTCAATCGGGGACGACGGCCGTTGCCTGGATCTCGATCTTGGCGCGGTCTTCGACGAGCGAGACGACCTGCATCGCAGCCATGGCCGGGAAATGCCGGCCGATGATGTCGCGATAGGCCTGACCGATGCCGCGCAGATTGCCGACATATTCCTGCTTGTCAGTGAAGTACCAGGTCATGGTGGTGATGTGCTGCGGCTCGGCGCCGCCGGCCGCAAGCACTGCGACCACGTTCTTCAGCGTCTGGCGCACCTGCTCGACGAAATCGTCGGTCTCGAACTCGGACTGCGCGTTCCAGCCGATTTGGCCGCCGATGAAGACGGTGCGGCCTTTGGCCGAGACGCCGTTGGCATAGCCGATGGGCTTAGCCCAGCCTTCAGGTTGCAGGATGGTGTGCATCGGTCGTCTCCAGATGTTGTGTCAGCGCGGCGCGGATATCGTCCGGCCAGGCACAAGAAGCGTGATTGTCGAGCGAGGTGGCAACGACCCGCTGTTTTGCTGTCCAGAGCACGGTGCTTCTCGCCGAGACCGTGTGCTCCATGTCGAGCGACGAGCGGCCAATGCCGCGCACCGCCAGCGCGAAATCCAGATCGTCGCCCTGGAAGCCCGGTCGAGAGAAGGTGAGATCGAGGCGCACCGTCGGCACGCCGATCCGCCGCTCGTCGTTCATGGCTTTCCAGGGAAAGCCGAGCGAGGCGAAGAAGTCCTCCGTCACCCCGACAAGAATATTGAGATAGGACGGGAAGTAGGCGATCCCCGAGGGGTCGCAGTCTCCGAACCGCAGTGGTCTCGTGGTCCTGAACATCGATGCCGACCTCAGTTCGCAAAGGCGGCAATGCCGGTGATGGCACGGCCGAGGATCAGCGCATGGATGTCGTGGGTACCCTCATAGGTGTTGACCACTTCCAGATTGACGAGGTGGCGGGCCACCGGAAATTCGTCCGAAATGCCGTTGCCGCCGAGCATGTCGCGCGCAGTTCTGGCGATTTCCAACGCTTTTCCGCAGGAGTTGCGCTTGAGGATCGAGGTCAGTTCGACCGGCGGATTGCCTTCATCCTTCATGCGCCCGAGGCGCAGGCAGCCCTGCAGGCCAAGGGCGATTTCGGTTGCCATGTCCGCAAGCTTCTTCTGGATCAGCTGGTTGGCGGCAAGCGGCCGGCCGAACTGTTTGCGGTCGATCACGTATTGCCGCGCCGTGTCATAGCAGGACTCGGCTGCACCAAGGGCGCCCCAGGCGATGCCGAAGCGCGCGGAGTTGAGGCAGGTGAAGGGGCCCTTCAGTCCTGTCACCTCAGGCAGCATGTTTTCGTCCGGCACGAAGACCTCGTCCATGACGATCTGGCCGGTGATCGATGCCCTTAAGCCCACCTTGCCGTGGATCGCCGGCGCGCTGAGACCCTTCCACCCCTTTTCGAGGATGAAGCCGCGGATGGCGCCATCTGATGTCTTTGCCCAGACGACGAACACGTCGGCGATCGGCGCATTGGAGATCCATGTCTTTGAACCGGACAGCAGATAGCCGCCATCGACCTTGGCGGCCTTGGTGATCATCGATCCGGGATCAGAACCGTGGTCGGGCTCGGTCAGGCCAAAGCAGCCGATCTTGGTGCCGGCAATCAGTCCTGGCAGGTATTTGCGCTTCTGCGCTTCACTGCCGAAGGTATGGATCGGCACGATGACGAGCGAAGACTGCACGCTCATCATCGAGCGGTAGCCGCTGTCGATGCGTTCGACCTCACGGGCGATCAGGCCGTAGGAAACGTAGTTGAGGCCGGCGCCCCCGTATTCCTCCGACACCATCGGACCGAGCAGGCCGAGTTCGCCCATCTCGGCAAAGATCGACGGATCGGTTTTCTCGTGGCGGAATGCCTCCTGGACGCGCGGAGCCAGACGGTCTTCGGCATAACGCGCAGCGGTCTGGCGCACCATGCGTTCTTCTTCGCTCAACTGCTGATCCAGGTTGAACGGGTCCTGCCAGTCGAATGACGCCTTCGAACCATGCATGTTCGACACCCCTTGTTATCGTCCCGTGCCCTTCATCAGCTCGCGGCCGATGATGAGCTTTTGAACCTCGGTCGCGCCCTCGTAGATTCTGAGCGCGCGGATCTCGCGATAGAGCCGCTCGGTGATCTCGCCGACGCGCACGCCGCGGCCGCCAAAGAGCTGCAGCGCCTGGTCGATGACCCATTGCGCGTTCTCGGTCGCGGTCATCTTGGCCATCGCCGCTTCGCGCGTCGTTGGTCGTTTCTGCACGTCGCGTTGCCACGCCGTGCGGCCGGTCAGGAGTGCTGCCGCGTCGATAGCGGTCGCCATCTCGCCAAGCGTGCTTTGCGCCGTCGGCAGATCGCCAAGGGTCGCGCCGAACATCCTGCGGCTCTTCGCGTGGGCCACCGCCTCGTCAAGCGCGCGCCGGGCAAATCCGATCGCGGCGGCTGCCACGGACGGGCGGAAAATGTCGAGGGTGCGCATGGCGATCTTGAAGCCTTCGCCAGACGCGCCCAGAAGTTGCGACGCCGGGATGCGGCAATTGTCGAAACGAAGGCGGGCGAGCGGATGCGGCGCAATCGTCTCGATGCGCTCGGGGATGGTAAAGCCCGGCGTATCGGCGAAGACCACGAAGGCGGAAATGCCGCGCGTACCCGGCGCCTCGCCTGTGCGGGCAAAGACGGTATAGACGTCGGCGATGCCGCCGTTCGAGATCCAGGTCTTTTCACCGTCGAGTACGAAATGATCGCCATCCCGGCGCGCAGCGCACGCCATCGCCGCGACATCCGAGCCGGCCTCGGGTTCGGAAAGCGCAAAGGCGGAGATCCATTCGCCGCGGGCGACCTTGGACAGGACGGCGTGTTTCAACGCCTCGGAGCCGGACAGGCTGATCGCACCCGTCCCGAGGCCCTGCATGGCGAAGGCAAAGTCGGCAAGCCCGTCTGTGTAGGCGAGCGTTTCGCGGATGAGGCAGAGCGACCGGCTGTCGATCTCGTCGCTAGCACCGCCGAACGCCTTTGGCACGCAATGGCGAAGCACGCCTGCAGTACCGAGTGCCGCGACCAGCTGCTTGCAGGCGGCATCGACATCAGCGTGATCGATCTCGCCGAGGCCGCCACGAGCCACGAAGGCGTCGAGTTCCGCAGCGAGCGCACGGTGACTGTCATCGTAGAACGGCCAGTCGAGATGATCGCGGGAAGGTGGGCGCAAGGTCGTGCCATGGGAACTCATGCTCAGTTCCCCTTGAATTCAGGCTTCGCCTTGGCGGCAAAGGCCTCGAAGGCGCGGCGGAAGTCGCCGGTCGCCATGCAGATCGCTTGCGCCTGGGCTTCCGATTCGATCAGTTGGTCGATACCCATCGCCCATTCCTGGTCGAGCATCTTCTTGGTCATCGCATGGGCAAACCAGGGGCCGTCGGCGATACTGCGTGCAAATTTCTGGGCTTCGGCAAGCAGCGACGGACGCTCATGCAGAGCATTGTAGAAGCCCCAGGCGTGGCCTTCCGACGCGGTCATGACGCGGCCGGTGAAGAGCAGGTCGGCGGCGCGGCCCTGGCCGATGATGCGGGGAAGAATGCCGCAGGCGCCCATGTCGGCGCCGGCCAGCCCGACGCGGGTAAAGAGAAAGGCCGTCTTCGCCTCGAGCGTTGCCACACGGAAGTCCGAGGCCATGGCCAAAATGGCACCGGCGCCGGCGCAGATGCCGTCGACGGCTGCTATGACCGGCTGCGGGCAGGCGCGGATCTGGCGGACCAGTTCGCCGGTCATGCGGGTAAAATCCAGCAGATCGGGCATCGCCATACGCGTCAGCGGCTCGATGATCTCGAACACGTCGCCACCGGATGAAAAGTTGTCACCGGCGCCGGCCAGCACGACCGCGCGCACGTCGCTGGCGCGGGCAAGCGAGCGGAAAAGATCGCAAAGTTCCTCGTAGCTTTCGAAGGTCAGCGGGTTCTTCTTTTCCGGACGGTTGAGGGTGATCGTGGCGACGCGTCCGTCAGCATCCGTTTCGAACAGGAAGTGCTTGGCCTTGTGGTCTTTGAAGGCGCGCTTCTTGGCCTGCATCGGGTTTGTCATCTCTATCCTCCAAGAACTTCGCCGCCGGCGACAGCGATCGCCTGACCAGTGATTGCCGTCGCCTTTTCCGAGACGAGCCACGAGACCGTGTGGGCGACTTCTTCCGGCGTCACCAGGCGTCCCTGCGGGTTGGAGCGAGCAAGGCTGGCGCGCGCTTCCTCGCGCGAACGGCCGGTCTTTTCGCTGATCGTATCGAGCGCGCCGTCGATCAGCGGCGTGTCGGTGAAGCCGGGGCAGACGGCATTGACGGTGACGTCGGTGCGCGCAAGCTCAAGCGCCAGTGCCCTCGTCAAGCCGATGACGCCGTGCTTCGACGCGCAATAGGCCGAAACATAAGCATAGCCGGTCAGGCCCGCGGTGCTCGCAACGTTGACGATCCGGCCGTTGCCGGCCCGCCGCACGGAGGCAAGCGCTGCCTGCGTCACCAGATAGACGCCGGTGAGGTTGATGGAAAGCACCCGCTGCCAAAGCGCGAAGTCGGTCTTTTCGAACGGCGCCGAGGGCGCTTCGCCGGCGCAGTTGACGAGAACGGCAATCTCTCCGGCTTCAGCGATCGCAGCCGTGATACCTTGCTCGACGGCCTGCGGGTTGGTCACATCGAAGCCGTCACGGACAAAGGCCTGTCCGCCGGCAGCAAGGATGTCGCCCCGTACCGCTTCAAGCGGTGCTGCGCGCCGACCGGCGAGGCTGACGATGTGGCCGTCGGCGGCGAGCCTAAGGGCAATCGCCTTGCCGATACCGCTGCCGGCGCCTGTGACGAGGGCGTGCCTTGTCATGGCTTGCCTGCCGTCGTTGCGGCGCGCGCGAGGTTGTTCACGTACTGGGCCCGAGCCGAATGGTACTGTTTCGGCCAGGGCTCGCCGTCATAGCCAATCTTTGCCGCCTCGTGCATCACGAAGGACGGATCGGCCAGATGCGGGCGGGCAATCGCGCAGAGATCGGCTCGACCGGCTGCGATGATCGAATTGGCGTGGTCGGCCTCGGAAATCGCCCCGACCGCAATGGTCGGAACCTGGATCTCGTTGCGGATCTTATCGGAAAATGGCGTCTGGAACAGGCGACCATAGACCGGTTTTTCTTCTTTCACCACCTGGCCGGACGAGCAGTCGATCATGTCGGCGCCCGCCTCCTTGAACAGGCGGGCGAAAATTGCCGCGTCCTCGGGCGTGTTGCCGCCCTCGTGCCAGTCATGGGTCGAGAGGCGAACCGACATCGGCCGGTCCTCGGGCCAGACTTTACGCACTGCGTGGAACACTTCGAGCGGGAAGCGGGCGCGGGCGGCGTGATCGCCGCCATAGTCGTCGGTGCGCAGATTGGTAAGCGGCGACAGGAAGCTCGACAGCAGGTAGCCGTGCGCGACGTGCAGTTCGAGGATATCGAAACCGAGGTCACGGGCCCGTTCGGTGGCCCGCACGAAATCGGTGACGACCCGGTCCATATCCTCCCGCGTCATTTCGCGCGGCATGTCCGAATGCTTGAGGTAGGGCAGGGCGGACGCGGAAATGAGTGGCCAGCCGCCTTCGGCCAAGGGCTGATCGATCCCCTCCCAGGCGACCTTTGTCGCGCCCTTGCGGCCGGCATGGCCGAGCTGGATGCCGATCTTGGCGGGGGTCTGCTGGTGTACGAAGTCGACGATGCGCTTGAAGGCCTGGGCCTGCTCGTCGCGCCAGAGCCCCAGACATCCGGGCGTGATGCGGGCATCGGCCGACACACAGGTCATTTCCGGGAAGACGAGCGCCGCACCGCCCATGGCGCGCGCGCCGAGATGAACGAGATGAAAATCGTTCGGCACGCCGTCGGCTGCCGAATACATCGCCATCGGCGAAACCACGATGCGGTTCTTCAGCGTCAGGCCGCGGAGCTTGAACGGCGTAAACATCGGCGGCGGAACCGCCCCGTTCGCCGCCGGCGCCACACCGGCGCGTTCGGCAAACCAGCGCTCGAAGCCTTCGAGCCAGTCCTTGTCGCGCAGGCGAAGGTTCTCGTGGCTGATGCGCTGCGAGCGGGTCAGCATCGAATACATGAACTGTTCGGGCTCCAGCGTGTCGGCATAGCGCGTGCCGACCACTTCGAACCATTCCATCGCATTGCGGGCCGCATTCTGGATGCGGGCGACATCGACGCGGCGCACCTCTTCGTAAGCCGACAGCACGGCGGGAATGGTTGCCTTGTCGTGGCCCAGAATATCGAACTGGCGGGTGAGTTCGATCGCGTCATCGATCGCAAGCTTGGTGCCCGAGCCGATGGCGAAATGGGCCGTGTGGGCACTGTCGCCCATCAACACGACATGGCTCTGGCCGTTGAAATGGCTCCACTTTTCGCAGATCAGCCGGCCGAAGTTCAGCCAGGCGGAGCCGCGCAAGTGCCGCGCATTGGTCATCAGCTTGTGGCCGTCGAGCGTGCCTTCAAAGAGCTTTTCGCAGAACGCGATCGACTGGTCCTGGTCCATCTGGTCGAGGCCATGGGCGCGGAAGACGTCGTCGGTGGTCTCAACGATGAAGGTCGAGGTGTTCTCGTCGAAGCGGTAGATATGCGCCTGGAACCAGCCATGCTCGGTGCGCTGGAAGTCGAAGGTGAAGGCGTCGAACTTCTTGTCCGTGCCGAGCCAGACATAGCGGTTCGGCCGGATCACCATGTCCGGCTTGAAGATGTCGGCGTATTTGTTGCGGATCCTTGAGTTGACGCCGTCGGAGGCGATGATCAGATCGGCGTCGGCGAACTGCTCGTCGCTTTCCACGTCCTGCTCGAACAGCAGTTCGACGCCGAGTTCGAGGCAGCGTTCCTGGAGGATGTTGAGCATCTTCTTGCGGCCGATGCCAACGAAGCCGTGGCCGGTCGTGCGGATCTTGCGGCCCTTGAAGACCAGCTCGATGTCGTCCCAATGGTTGAAGGAAACCTCGATCGCCTCGGCGGTCTCCGGGTCCCATTGCCGCATCGACTGCATGGTCGCGTCCGAAAAGACGACGCCCCAGCCGAATGTGTCAAAGGGGCGGTTCCGTTCGACGACGGTGACGTGATGCTCCGGATGCTGCCGCTTCATCAGCAGCGCAAAATAAAGGCCGGCAGGCCCGCCACCGATACAGACGATCCGCATGTCGTTCTCCTCCCGAGTTCCGGCTGCGCGTCACCGTCGAGCTGGCACAAGTGGCCATGCTGGACTGTTGCAAGCAGGGTGGACTCGTTCAGGAGAAATTTCAAGCTTAAAATTGTTTTGGGCAGATGGGAAGCCGACGCCGGGCGCTCGCAGCGCCGCCGAGCGGCGTCGCATCGCTTCGGGGCCGGTGCGGCAGAAAGTAAGGCAGTTGTAGGCAGAAGCGCCGTGAACTCAGGAATTTCGCGCGAGCGAGGCGATGATCGACCGCTTGAGTGTGGCAAGCTCATCCATCAGCACGCCGCCTTCCTTGGCCGGAAGGCCGGCAAACAGATCCGAGATCCAGTCGGCATGGCTTGCTGCCATCTTCTCGAATTCGGCGCGGCCGAAGGGGGTAAGCGCGATGATCTGGACACGCCGGTCGGTCGGAAGCGTCGTGCGGCTGATGTGGCCGCTCTCGGTCAGCCGTTCCACCAGCACCGTGATGTTGCCGGGGGAGACCATCATGCGCTTGGAGACTTCGCCAAGCACCATGCCGTCAGGCGCACGCTCGAGCTGGGCCATCAGGTCGAAACGCGGCAAGGTCGAATCGAATTCTTCCCGCAACCGCCGACGGATTTCGCTTTCGACAAGTGTCGAACAGGTCAAGAGACGCAGCCATAGCCTGAGCTCTGCACGGTGATCGCCCGGAGCCTCGAGCGCCTTGGTCTCGCCATCGACCCATTCCGGCGAGGTGTCGAACTTGTCTTCACCCATCATTCCCAACGTCCGCTTCCAACCCTTGGCCGCAAATCAGCGGCTCTTTCGTTTTTCTGCTTTTAGAGAGGTAAGCAGGTCTTGGACAGGTTGTCACGGGCCGTCATTTGGACGCAAGCCCAGGTACCGACTGGGCGAGCAGCGGCGACGCGCGACCGCCATCCTCGGACTGGACATAGACGTTGACGGTAAAGCCGATGTGCTCGGCCATCAGGATGCGGGCACGCTCGATATCGCGATCGAGTGCTGCCTCCATCAGCTCGGTATGGTGCTCGATCGCCATCGCGTCCTCAAGCGCCGAAACGGCCTCCTCGTAGCCTGCGCTCATACCGGCGGCGGCCCTAATCGTCGGCGCCAGACTTAGGAAGCGGTGGTGACGGCGAAGCTGGTCGGAGATCGTCGCCTGAAAGCGCGTGAGCCAGCGCGACCTCGCAGCACTGATCAAGGCCGTATGAAACCCGGCATGCTTCTCGTCCCACTCGTCGACTTCGCTCTCGGAGAAACGCTCGACGGAAACCTTGCAGCGCGACAGCCGGTAGTGTGCCGTGACGACGGCGGATTCCCAGGCGCTGTCGCCGTTCTCGATCGACTCGATGAGCAGCGGCATTTCGACGGCAAGGCGGGCGCGGGTGAGGTCGTCGAGTTCCTCGCGTGACACCGGAGCAACAGCAAAGCCGCGATTACTGATGGCGGTCACCAGCCCTTCCGCCTCCAGCCGCGACAGAGCCTCGCGTAGCGGCGTCCAGCCGATCCCGTAGCTTTCGCGCAGCGTGCTCAGCTTCATCGGCGCGCCCGGCTTCAGCCGCGTCGAAAGAATGTCGCGGCGCAGCAACCGGTATGCCGATTCCGTTTTGGTCGACTGTTCGTGGTCTTGCATCAGGTTCCCTTAGCGCCCACACCGGGTCGATACAAATATATATAGTTCTGCGCCTCATGTGAAAATATATATATTAATTTGACAAGAGGCCGGAGCGGTTCCATGATCCGCGCAAGCCGCCGAGGAGGGCGGTAACGCTCGTCAAATTCTGGGAGGGATGTATGAGCAGGCTTAAGAGCACGTGGCTTTCGGGATTGGTTGTCGCCGGTGCAATGGCATGGGGACTGGGAGCAGCGGCCGCTGATCCGATCCGCATCGGCATCGCCAATTTTGGCGAGCATCCGCAATTGAACGCATCGATCGCCGGCTTCAAGAAGGCGCTGGCCGAAAACGGCTTCGTCGAAGGCAAGGACGTCGTCTACACGGAGAGCCACACCAATTTCGACGCCTCGCTGGTGCCGCAGATGATCGCCAAGCTGCAGGCCGAACAGCCGAAACTGGTCTACACGATCACCACGCCCGTCTCGCAGATCGCCAAGAAGGCGCTCGCCGGCTCCGGCATTCCGGTCGTCTTCTCCGCCGTTACCGATCCGGTGGCCGCCAAGCTCGTTCCGTCTTGGGAGGCCGGTGACGACGGCATGACCGGTGCGACCGACCTTCAGGACGTGGCCGCCGTCATGGCCTTCACCCACAAGCTGCTGCCGAACGCGAAGCGCTTTGGCGTGCCCTATAATCCGGGTGAGGCGAACGACCAGGCCCTGCTCGACAAGATCAAGGAAGCAGCGCCTGACGCAGGCTTCGAGGTCGTGGAGGTCGGCGTCGACAATGTCAACGACATCCAGCAGCGCATCGCCTCCTTCGCCGGCAAGGCCGACGTGATCTATACGCCCGCATCGAACCTGTTGCAGCCGGCGATCGGTGCTGTGTCGGCAGCCGCGCGCCAGGCGCAGATCCCGATCGTAAACTCCGACGACGGTGCAGTGCGTGACGGCGTCGTACCGGCAAGCTTTGCGGTCAACTATGAGCAGGTCGGCGTCAATGCCGGCAAGATCGCTGCTCAGATCCTCAAAGGTGCAGACCCGAAGACGATCGCGCCGTCGCGCCCGGCCTATGAGGATCACGCGCCGCTGATCTCGAAGAAGGCTGCCGCTGCCTTCGGCATCGAAGTGCCGGCAGCGCTCGCGACCGAATGCAACTGCGTGGTCGATTGATCTCCGTCTTGTCTCTTCAGTGACGGCGCCCCGAGCGCCGTCATCTCATAAGTTAAGGGGGAGCCAATGCTGGAAATCAGATCGGCCCGCAAAGTTTTCTACAAGGGGCAGGCGGACGAAAAAGTCGCGCTCGACGGCCTCAATCTCAGCCTTGCCACGGGCGAATTTGGCGTCGTCATCGGTTCCAACGGCGCCGGCAAGAGCAGCATGCTCAACGCCATTTCGGGTGCATTGGTGCTCGATAGCGGCCAGATCGTCATCAATGGCGACGACGTGACCGCAACGCCCGTACACAAGCGCGCGATGCGGCTTGCCCGCGTGTTCCAGGACCCGATGCGCGGCACCGCTGCCTCTATGACGGTGGCCGAAAACATGCTGCTTGCCGAATTGCGCAGCAACAAACGCACCCTGCGGCGCGGCCTGAACGCGACGCGGCTCGCCACCTACAGGGAACGCCTGTCGCTGCTCGGGCTCGGCCTTGAAAACCGCCTCGACACACGGGTGGAGCTGCTTTCCGGCGGCCAGCGGCAATCGCTGTCCTTGATCATGGCGGTCGGCGGCGAGCCGGAACTGCTGCTGCTCGACGAACACACCGCAGCGCTTGATCCGCGCACCGCCGATATCGTCATGCAGGCGACGATCCGCGCGGTCGAAGCCCTGAAGCTGACAACGCTGATGGTGACGCACAACATGCAGCACGCGGTGGATTTCGGTCACAAGGTCATCATGCTCGACGCCGGGCGCGTCCGTCTCGAAATCGACGGCAAGGAAAAGGCGCAGACGACCGTGCCGGATCTGATCGGCCACTTCTCCGTCAAAACCGACCGCATGTTCCTGGCGAGCTGACGATCATGGATATTCTTCAAAATACCTTCGCGAGCTTCGTCTCGCTCGTTCCCGTCACGCTCGCGCAGAGCCTGATCCTCGCCTTCGTCGTGCTCGGGATCATGATCCCGTTCCGCATGTTGAGCTTCCCGGATCTGACCAGCGAGGGTGCGTTTCCGCTCGGCGGCTGCGTCTGCGGCGTGCTGATGGCGGCGGGCATGTCGCCGCTCGCCGCGATCGCCATCGCACTTCTCGCCGGATTCGTTGCCGGCTGCTGCACGGCCTTCATCCATCTGCGGTTCCGGATCCACACGCTGCTCGCCGGCATCCTGATGATGACGATGCTTTATTCGATCAACCTCCGGATCATGGGGCGCTCGAACCTCTCGGTCTTCGGTGCGCCAACGGTGTTCGACTGGGCGCCGGGGCTGCAGCCGGGCTTCCCCGCAAGCAAGATCGTCGTCGCGGGCCTGATCGCACTCATCGTCTTCGTCCTGCTCTACCACTTCTTCCGCACGGAAAAAGGCACGGCCGTTCGCGCCGTCGGCGCCAATCCCGATATGGCTGAAGCTCAAGGGATCAATGTCTGGATGGCGACGATCGGTGGCGTCGGGCTTGCGGGTGCGTTTTCGGCGGCAGGCGGCGCGCTGATGGTGCAGTCACAGGGCTTTGCTGACGTCAACATGGGCCTCGGCATCCTGATCAACGGCCTTGCGGCGCTGATGATCGGCGAGGCGATCGTTGGCAAGCAGAGCGTGGCGCGCCAGCTCGCTGCGCCGTTCGTAGGTGCGATCGTCTACTACCAGCTCGTCTCCTTCTGCCTGGCCGCCGGCATGCCACCGCCGGACCTGAAACTTGCGACCGGCCTCTTCGTTCTGGCCATGCTGGCTCTTCCGAGCCTCAAGCGAAGCCGCGGCCCTGCGCCCGCCCGCGAAACCGTTCGCGAATAAATGAGGACCACCTTCATGAATGCAGTTCCTGATCTTGCCGCGATAAAGGCCATGGATGTGGCCGATGTGCTCAGCCCGATGCGCGAGCGTTTCATCCTGCCGCCGGGTCTCATCTATCTCGACGGCAACTCGCTCGGCGTTGCCTCGACCGCCGCCTTCGACGAGCTTCGCAAGGCCGCCACCGAGGAATGGGGGCAGGACCTCATCCGCAGCTGGAATACGGCCGGCTGGTTCGAGATGCCGCTGACGCTCGGCGACCGGGTCGGGCGGCTGATCGGGGCGGCCGCCGGCCAGACCGTCGTCTGCGACACCACGTCGATCAACATCTACAAGGCCCTCCATGCGGCCATGGCCTTGCGGCGCGATCGGTCGGTGATCGTCAGCGAAGGCGGCAGTTTTCCGACCGATCTCTACATGGCCGAAGGCGTGGTCTCGACGCGTCCGGGCGCCTCGCTCAGGCTCGAAGGGGTCGATGCGCCCGAGATCGAGGATCTGATCGATGGCAGCGTCGCCGTCGTTCTGGTCAACCACGTCAACTACAAGTCCGGCGAGCTGCGCGATATGGCGGCCCTGACCCGCAAGGCGCACGAACATGGCGCACTGGTCATCTGGGACCTCTGCCATACGGCCGGCGCGTTGCCAGTCGATCTTGACGGCGCCAATGTCGATTTCGCGGTCGGCTGCACCTACAAGTACCTGAACGGTGGCCCCGGAGCCCCCGCCTTCATCTATGCAGCCACCCGTCACCACGGCGATATCCGCCAGCCGCTCACCGGCTGGTGGGGACACGCCCGTCCCTTCGCCTTCGAGAAGCACTATGCTGCCGGCGAGGGCATCCGCCGTTTCCTCTGCGGAACACAGCCGATCCTGTCGCTGCGGGCGCTAAAGGGCGCGCTCGACGTCTGGGACGAGGTCGACATGAAAGCGCTGCGCGAAAAGAGCATCCAGCTCACGGATCTCTTCATCGCGCTCGTTGAGGCGAAATGCGGTGCCCACGGTCTGGCGCTCGAAAGCCCGCGCGACGGAACCAAGCGCGGAAGCCAGGTATCGTTCAAACACCCGCACGCTTACGAAATCATGCAGGCGCTGATTGCCCGTGGCGTTATCGGTGATTTCCGCGCGCCGACGACGATGCGCTTCGGCTTCACGCCGCTCTATGTGAGCTACGCCGACGTCTGGCAGGCCGTCGAAATCCTGGAGGACATCCTCAAGACCGGTGCATGGCAGGATGCGCGCTTCGCGGTCCGTGCGGCCGTAACCTGATTGATGGCACCAAAGAGCAGCGGGCGGTATTTCGCCCGTTGCCTCTTGTTCAGACACATACCGAGGCTGCCGCCCCGCAGCGGATTCGTTCAGAGCCATTGTGCCTGGAGGCGAGAGGACGGCTAACGGGGGATTTAAGCAATGATCGCGCCACACCGCCCGACCCCGGAGGAAATCGCCGATGCCCGTAAACGCATCGCGCCGCATTTCGCGCGCACACCGCTCGTCAGGCTCGATCTTGGGTTTCCGGACCGTCAGATATTCCTGAAACTGGAGACGCTGTCGCCAATTGGCGCGTTCAAGCTCCGTCCCGCCTTGAACGCTGTGTTGTCGCGCGATCCGGCCGAACTCGAAAGCGGCGTCGCAGTCACCAGTTCCGGCAATATGGCCTATGGCATGGCCTGGGCGGCACGCCTCATCGGTGTGCCGATGGTTGCCTACATGTATCGCGGCGCACCCCAGACCAAGATCGACGGTGTGCGTGCGCTCGGCGGAGAAGTACGGTTCGTCAGTGCCGAGACCTGGTGGGACTACATCACTGGCGCCGATCATCCGGATGCGCTGGAACTGCTGATCAATCCGGTGACCGATCAGGCGGTGCTGGCCGGGAACGGCTCCATCGGTGTGGAGATCATCGAGGATCTGCCCGATGTCGACGTCGTGCTTACCCCGTATGGCGGTGGCAGCATGACCACCGGGGTGGCCAGCGCTATCAAGGCCGCTTCCGACCGCTGCCGTGTCTTTGCGGTTGAAGATGACAGCGCCGCCCCTGTTTCGGCGGCCCTGGTCGCTGGCCAAATCGTGACGATCGAAACCCGCCCCTCCTTTATCAAGAGCATCGGCGCGCCGTCGCTGGTGCCTCAGATCTGGCCGGTGGTCGGTGACCTGATCGATGGGGCGATTGCGGTCAGCCCGGGGCAGGTGACCGAAGCGATGCGGATTCTCTTCAAGAAGGCGAAGATCGTTGCCGAAGGCGCGGGTGCTGCCTCGCTTGCCGCCGCAATCGCGCGGCCGGATCTCAAGGGAAACATCGTCTGCGTGGTCTCGGGCGGAAACATCGACGCGGCTGCCTATTCCACAGTGCTCGGCGGTGGCATTCCCTCGGCCTGAGCGACCGATCAAACGCCGAGATAGCGATCCTGGAGTTCTGGCGTCAGCGCAAGCGGCGCTCCCTCGAACACGGTCGCGCCCTTTTCCAAGACGAAGCAGCGGTCGGCAACGGGCAGGAGTTCCGAAAGCGTCTTGTCGACGACGAGGATCGACTGCCCTGCCGCCTTCAGAGTGCGGATCGCCGACCAGATATCCTGGCGAATGACCGGCGCCAGCCCTTCCGTTGCCTCGTCGAGAATGAGCAGGCTGGGATTGGTCATCAAGGCCCGGCCGATCGCAAGCATCTGCTGCTCCCCGCCCGAAAGCGTGTTGGCATACTGATCGCGCCGCTCGCCGAGGCGAGGGAAGAGCGCGGTCACTTTCTCGAAGGTCCATTCGTTTCCGCGAGCCGTGGCGACGAGGTTCTCCATGACGGTGAGATTGGGAAAGCAGCGCCGTCCTTCAGGAACGAGACCGAGGCCGAGCCTTGCAATCCGGTGCGGGCGCAGGCCGGAGATGGTCTTGCCGGCAAAGGAGATGGCGCCTGAACGCGGGCGCACGAGCCCGAGGATCGAGTTGATCGTCGTCGTCTTGCCCATGCCGTTGCGGCCCATGAGCGCGACGACCTCGCCCTCGCGCACATCTAGGGTGACGCCGAAGAGCGCTTGGGATGCGCCGTAGAAGGTTTCGAGACCTTTGAGTTCGAGCAGGCTCACGCGGCTTCTCCCAGATAGGCCCGGCGCACATCCGGATCGCTGCGGATTTCATCGACTGTGCCTGACGCGATGATGCGGCCGTAGACCAGCACGGAGATGCGATCCGCCAGCGCAAAGACCGCATCCATGTCGTGCTCCACCAAGAGCATTGGCGCTTCGTGACGCAGCCCATCAAGGAACGAAGTCAGCCGCTTGGAGCCCTCCGGTCCCATGCCGGCCATGGGCTCGTCGAACAGAAAGACTTTCGGCGACAGCGCCAGCGCGATGGCGATTTCGAGTTGCCGGCGTTCGCCGTGCGAGAGTTCGGCCGCCGGCACGTGGGCACGCGCAGCAAGATCGACGCGCTCCAGCATCGCCATCGCCGGTTCGGTCAGTTCCTTGTCGTTGCTGACCTGGCGAAAGAAGTGGAAGCTGCTGCCGTGGCGCGCCTGCACCGCCAGCATGACGTTGCGAAGAGCCGAGAATTCCTGCGCCAGCGAGGAGATCTGGAAGCTACGGGCAAGGCCGAGCCTTGCGCGGGCGGCCATATCGAGGCCGCCGATATCCTGGCCGAGAAAACGGATCGTGCCGCTGTCGGCCCTGAGCGATCCGGCGATCTGGTGGATCAGCGTGCTCTTGCCGGCGCCGTTCGGGCCGATCAGCGCATGGATCTGCCCCGGGTGAAGCTCGAGGCTGACGCCATCAGTCGCTTTAAGGGCGCCGAAGGATTTTCTGAGGTCGCGGATTTCGAGAACGGGCTCAGACATGGCGCGGCTTTCCGGAGAGGAGACCCAGCAGACCGCCGCGGGCAAACAGCACGATGCCGAGCAGGATGAGGCCGAGGAAGAACTGCCAGCGCTCGGTGATGCCGCCGAGCACATATTCGAAGAAGACGAAGATCATCGCGCCGGCAACCGGGCCGAACAGTCGGCCTTTGCCGCCGAGGATGATCAGCACGATCAGTTCACCCGACATGTGCCAGGAGAGCATAGAGGGACCGACGAAGCGATTGAGGTCGGCATAGAGCGCGCCGGCAAACCCGGTGATCATCGCCGAGACGGCGAAGGCGACGAGGCGGATGTTGAAAGGTGCGATGCCGACTGCGGCAAGGCGGGTACCGTTCTGTCTCGCCGCCTGCAGGGCGCTGCCGAAGCGTGAACCCTCGACCACGCGAAACAGAAGCAGCGCCGCCATCAGTGCCGCGTAGCAGATCAGGAAATAGGGCAGGGGCTTGGCCGTGTTGACGCCGGGAAAGGCGTTGCGCATCGACAGCGACAGGCCGTCCTCGCCGCCATAGGCCGGCCAGGAGATCGCGAAGTAGTAGATCATCTGCGCGAAGGCGAGCGTGATCATGATGAAATAGACGCCTGAGGTGCGCAGGCTGATCGCACCGATCGGCAACGCGATGAGCCCGGCGACTGCGACGGCGACGACCCAGATCAGCGGCATGGATGTCGTCGCCGGAATGCCGGCAAAGAGCGGCTCGGCATTGAAGGCGTGCGTGGCGAGGATGCCGGCGACATAACCGCCGAGGCCGAAAAAGGCCGCATGCCCGAAAGAGAGCAGCCCACCAAGCCCGAGCGCCATATTGAGGCCGACGGCGGCAAGCGCCAGCACGACGATGCGGGTTGCGAGCGTCACATAGAAGGGTTCGCCCAAGCTTGCAGCCAGTATCGGCGCACCGAGAAGCAGCAGGGCGAGCAGCAGGTTGATTGTGGTTTCGCGGGTCATCTTGGCCTCACGACTGTGCCGAAAACAGGCCACTCGGCCTGAAGGCGAGGATAAGGGCCATGACGACGTAGATCAGCATCGAGGCGAGCGCCGCCCCGATCGTGGTCGCCTGCGATGCGGGCATGGTGAGTGCCAGAAGCGATGGGAGCAGGAAACGGCCCATCGTGTCGACGACACCGACGATGACAGCGCCGACCAGTGCCCCCTTGATCGAGCCGATACCGCCAATGACGATGACGACGAAGGCGAGGATGAGGACCGGTTCGCCCATGCCGACCTGCACCGATTGCAATGCGCCCACCAACGCGCCGGCAAGCCCGGCAAGCGCTGCACCGAGTGCGAAGACGACCGTATAGAGCGTGCCGATGTCGACACCGAGCGCTCCGATCATCTCTCGATCGGACTCGCCCGCCCGGATGCGCATGCCGAGCCGGGTTCTGGAGATCAACAGATAGAGGCCGATCGCAACGGCAATGCCGACGCCGATGATCGCCAGGCGGTAGAGCTGGTACTGGCCGCCGCCCGGCAGCGGTACGGCACCCTGGAGCAAGGGCGGAATGTCGAGATAGAGCGGGAAGGAGCCGAAGAGCCAGCGGGCGCCTTCCGACAGGATCAGAATCAGCGCGAAGGTCGCAAGGACCTGATCGAGATGATCGCGGTCGTAGAGCCTGCGGATGACGGCAACCTCGATGATCGCGCCGACACCAGCTGCAGCTGCAAGGCTGGCGATGAGGCCGATCCAGAAGGAGCCGGTGGCGGCTGCGACCGTGGCGCAGGCAAACGCGCCGATCATATACAGTGAGCCGTGCGCCAGGTTGATGAGGCCCATGACCCCGAAAATCAGGGTCAGGCCGGCGGCCATCAGAAACAGCATCACACCGAGCTGGAGCCCGTTGAGCAGTTGTTCGATCAGAAGTGCGGTGAACAAGAGACCGGTCCAAGCTTGATGTCAGGAGGACATGGATCTTCGACCGGATGGCGGCATCAAGGCCGCGCACCCGGGCAAACGACAGGTGCAGGGCACTACATGCTGCACTTCTCGGCGTAGGCGTCCTTGTGGTCTTCGAAGGCGGTGGCGATAATCTTGTTGGTGAGCACGCCGTCGGCTTCCTTCACCACCTCGCGGACGTAGATGTTCTGGATCGGGTGGTTGTTGTTGTTGAAGACGAATTTGCCGCGCACCGACTGGAAGTCTGCTGCCTTAAGTGCCGCGCGGAAGGCGTCCTTGTCTTTGACGCTTGCCTTGGACAGCGCGGCGAGGATCAGGTTTGCGGTATCCCAGCTCTGCGCCGCGTAGATCGAGGGCAGGCGCTTGTACTCGGCCTTGAAGGCTTCGACGAACTTCTTGTTGGCCTCGTTGTCGAGGTCCTTCGACCAGGTCGCCGAGTTCTTGACGCCAAGCGCCGCGTCGCCGATCGCCGGCAGGACGTCCTGGCTAAAGGAGAAGCCCGGGCCCATGACGGGGATGTTCACGCCCGACTGGGCATATTGCTTCATGAAGGCGATGCCCATGCCGCCGGGCAGGAAGAAGTAGACGGTGTCGGCACCCGAGGCGCGGATCTGGGCGATTTCGGCGGCGTAGTCCGTCTGCCCGACCTGCGTGTAGATCTCGCCGGCAAGCGCGCCCTTGTAATAGCGCTTGAAGCCGGTCAGCGCGTCCTTGCCGGCCGGGTAGTTGGGGGCGAGGATGAAGGCGTTCTTGTAATCCTTGTTGGCGTATTGGCCCATCGCCTCATGGAAATTGTCGTTCTGGTAGGCGACGTTGAAATAGTTCGCATTGCAGTTCGCACCGGCAAGTGCCGAGGGACCGGCGTTCGGCGACAGATAGATCACGTCCTGCGCCACCGTGTTCGGCACGACGGCCATCGCAAGGTTCGACCAGATGATGCCCGTCATCAGGTCGACCTTGTCGCCCTGGATCATCTTCTCGGCGATCTGCACCGCAAGTTCCGGCTTCTGGGCATCGTCCTCGATCACCAGCTCGACGTCCTTGTTGCCCGACTGCTTGATCGCCAGCGTGAAGGCGTCGCGCATATCGATGCCGAGGCCGGCGCCGCCGCCCGACAGCGTGGTGATGACGCCGATCTTCACCGGCTCGGCATGGGCAAGGCTTGACGTTGCAAGTGAAAGGCCAAGAAGGCCTGGTGCCAGAATGCGGTTCATGCTGTTCTCCTCTTTGTTGGTTCCCTTTTGGGTTGTGTTCTATCAGAGACCCGTGCGCACGTGCCAGAGCTCGGGGAAAAGTTCCACTTCGAGCATCTTTTTCAGATAGGACGCGCCGGATGTGCCCCCGGTTCCGCGTTTCATGCCGATGATGCGCTCGACGGTCGTGACGTGGTTGAAGCGCCAGCGACGGAAGTAGTCCTCGAAATCGACCAGTTTCTCGGCGAGCTCGTAGAGCATCCAATAGCGCTCGGGATCGCGGTAGACGATCTGCCAGGCGGCGAAGACCTTTTCGCTTGCCGTGCGCGTCTCGCGCCAATCGCTCTTGTCCGCTTCCGCGCCGACATCGAAACCGTTGCGCGAAAGAAGCCGGATCGCCTCGTCGTAGAGCGACGGCGCTGCCAGGATCGCTTCCAGCTTTTCCATGATGTCGGGGCGGTGCGCATGCGGCCCGAGCATCGCGACATTGCGGTTGCCGGCGAGGAACTCGATCGCCCGGTACTGCCAGGACTGGAAGCCGGAGGATTGGCCGAGCGATTCACGGAACGTGGTGTATTCGCTGGGGGTCATCGTTCGCAGCACATCCCAGGCGCTGTTCAGCTGCTCGAAGATGCGGGCGACGCGCGTCAGCATCTTGAATGCGGGCTCCAGCCGGTCGTCGCGGATCGAGCGGACCGCCGCATTGATCTCGTGCAGCGCGAGCTTCATCCAGAGCTCGGACGTCTGATGCTGGATGATGAACAGCATCTCGTCATGGGCTTTGGAAAGCGGCTCCTGCGCATCCAGTACCTTTTCCAGCATCAGGTAGTCGCTATAGGACATGCGTCCCTCGAACGACATCTGGGCGCCTTCTTTCGAAGGGTCGTATGATTTGCTCATGTTTTCAGTTCTCCGACCGCAATCGGAACCGCTGGATCTTGCCCGTGGCTGTTTTCGGCAGGTTGTCCAGGAACTTTACCGATCGCGGATATTTGTAAGGCGCGATCGTCGCCTTCACATGATCCTGCAGACGCTTGATCGTTGCGTCGTCTGCCGACACGCCAGATATCAGAACGACATAGGCTTCGACAATCTGGCCGCGTTCCTGATCGGGCGCACCGACGACGGCGCATTCTGCGACCTCCGGGTGGGAAATCAGGGCGGCTTCGACCTCGGGGCCGGCGATGTTGTAGCCGGCGGTGATGATCATGTCGTCCGAACGGGCGGCGAAATGGAAGAAGCCGTCCTCGTCCTGATAGAAGGCGTCGCCGGTCAGGTTCCAGCCGTCGCGCACATAGTCGCGCTGTCGGCTGTCGGCCATGTAGCGGCAGCCGGTCGGGCCACGCACCGCAAGCCTGCCGATCGTGCCGCGGGGGACTTCCTGCATGTCGTCATTGACGATCCGCGCTTCGTAGCCGCCGACCGGCTTTCCGGTCGAGGCGGGCTTGCGGTCCTCGAAGCGGTTGGAAATGAAGATATGCAGCATCTCGGTCGCGCCGATCCCGTCGAGGATCGGCTTGCCGGTCTTGGCCGTCCATTCCTCGAAGACCGGACCGGGCAGGGTCTCGCCCGCCGAGATCGCGACGCGCAGTGATGAAAGATCGGCGCCGTTATCCATCGCCTTCATCATTGCCCGATAGGCGGTGGGGGCGGTAAACGAGATCGTCGCTTTGTACTTCTCGATGATCTCCACCATGTTGGCCGGCGTCGCATGCTCGAGCAGTGTCGCTGCGGCTCCAAAGCGCAAGGGGAAGATCGCGAGGCCGCCAAGGCCAAAGGTGAATGCGAGCGGCGGCGAGCCGACGAAGATATCGTCGGGCGTGACCCCGAGCACTTCGCGGGCATAGCCGTCGGCGATCGCCAGGAGATCGCGGTGAAAGTGCATGGTCGCCTTCGGAATCCCCGTCGTGCCAGAGGTGAAACCGAGCAACGCCACATCGTCGCGACCGGTATGCACCGCCTCGAAGACCACTGATTTGTCGAGCGCAATGCGGTCGAGTTCGGCGTCGTGGTTCGCGGTCCCGTCGAAACTCACGACCTGCTTCAGGAAGCGGCTGTCCTTCGCGCAGACGATCATTTCTTCCATCAGTCGCGTGTCGCAAAGTGCCAGGCTGACTTCGGCCTTGTCGACGATCTTGGCGAGTTCCCCGGCCCGGAGCATCGGCATGGTGTTGACGACGACGGCGCCGGCCTTGGTGGCTGCCAGCCAGCAGGCGACCATGGCCGGATTGTTGGCGGAGCGGATGAGCACGCGGTGCCCGGGCTTCACACCGTAATTCTCAACCAGCGCGTGGGCGAGACGGTTGGTCCAGTCGGACAGTTCCTTGTAAGTCCGGCGGCGGCCATTGCCGATCAACGCGGTATGATCGCCGAAACCCTTGGCAACCATGGCGTCCGTCAATTCGACGGCGGCGTTGAGGTGATCCGGGTAGTCAAAACCTTCGAGAAGAAACTCCGGCCATTCTTCCTGTGGCGGAAGATGGTCACGGGTGAACGTATCGACGTGCGAAGTCGGTCCAAGCATGTGGCGGCTGTTCCCTAATTTCGTTCGTGCCTGTTGCCCAGGCATTGTTCAAAGCCGGCGGAAAGTCTTGCGGTGGTTCAAAGCCCTGGTCTGCGGACAAGCGGCAAGCGTCGCGGCACTATTCAAAGTGACACGGGCCGTCGCCGGCGCGACTCCAGTTATGGCGATAGGCACAGCGAGACCTCCACTTCTCGGCTGAACATGGGGCAGCATCGCACCAGTCCAAAATTATTTCAAGCCTAAAGTTTTTTCGATTGCCGGCATTGCCTTTCCCGGTGGGGCAGGCGATTGCTATCTGTGAGGAGACATCAAAGGGAGGATGAAATCGATGCTGGAACACCGCATTTCCGACTGGGACGACGCCTATGCGAACGGCTCGAACATCGCGCGCGGCGATCGCTGGCCGGAAGCCTGGGTCAAACCGGCCGAGGCGTTCCGCAACGCCCTCTTGAGCGCTGGACGCGCCAAACTCGACCTTGCCTATGGCGATCGGCCGAGGAACCGCATGGATATCTTTCTTCCCGACGGTTCGCCCAAGGGCCTGGTGGTCTTCGTCCACGGTGGGTACTGGCTACAGCTCGACAAGAGCTTCTGGTCGCACCTGGCGGCCGGAGCAGTGGAGCGCGGCTATGCCGTCGCGATGCCGTCCTACACGCTCTGCCCAAAGATTCGCATTGCCGGGATCGTCGAAGAGGTCGCCGCCGCTATCAGCGAGGCATCGAAACGCGTCGAGGGTCCCTTGATGCTGACCGGCCATTCGGCCGGCGGCCACCTCGTCAGCCGAATGATCACGACGACCGCGCCGCTTTCGCCTGATGTCCAGGGCCGGATCCGCAACGTCGTCTCGATCTCCGGCGTGCATGACCTGCGCCCGATCATGTCGACGGCCATGAACGAGAAGCTCGCGATCGACGAGGCCGAGGCACTTTCACAGAGCCCGGCACTGCTGCGGCCGATGCCAGACGCCCGCATCACCTGCTGGGTCGGAGGCGGAGAGCGTGCGGAGTTCCTGCGTCAGAACGCGCTTCTTGCCAATATCTGGACCGGATTGGGTGCAACGACGGCTGCTGTCGCGGAGCCGGACCGGCACCACTTCAACGTCGTCGACGGCCTTGCCGACGCCAAGCATCCCCTGGTGCGGACGTTGCTGTTGGGCGTGTGAACGTCGGGCTGGGTCGCTCCCGCATTCCCTCGATAAGGGTATGAAGCGCATCTATCTGCGCCATATCTTGGTGTTTGTATCGCTACTATATCCGTCAAAACTGACTAGAGTGCTCCTCCCGGTCTCGCCGGAAGCGAGCGACGCAAAATGAAGGCAAGCATGGAGACGCCGTCGACTGTCATCGATCTCGCTTCGATCGTCCAAACCTCGCTGGCGCCCGTCTTTCTTCTCGCCGGCACTGCCGGCTTCGTCAGTGTCTATGCCTCCCGGCTTGGCAGGGTGTCCGATCGCGTCAACGAGATCGGGGAGAAATACGAGCAGAACGACGCGCGGCGGATGCAGCTTGACTATCTGCGCCGGCGGACGCTGGCGCTGGAGATCGCCGTTGCGCTGGGGACTTTCGCGGCGATCTGCACGGGCTGCGCCATTCTCAATCTGCTCGCCGGCGCGCTTGCCTTCGGGTTTCGCGAGGAGAACCTTTTCTGGTTTTTCGGCGGCGCGATCGTCTCGCTCATCGGGTCGCTGTTGGCCTTCCTGTTCGAGATGCTGATCGCCGGGCGGAACATGCTGCGCCAGATGCGCATGGATCAGGCAGCGTCGGGCGGCGACTGATGCCGGTGCCGCCGTCAGCTTTGAGGCGAATTCGACCGTCGCCTGCGCCTCGTTGACTACGTACTCGATCTTGGCGACCGGCATCGGTCCCGGTTCTTCGCACACATTTTGGCGATCGGCTTGCCCATCTCCATCGTATCGAGCACCGCCAGGATGTCACGGCTCTCGGCGATCAATTCGGAAAAACGGATGAGGACGTCGGTCCGCCGCCGAAGCGGAATGCGCGACCAGACATCCTATCGAAACCGCGTGGCCGCGATATCGCAGGCGACCTCGATGTCGGCGGCGTTGCCATGGCGCGATCGATCTTCAGGGCGTCTAACCTGGCACTCGCCGGTGATCGCTTTCGATCGCGATTTGATCGCGGCCGTTAGAGCAAGCGCAAAGAGGGTGCCAACTCTCCCATCGCGACATCGTTTCCGGTGCCGGCCATGACGTGTTCAATCTGACGCGCCGGGTCCGGCGCCAACGGGTGGGGAAGAAGTAGTCGGTCCGGGACCGGGAGAAAGTGTGGGACCGGAGGCGTCGGGTGAGCCGTAAAGCTGCCGTGGAATGGTCAGCAAATGGCCCCGATACGGCCGCATCGAGCCCATTCCAACGTTCCATCGTCGCGGCGCATTCGGTATCCGGCCGACCTTAGGGGCGATTGAAAGTCAGTATCGCTCCTAATCACGTCATGCGCATCAGAGAGGAATGAATATGATCACCGGTTACAAACCCGTCGCGTCGCTCGCGGCGGCAGTCTTTAGCTTCATGGTCGTCAGTCCCGCATCCGCCCTTGAGATCGCTCAGGCCGAAACGACCCAGCCGACGCAGGGCCAGGCTGGCAGCAAGGGCCCGGACGCTGCGATCAGCGACCAGAAAATCGAGGCCTTCGCGGTTGCCTATCTTCAGGTCGACAAGGTGAGGCAGGAATATTCCGCCAAGATAGAAGCAACGTCGGATGCAACGGCGAAGAAGGACCTGGAGACCGAAGCCAGCAAGAAAATGGTCGAGGCCGTCCAAGCCTCACCGGCCATTTCGATCGAAGAGTATTCGGCAATCCTTACGGCTGCACAGAGCGATCCCGCAGTCGCCAAGAAGGTTCAGGCAAAACTCCAAGACACCGCTCCGGCACAGCAATAGCCGGGCTCGGACGCAACCAGTTGGACAGCGACAAATGGGTAGCCCGCACCAGGTGTGGGCTACCCGCTACGAAATGGACCTTCACCGATCTGCCGGGCCAAGGTCCAGCCGCTTCAATATCGCCGGTTAGCCTCTTCCGCTTTCCTGTTGTCCTTTGACGATCGCTTAAGCCCCAGTTCGCGATCTCTCGCGCTGAAACCCGCAATCCGGCAATGAGCGCGTCAGTTCGGGCGCCTGGCAAGAAGTCCGGCGAGTGCTGTAATCTCGCGCTCGAGCACTTCGGGCGTTATTCCGATGAACCGTCCTTCCAGGCTGAGAGAGATTACCCCATGAACGGCCGCGAAGAACGTGCGGGCACGAACTGCCACATCCTCCTGAGCAGCCTCCGGAAACTGCTGCGCAAGCGGTGCTGCGATGAGACCGATCAGAAAGCCGTGTTCGGCAAGATGCCACTCGGGGACCGGGGCACCCTCGGGCATTCTGTGTTCAAATAGCGCCGACCATAGATTTCGCTCTGCGAGCGCAAAACGGAGATAGGCGAGCGACAGGCTCAGGAAGGCCTCCTGAACATCTGCCGCCGGTTGGACCGCAGCGTTGAGGGCGGCTTCCAGGCGCTTCAATGTACCCGAGTTGATATGCAGGATCAGTCCGTCGAGATCATCGAAGACGGTGTAGAGCCCGCCGAGTGCTGCACCTGCACGCTCGGCTATATCGCGGGCGCGCAGGTTCTTTAATCCTTGCTCCCGGATCAGCTCCGTGCCGGCGGCAATAAGCCTCGATCTCAGATCTTCCTTCTTCGCTTCACGCTTTCCGGCCACTGGCCACCTCATTTTGTTGAACGATGTTCATTTTCAATCTTGAACAACGTTCATTTTTGTGGGAAAACATTATTGAACATTGTTCATACATGGAGGTGAGGAGATGTTCAAACAAATCGTAACGCTCTTGCGCGGTCGCGCTCATATGGCGGAGGAGGCCTTCGCCGATCGGCATGCGCTGCCCATTCTTGCTCAGCAGATACGCGACGCTGCCCGCGGTGTCGAAAGCGCGCGACGGGCCGTCGCTTTGGCCATAGCGCAAAATCGCCTGGAAAAGGAAAACGTCGAGAGGCTTTCCGCTCACATCGAGGAGCTCGAAATCCGCGCCATTGCAGCCCTTGAAAAGGGGCGAGAGGATCTGGCCGCGGAAGCCGCAGCCTCGATCGCGCGGCTGGAAACCGAACTGCAGAATGCGCGCCAGGTTCAGGCGGAATTTGCAGACGGAATAGATCGGCTGAGGCAAGCGGTGCGGCAGAGCGAAACGCGCCTGGAGGCGCTGCGCCGCGGCGAACGCCTGGCCGCCGCACGTGACCGGACGCAGCGCCTTTCCAAAGAGGTGCCCGGCAATGATCTCGCGACACTCAGCGACGCCGAGGCAACGCTCACGCGGCTCGAAACGCGTCAGCGCGAGGCCGAATTGACCGCCGAGGCGCTGATCGAGCTGGAAGAGCGGCCGGATCCGGCAGCACTTGCGCAGAAACTGGCTGCGGCCGGTTGCGGACGCCCTCTGGTGACAAGCGCCGACGACGTGCTCGAGCGCTTGCGCGCCAAGATGAACCTTACGCTTTAGAACCTCTGTTTCTCAAAGGACAACAACGATGAAC
Source organism: Ensifer adhaerens (assembly GCF_000697965.2). Taxonomy (NCBI): domain Bacteria; kingdom Pseudomonadati; phylum Pseudomonadota; class Alphaproteobacteria; order Hyphomicrobiales; family Rhizobiaceae; genus Ensifer; species Ensifer adhaerens. Next base: position 1,054,788 of record NZ_CP015882.1, on the reverse strand, counting down.
GACAGCCTGATGAAACACTCTCCGGCCTGGACCTCCTTCTCTTATGTTAGCTTCGGGGTGGCCGCTTTCATGGTGGTGATTGGCCTTTACATGATGCCGATCGACCTCTGGGGCAAAGGGTACCTGGCCATGGGCATCCTGATGCTGTTGCAGACGGCCGTGAACGTCACCAAGACGCTGCGCGACAATCTGGAGGCAGAAAAGCTCATCCGCAGGATCGATGATGCCAAGACCGAGAAATTGCTGCTCGGCATTAAGGCGGACGAAGTTTAATCGCTCATTAGCCTTGTCGCTATGGCGAACAACCTGTGGACGAGTGCGTAACTATTTTCATCTAGAACGCTCAAAAAAGGGAGACGTCCCGTGAAAACCAATCTCATGACATCCCGGCGCTTTGCGCCGCTCTTCTGGACGCAGTTTCTATCCGCGTTCAACGACAATTTTCTTAAGAATACGCTCGTCTTCCTCATCCTCGCAACCGTGGCGGCCGATGATGCGGGATCGCTGGTCACGCTGGCCGGCGCCGTCTTCATGGCGCCGTTCCTAGTCTTTTCCGCACTCGGCGGCGAACTCGCCGACAAGTTCGACAAGGCGATCGTTGCCGAGCGACTGAAGCGCTGGGAGCTTGCTGCCGCAGGCGTTGCGGTTGTCGGGATCGCGTTCTCCTCCATCGCGGTGCTGCTGGTTGCGCTCTTCCTGTTCGGCGCCATCTCCGCGCTCTTCGGGCCGGTCAAATACGGTATCCTTCCCGACCACCTGGAGCGCAAGGAACTACCGCGCGCCAACGCCTGGATCGAGGGTGCGACGTTCATCGCCATTCTCAGCGGCACTGTCATCGCAGGGATTGCCGCAGCCGACGGCGTCAATCCCTGGCTGTTTGGTCCCATGATGCTCGGCCTGGCGCTCGCCTGCTGGCTTTCGAGCCGCTACATTCCGCGTCTTGGCGCCAAGGCGCCGGACCTTGTCGCCGATCGCAACGTCTTGCGCTCCACCGGCCGGCTCGTTGCGTCGCTGCGCGGCGACAGGCGGCTTTGGCGCACCGCGCTGATGGCCGCCTGGTTCTGGCTGGCAGGCGCTATCGTGCTGTCGCTGCTGCCGCCGATGGTGAAGAATCATCTCGGCGGCGACGAAACCGCAATTACCGCCTATCTCGCTGTCTTTGCCGTGGCCATCGGTGTCGGCTCCGCAATCGCGGCCTGGATGTCTGCGGGCCGTATCGTGCTGCTGCCGGCACCAGCCGGCACGCTGATCATGGCGCTCTTCGGCCTCGATCTCGCCTGGTGCGTCGGGCATGCCGGTGCGGTCGCCCCGACGGAGACGCTCCCTGCCTTCTTCGCCGGTCCCTACACGGTACGGATCGCCATCGATCTTGCCGGCATGGCGATTGCCGGGGCATTCCTCGCCGTACCCACGCTCGCAGCGCTTCAGGCCTGGGCGCAAGAGGACCAGCGTTCGCGCGTCATCGGTGCGTCGAACGTGCTGTCTGCAGCCTTCATCACCGTTGGCGGCGGCCTTGTCGCGATCCTGCAGGCATTGGGCATGTCGACACCGGTGCTCTTTGCTGGCCTTGCCCTTGCCAATGCCGTTGCGGCCTGGGTTATGCTGCGCACGCTGCCGACCAACGCATTCCGCGATTTCGTCTCCATCCTCTTCCGCGCCTTCCTGCGGTTGGAAGTCGAAGGCCTCGACAATCTGAAGAAGGCCGGTCGCGCACCGATCATTGCGCTCAACCACGTGTCCTTCCTCGATGGTGCGCTGGCGCTGGCACTCACCGAGGAGGAACCGACTTTCGCGGTCGACTACACGATCGCCAAGGCCTGGTGGGTCAGGCCGTTCCTGAAGATGTGCAACTTCCTGCCTCTGGATCCGTCAAAGCCAATGGCAACGCGCACGCTCATCAAGACAGTCAACAATGGTGAGCCGTTGGTGATCTTCCCTGAGGGCCGCATCACGGTAACCGGTGCGCTGATGAAGGTCTATGACGGCGCCGCGATGGTGGCCGACAAGACCGGCTCCATGGTCGTGCCGGTGCGTATCGATGGGCTGGAGAAGAGCTACTTCTCACGCCTCAGTTCCATGCACGTTCGCCGTCGCCTGTTCCCGAAGGTGAAGGTCACCATTCTGGAGCCGGTTCGCCTGTCCGTTCCGGAAGAACTGAAGGGCCGCAAGCGCCGCATGGCCGCGGGTGCTGCGCTCTACCAGGTCATGTCGATGCTGATGTTCCGCACCACCGACACGGACACCACCGTGATCGAGAAGGTAATCAAGACGGCCAGGGAGCGCGGGTTCAACAGGCTCGCCGTGCAGGACCCGGTCACCGGTTCGCTCACCTATGGCAAGCTATTGACCGGTGCGGCCGTGCTCGGCGCGAAGTTCCAGTCGCTCTTCCCGAACGAAAAGGCGCTTGGCGTTCTCCTGCCCAACGCCAACGGTGCGGTTGCCACCATCCTCGGCGTGATGTCCGCCGGTAAGGTACCGGCCATGCTCAACTTCACCGCCGGTGCAGCCAACATCATCTCGGCCTGCAAGGCAGCCGAGGTCCGTCATGTGCTGACGTCGCGTGCCTTCGTCGCCCAGGCGAAACTCGGGCCCGTCGTCGAGGAATTGGCGAAGACGGTGGAGATCGTCTGGCTCGATGATCTGCGCCAGACGATCGGTCTTGCCGACAAGCTGCGTGGTCTTTTGCGAAAGGGGCGGCCGCTCGTCCGGCGCACGGCCGACGAGCCGGCGGTCATTCTCTACACTTCGGGATCCGAGGGTACGCCGAAGGGCGTGGTGCTGACACACCGCAACATCCTCTCCAACGCGGCCCAGGCTGCTTCGCGCATCGATTTCCACTCGGGCGACAAGGTGTTCAACATCCTGCCGGTGTTCCATTCCTTCGGTCTCACGGCCGGAACGGTCCTGCCGCTCATCTCCGGCGTGCCGGTCTATTTCTATCCGTCACCGCTGCACTACCGCATCATCCCGGAGTTGATCTATGCGTCCAACGCGACGATCATCTTTGGGACCGACACCTTCCTGAACGGCTATGCACGAACGGCGCACCCCTATGACTTCCGCTCGATCCGATACTGCTTTGCCGGCGCCGAGCCGGTCCGGGCAGCCACCCGTGCGCTCTACATGGAAAAGTTCGGCGTCCGCATCCTCGAAGGCTATGGTGTGACCGAGGCCGCGCCGGTGATCGCGCTGAACACACCGATGTTCAACAAGGCCGGCAGCGTCGGCAAGATCATGCCGGGCATGGAGTACAGGCTCGATGCCGTGCCGGGTGTCACCGAGGGCGGACGGCTCTTCATCCGCGGCGCCAACGTCATGGCCGGATATCTTCGCGTGGAAGCGCCCGGCGTGATCGAACCGACACCCGATGGCTGGCATGACACCGGCGACATCGTCACGGTTGATGAAGAGGGCTTCATCGTCATCCGCGGGCGGGCCAAACGGTTCGCCAAGGTCGGCGGCGAGATGGTTTCGCTCGGCGCCGTGGAGGCGCTGGCGGGCGAGATGTGGCCCGGCCAGTTGACGGTCGTCGTGTCGCTGCCTGATCCCAAGAAAGGTGAGCGCCTGGTCATGCTCACCGACGCTCCGGGTGCGACACGCGCCGCCTTCCTCCGCTTCGCCAAAGACAAGGGCGCCATGGACATGATGGTTCCCTCGGAGGTGAGGGTAGGTGCCGTACCGGTGCTCGGTACCGGCAAGGTGGACTTCGTCAACGCCCAGAGGCTTCTCGCCGAGACGGCAAAGGCCGAGAACGCCGCCTGAGGATGTCGAAAAGGAAGCCGGCCCTTCAGGCCGGCTTCCCGTCCAGCACGAGATCGCCTGCCGGAAGGCGATACTTCGGAACCGTCGACGGTGCCGGCCCAACGCGCAGCACGTTGATCAGCCGGTGTCCGGGTGGCAGCGCGAAGCGCTCTCGCAACGCCTGCGCAGCGGATGGCAGGTCGGCAAGCACCGCCATCGGCCAGCCGGCAAAACCAAAGCGGGTGAAGCTCAGCCAGAAACGGTAGAAGGCTTGTCCGGAGACGATCGGGCTCTCATTCTCCGGCCGGTGAAACAGGAGACAGGCGGCTGCCGTCATCGTCTTTTCCAACTCCGCGACGAGAGCTTGGCCAAGCCCCAGGCGGTCGGCAATGTCGAAAAGCGGTGAGGCCAGAAGATGTCCCGCCAGTGCACCTTCCAGTCGTCCCATCTGCAAGGCTGCGAGGTTGAGGCCGTCAGTGGAATAGGCCGGATGCCGGGGTGACAGTCGCATCCATCTTACGAGTTCATCGCGGAATGCGCGTTCTCGCATGGTTGCGAGGCTTGACCGGTCGTTGAGCGACGCAACGAAGGCAAGGTCCTTGCGGCCGTACGCAAGCCTCACATCGACCGCCTGAACGGCCCAGTGCTCGAGCCTCTTAATCTGCTCAGGGGAGGTTGGCGAGAAACGCGCCCGCCATGTGAAGCGCCTGGCGGTCCACTCAGAAAGCGCCGGCCGCACCGCGTCCTCGCCGGTAAGCTGTAGCCGTGCGGCCAACCGATAGCCGGGTCTCCAATCGAGTAGATTGCGCGTCCAGAGATCATCGATCGTCACACCGATCCCGCGGGCTGCGAGCGCCATCGCCATGCCCTCAAGTGCCGCCCCACAGGAAAGCCCCATATCGCGGCTGGTCGGATCGCCGACGCTCAGATGCCGGGAGAGGTCGGCGGCAAGCAGGACGCGTCCCTCCTCGTCGAGCGCCCAGCGCGCAGGCTGGGTGTTGTGGACGGAAGGGGCGAGGTTGGCCTCCGCCGCGAGAACGGCGAGCATGGCGGCATCAACGCGCTTCATAGCGTCTTTCCGAAGAGATGCAGGCGATGAAGCGGCCTTGCGCCCGCCTTCTCCGCCTGTCTCAGGCTCGCCGCGTTGACGTCTGCAATCCAGGTGCCACCGGCGGTGTCATAGCCGGCACGGCGCATCTCGCCCAGCACATGGGCAAGCAGCAGCGGGTTGAGCCCGCGTCCCTGGTGTTCCGGCTTCACACCCTGGAATATGATCACGGCGCGGCGGCGCTTCAGGCGATGCTTGAGCAGGTACCAGGGCGCAGTCAGTCCCAGCCGTGAGCCCATCGCCTTCAGCATCGGATTGACATCAGGAATGGCGATCACCGCGCCGGCAGGCGTGCCGTCCTTTTCCGCGACCGCCGAAATGCGTGGATCCATGATCCACTTCATCTCCTTGGCCTGAAACTCGAACTCCGCACGGCTGACGGGCACGAACATCGGATTGTCTGCGAAGCTCTCGTTGAGGATCAATCGGGAGTCTCCAGCCTTTGTTCGAGCGTCGATCGCCGGATTGGCGAAAAGCGGAAATCGTCGTCGAAAAGAGCGCGCATCTGCGCGCTGGCAAGCAATCCGTCGATCTCCACGGTGCGAATGTCGATTTCGAAAGTGGTCATCGGGAAACAGGGCGCATAGCCCCGGTTTTCCAACAAGCGAGGCAGATAGGGCGGTCCCCAGATCTGGTCGGTATAGGGCGCGTTCTCGAAACCACCGGTCATGACGCCCACCTGCTGCATGGCCGTCAGGTTGAAGTTTCCAAGGATCTCCCGAAAGCCCTTCGCGCGCGCCCAATCCTCTGCTCGCTCCAGGAGGGCGGCTGCGACCCGTTCATCGTCGGCACAGTCGAAGTAACCGAAATAGCCGCGATCAAGTGCGAACTGCGCGTTCGATGCGCGATGCACATGCGCCGTTATGCGCCCGCGCACGGCACCACCCTCATGGGCCGTGAAGCAGGCATAGTCGGCAGCCGTGTCGAAGAGTGGATTCGTCTCGGCGGAAAGGAAGCGCTTGAGGTCGCTCAGCATCGGCGAGACATAGGGTTTCCGCGCACCGTAGATCTGAAAGGGCGCTGAGAAGAAGGCGTCGATATCGCCGGTACGGATATCAATCATGAAGCGGGTCTCTTTCGGAGATCAGCATGGCCATGCGCTGGACGACCTTCAATTCGGTTTCTGCACCCGGCGTGGCGGAGACGGAAGGCATGTTGAGCGCAATCAGTCGGAACGGCCGGTTGGACACAAGCATGACGTGGGTTGCCTCGTATTTTTCAAGCAGCCAGGACATCTGCTCCGCATCCTCTTGAGGAAGGCCTCCCGTCTCGGCAATGCGCAGCAGTGGGCGGGTCGCAAACAGCGCCTTGACCGTGGGCAAGTCGAGGTCGGAGAGTTCGTCCTCGCCAAGCAGAAGTGCGCCGTCGACCAATGGATGGTTCTGCAGCTCCTCGAGAAAGCCCAGCGTGTCGTCGATGCTGTCCTCCGCCAGATGCCGGATCAGGCTTTGCCGCCGTTGCTCCATGCGCAGGCTGATGCTGTCCTTCCAGATCACGCCGAGCAGGGCGGCACTGAGGATGACGCTTGCCGCTCGCACCAGCGCGGCTGGTTCGAGGCTGTTTTCGACGCCGATGACGAGGGCTGCAAGGAGCGCAACGGAAAGCAGGATGACGAAGGAGACCACCGTGTCACGGTGCCCGACGGCGCGCTGGCCAAGGCTGATCAGCAGCCAGCACAGGAACAGGATGGCGACCCCGCCGAGCCGCACTGGCTGGTCGATGTAGACGGAGCGAAAGTCCGTCACGAGCAGCGGAAGGATCAAAAGCAGCGAGAGAGCAATGCGGTCGACGGCCTGGTTTTCCGCCTTCGACAGGCTCGTCCGATCGCGCGTCACTGTCATGTGACCGGCAAGGGCGAAGGTGACCAGTTGGTAGAGGAACAGCAGTGCGACCCGCCAGGGTTCGGCGAGCGATACCGGCAGGAATGCGAGGACGAAGAAGGTGGCCGCGCCGCCGGCCGCGATCCACTTCGTGTTTCTCGGCGCGTGTCGCCGCAACAGGCCCTCGGCAAGCAGAACGGTCGAGAGCGGGACGAGCCCCGCGGTTATGATCGTCGCGGCCTTGAAGATGAAAAGGTCCGTCCACCAGGCGAGCACCCGGCTCGCCATCAAGGCCGCCAGCACCTGCAGACCGAAGAGGAACCGACGGTTCAACGGGCTCTTGGCGTCGAAACTGCGGATCACCCCGATGAGCACGAGCAGACCACCCAGTGCCGCCAGCGAAACGAAACTATCGGCAATAAGCGAGGTGTTCATGGCGTCGCCGGAGCTGCAAGTCGGGTCAGGTAGCGCCTTACCAGCGGTCGCAGCAGTGCCGCAACGAGCGCATTGCGGGGTCGCTCGACGCGTCCGGCATGCGGGTTGAAGAACCAGCCGCGGCAATCGGCGGACTGTGGGCGGCCGAGGATTGCATGGATCGCCTCATAGGCCATCAATGTGCCCGTTGAGATCACCATCGGCGCGAAAGACATGCGGCTGCGGGTGCCGGCGATCACTTCACCGGCGAGCGACAGGTCGACATGGTGACGGGACGACGAATGCACCATCACATATTCCGCCTCGCGCAGGAACGCCTCGGCCCGCTGGTCCGGCGTCAACGCGTTCCAGGCCGTGCCGACAGTCGGATAACCGAGCCGCTCCTCGGGCATCGAATCCTGCGGGCGTGTCACATAGACGGAGGGCAGCGGCGAGGCGTAGGCGTCGATCACCGTCTGGCCGTGATCTCGCGACGTGCGATAGAGCAGCAGGCTGGCGCCGAGATCGTCGGTTCCGTTGATGACGACATCGGCTGCGGCAATGATCGCATCGGCATGGTCGGTCCATTCGGGCCCGTAGACGGTCACGTCCAGGCCGGGATTGATCTTGAGGCAAAGCTCGCGGGTTGCCTGCGCCTTCGGCATGCCGATCGTGTCGGCGAAGCAGAAGACCTGCCGGTTGAGGTTCGAAAGCTCGAAATCATCGATATCGGCAAGAACCAGGCGACCAATCCCGGCGCGCGCGAGCGACTGGATACAGGCGCCACCCATGCCGCCGGTTCCACAGACGAAAACGGTCGCCTGGCTCAGGCGCCGTTGTTCCGCTTCGGTGACGAAGCCGATGTTGCGTGTGGTGAAGGTCTCGTAGGAAAATTGGCTGCTCATCGGCTGGGCCTCAACACGCCCCACTGCCGGCGGCTGTCAGCCCAATGCAACGCGGGCAGCACGAGCCTTTGTACGAGGATGACACTACTTGCAACGGCAAGGCGACCAAGCGCGTTGCGCGGCACGCTTTCCATGAGGTAGCGCTGAGCCGCATTGAGATCCAACTGTCCGATTTGCAGGAGGTCGTCACCGCGATCGTAGTCGAGTTCGGCGGCGCAGAAGTCGTTATACTCCGCCTTGCGGTGCTTCGGGGCCGCCTCGAACGTCTTCTTCAGGTTGTCGGAACCGCCGGTATAGGAATTGGTGATGACGAAACGATCGGCATCGAAGCCGGCGTCAGGGCCGACCCCGAAGACATGGCGATGTGATTCCATGATGGCCGTGGCGATCAGTTGCTGGCGCAGGGATCTGCGTGCGCCACGGGTGGGTGCGGGAAAGACGCCGCTGAAGGTCTCGGCCACCATGCCGGCAACGGCCGGCACCTGGGTGACATTCGAAATCCAGAGCGGGCGAAGCTGGTTGCGCAAAAAGAGAAGGAAACAGGTGAGGCCGTAGAGGATCCAGGAAAGCCCTTGGCTGCGAACCGCCGGGTCGATCATCACGAGCCCCAGGTGGAGGACTTCGACCGGTTTGCCGGAAAGAGAGACCTGGAGGACAGGCAGCGCGTTGAAGGCAACCGGCTCACCGTCGGAAACCCGGTAGACGAGCGTGACGATCGTTCGGGTGAGCGCATCTTCACGCTCGGAGAAGATGCCGTAGCCGAGCTCCCCATCGGGAACCGACCGTTGCGCGACTTTTCGCAGGTCCTGCCTTAGCCTTCCGACCTCGCGCTCGTTCATCCATTGCCCGGGAGCTTCCACGATCCTTGCGCGGAAGTCTGGCGATGTCTTGAATGAAAGATCGAGGCGCTTCTTCAGAACGACCGATATCAGATTGTACAATGTCCCGTGTCCGCAGCTTCAATTCTGGGGTGGAGCTTCTGCAAGCTTCGGTCGCATCCTTGCGGAAGAGGACAAACATTTGGTTTAATTCCTGGAAGAGATGCCGGGGCGAGCGCAATCATGCTCCCGCCCCACTGGTTGTGCATGGATGTCTGACGCGGCCTTAGAGGCCGGTCGTCTTCAGCAACTGTTCTGGGTAGCGCTCTCCCTCGATCGGGATTGCCGCGGCCGCTGTTTCGATTTCTGCGAGATCGGCATCCGTCAGCGCGACATTGACCGAGGCGAGGTTCTCTTCCAGGCGATGAAGCTTGGTCGTGCCGGGGATCGGGACGATCCATGGCTTTTGTGCCAGCAACCAGGCGAGCGCGATTTGCGCAGGCGTGGCGCCCCTGTCGTCCGCGATCCTCTTCAGGAGATCGACGAGCGCCTGGTTCTTTTCCATTGCCTCGGGCGTGAAGCGCGGCAGGATCTTGCGGAAGTCGCCCTCGCCGAGCCTGGTATCCTTGCTCATCGCACCGGTAAGAAAGCCCTTTCCGAGCGGGCTATAGGGCACAAGGCCAATGCCGAGCTCTTCGCAGGCTTCAAGGATGCCGTTCGTCTCCGGGCCGCGGGTCCAGAGCGAATACTCGTTCTGGAGCGTCGTGACCGGCTGGACTGCATGCGCCCGCCGCACGGTTTGAGCCCCGGGCTCGGACAGGCCGAAGTGCCGAACCTTGCCGGCAGCGATGAGATCCTTCACAGCGCCTGCGACGTCCTCGATCGGCACGTTTGGATCGACGCGATGCTGATAGAAGAGGTCGATGACATCGACCCCGAGGCGTTTCAGCGATGCGTCGCAGACCGAGCGGATGTGCTCCGGCCGACTGCTCAAGCCCGACTGCTTGCCGTCAACGATGTTGAAGCCGAACTTGGTGGCGATGGCCACGCGGTCGCGTACGGGCTTCAGGGCCTCGCCGACCATCCCCTCGTTGGTGAAGGGGCCGTAGACCTCCGCGGTATCGAAGAAGGTCACGCCGCGATCGACCGCCTGGCGGATCAGCGTAACGCCCTCCTGCCTGCTGACCTTGCTGGCATAGCCGAAATCCAGGCCCATGCAGCCAAAGCCGAGGGCTGAGACTTCTAGACCCGCTCTTCCGAGAATTCGCTTCTTCATGTCTTTGCTCCGTTCGTGATAGCGGCGAGCGCGCACGAGACCAGCCGGCGCTCTCTTCAAGAGGGCACGCCGGTTCAACGCGTCCTGGCCCCAATCTAGATCTCGCGGAGAAATTCGATTAGATGCTAAATCAAGAATGAACCTATATTGTGGATTCATGAATGAAGCGAGATGAACTGGGTGATCTTGTCGCGTTCCTGACGGTTGGCGAGGAACGTAGCTTCACCCGAGCGGCCGCCCGCCTCGGCACGTCCCAGTCGTCGCTCAGCCATACGGTGCGACGGCTTGAGGAGCGCATGGGCGTGCGCCTCTTGACCCGGACGACGCGCAATGTCGTGCCGACGGACGCAGGGGAACAACTGATGGAGACGCTGCGCCCGGCCTTCAACGACATTCGCAGCCGGCTCGACGCGCTGAGCGCGATGCGCCAGCAGCCGGGCGGCACCATCCGCATAACCTCCAGCCGCCACGCGGCCGAGACGATCCTCATGCCCGCCGTGAAAAGGCTGATGGCCGAGTATCGAGAGATCAGCGTCGAGATCTCGATCGACCAGCGCTTCGTCGATTTGGTCACTGAGCGCTATGATGCGGGTGTGCGGCTGGGCGAAAGCATCGAAAAGGACATGATCGCCGTCCGCATAGGTCCGGATCTCAGAATGGTGGTGGCGGGGTCGCCGGACTATTTTGCACGCTACCCCAGGCCTCAGACACCTCATGATCTGACGGGACACAATTGCATCAATCTGCGCCTGCCCACGCTTGGCGGACTATACGCGTGGGAGTTCGAACGCGACGGTCGCCCGCTCAATGTCCGCGTCGAAGGGCAATTCGTCTCTAATGATGTGCCGATGATCATCGACGCGGCTTTAGGCGGCCTGGGCCTTGCCTGTCTTCCCGACGATCACTTGGGACCGCTCGTCAAATCGGGGCGGCTGGTGCCCGTGCTAGAAGATTGGTGCCCGCCTTTTCCCGGATTCCATCTCTACTATCCAAGCCGGCGGCTGGCGTCGCCCGCGTTTGCATTGCTGGTCGAGGCATTGCGCTTTCGCGGTGCCTAGCGTGCCGCGCCGGGCCGTGGACGAGCACTATCGATGATGTGGGACTGCGCTCGTTTTAGCGACCGCCAAGGGGCGAGGGAGCCGGGCAGGGCTCGGCTCCCCGTTGGTCCGTAGCGATATCAGGGCTGGTAGTCGGCAGGGGCGATGATCTTGCTGAAATCGTAGGAGGCGACCTTTTCGCGCGTCACCAGCAAAGCGGGGGCTTCAATGCGGCCCAGCACCTTGCCGCCTTCGATCGCGGCGGCCGCCTCGCGCATCGCATCGCGTCCCATCGACACTGCCGGCTGAAGCGACGCGCAGGTGAGCGTGCCCCTTTCAAGGGCGGCGCGCGCGGCGTCGTTGAGGTTCGAGGTCGAGACCTTGATCTTGTCGGTCGCCCCAGCCTGTGTCAGCGACTTGATCGACTCTATCGCCATGGTGTCGGCCGCGGTGAAGATGCCGTGAATGTCCGGGTGGCTCTTGGTCCAGTCGGTCGCCGCCATGCCCGCATCCTTGGTGCCGCCGGCCTTTTCGGCGACGATCTTGATCTCGGGAAATCGGCTTCGATGGTGCTCTTGAACCCGTTGACCCGAAGCTTGGCCCACATTTCGTCCGGACCGGGATTGCGTTCGTGCCGTCATTCCAATTGACAATATACATACGTATGTATATTTTTAGTCAGTATTGCGGATCGGCGACCAGGAGACGGCATGAAGGCGAACGACAAGCGGAGGGAGCGCGGCGATCGCGCCCGGGCGAACATTCTTCATCACGCGACGCAGATCGCGTCGGTGGAGGGGCTGGAGGGATTGACGTTCGGACGGGTCGCGGCTGATGCCGGTGTGGCGAGAGGCAACGTTCAGGTTCTCTTTGGCGACCGGGAAGCCTTGCAGTTGGCGACGATCGAGAACGGCGTGGCACTTTATGCCGAAACGGTGGTTGGCCCCGCGATGGCACTCCCGACAGCGGTCGAGCGCCTGATCGCTCTGATTGAGGGATGGTACACATTCGTTGAGCAGCGAACACTACCCGGCGGCTGCCTGGTGCATGCGCTCAGCAGCGAGTATCGCACCCGGCCGGGAGAGATCCGCGACCGTGTCGAGCATCACCGGGCCGAGGCGAGACAGCGTATCGTCGATCTGGCAAACGCGGCGATCAACGCAGGCGAACTTCAAGGCGGCATTGATGTCGGCGTGCTGGCCTTCGAACTGACGTCCTACCAGGCATCGGCCAATGTGGCAGCGCTCATGGGGGAGCCTGAGCAGTTCGAGCTGGCACGCCGTGCGTCCAGGGAGCGCCTTGCCGCGGCACGGGGTGTGTGATGGACAACGACCCCTTTCACGCCGGAGAGCAGCAACTCCAGAGCCTCTTTGCCGTCCGTGAGCAACTGGCCGGGTCGCGCGCGATACAGGCGAGCCTGCCACCCGGCTTTGCGGGTTTCCTTGCGGAACTGCACTATGTCGTTCTTGCCGTGCCTGACCGGGAGGGGCGGATCTGGGTCACCATGGTCTTCGGTCGGCCCGGCTTTCTGAGCGCACCAGATGCCATGCGTGTGCGTGTCGCAGCACGCCCTGACGCCGCAGATCCAGTGGCTCGTGGCATTGTCGAGGGAACTCCGATCGCGATCCTTGCGATCGATCTTTCGACCCGGCGGCGCATCCGCGTCAACGGTAGCGTAGGTCGGGTGGGACAAAGCGATTTTGTCGTCGACGTGCAGCAGGCCTTTGGAAACTGTCCGCAATACATTCGTCCGAGGGACGTTAAACAGGCGGTCGGCGCAAGTGGAGAGCCGCTTCTGATCTCGGCCGATACAAGTTTGGCTCGACGTGTCGTTGCTGGTGCCGATACGTTTTTCGTTGCGACCCGCGCCGCCTCCGATGCCGGCGGCGATATGGATGTTTCCCATCGCGGCGGTCCGCCTGGTTTCGTTCGGTGGGACGGCGAATGCCTGATCTGGCCGGAATATCGCGGCAACTACTATTTCAACACCCTCGGCAACCTGCTCGTCGATCCTGCCTGCTGTCTGCTGTTTCCTGATTTTGGCACGGGCGAGATGGTGGTCATGACCGGACACGCCGTGCTCGACGGCTTCGACGGCCGCCTGAGGCGCTCGCATGAGGGCATGCCGATGAACGGGCTGGTTCGCTTCAAGCCTGACCTCCTGATGAGCCGCACTGCGCTGGCGCGCCCGTAGTTCGATCCTATTCCAGTTTTGTCATTAGCATCTTGGCACCGGTCGTAACATGGCCGTGCCGGAAAGGTCTTGCCATGGTCAATGCCACGCTCGAAACCCCGCATGAGGCCGATCAGCCGCAGGCGACCAATCCATGGCTTTCGGTGTCGATGCTCGCCTTCGGCGTCTTCGTTGTCGGGACAGGTGAGTTCGTTCTGGCGGGCCTGTTGCCGCTTCTCAGCAGTTCGCTCGACATCGCGCCATCCGTTGCAGGGCAGGTCATTACGATTTTCGCTTTGACGTGCGCGATCGCGGGTCCGGTTCTCGTGGGCGTGACTGGCGGCTGGGAACGCCGAACCGTTCTCCTCGTCGCAGCCCTTGTCTATCTCTTCGGCAGTGTCTGGACCGCGCTTGCGCCAAGCTATGCGCAGGTTCTGATCGGTCAGGTCGTGGCGGCTCTTGGCGTCGGGCTGTTCGTGCCGACCGCCACTGTCACCGCCGCCGCCATGGTCCTGCGGGCACATCGGGGCAGGGCGATCGCTCTGGTCGTCAGCGGCTTTACGGCGGCCACTGCGCTTGGCGCGCCGCTGGGCACGGCTTTCGGCGGCGTGTTCGGCTGGCGATCGACCATGTGGCTTGCAACCGGGCTGGCAGCCCTCGGCGTCGTCGGCGTCGCCGTCTTCATTCCGAAGTCGATCAGGATCGCAACGACGACGGGCTTGCTGCAGCAGTTGCGGCTGCTGCGTAACCCGCAAATCCTGGCGGTCCTCGGAGTAACGCTCCTCGCCTTCACCGCGGTCTATCTGCCCTACACGTATATGGGCATCATCTTTGCGACCGCCACGCAAGGAAACGGCGTCTATCTGGCCGGCCTGATGGCGACGCTCGGCGTGATCGGCACGATCGGCAACCTGGGTGCCGGCATGCTTGCCGATAGGGTTGGCGGTCAGAAGGTTGTGGCAATCGCCTTGCTTTGGCTCATCGTCAGCATGCTGATCCTGCCGCTGACCACCGAGACACTGGCATCGGCCTTCGCGATCATCGCATTCTACGGGATCGCCGCCTTTGCGATCACGACGCCGCAGCAACACCGGCTGATCTCGCTGAAACCGGAGGCCGCCGGCGTGCTGGTCTCGCTCAATCAGGCCATTCTCTACCTTGCCATTGCGCTATCCGGTTCGATCGGTGGGCTTGGAATAGAGTGGGCAGGTGCTGGCAATCTCGGCTTGGTGGCGGCAGCGCTGGCAGCGGCGGCATTGCTGTTATCGGCGTCGATGAGATCGAGTGCCGATCGGAGCTGACAGGCAGGCAACCCGCCGGGTGTTCGGGCACCTCGTGCCCGGCTTGCCCTCCCAGACTATCCGCCGTGCCGCCGTGCAGGATAGAGCCAGGCAATCAAGAGAACTGCCATGGTGACGTCCGGTGCCGAGGCATCGCCATCGATCCGGACGCTGACCGTGCCACGGTCGGGAGCGCATCAGCCAGGACGGAGGCTGTTCTGAGCCGTGGACGTTTTGGCCAACGGCGTCTTCTCCACATTGAGTATCCAATCCCGGAAGGTCGCAATCTTTGGATTGTCCTGGGCGTGCTCGGGACACACCAGGTAATAGGCAAACTCGTCTATCAAAGCCGCGTCCAGGAGCTTCACCAACTCACCGCTGGCGAGTTCCGCTGCAATCATTGCAGCGGGCAGCAACCCTGCGCCATGGCCAGACAGGATCGCCTTCAAAATAAGGCTGCTATCGTCAAACGACGGACCGCGGGGAGAACGGAACTCTTCCACGCCATTTGCCTGGAACCAAAGGCTCCATCCCTTGCGGTCGGCATCATGGACATGCGGCCAGCGGATGAGATCGTCCGCGCATCGAGGGACGCCGAGGCGATCGACGAGATCAGGAGCTGCCACGGCGACCATCTCGACGGTTACGACGCGGTCGCTGCGCAAGCCCGGATAACGGCCGGCACCATGACGCACCGCGACATCGACGCTGCCGCGGGAGAAATCGGCAAGGGTGCTGCTTGCGACGATTTGGAGATCGATTTCGGGGCTGATCTCCTGGAAGGAATGCATGCGCGGCAAGAGCCATGCCGATGCGAAGAATGGCGTGACGCTGACTGTCAGCATGCCGCTGTCGTTGGAGGCCATGACGCGTCGCGAGGCTTCGGCAATCTGGCGAAAGGCATTGCGGACCGCTGGCAGGTAGTCCCGGCCCGCATCGGTCAAATAGATGCCGCGTGTCACTCGTTCAAACAGCTTCACGCCAAGATGCGTCTCGAGCGATTTCAACATCTGGCTGACAGCGCCCGGAGTGACGCAAAGCTCGTGGGCCGCCATCTTGACCGAGAGATGGCGGGCGGCGGCCTCGAAAGCCTTCAGGGCATTGAGCGGGGGAAGGTGGCGGCTCATGATTTAGATTTTCTAAGTTATAAGGATGATTAAATCTGGTTTGTCGGCCGAGTATGGCGTGCTTTATCACATTAAACTGTGCTTGTCTCGCTCCTCACAAGGAACAGGAGGCGCGATTGAAGATAGATAGATTTTCTAATGCATGTCGCTCACCGTAGTCGGGAAAAATTGAATGACGATAGTTTCGGATGATTTCACTTTGCTCAGCCTCACGGAGATCGGAGACAGAATCAAAAGAGGGAGCATTTCCTCGCTGGCGATCACCGAGGCGCAGCTTCGGCGCATCGCGCGACTGGAACCGGACCTCCACGCCTATGCGCAGGTGATGGACGCAAGCGCGCTGGAACAGGCGAAGGTGGCGGATGAGGAAATCGCCGCTGGACGCCATCGCGGCCCGCTGCACGGCGTTCCGATCGCCGTCAAAGACCTGTGCTGGATCGAAGGCGTGCCAACGAGGGCTGGCACACTCGTCCATGGCAATTTTGTTCCGGACGAAGACGCCACTGTCGTCAGACGCCTCAGGCAAGCAGGCGCGATCATTATCGGCAAGACGCAAATGACCGAGGGAGCGTATTCGGACTACCATCCGGCAATAACCCCGTCTGTCAATCCATGGAACGCGGACTACTGGACCGGGATTTCCTCGAGCGGTTCAGCTGTCGCGGCGGCAGCGGGCCTTTGTTTCGGTGCGATCGCGTCCGACACCGGCGGCTCGATCCGCTGGCCGGCGGCCGCAAATGGTGTCACGGGCCTCAAACCGACATGGGGGCGGGTCAGTCGGCACGGCGTTTTCGATCTCGCTCCCTCCCTCGACCACATCGGTACGATTGCGCGAAACGCCATGGATGCGGGGATCATTCTTGCCGCCATCGCGGGAAGTGATCCGAAGGACCCGACGGCGGCAGCGCAACCGGTGCCGGATTTCGCTTCCGCTTCGCGAAGCGGGGTCGGCGGTCTGCGGATAGGCTTTGATCCAGGGTGGAACAGCGAGGACGTGGAGCCTCAGACACAGGCCGCACTCGCCGCGGCCTCGGACGTTTTTTCCGATCTTGGCGCGCACATGGTCGAGATCAGGTTCCCGGACGTGAGCCAGGCCGTTGCCGATTGGGTGCCGAACTGCGCCGTGGAGGCGGCAGCCGTTCACGCGCGAGACTTTGCTGCGAACAAAGACTTGTACGGGCCTATCCTTGCCGGCGTCATTGAAAAGGGCAAAGCCGTCTCGGAGGCGGAGTATCAGCAGATCCTTCTGCGACGCGCGATTTTCCGCCGTGACGTCGAAGCCTTGTTTGCATCCGTCGACCTGATTTTGACCCCGGTTCAGCCGTTCGCTCCCCTGACACTCGCTGCCATCGCGACACTTGGTGAGCAGCCGGATCTGATCGCTAGGCTGCAGCGCTATACCTGCCCCCTCGATATGAGCGGCCATCCGGCACTGACTTTCCCTGCAGGTGTCACAAAGGACGAGATGCCGATCGGCCTTCAATTGCTGGCTGGTCAGTTCCAGGAACTGACCCTTGTGCGCGCCGGAGCGGCATTCCAGGGGCATACGGCTTGGCACCAGAGACACCCGGGAAAAGGGTGACGGAGACGAACGATCATGAACGCTCACCGCCAGCGCCAAGGCATCTTCTACGGATGGGTCGTCGTCGCCGCGACGTTTACGCTGACATTCGTAGGTTTTGGTAGCGCCTATACCTTCAGCGCCTTCATCGAGGTATTGCAGCAGGATCTCGGGGCATCGCGTGGCTCCGTTTCGCTTGTTTTTTCTTTGGCAGGGTTTTTGTACTTCGCCCTGGGCGTGATTTCCGGTCCCCTTGCGGATCGGTTCGGAGCAAGATCGCTTTGCCTTGTCGGCATGGTGCTTGTCGGCTTCGGCCTTGCCTTGGCGGGCCAGGCGCGCACCATCGCCGAGGTCTATGCCGCCTATGGGCTCGGAATAGGTCTGGGCGTGGGATGTGCCTATGTGCCGGCCCTTGGGGCCGTTCAGCGCTGGTTCGTCGCGCGACGTGGCCTGGCATCGGGTCTTGCGGTCAGCGGTATCGGCTTGGGCACGCTTGTCATGCCGCCGCTGGCGACTTGGTTGATCGCCGCTTTGGGCTGGAGAGAGGCCTATCTGGTGCTCGGTGGAGCGGCCGCGGCCTTCGGCATAGGCGCCGCATTGCTGCTCGAAAACGATCCGGGGCGACGTGGTCTTCGGCCGGACGGAGTCTTCGTCGAACCGGGCGTCGTGAATTCGGCAGCAAAGGAGGGCGTTTCGGTCAAGGATGCGATACGGACTCGGCAATTTGTCGGCATGTATGTCGCATGCCTGTTGAGTGCAGTCGGCGTGTTCGTTCCCTTTGTTCATCTCGTCCCGTTTGCAGTCGATCACCAGATCGCTCCGACGGTCGCCGTTCTCCTCCTGAGCGCGATCGGTGTTGGGAGCACGGCGGGGCGCTTCTGCCTTGGGGGGCTTGCCGATCGTTTGGGTCGCGACACTTTCCTGGCGGCAATGTACGCGGGCATCGCCGTGTCGCTTGCGGTTTGGGCCTTTGCGACCGGGCTTTTGGCCCTTGTTGCCTTTGCTCTGTTGTTCGGATTGTTCTACGGTGGCTGGGTCGCGGTGCTGCCGGCCGTGGTTGCCGATCATTTCGGCCGCCGCAATGTGGGCGGGATCATCGGGCTTCTTTACACGAGCGTCGCAATCGGCACGCTGATCGGCCCGAGCCTCGCCGGCTTTATCTACGACGCCAGCCACAGTTACTTCCCGGCCATTGCGATCAGCGGAGGCGCCAACGCGGTGGCCGCGCTTGTGGCGATCGTGACCATCGGTCTCAAATCAAGAACGGCTGCGGAAGGGCTTTGAACTGGCGGTGCAGTTTTTTCGTCCGTTTCGCAATTGCATATCGCTGCCATGCGTTCGCATTGCTTGCGATAAATTGCTAACGATACAACCAATGAGATATGGTCGAGGGTGAGGGAACGAATGCCGTTCCATCCCTTGCGCGTTTCGCTTGCCGTCACGCATGGCCCCAATCGAAGCCGGCCGAAGAATGGGCCTCGATACTTTGTGAGGGGGCGGTTGCGCAGGTGCCAGGAGCACGAGCCCAACACCCCCCTTTAGCGGGCGTAGTATTTCAGCCAGCCCGTCGGCCATGGACTTCGTCTCGGTGTCGGTCTTATCCGGGCCGTCATCGCGAAGAATAGCGGCTACAGAATCAGACGTGCGGCCAGGGCCTGCCGGGTGGGATTGCAAAGGACGAACGCAGTGAAGGATCTATCCCTAGAGCCAATCGCGACCGCCTCCGTTGAGAGGGAAGTCGACGCCACTCGTGGCGGTACCGATGCGATGCCCCTTCAGAGGATCGTTGCGGAACTTGGCTTGCCATCCGAGCCTGCGGCTGTCCTGATCGGCTCGGGGCAGAACTCGGTGGCCTACGAGCTTGACGGCAGGATCCTTCGATTACCGCGTCATTGCGGCGCTGAACGCGACCTGGTGCGCGAAGCCGCGGCGCTTCGCGCGGTGCGGCCGCTTCTCCCGGTGCCGGTACCTGATCTTGAGGTGCGCCGCATCGACGGCCAATTCGTCTCGCTGCACGCCAAGATCTTGGGCGAACCGCTTTCGGACCTGACCGGCTTCAGGATAGGCGCACAGAGGGTTTTGGCCGCGGATCTTGCCGCCTTTCTAAAGGCTCTGCATTCGCTCCCCATCGACAGCGTGGAGGCCGAGCCTGCCGGGGCGTCTTCATCCGAGTGGAATGGCCTTTTGGCGCAATGCGAAGCAGTGGCCTTTCCTCTGCTTTCGCCTGATGTCGTCACCGCTCTGCGGAAGCGCTTTTCCGACTTTTTAGCGACCTGCGACGCGCTTCCGCAGTGCCTTATTCACGGGGATTTTGGGACCGGAAACATTCTCGTCGATCGCGGCAGACTTTCAGGCGTCATCGATTTCTCCGGCTGCGGCCTCGGCGACCCAGCTTACGATTTTGCGAGCCTCGCGGCAGGGCTTGGTGACCCGTTCGTCGACCTGGTGCTCGCGCACTTTTCCCCAGACACGGCGGCAAGGGATCGTATGGGTTTTTATCGAATGACCTTTCCGCTTCTCGACATTCTGTACGGCGTCGAAAACCGCGACCCGGAGACAGTCCGCGCGGGCGTGCACGCCTTTGCGGCGTAGTCCGCTCATCCTCTCACCGGGATTTGCTTCGGCCCACCTCATCCGAACGCGGTTCGATGTCCGCCATTGGGCGCGATGTGGACTTCGCGCCTCGGTTTACAGCATCGAAAAAAGCCGTTCGGCTCTCGTTTTTTTTGCGCAATCGGGGAACAGCGGGCCAAGCCTATTCGTTGAGTGAGACGGGAGAATGTGTCGGAACGACGAGGGGTTCGCGAAGCAATGTCGGGTGAGCCTATCAAGCGTCATCGTGAACTGGTCCTTAGGCGACACGCAAATCTGGTCCGCCAAGGGTGTTTAGTTACTCTCCATACCGGCTGCCGTCGTGGACTTCTGTAGAAGCCCGCTACGGCGCTTTTCTCGTAGCCTGTAGCTGTCGCCACGGATTGTGATGACGTGGCTGTGATGCAGCAACCGATCAAGGATAGCAGTTGCCACGACGGGGTCGCCGAACACTGTTCCCCATTCTCCGACACTGCGGTTGGAGGTGACGAGCATTGCACCCCGCTCGTAGCGCCTCGATACGAGCTGGAAAAATAAGTGGGCTGCATTGGGCTCGAGTGGAAGATAGCCAAGCTCGTCGATGATGAGCAGCTTGGGCTTGGCGAGAAACCCAAGTCGTTCTTCCAGGCGTCCTTCGCCATGTGCTCTCACGAGCGTTGCGACCAATGCCTGCGCCGTTGTGAACAACACCGTGTAGTTTTGACGGATGACCTCTCTTCCAAGCGCAATCGCGAGATGGGACTTCCCAACGCCAGGTGGACCGAGCAGCAGCAAGGCATCACCATTTGCCACCCAACGGGCGGTGGCGAGTTCTCGTATCTGTTGCGGATCGACACTGGGCTGCGCCTCGAAATCAAATCCCTCGAGATCTCGTGCATGCGGGAAATGCGCGATCTTCATCGCCATGATGATGCGTCTCTCGTCCTTCCTTGCAATCTCGCGTTCGCACAGGAATGCGAGCGTCTCGCGAATGGTGAGATCCGCGCGCGAGGCTTCGTCAAGAAGGTTGTCGAGCTGGTCGCGGATGGCGGTGAGCTTCAGCCGGCTCAGCCAGCCGATCAGCGTGTCGTGATCAACTGCCATCACCATTGCCCTCCGATCAACCGCTCATATTCCGACAGTGGGCGAAGAAGTTCGGGCAGCTTGGGAGCGGGCGGATCGGCCTGCGCGGCTTGCTTGACAGGCATGCCGAAGCCGCTGACGCCGACAAAATGGGCGGGATCCGTCAGGCGACGATGACGCCCGTGTGACTCGGCGTGGCTCGCGACAAGCTGACCAGCATGGAATACGCGGACCTGGCCACCGCTGATCGTCACCTCGACAATCTCGCCGATGAGCCGCCACGGGACTGAGTAGGCGTTGGTGTCGACCTCAACGGCGCAATCGGCGTGGACCTTGCGCAGCAGTTCTCGGATCTGACGAAATGGCGGCCTGCCATTTAGTGGGTGTAGCGTCATAGCTTCGTCGCGGACAAAGCGCTCAAGTGGTGGTTCGCCTGTCGTGCCATGGCATCGAAGATCGGCAACCGTGCGCATCCACCACGCAAGGTGCAGGTGAAGGCCTTCCATGCTGTCAAAGCTGTGTCCGGCAAGTGCGTTGTGCTTCACATACCCGACGCCTCGCTCGTCCTTGCCTTTGGTACGAGCCCGGTATGGTGCACATGCGCGAGGACGGAAGTCCCAATAGCGGGAGAAGGCATGCAGCCGATCGTTGAACACGACCTCGCGGGTCACCGCGTCGTGCCGTGTTACCAATGCCGCAGCATTATCGAGAAGGACCTCGCTTGTGACACCGCCAAAATGCCTGAAGGCTGCCTCCATCCCATCGAACCAGGCAGACTGACGGTCGTGGAGAAACGCCGTCGCGTATGTGCGACGCGAATAGCCAAGCGTTGCCACGAAGATGTAGACGCGGACTTTCTCGCCTCCGATCTCCATTCGCTTCTCGCCAAAATCGATCTGTATCTGATGGCCTGGCGGTGTCTCGAAGCGCATCGTCGCTAAAGCCGATGCCGCCAACTGCTGCCGATACCCCGCGACCGCTCGCTCAACCGTGCGCAGACTGACCTCAATGCCGAGTTCTCGAGCCAGATCCTGCCGCACGACATCAGCATTGCCGCCATGGCGAAAGAACCGCTCACGGACCCACGCTTCATGCTTCGAGAGCTGCGTTTCCCGGCGGGCTCGCCGATACCCGCGCCAGCCACCCGTCTCGATGTATCGCTGTACCGTCGTGCGCGAGCATCCCAGCTCCGCCGCGATCCGCCGCGTGCCCCACCCCAGCTTCTTGAGCCGCAGCATCGCAGTCACCTCGTCCGGTTCGAGCATCGCTTCTCTCCGCGCCAATCTCGCGGAGATCTTCGTACCTGTCTCAACGTCCATTAGTCCCTCCTAAGGTCTGAAAGGGGGACCAGTTTTAGGTGTCGCTACCGGACCAGTTTTACATGTCGCCTGACAGAGCCATCAAATCGCCCCGGTGCGTATATTTCGTTTCCCTACGACCGAACCATGCTGGCAGAGTTTCGACGGGCTTTTCCCCGGGCCAGATGGAGCGATGATAGGCGCAATTGGTTTATTCCGGGCAAGACTGCCGACCGCCGGTTTACCAGATGGATGGACGGCCAATTGTCGGAACGAGATCCGTTCGGTGAATCAAAGGGCAGGGACGCTTACGACTTCGATCCCATCGGCAGTCCGTATCTGGTGGCAGGCGATGACCTTTGCCTGCGGACACCTTTCTCCCGCACCATCGTTGAGGAATTGCGACAGGTGCCGTGGGCGCATTTCGATGACAATTCCAGGACGTGGCATGTTCCGTTCCGCTCCTACGAGGAATTGCGGAAACGGTGGCCTGTGATCGAAGCGGCCGCCCGCCGCAATGAACCGGATGCACGAAAGCAACGCCGACTTGCGTCGCGGGGGTCCGCCGAGGAACTGGAAGCGAGAAGTCGCAGCGTCGAACGGAGAAGACGGCGATATCCTGTTCCTGCGGTTTTTCCACCGCGGCTCGGGCGTGCCGTCTCCACTGAAACCTACGGCGTCATAATATTCATCGGGATTTCACAGGAGATTGTCCCTCGAACTTTCTCCTGCTCGTATCCATTCATGAACAATAGCCTGATGGAGTTTGTCTGGGCCTCCTGGCGGCCCGCAACACTACCGGAATTGATCTCTGTATGGCCGGCACGCACCGGTCCCGATCATCGCAGCGGCTGGTGGCTTCCAGATCTGGAGGAATTGCGGGTTTCCAGGAAACAGGCCCGAACTCAAGAGCGCCGGCGCGCGGCATCCCGTTCTCATCGGGCGATTGCCGACGCGGGACGACCAAATGCACATTGATCGCTTTTGAAACAGGCAAAAGGTCATTCTCTGCTGACACGCCACACGACATTGCCGACATCGTCGGCAACCAGCAAACTACCCGTCTTATCGATTACCACGCCGACCGGGCGCCCCATGGCGCTGCCGCCTTTGCCGACGAACCCGGTGAGGACATCTTTTGGCCGGCCGCTGGGCTTGCCATTCAAAAACGGGACGAAGATGACCTTGTAGCCGCTGGGTACGCTTCGGTTCCAGGAGCCATGCTGTCCAACGAATGCGCCGTTCGAATAGGTGGGGCCGAGCGACGAGCCCCTCGAGAATACCAGTCCCAATGATGCCGTGTGGGCGCCCAGCGCGTAGTCGGGCTTGATGGCCCTTGCGACGAGGTCAGGACGCTGCGGCCTGACGCGGGTGTCGACGTTCTGGCCGAAGTAGCTGTATGGCCAGCCATAGAAGGCGCCATCGCGCACGGATGTCATGTAGTCCGGGACGAGATCGTCACCGAGTTCGTCGCGTTCGTTGACCGCGACCCACAGCTTTCCATTCTGAGGGTTCCAGGAGAGCCCGTTGGGATTGCGCAGGCCCGAGGCGAAGGGGCGCATGTGGCCGCTTGCCTTGTCGATCTCGAGCACGGCTGCACGGTGCCGTTCGACGGCCATGCCGTTTTCGGCAACATTGCTGTTGGAGCCGACCGTAACGTAGAGCTTGCGGCCGTCCGGGCTTGCGATCACATCCTTGGTCCAATGGTGATTGAGATCGCCGGCCGGTAGATCCGCGATCTTTTGCGGCGGCGCCGTGATCCGGGTCTGTCCGTTCGAATAGGGGAAGGCGACGAGAGCGTCGGTGTTGGCGACATAGAGCTTGCCCCGCGACAGCGTCATGCCGAAAGGCGAGTTGAGACCTTCGGCGAACGTGGTCCGCAGGTCGGCCACCCCGTCGCCATCGGTGTCGCGAAGCAGCGTGATCCTGTTTGCGCTTGGTGTGGCGGCGCCAGCGCGCTTCATGGCCGCGCTCATGAAGACCTTCTTCAGGCTGAAGCCCTCGTCGTGTTTGGCCGGAGCATTGCTTTCGGCCACCAGAACGTCACCGTTGGGAAGGACGCGCAGCCAGCGCGGATGGTCAAAATTCGTCGCAAAGGCGTTGACCTTCAATCCTTTGGCAGCGAGTGGATGTTCTCCGCCCCGCCACCCGGTCGCATCGGCGATGTTGACCGTCGGGATCACGGTTGGGCGTGGTTTTGGCAGAACCGGATCCGAACCGTATCCAACCTTGCCGGTGTTGCTCGCTGTCTGCCTGGCTGAGACGTTGGCGCAACCCGCCAGTAAAGCAGCGGTTAGGAGGATGACGACTGCCGCACACGGGAAACGGTTTTGCATTGGAAGGCCTCCGCAGGGATTGGCCCATCTCATCGTGAGACGCAACGGCGCCTCGCAACATTCCAACCACAAAACAGCAAGGGTTGCGACTTGTTCCCGGCGGTAGGAACGTTTGAAGAACTTTCCCCTGTCACAATGCCTGTAAGCGGCCTATAAGACACGAATGGTTCAGCGAGCTGGAAGTGCAGATCTCCCTCTTCATGGCGGCAGGGTTCCCCCGTGGCTCGGCGATCGCATGACGAAGCTCGGGACGATCATCGCCGAAGCCATCGTCATCGAATACGGCCGTGACGAGTTTCTGCGCCGTCTGGCCCATCCTTTCTGGTTCCAGTCCTTCGGCTGCGTCATGGGCATGGATTGGCACTCATCCGGCATCACCACCAGCGTCATCGGCGCTCTCAAGCGCGGTCTCGCTCCTCGTTCGCAGGATCTCGGGATAAGCGTCTGCGGCGGTCGCGGACGACATTCGCGGCAGACGCCAGACGAACTGATCGCCATCGGCAACCGCGTCGGCATCGATGGTGCCGGCCTTGCGGCCACCAGCCGGCTTGTTGCAAAGGTCGATAGTGCCGCGGTCCAGGACGGCTTCGACCTCTACCTGCACGGTTTCATCGTCGCTGACGATGGCAAATGGGTGGTGGTACAGCAAGGCATGAACGGCGATAAACGCCAGGCCCGGCGCTATCATTGGTTGTCGGAGGGCGTTTCCAGCTTCGTCGACTCTCCCCATGCGGCGATCGAGGGAAAAGGTCAGGGGGAAATCGTCAATCTCGCAGACAGACGGGCTGCCGCATCACGCCACGGGCAGCTTGAGCTTTTGGCATCGCTTGGGCCTGACCGAATTGTCCGGGAAGTCGTCGCTCTGGATCCAAAGGTTAAACCGAAGGAGGCCGATCAGCCGTTGCTCCCACATCTCGTGATGCCGGCACATCACGACGTACGGGAGGAAAACGTCAACATGCGACGGCTGCATGCGACACTTTCTGCGGCTGCCGATCGCGGGCCGGAAGATTTCGAGCGGCTTTTGATGGTTCCGGGCGTCGGTGCCCGTACGATCAACGCGCTCGCGATGGTGGCTGAAGTCGTTCATGGCGCGCCTTGCCGTTTCGCCGATCCGGCCCGGTTTTCGCTTGCGCACGGTGGCAAGGACCGCCATCCGTTTCCCGTGCCCCTCAAGGTGTACGACCACACGATCGCGGTCATGCGATCGGCCGTGACGAAAGCGCGGCTCGGACTTGGCGAGGAACTGGAGGCGCTGAAGCGCCTTGACGACCAGGCACGGCAGCTCGAAAGATACGCCACCGGCCCGGACCTCAAGGAAATTGTTGCCGGAGAGTTTCGCCACTCGCCCGAATGGGGCGGTCGCAGTGTGTTTGGATGGGAGGAGACTGGCGGATCGGCCGAGCAGAAGTCGCTGGAACCGACGCCGTCGAACGCTCACCGTCAGGCACGCTAGAAAATCGAGTGGCCGGCGCTGGTTCAGCGAGGTGAGCTTCAGTCGAGGGGCGGGAGCGAGATATTCCTTGGGGAAGGATGCCTTAGCCGATCTTCTCTCCCACCTCCAATAGATAAGCGTCATAGCCGAACAACAAATCCTGGCTCAGGTCCTTGCCGTCGAACCGCGCTATAAAGTCGTCAAGGTCGGCCTGACGCGAGAAGCCCATCGCCATGGCAGACATGCTTTCGATGTCGCCCTCTTCGTCCTCGTAAGTCGCGCTCATCTCCAGGACACCCAACCGATCGAAGTTCGCTTGCATGTGGAATGAAAGCCAGACCAGGTATTCCAGCGGGTAGCCGGGATTCCTCCCGTATGTCACCACAAAGGGATAAGCTGAACGGAACCGGCTGGCCAGAACTTCGCCATCGGTGGCAAAGACGAGCAGATCGCTATCCTCATCGAGGTTGTGAAGTTCGATTGTCAAATCATGCTTGCGCAACGCAACGTAGCCGCCAAGTTGGTCCCACGGCAAGGAAGTCAAGATGATCTCGCGCCATCGTGTGATGGCGACATCGAGATCGGTGCGGACCAAGAACATGAAGAAACCCTACAGCGTCACGACACAATCAAGAGCTTTCAGCCTTGCATAGTGCACGCTATAGTCAATAGATATTAGCCGCGCCTAAATTCATGGTAAGAGTTATCGTGATTTGAGAGGCGCCGGCGAACATCAGCTTCGCCGGCTGGCGGATCTATCGCCAGTATCCCCGCCCGGTATCGACCGATGACCGTCCCACGACGTAGCCGATGGTAAAGGCGAGGGCGCCGATCAGCAATCCGAGAGTGGTCGCGGTGTGAGGATGATCTGCTGCGGCAGTCGCGACAGCGCTCGTCTCTCTCTTCACTGCTTCGGTGGCTGTCTGCGCAGCTTTGCGAACGCCAGCGAGAGGTTCTTCGGGTGTGCCGGTAAAGCCGGCTTTTAGATCGTCGTCTTTGGCCATCGCCTTCTTCTCCTATCGCGTATGCAGGAGAAACCGAGGACAGCGCCATCGGTTCCGAATCCTTGGAAAGATCTTTTTTAAAGCACCAATTTGCTAGCGACCTTGTGCCCAGAGTTCTTCGGCAAAGTCCTAGTGGGTCGACAAGATCCGGTTGTTCAACGCTCCTTGATACGTCTTCCTGGTCGCAATTTTGTTCTCCAGCGACTCGAGGATGTCCTCGCAGAAGTCGACGTCGTAGAGTTCACGAATGGTCTGGAGACCACCGGGCGTGAACACGTTTATCTCAAGCAGCTTGTCGCCGACGATGTCGAGGCCGACCAGGAACATGCCATCTTCGACAAGCTTCGGGCGTAAGGTCTCGGCGATCGCCAGCATTTCCTTTGTCACATGCGCCCGTTTTGGCGTCCCACGCGCGTGAATATTGGAGCGCACGTCTCCCTTCGCGGGAACGCGCCTGAACGCAGCGTAGACGTCGCCGCGCTGCAAAGGTCGCCCGTTCATGAGAAACAATCTGGTATCTCCTTCCGACGCCTTCGGAAGGTAACATTGCGCAATGAGATAGCCGACCTCACCCACCGCATCGATGATTTGATTGAGGTTGGATTCGGTGCTGCTTCCGACCCGAAAAACGTTCTTGCCGCCAGATCCCTGTAGCGGTTTGATGATTACGCCGTCTGAATGATCGTCGATAAACGCCCTGATCTCCTCGATGTCCTTGGAAATCAAAGTGGTCGGACGAACGATGGCCGGGAAATCCTGGAAGTAAAGCTTGTCTTGCGCCAAGGCCAGACCACATGGGTCGTTGACGACGATCGTGCCTCTTTCTGCGGCAAGCCGACCAAAATTTGCACCCGCATGCGCGGCCCAGGGGCGAGTATCGGCATCCAGCGACGGATCGTTCCGCAAGAACAGAACGTCCACCTCCTCAACATTGACAAGGGCTCTTTGCTGTTCGGGCGCGATCAAAGCGCGTAGCAGTGTTTCGGACTTCTTGGGGCGTGCGTCGCCAAGATGTGCCGCCCGGATCATCAATGCGTCGTCGGGCCCAAGTATGAAGTCACTCGGCGTGATGTAGAGGACCTCATGGCCACGAGCAAGCGCAGCAAGCGCCAAGGATGTTGTCGTATAGGACGGCCTTTCGGTTTCGATCGCGTTGACAAGGAAGGCGATGCGCATGGGAGCTCCTGGCTTATGACAAGGGTGCAACCGGCCACACCCGGTACAATGGCCCCGAAGGCGACTTTAGGGGCCCGAAGCGTGTGGGGCTCGCGTTGGACCCAACCTGAAGACGACATGAAGGATCCGTTGCATTAACGCTCCTCGCTGCTACTGGTTCCTGTCAGTCTTGATTGTCTCCGCAGACGCGCCCTAACCCGATGGTCAGGGTTCCAGCTAGGTGATGTCTCTAAGGTTCGGACCGGAAGGTCTGGCAAGTCTCGGACGAGGATTAAGTGCGGGCTCAGCGTCAATCTCCTGGCTATGTCCGCATGGCACACAGCCGCACTGGGGTGCCTGCACGCGGACACACCGACAGGCAGAGGGCGCTCAAGCTCCCTCTGCCTCTTAAATGGTTCAGCGCTTGTGATGGACGCTTTGCAGACCGTAAACCGGCGTCTGAATACCCTCCAATCGTGCCTTCAGTTGCAGTGACAGGTACTGCGAATAATGGCGCGATTGGTGCAAGTTACCACCATGGAACCACAGGGCATCCTGTTGCGTGGGCTTCCACATGTTGCGCTGCTCGCCCTCCCAGGGGCCGGGGTCCTTCGGCGTATCGGAGCCAAGTCCCCAGACCTTGCCGACCCTGTCGGCTGTCTCCTGGTCGATGAGATCGGCGACCCAGCCATTCATCGAACCGTAGCCCGTCGCATAGACGATGACGTCGGCCGGGATCTCCTTGCCGTCAGCCAGTTTTATCGAGGTTTCGGTGATCTCTTCCACCTGTCCTGCGGCAAGCTTCACCTTGCCATCGATGATCAGCTGCGACGCGCCGATATCGATGTAGTATCCGGACCCGCGGCGCAGGTACTTCATGAAGAGACCTGAGCCATCCGCGCCCCAATCGAGTTGGAAGCCGGCCTTTTCCAGTGCCGCGTAGAAATCGGCGTCGCGCTCGCGCATCTTGTCGTAAAGCGGGATCTGGAACTCGTGCATGATCCGGTAGGGAAGCGACGCGAAGATGAGATCCGCCTTGCCCGTCGTTACGCCGTTGGCCAGCGCCTGTTCCGAATAAAGCCCACCGAGGCCGATATCCATCAGCGTGTCGGACTTGACGATATGGGTCGTCGAGCGCTGGATCATCGTGACGTCGACGCCCGCCTCGTACAGCGCGGCACAGATGTCGTGGGCCGAATTGTTTGAGCCGATCACAACGACCTTCTTGCCCTTGTAGCCATCCGGCCCCGGGTGCTGCGAGGAATGATGCTGGTCACCAACAAAGCGCTCACGGCCGTTGAAATTCGGAATGTTGGCCTTGCCGGACATGCCGGTCGCAAAGACGAGCTGCTTTGGCCGCAACACCACTTCCTCACCGTCGCGGTCAACGACGATGGTCCATTCCTTCGCGGCTTCGTCCCATTTTGCCGATTTGGCGGTGGAGCGTGTCCAGTAGTTCAGCTCCATCACCTTGGTATAGAATTCCAGCCAGTCGCCAATCTTGTCCTTCGGTGCGAAGACCGGCCAGTTCTTCGGGAAATCGATGTAGGGCAGGTGGTCGTACCAGACGGGGTCATGCAGGCAGAGCGACTTGTAGCGCTTGCGCCAGCTGTCGCCTGGCCGGTCGTTCTTTTCGAGGATGATGGTGGGCACGCCAAGTTGGCGAAGCCGGGCCCCGAGCGCAATGCCGCCCTGTCCGCCGCCGATGATCACGACATAGGGTTGCGTCTCATAGCCGAGCGTGCGCTCCTCGTGCTCGCGCTCCTCCTTCCAGGTTTTCGCGCCGACATTCTGGCCGTGCTTGGCGCCAAGCGGCCGGGTAAAGCCGGATTTCTCCTCGTGGCCCTTGAGTTCGGCCAGTGCCGTCAGCAGCGTCCAGATCAGGCCGTTCTTGATGCGCACGAGGCCGTAGCCGCGTCCCGTCGCAGTCTCGAACGAGATCCAGCTTTCAAGCACGCCATCCGCCTCGGTTGCTTCTTCGCCGGCGGCGACGCGCCAGTTGGAGGGTTTTGCAGAGGCAAGCTGTGCCTGAAGCATATCGCGCACCTCGTCCCGGCCTTCGACAGTCTTGAGGTTCCAGGTGAAGGCGACGAGGTCGCGCCAGTAGCATTCCTCTGCAAAGAGGTTGACCGCATCGTCGATACGGCCGGTTTCGAGTGCAGCGCCAAGGGCATCAAGCTGTGCCTGAACGCGGGTGGTGGGGGTCTTCTCGAGCATCCTTTATCCTCCTGCTCTGTGATGACAAACGGAACGGCTCCTCAACCGTCCCGCAATGGGGACCGGCCTAACGCTTGAGGTCGATCAGTATTTTCAGGTGCGTACCGGCGGGATCGAGCAACTGGTCGAACCCTGCCGAAACAGCTTCGCTCAGTGAGACATGTTTGGTGACGATGCGGCGAGCCGGTATTTGGCCGCTCGCGATCAGGCGCGCCACGCGCGGCCAGTAGTGGGTCGGATAGGCCCAGGAACCGCGGATATCGATGTCCTTGAAGGTCACGTCGAACCAGTTCAGCGGGTTCTCGCCTGGATGAAGGCCGGTCTGCACGACGACGCCCTGCTTGCGCACCGCGCTCGCGCAGTTCTTGAGCGCATGTTCGTTGCCGACGCATTCGATGGCGACATCGCAGCCAACGCCGCCCTCGGTTTCGGCCTGGACAACATCGCTGACCTTTTCGATCTTGGGATTGATGGTGCGGACCTCGCGGAGTGCTTCCTTCGCCAGTGAAAGCCGCGTCTCGTTGAGATCGGAGAGAAAAATCTTCGACGCGCCGGCCGCCCGCGCTGCCATGGCAACGAGAATGCCGATCGGTCCTGCGCCCGTGACCAGCACGCTGTTGCCGGCGGTGACGCTGCCGCGATCGCACGCATATACGGCGACTGCGGTCGGCTCTATCAGCGCGGCTTCTTCGTCGGATAGCGCATCGGGAATGGGCTGGACATTGTAGTCGTTGAGCAGCGCCGCTTCCGCCATTCCGCCGGAGTGCCAGGATAGGCCGGCCAGTGCCAGGTTGGCGCTCAGGTGAAACAGACCACGATCGGCATAATAGTCTCCGCGGCGCGGCATGATCAGCGGCTGGACGGAGACCCTGTCGCCCGGCTTCACATGGCTAACCCCTTCGCCGATCGCCTTCACGACGCCGCCGAATTCATGGCCGAGGATCTGCGGTCCATGAGCACCCGTGAAGGGATGCGGTTCCTTCGGGATGAAGATCGGGCCATAGGCGTATTCGTGCAGATCGGTCCCGCAGATGCCGCAGAAACGATTTTCCACCAGTACCTCACCGGGGCCAGGGGCAGGCGGAGCGTCGACATCGTCAATGCGTAGGTCCTTGGCGGCGTGAAAGCGCAGAGCTTTCATTGTGTTTCCTCCTGTTTGTTCTTGCACAGGAGAGGCAGCAAGCAGCATGCCAGATCGCAACTGCGTCTATTTTGTTTGTGATATCAAAGGCTTGAAACGTGACGGGAGCGAAAGTCACCGAAAATGCAACAGTCCGGGTGCAACAGGTGTTGCAGGCGTTGCGTCAGTTGAGCCGCTTCAGACGGCGGTGGATCGTGGAACGGTTGACGCCGAGCTTTCTCGCAAGCGCCGAAACGTTGTCGCCGCAGTCCCTGAGTGCCTGGCGTAACGCATCATCCTCGCCGGGCAACGAGTGGATGGCTTCGGAGAAGAGATGTTCCGGCAGGCACTCGCTATCGATGAGACCATTTTCGGAAAGGGCCGCGGCCACGCGCAGAACATTGGAAAGCTCACGCAGATTTCCGGGCCATTCATGCGCGAGCAAGGCCGCCCGAGCCGTCGTGTCGATGCGGTAGGACTCGTGGTTCTCCTTCTCGACACGAGCGCGTAATTGATCGATCAGCCAGCTAAGATCCTGACGCTCTCGCAAGGCGGGGAGCGAGAGCGTTGCGGCGTTCAGGCGGTAATAGAGGTCTTCCCGGAAACGGCCCTGCTTAACCAGTTCCGCCAGATCGCGGTGGGAGGCGGAGACGACGCGCAGGCGGATTGGCCGGGCCTTCAGCGCCCCAATCGGCTGAATCTCATTTTCCGAGAGCACGCGCAACAGCCGGCTTTGCAGCGTGAACGGCATGTCGCCGATCTCGTCGAGGAACAGGGTGCCACCGTCCGCATCCTCGATCAGGCCGCGCTTACCTTTCTGGCTGGCGCCCGTGAAGGCACCGGGTGCGTAGCCGAACAGTTCGGATTCGATGAGATGTTCGGGAATGGCTGCGCAATTTACGGCGACGAAATTGCCATTGTCGCCGCAGCTGTCATGGATCGCGCGAGCAAGATACTCCTTGCCGCTGCCCGTCTCCCCTTGAATGAGAATTGGGATGCGGCGTGTGGCCAATTTTGCCGCGCGGGTCTGCACCCGTTCCATTGTCGCGTCGCCCTGGCTGAGATCGCGCAGGGCTCGGGGGAGGCGCGCTTCGGGCGCGGCGGGCGTGCGCAGGCTGACGACGGGCGCGATGGCGCTGGCGAATAGGACTAGGCCGCTCTTGGCTCTCAGCAAGCGTTCGCCGTTCGGACGACCGCGCATGAAGTTGGGCAAATCGTCCACGTCGATATCGAACACCTCCGAGAGCGGAAGGCCGAGGAAATTGCGTGTCTGGAGGCCGCGGATGTTCATCGAGCGGGCGAGTGCGCCGAAGCCACCATGGGTCATGCCGGTGATGCGGCCGCTGCCGTCGAGGGCGATGGCGGCGTCCGGGTCGACATCCAGGAATTCCGGGGAGCGGGCAAGCCGCAGGACCCAGTCGTTGCGGGTGCGGGTCATGAGGTTGGCAAGCTCGATCCGCCGCGCAGTGGCGGATACCAGATGCAGCGCCAGCTGCTGGCTTGCCTTGGCAGTGGGCGACCGGAGCTGGGAGATGTCGAGCACGGCGGTCAGATCGCCGAGCGTGTCGAAGACCGGCGCCGCCGTACAGGTCAGACCGATATGGCTCGCGTCGAAATGATCGTCCTGATGGATGATGACCGGCTGGCCGGAGACGATGCACGCCCCGACGGCACAGGTGCCCGCCCGGCTCTCAGACCACTCCGAGCCGAGATAGAGGCCCGCCTTGCGCAGCTGATTGTCGAAGGTCGGATCCCCCATGAAATCGACGGTGACGCCGCGGGCATCGGACAGCAACAGGACATAGTTCTGTTCGGCGACTTGGTTGAACAGCCCTTCAAGCCCGGAACGCCCGATGCGGATCAGTTCTTCCGCCTGTTCGCGATGCTCGCGCAGCTTCGATCCCGGAACGATATAGGCTTCCTGCGCGATCGTCGGATCCAGCTTGTAATCATTGAGGCAGCGAAGCCAGGATTGGACGACGGGCTCGTCGCGTGGGCTCGCGGCCCCGGAGGCGACTCGTTCTATCTCACGAATATGCGACAGCGACGTCGACATCGAGCGCCCTCCTGGCGGGAAAGCTGACACACTCTCATCGACAACGTCAAGCCAACGGTGGACGGTGACGTGCGTCAGCCAAGCGCTTGCCGACGAGGCCTATCGAGGTCTGGGCTGCACGTCGTTGAGATCGGCAGCGTTCTGGCATTAACACCCCATTGCCTGAGTGCTTCCCATCCCATGCGCGATAGCCCTAGGATATGGGGTTCGCTGCCCCTTCCTCCGTCTGGAGGTAGCTGATCACGGCGTCGGCGATCATTCGGCGATGGCGGCCGATCGTGGCCGATTCGGAAAGATCCCTGCGAAAGATAGTCCCGAATGTATATCGGTTCGAAACCCGGAAGAAGCAGAAGGCACTGATCAGCATATGCACATCTATCGGGTCGGCCTTTCGCTTGAACGCACCCTCAGCGATACCGCGGTCCAGAATGCCCGCGATCGTTTCGATGACCGAGACATTCAGATCACGGATCGCTTCCGACCGAAGCATATGCGCTGCGTGGTGGATGTTTTCGATGCTGACCAATCGCACAAAGTCGGGATTGGCCTCGTCGTGGTCGAATGTGCTGGAAATTAGCGTACGCAACGCCTCTTCCGGGGCAAGGCTTGAAAGCTTCAGGTCCTCCTCGAGCGTGCGGATCTTGCGATAGGCGCGCTCAAGCACGGACAGGTAAAGTCCCTCCTTGCCCCCGAAATAGTAATAGATCATGCGCTTGGAGGTTCGGGTCCGTTCTGCGATCGCGTCAACGCGTCCGCCCGCAAGGCCGTGCGTCGAGAACTCTTCCGTAGCGACGACAAGGATGTCTTCCTTGGTGCGTTCCGGATCGTTCTTCCGACTTGCCTCAACCCGCCCCGCCATTCTCTTTCATCACTCCCCCGGCACTCGCCGAAATTTTCCAATGAAACCAAATCGAAACGGGCGAGCGCAGAGGCTCGCCACACCGCCTCCCGTGAGATTCATATTGAGGTTACGGGGGTCTTTCAAGAGAGTCTGCTTGACATACGTACTAGTTCGTACATTTTGTAGTGGCGAAGACGACTTGAGGAGGATGTGTTCGCACCGGTGCCCTGACGCCGCCCCGTGACGCCAATGTGATGCGCGGGCGCCAAGACGGCACTCCGCTTTGGGAGGAGCGCATGATCCGCATTATCGATTTCTATTTCTTCGCGCTGAAGGTGGCGATTGCCTTGCTGCTTGCCGGCATGGTCGTCCTCGTCTTCGGCAACGTCGTTTTGCGCTATGCGTTCAATCAGGGCATCACGGTCTCTGAGGAGCTATCACGCATCTTCTTCGTCTGGCTCACGTTTCTTGGCGCCGTGGTTGCCTTGCGCGAACACGGGCATCTCGGCGTTGATACGCTCATCAAACGACTGCCGCCGGCCGCCGCGAAGGTCGCGGTGCTTCTTGGCCATGTGTTGATGCTCTACGCTACCTGGCTGATGATCAGCGGCAGCTGGACGCAGACGCTCATCAACCTGCATGTCGGCGCGCCTGCGACTGGGCTTTCCATGGGCTTCTTCTACGGGGCCGGTCTCGCCTTTGGGGTACCCGCATTCCTCATCCTGCTTGCCGACGCTTTCGCCATCGCGACCGGACGCATCGACGTGACGACGGCGGAACTGGTGCGCGACAGCGAAGACGAAGTGGCGCTTGACCCACACCCCACGGCCACGCTCGGGCCGCTGCCCGTCAAACGCTGAGGACGAGCCGATGACGGTCACCATCTTCCTTGGCGCACTTCTCGGCCCCATGGCGCTCGGCGTGCCGATTGCATTTGCGCTGATCATCAGCGGCGTCGCCCTGATGCTCTTTCTCGGGCTCTTCGATGCACAGATCGTCGCCCAAAACGTCTTGAACGGCGCCGACAGCTTTCCGTTGATGGCCGTGCCCTTCTTCCTGCTTGCAGGCGAGGTCATGAACACCGGCGGGCTTTCCCGCCGCATCGTCGCCCTGGCGATGACCATGGTCGGTCACATCCGCGGCGGCCTCGGCTTCGTGGCGATCTTTGCCGCCTGCATTCTTTCCAGCCTCTCTGGTTCAGCTGTCGCCGACGCGGCGGCCCTCGGCGCGCTGCTTCTGCCGATGATGCTGAAGAGCGGTCATGATCCGGCGCGCGCCGGAGGGCTGCTTGCCTCTGCATCGATCATCGGGCCTATCATTCCGCCGTCGATCGGCTTCATCCTCTATGGTGTGGTTGGCGGCGTCTCGATCACCAAGCTCTTTCTTGCGGGCATTTTCCCGGGTTTGATGATCGCCGCGGCCCTTTGCATCACTTGGCTTATCGTCGCTCGCAAGGAGCAGTTCGAGCTCCCGCCAAGACAAAGCGCCCGCGTGCGGCTTGGAGCGCTGCTCGACAGTGTCTGGGCGCTTCTGTTGCCGGTGATCATCATCGTTGGTCTGAAGTTTGGTGTTTTCACGCCAACCGAAGCCGGCGTTGTTGCGGCGGTCTACGCCCTGTTCGTCTCGATGGTCATCTACCGCGAGCTGACGCCGGGCCAGCTCTTCCATGTCTTCGTAGCGGCCGCGAAAATTACATCCGTCGTGATGTTCCTGGTTGCCTGCGCTGCCGTTTCCGCCTGGCTGATTACGGTTGCAGACGTCCCCGGTGCGCTTGCCGCGCTTGTCGAACCGCTGATGGACAACCAGACCCTTCTGCTCATCGCAATCATGGTCCTGATCGTCGTCGTCGGGACAGCGATGGACATGACGCCGACGATCCTCGTCATGACGCCGGTTCTGATGCCGATCATCAAACAGGCGGGGATCGACCCGGTCTATTTCGGCGTGCTGTTCATCATCAACAATTCGATCGGCCTGATCACCCCGCCAGTGGGCACCGTTCTCAACGTTATCTGCGGCGTCTCGAAACTGACGATGGAGGACCTGATGAAGGGCGTGTGGCCCTTCCTCATTGCCGAACTGATCGTCCTTTTCCTGCTCGTCCTGTTCCCAGAACTGGTGACCGTACCGGTCTCCTGGTTCGGGCACTGACGGCAACTTTTTATTGCGCTTCAACAGGCCGGCGGGATTACCGGCTCAATCTGGGAGGATAACATGTTGAACCGATTGACAAAAATGGCACTGGGCGTCGCCCTGCCGATCGTTTTGTTTGCAGCAGCGCCAACGCTTGCAGAGATACGCGACCAGACCATCAAGTTCGCGTCAGCCAACAACAAGGGTCACCCCCAAGTGACGGGCATGGAGAAGTTCGCCGAGCTCGTGAATGAAAGGAGTGGCGGCAAGATCGAGGTGAAGCTGTTCCCCGGCGGCACGCTTGGTGGTGACGTGCAGACCGTCTCTGCTCTCCAGGGCGGCGTTATCGAGATGACCGTGTTGAACGCCGGTATTCTTGCCAACAACGTCAAGCAATTCGGTGCCGTCGACCTTCCTTTCCTCTTCAATAGTGGCGAGGAGGCGGACAAGGTGATGGATGGCCCCTTTGGCGAGAGCCTCAGCAAGCTTTTGCCCGATACCGGCCTAGTCGGACTTGGATACTGGGAACTCGGCTTCCGCAATCTCACAAACAATCGCCATGCAGTGACCAAGCTTGAAGACATCAAGGGCCTTAAGATCCGCACGATCCAGTCCCCGATCCCGATCGAGCTCTTCAACACGCTCGGGGCCAACGCCGTGCCGCTGCCCTACACCGAACTCTATACAGCGCTCGAGACCGGAACGGTCGATGGCCAGGAAAACCCCGCCGCAAACATCCTGAACGCCAAGTTCTACGAAGTGCAGAAATACATGACGCTGACCCGTCACCAGTACAATCCGCAGATCGTGCTCGTCAGCAAGAAGTTCTGGGACGGCCTGAACGACGAGGAAAAGACCGTCCTGCAGGCGGCCGCGACCGAGGCCCGCGACTATCAGCGCAAGGTCTCGCGCGAGGCGGATACCGCAGCCCTTGAGGAAATCCGCAAGACAGGCATGGAGGTCAGCGAATTCAGTCCCGAGGAGACGCAGAAGCTGCGCGACGCCGTCAAGCCGGTGATCGAGAAGTTTAGCGCCGAGATCGGCGCTGACACCGTGCAGTTGTTGTTCAAGGAGATAGGTGCCGCGCGGGGCCAGTAACCGCGCGAATACTTCGGCCCGCCCGCAAAGTCGCGGCGGGCCGCAGGCTGGCTGCCCTTTGCAACGGGCTCAGAAGATGGAAACGGAAACAATGTCCGAAACGCTTGTAAGACCCTTGAAGGCGGGCCTGATCGGTGCAGGCATCCAGGCCTCGTTGACGCCCGCCATGCACATGGCCGAAGGTGCAGCTCAGGGACTCCGCTATGCTTATGAGCTTATCGATCTTTCCGAAATTGGTGCGACGGAAAATGATCTGCCGCGGCTGCTCGCCGACGCTGAGAGGCAGGGGTTTGCCGGCCTCAACATAACCCATCCGTGCAAGCAGTCGGTCATTGCCCATCTCGATGAACTCTCGCCAGACGCACACAGGCTCGGTGCCGTCAACACGGTCGTGCTCACAGGAGGGCGACGATATGGCCACAACACCGATTGGTGGGGCTTTGCGGAAGGCTTCAGGC
This sequence comes from Ensifer adhaerens, assembly GCF_000697965.2. Lineage (NCBI taxonomy): Bacteria > Pseudomonadati > Pseudomonadota > Alphaproteobacteria > Hyphomicrobiales > Rhizobiaceae > Ensifer > Ensifer adhaerens. The sequence continues at coordinate 1,016,723 of NZ_CP015882.1, read as the reverse complement.
GCGGATTGCCCGATGCAGATCTTTCCTCGGGCGTGCAACTGGGAGCAGGAGGTGCGGGCGTCGCAACAGCCTATGCCGCGCTTTCGTTTGGCCTGAAGCGTCTCATCGTTTTCGATCGCGAGCCGGAACGGGCGCGATTGCTTGCCGCGATGCTGACCGCCTTGTTTCCAGAAGCCGACATCACCGCCGGTACGGACCTTTCTGTTGCGATGCGATCGGCATCCGGGTTGATTCACGCCACGCCGACCGGCATGGCGAACCATCCCGGGATGCCGCTTGACGCCGAACTTCTCGATCCGCGGCACTGGGTCGCCGAGATCGTCTATTTCCCGCTCGAAACGCCGCTGCTTTCAGAAGCGAGGCGACGCGGATGCCGCACGCTCGACGGTGGAGGAATGGCGGTATTCCAGGCAGTTGGCGCTTTTCGCCTGTTTACAGGTCTTGAGCCCGACACAACGCGGATGCTTGCCCATTTCAAGGCAATGACCGGCTGATTCCCGAAAATTCCACCGAGGAGCAAGTGATGAAGACCTCGATAGCAACGGTTTCGCTCAGCGGCGACCTCAAGGACAAGCTGCGTGCCATCGCCAAGGCGGGCTTTGCCGGTGTCGAAATCTTCGAGAACGATTTCCTCGCCTTTGACGAGAGCCCGCGTCAGGTCGGCCGCATGGTGCGAGATTTCGGTTTGGAGATCAGTCTGTTCCAGCCGTTCCGGGATTTTGAGGGCATGCCGGAGCCGTTGAGAGCCCGAACGTTCGACCGTGCCGAGCGCAAGTTCGACTTGATGGAGGAGCTTGGCACGGACCTCGTCCTTGTCTGTTCCAATGTCTCGCCGGCTGCCGTTGGTGGCATTGACAGGGCGGCCGCGGACTTTAGCGAACTCGGCGAAAGGGCCGCAAAGCGGGGCTTGCGCGTCGGTTACGAAGCGCTCGCCTGGGGACGTCATATCAGCGATCATCGAGACGCCTGGGAAATCGTCCGACGCGTCGATCACCCGAGTATCGGGCTGATTCTCGACAGCTTTCATACGCTGTCGCGCAAGATCGAGATCAACTCGATCCGCTCCATCCCGAAGGAGAAGATCTTCATAGTCCAGTTGGCCGACGCCCCGCTGATCGACATGGATCTGCTGTATTGGAGCCGGCACTTCCGCAATATGCCGGGCGAGGGCGATCTCCCAGTGACAGACTTTACCCGCGCGGTGGCGGCAACTGGATATGACGGCTATCTATCGCTCGAAATCTTCAACGACCAATTTCGTGGAGGCAATGCCAATGCGATCGCTGTCGACGGATATCGCTCGCTGATCTATCTCGGGGATCAGGTTAGGCGCGCCGAACCGGATACTCGTTTGCCGGTCCCCATAATGCCCCCCCGCGCCGACGTGAGAGGTGTAGCGTTCGTGGAGTTCAGTGCCTCGGAAGAGGAAGCAAGCGAACTCGAAGCGTTGCTCATTTCAATCGGATTCACGAAAACAGCACAGCATCGGACGAAACAAGTGGTGGTTTATCGCCAGGGCGCCATCAACTTGGTGGTCAACACCGAGCGCGAAGGCTTTGCCAGCGCTTCCTATCTCGTTCACGGCACGTCCGCCTATGCCTTCGGCCTCATGGTGGATGATGCTGCGGCGACGGTAGAAAGGGCACGGGTGCTTGGGGCAGAACCATTCGAGCAGCCGGTTGGTCCAGGCGAGCTCGTGGTTCCGGCGATCCACGGAGTGGGCGGAGGGCTCATCTATTTTCTGGACGACAAATCCGAGCTCTCCAAGATCTGGGAGATCGAGTTTGAGCCAGTGCGCGACGGCGGCTCTGTCATCGCGGCCGGATTATGCTCCATCGATCACATCGCTCAGACCGTAAAATATGAGGAAATGCTAACCTGGCTGCTCTTCTACACATCGCTACTCGATGCTCATAAGACGCCGATGATCGACATCGTCGATCCAGCAGGCATCGTTCGCAGCCAGGTCGTGGAAAATGACGCCGGCACGTTGCGCCTGACACTGAACGGCGCGGAAAATCGCAACACGCTGGCCGGCCGGTTCATCGCCGAAACCTTCGGTTCCGGCGTCCAGCATCTGGCCTTTGCCACCAATGACATTTTTTCGACTGCGCAGGCATTGCGCGCCAATGGTTTCAAGGCGCTACCGATTTCGCCGAACTACTACGATGACGTTGAAGCGCGCTTCGGTCTCGACGTTCAACTCGTCGAAAGGCTGAAGTCCGAAAACATCCTCTATGACCGCGACGAGGACGGCGAGTATTACCAGCTCTACAGCCCGACCTTTGGCGAAGGTTTCTTCTTCGAGATCGTCGAAAGACGGGGCTATCGCGGCTACGGAGCCGCCAACGCGATTTTTCGCATTGCAGCGCTACGAAAGTACCTGAGGCCAGAGGGGCTGCCAAAAGGCTGACAGCCTAGCGATGGTAATTCTTTCCGTTGCTAGGGAAAGTTCGCGCCCGGTTCCCGGCCGATGGCATGCCCTATGCTGAAATCCTTTGGCGCACGACCCTTCAACCGGTCAAGCCGCGTGCGAACGGACCCTGGCCGCGAGCAGTCGCCGCCTGGAATGCTCATCTTGGAGTGGTGAGATACTCGTAAGCTTTGAAACAACTGGTGGCGGGGTTCGATTCCGTTCAGGGAGTTGCACAGCGCGAAGGTTTCTCTGGCAAGGGCAGCCCGCATCGTTGCTGCAGCCGGATAAAAACCGGCAGCAAGGTCGCCGCCGGTTCCTCAACGCGAAGCTTAAAAGTTTCTTTGGAAGCGCACGACACCACCGAAGGCGTCCTCGTGTCCGCGAAACCCGCGAAAAGCGGTGTAGTCGAGCTCCGGCGTGATCTTGAAGCCCGGCGCGATCTCATAGGCAACATTGAGGGCTGCGTTCCAGGTGCCATCCTCCTCGAAGTCGATCTGGCTGTTGATGGTTGCCTTTTCGCTGACCTTCACGGAAGCACCGCCCCACATTGCCCAGTCGCCGTACCAGCTGCCGTAGTAGTTCGGCCGGCTCGGGTCGGACTGGTAGGCAGCCATGACGAACAATGAGAGCGTGTCGGTGACGTCGAGGTTGACGCGCGCCTTGAAGGCCCAGGCATCATAGCGCGTGTCATAGGCCGCCATGCCAAAAAGCGTCATCCGGTCCGCTTCGTATTTCACCCCGCCGAGGAGGTGGGGAATGCTGTCGGCCCGGAGGTCAAACCACTCGCGGCTTGCCACGCCGGACGCGTCGACCACCTCCAGTTCCCAGGAGCCATTGCCTTCCTCTGCGCCCACCATGGCGGAAAAGCCGTTGCCGAAGTCGTGGGTATAGCTCGCCTGCATCGTACGGTCGCCCGAGTAGTAAATGACGTCGTCGTAGATGACGTTGCCGGCACCCCAGGTCCAGTTGGCAAAGAGCGAATCGGCGATGCCGACCGAGAAGCCGGCAAGCTCGATAAGCGCTTCCGAAATGTAGATGCGCTCGCCCGATGCCTTGTGCTCGAAGCGCGTCTCCAGATAGGAGCGCAGCGTACCGAATTCGGTTTCATTGCGAGCGTCGAAGCGTAGTGTCGCCCGCGCCTTGCCGGGCAAGCCATCGAGCGAGCCGCCCCAGTAGACATCGTCGCCGGCCGCAACCTCGTGGCGCAGGTAGCCGCTGATCTTCAGGCAGGTTTCGGTGCCCGGAACATAGAAGAAACCGTTGCCATAGGCATCGCAGACGCGGACAGATTCGACCGGTTCCGCGTCTGCAGCCGTTGCCGCTTGGGTGGCGGCCATCAGGCAGAGCGCCGCTGCGGCACCTTTCAGGAGGAGAAGTGCCGTAGCACTGGTTGGTTTGTACATATCGAGTTCGTTCCCTTGTCGGTTCTTGAAAATTGGCAAAGCTTCGCCGGCTCCGTCCGTGGCGTGCGGGACAAGCGGGTGCTGAGCGGGTCTGTATGGAATGAGAGAAAAAAGGGCCGGTATCGTTTGCGATACCGGCCAGTCGGGGGTTACCCGCGCGGCGGCCAGACTTCGCCGGCAAGGCCGGTTTTCGGTACACCGAGAAGCGGCGTCTTCAGGGCGCGGATGCCGTCGATGCTGATCAGCCAGATGATGTTGCGGTCGTACTCGGTAAAGACCGCGAAGCTGGCGTTTTCATAGGTGTATTCGGGCATTTCCTCAGGCTTGGGGAAGCGCGGCACGTAGTAGCCGGCGATCTTCGGATCCTTCGGGTCCTTGACGTCGAAGATCTGCAGCCCGGCATTGTAGAAGGCATAAGGCAGGATGCCCTGCCGGCTGTAACCGGGCTGGTGGGTCGTGCCGGACCGCTTCGGACCAAAACTGCCGCGCCGCTGGCAATAGTCGGTGAATTCGGCCTCTGCCGGGGGTGTCGGACGCGGGAAGGTGGCGACGACCTTCGGGTCCTTCGGATCCTTGGCGTCGATGACCAGCACGTCCTTGTAGGGCTCGTAGCAGTTGGAGTTCATCGGGTAGCCGTTGGCAAAGACATAGCCGGTGCGCTCGTACTGGCTGGTATCGGCATTGTCGAATTCGGTACCGGCAAAGCTTGGCGGGATGCTCAGATGGCCCATCATTTCCGGCGTGCCGGGATTGGTGAGATCGAAGGTGTAGAAGCCGAGGCCGCCCATCGCGCCGAAGCCGATCTTGCCACCTTTTTCCACCGGCTTCGGCAGGAACAGCGGCATGCGCGAGCCCATCCAAGACGTGCGGTTGCCGGCGCGCGGGTTCATCAGGTAGGCGTCCTCGCTTGCCTTGTCGCCGACGACCTGTCCGGGAACGGTGACCTGGCTGACGAAAAGAGGATTGGCCGGGTCCGTCATGTCCCAAGCCTGGTAGCCCGGCGAATGCAGGTAGTCCGGATACTCGGTCAATGCGTAGCTGTCGTCGGGCGCCGACGAGAGGTACATGTACTTGCCGCCAAACCAGGCGGGTGCGTCGAGCGAACCGGAGCCCTGCTGCTTGCCGATGGGCGCGTCCGGGTTGTTGATGTCGGTCGTGCGGGTGGCGATCAGCGTCCAGTCACTCGGCAGCGGCCCGTTCATCTCGTAGACCTTGAAGCCCTTGAGCGAATTGTAGTGGCGTAGCGTCTCGACGATGTCGGGCTGGGTGCGCTTGTTGTCGAGAATGCCGAAGCGGCCGATCTCGTAGGAGGCTACGACGACGTTTTTCTGGAGCTTTTCACTCCAGGCAATCGTCATGCCGCCGAAATAGTCCTGGACCGTCTTGGCGTCCCAGTCTTCGCTTGAACCGTCCGGTCCCCAGACGCCGCCCTTGGAATAGACGACCTTGGCCTTGGCCGGGTCGGTGATGTCGAGCACGCGCATGTAGTCGCGGTCATGCAGGTACATGTAGCGCTTGCCGTCAAAATCCGCGACGTCGGGCCAGGCATGCCAGGGCGACGTGATGTGCGGGTAGAAGGCGATTTCCTCGACGTTGCTCTTGTAGGTTTTGTCGTCCCAATGGGTGAGCTGGCCGGGGAAGTTCGGCGATGCGCCGAGTGCTGTGGCGCGCGGCGCGTTGAACTTGCCCGTCGCCGGATCCATGCCGTAGTCCTTGCCCGGCGTCAGCGCCGGCGGCTGCTTGTCGTAGGTCAGTTCCGACCAGCGCTTGAGGTGGGGATCCTGGATGTTGATCTCCGTCGGTACTTCCTTTTCCCAACCCGCGGCAAGCGCAGTGCCCGCGGCCAGACACAAAATTGAGCACGTGATGATCAGCCTTCTCGGCATGTTGGTCTCCTCCTGGAATATCGGTGAACGGACGCGTCCAAGGCTGGCAGCGGCGCAAGCAAACGACAGCTCGGCGGCGAACACACCCCTGTGTCGCGTTCCGAATTCTTCTTTCGTCGTGTCAGTTGATCGCGCAGGCCTCCTCATGCCCGCGCAAATCACGCCGCTTCCGTTTGCTTAGGCGCCATGAAACAGGGTCGCTTTCCCCATAACAATCGCCTTAATCAGCATTAATTCATGCGGATTTCTTATGAGTTCCCGGGCGTGTTGATGGTTTGCGGGATGCAGATGACGCAGCTTCCCCTTCCTCGACGGCGTAGACTTCGAGCGGATAGCCGAAATGCTCGTCCATCAGGATCCGAGCGCGTTCGGCGTTGCGGTCGAGTACGGCCTCCATCAGCTCGGTGTGCGGACCGATTGATTGCGCCTTATGCAGCGCGGCCATGGCCTCCGCGTAGCCGGCCGTCTCTCCGTGCGCCACGCGCAGGACTGGGGCGAAGGCGAGGAACCGGTAGTGGCGTTGGAGCTGGTCGGAGATGGTCGAGCGGAAGTGCATCAGCCAACTCGATTGCGCAGCGCTCAAGAGGGCGGCGTGAAATGCCTCGTGCCGTTCCATCCAGGTATCCACGGCAAGGTCGGAAGAATCCTCGACGATCGTCTTGCAGCGAGACAGACGGTAGTGCGCCGTGACGATCGCCGATTCCCATTCCGAGCCGCCGCGCTCCATGGCTTCCAGCAATAGAGGGATTTCGACGACCGCGCGCGCCTTCGTCAGATCCTCCAGCCCCTTGCGCGACACGGGTGCGACGGTGAAGCCGCGGTTGGAGATCGCCACTACCAGCCGCTCGGCCTCCAGCCGTGACAGTGCCTCTCGAAGAGGTGTCCGCCCGACATCATAGGTCTTGCTCAGAAGGTCGGGCCGCAACGGCGCCCCCGGTTGCAGGCGGGCCATGAGGATCTCGGTCCGCAAAATCCTGTAGGCGGCCTCTGTTTTTGTGCTGTTTTCCTGCTCGTCGACCAAAGGCACCTCCAAAATTCACCGCCCGAATGTTCGGTAATCATATATGCGAGAATAATATATGATAATCGCCAATTGCTATAAGTGTATACTATATCGTTGACTTTGCCGTTGGGCTGCGCTTCCTCATCGCTCGTGCTGTCACTGCAACAGCTGGAGGAGGAACACATGGCGACGACAAAATCGAAACTCATCACAGGCCTGATGGCGGCGGGCCTGGTGCTTGCCGGCATCGGTTCGGCGGCTGCCGATCCGATCCGCATCGGCATCGCCAATTTCGGCGAACACCCACCGCTCAACGCCGCCATCGCCGGCTTCAAGGCGGCGCTCGCCGAAAACGGCTTCGTCGAGGGCAAGGACGTCGTCTACACGGAGAGCCACACCAATTTCGACGCCTCGCTGGTGCCGCAGATGATCGCCAAGCTGCAGGCCGAACAGCCAAAGCTCGTATACACCGTCACCACCCCGGTTTCGCAGATCGCCAAGAAGGCGCTCGCAGGCTCCGGCATCCCGGTGATCTTCACGGCCGTGACCGATCCGGTCGCGGCCAAGCTCGTGCCTTCCCGCGAAAGCGGTGATGACGGCATCACCGGTGCGACCGACAGCCAGGACATGGCGGCGGTGCTCGACTTCACCAGGAAGCTCCTGCCGAACGCCAAGCGGGTCGGTCTGCCTTACAATCCGGGCGAGGCCAACGACGTCGCGCTGCTCGAAGCTGTGCGCAAAATTGCGCCTGAGCAGGGCTTTGAAGTCGTCGAAGTCGGCGTCGACAACCTCAACGACATCCAGCAGCGCATCACCTCGCTCTCCGGTAAGGTCGACGTCATCTATGGCCCGACCTCCAACATGATCCAGCCGGCGATCGCGGCGGTCGCGTCGGCCGCGCGCCAGGCGGGCATCCCGGTCGTCAATGCCGTCGATACTGCCGTACAGGAGGGTTTCGTGCCGGCAAGCTTTGCCGTCAACTACGAGCAGGTCGGCAAGAATGCCGGCAAGATTGCGGCTGAAGTCTTGAAGGGCAAGGACCCGAAGTCCATTGCTCCTGTTTTCCCTGCCTATGAGGACCACCAGGCACTGATCTCGAAGAAGGCGATGGCCGCCTTCGGCGTCGAGATCCCGGCTTCGCTCGCCGACTGCAACTGCATCGTCGAGTAATCCGACGCCAGCTACGGCGGCGGCCACGACGCCGCCGTCCATGAGCGCGCCGCGCGCGCCCTGTCCATTCGTATTTACATGAATTCCGGAAGCAAGGCTGCGGAGGCGGCCTCTACGGAATTGCTCAGAGGAGGAACGGATGCTCGAAATCCGATCTGCACGAAAGGTCTTCTACAAGGGGCAGCCCGACGAGAAGATCGCCCTCAACGATCTCAGCCTGACGCTTCCGACCGGCAACTTCGCCATCGTCATCGGATCGAACGGCGCCGGCAAGAGCAGCATGCTCAATGCCATTTCCGGCGCGCTCATGCTCGATTCAGGCAAGATCCTCATCAACGGCGACGATGTGACGGCACTGCCCGTGCACAAACGTGCGACACGGGTGGCCCGGGTCTTCCAGGATCCGATGAAAGGCACCGCCGCCTCGATGACGGTTGCGGAAAACATGCTACTTGCCGAATTGCGCGGCAAGAAACTTGGCCTTGGCCGTGGCCTCAATGCCAGGCGGCTCGCAAGCTACCGCGAACGCCTCGCTGCGCTGAACCTCGGGCTCGAAAACCGACTGGACACGCGCGTCGAACTGCTTTCAGGCGGCCAGCGGCAATCGCTTTCGCTGATCATGGCGACGTGCGACCAGCCGGATCTGCTGCTCCTCGACGAGCATACCGCAGCCCTCGATCCCCGCACGGCTGACATCGTCATGCAGGCGACGGTACGCGCGGTCGAAGCCTTCAATCTCACCACGCTGATGGTGACGCACAACATGCAGCACGCCGTCGATTTCGGCCATAGCGTGGTGATGCTCGATGCCGGCCAGATCCGGCTCGAGATCACCGGCGCGGAAAAGGCCGAGGTCACGATCCCGAAACTCATTGGTCACTTCGGCATGAAGACCGACCGGATGCTGCTCGCAAGCTGAGACGGACATGGAAACGGTTTCTATGATATTTTCGAACTTCATCACGCTCGTCCCGGTCACGCTGGCGCAGAGCCTCATCCTTTCCTTCATCGTTCTCGGCATCATGCTGCCGTTCCGCACACTGAATTTTCCGGACCTGACGAGCGAGGGCGCATTCCCGCTCGGCGGCTGCGTCTGCGCGCTGTCGCTCGCCGGTGGCGCACCCGGTTGGCTGGCGATCCTCGTTGCGATGGCCGCAGGCTTCCTGGCGGGTAGCTGCACGGCCTTCGTGCATCTGCGCTTCCGCATCCACACGCTGCTTGCCGGCATTCTGATGATGACGATGCTCTACTCGATCAATCTGCGGCTGATGGGCAAGTCCAACCTCTCGGTGTACGGCACGCCAACCATTTTCGATGGCGTACCCTTTGCCGAGCCGGGTTTCCCGGTCGCGAAGATCGTCGTTGCAGGACTGCTCGGCATTGCCGTCTATTGCCTTTTGAACCTCTATTTCCGGACCGAACGCGGAACGGCCATGCGCGCCGTCGGCTCCAACCCGGATATGGCGGAAGCGCAGGGGATCAGCATCTGGGCCTTCACCATCGGTGGGGTCGGTCTAGCCGGTGCCTTCTCGGCCACCAGCGGCGCGCTCATGGTGCAGTCGCAGGGGTTTGCGGACGTCAACATGGGCATCGGTACGCTGATCAACGGCCTTGCGGCGCTGATGATCGGCGAAGCCATTGTCGGCAAGCAGACGATCCGGCGCCAGCTTGCGGCACCCTTCGTCGGAGCCATCGTCTACTACCAGCTTGTCTCGCTCTGCCTTGCCGCCGGCATGCCGCCGACCGACCTGAAACTTGCCACCGGCCTCTTCGTGCTCGCCATGCTGGCGCTCCCAACCCTCAAGCGCGCCCGCGGCCCCATGCCGGCCCGCGAAACCGTCCGTGAATAGAAGGACTGCCCCATGAACATCGATATCCATGCTGTCGAGGCGCTCGACCGCGACGACCCGCTCGCGGCCTTCAAGAAGCGCTTTGATTTGCCCGAAGGCGTCATCTATCTCGACGGCAATTCGCTCGGCGCGGCGCTCTTTGCCTCCTATGCCGAAATCGAGAAGGCCGCGAAACTCGAATGGGGCCGCGACCTCATTCGCAGCTGGAACACGGCTGGCTGGTTCGCCCTGCCGCTGACGCTCGGCGACCGCGTCGGCCGCCTCATTGGCGCAGCACCCGGCCAGACGGCCGTGACCGACCACACCTCGGCCAATGTCTACAAGGCGCTGCACGCCGCACTCGGCCTCAATGCGGAGCGCAAGGTCATTGTCGCGGAAAGCGAGAGCTTCCCGACCGATCTTTACATGGCTGAGGGCGTGATTGCGACGCGGCCCGGTACCGTCCTGCGGCTTGAGGGCGTCGATGGCCCGCGGATCGAAGACGTGATCGACGAGAGCGTCGCCGTGGTGCTCGTCAATCACGTCAACTACAAGACCGGCGCTCTGCGCGATATGGCGGCGCTGACCAAGCGCGCGCACGATGTGGGTGCGCTCGTCGTCTGGGATCTCTGCCATTCGGCCGGTGCGCTGCCGGTGGAACTCGATCGCTGCAACGTCGATTTCGCCGTCGGTTGCACCTACAAGTATCTGAATGGTGGCCCCGGTGCGCCAGCCTTTATCTATGTTGCCAGGCGCCATCAGGAAAAGGCCAGCCAACCGCTCAGTGGCTGGTGGGGCCACGCCCGTCCATTCGCTTTCGAGCGCAATTACGACGGCGGCGCGGGCATCTTGCGCTTCCTCTCCGGCACGCAGCCAATCTTGTCGCTGCGCACGCTTTCGGCCGCGCTCGATCTTTGGGATGAAGTGGACATGACGGCCATCCGCCGGAAGAGCATCGCACTCACCGACCTCTTCATAAAGCTCGTCGAAGCGCGTTGCGGCGCGCATGGCCTGAAGCTGGTCGGTCCAAGGGACGGCACGGTGCGCGGCAGCCAGGTCTCCTTCGAGCACGAGGGGGCCTATGAAATCATGCAGGCTCTGATCGAGCGGGGCGTCATCGGTGACTTCCGCGCCCCGGCCACCATCCGTTTCGGTTTCACACCGCTCTATACGAATTTTAAGGATGTGTGGAACGCCGTGGACGTGCTGCATGACGTGATGGAGACTGGCGCTTGGCGCGACGCCCGCTTTGCTGTCCGTAGCGCCGTGACCTGATCGCGATCGCTTGTGAAAAATGGAAAAGCGCTTTCCCTGTCCGGGAAGGCGCTTTTTTTCGTTTGGGCTGGCTCGAGACTTATCACATCTCGATATCAATTCATTCAACCTATGTGGATTGTTATATTAGACCGCTGATTGCATCCATTACCGGAACAGGAAGGCGCAGCCTCTGAAGGAATGGCGAAAAGGCAATCTCATGGCTCAGGATACGCATGCTCAGCTCTATATCGGCGGCAAATGGAGGGCGACCTCTGAGACGCTCGCCGTCATCAACCCCGCCAATGAGGATGTCATCGGCAAGGTGGCGGTCGCCCGCGAGACGGATCTCGCCGACGCAACGGACGCTGCCTGGCAGGGCTTTCAGGCCTGGAGCCGGACATCGCCGGCTGCCCGCGCGGCGATCATCCTGAAGGCGGCCCAGCTTATGCGCGAGCGCTCAGAGGAGATCGCGCGTTCGATCACGCTCGAAAACGGCAAGCCGCTTTCCGAGGCGCGGTCCGAGGTCATTCGCGGTTGCGAATTCTTCGAATGGGACGCCGGCGAATGCGTGCGTCTCTACGGCCGGGTTATCCCGAGCGCGCCGGGCATCCGCTACATCGTGCTGCAGGAACCGATCGGCCCGGTCGCGGCGTTCTCGCCCTGGAACTTCCCGATGAGCCAGCCCGCCCGCAAGATCGGCGGCGCACTTGCGGCCGGCTGCTCCATCATCATGAAGGCGTCCGAGGAGACGCCAACCGGCGTCGTGCACATAGCGCGGGCGTTCCACGATGCAGGCCTTCCTGCCGGTGTACTCAACCTCGTCTTCGGCCACCCCGCCGAAATCTCAGGCTATCTCATCCCTCAGGACCGGATCCGCATGGTCGCCTTCACCGGCTCGACCGTCATCGGAAAGCACCTGACGACGCTCGCTTCGCAAGTGATGAAACCGGCGCTGATGGAACTTGGCGGCCACGCGCCCGTCATCGTCTGCGAGGATGCCGATCCGGTTGCGGCCGGCATTGCCTGCGCCACCCGCAAGTATCGCAATTCCGGCCAGGTCTGCACCTCGCCGACGCGCTTCTTCGTGCACGAAACGCTCTACAGGCGCTTCACCGACGCCTTCGTGGAGAAGGCGCGTTCGATCAAGGTCGGTGACGGCCTCGACGCAGGGACGCAGATGGGCCCGGTGGCCAACGATCGCCGCATCGCTGCCCTCCAGGAGCTTGTCGACGATGCACGCGCAAAGGGCGCCCGCATCCTGTGCGGCGGCGGACGTCTGGACGGCAAGGGCTACTTCTTCGCGCCGACCGCGATTGCCGATCTGCCGGATGATGCCCGCGCGCTCAGCGAAGAGCCCTTCGGCCCGCTCGCGCTGATCAATCCGGTTGCCTCGATCGACGAAGCGCTTACGAAAGCGAATGCGCTTCCGTTTGGTCTTGCCGCCTATGGCTTCACCAACTCGGCCGCCAACATCGACCGCCTGATGCAGGGCATCGAGGCCGGCAATCTTTCGATCAACACGCTCGAGGCCTCCGTCGCCGAAACGCCGTTCGGTGGCGTCAAGGAAAGCGGCCTTGGCCGCGAGGGTGGCGCGGAGGGCCTGCATCACTACACCGTCGTCAAGAACGTCTCGCTGCGCACCGCCTGACGGCATCGCGCGCCGCAATGAATGGATGATCAGGCCGACACCGCTGTCTGGGTGGTTTCGGCCTTCTTGCGTTCCATCAGCCGACAACCGGGACCATGTCGCGCAGCACCTTGCGCAGCAGTGTGCGCACCGCGAGCGTCGCGGGGGAGGGCGTGCGTTCGCGCGCCGTGATGACAGAGACATCGCGGGCAATCGACGGCTCGACCAACGGGCGGGCTGAGATCTTCCGACCGTTGAGGCCGGTAAAGGCATAGGTCGGCAGGATGGCAACCCCCGCCTCCCGCTCGACGAGCGAAAGGGCCGTGTTGATCTGGTGCACTTCGAGAGAAGGGCGCAGTGGCACGCCGGCGCTTTCGAAGCCGACCTCGGTCAGAAGACGGATATTGCTTTCGCGCGTCAGCGTGATGATCGGCTGGTCGGAAAGCGCGGACCAGGCCACTTCGGCCTTCGTGCAGATGGCGTGGCCCTCGGGCGCAAAAACCATCAGCTGGTCGCGCAGCACGCGTTGGATCTCAAGGCCGTCCTCGTCGCTGGCAAAGGTGCCGACGCCGAGGTCGCAGAGGCCACTGCGCACCCGGGGCGCGATCATGTCCGTCACGACGTCCTCGATCCTGAGTTTGAGGTTCGGATGGCTTTGAGCGACTTCCTGCAGCAGGCGCGGCAGCACGGTTGCGCCAAGGAAGGGCGGGGCGGCGATGCGCACCAGGCCCGTTCTCAGTTGCCCGAGATCGTGCACCGCATCGACGGCGCGCTCGATTTCCGCAAGGCCGGGCAGCGCGGCCGCCGCAAAGACCCGACCGGCCTCGGTCAGTTCGACGCGTCGGGTCGTGCGGTCGAAGAGCCGCGCGCCGAGCAGCGCCTCGAGGTCGCGGATCGCATGCGAGATGCCGGCCTGGCTGGTGCGCAAGCGTTCGGCGGCGCGGGAGAAGTTGCCGAGTTCGACCACGGCCTGAAAACACTTGATCTGACGGAGATTGAGCATCGCGGGATCCATACTGATTTCGGCATGAATATATACAGACTATGTGTCTTAATGAATAAAAAAATCCTGCGCTAAATGCGCCGAGAGAGAGACCGGAGCGGTTGCTTCACGCGCCACCGGACGGACATGCGACAGGGAGCGTCATGAAATACCAGCGTAAAGATGCAAAGGCCCATTCCCGTGCCACAATGCGCGGCATCTGGGCGGCGGCGAACACGCCGTTTACGGCCGATGGCGCCATCGACGAAGAGGGCTACCGCCGCAATGTCGAGCATTGGATTTCCGATCTCGGTATCGACGGCCTCTTCATTGCCGGCAAGCAGGGTGAGTTCTTCTCCATGTCGGTCGACGAGCGCAAGCGGATGTTCGATCTATCGGTGGAAGCGGCCGGAGGACGGGCGCAGACGATCATGTCCTGCTCCGACCAGAACATGGATGTGGTGATCGATCTTGCCCGTCATGCGCAGGCCTGCGGCGCCGACTACATCGTCGTGCATGCGCCGATCCTGCATTTCTTCAAGCAGCAGGACGAAACGCTGCTGCGCTACTATGAGGCCATCGCCTCAAAGGTGGATATCGGCATGGCGCTGTGGTCGCATCCCGACAGCGGCTATCTGATGAGCCCGGAACTGTGCAACCGGCTTGCCGACATCGAGACGGTGGTAGCGATCAAGTATTCGGTGCCGCGCGCCATGTACAAGGCGCTGACGGCGCTCGCCGGCGACCGCATCCTCGTCTCGACCGCTTCGGAAGAGGAATGGCTGGATAACGTCTTGGAACTCGGTTGGCAGCTTTATCTCTGCTCGTCGCCACCCTACACGCTCCAGACCAAGGCCGACCGGCGCATGGCCGAGTACACAGCACTCGCCTTTGCCGGAAAGGCCGAGGAGAGCCGCGCCGTCAGCGCGAGCCTGCAAGGGGTGCGTGACGCCTTCCGCAAGTCCAAGCCCGCGGAAAAGCCCCATGCGCACCAGAAGTACTGGCAGGAACTGCTTGGCCAAGTGGGGGGAGCCGTCCGCCAGCCACTGCTGGAGCTGACGGATGCGGAAAAGAGACTGACCAGAGCCGCCTTCGAGGAATGCGGCCTGAAACTGCGCTGAACGGGACAGGGAGGAATATCGATGACGAAGCTCAAGGCGTTCAATCTGCAAAAGTGGATCGACGAGCACAAGCACCTGCTGAAGCCGCCGGTCGGCAACCAACAGATCTGGAAAGACGCCGACCTCATGGTGACGATAGTCGGTGGCCCCAACAAGCGCACCGACTATCACGACGATCCCGTCGAGGAGTTCTTCTACCAGCTAAAGGGCGACATGGTGCTGAAGCTCTATGACGGCAAGGAATTCTACGACGTGCCGATCCGGGAGGGCGACATCTTCCTGCTGCCGCCGCATGTGCGCCACTCGCCGCAGCGGCCGATGGTGGGATCGATCGGCCTTGTGATCGAGCCCACGCGGCCTGAGGGCCTGCTCGACGCTGTCGAATGGTACTGCTTCGAATGCACGGAGCTTGTGCACCGCGCGGAGGTAGACCTCGAATCCATCGTCGACGATCTGCCGCCGATCTATCAGGCCTTCTATGCGGACGAAAAGCTGCGCACGTGCCCGAAATGCGGAACCGTGCACCCCGGCAAGACCCCGCCCGAGGGCTGGGTGACGCTCTGAACCCGGCAGCCAACCAGCAAAGGATCGTCATGTCGAAAGTCGAAGCCATCTGCCTCGTGGGCTGGGGCGCCATCGGACAGCGGGTGGCAGCACTTCTTAAGGCGCGGGGCGCGAACGCCCGGATTGTCGGGATCGCCGTGCGCGATCCCAGGGAAATCGAAGCGACCATGCCGGAAGGGGCGGTTCATGTTGCCGGTCCAGAAGCGCTGACGGCGACCGGCGCGACGTTGGTCGTCGAGGCGGCGAGCCGCGAAAGCGTCCAGCCCTTCGCCCGGGCGGCATTGGCGGCGGGCATGGATTTCGCGGTGTCCTCGACCTCGGCCCTGGTGGATGCCACCGTGCTCGACGAACTCGTGGAACTTGCGCGGCGCAACGGTTGCAAGCTTATCATACCGCCGGGCGCTCTCGGCGGCATCGATGCGCTCTCGGCGGCCTCACGGTTGGGGCTGGACAGCGTGGAGCACATCATCACCAAGCCCGCGAGGGCCTGGTTTGGGACGCCCGCCGAAGAGTGCTGTCGCCTAGGCGAACTTCAGGAAGCGGAAGCTTTCTTTGCAGGATCGGCCGCTGAGGCGGCGACGGCCTTTCCGCAAAATGCCAATGTGGCGGCGACCATCTCCCTTGCCGGCATCGGTATGGAACATACGCGTGTGCAGCTCGTCGCCGATCCCAAAGCAGTGGAAAACACGCACAGCATTATCGCCCGCGGCGCCTTCGGCACACTCGAAATCCGCCTTCAGAACCGCCCGCTCGCAACCAATCCGAAATCCTCGGAGATGACGGCACTGAACCTCGTTCGCCTGATCGAGAACAGGACAAGCGCGCTTGTCCTTTAGTCGGTAGCTGCCGCTCGACTGCTCGGCCATTGCCGTTCCGGGCAGATCTTTGTGCTGCCGGCAACCGCATGCGCCGCTCGATCCGTTGGCTCTATTGAAACCACCTTTGGCATCGTCGGTGAAAGGCATCACGCGTGCGGTGGTGCTTGAACGCCCAGACGTTGCGGGGGCAGTCGCTCCGACGCGGGTTTTCACGCTCTTCCTAGCAAGCCGTCGGCCGATCCAGGAGAGGTAGGAGGTGGTTTTTCCTGCTGTCAACGGGGGATAATCGGGACAGAATCGCATTGCGCGAAAGCTCCGCGATACAGTGATGCGCGCCAAGGTGCCTGCTGCCGAACGAAGGCTGGATCAACTTCTTGCCCGCCAGGCTCGTCTCGAAGGAGAGCGAGATGGTCACCGCGAAGTTCGAACCCCGGCAAAACGTCTAGAGCGCGGGTTGATGCCGCAGAGGAAGTAACGATGGCCGGCGAGCGACGTAAGCCTGCGACTGGCTCGATGCCTGTCTTTGTGAAGCCCGTTTCGGGAACAAGAGCGAGGCGCAGCCGTTCTACGGTCAGACCTGCCTCATCGAGCCCGCACATGGAGCAACGGCCGAAGGGAAGAGATCTGACAGCGGCGTCAGCGCAAACGCGCCCCTACCCGAATGGACGCAGCGCGCTGCAGCATACTGCCACACCCACAGTGAAAACACGCCCGTTTCTCGCACGACCTTCGGGCAAGGTCCGCTTGCGAGACGAATGCGTTGCGATAGAGTTGCTCTGCGATTCGTCGCCTGGAGGAAAGATGCGTCAGCAGACAAAGCCGTTTATCGTTGAGATCAAGCAATCCCGAAAGCTTAAACCCAACGGCGAAAAACTATCGATCTGGGGGAAACTGGATTTGAGCGTTGCCGAAGAGCACGTGGCATCCGAGAACCCAGTAGAGGCACCGGCCGCCATCGAAAGCGGCGACCGGCTCTAGCGCGCGATCGGCGCAAACCCTCAAAGAGCCATCTCAAACATCCGTCGTGTCCGGTTACAGTTCATGAAGAGAGGCGGTCGCGCGCTCTTCTGGAGCGGCCGCATGGATGATTGCCCGCTTGTCGTCGTCCAGCGCCTTGCGCCAGAATTGAAGACAGGAAGTGTGAGCGGGCCGCGGTTCGCGTTCAGGCGCTATAGCAAGGTCGGCGCCTTTCGCCGAGCCGATAACAGGCGCGTTTTTGCGGCGCTTAATGGTATCGAAAGCTTCTGGCTGTATCGAAGCCCTATGCTTGGGGGTGGGTTTCGAAGTCGTGCTTTGGCAGTATTTCTGCTTTTGTTGATGCTGACGCACCTCGGCGTTGGATCGACCCACGCTGGTGATTCCAGCAACATTCGCAATTCCTGCTGGGCATCCGGCCGCATCTCAGAGAACGTGATCACCATAGCTTTGGCAGCCGAGCGGTGGTCCTGTGATGACCGGAAATTCTCGATTGATTCCGAACGAGTGCTGCTTCGCTTCGATCTCAGGCCGGGCGATAGCCCTCCTCGATACTTTCTCTCCAGGCGGAGCGCACTTGAGGCGGTGCATCTCCTTGCAATCGACCAGGACGGCGCGGTGCGGCAAGCCTCCGTTTCTGCAGCAGCGTTGCCCAGCTCAATGGCCGGTGGGTATTTCAAGGCTCCCCTGCCTGTAGTGACAGATGCGACGCGGCAAGTCGTCGTCGCAATCGATTTGCCTAGCCATCGGATGACACTGGAGCGAGCATATCTGGCACCAGTGGATGTCGCAGTCGATAGCATCGACGATATGCAACTCCTGACGTTCGTCGCAGGCCTAGCTGGCATGCTCGCCATGCTTCTGATCTTCAATGCGGCGTTCTATCGGATCCTGCGCGAACCTTTTGTTCTCTGGCACTCGGCTTTGACGCTGTCGTTGCTGATGACCATTATGACCTCATCAAGTTTGTCAGTCGTATTTTTCGACCCGCCGGCGATGACTTTGAGCTGGATGACCACCTTGCTCTTCGGGATGACGGTCGCATCAGGAGCGATGTTTACGTACAGCTTCATCGAACCTGGACTGATGCATCCTGCACTACGGCGTCTGCTACCCTATTGTGCGGCATCGGCATTGTTCCTGAGTGCGTTTCACGCGGCATTCCCGTTCGTTGCGCGGCCAATACAATTGACCGCGTACACGGCTGCGTTTGCACCGATCCTCATCATTTTCATACTGTCGATGATCGACGCATTGCGCCGCGGGAGCCGCGCGGCAAAATTTCAGGCAGTCGGATACACGCCAATGATCGCGGTCGGCTTGATCCGTCTGGTGACGGGCGTCGTACCCTGGTTCGACAGCATCGACGCCACGCTCGCGTTTTATGCTGGCTGTCTATTCGAAGCCCTCTTTACCACGCTCGGCGTAGCTGATCGCTTCGTGACCATGAAGCGGGAGCGAGATCGCGCACGCATCGAAGCCGATCTGCTTGAACGGCTTTCCGAAACGGACCCATTGACGGGCTTGCTCAATCGTCGAGCTATTGAGGGACAGTTCGCGCAGCTTCGAGCTGATGGCTTTGCAACATTGGCGGTCATTGACCTTGATCATTTCAAGTCAATCAATGACGTAAACGGACATGCCGTTGGAGATGCCGTGCTCAAAGCTGTAGCCAATGCTTTCCAGACAGGGCCGGACGTGCGGGCATACCGTCTTGGCGGTGAAGAATTTGTACTTCTCTTGCGCGGCAATGATGCCGCCACCCTCGCCGAACGCCGGCGACAGGCAATTCCGGTAATTGTCGCCAGTACCGTTCCGGGTCTCGAGCGACCTGTAACCGCCAGCATGGGAGTGGCGGATACCTTCGGCGATGAAGGTTTCGAGAAACTCTATGAACGGGCCGACAAGCTCCTCTACGAAGCAAAGAGCGCGGGCCGAAATCGAACTCGGAGCACCATCAAGGCAGAGACGGATCTGGAAATCTTTGTGAAAGAACAGGCCTTCGCCAACTAGAGCACTCACAGTGCTGAATGAACGGGGGCGGAGGTTGGTTGCGGGCTTGGCCATGTCTCTTTCTTTCGGGCCGCAGTGGTTCCGGCCCAGTGCCGAACCGGCGGAAGACGGCCGCTTCAATGTTCGGGCTCGGCCGGACAAGCGGAGACGATCTGCGGGCATACGAGGCAGTGCCCTGCGAAAGCAAGCGGGTCCGCTCCGCGCGCGGCGACGATGCCGGCCGCCACGCGGCGCAAATGCGGCCTTATAGCGGACGACCGACGTTTTAGATCGCAGCAAAACCGAAGGACGAGCCGTGACATTTGCGTCAGCACCGCAGAGAAGGTAGGGGTGCACCCCTATTGCAGCGATCGCGGACGCGACCACTGCAAGATCCGAAAAACCATGCAAGGCAGACCATGAGCGACCAGAACGACGACTACGTGTACGACGATGTAACGGGTGAGTGGCGGCCAGCCTCCGAACTTGCTGCCGAGAAAGCAAGAGCCGCCGAGGTTCGCGATGCGTCAGGGACCGTCCTTGCAGATGGCGACTCAGTCGTTTTGATCAAGGATCTCAAGGTAAAGGGTGCCGGGCAAACGCTGAAGCAGGGAACGGTGATCAAGTCGATCCGGCTAACTGATAATCCTGAAGAAATCGATTGCCGCCATGAGGCGATCAAAGGTCTTGTTCTACGCACTGAGTTTGTTCGCAAACGCTAGACGTTCGAAGCGTAACAGGTGATCGGCAGTCCTGAAGCGGCGCCGACGTCTTCGGAAGCCACCAGCTTGAGGGCCGAGGAGTTGTCGCCGCTTAGCCCAGCGGTTTGGTCGGCGTTCTCGGCCGTTGTAGTGCCGACTCGCACTTCCAACGCATAGCGACAACGGAGCGCGACTAAGCGGATTGCGGCCCATGAGCTCGCAGTCGCGCTGGATGGCAGCCTGGTCCCAGGCTGCGGCCATCCGCTAGCTGCTTCTCTTGCCGCGCAACGGGAGGGCCGCCCTTTCGCCTACGGGAATACGAGGGCTGCACCATCCCGGCTCGGCCCTTCCGGCTCGACCCATGGCGAGTGCGTCTAGCTATGGACCGCGGCGACCAGGCGGCGGCAGGCGTCCACGAGGTTCGGTTGCTGAAGCAGGGCGCCGCCGATCAGATACATGACGTCGTTGCCGTAGGCCTCACGCATCTCGGGAACGCGCTCGAAGGTCATGCCGCCACCGGGTGCAGCGACGATCGCCTTCGGCCCCCTCATGTCGGCCGCGCAGGCCCGAGCAATCGACAGGCATTCCTCTCGCGTAAAACCGAAGCGGCCTCCGAAGTTCGGGTAGATCACCGCATCCGCGCCCATCAGGCGATGCAGCGTGCCGAAGAACGAACGGTGCGAGAAGCCGCAATCGGCAGAGACCACATTTGCGCCGGAGAAGGCCGGGTGCGAAACGATCGGCAAGGTGAAATCGGGATCGGCCGCAAGTGTGCGCACGACATCATAGCCGGTCAATGCCGGGGCCAGCATCACGGCGCCCGCACCGGCGGCCTGCGCTTCCTTCGCCCGGTCAAGCACGGCCGAAGCCGGCCCGGTGACATTCGGCACGAAGCTTGTCCTGCCGCCGGTTTTGGCATTGGCCTCGCCGACGGCCTCGATGCAGGCCTTCAAGCGTTCGGCAAAAGGCGACGTCACCTGATCGACGAGACCATGGTCGTCCTTGACGAAGTGCATGCCGCCAAGCGCGAAATCATGGGCGCGGCTCGCAAGCTCGGATGTCGAAAGCCCGACGGGCTTGATCGCCGACATCAACAGAGGGCCTTCGCCCACGCCGGCGCGGGCGCGAAGCCCGGCAATGCCGTGGCGGGGTCCTGTGCAAAGCCCAAGGATACCCGGCGAAAGACCGATATCCTCGACCTTCAGGCCGGGCTTGATGGAGCTGTTACCGAAGATGACGTTTAAGAGCTGCAGAAAGTCGCCGCCAACATCGTCGTCGGAATAGGAGATCGAGGCGAGAAAACCCGGCCGGCCGGCCGGATCCGGCTTCAGGTCTTCCAGCTTGCCGAGGATTTCATCCTCGACGTAGCCCTTGGGAACGGCGCCGCGCGGAATTTCGACGGTCTGCTCCAGAGCGATATCGAGTGCGCGCGCCTTAGCCTCGTCGGCGTCAGCGGCACGCACGTAGTAGGTGACGGTGAAACGCGGAGCCACTAGAGCGCCTCCGCCTTCTGAGCCGAATGCACGTGGTCGATGCGGACCTCCGTCAATTCGTCCTCGCCGATCTCCAGCGGCTTGCCGACCAACTCGCTGATGGCGCCAACGAGCGCGCCGGCGTCGAGGCCATACTTTTTCATGAGGTAGGGCTTGGACGCACCATGGGCGAAGGTGTCATTGAGGCCCAGCCGCTTCAGGCGGATGCCAAGACCTTCTTCGGCCAGAATTTCCGCAACGAGCGAGCCGAGGCCACCGACGATGGTGTGGTTTTCCAGCGTGACGATCCCCCTCTTGCCCCGCGCGGCCTTCAAAAGGCCTTCGCGATCGAAGGGTTTCAGGGTCGAGGCGTGCAGATGGGTGATGCCGATGCCGCGTGCCTGAAGCGGTTGGGTGGCGCGCAGTGCTTCCTCGGTGCAGACGCCTGAGGAAACGACGAGAATGTCGTCGCCCTCGGACAGAACCCGCAGCTTGTTGAACGCGAAAGGCGTGGAGAAGAGACGCGGGACCTCGCCGCGAAGCACGCGCACATAGACGGGGCCATCGATGCTGTCGGCCACTTCGAGTACGGTCTCCACCTCGGTCGCGTCACCGGTCTCGAGGATCGTCATGTTCGGTACAGCGCGCAGAACGGCAATGTCCTCGATCGCCTGGTGGGTGATGCCGCCGGGCGTGGTGATACCGGGCAGGAAGCCCATCAGTCGCACCTTGCGATTGGAATAGGCGATGGAGTTGATCAACTGATCATAGGGGCGGCGATAGAGGAAGACCGAGAAGGTGTGAATGAACGGCCGGTAGCCTTCCATCGCCAGCCCGCCGGCAAAGGACAACATATTCTGCTCGGCCATGCCGAGCGAGAGGAACTGCTGCGGATGCCGGTCGCGGAAGCCGTCGACCTCGCAGGACGAGGTCAGGTCGGCGGAAAGGCAGAGGACTTCGGGTCGCGCGGTCGCGAAGGTCTCGAATGCCTTGGCGTAGGGACGATTGACGATCTCGACCATGTTCAGGCCCCTTTCATAGCTTCGACGTCGACGCCGAGTTCGGCCGCAAGTGCGGCCTGCATTTCAAGCCGTTCTTCCGCGCTCTTGAAGCGAACGTAATGAAGTCGCGGGAAACGCTTTTTGAGGAACTCCATGCCCTGGTAGGGCGAGGTGTTGGCGAGGATGACCAGCGGCTTGCCGGGCTCGGCGCTTCCGGCCGCAGCCCTGAGCGCTTCCAGGTCGTGCCCGTCCACCGAGCGGCAGGTGACGCCGAAGGCGCTCACCCGGGCGGCGAGATCGCCAAGGTCAAGCACCGACGACATGGCACCGTCGCACTGCTGGCGGTTCACGTCGACGACGACGCGGATGTTGTCGATGCCGTGGTAGCTCAGCGCCGCAAGGCATTCCCAGGTCTGGCCTTCCTGGAACTCGCCGTCCGACATGTAGACCCAGACCTTGCCCGGCTCCTTCTTCTGCAGCCGCGCCCAGGCGACGCCCGAGGCCATGGAGAGACCCTGCGCCAGCGAGCCCGTGGTCACTTCCATGCCGGGGCTGTGCTCGGCGCCGATCATCTCGACCGAACCGCCGTCCTTGTTGAAGTGATCGAGCGCGTGCTCGTCCATGCGCCCCATCTCGATCAGCGCCGAATAGATGACGAGCGCATAGTGGGCGGGCGAGATGAAGAAACGGTCGAACGCCGGCCCAACCGGTCCGTGATAGCCGGCGCCGGTAAAGGCGTCCGGATTGTGCGCCGAAGGAACACCGCGAAACGGCAGCGGCACCTTCGGCAACGTCGGCTCGCCGAGCGTCAGAAGCTCGTTATAGAGCAGCGCAAGGCTTTCGGCAGCCGAGCAGGCCTGGCTGAGGTAACCGCCATTGTTCTTCATCGTGTGGAAGAACACCCGTCGGCGGATGCCGAGCGCGATCTCTTCCGTTGAAACCCGGTTCGTGAGTGTCATCGTCTCAGCTCCGTTCTGGGAAAAGCGCCTTGAGGCCTTCGGGCGATGGTGTTGCGATGCCGCGCTCGGTGATCAGGCCGGTGATGAGTCGGGCGGGCGTGACGTCGAAGGCCGGATTGGCGGCAGGGCTGCCCTCCGGCGAAATGCGCACGCTGGCAATCGAGCCGTCGCTGGCGCGCCCCTGGACGAAGCTCACCTCGTCGGCGGTTCGCTCCTCGATCGGGATTTCCTTGATCCCGTCGCGGACCGTCCAGTCGATCGTCGGCGAGGGAAGGGCGACATAGAAGGGGACGCCATTGTCGCGCGCAGCTAGCGCCTTCAGATAGGTGCCGATCTTGTTGCAGACATCGCCATTGGCCGTCGTCCGGTCCGTGCCGACAATGACCATATCCACATCGCCGTGCTGCATCAGGTGCCCGCCGGCATTGTCGACGATCAGCGTGTGCGGCACACCGTGGCCGTTCATTTCCCAGGCGGTGAGATAGGCGCCCTGATTGCGCGGGCGTGTTTCGTCGACATAGACATGCACCGGAATGCCTTCCTCGACAGCCATGTAGATGGGTGCAGTCGCAGTGCCATAGTCGACGGTCGCAAGCCAGCCGGCGTTGCAATGGGTGAGGATGCGCACGGGTTCACCCGGCGCCTTCTTCGCAGCAATCTCGCGGATGACCTTCAGGCCGTTTGCGCCAATGGCGCGATTGAGTTCGACATCTTCGGCCGCGATCTCGGCGGCACGATCATAGGCCGCCTTGGCACGCCCGCCTTCCGGCAAGGGGCGCAGATGGTCGCGCATGGCGTTCAGCGCCCAGCGCAGATTGATGGCGGTCGGGCGTGTTTCGTTGAGTTCCTCCCAGACGGCGTCGAGATGGGCGTTCGACGGGTCCTTGGCCATCGCAATCGCAACACCGTAGGCGGCCGTGACGCCGATCAGCGGTGCGCCGCGCACCCACATGTCGCGGATGGCGACGGCGACATCGGCGACCGTTTTCAGCGTCACGACGCGGAACTCGTGCGGCAACCAGCGTTGGTCGATGATATCGACGGAGCGTCCGTCCTCGTTGAGCCAGATCGTATGGTAGTGGCGTTCTCCGACTTTCACGCTGATGTCTCCTTCTGAAGGCGCTCCGCGAGTGCGCGGATGTCCTTGAGGCTGTGGATATGATGCCGGTTGACGGCGAGGTGACGCCCGAGCTTCAGCGCCCTGGTTTCGCAGGCAGCACGGCGATCGGGGTCGACAATGGTTTCGAAGTCGGCGTTGTGGGCGAGCCCCAGGATGCGGCGGTGCATCTCGACGCCGGCAAAGCCCAACATCTCGCGCCAGATCTCGTCGATGACGATATCGAGCGCCTGTTCGGCGCCGAACGGATCGTTGCGCGCCTCAAAGAGGCTTGCCTGGTAGAGAATGCCGTTACGCTCCGTGCGCCAGAGATGGGCGAATTCGGTGCGGAAGGTTTCCCAGATGACTTCGACCGTATCGAGCAGATAGGTGCGCATGCCATCTCGGGCACTGGGCGCGTTTTCGTGTCCGCTCTGCGAAAAATAGCTCATCCAGAAATTGGCAAGCAGCATGCCGACGTCGAAGCTGATCGGTCCGTAGAACGCGAACTCCGGGTCGATGACGCGGGTCTCGTCGTCGGTCACCATAACAGAACCGATATGCAGATCGCCATGGCAGAGCGTTTCGGCTTTTGCCGAGAACAGATGTTTCAGCCGCTGTGCTTCGACCTTGAGGTCGCGGTCGGCGCGAAGCTCGGCCACGATCGGATCGAGCTGGGGCGTGGTGTGACGATTGAGCTCGGCCTCGAAATAGGGATCGGAAAACACCAGGTTTTCGGTGATGTCGCAAAGCTCGATATTGTCGGCGAAAAGCGCAAGGTCCGTCTTCTTTTCTCGCGTGGCCATGGAGAGGTCGGAGCCGCGAAAGAGCGTGCGGGCGACGAAGAGGCCGAGGTCACGCCCGATTTTCGGCAGTTGCCGCCCGTCGATCAGCGCGCGCCTCAAAATGACGTGCGGCGTCAGGAACTCCATGACGATGAGCGCCTGGGATTCGTCGAAGAAATAGATCTCCGGCACGAGGCCGGGGTCACGCGCTGCCTGGCGCTTCAGGGCATGATATTCGAAATAGGAGCGCTTCAGCGGCAGCGGCCAGCTTTCGCCGACAAGGCGCACATAGGGCAGCGCCTGCTTGACGATGGCAGCGCCCCTGTCGCCGGAGACGATGAAGACCAGATTGAGGTTGCCGTCGCCGACTTCCTTAACGCTCCAGCGCGAAAAGTCCGGCCCGATTTTTTCTCTCAGGACGGTGTTGCCGCCGAGTTTTTCCGGCAACGTCGCAGCGCTCAGCGCCTCGAAGACCTGCTTGTCCATATCGTTCTCCTCCAACGCATGGCGCGGGCCTCCACCGCTCGCAGCCATGCCGTGTGTGGTCACAACTAAGGCGGCATTCTAGCAAATGTCAATGGCCTTGACATTTGACGGAAGCCTATCCTAACCTGCCTTCATCGGGAGGAGAGAATGAGCGAACAGGCAGTGTTTCGCATTGAGGGCGTGCGCAAATCCTTCGGACCGGTACCGGTTCTTCGAGGGGTGGATCTCGATCTCAAGGCTGGGGCGGTTACCGTTCTGATGGGCGCCAATGGCGCCGGCAAATCCACGCTCGTGCGGATCCTGAGCGGCGTTTACACGCGCGACGCCGGCACGATCACGCTCGCCGGCATGCCCTTCGAGCCGACGGCCCCGGCCGAGGCGATCCGCGCCGGCGTTGTCACCGTGCATCAGAACATCAATGACGGGGTGGTCGCCGATCTCGACGTCGCCACCAATCTAACGCTCGACCGCTTGAACGGGCGCGGTGCGCGACTGTTCTTCAACCCGCGTCGGGTGCGCCGAGAGGCCGCCGCGGTCGCCTCGCGCATGGGGCTTGCGATCGATCTTGCCGCCAATATCAACGACCTGACGCTTGCCGACCGGCAGATGGTGGCGATCGCCCGTGCCATGGCGCATGAGCCGAAGGTGCTGATCCTTGACGAACCGACCTCGTCGCTGTCGAGCGCGGAGGCCGACCGGCTTTTCGATCTCGTCGATCGGCTGAAGGCGCGCGGCGTCGCCATTCTCTATATCTCGCATCGCATGTCGGATATTCGCCGGCTGGCCGATAGCATCGTGGCGCTGCGTGATGGCCGCATCAGTGGCCGCTTCGAAGGGCCGGAACTGGACTATGAGGGTGCGGTCAACGCCATGCTCGGTCGCAAGGTCTTGGCTGGCGCCGTTGATCTGCGCGACGGCGGCGCTCCGGTCTTTGCGGTCAGCGGCCTGAAGTTGTCGGAGCAGGCGCGCCCCTTCGATTTCACGCTCCGTGACGGGGAAATCGTCGCCGTCACCGGGCTCGTCGGCGTCGGCAAGACCGCGCTTGCCGAAACTCTGTTTGGCGCGCGCGCTCCGTTTGCCGGTGAGATGACGCTCGACGGCGCGCGTTACGCGCCGGCAAGCACCGGAAGGGCTATCGCCCGCGGCGTCTTCCTCGTCGCCAAGGACCGCGCCGAAAGCGGCATCGTGCCCGACTTCAACATCTACGAAAATATCAGCCTGCCGTTCCTGAGCCGGCTCTCGCGCTTCGGCATATCGAGCCGGCGGGCGGAAAAGACCAAGGCACGCCAGCAGATCGCCGCCCTCGGTGTCGTCTGCCGCAGCGAGCGCGACGAGTTGCAGACGCTTTCGGGCGGGAACCAACAGAAGGTGATGGTCGCGCGCTGGCTTTCCGAGCCGTCGCGCCTGCTCATCCTCGACGAACCGTTCCAGGGCGTCGACATCGCCGCACGCCGCGACATCGGCGAGAAGCTGCGCGCCTCGGCCGCGGGCCGCGCCACGATCCTCTTCGTGACCGAACTCGACGAAGCCTTCGAAGTCGCCGACCGCATCCTCGTGATGTCGGAACAGACCATCGTCGGAGAGCACCGCAATGCCGACATCGATGTCGAGCGGCTCCTGTCGGAAATCGCCGGTCAATTCTATCAACAGGTCCATGCGTCATGAGCAGTGAACAGAGCAATTCCGCAGCACCGGTTGCGGTCCCTTCGAGCGCATCGGGAATTCGCGAGGCGGCCATCAAATACGGCTTCCTCGTGCTTCTCGCCGGGATGGTCCTCTATTTCTCGCTCGTGACCGGCGGCTTCGCCTCACCGCAGAGTGCGGTCTTCATCCTGCAGTCGGTGTCGATTACCGGCATCCTGGCGCTGGGCGTGACAGCCACGCTTGTCGTCGGCGGCTTCGATCTTTCGATCGGCTCGGTCGCGACGACGGCGATGATGGCCTCGTCCTATGTGATGGTGGTGATGGGCGGCGACGCACTGACGGCGACGCTCGTGTGCCTTGCCATCGGTGTCCTGGTCGGTTTCGTCAACGGCGTCATTATCGTCTACATGCGCGTGCCTGATCTGCTGGCGACACTCGGCATGATGTTCCTCTTGCTCGGCCTCCAGCGCATCCCGACGGAGGGTCGGTCGATTGCCACAGGCATGACGCTTCCCGACGGCTCGGTCGCCGGCGGCACTTTCAGCCCGGCCTTCCTGGCACTCGGCCGCCACCGCTTCGATTTCGTCCTGCCCAACCTCGTGCCGGTTTCGGTCGTGGTGTTGATCGTGCTGGCGATCGTCATCTGGTTCTTCCTCGAATACACCCGCTTCGGCCGCATGATGTATGCCGTCGGCTCCAACGAGCGGGCAGCCGGCCTCGCCGGTGCGCCGGTCAATGCCTACAAGATTTCGGCCTATATCATTTCCGGCGTCTTCGCCTCGATCGGCGGCATCCTGCTTGCCGCCCGTCTTGGTCGCGGAGACATCGCGTCGGGCAACAACCTGCTGCTCGATGCGGTTGCCGCAGCGCTGATCGGTTTTGCCGTGCTCGGCGCCGCCAAGCCGAACGCTTTCGGCACGGCGATCGGCGCGCTCTTCGTCGGCATCCTGCTGCAGGGCCTGACGATGATGAACGCGCCCTATTACACCCAGGATTTCATCAAGGGCGCCGTGCTCGTCGCTGCCCTGATCTTCACCTTTGCGCTCTCGAAAAGAGGCAAACGCTGAAGGGGTGCCCTTCAGCGGAAAACAAAAAGTTCACCAGTGGAGGAGACTGACATGAACATGACTCGCAGAAGCCTGGGCCGCTTGACGCTTGGGTTGATGGGGGCAGCCGCCTTCGGCGTGCCGTCCTTTGCCGCCGAGATGCCAAAGCCGTTCGACAAGGCCGGCGATGTCAAGATCGCGCTTGTGCGCTACCTTTCGACCGGCGACTTCTTCCAGTCCTATCTCGCAGGCGTAGAGGCGCAGTCCAAGGCGCTCGGCGTGCAGCTTCAGGTCTTCGACAGCCGCCAGGATGCAGCGCTCCAGGCCGACATGGTCGACCAGGCGATCGCGCTTGGCGTGCAGGGCATCATCATCCAGCACGGCCTGACCGAATCGATGAAGGAAGCTGCCCAGCGCGCGGTTGACGCCGGCATCAAGGTCGTCGCCTTCGACGTAAACGTCGAGAACGAGAAGATCCCGCAGATCGAGCAGTCCGACCGCGACCTGGCCCGCCTCGCGCTCGAGCAGGCCGTCAAGGACAATGGCGAAAGCTTCAAGGCAGGCTACGTCTATGTCGCCGGCATCGCGCCGCTCGACCGCCGCGACGAGACCTGGAAGGAATTCAAGGCGAAGTATTCCGGCATCGAGGAAGCCGCGCAATTCGGAACGATGGACAACCCGATCGCCAACTCGGTAGCCAACCAGGCCCGCGCGGTGATTTCGGCCAAGCCCGACATCACCGTGATGTTCGCGCCCTATGACGAGTTCGCCAAGGGCGTGAAGATCGCCGTCGACGAAGCGGGCCTGTCTTCCAGCGTCAAGATCTACTCGGCCGACATTTCGACGTCCGACATCGCCGCCATGCGCGAAACGGGCTCGGCCTGGACGGCGACGGCCGCCACCAACCCCGCCGTCGTCGGCCAGGTCTCGGTCCGCTCGCTCGCCATGCTGCTTGCCGGCGAAAACCCGGGCCGCCAGGTGGTGGTACCGCCGACGCTGATCACCCAGAAGGACCTGAACGATCAGGACATCAAGAACATGGAAGAGCTCGGCGTGAAGCTGCCGCAGTTCGCCCATGCAGATGTTGTCATGCCCGCATGGATGCCGAAGCCTTAATCTCCCAAGGCGAAACGAAAGGGGCGGTCGATCAGACCGCCCCTTTTTTTGTCCTGACTACTCTAATTCGCTTTCCGCCTTTGGCGGCACCCAGGCTTCGATCGCCGTCTCGGGATAGATCTGCACGGAGCCCGGCTCGAAATGGCTTTCGATCGCGTAGCCGAGGCTGGTCAGGTCTGTGCGATACCAGCCGACGATCTTGCCGCGCCATGAGGCGCGGCCTTTCTTGGCTGCATAGTCACCCATTTGAAACGCGGCATCTGCGGGCCATCGATCGACCATTTCGTCTCCATCCGAACAACTCTGGCGGGAGACCGCAGTGTGGCACGTTTTTACGCTTAGACGGAAGCGCTCAGCGCATCGCCGCTGCGATATTGCCGCCATCCACAGTCGTCACATCCGCGGTGGTTCGTTCTGCGAGCGCGTGGTGCACGAAGGCGCGCGCTACGTCCTCGGCCGTCACTTCGAGAC
This sequence comes from Ensifer adhaerens, assembly GCF_000697965.2. NCBI lineage: Bacteria > Pseudomonadati > Pseudomonadota > Alphaproteobacteria > Hyphomicrobiales > Rhizobiaceae > Ensifer > Ensifer adhaerens. The sequence goes on along the minus strand of NZ_CP015882.1, from coordinate 986,903 downwards.
CGAGCAGGTTTCCGCCCATGTAGTCCTTGACCGAAAGGCCGCGGGCGGCTGCACGATTGGCGATCATCTCGTCATTGAGCAGGCCCGAGCGGATGCGATCGGCGTTGACGGCATTGACGCGGATATGGTCGGCACCATGCTCAAGCGCATATTGCCGCGACAGAAACAGCGTCGCCGCTTTCGGCAATCCGTAGGCGCCGAACTTCGCGCCCGGGTTGACTGCCTGCTTGGAGGCGTTGAAGAGCAGCACGCCGCCGGTCTTTTGTTCCTTCATGACGCGCACGGCATTCTGCGCGACCGTCTGATGCGCGAAGAAATTCAGCTCGAAGCTACGGCGCAGCAGGGCGTCGTCCATCGTCGCAATCGGGCTTTCCCAGGCGGCGCCCGCATTGGAGACGACGATATCGACGCCGCCGAAGGTCGCGACCACCCGGTCGAAGGCGGCGCGCACCGAAGCGGGATCGGTGATGTCGCAGGCGATGCCAATCGAGTTGTTGCCGGCCGCCTTCGCCACTGCGCTTGCTTTGTCGCCGTCGAGGTCGAGCACGACGGCATGCGCGCCCTCGGCGACGAAAGCCTTGACGATGGCAGCGCCGATGGCGCCGGCGCCGCCGGTGACGAGCGCGACCTGGCCGGTAAACGGCTTCGGCTTGGCGCCCGCGAGTTTCGCCTGTTCCAGCGACCAGTATTCGAGATCGAACAGATCCGGCCGGCTGACCGGCTCGAAGCGGCCAACGGATTCTGCGTCGCGCGCAGCCTCGATCCACATCTCGCCGACGTCGACGGCGATCATCGCGTCCTTGTAGGTGCGGCCATGGCCGAACATGCCGAGCCCGGGCACCAGCGTCAGGCGCGGCATGGGATCGAGCATGATGCGCTTGACGTCGTCTCGTGCGTCGTTGCTGTGGAAATACCCGGTGTAGTCGGCGGCAAAGGCGGTGACCCGCGCGTCGATCACGGCCCGGTAACCCGAGAGATCATCTTTAGCCGGCGCCGGAAGCACCAACGGGCCGGTCTTGATGCGGATGGAAAGATCGGGCGTCGAAACGCCCCTGGCTGCCATCTCCTCAACTTGCTGCGCATTGACGAAGTCGAGGATGTCGGGCGAGGTGCGGAACACGCTGACCATGCGGTCAAAACGGCCTTCGCCCTTGTCGACGGCAACGGCGCCGCGCAGCATTGGCGCGATATCGGCAGGGCTTGCAAGCACTGCGGGCAGGGCGGCGGGCGTAAACGGATTGTGCCCCTTCGCTTTCACATGCTCTTCGGCGCGCGTGACATAGTGGATCATCCGGTCATAGGCTTCCTTCGCCGTGTCGGCGAAGGTGAAGATCCCGTGCTTGTCGAGGATCAGCCCCTCGACCGTTGGATCCTGATCGAACACGTCCGCCGCAGCCTTCGCCAGCGCGAAGCCCGGCATGATGTAGGGCACGAAGCCCATCTTCCTGCCGAAAAGCTCGGCGCACATCTCCCGGCTCTTGGCCTGATCGGCGATGGCAAGAATGGCGGTCGAATGGGTGTGGTCGACGAACTTGTGTGGCAGGAAGGCGTGCAGCAGCGCCTCCACGGACGGGTTCGGCGAGGCCGGGTCGATGAGGTTGGCGCGCAACAGCGTCACCATGTCCTCGTCCGAAAGCCTTTCGAGCTTGCGGCTCTTGAGCAGGGGGGCGATCTTGACGGCTGGCAGGCCGGCGGGCTCGATCGTGCCCATGTCCCAGCCACTGCCCTTGACGCAGAGCACGGCATGCGTGTCCCCGACGAGGTCTGTGATTTCGGTTTTCACCGAGGTGTTGCCGCCGCCATGCAGCACGAGCCGCGGCTCGCCGCCAAGCAGTCGCGTCGTATAGGTCCGCAGCGCCAGATCGCGGCCGGTGCCCTTGGCCTGATAGCCCGTAACGACCTTCTCCGCCTCGTCGTCGCGCCAGAGATTATCCATAAGTTCAGCCTCCCGATAAACCGGCCCGGCCGGTATCGGCGGACCCAAATTCGAGGCTCAGGGGGCGCCTGAGCCGCTTCTGCCAAGCCCTTCGCGGTTCCAGCGATCGAGGACTTTGCGTGCCATCGACTCGGTGATGACGAGATGCGAGGCGAAGCCGCCCTTCAAGGCCGCCATCAGCGGTTCGAACTTGCTGTCCTCCTGCACGACCAGCATGCGCTTCTTGATCGTGCGGATGGAGCCGAGATCGGCCGAAATGCAGCGGCGATTGTGCTCGCAATCCATCCATTGGCCGTCGCGATCGATGAGCTGTCCGGCAATGACGCCGGCCGCGCCCTTTTCGCCCATCGCATGCATGTCTGCAGCCGAGAGCGCGCCGCATTTGACGAGGTGGCTGTCATCCTCGATGCCGCCGACCGAATAGAGCGCCAGACCGCAGTCGGAGATGGTCGCGAGCTGCTCCTTGATGACGGGTTCGCCGCGCAGTTCTTCGGCGAGCCGCTCGGAGGAAAGCACGAGCGGCGCATAAAAATTAATCCCTTCGGCATTGAGGCGGCGGGCGATTTCCGTCGTGCATTGATCCGGGCGGTAGGAATAGGGCGCGCCGAGGTTGCCGCAAAGTTGCACGACCGTGACGCCGCGCAGGTCCGCAAAGGGCATGACGTCGGCGATATGATAGACGGTGCGGCCCCAGGCAACACCGATCCGGTCGCCCTTGTTGATCAGTTCGAGAAAGACGGAGGCCGCGACGACGGGCATTTCGGCGGCCGGGTCCATCGCCTGCCGATCTTCCGGCACGAGCCATGCAGTCGTAAGCCCGGTGGCGTCTTCGAGCTCGCGGGCAAGCACGTCCTGCGAAAACAGTTCTGTCGACGTGGTGATCGTGACGATGCCCATCTCGCGGGCCTTGCGCAGATACATGGCGATCGAGGCGCGGGATATCTCCAGCCGCTGCGCCACTTCGTCCTGGCGCAGGCCGTGCGTATAATAGAGCCAGGCGGCCTTGTGAATGATCTGGTCTGTGGCTCGGATGGGCATTGGCGGAACCTTCGCAAGATGGATCTGACATATTTCATCTATACTGACAAAAGTCAACGTCGTTGACGAATGTCGCCACCTCGCGCGCACTGCAGAAGCTGAACCTCTATTTGAGTGATGGTCTTTACGGCGTCGCTTCTCGCCGCGAACGCGCTTGCAGTCCACAGCCGGTTGCAAACGGAATCCATATGTGAACATACTATTCATATAAGGATCCGAATGGAGATCGAGCGGCATTGCCCTCGGGAACCGTCGAACGGACCCGCAGTTGCCGACCTATTGCATCAGGGACTGACCAATGGATGACTTCATGCCCACTGTCGGGGTGTCCTCGACCCGTCCCGGGGACATGCCGGAGGAGCACGCCGCGCTTCCCGTGTGGAACGCGGAAAACTGGTTCTATGAGGACTGGCCAGTCGGCCAGCGTATAAGGTCCTTGCGTCGCACGATCGCCGAGAGCGACAGCCACCTCTTCAATACGCTCGTCGTCGACATCCATCCTTACGTGCAGGATCAGATGTTTGCCGAGCGCGAGGGCATCTTCGGCAGGCGTCTCGTTGCCGGCGCCTTCGTCTTTTCCGCAGGCCTCGGGCTGGTCGCCACCAACTGCGTCAACGCCTTTTCCTACGGCTATGACAAGCTGCGCTTCATCAAGCCGGTCTTCATCGGCGAAACGATCTACACGATCCGTACCAACATGGACAAAACGCCCCGCTACAGGGAGCTCGGGCTTATCCGGGCCAGCTACCAGGTCTTCAAGGGCGAGGGAGAGCTGGTGCTCTACTGCGAGCACCTGCAGACCGTGAAATACAAGAACCCCGCCGACTTCGTCGGCAAGACCGAGAAGTAAGATACCGATGACCGAAACCAACGAACTGCCGCTCTCTGGCCTTGTCGTCGTCGACATGAGCCAGTTTCTCTCAGGCCCCTACTGCTCCTTGCGCCTCATGGATCTCGGGGCGCGCGTCATCAAGATCGAGCGCCCCGACGGTGGCGACCTGTCGCGCCGGCTTTATCTGAGCGACACCGAGATCGGCGGCGATTCGACGATCTTTCATGCCATCAACCGCGCCAAGGAAAGCCTCGCGATCGACCTCAAGAACGAGGCCGATCTTAAAGCATTGCAGACGTTGCTCGCCAAGGCCGACGTGCTGATCCAGAATTTCCGTCCCGGCGTCATCCAGCGGCTCGGGCTCGACTACGAGGCGGTCAAGGCGATCAACCCGAAGATCGTTTATGCCTCGATCAGCGGCTATGGCGAGGAAGGCCCCTGGGTGAAGCGGCCGGGGCAGGATCTGCTCGCGCAATCGCGCTCCGGCGTCATGTGGCTGAACGGCGATGAGGGCCAAGGGCCGGTGCCCTTTGGTCTGGCGATCGGCGACATGCTTGCGGGCGCCGCAGCAGCGCAAGGTATCCTTGCAGCCCTCGTCCGTCGTGGCATTTCCGGCAAGGGCAGCCTGATCGAGACGAGCTTGCTCGAGGCCCTCGTCGACTTCCAGTTCGAAGTGCTGACGACGCACTTGAATGACGGCCGCCGGCTGCCGACCCGGTCGGGTTTTCGCAGCGCCCATGCCTATCTGTCGGCGCCCTATGGGGTCTATCCGGCCAAGGATGGCTATCTCGCCATCGCCATGACGCCCATCCCGAAGCTTGCCGATCTCTTGCAAATGCCACAACTCGACGCCTATCGCGACGATCCGGCTTCCTGGTTCTCCGAACGGGACGAAATCAAGGCGCTGATCGCCAAGCGGATCGCCGAAAACACCATCGACCATTGGCTTGGCGTGCTTGAGCCTGCGGACATCTGGTGCGCCCGGGTTCTAAACTGGAACGAACTGCTCGAAAGCGAAGGCTTCCGCGTGCTCGACATGCTGCAGACGGTGGTGCGCGAAGACGACGTTTCGATCCTGACGACGCGTTCGCCGCTCAGGGTCAACGGCAAGCGTGCGCAGGTGGACCGCGCAGCACCACGGATCGGCGAGCATAGCGCCTCGATCCGAGAGGAGTTCGGCCTGTGAGCGTCACATTGAAGGGCATGACCTGGAGCCACCCGCGCGGCTACGATCCGATGATCGCCTGTTCGCGGCTTTGGCAGGAACGCACCGGCATAACGGTAGAATGGGACAAGCGCTCGCTACAGGATTTTGAGACCTATCCGGTCGAGGAATTGGCGCGGGCCTATGATCTTATCGTCATCGATCATCCGCATGTCGGCCAAATCACCAAGGAGAAGTGCCTGGCGCCGCTCGATGTGGAAGGCCGCCAAGCCGAGAGGAAGGCGCTTGAGGATGCGAGCGTCGGGCGCTCCTATCCGAGCTATACTTGGCAGGGCCGGCAATGGGCCTTTCCGATCGATGCGGCGACCCAGGTCCAGGCGTGGCGCCCGGACCTGACGGACCGCATGGAAAGCTGGACCGACATGCTGGCGCTCGCGCGACAGGGAAGGGTGGCGCTGCCGATGCGCCCACCGCATTCCCTGATGAGCTTCTACACGCTCGCCGGCAATCTCGGTTCCCCCTGCCGCAGTGACGCTACCGGGCCGCTGATCGATCCGGATGCGGGCATCAACGCCTTCGAGCGCCTGCGTGAACTGACAGACCTGATCGATCCCTCCTGCTTTTCCATGGACCCGATCGCCGTGCTGGAGGCAATGAGCGATCCGCCGTCGAAAGTTGTCTGTGCACCTCTGATCTACGGCTATGTCAGCTACGCGATGCCGGGCTTCCGGCCGTCGCTCGTGACGTTCGGCGATGTTCCGATTGCCGGAACCAATGGTCCGGCAGGCTCGGCCCTCGGCGGAACGGGGATTGCGGTCTCGGCTTTCTCACAGGCGCGGGAAGCGGCGATCGATTTCGCCTATTTCGTTGCGAGCGGCGCCGTCCAGCGCGGTCCTTATGCCTCAGGAGGCGGGCAGCCCGGCCACGCGGCCGCCTGGGATGACGACGCCGTCAATGCCGCGACCTCCGATTTCTATCGTGCGACGCGCAAGACGCTGGAGAGCGCCTGGGTTCGCCCACGGTACGATGGCTACATGGCCTTCCAACAGGCGGCATCCGATCGCATCAACGACGGCCTCACGGGCAAAGAGGCGGCGCGAAAGGTCGTCGACGATCTCAATCGGCTGTTTGCAGAGAGTTTTGCTACAGCCTGATTTCTGAGTTCCGGGATGCCCAGGCGTCCCGGAACGGACTTAGGGCAGGGCTTGCTAGGCGAGATTCCAGATCCGGCGCGCGTTGTCGGCAAGCAGCTTGCGCTTTTCCTCCGCGCTGCAGCCTTCCAGAAGCGCGTGGGTGGCGCCGACCCAGGTCGAAAGATTGCCGCCGAGCGTGCAGACCGGCCAATCGCTTCCCCAGACCACCCGATCCCAACCAAAGACGTCGATCGTGTGCTCGACATACGGGCGCAGCGTCTCGACCTGCCAGGCCTCGTCCGCATAGGCGACGACGCCGGAGATTTTTGCCGTGACGTTCGCACGTTGGGCGATCTCGCTCATGTGCTCGCGCCAGGGATGCTCGGCGCCGGCGCGAATGTCGGGCACGCCGCAATGGTCGAGAATAAACGGAACGTCGGGCGCCAGATCGGCAAGCGCAATCGCCTTTTCGATCTGGTGCGGCAGGACGCAGAGGTCGAAGGTGAAGCGACGGCCGCCGAGCCGGCGGATATTGTCGCGAAAAGTCGCTCCTTCGGAGAGGTCATCCGGCATCACATGCAGCACGCGGCGGAAGCCCTTGATGAGGCCGTTTGCTTCCTGGCGTTCTAGATAGGCCGAAAAGCCATCCTCTTCAGGTCGGCAGGCGGCAATAGCGCCCTTCAGCAGGCTATCCGCCTGGCCTGCGAGCCGCGCGACCTCGGATGTCTCCTTCTCCATCTCTAAAGGATCGACATCGACCTCCATGTGCAGGCTGGCAGTAATGCCGAGCCGCCGCGCTTCGCGCTCGTAGGTGGCGTAGAGAAAGTCCTGGTTGAGGGCAGGCACACCGGCGAGCCAGGGATAGGCGAGCCTCGACCTGTCGATGAGGTGAAGATGGGTGTCGATGATCAAGGCGCGCCTCCTCCGAACGGCTTCTCACATAAGAATGATCTATTCAGATAAGAAGTACGACCGTTCCCAAGTGCCGTCAATCTGTTGTGGAGGCCACGTCCGAACCGGCCAACGTCGACAGTTGCTCGGCGGTTTTCAGCAAAAGGGCGATGCTTTCAGTGATGTCTGGCGCCGAGGGCGCGTTGACGAGCGCGATATAGGGAACGGTCAGCGCCGCGATGCCGCGGCCATCAGGCCCCAGGATCGGCGCCGAGAGGTTATAGACGCCGGCTGTCTGCGCGCTCGCCATCATTTCATAGCCGCGCTCGCGGATCTGATCGAGGCGCGCGTAGAACTCAGGCCCGCGCGGGACCTCGTCTTTGCTCCTGGCATGTTCCGCGATCATCATTTCGCGCTCTTCGGCCGAGCGGAAGGCAAGCAGGATATGGCCGGAACCCGTGTCGAAGAGGCTGATATGCGACCCGACCCGGATCGAAATGCCCCAATAATCAGGCGCTTCCTGCTGGGCGATGACGACGGCGGAGCCGCGATCGAAGACGGCGAGGTGGTTTGCCTGCTTCGAGCGCTGGGCCAGATCCCGCATCAAGGGCGTGGCGTAGGAGGCAAGCCTGCGGACCGGCGCATGCAGTTGCGACAACCCGAAGAGCTTCAATGTCAGCGAATAGCGATCTCCGTCGATGCGCGTGACATAGCCGCGCCGCACCAGCCGATCGAGCATGCGGTAGAACTCGTTCGGACTCCGGTTCAGGCGCTTGGAAATCTCGGCCTGCGTCAGTCCGCCGTCGACGCTGGCAAGCAGCTCGAGAATGTCGAGCCCCTTATCAAGGGCCGGTGCGCGGTAGCGATCTGACTCTTCGGTGTCCATGAAGCCTCCTTGGTGAATATTCATATCCATATACGCAGACGAAGGCGCCCACAAAGGAAAGTTCTCCCTTGACGCCTCATGAAAATGTTGTTTGTATATGAATTAGTTTCTCACAAATGAGAACGTCACGTCAGGAAGAGGGCGTGAACATGGGAGGAGTGGATATGAAAAGGCTGCTTGCCGGCGTCTCCGCCGGCGTCGTTATGCTTGCCTGTGCAGGGGGAGCGGCGAATGCCGCAGAACTGCCCGGCAAGTTCGAGGGCGTCACGATCGACGCCAAGCTGATCGGCGGACAGCAATACGAAAAGCTCTACGAGCGGATCGGCGAATGGGAGAAGGCGACCGGCGCCAAGGTCAACATCCTGTCGAAGAAGAACCACTTCGAACTCGACAAGGAGATCAAGTCGGATATCGCGACTGGCGGCGTCAGCTGGTGCGTCGGCTCGAACCATTCCTCCTTCGCGCCGCAATACCCCGACATCTACACTGATCTCCTGGCGCTCCTGCCGCCGGAGGAGATCGCCAAATTCGTGCCGGCGCTGATCGACGCTTCGACGCTCGACGGCAAGCTGGTGATGTTGCCGCGCGCCCAGTTCGACGTGTCGGCGCTCTACTACCAGAAGAGCCTCTACCAGGACGAAGCCAAGAAGACCGCCTTCAAGGCGAAATACGGTTACGACCTCGCGCCGCCGGACACCTGGGCCCAGGTCAGCGATCAGGCCGAGTTCTTCGCCGCCCCGCCGAATTTCTACGGCACGCAGTTTGCCGGTAAGGAAGAGGCAATCAACGGTCGCTTCTATGAAATGCTGGTCGCCGAAGGTGGCGAATATCTCGACAAGGACGGGCGCCCCGCCTTCAACTCGGAAGCCGGTGTCCATGCGCTTGACTGGTTCGTCAAGCTCTACAAGGACAAGGCCGTACCGCCGGGCACGACCAACTATCTTTGGGACGACCTCGGCCAGGGCTTTGCCTCGGGTTCGATCGCCCTCAACCTCGACTGGCCTGGCTGGGCGAGCTTCTTCAACGACCCGAAGTCCTCCAAGGTCGCCGGCAATGTCGGCGTGAAGGTGCAGCCGGCCGGTTCTTCCGGCAAGCGCACCGGCTGGTCGGGCCATCATGGCTTCTCGGTCACCGAAGATTGCGCCAACAAGGAAGCGGCCGCTTCGCTCGTCTGGTGGCTGACCAACGAGGACAGCCAGAAGCTGGAATCGGCTGCCGGCCCGTTGCCGACCCGGACTGCCGTCTGGGAATACAACATCAAGCAAGCCGAGGGCGACGCCTACAAGACGGAAGTGCTGCAGGCTTTCCAGGAAGCCGCAAAGCATGCCTTCCCGGTTCCGAAGACGGCCGAGTGGATCGAAATCTCCAACGCCGTCTATCCGGAACTCCAGGCCGCCATCCTCGGCGACAAGACGTCGAAGGAAGCGCTTGATGCCGCCGCTCAGAAAGCGACCGGCATTCTCGAAGACGCGGGCAAGCTCTGATCGTTACCCATGAGGCGGCGCCGATGCCTTGAAGGCGCCGGCGCCGCCTCAGCCATTTCATGCAATCCTCAGGACTGCCCGATGAAGCTCAAGAAATTGTCAGCACCGGCCCTGCTTCTGCTTCCGGCCTTTGTCGTGCTCGCGGCGGTGATCGTGTTGCCGCTCCTTTTTTCCTTCTATTCGAGCTTCACGCCGTTCCGCTTGACCAAACCGGAGACGCTGTGGGTCTTTGTAGGCCTGCGCAACTACGCGACCGTACTTGGCAACGCCGAATTCTGGGTCGCGTTTGGCCGCACCGTGCTGTTGCTGACTGTGGCTCTGAACGCCGAGATGCTGCTCGGTCTCGGCCTGGCTTTGCTTGTCAACAAGGCGACCCACGGCCAGCGCCTGCTGCGCACCATGATGATGTTTCCGATGATGTTTTCGCCCGTGCTCGTCGGCTTCCAGTTCAAGTTCCTCTTCAACGACAATATCGGCTTCGTCAACAATGCGCTGCAGTCGCTGGGACTGACGGATCAGGCAATTCCCTGGTTGATCGACGGCAATCTCGCACTGCTCTCGATCATCATCGCCGAAGTCTGGTCCTCGACCGCAGTCTTTGCGATCCTGATTCTGGCCGGCCTGCTCGCCATGCCGAAGGATCCGGTCGAGGCTGCCCATGTCGACGGCTGCACACCCTGGCAGACCTTCCGCTATGTCACCTGGCCCTATCTGATGCCGTTCGCCTTCATCGCCATGACGATCCGCTCTCTCGACGTCGCGCGCGCCTATGACATCGTCAAGATCATGACCGATGGCGGCCCGGCCAAGCGCACGGAGCTACTCTGGACGCTCGTCGGCCGCACGGCCTATGCCGATGCCCGCATGGGGCTCGCCAACGCCATGGCCTATGTCGCGATCCTCCTGTCGATCGTCTTCACCGTCTATTTCTTCCGCAAGCTCGCCGCGGCGCGCCAGCAGATCGGAGCCGAGTGGTAATGGATATCAACGCTTCGCACCGACTGCGCCGCCGCCTGTTGAAGACGGTGCACCTGATCGGCCTGTTTCTCGCAATGGCCGTGATCTGCCTTCCCGGCCTCTGGATCGTGCTGTCGTCGCTGCGTCCGACCGTCGAAATCATGGCGAAACCACCGGTTTGGATCCCCGAGAGCATTTCGCTCGATGCCTATCGCGCCATGTTTGCGGGCGCCGGGCAGGGTGGCGTTCCCGTCTGGGACTATTTTCGCAATTCGCTGATCATCTCGGTGACCTCGACGGTGATTGCACTGGCGATCGGCATGGCCGGCGGCTACGCCTTTGCCCGCTATCGTTTCAAGGCGAAGTCGGCGATCTTCCTCGGCTTCATGCTGACGCGCGCCGTGCCTGGCATCGCGCTCTCGCTGCCGCTCTTCATGCTCTACGCCCGCACCGGGATCATCGACACGCATTTTTCGCTGATCCTGACCTATGTCGCGCTCAACGTGCCCTTCACCATCTGGCTGATCGACGGCTTCTTCCGCCAGGTGCCGAAGGATCTCGCCGAGGCCGCCCAGATAGACGGCTGCACGCCGTGGCAGGCCTTCTGGCAGGTGGAGTTTCCGCTTGCCGGTCCCGGCATCGCATCCGCCGGCATCTTTGCGTTCCTGACGTCCTGGAACGAGTATGCGCTTGCCTCGCAGATCACCCGCTCGGTCAATTCCAAGACCTTGCCGGTCGGGCTTCTCGACTACACCGCCGAATTCACCATCGACTGGCGCGGCATGTGTGCGCTCGCCGTCGTGATGATCATCCCGGCGCTGACCCTTACCTTCATCATTCAGAAGCACCTCGTTTCGGGTCTCACCTTCGGCGCGGTGAAAGGATAATCGTTCATGGCTCCTGTCACTCTCAGGAAACTGGTCAAGCGCTACGGCGCGCTCGAGGTCGTCCACGGCATCGACCTCGAAGTGAAGGACCGCGAGTTCATCGCGCTCGTCGGCCCGTCGGGCTGCGGCAAGTCGACAACGCTGCGCATGATCGCAGGCCTCGAAGACGTCAGCGATGGCGCGATCGAAATCGGCGGAAAGAAGGTCAACGACCTGCCGCCTCGGGCGCGCAATATCTCCATGGTCTTCCAGTCCTATGCGCTCTATCCGCATATGACGGTCGCCGAAAACATGGGTTTTTCGCTGAAGATCGCCGGACGCTCGGCAGACGAGATCAAGACGCGGGTCGATGAAGCCGCTGCCATCCTCGATCTTAGCCATCTCCTGGAGCGCCGCCCGTCGCAGCTTTCCGGCGGCCAGCGCCAGCGCGTCGCCATGGGCCGCGCGATCGTGCGCCAGCCGGATGTCTTCCTGTTCGACGAACCTCTGTCGAACCTGGATGCGAAGCTGCGCACCCAGGTGCGAACCGAGATCAAGAAGCTGCATGCCCGCATGCAGGCGACGATGATCTACGTCACCCACGACCAGGTCGAGGCGATGACCTTGTCAGACCGCATCGTCATCATGCGTGACGGCTATATCGAACAAGTAGGCACGCCGGAAGAAGTGTTCCAGCGCCCGGCCACAAAGTTCGTGGCCGGCTTCATCGGCTCGCCGCCGATGAACATGGACGAGGCGATCGTCGACAACGGTACGCTCGTCTTTGTAAGCGGCATGCGGCTGCCGATCCCGCCGCGGTTTGTGAACGCGCTCCGTCCGGGACAGAAGGTCACCTTCGGTCTGAGGCCTGACGACATCTATCCGAGCGGCCATGGTCTGCATGCCGGCGACCCGGCCGCCGTGCACGAGGTCGAGCTACCGGTGTCGATCACCGAACCGCTGGGTAATGAAACGCTGGTCTTCATCCAGTTCAACGGTCGAGACTGGGTTTCGCGCATGCTCAATCCGCGCCCGCTTGGCCCGGGCGAGAAGGTGCACATGAGCTTCGACCTCTCGCGCGCCCATCTCTTCGACATCGATACCGGCAAGGCTCTGGAAGGCTGACATGGCAAGAATCGAGAAAATTGAACTGCGCATGGTCGACCTGCCGCCGAAGGTGAAGCGGACCGATGCGATCCAGAGCTTCGTCAGCCAGGAAACCCCGATCGTCACCATCACCGACAGCGATGGTGCGACGGGCACCGGCTACAGCTATACGATCGGTACCGGCGGTTCGTCGGTGATGCGGCTTCTCTCCGACCACCTGGTGCCGATCCTGATCGGCGAGGATGCCGATTGCATCGAGGCGATCTGGCACAGACTAGAATTTGCGACCCACGCGACGACGATCGGCCCGATAACGGCGCTGGCGCTGGCGGCAGTTGACACAGCACTTTGGGACCTGCGCGCCAAAAAGCAGAAGCTGCCGCTCTGGAAGCTTGCCGGCGGCGCCAAGGAAAGCTGCCCCCTCTACACCACCGAGGGCGGCTGGCTGCACATCGAAAAGGAAGCGCTGGTCGAGGACGCGCTTGCCGCCAAGACCAAGGGCTTTTCAGGTTCGAAGGTGAAGATCGGCAAGCCGCACGGCTCGGAGGATTACGATCGCCTGTCGGCAATGCGCAAGGCGCTCGGCGACGGCTTCGAGATCATGACCGACTGCAACCAGGGCTTCACCGTCGACGAGGCGATCCGCCGCGCGTCCAGGCTGAAGGAGCTCGACCTTGCCTGGATCGAGGAGCCGCTGCCGGCCGACGATCTCGACGGTCATATCCGGTTGACGCGCTCGACGCCCACGCCGATTGCGGTGGGTGAATCCATGTACTCGATCCGTCATTTCCGCGAATACATGCAGAAGGGCGCCTGCTCGATCGTCCAGGTCGACGTTGCCCGTATCGGCGGCATCACGCCGTGGTTGAAAGTCGCGCATGCGGCGGAAGCCTTCGACATTCCGGTCTGCCCGCACTTCCTGATGGAGCTGCATGTCAGCCTCGTCTGCGCCGTGCCGAACGGCAAATATGTTGAGTACATTCCGCAGCTCGATGATCTCACGACCAAGGGCATGGAGATCCGGAACGGTCGCGCATTGGCGCCGTCCGAGCCAGGCATCGGGATTTCCTGGGACTGGGATGCCGTGCGCGCCCGCTCGATCGACGAGTTTACCCGCGAGTTTCGGGGCTAGGATAGGGAGGTCATCATGCAGCGAATGGGAATGGTGATCGGTCTGGAGGCGTCCAAGGTCGCCGAATACAAGGCGTTGCACGCCGCCGTCTGGCCGGAGATCCTCGCGCTGATTTCCGAGTGCAACGTTACCAACTATTCGATCTTCCTCAAGGAGCCGGAAAACCTGCTCTTCGGCTACTGGGAGTATGTCGGCTCTGATTTTGAGGCGGACATGGCCAAGATGGCCGCACATCCGAAGAACCAGGAATGGTGGTCGGTCTGTATGCCCTGCCAGAAGCCGCTTGAGACGCGCCAGGAAGGCGAGTGGTGGGCGATGATGGAAGAGGTCTTCCATCACGACGGCAAGGTCTCCCACAATGGCTGAAAATTTCGATCCGGGCGCGCTCAGGCAGTGGTGGCCGAAACCGGCAGAGCCCCGGCCGATCGTGATCTTCGGCGCCGGCAGCATCGTCGGCGACGCACATCTGCCGGCTTATCGCCAGGCCGGCTTCCCAGTCGCGGGCCTTTATGATCCAGACCGGGAGAAGGCCGCGAAGCTTGCCGGCGCCTGGCGCATTCCCGCCTTCGAACGGGAAGAGGATGCGCTTGCGGTCGCTGATGCAATCTTTGATCTGGCGACCCCGCCGGCGGCCCATGCCGCCATCCTGGCGAAGCTTCCGATCGGCGCCGCTGCCCTCATCCAGAAGCCGATGGGCTCGGACCTTGAAGCCGCGACCGCCATTCTCGAGCTCTGCCGGACGCGCAAACTGAAGGCGGCGGTCAATTTCCAGCTCCGCTTCGCGCCGATGATGCTGGCGCTGAAAGACGCGATCGCCAAGGGATACCTCGGCGAGGTCGTCGATTTCGACGCCTGGCTTGCACTTGCTACGCCCTGGGGTCTGTGGCCCTTCTTGAAGGGCCTGCCGCGCATCGAGATCGCCATGCACTCGATCCACTATCTGGATCTCGTGCGCGGCCTGCTTGGCAATCCATTGGGCGTGCATGCAAAGACGATCGGCCATCCGAACCATGAGGTCGCCCAGACACGGACGGCTGCGATCCTCGACTATGGCGACCGCGTGCGCTGCGTACTTTCGGTCAATCACGACCATGATTTCGGCCGCAAGTTCCAGGCCTGCGAGTTCCGCATTTCGGGCACGTCGGGTGCTGCTTATGTAAAACTCGGTGTCAACCTCGACTATCCCAAGGGCGAGCCCGACGAGCTCTGGATCCGGCCAACCGGGGCTGTCGAGTGGGTGTCGGTTCCGCTTGAAGGCGCCTGGTTCCCCGACGCCTTCGCCAACCGAATGGCCAATCTGCAGCGTTTCGCCTCCGGCGAAGACCCGGAGCTGATCGGCTCGGTGGAAGACGCCTGGCAGACAATGGCCCTGGTCGAGGCCGCCTATCAATCGAGTGCCGCGCCGGCCACGGCGATCGCGCCACTTCCGGGACGCTGAGATGTCGGAACAGATCATCCATTTCGAAGACTACGAGCTCGGCCATGAGCGCCTGACGACGGGCCGGACGATTACCGAAACCGACTTCGTCGTTCATGCCGGCCACACCGGCGATTTCTTTCCGCACCACATGGATGCGGAGTTCGCCAAGACCCTGCCGGGCGGCCAGCGCATCGCCCACGGCACCATGATCTTTTCGATCGGGGTCGGGCTGACCGCATCTTTGATCAATCCGGTTGCGTTTTCCTACGGCTATGATCGTCTGCGCTTCGTGCGCCCGGTTCATATCGGCGATACGATCCGTACCCGCGTGACGATCGCCGCCAAGGAGGACGATCCGAAGCGGCCGAAGGCGGGACGCATCGTCGAACGGTTAGAAGTCATCAACCAGCGTGGCGAGGTCGTTCTCGCCGCCGACCATATCCTGGTCGTTGAACGCAAAGCATGAGGGATCGAGAATGACAGCGGATCTTAAAGGCAAGGTCGTCCTGATTACGGCTGCGGCTCAAGGCATCGGCCGCGCTTCGGCTTTGGCCTTTGTGAAGGCCGGCGCAAAGGTGCACGCGACCGATATCAATACCGATGCGCTTGCGGCACTTGCAAAGGAAGCCGACGTCGAAACGCACCGGCTCGACGTTCTCGACACGCAAGCGGTCGAAGCGCTCGTGGCAGAGATCGGCGCCGTCGACGTCCTCTTCAACTGCGCCGGTTTCGTGCATGCCGGTTCGATCCTGGAGATGAAGGATAGCGATCTGGAGTTCGCGCTCGACCTCAACGTCAAGGCGATGATCCGCACCATTCGTGCGGTCCTTCCGGGCATGCTTGTCCGCAAGGACGGCGCGATCATCAACATGGCTTCGGTCGCTTCCAGCATCAAGGGCGTACCCAACCGGTTTGCCTACGGCGTCACCAAGGCCGCCGTCATCGGTCTCACAAAGGCCGTCGCAGCCGATTACGTGTCTGAGGGCATTCGCTGCAACGCCATTTGCCCGGGCACCGTCGAAAGCCCGTCGCTGCAGGACCGCATGCGCGCCCAGGGAGACTATGAAACTGCGCGTGCCGCCTTTATCGCCCGCCAGCCAATGGGACGTCTCGGCACCCCGGAAGAGATCGCCGACCTTGCCGTCCATCTCGCGGGCGCCACCTATACGACCGGCCAGGCCTATGCCATCGATGGCGGCTGGACCATCTGACAACAGACAAGCAGGAAGCAGAGATATGAAACTTCTTCGTTACGGCCTCCCGGGCCAGGAAAAGCCGGGCATCCTCGATGCGAACGGCACCTTGCGTGATCTTTCCGGCCACGTCGCCGATTTCTCAGGTGCGGCGCTCGACCCGGACAAACTCGCCGAACTCGAGGCACTCGATCTCGCCGGCCTTCCGGCTGTCGACGGCAACCAGCGGCTCGGCCCTTGCGTGGCCGGTACCGGCAAGTTCATCTGCATCGGCCTCAACTACTCCGACCATGCCGCCGAGACGGGCGCCACGGTTCCCTCCGAACCGATCATCTTCATGAAGGCGACGTCGGCGATCGTTGGCCCGAATGACGACCTGATCATTCCGCGCGGCTCGGAGAAGACCGACTGGGAAGTGGAACTCGGCGTCGTCATCGGCCGCAAGGCCAAGTACGTCACCGAGGCGGAAGCACTCGACTATGTCGCCGGCTACTGCACCGTGCACGACGTCTCCGAACGCGCCTTCCAGATCGAGCGCCAGGGGCAGTGGACCAAGGGCAAGTCCTGCGACACCTTTGGTCCGACAGGCCCGTGGCTGGTGACCAAGGACGAAGTGGCGGACCCGCAGAACCTGCCGATGTGGCTGAAGGTCAACGGCGAAACCATGCAGAACGGCTCGTCGAAGACCATGGTCTATGGCGTTGCCTACCTCGTCTCCTACCTGTCGCAGTTCATGTCGCTGCAGCCGGGCGACATCATCTCGACCGGCACGCCGCCCGGCGTCGGCATGGGCATGAAGCCGCCGCGTTACCTTAAGGCCGGCGACGTCGTCGAACTCGGCATCGAGGGCCTCGGCAGCCAGAAGCAGTCCGTGCGCGCGGACGATTGATCATAAGACTGGAGTGACCATGACCCGCATCACTGATCTGCGCGTCTTCGACCTGCGCTTTCCGACCTCGCAGAGCCTCGACGGTTCCGACGCGATGAACCCGGACCCGGACTATTCCGCGGCCTATGTCATCCTCGACACCGATCGGGAGGGACTTGCGGGCCATGGTCTCACCTTCACTATCGGCCGCGGCAACGACATTTGCTGCATGGCGATCAAGGCCATGCGGCATCTGATCGTCGGCCAGGAGACATCAGACATTCTCGCCCATCCCGGCCGGTTCTGGCGGCACCTGACCAGCGACAGCCAGCTGCGCTGGATCGGTCCGGAGAAAGGTGCGATGCATCTGGCGACCGGCGCCGTCGTCAACGCCGTCTGGGACCTGCTTGCCAAGGAGGCGGGCAAGCCCGTCTGGCGGCTTGTCGCCGAAATGTCGCCGGAAGAGATCGCCGATATCGTCGACTATCGCTACATGACCGACGTGCTGACGCGTGACGAGGCGGTCGCCATCCTCAGCAGGGCCGAACCCGGCAAGGCTCAGCGCATCGCGACGCTCGAGAAGGAAGGCTATGCCTGCTACACGACATCGGCCGGCTGGCTCGGTTATGACGACGATAAGCTCCGGCGTCTCGCCCAGGAGGCGATTGACGAAGGTTTCAACCATATCAAGATGAAGGTCGGTCGCGACCTTGCCGACGACATCCGGCGACTGACGATCGCGCGCGAGGTGATCGGCCCGGACCGCTATTTGATGATCGACGCCAACCAGGTCTGGGAAGTCGGCGAGGCGATCGACTGGGTCAAGCAGCTCGCTTTTGCCAAGCCCTTCTTCATCGAGGAGCCGACGAGCCCCGACGACGTTGCCGGTCACCGCAAGATCCGCGAGGCGATCGGACCGGTGAAGGTCGCAACCGGCGAGATGTGCCAGAACCGCATCATGTTCAAGCAGTTCATCGCCGAGGGCGCGATCGACATCGTCCAGATCGATAGTTGCCGGATGGGGGGCCTGAACGAGGTTCTGGCGGTGCTGCTCGTCGCCGCCAAATACGGGCTGCCGGTCTGGCCGCATGCCGGTGGCGTCGGCTTGTGCGAATATGTCCAGCATCTGTCGATGATCGACTATCTGGCGGTTTCCGGCACCAAGGATGGTCGCGTCATCGAATATGTCGACCATCTGCACGAACACTTCCTCGACCCCTGCGTGATCGAGAATGCCGCCTATATGCCGCCGCAGCGGCCGGGTTTCTCGATCGAGATGAAACCGCAGTCGATCGCAGACTACACGTTCCGCGGCTAACCAAGGCTTCAAGATTTCGAAGGCCGGATCGGTGCACGCCGTTCCGGCTTTTGCTTGTCTGCGGAGCTTTCGCCGGTGCGCCCGTTGACCCTTATCCGTTGCGGCAAGGGTCGTGACAGATCACCAAAATGAATCGGTCGCACGTGATCGATTCAAAACTCTCGTTGGACCTATGCGCGCCGATCGCCGAATCTTCGCGCATGACGATCGTTCAGCCCTACCAGATCTATGTCGAGCGAAGGGACGCGGCCAGAAACATGGCGCGCTACTACTCCATGCAGATCTCCATGTCCCTATTGGGCGAGGCGTGCCTGACGCGGCGCTGGGGACGGATCGGAAGTCACGGCCAGATGATGGTGCACCACTTCGCGCGGGAGGAGGAGGCGGTCAAACTCTTCCTCGAGCTAACGCGTAGCAAACGTCAGCGCGGCTATCGTCCGAGGATGTGATCCGGAAAGGTGCGCGACTTCACCGCGGCTTGAAGTCGACCAGAAGCGATTTGAGCTCGATTTCGCGGACGCGCCGCGCCGCTTCATCGGGGCTGACCCAGGCGACCAAACGCTCGCCTTTCTCCTTGTATTTTTCCGCCAGCTTGGTGACTTCGATCTGGAAGATGTCAACGATACAGGGCACCACGTCGCCGTCATCGAGCATCTTTAAGTAGGTGTAGCTGCCAATCGGCTTCTTGCGAACTTTCCCGCGAACACCGGCCTCCTGCAAGGCTTCGATCGCCGCGGCCTCGTGCGGTTCCTTCTGTTTCATCGGCCAGCCTTTTGGAATGAGCCAGCGGCCGCTGTCGCGCGACGTCACCACAAGGATCTCGATCGCGCCGTCAGGCACGTAACGATAGCAAAGTGCTGCACATTGCTGGCGAAACGAACCCGAAAACAGTTTCTCGGGCGAGGCAGCCAGCTTCTGCAACAGCGTCTTCGGTTTTGGTGGTTTCGGCGCCTTTGACTTCTTGATCGCTCTCAAGCTCCTCGATACTTGGCGCCAATTTGCGGACATCTAGGACATCCGCCCCTCATGTCAAAGGAGAAAATGGAAAGAAACGTTCGGGCAAGAGGCTCACGCCTTGGCAGATATTGCGCTCAATTCCTCAAGGTCGAGATCGCGCTCCAGTTCGTGCAGCGTTTCATCGTCGATTTCGCCGGCGCGATGAAGCCGGATGAGTTCGCGCCGCCCGGTCGCGACCGCTTCGAGCACGACGTCGAAATGGGCGTGGAGGATCGGCGTGTAATGCTCCGTGCGCGCGGCATAGTCGACGATCGAAACCGCTCGGCGCTGATAGCGGTCCAGCAATTGCGGATGGATGAGATTGCCCGCCGTGTCATAGGCGCGGCTTTGAATGGTGATGAGCTGCGCCTGGGCCATCGCCGCCTCGGCCTGGCTTAGGGTGAGGGGCGCCTTTTCAGACGAAGGCTCGACGAGCCTCGCCCAGGCGATCACCCGCCCGAGCGTCGTTCCCTGGATCAGCACCGTTCCAAGGATCACGGCAAAGGAGGTCACCAGGATGAAGTCCCGGCCGGGGAAGCCTTCGGGCACGCTCAGCGCAAGGGCGAGCGTTACCACGCCGCGAACGCCGGCCCAGGAAAGCACGGTCGCACCGCGCGCGCCGACCGGCGTGTAGCGCTTGAGCCCCAGCCTGTTGCCAAGCCAGATTGCGAAGTCGGAACCGAACACCCAGAAGAAGCGGGCGACAGTGAGCGCGAAGAGCACCATGAGGATCGGCCACCCCAAGGTCGCTGCAACGGTCTCGAACCCGCCGCCGCGCTCGACCACGCCGCGAAGCGACAGGCCGATCAGGATGAAAACCGCGGCCTCCATCAGGAAGACGATGACGGTCCAGAAGGCGGAGCCGCGCATACGGGTGGCGGCCGAGAGCACGGTGTGCTGGTGCCAACTGGCGACGAGGCCGGTGGTAACTGTCGCGATCACGCCGGAAACATGCAGGAACTCGCCGAGCAGGTAGGACGTCCAGGACAAAAGGGCCGTCGCGGCGATGATCAGGTACTCATCTCCGAGGCGGCGGGCAAGCAGCACCCACGCCGTACCGATGGCGAGGCCGACAAGGGCACCGCCGATCGCCAGCAGGAAGAAGTTGCCGACCGCCTCGCCGGCGCTAAATGCCCCGGTGACGCCGGCGGCGATCGCGAAGCGGAACAATACCAGTCCGCTTGCGTCGTTGAGCAGGCTTTCGCCTTCGAGCAGGATCTGCAGCCGTCGCGGCAACTGCACGCGCTGCAGCACGGCCCGTGCCGAGACGGCGTCGGGCGGCGAGACGATCGCCCCGAGTGCGGCGCATGCGGCCCAAGGCAGGGACGGGAAGATGAGGTGCGTCACGACGGCAACGACGGCCGCGGTAAAAAACACTGCGCCGATCGCAAGCGAGGCGATGCCGATCAGGTGACGGCGCAGGCGGCCGACCGCGATCGTCCAGGCGCCGTCGAGGAGCAGCGGCGGCAAGAAGATGACGAGCACCAGCTCCGGGTCGACCGCGATGGCCGGCAGCCCCGGCATGAAGGCGAGCATCGCGCCACCGCTAAGAAGCGCCACCGACGGCGGCAGGCCGAGCCGATGCGCGACGTAGTGCAGCGCGATGATCGCGACAAACATGCCGATCACCAGTTCGAACAGATGTATCGGCTCCACCGGTCTCCCGCCTCCATCGCTCAATGACGCGGCCCATTACAGAACACGTTTTTTCGAAACGCAATTGCGCGTGCAGCAACAGTGGCGTGGAGCCTTGCCGAAGGTGAAGGGTCGCAGAAAAGAAAAAAGGGCCAGCGGAAGACCGCGGCCCATAAAGGTGTGAAGGTCAAAAACCTCCAGAGGGGAACAGCTGCTGCGGCGGACTGGGAGGAGACCCGCCATGTGCATCAGCTGTGTGCTTTATGCCTGATTTTTGACCAGCTGGAAAACATTTATTGTGCAATGCAGCTATGCATAAACGCAAGACGTGCGCCGCGGTCGTCGGCCGGAACTGCCAAACGGTGCCAAAATGAGCGTACGTCGGGAGGAGGGGGACGTCGCCAAGGACAGCCGCCCCGGCATACAATCGGGACCGGCACACGTGCCGGCCCCGATGAGATAGTTGCTACACTAACGGTCGTGAGCTTGACCGCACAGCCATTTTACGAGCGCTTTTACGATCGAACAGCCGGCAACCCGACTTCCGGCCTTGTCCGCAGCCGGTCCACAGGTTGTTCACAGGGAAAGGAGGCGCTAACGCGTTGAAACGCAGTTCAGTTTTCCAAACTGTGAGCTACTGCCCCTGAAAAGAATGCACCGTATCAGGTCAGCGATACCTTACGGGTTTCCGCATCGATCATCGCAGCGGCGATCGCCGCCACAAGCAGCAAGCCTGCAAAGGTGCCGATCGCCAGGCCGAAGCCCTTCGCCACCAGCAATCCGATGAGCGAAGGCGCAAGCAGGCCACCGAGCCGAGCCATGCCGCCGGCCGCCCCCATGCCGGTCGCGCGCGAGGCGGTCGGATAGAGTTCCGGCGTATAGGCATAGAGTGCGCCCCATGTGCCGAGCAGTGCAAAGCTCATGATCAGGAGCGCAGCAGCAACGACCAAGGCCGCATCCGCCACGACGAACAACAGGCAACTGAGGGCGGAGAGCAGGCAGAAACCGACCAGCGTCGGGCGCCGTCCCCACTTCTCGACGCCGTAGGCGGCAAGCGCATAGCCCGGGATCTGCGCCAGAGCGATGAGAACGAGGAACCCATAGCCACGCACGAAGCCGAAGCCTTCTCCCGCAAGCCGCGGCGGCATCCAGGTAAAGACGCCATAGTAGGAGACCGAGACGAGGAACCAGACCGAAAGGATCAGAAGGCTGCGGCGACGCAAGTCCTTCGAAAAGATACTGATATCGGCGGTCGGTACAGGCAGGGCGATCGATACGGTCGGCTCGAGTTGCGGTCGAGCGTTGGCTGCCAGCATTCGATCGACGATCGCCTTGGCCGCCTCCGCCTTGCCCGCGCGCAACAGGTAAAGCGGCGATTCCGGCACGAGAAAGCGTAGTCCGACGCCAATGACTGCCGGAATGGCCGTGACGGCAAAGATGTAGCGCCATCCGTCCGTAAGGCCGGCAAGAGCGATGAGCCATGCCGCCAGTGCCACGATCAGCGTGCCCACGGCCCAGAAGCCTTCGAGCATGACCAGCCATCGCCCGCGGCTGCGCGCCGGCAGGAATTCCGACATCATCGCATAATCGACGGGAAGTGTGCCGCCGACCGCAGCGCCGGTGAGGAAGCGCAGGACAAGCAGGACCACGAAATTCGGAGCGAAGATCGACAGAATGCCGAAGACCGCGTCGCAGGCAACGGTTACGATCAGGACCCGGCGCCGGCCGATCCGATCGGCAAGCCTGCCGAAGCCGACGGCGCCGATCAGCATGCCCAGGAAAAACAACGTGCCCGTCTGCAGCGCTTGGGGAACCGTCAGCCCGAATGTTGCGGCAATGGAGGCGGCGGTGAACCCGACGGCGAGCACCTGCATGGCGTCGGCCGTCCAAACCAGGCCAAATATGCCCATCAGGCGCCGCTGATAGGGGCCCGTGCCCGCCCGGTCGAGCGCTTCCTGTATCGTGATCGTCGTCATTCGACCCTACCTTGAGATTCGACGTGTGGACACTACGTCGACCGCGCCTGCTTGGATATTGCAGAAATGCCGCAGATGTCCGGCTGAGTGCGGCCGCGAGGATCGACCAATCTTCCGGGCACCTGGCACGGACCGGCAATTTCGACTTGCGCGACATGCACACGCGTGCAAATATGCACGCGTGTGCAATGGAGTATCGCCGATGAACGATCACAAGCCGCGCTATTCGAACGACCTTTCGGGGCGGGCCCTGTTGTGTCGGGATGTCATTCGCTCTGCCGGCGCTCTGGTGCTCGACGGCTTCAAGGCAAGTGCCGAGCGTGGCTTTTCCCTAAAGGGCCCGCAGGATTTTCTGACGGAAACCGATGCGGCCTCCGAGGCCCATATTCGCGACGCAATTGCCACCCATTTTCCGGCCGATGCGTTCCTGGGCGAGGAGGGCGGCGGGACCGTTGCCGATCGCGTCTGGGTCGTCGATCCCGTCGACGGCACGGCAAACTTCGCGCGCGGAATCCCGCACTTCTGCATCTCCATAACCTATGTCGAACACGGACACGCAGAGATCGGCGCAATCTACAATCCGGCCCACGACGAACTTTATTTCTGCCGCCG
This sequence comes from Ensifer adhaerens, assembly GCF_000697965.2. Taxonomy (NCBI): domain Bacteria; kingdom Pseudomonadati; phylum Pseudomonadota; class Alphaproteobacteria; order Hyphomicrobiales; family Rhizobiaceae; genus Ensifer; species Ensifer adhaerens. Next base: position 963,458 of record NZ_CP015882.1, on the reverse strand, counting down.
GGGAGAAGGTGCAACGCTCAACGGCAAGGTCATCACGGTCTCGTCGACGGCGACCTTCGATGCCGCGTCGGTCGAAATGGGCTGGTCGCGGCGGGTGCCGGACGAGACCTATCTGGAGACGATGCGGCAGATGCTGGAGAAGGGCGCCAATGTGCGGCGCGGCGCTTCGGGGGCACTTGCGCTCGCTTACGTCGCCGATGGGCGCTCGGACGCCTATGTCGAGCTGCACATGAACTCGTGGGATTGCCTTGCCGGACTGTTGCTCGTTGCCGAGGCGGGCGGCGCCGTGTGTCCCTTCATGGAAATAGGCAGCCTGCTCGACGGCGGGCCGGTGCTCGCATCGACGCCGGCGATTGCCGGCGGCGTAAGTGTGGCTTCAGGCATCCCGGTCCAAAAAAGGGAGCAAGCCGCCAGGCTCCAGCTGGCCTGAAACCGCGGTAGCCTGAACACGCATGCCACCCGTTCGCATACACAAGGGGAAATCCAATGGACGCACCGGTCTACACCCGGCCCGCTATCAGTCTGATCGCCAGAGAACTCGGGCCCCACAGCGCCGATCTCTATATCGGCGGCAGTGACGGCGCGCGTGACCTGGACCTGCTCAAGCGTCACGGGATCTCCATTGTCGTCAATTGCGCGATCAACCTGGACATCAACCTCGTGCGCGAAGAAGAAGTCAGCATCAATGATGATCTTTGTGCAAGCGGCTATGCGGCCGTCCGCTATTACAAGCTCGGCATGATCGACGGTGATGGCAGCCCCGACACGATGATGCTCGGTGCCTATTACATTCTCGACGGTGCGCTACGCCAGACGATGCCGAAGCGCGCAACCTACCCCTTCGCCGATGGCGGCAACATCCTCGTCAATTGCCGCGGCGGACGCAGCCGCTCGGTGTCGCTGGTGGCGCTGTTCCTGCACAAGCAGCAGCCGCATCTGTTTCCCACACTCGACGCGGCCGTCGCCCACATCCGCGAGCATCGCGAACTGCGGCCGGATGAATGGTTCGAGACGCCGAAGCCCATGCTCTATGAGGCAGCGCGCCGCGCTTCGGCCTGGATCGACCTCGTCGAGGCCTCCCGTCTGGAGGTGAAGGCCGATGTCTGATTTGCCTCGGATCGCCATCATCGCCGACGCCCATTTCCATGATCTTGAAGGCGATTTCGAGTTCCCGCGGATAGAGATCGACGGCGAAAAACTGGCCGTCAGAAGCTGGGCCGACACGCGCGAATCCACCCGCGTCTTCAACGAAAGTGCCAAAGCGCTGGACGAGGCCTTGGCGGAGGTCGCGCGCCGCGGCATCCGTCACGTCGTCCTTTTGGGCGACTACACGGACGACGGGCAAAGACAGACAACGGCGCGCGTGCGCACCATTCTTGATGGGCACGAGAGCGCCCATGGCACGCGCTTTTATGCGCTTCCGGGCAACCACGACATCTTCGGGCCCAAGGGGCGACACCACACCAAACAATTTCTTGATCGGAACGACGTGAGGGTCCTCGTCACGAGCGACATAGGAAAGGCAGCCCCCGGCAGCCACGCAACGCCGCGCATGTATTGCGAGGGATATCCGACGGGCCTTGCCCCCGTGGCTACCCATGGGTACTTCCGACGGCCGGACTATCTTCATTGGGAAACCCCGTTCGGGGCGTCTGACCGCGTCGAGGATCGGCTCTACCCGGTCTCGTCTCCGGACGGCCGGAATTGCTACCGGCTGATGGATGCCTCCTATCTGGTCGAGCCCGAGCCGGGTCTCTGGCTGCTGATGATCGACGCCAACGTCTTCGAACCACGCGACGGCCTGTTTGAGGAGGGTGATGAAGCCGCTTTCGTCGACAGCACCGGCGCGGGCTGGAACGCGCTTATCAGGCTGAAACCGTTCATCGTCGACTGGATTGCCGACGTGTCCGCGCGCGCAACGAAACTCGGAAAAACGCTGCTCGCATTCTCGCATTATCCGGTGCTCGATCCCTTCGATGGCGCAACGGGAGCCGAAAGCGTTCTCTTCGGCGAGACCAATATTGCCCGCAGGACACCACAGCAGGCGGTCGCAGATGCACTGATGACCGCCGGCATGACGCTGCATTTTAGCGGGCACCTGCATGTCGAAGGCGTTACGCGCCGCGCGCGCGGCTGCCGCTCGCTGATCAATGTCGCCGTGCCGTCGCTCGTGGCCTTTCCGCCGGCCTTCAAGATCGTCGAACCGTCTCAATCGGCGTCGTCCATCGAAACCGTCGAACTGTCCGCGATGGCCGTCGATCCACGCGTGCTGCGCGCCTATCGTCGCGAAGCGGCGCGAGCCGGCGAATATCCGGACCCAGCCTTTGCCGCGGCGGATTACGGTTCCTTCCTGAAGGCACACAAGCGTGCCCTGGTCCAGCATCGCTATTTTCCGAAGGAATGGCCCGGAGATGTCGTCAACGAAATATCCGGGCTTTCGATCGCTGCGGTCTGCAAGTTGATGCCCGACGCCGGCGCCATGACGAGCGCTTCCGGGCAAGGAGCGATCGCCATCTCTGAGGACGCCGCCAGCCTCGACATGATCGAGGTGATCGCCGATTGGTATTGCCTGCGCCAGGCCGGCGTCCTTGCGCTTGACAAGATACCTGAGCGGCGGCGCGCGCTTTATCGCCTGCTCGCCAAACACTTCGGCCGTCCGCCCGGGACCGGCTGGGACGGATCGACATCAGGCTTCCTGGCGATCTTCTTCGGGGCCTTCGACGCCTTCCTCGATCGTGCCGAAGCGGGAAGCCTGCACATCCGCATCGAGAGCACCTCCGACACGGAAGAGGCTGCCTGACCATGGACCAGTTGCTCTCCACGGCCTCTTCCTCCGCGCCGCCGGCGACTTTCATCGAGTTGCGGGAATCTTGCCGTCTGGGCCGACGTCATCTGAAGGGTGGGCGCCTGGAAGTGGCCAAGTTCGTGCTTGCCCATCCGTACGACGTCGCCTTTGCGAGCGCACGGGAAGTGGCCGTGCGCAGCGGTGTCTCGACGACGACAGTCATGCGGCTCGTCAGCGACCTCGGCTTTGAGACCTATGCATCCTTTCAGCAGCTCTTTCGAGCGGAGTTGCTGCGCGGCCGGCAATAAGCAGCATTGGGGAGGGGGCCATGAGCACTGCGATCGTCAGCATCAACCTCTTCGGCGCGGTGGCGCTCCTCCTGTTCGGCCTTGGTCAGGTTCGCGACGGCATGCAACGCGCTTTTGGTGCCCGTCTGAAAGCCGGACTGGCGGCCGGGACGCGTGACGGTCTTCGTTCGTTTTTCAGTGGCCTCGTCGCAACCATCGCCCTCCAGAGCTCCACCGCCACCGCTCTCATGGTCGCGTCCTTCGTCGAGCGTGATCTCATCGTGCCGCGCATGGCGCAGATCGTGCTGCTCGGCGCCAACGTCGGCACGGCGATGACGGCCTGGATCGTGGCTTTGGGGCTCGGCTGGCTCTCACCGCTCTTGCTGCTTTGCGGTTTCGTTGTCGGGCGCGGCAGCTCGAGCACGCGCAAGGGATCAGGCGCAGCGCTCGTCGGCATCGGGCTGATGTTGCTATCGCTGCATCTGATTGGCGGTGCGACCGAACCGCTGCGGACCTCTGCCGCCCTTTCGGCTTTCTTCGGGATGCTCGACAATGCCTGGCCGGTGGCGCTCGTCATCTCGGCAGGACTCGCAGCGCTCGCGTCATCGAGCCTGACAGTCGTGGTGCTGATCCTGTCTCTTGCAACATCCGCCAGCCTTTCGACCGGCCCGCTCATCGCCCTCGTTCTGGGAGCCAATCTCGGCGGTGCTGTGCCCCCGGTTCTAGCCACATTCAAGGCTGCGGCGAGCGCCAGGCGGGTTGCCCTTGGCAACCTGATCGTGCGTGCCGTCGGCTGCCTGGCCGCTCTGGCGCTCGCCGGGTACATCGCCCCGCATATCGACTGGTCGCCTGTCTCACGCGGCAATCTGCCGGTTGATGTGCATCTCGCCTTCAATCTCGCACTGGCGCTTCTGGCGGCTCCCCTCGCTCGGCCTCTATCCCGCCTGACCATGCGCCTGTTGCCGGACGAGCCAAAGGCGACGGACGGCCCGCTTTTCCTTGAACAGAACGATCTCGGCACGCCGGTCGCAGCGCTTGCCGGCGCAAGTCGGGAAGTGCTCGGCGTCGGCGACCTGGTCGAGCGCATGCTGGTCGAAGCAAACGACGCCCTGCAGCAGACGGACCCTTCCAGGCTTGCTGCGATCAGCACGCTTGAAGGGCGCGTGGATCGCGTGCAACACGAGATCAAGGTTTACGTCTCGCGCGTCGGCCAGTCCGAAATCGCCGAGGAACAGCGCCGCCACGCCATGGATATCGTCGACTATGCCATCAACCTCGAGCATATCGGCGACATCATCGAGAAGGGGCTCCTTGCCGAACTTGCAAAGAAGATCGCCCGCGGCCTGGCTTTCTCCTCCGATGGCCACGAGGAACTGTCGCGTCTCTTCGCCATCACGATCGACAATCTGCGCATGGCCCAGGCCGTGTTTGCCACGCGTGACAACGCGATGGCGCGGCGCCTGGTAGAAGCCAAGGAAGATGTCCGCAGGCTGGAGCGGCAGTCGGCTGAGCGGCATCTGCAGCGCCTGCGCGATGGTCGCGCCGAAAGCATCGAAACCAGCTCGCTCCATCTCGACATGCTGCGCGATCTCAAACGCATCAATGCACACATCGCAACCGTCGCGCACCCCATCCTTGATCAGAGCGGGTTGTTGATCGACAGCCGTATCCGGCCGGCGGCCACTTGAGCATTCCGGTCTAGCGTCGGGCGGTCTTGCGCTCGACCATCGTGACGGGAACGACCTGAAGTCGCGTTTCCATCTCGTCGGCTTCCAGCGCTTCGAGAACATGCTCCGTCAGAGCGGAGAAGGACTGCGCAACGGTGGTGAGTTCGTAGCTCTTCCACCCTGCCTGCGGAATATCGTCGAAGCCGACGACGGAAAGATCGGCCGGCACGCGGCGGTGCATTTCGGTGCGGGCAGCGTCGAGAAAGCCGAGAGCCAAGAGATCGGTAACGCAAAACGCGCCGTCGATCGCCTCGTCGACGAGCACCTCGCAGCCAGCCTGGTAACCGCTTTCATAACTCGTGGTACCGCCCGACCAGGCGACCACCTCGACCCCGGCGGTCGCCATTTTCTTTTTGAACGCAGTGGTGCGGCGCACCTGAGCAGGGGTTTGGCTGCCACTCGAGATCACCGCAACCTTCTTGCAGCCCGCCTCGATCAGGCGCAGTGCTGCAAGGTCCGCACCGCGGGAATCGTCGCTCAGCACCATGCTGGTATCGGTGCGATCGATTTTCTGGTTGATCAGGATCAGGCGCACGCCGTTGGCAATGCACTGGTCGACGATCGATTCCGGCGGCTCTCCGGAAAGAACGATGATCGCTTGCGCCCGGAACTCGAACAGTAGCTCGATCAGCGGCGCGATATCCTTTCGCGCATCCGCGGCGTTGAGCAACAGGCATTGCAGACCGCGACGCAACAGGCCGATGCTCAAGAGATCGAGCTGTTTTGCATGGAAGGGTGCGCTGAGATTGGCACCGACGACCCCGATGAGATTGGAGCGGTCGTTGTTCAGTCCCTGCGCCAGCCGGTTGACCCGGTAACCGAGCTCCCGGGCGGCTTTGAGAACCTTGCGCCGCACAGCCTGGGATACACTGGCTCCGGGCGTAAAGGTTCGCGAGACCGCCGAGCGTGAGACGCCCGCGCGTTTTGCAACCTCTTCGGCCGTCACAAAGCCCCTCGCCATGCCTTTCTCCTGCAGAATCAGATGCTTTTCATCAGGGCCACAAAAGCAGCCCCATTCCAACGAAAAAGTTCGAGCCTACCCGCTCGGTGAACCAGCCGACGATGCCGGTGAACGGTCGCCATCGCTCCGTCTATGGCGGCTGTTTCTCCCCGCTGAAGTCATTCGCCCAACCTCAATGATCACGTGTTCCAAAAACAATACATCATTGTCACAAAAGAGTCATCAAAAACAACGGCTTATATCATTGCGCACGTGTGCATTTTTTTGTTGACAACGGCGCCTCACCATTGGATCATACATTCCATAGACAGAGCTGGATTGGAATTTTTGTTCTGTCTATGTTCGTGGTGATGGCGGCGCGGTTGAGGAGCTTGCGCCGACATCTGGCAAGCGCTTGCGCCTGCCCTGCGAACGGGGAGGATTGAGTAACCGACAGCCGCGCCTTTTGCGTCATTGAGCGGCTTCTTGCGTAGGTCAGCGCCACGCCCTGGCGGCTGATTTCTATTCCCCGTTGGCACTTTGAAAGTTCCGCCAGGCATCGATCGCCGGCGCAGGCAGCGCATGTTGAGTTCCAAGGGGAAGAGCATGGCCTTATTGAGTGAGACAGCCAAAGCGGCAACATTGCCCGGCAGCGCAATGGCGCCGACGGCATGGCAGCGCTGGCGCTATCGGATGAAGGTCGCGTCGCGGGAGCCGACGACGCTGATCGGCGTCCTGACGGCACTTCTCTTTACCTATCTCATCGTCGTGCCGATCATCTCGATCGTGCTCGATTCCGTGCGCGTCCAATTCGGCCACGAGCGGCGGCTCGGCAAGGACTTTGGTGAGCTTACGCTCTACTACCTTGATCGAGCCTTCCTGTCGCCGGTCTCGGTCGATCTTTTCTGGCGGCCGCTCTTCAACACGCTATCGGTCGCGCTCGGAGCGATCAGCCTGTCTTTGTTGATCGGTACAGTGCTCGCCTGGTTGATCAGCCGGACAGACATGTTCGGACGGCGCTGGTTCGCAACAGCGCTGATCGTGCCCTACATGCTGCCGGCCTGGACCTTTGCGCTTGCCTGGACAACGCTCTTCAAGAACCGCACCGTCGGCGGCCAGCCGGGCTGGTTCGAGGCCATGGGGCTGACGCCGCCCGACTGGGTCGCCTATGGGCGCTTCCCGATCATCGTGATCCTGGCGCTACATTATACGCCTTTCGTCATCCTGCTGTTTGGCTCTGCCCTTCGTCGCTTCGATTCCCAGCTCGAAGATTCCGCCCGTATCCTTGGAGCCAAGCGCTACCAGGTGGCGATGCAGATCATCCTGCCGCTGATGCGTCCCGCACTTCTGTCCTCGATGGTGCTGATCTTCGCCAAGTGCCTCGGCGAGTTTGGCGTGCCCTATGTGCTCGGCCTGCCGGTCAGGTTCGAAGTGCTTTCCACCTCGCTCTTTCGCAGCATCGCGTCGCGCCAGACCGGCGTTGCCGGTGTCGTCGCGGCCTCGATCATGCTGATCGGCATCGTCACCCTGATGATCGATGCGCGTCTTGTTCGTGAAGCCCGGCGCTTCGTTACTGTTGGCTCGAAGGGTTCGATGAACCGCCAGAGCCGGCTCGGCAAGTACCGCCTGCCGGCGACCGGTTTTGCCGCACTTATCTTTCTCTTGAGCGTCGGACTGCCGCTTCTGACCCTGTTCCTCTCCACCATCATGAAGCTGCCGGCGCAGTTCACGCTCGACAATTTCACGCTCGACTACTGGATCGGCCGTGATCTCCACACGGTGGCACTGCAGACCGGGGTCCTCTTAAGCCCCGATCTATGGGCGGCTGCAAAAAACACGCTTGTCATCGTCGGCCTTGCGTCCTTGACCTCGGGCATTCTCGGACTTCTTGTTGGCTATGTGGTCATCCGCACGCCGGTGAAGGTCCTGTCGGTCTATCTGCGGCAGGTCACCTTCTTGCCCTATCTGGTGCCGGGTATCGCCTTTGCCGCCGCCTATCTGTCGCTCTTCGCCGTGCCACGCGGACCGATGCCGGCCCTCTATGGTACCGTCACCATCCTGGTCCTGGCGCTGATCGCCGACCAGATGCCTTACGCCTCGCGCGCCGGTATCTCGGCCATGACCCAGCTTGGCAAGGATCCGGAAGAGGCAGCCCAGATTTCCGGCGCCGGCTGGTTCCGGCGGATGATGTTGATCGTCATTCCAATCCAGAAGGGCTCGCTGGTAACAGGCGTGCTGCTGCCCTTCATCTCGGGCATCAAGGGCCTGAGCCTCTTCGTCATCCTCGCCGTGCCGAGCACCGATGTTCTGACCACCTATTCGCTCCGGCTCGTCGACTACCACTACACGCAAGCCGCCAATGCCGTCGTGCTGATCATCGCGGCGATCGCCTATCTCGGAACCCTGGCAGCCCAGAAGCTGACCAAGACCAATCTCGCAGAAGGACTCGGAAGCTGATGCCCACCATCAATCTCAGCGGCGCCCAGAAGAACTACGGCGTCAATTCCGCCAATGCCGTCTCGAACCTCGATCTCGAAATCCGCGACGGCGAGTTCATGTGCCTTCTTGGACCCTCTGGCTGCGGCAAGACCACGACGCTGCGCATGATCGCCGGCCTCGAAAACCTCTCGGACGGCGAGATCCGCATCGGAGAGCGGGTGGTCGACTCGGTCAGGGCAGGCGTGTTCATCCCGCCGGAAAAGCGTGAGATGGGGTTGGTATTCCAGAGTTACGCGCTCTGGCCGCACCTGACAATCGAACGCAACACCGACTTCGGTCTGAGGCTGCGCAAACTGCCGAAGGAAGAGCGTGAAATGCGCGTCGAGAAAGTGATGCAGGCGCTCGACATCGCCAAGTACCGCGACCGCTACCCGTCGCAACTCTCGGGCGGCCAGCAGCAGCGCGTGGCGCTCGCCCGCATGCTGGCGGTCAATCCGGGCGTTCTGTTGCTCGACGAGCCGCTGTCGAACCTCGACGCCCGGCTCCGGCTCGAGATGCGCGCCGAGCTCAAACGCATCCACAAGGAGTTCAAGACGACCATCGTCTTCGTCACTCACGACCAGTGGGAGGCAATGACGCTGGCAACGACGATCGCCGTCATGAACGAGGGCACGCTGCAGCAGATGGGCACGCCCAACGATATCTATGATCGCCCGGCCAATCGCTTCGTCGCGGAATTCGTCGGTAGCCCGCCGATCAACATCCTGAACTTCGGATCGGCCGCCGCCTCTGAGCTGTCGCGCGCAGCCGAGGCCTATCTTGGCACGCGCCACCCGTCGTTGCGCGGCATTGGCTCGATCGGCATCCGACCGGAAGCGATCGGCTATTCGGTCAAAACCAACGATGTGCCGGCCGGCAGCTTCTCCGGCGAAATGACGGTGACAGGCGTCCTGCCGACCGGCGGCAGCTGGATCCTGGAGCTCAGGAACGGCAGCGACACGCTGTTCTTGACGACCAATGCCCTGCCGCGCGTCGAGACCGGAACGAGGGTTTCGTTCTTTGCGCCGCCTGAGGCGCTGCACGTTTTTAACAAGGACGGCCAGCGGATCGCCGAAGCGGACGCGCTGCTGCGCAAGTCCACGCTGAACTAAGGCGCTTCAGTGCCGAACGACAAATCGAAACATAATCTGCGGGAGGAACAGACGATGCAATTTCTAAGGACTGAAAGGACGCACCGTGCAATCAGGCGCGCGCTGCTGGCAACGACCATCGTCGCCTTCGCCGGACCGGCGCTGGCACAAGAGCCGTTCGACCTGAACGCGCTGATCGAGGCCGCGCGCAAGGAACCTCCGATTACGGTTTATGACAGCACCGGCAAAATCGTCGAAATGGCCAAGGCCTTTGCCGAGAAATATGGCGTCGGCGCCGAGGGCTCCAAGGTCAAGGCGACGGCCCAGCTTGAGATGATCATTCGCGAGGCCCGTGCCAACAACATCCAGGGCGATGTCTCGATCATCAGCGACGCACCGGCCGCGATGGCGCAACTCATCCCGCAGGGCTTTGCCGAAAGCTGGCTGCCGCCGGATCTCGCAGCCAACATCCCCACTGAGTATCAGGACCCGCTGACCGTCGTTACCAGCGCCAATGTCTGGGCCTACAACACCGAGCTCTTCGACAAGTGCCCGGTCAGCAACATCTGGCAGCTGACGGGACCTGAGTGGAAAGGCAAGGTCGCCATGCAGGATCCGCTCGGCAAGCCATCCTATGTCGACTGGTTCAACCAGATGGCCAAGCACGGCGACGACAAAGTGGCGGCCGCCTATAAAGAGCTTTACGGGAAGGATCTCGAAACCGACGACGGCAGTGCGACGGCCGCCTGGGTCAAGGCGCTCGCTGCCAACGCTCCCTTGCTGACGGACGCCGATGCGGCCGCTGCTGATGCCGTCGGCGCGCCGGGTCAGTCGCAACCCTTCATGGGGCTGATGAGCTCGGCAAAGTTCCGCGACAATGCCGAAAAGGGCATGAAGCTCGGCCTTTGCAAGGACCTGAAACCCTGGCTCGGCTGGATGTATCCGGGCGTCGGGCTGATCACCAAGGGCACCAACAGCCCGAACGCCTCAAAGCTCTTCATCCACTACGTGATGACCGCCGAAGGCATCGCGCCGCAGGCAGAAGACGGAAAAATGTCGACCAACAAGGACGTTTCGCTGCCCGCAGACGAGCCGTCGGGCATCGGCGCCGTTCTTGATCAGGTCATGCCCTACCAGATGGCAACGAGCCTCGACGACTGGGACGCGCGCGAGACCTGGCAGGACCTCTGGCGGCTCAGCTACCAGAAGTAATCGCCTGAACATGTGAAACGGTCTCCTTGGGAGGGGAAACCATGAGCAAAGGTAAGAACAGGGTTATGATCATGGGGGCGGTATTTGCCGCCCTTGCGGCCGCATTGGCCGTCGAGGCAAACGCCGAGGAGGCGTTTGATCTCAATGCGCTGGTGGAGGCGGCGAAGAAAGAAAAGCCGATCAATGTCTATGACAGCACCGGCAAGATCGTCGAGATGGCCGAGGCCTTCACCGCCAAATACGGGGTGAAGGCGACCGGCGTCAAAGTCTCGGCCAACAGCCAGCTGGAGATGATCATCCGCGAAGCCCAGGCCGGCAACGTCCAGGGCGATGTCGCCCTGATCACCGACGCGCCGGCAGCGCTCGCCCAGCTTCTGCCGCAGGGCTTCGTCGAAAGCTATCTGCCCGGCGACATGAAGGAGAAGATACCGGCGGCCTTCCAGAACCCGCTGGCGATTTCGACCAATGCCAATGTCTGGGCCTATAACACCGAGGCCTATGACAAATGCCCGGTCGGCAATATCTGGGAGCTGACTGAGGCAAAATGGAAAGGCAAGATCGCGCTGGTCGATCCCCTGACCAAGAGCACCTATACCGACTGGTTCAACCAGTTGGAAAAGCATGCCGACAACGCCGTGAAGGAGGCCTACAAGGTCCACTTCGGCAAGGATCTCGAAACCGTTGAAAAAAGTGCAGCGGCCGCCTGGATCAAGGCCCTGGCACAAAACGGCCCGCTGGTAACGGACGGCGACGATCCGGTTGCCGAAGCCGTCGGCGCCGCCGGCCAGAAGGAGCCCTTTTTCGGGCTCCTGAGCTCCGCCAAGTTCCGTGATAACGAAGGCAAAGGCTACAAACTCGGGCTCTGCACGGAGCTGACCCCCTGGGTCGGCTGGACCTACACCAAGCTCGGCCTGATCGCCTCGAAATCCGCGAGCCCGAATGCCGCGAAGCTCTTCATCCACTACGTGCTGACGGAAGAGGGCATCGCGCCCCAGATGAAGGACGGCAAGCTGCCGACCAATGTCGACATCAAGATGCCTCAAGACGAACCGTCGGGGATCATGGAGGTAGCGGACCGCCTCTTTCCCTATGACGCGGCCACTGGGCTTGACGATTTCGACCGGCGCGAGGAGTGGCAGGATTTCTGGCGCATGAACTACAGCAAGTAAAATCCCGGCCGGCGCGGCCTCACGAGGACAGGTCGCGCCGGCCGTTCCAGTATGAACAGGAAGAGAGCATGACCGACGCCAATCTCGCCACGAGCCGTAACCAATCCGATAGAGACGCCATGCGCGACTACTCGCGGCGACTGATGACGATCGCCGAAGGTGCGGCCCGCTCGGCCGCCGGCCCCTTGCTCGCTGCGTTTCGCTCGGAAATGGTCGTCGACTACAAGCGCGATCTCCACGACGTCGTGACGGTCTACGACAGGCAAGCCGAGGCATCCATCCGCGACTACATCTTCGCGCACGAGCCGAATTCGGCGATGCTTGGCGAAGAGGGCGGGCAGGTCGGTGAGGGCGACATCCAATGGTATGTCGATCCGATCGACGGGACCGCGAACTTCGCACGAGGACTTGCCTTCTGGTGCATATCGATTGCGGCGGTTGAAGGCGGATCGGTTGTGGCCGGGGTCGTCTATGACCCGGTGGCCGATCTCCTGTTTTCGAGCGACGTCGAGCGTGCCTATCTCAATGGAAAGGTCATTGCCTCCAAAGCCATCGGTGACGAAAGCCGGGCAACGCTGATCACCGGCTACCCGGTCTCGCGCGACTTTCGCCTGGATGGCCGCAACGAGGCACTTGCCCGCCTCGGTGATCTGGTCGAAACCTTCTCGACCGTGCGTCGCCCTGGAAGTGCAGCTTTGAGCATCGCCCATGTGGCGGCGGGTTTTGTCGATGCGGCCGCGGGCTTTGGCGTCAACGCCTGGGATGTGGCCGCAGCGACGCTGATCCTGAAGAACGCAGGCGGCCGTTATGCGCCGTTGTCGCTTGGCAAAGTGCCGGAAGGATCCGCCGACTACCTTTGCCCGGGGTATCTCGCCTATGGCCGGGGTGGCGACTATCCAACCCTGAACCGTGTCGCCGCCGCAATCTCTGCCGGGCGCAGCGCGAAGGCGCCGTCGCCATGAAAGCCCATGAGGAAACCATGCTCGACAATCTTAGCGATGCCTCAACCACGGAAAAGACCAGCAGCGAATTGCCAAGGCTCAGTCTCGTGTATCCGAAGCATCCGACCTATGGCGTCGACATCTTCATTTCCGGCAAGGAAGGTGCGAGCGACCTCGAACTCCTGCGCAAGAGCGGGATCACGACGGTCGTCAATTGCGCGGTCAATCTGGACTTCAATTTCGTCGACCAGCCGAAGCTCGTCTCGGATCACCGCAACAGCATCCATGGACCGGGCGAAATCCGCTACTACAAGATCGGGCTTATCGACGGGGATGGGAACCCGGACACGCAAATGCTGGCTGCGCACTACATCCTGCGAGCGGCCCTGGAGCAGGTCCTACCCGAAAAGCCGTCCTATCCCAGGCGCGAACGTGGCGGTGTGCTCGTCAACTGCCGCGGTGGCCGATCGCGCTCGGTCGTCGTCGTGTCGCTGTTCCTGCATTTGACGCTGCCTGATCAATTCGAAACATTGGAGCGCGCCATCGACTTCGTCCGCGAGAAGCGCGAGATCCCAAAGGACGAGTGGTACAAGGCGCCCAAACCGGTTCTGGCGGCCTCGGCCGAGCGAGCCGCGGGATGGGCACGTGCGATTGAGAGCGGGAAGGCCTGACCCGAGAACGCAGTTCAGAGACCGTCTGCAGCATGGGCCAACGGAAACCTGCTCTCAGTACCGCCAGGGATGCCGACGTCTCGACGTCAGCCAGCCGTCGACGCATTCTCGGCCGCCCCTCCGGTCGCGACAAGCCGGTTCTTTCGTGCATGCCAACGCGTTCGAACGCCCAAGCGGAATCGAAATCGCTTTATTAGGCGGAGCGCCTTGACGCGCGCGGCCGGCGCCACCCTTGACGCCGGCAGGATCGTGATTGAGTAGAATGAAAGGCCCTATTGTTTGGGCAATATGCCCTTGTTTACGAGCCATGTTTCGAAGGTGCCGGGGCACCCTTCGCTGGTCCATCGTCCCCGATAGGAAAAGCCGGGTGCTGCGCGCGCCGTCCCGACGAAGCCGTCATATGCGCTTCTATCGGCCCCGCCTATTTTGAATGCCTTACCGGGATGTTTCCTCTTTGCCTTTGTGAATTTCATCGTCCGCCCCTTACGCAGTACAACCATGAAGTCGAAAGCGTCGCACAGCGCACGGTGCAGTCAAGGATTAGGCAATGAGCAAAAGGGGTTAGTCGCCGCACTGCCTCAGCAGTCCAGCAACCTCTGAGTGAAGAAGACCCAGAATCCGCGTCTCGGGCACGCCAAAATCGCTTCCAACCGGCGAGCGTGGCAGCTGGCCGGTTGTGCCGAAGTGACGCGCGTTTAGCGCAAAATATCTTCAAATAACCTCGTTTCGCGCCTGTGTCAGAGCTCTGAAGAGCGTCTGAAAGAGTGCATACCGTTAAATGGGCCCGAAATTAAAGGATTGGCAAGGCTCCCTGCACGAAGAGGCGACTACTCTCCATCTGGTTGCAAAGAAACTGCCATGAACATACTGACCCTGCCACTGATCAGGCATTGCGCCTCGGCCCTGCTGAAATGCCGGTCCGGGAACTTCGGCCTCTTGGCAGCGCTTGTCGCGATCCCCCTCATTGCCGCTCTTGGCGTTGCGATCGATTTCGCAGCCGCGGTCAACCGAAAGGCCGCTATGCAAAGCGCGGCCGATGCTGCGGCACTGGCGGGAGCTGCAGCAGGTGTCGGTTCGGAGCAGAAGATCGCCGTGGGTTTTCTCGGCGCCCATCTTGGCAGCAACGACACGCAAGATCTGAAAGAGCCCCCGAGCTGGAACCATCAGGTCACGGTCGAGCGGGATACGGTAGCGGTGGCCGTCAATGAGGACTACGAAACCGCCATCATGCATATGTTCGGCTTCCGGACGGTTCCGATCTCAGTCATCGCGAAAGCCGCCCGAGGGTCCGGCAGCTCGGCCTGCATCCTGATCCTTGATCCGGGCAGGGCCGATGCGCTGAAGATCATCAATTCGAACTCGGTCACCAGCGAATGCGGCTTCCAGGTGAACTCGTCCCATTCGCAACGTGCGTTCTACGCCGAAAACCAGGGGAAGTTCGCCAGTCGAAGCTTTCCGGCCGCCTGATTTCGCCGCCGCCGGTCGACGGATCTCCTGTCGTGCCCGACCCCATGGCCGGCATGCCCGAACCGGCGTCGCCGAACGACGCCTGTACCTCCCAAAGCCTGAAGACGATCAACAGCCAGGGCAAGTCGTCGCTCGAGCCCGGGATCTATTGCGGCGGGCTGACCGTGAATGCCACGGACGAGTTAACGCTGAAGCCCGGAATCTATGCGTTCCGCCGCGGCGCGTTGACCTTGAACACATCGGCCAAGGTCATAGGCAAGGACGTGCTTTTCTATTTCGAGGACGCGCAATCGCCGCTGTTTTTGAACGGTGCGGCAATCCTGCAGGTATCGGCGCCAACCAGCGGCGCGCATGCCGGCATCCTGATGTTCCAGGGCCGGCAGGCGAAGGACAGCAGCGTCCAGTTCCGCATCAACACGTCTGCTGGAAGCTTCTACAATGGGGCGATCTATTTGCCCTATGCGGTGGTCGACTGGAACGTCAGCGGAAGCCTCAATTCGGAATCGAAGTTTACCGCACTGATTACCAGGGTTTTGAACCTCTACGTGTCCGGAACGGCCTTCTTCAAGAAGCCGGGGGAAGAGGGCAAAGATTTCGTGCCCAACGGCTTCGGCAGGGGAGGCGGCGTGCGGCTGGTGGAATAGCGTCGAAACCAGCCCGTCGTAATTGCGTGCCCCGGTGGCTTCGCTCGTGCGCTCGATTTTTCGGCATTGCCAATCATCGCGAAGATGGAAATGCTCAGCGGCGAAGCAACAAAAGGCATTGCGCTTGGTGCGGGGCCGCAGATGGATGGATATGGCTGAACGACGATACGGCGAAGCGCCGCCCAAGACCGACAGCACGATTGCAAGCGCCGACTGGTACGGTCGCCAGATCGAGCGCGAGCGATACGACAACACGCTGTTCGTCGATCTCGACCTGACCGAGGCGCAGACCGTCGGCGTGGTCTTTCACGAATGCACCTTCCGGCGAGCCCGGTTCAATGCATCGTCACACCAGGCGAGCGCCTTCGTCAACTGCACGTTCGTCTCCTGTAAGTTCTTCGATAGCCGCTTCAAGGAGTGCAAGTTCGTCGGAAGCATGTTCGACGCTTGCGAGTTCGACCAGATGCAAGTGACGGGCGGCGACTGGTCCTTTACCGGATTGCCAGGCGCGGCTCTCGGCCGCGCATCCTTCAAGGAAACGCGAATGCGGGAAGCGGATCTGACCGGCGCCTCCTGCAAAGGCGGCTCGCTCAGGGACGTCGATCTTTCCGGTGCCTGGCTGCATGGGGCAGATTTTACCACCTGCGACCTCAGGGGCAGCGACCTCACCGCCTTCGATCCGGAGAACCTTCGCCTCAAGGACGCGATCATCACGATCGACCAGTCGATCATCATCGCCGAGGCTCTGGGTCTCGACGTCAGGCGAAAGTGACGCTGCCGGCGACGTATAGGACCCAACGGGTGCCTGCCGCGGACATGTCTTCGACGGCGCTATGGATCGCCTCAAAGGCATCGCTCCTGAACTTGCGCTTGGTCGCCATTGCAAATCTCCTAGAGGGCACCGGTCCTGATTTCCGCGTCAAGCTCGGCCTGCGCCGATAGAGTTCGGCGAACTTCCGGAAGGCCGCGAGGTCACTTGCCGGAAGATGGGGGAGGCGGGCTGGAGGTAAGGCCGGATTGCCCGAGAGCACCAAGAGATACCATCACACAGAGCTTTTACCCGATAGCATGCTGCAATGCCGCGGTGTCGACACCAAACGAAACCCACGGAAAGATATTTCCGCTGGCTACAGCCATCCGGACCTTTTGAACCGCCAGTAGAGAATAGAGCAGAGCGTCGCAATGACACCGAGGACGGCAAAGTAGCCGTAACGGGTTGCCAGTTCAGGCATGTGTTCGAAGTTCATCCCGTAGATTCCGGCAATGGCTGTCGGTACGGCAAGAATTGCGGCCCAGGCTGCAAGCTGCCGTGTGATGGTGCCCTGTCGTTGCTGCTCCAGGAGATTGGAGGCCTCGAACACGGACGTCATTATCTCGCGAAGGCCGCCTACCAGGCCTTCCACACGTCTGACATGGTCAAGAACGTCTTTGAAGAATGGCTTGGCATTGTCGTCGATACAGGGCAGCTCGAGATGAGTTAGCTTACCCGCCACCTCTCCCATCGGCCCGAGCACCCGCTGGAAGCGAATGACGTGACGGCGCATCCGGAAGATGCGCCTGATCTGCTCGGGCTGCAGGAAGGACACAAGTACGTGTTTCTCGAGCTCCAGAACTTTGTCCTCAAGCGTTTCGACCACCGGCAAATAGCCGTCGACAACGAAGTCGATGATGCCGTGCAGGACATAGTCCGGTCCGTGCTCAAGAAGCTGGGGCGACTGTTCCAGGTGTTGGCGCAGTTCCTTGTGGGAGCGGGCAGATCCGTGGCGAACAGAAATCAGGTGGTGCTTCCCCACGAAAATGCAGGTTTCGCCGTAGGTGATCTTGTCACCCTCAAGGTGGGCCGTCTTGACGATCACGAACAACTGGTCGCCGTAGATGTCCACCTTCGGCACCTGATTGCCGTTGAGGGCGTCTTCGACGGCAAGTGGGTGAAGAGCGAACATGGCCTGAAGGTCGGCCATTTCCTGCTTTGTCGGTTCAGTCAAACCGATCCAGGCGAAGTCGCTACCTGATGCTTCGAATGGTTTGGCGGCAAGCGGGATTTCTTCGGCGCGCTTGCCCGAACGATACATGTAGGAGGCGACGACTGGCATTTTTTGAAGTTCCGGGAGTTGATATCGCAGCGTGAAGCATCTGACCTAAGGTTAGATCGTGACTTGCTCGCCAATCTCGACCACGCGATTGGCTGGCAGCTTGAAATAGGACGATGGATCGATGCCGAGACCTGCAAGTGCAATGTAGAGCTTGTCTTGCCAGCCGGGCAGACCTGAGTTCGGGTCACCAATAAGGGTCCTGCGCCCGAGGTAGAAAGAGGTCTGCATGATTTCGAACTTGAAACCTGCCTTCTTGCACAGTGACAGCGCCTTCGAGACGTTCGGTTCGTCCATGAAGCCGAAGCAAAGCTCGAGCCTTGTAAACCTGTCTGACAGTTCAGTCATTGAGACGCGGTCTTCCTGCGCGACATACGGATGCTCGGATGTGCGAACCGTCAAAATAACATTGCGTTCGTGCAGGACATGATTGTGTTTGATGTTGTGGAGGAGAACGGCGGGTGTCTTATCGCCGACGCTGGTTAGAAAGATTGCCGTCCCTCGAACGGTCTGGGGCGCATGGGTGGACTTCTCTATCGAGCGGATGAATGTTTCCAGCGGGATATCGTTGCGCGCGGTCTTTTCGCGCAGCATTGCGGATCCCCGCGTCCAAGTCCACATCACCACCATGATTGTCAGTGCCAATGCCACCGGCACCCAGCCGCCATCATGAATCTTGAACAGATTGGCAAGCAAGAAGACGCTCTCGATGACGAGCAATGGCGCTAGAAGCAGTGCAGCCAGAACGGTTGAGTATCCCCAGACGGAGCGGAGAAACTGGAACGCCATCACTGTTGTCACAACCATCGCGCCTGTGACCGAGATTCCATACGCGGTCGCGAGAGACTCTGAGTCCCCGAACGAGAAAATCAGCACGATGACCCCGACGAACAGCAGCGCATTTACGGCAGGGACATAGATCTGGCCGGTGTTGGTTTCGGACGTAAATTTGATCAGCAGTCGAGGAAGAAAGCCCAAATGGACCGCCTGGCGAGCGAGAGAAAACGCTCCCGTGATGACAGCTTGGCTAGCGATGATTGTCGCCATGGTCGCGAGAATGACCATCGGCAGCAGCGCCCAGTCTGGATAGAGAAGATAGAATGGGTTGTTGACCGCGTCTGGGTGGCTCAGCACGAGCGCGCCTTGGCCGAGGTAGTTCAGCGCCAATGCGGGGAATACAAGGATAAACCATGCCGTGCTGATCGGTTTCCTCCCGAAGTGGCCGAGATCTGCATAAAGGGCCTCGGCTCCCGTGACCGTCAGGAAGACGGCGCCAAGCACGATCAGACCTGCCCAGCCTGCATGCGTGATGAACCACAGGGCGTTGATCGGGTTCAGAGCCTGCAGGATGGTCCAGTCGTCGCCGATGTGGATGAGACCGCCCCACGCCATCGCGAGGAACCACACAACCGTGATTGGCCCGAAAAACCTTGCGACCGCTTCCGTACCCTTGGACTGCACGGCAAACAATGCAACCATAATGACCGCAGCAAGGGGAAGCACGTAGTCCGAAAAGGCTGGTGTGACGAGTTTCATGCCTTCGAGCGCCGACATGACCGAGAGGGCAGGGGTGATCATGGCATCCCCGATAAACAGGGCCGCCCCGATTAGGCCCGCGAAAAACAACACGGGCATGAAACTGCCGGTCTTCTTCATCAAGAGCGCGAGAAGCGACAATGTTCCACCTTCACCGTCATTGTCGGCGCGTAGGAGGAAAAGCACGTATTTGAACGTCACGATACACGTCAACGTCCAAACCATCAGGGAAATGAGACCGATGACTTCGTCAGGCTGCGCCCCGTCGTTCAAGAAGGGGCGAAGGGCCTCGCGAAAAGCGTAGAGCGGACTTGTTCCGATATCGCCATAGACAACGCCGATGCATCCAAGCAGTAGAACGAGAAAGCTCTGCGTTCCCGATCGAGGTCCGACAGCTTCGCTGTGAGCATTGGGCATAAGGTCTCCTGAAACACCGTCGGCATTAGCGATGGCAGATATATGCTGCATTGCGAAAGTCCAGGCAATTCTCACAGGGACCGCTCGAGAATGTCGAGTGTGAATAATCGGCCGTTGGACAAACCTAACTCGCGAAAACATCAGGGAATGGTTTGCGTTCCCACCCGCATCGGCTGAGATCAGTGTTCCGCATTGCTGAGGCGAACCAATTGCGCTTTTCTCTTCGAGAATACCGAACGATGACCGACGCAGTGAATGTCGATTGTGAAGTCTCTGGGCCCGCATCGCAGACCGAGTTAAGCAAGGTTGCCCTTGAGGCAGAGTTTCGCACGCAACCTAGAATTACACACTTATTAAGAGAGTAGGTGTAGGCAATCTCGGGTGAGTTTGGGCGCTTCACACGAGTTTCATCTGCCATGAGTTTAGTTGTCGGCGAGACAAGTGTCGCGCGAGTTGATGAACGCTGGTCGGCAACGGGGTATTGGCTGATCTGCATCTTTATCGTCGGCCTACTCATCGGGTTCGATTTGTCCGGTGAGCGTATTCACAACGCTGACATCGACGACAGTTTGCGGGGTCTGCAAATCAAGGCATTCCTTGAGGATGGCGGGTGGCTTAGGCCGGCAATACCGCGGATCCTGATGCCCGAGCCGTATATTTCGCCTTGGTCGCGAATAGTTGACCTTCCCTACATGCTCATAGCTTTCTCTCTTCAGTCCGCCTTGGGAGCGGAAGACGCGCTCGCGGTGGCCTTCCAGGTTTGGCCAGCCGTAATGGCAGTCTTTTTCACCATTGGGGTTGTTGGGGTTTTGAGCCGGATAGCGCCACGAGAAGGTGAGCTTTCGCCCGGAATGCTATGCGCCGTCCTCGTCCTTATGGCCTTCGCGATCTGGGAATTTAGCCCTGGCCGCATTGACCACCATAACTTGCAGATGGTGCTGTTGCTTACGTTGATATACGGGGTTGGCAGGTTCGATCGCATGGGCGGGGCGGTCGTCGCGATTTCAGCGACGATCTCGCTCTTGGTAGGCCTGGAGACGTTGCCTGTTATCGCGCTGGTGTTGGGAGCCTTGGCACTAGCGTGGGCCGCGGGTTTGGACGGCACCCGAACGATGCTTGCCTCAACCGCCATCACATGCCTGGTTGCGGTACCCATCCTGACCTTTTTGGTAATCGGTCCTTCCGGGTTCTGGCGTGTGGAGAACGATGCTTTCTCCGCACCATTTGCATTCGCACTGCTTGGCTTTGGAGCGATCGCAACCGTGACCTTATGGCTGGTGCCGGAGGCTTCGAGCGCGGCGTTCAAGTTTGGACTTTTGGCTACCGCCGGTTCGATGCTATCGGCTGTGCTGTTGTTCGCCTATCCACAGCTTTTGGCCGGCCCATATGCAGCCATCGACGATCTGGCCCGGATATATTGGTTTGATCGCATCGACCAGGAAAAGAGTGCCCTGGAGTTTTTCCGAACAGGGGACTACGGCTCACTTGCTCTACTGGGTATTTTCAGCTGCGTCCTGGCTGTTAGCTTGCAGCGCGCGTTGAACGCCCCCCGAACGGCAAATCCGCAATTCGCTATCATCTATGCTGTCGCCGCAGCGCTCCTCCTGACCGCGTTGGTCTCCAACCGGTATTTGCGCTTCTCTGCTGCCGTCGTTCCGTTGTTGCTGCCGGCTGCGGCGTCGGTAACTCGCGAAGACAGCCAGGTGGCGGTTAGGCGGTTGGCTGCGTTTGGCGGGATGGCTGTTGTGATGGCCACCTCATTCTACTTCGTCGTGCCTTTTGAGCGTAAGACTACGGATGCTTTTGACCACCTGCTCTGGAATGATTGCAAGGGGGCGGATTTCTCGCTGCTTGCTACCCTTCCACCTGGACAAGTGATGACGCCGCCGGCACTGGGGCTTGAGATCGCCCGTAGGTCGCAGGACAGCCTTACGGTGTCGAGCGTTCCCTTTCACCGGGCCGCGCCAGCCATCGGACGGGTTCTTCGGGCCTTTATGTCGAGTAGCAACAATGAGCGGAATGCTCTTTTAGCGGGGTTCGACTACCTGGCCGTTTGTCGGGCGCCGTTAGGGCTCGTGGGAAGCGAGAAGATGCCGTTGTTCGATGCCATCATGACAGGCAGCGCTGGGCCGGGCCTTCATCCCGTATCATCAGTCAAACAGTCTGACCTCATCGTCCTGCGGATTGAAAAGTAGCGTGCGCCCAGGAGTATATGTTTGGTTTCGCAGGCCACGTTCAGCCGGGCCACGACAGGATCCGGGGCCGGCAGAAATCACGTCGAAGCGGTGAGTCGAAGCGGTGAACGGTCACGGGGAAAGTTCACCATTCCGGATCGCTGCGGGGCTGGAATGGACGCCACTGCCGTTCCGTTCCGCTCACGGTTTGAATTGTAACGATACTTATTGTCACTTCCCACTTGCCGCCAATCAGTGCAGTGGTTCATCACGTTGTTTGTTTGGTTGCTCCGCGACCAGCTTTGAGAGAACCGGCAGTATGAAGAAACCGAACCCTCTGACGCACTTCCCGCGGACGAACATTTTCCGTCCAGGCGATGTTTTCGTTCTGTTTGGTGAGCTGTTCGATCGGGGCTATGCCACCCATCTGGTCGACCAAGCCAAGAAGGCCGGCATGGAAATTGTCGGGATCACGGTTGGCAGACGAGACGAAGCCAATGTTCTGCGGCCACTGAACGACGAGGAACTTGCGGCGGCTGAAGCCCGGCTCGGAGGCAAGATCATCAACGTGCCGATCATGGCCGGTTTCGATCTTGACGCGCCTGAAGGCGAGCCCACTCCGACCGACCTTCTCGCGAAGATGACGCTCGAGACGTGGCAAGACGAGAAGCTCGACTGGTCGCACATCGAGAAATGCCGAAACGTCGGCGTCGAACGGTTCAAGAATGCCCTTTCTGAAGTCATGGGGATCCTCGATGGCATGATCGCTGATGGCAGGAATGTCTTCTTCGCGCACACCATGGCCGGTGGCATCCCGAAGGCCAAGGTGTTCATGGTCATCGCCAATCGCGTCTACAAGGGACGTGGCGCGCGCCACATGTCGTCGCAAACGCTGCTCGACAGCGATTTGGGCAAGCTCATTCTTCAGAATTTCGACGAGGTTTCGGCCAACACGTTCCGACACCTGATCGATCTGAGCACAGCCATCCGGGCGCGCATCGAAGCTTCCGGTGGCCAGGTTCGTTATTCGGCGTTTGGCTACCACGGTACGGGCATTCTCGTTGCTAACGAGTACCGCTGGCAGACCTATACCAATTACACGCAGGGCTACGCCAAGATGCGCCTGGAGCGCATCGCTGAGGAAGCCTGGAACAAGGGCATTAAGGCGACGGTCTACAATTGCCCTGAGATCCGCACCAATTCTTCCGACGTGTTCGCCGGCATCGAGCTGCCCCTCATTCCGCTTCTGCTCGCGCTGAAAAAAGAGGGCGGTGGCGAATGGGTCGCGCAGCAATGGCAGGCCTGCCAGGATTTGTTGGCAGATGGCTTCACCGTCGATGACGTCTTGCGGAAGATTTCCGATATGCAGACGAGCGAAGTGATGCGGCCGTTCTACGACTTTTCGTCCTGGCCAATGCCGAATAATCCGGGACAGTCCGACCTGACGATCGGTACGTCGAGCGAAATCACGGCGATGCACCGGGACGGCAAGGCGCTGATCTCCGATCTCTTGAGCCGGCTGGTGGTCGAAGCGGTTGGGCAGCTCATCTTTGGTGAGAGCTCGGCGCCATCGGGCCCTGTCCTGTGGCTCAACCACGACATCGTCGCGCGCACGCTGATCGAGACGAAAGGGTCAGCCCGCAACGCTCTCGAAGCGGCCTAAGCGCGACGACGCAGGCGGCTACTGCCTGTCTCCTTGAGTCGCCTCCGATTGCGCGTCTGATCAGACGCGCACGCGAGGTCGATGACCGTGACGTCAAGCAGTCTTGGCGGTACTGGTCGTTAGTTGAACCAGACGACGCGTGACGATTGCACCCGCTCGGCCGACCTCTTGGGGTGGCCCTCGGCGTCCTCGGCAAACAGCGTCTTGCGTGCCAGCCAATCCATTTGCGCGAGCGCTTCGGCGATCGTGGTGTCGGCTGCGATCGTTTCTCTCTTAAATCTTGTAGCTCAAGAAGTTTGCCGGCGTAGGGCGCGCAGAGAGAGGATGTGCGCCTTTGTTTCAGTATCGTGATCGTTCGGATACAGGGTTTGGTTGAAAGTCGTGTCATCGCCGGGTTGTCTGGGCGTTTGCCTGTGACTATGTGTGTGACAGCCAAGAAAGGATCAAACTCAATGCGTATTGCCACATTCTTGCTCGTACTCTCCGCGCTTGCCGGATGCTCCCAGACCGGCGGCGGTGCGACCAGTGTCAGACAGGATTACTATGGTGGCGACGGCGGTTTTTATGCGGGCGCGGTTGCACCGCGCTGAAGCCGCTCCGGCGGCGCTGTAACTGCACTGCCGACAGCGAACTCTGCAGGGGGTGGGCCCGCTCAGGCGATTTTGACAAGCATGAGGGGCCCATCGCCTGATCTTCGGCCGTAGTGGCGCCGAACGTCGCCAAGCCGCCACGAGAATGTTGGCTATGCGACCCTCGTCGAGAAAGCTCTCCTTCCATCAAGCCAACTCTCTGCCCTTCAGGTCCAAGCTCTGTCCGATTGTTCGGATTGCAAGGGCTTGCGCTTTGACAATGGCGCGGCCCGTAACGCCGTGATCTCCCCTGGAGCAACGTGCCGACCAACCGCTTTCATTCCCGACAGCCGGATGACGTCATCGCCCATTGCTCCGGAAAGCGTCCGTCTCAAGGACGCGATCATCATCGCCGATGCGTTGGGCCTCGACGTCAGGCGAAAGTGAGCGTCGAAGATGCCACCGTCCCAACATCGAGCTAGACGCTGGCGTCGGGTGTCTGTTGACAACCGACCAAGCGTCCCTGCTATTCAACGGGGGAGGGCTATTGTCGCGAGGAAGCTATGGAGCTTGATCTGAAGGTTAGCGCTTTGCCGCTCGGATGCCGGCTTCGACGCTTCCGCAGGCTCAGGCAGATCAAGCAGGAAACGTTGGCGGCGGATCTTGGCGTATCGCAGGGTCTGCTATCGCGATGGGAAGCCGGCCAGCATGAGCCTTCAGCAAAGGCCCGGGCCCGGGTCGAGACGCTGCTCGAGCGGCATGAGAGCGTCGGGATAGACTTGACATTGCGTCGGCTCATCGAAACGGCGCCGTTTCCGGTTCACCTTGTTTGCGACGACACCCATGCGCTTTTGAGCGTCTCACCGGCCAGGCAAGCCCAGTGGCGGATCTCTGCCGCGTCCTTTTTCGGCGTCTCGCTATGGCGATACGCGACGGCGGAAATCATCGAGAGAGAGCTTCAACTGCAAGAACTTGGCTGGTTTGAAGAGGTCTGGTCGGGAGCCGTCCAGTTCACGACCGGCGGCAGCGACGACCCCGATATGCCGATCCCCCCGAGCATCATCCGATGGGAACGAATAGGCATTTCCGACGGGCGCGTCGGCCGCCTGGTAACCAGTATCGATCCCATCTGAGACGCGAATATTTCATTCGTTGTCCGAGCTGTTCTGCCCCTGCTAGCCTGCCATGACCGCCAGTTGCCCCGAAACCGCCTACCAAAAAATTCGGCGGGCAGGGCGTCTGCGCTCACATCCCATCGGTCACGATAGATCCGCCAAGAGCACTCCGGACAATGACAAATTCGCGTCGCGCCATCACGTTTTCACTTCTCATCATCTGTGCAACGCTATCGCTGGCAGGGACCGACCTCGTCTTGCCGGCCGTTCCGCAATTGCCTGAAATCTTCGGCACTGACCGGGCGACCGCGCAGCTGGTGCTTGCCGCCTATGTCGGCGGCGGCGGTCTCGGCCTGCTTCTTTATGGGCGCCTGGCGGACCACTTTTCGCGCAAGGCGCTGCTTTTCTCTTCGCTCGCCGGATTTGCAGCCGCCTCGCTCGCCTGTGCCTTCTCGCCAAATATCACGGCACTTATCGCGCTGAGGTTCGTTCAAGGCGTGGCGTCTGCGGCGGCTCCGGTCTTTGGCCCAGGGTTGATCCGGCAGCTGTTCAGCGACAAGGCGGCGGTGCGCGCCATCGGGTTTCTCGGCAGCGTGGAATCGCTGGTGCCGGCGCTTGCGCCGATCTTCGGCGTGCTGCTGCTTTCGCATTTCGGATGGCAATCGTCATTCGAGCTGCTGGGTGTTTTGACGATGCTCGCTGCGGTCCTCATACTCGTGCTTGGGCTGCCCCGTGAGGAAGAACCCTCCGACACGCTCGGTAGTTATGGGCAACTGCTCACGGATCGCGTCTTCATGCGATACGCGCTCAGCCAGGCCCTGACGCTCGGCGGACTGCTCACCTTCGTCTTCGGCGCGCCGACAGTCATCGTCGCGTCGATGGGCGGCTCTCTGAACGACTTCATCATCATGCAGGTCATCAACATTTCCGGGTTCATCATCGTCGCCAATCTGACCGCCCGGATTGCCGAACGTTTTGGCGCTGAAAACGTCATCCTGACCGGCACCGTCATGGCTGCCTTGAGTGCCCTTGCGCTGTTCGCCTACGGTCTCATGGGCGGTACCAACACGCTGATGTTGCCTCTATTGTTTACGCCCATGGCGATTGGCCTGGGTCTTCGCGGCCCCATTGGCTTCTATCGCGGCATTCTTGCTTCGGGTGCCAATAATGCGCGCGGATCGGCGCTGATCGTCTTTTTCATCTTCATGATCACCACGCTTGGAACCGTCATCGCCGCGCCAATCATCGCAGCCGGGCTCGCGGCGCTCGCGTTCGTCGCCTGTGCTATCCACCTCCTGTCGGTGGCCCTCCTGCTCCTGCTTCCGGCAATGCCGGAGCCAACGCGCGATGCTGCCGGCGTACCCACGCTGTAGGTATCCGAACCAGATGAGGATCACTTGAACGGCTAAATCGACGAATCTCCAAAGACGTGCCGGTATACGCCGTAGCGCATGCCACTGATATCCACGTGTCGCTCAAGCGCGCCTCCAAGTTTTCTCGCGACCGCTTGGGAAGCCAAATTGTCATCAGTGATCAGGCTTATTGCCGTCCTCCAGCCAAGTTTGCTGGCTGCGAAGTCGAGAACGGCAAGCATCGCCTCGGTAGCATAGCCTTGCCCCTGGAACTGGGGGTAAATGCCCCATCCCAATTCAGGTTCAAGCTTGTCCAAAGGAAGCTGCGCTCCGCAGTAGCCCGCCATTTCACCTGTTTTAATATCCTCGACAACGAAAAAGCCAAAGTCGCGCAAGTGCCAATGACCGATGAACGACAACATCCTTCGCCAGGCATCCTCACGCTTGATCGGACCCCCGACGAAGGCGGTGGTGACGGGGTCCCCCCAGAATCGAGCGAAGGCCTCAAAATTGTCCTCGCGCCATTGGCGCAATATCAGTCGTTCAGTTGCTATAGTTTGCACGATGTTCTTCTTTCAAAGGTAGCCATTCTTCCTTCCGCATCCGCCGGATACCATGCCGATCGCCGCGGCGACCGGCTCCGGATGAAAGCTGCAGTTCTGCCGGCATACTGGCGCGTTAAGAGAGTTCTGAGATCGGGTTTGCAGCGACTTGGAAACATGACAGTCACGGCGCGACGCGCTACATTGTCGTTGCAGTCCACGCCACAGGTCACGGTATCGGGAGAATTATTATGCAAACGCATAAGGTCGGATACTTGATTGGTAGTCTCGCCAAAGACTCCATAAATCGCAAGCTCGCCCGTGCACTGGTGAGGTTGGCTCCTGCACAGCTTGAAATGACAGAAATATCGTTCAGGGAACTCCCGCTCTATAGCCATGACTATGATGCCGATTTTCCGCCGGTCGCGACAGCTTTCAAAGAAGAGTTGGCTGGGGTCGACGCCATTCTCTTTGTAACCCCGGAATACAACCGTTCAATCCCGGGTGGCCTAAAAAACGCCATTGACTGGGCGAGTCGCCCCTACGGAAAGAACTCCTTCACACGCAAGCCTTCGGCTGTCATCGGGACATCGCCGGGCTCGATCGGAACCGCGGTAGCGCAACAAGGACTGCGCAGTGTTCTTAGCTTCTGCAATTCACCGCAGATGAACGCCCCAGAAGCCTACATTCAATTCACTCCGGGGCTGATTTCCGACGACGGAGAAGTGACGGTGCAAACGACCGAGCAGTTTCTCCGTGGCTACATGGAAGAGTTTGCAGCCTTCATTGCGCGCGTGCTCTCTGTCCTGCCTCGCGACGCTTGAACAAGCGGCTGCCACTCGCGTCTCCTCAAGCCGTATGCAAGGGCGTCGAACAACGCTCGAAGTGGCTCAGGCGTCCTCACGATGGGTTCTGCCATGGCCACATCGAGGGTGCGGTCGAAATCGAGCGACGCAAGACGTATACTCGAAATGGCGAGCGCTGGTTCAATCATCTATCGCGAGGAAGTGAATTTTGATCAATGCGTTAGATGACATATTTGATACATCACATTCAGTTCCATAATTCAGATTATGCGATTTGAACTTGTAGCCGCAAAGTTAAAGTGTCCTGATCCTGCAAAGTTGGAATGTCACTCTCCCCGGGTTTTGATGACCTGGGAGATTGCGGATGGGATTGATTGCGATGAGCGAGCGCGATCTGCAGCGGATTGAGGTTTTGTCGAAGGTGATCGCCGGACGCATGACGTTGGTGTCGGCGGCACATGTGCTTGAGCTGAGCACCCGCCAGGTTCGCCGGTTGCTGGAGCGGATCAGCACTGGCGGTGCGGCGTCGATCCGGCACCAGGCGATCGGCCGGCCATCGAACAACCGGATCTGCGACGGCGTACGCGATTACGCCATGACGATCGTGCACGAGCGTTATGCCGACTTTGGTCCGACGCTGGCGGCCGAGAAGCTTGCGGAGCGTGATGGTCTGACGGTGTCGCGCGAGACCTTGCGCCAATGGATGTCGGAGGCCGGCTTGTGGCTGTCGCGCAAGCAGCGACGGACGTTCCATCAGCCGCGGCTGCGGCGCGAGGCCTACGGCGAGTTGGTTCAGATCGACGGTTCCGAGCATCGCTGGTTCGAAGATCGCGGCGATCCATGTTCATTGCTGGTGTTCATCGATGATGCGACCGGCAAGCTGATGCAGTTGCGGTTTGTGCGCTCGGAAAGTGCGTTCAGCTATTTCGAGGCGCTGGAACTCTATCTGAAGGCGCATGGTGCTCCCGTCGCCTTCTATTCCGACAAGCATTCGGTGTTCCGGGTTGCGAAGAAGGATGCCAAGGGCGGCCAAGGCATGACCCAGTTCGGGCGTGCACTTTGCGAGTTAAACATCGAGATTCTTTGCGCAAACTCGAGTCAAGCCAAGGGCCGGGTCGAGCGGATGAACCGGACGCTACAGGACCGGTTGATTAAGGATCTGCGTCTGGAGGGCGTCTGCGGCATGGACGACGGCAACGCTTTCCTGCCTCGGTTCATGGAGCGCTATAACCGCCAGTTTGCCATTACCCCTGCCCGATCTGATGATCTGCATCGGCCGCTGAACCTTGCCCCGGATCGGCTGCGCGACGTGCTATGCAAACGTGAGCAGCGTTATGTCGGTGCCCAGTTGACGTTTTCGTACGAGCGCCAGCGGATCATGCTGGAAGAGACCGAGGTGACGCGCGGGCTGGTCGGTCGCTATGTCGAGACCTACGCGCTTGCCGACGGCAGGCTGGATGTGCGTTGGAAGGGGCATTCCCTACCCTACCGGGTGTTCGACAAGGACCAGCGGGTGACGCATGCGGCGATCACCGAGAACAAGCGGCTCGGTGAACTCCTGACCTACATCAAGGAACGTCAGGAGCAGCAGACGAAGCCCGCCGTGAAGACGAACAGCGAGAAGAACGGCTACGTTCGACGCGCGCGCGGCCCGGGACGTCGGAAGGATTTCATGAACGATCCTGCGGTCATTGCCCGGCGGCGACAGGCGCTCTCTGACCTCGATGCGGCGGAATGACCGGCTGCTTCAACTGTCCAAGCTAAAGCCGATGGGTGCGTCTCATCCGCCCCCTCCCTTCCCTTGCAACCCGGTCCAGCCGGTTCGGTCGGGGGCTTGCCTCAGCGCCAACGGAGATGTCGAGTGTCGCATGTCTAAATGGCTGACGACGCGCCGCCCAAATTGACATTTTAACTTTGCGCCAAAGCGGACAGTTCAACTTGGCTGCCACAGAACTTGTAGTGGCTATTTAGTAATGCGACAGTTGGGCCAGTTAGAGATGCGACAGTCTCGCCTCTCGACGCACTGGTCAAAGCCAACGTTGGGAGCAAGGATGACGACCTTCAGCCTGGTCGAGACCATGAGCGGTCGGAGTCGTCATGTCCTGTTTGATCACCATGTCGCAGAAAGAGTTGCATCGCCTCGAAGTCATCCAGAAGATCCGTGACGAGCGCCTGAGCGTTGTCCAGGCTGCCGAACTGCTCAACCTCAGTCGAAGTCAGATCCACAGACTGCTGCAGGCTTATGATCAAGATGGTCCGGCCGGTCTTGTTTCGAAGAAGCGATCCCGGCCGAGCAATCGGCGCCACGGCGAGGATTTCCGCAATGCGGCGCTGGATCTGATCCGCGAACGCTATCTGGATTTCGGTCCGACGCTGGCGCGCGAGAAGCTCATCGAGCTGCACCGGATTTCTGTTGCCAAGGAAACGCTGCGGCAATGGATGACCGAGGCTGGCATCTGGATCTCGCGTCGGGAACGCAAGAAACGGGTTTTCCAGCCACGTGGCCGGCGCGACTGCTTTGGCGAACTGGTGCAGATCGATGGATCGCATCACTGGTGGTTCGAGAACCGCGGCCCCAAATGCGCCCTGCTCGTCTATATTGATGACGCCACCGGCAAGCTTTTACATCTTCGCTTTGCTGGATCGGAGAATACATTCGATTATCTGCACGCGACGAAGGCCTATCTGCAGCAATGGGGCAAGCCGCTGGCCTTCTACAGCGACAAGCACGGCGTTTTCCGCTCGCTCCATGCGTCGAAGAAAGACCGGACAAGCGGCCTGACGCAGTTCGGACGGGCGCTCTATGAACTCAATATCGACATCATCTGTGCCAACACCCCGCAGGCCAAGGGTCGAGTGGAGCGTGCCAACCAGACATTGCAGGATCGGCTGGTCAAGGAGATGCGACTTCGCGGCATCGATACGATCGAAGCTGCCAATGTCTATGCGCCTGAGTTCATTGCAGATTTCAACACTCGTTTTGGCAAGCAACCACGCAATCCGAAGGACATGCACCGGCCGCTGTCCGACCATGAGAACCTCGATGGTGCCATGTGCCGCAAGGAAGTGCGCACGCTGTCGCAATCCCTGACGCTGCGTTACGACAAGGTGCTGTTCATTCTCGATCCGACCGAGATTTCCAGGCCATTGGCGGGCCAGAAGGTGATTGTCTGCGATTATCCGGACGGTCGGCTTGAGATCATGCACGAGAGCTTTGCCCTGCCCTACAGGACCTTCGATACGTTGCGCTCGGTGCATCGTGCCGAGGTCGTCGACAACAAGCGGCTGGACGACATGCTGTCAATTGTCGCCGAGATGCAGGCCGGACGCCAACAGCAGCGCAGCAAGAGTGGTCCGAGCCGAACGGGCCAAACGGATCATATGTTCGGCATTCGAGACGGTAGCACAGCCAACGGCTACCAGAAGCGTGGTCCCAAGCCTGGCCGGCGGACGGATTTCATGAACGATCCGGCGGTGATTGCGCGACGAGAGAAAGCGTTGATGAGGCGGCCAGCGGCGGAATAAAGAGCGTCAATGCACGCCGATGTCGCTCTGCGTATCCGATTCCAACTGCAGGCAAGCTGGCCAAAGTGGCGTCTTGTGGAAGGCTCCATGCTGGAGGAGCGTGAGCCCCTCTCGTGCCTCATAGAGCACACCGAGCCAGCACAAGCGCCGAAAGACGCCATATTGGAGATCGGATTTCAACTTCCAGGCTTCTATGGTCATTTCGGTGTCCGACAGAGGCGCCAAATCTGGATAGAGGATCTTCACAACGTCTATTGGCGTGCACCCTTCCCTGGCTTTGATATTGAGAAGATTGAGGAACATGCGCCACCAGCGTAACCGCGCTCGGACCTCCTCTTCCCGCTCGGTGGTATGGACATACGAATAGAGATAATCCGTGGCGATCAGATCGAAGAAGGCTTGCGGGTTCACCAGGAACTCCCGGCCGCGTCTGGTTGGCAGCAGCACATCTTTTTTCCGACGAAGAAGCTTCAGATGACGGGTCATGTCGCGCACCACCCAAAGCGGCGGCATGTCGCTTTCATTGAGCACCTTGTTGATGCTGTAGAGGTCTTCGGCTGTGAAGCCTGGCCAAAGGAAGTGCACAGCGGCCCAATGCACGAACTTGCGGTTCATGGCGCCGGTCGCCGTCAATCCTATGCCGCCCTCACCGTCAGCATAGGCAACCGAAAGAAGCATACCGCGAAGAAGTGGGGACAGTGCGGCGACATCGACGTCACCATGCAGCTTGATTTCCGGAAGCATCGTGCGGCTGTGATCCCTACCTCGCCCTATGCAGGTGCAAGCGAGTATCAACCGGCGACAAAACAATTGCTACTGAGAAAGCTAAAGCCGAAGGGGAGTGTCATCACCCGCCCCCGCTCCGCCCTTTCAACCCGGACCAGCCGGTCGGATCGGGGGCTGACTGGCAGAGCAAGCCGGCGGGCAGTGTCGCATTTCTAAATGGCTGGCGACGTCGCAGCCCTATTCAGCTTTGACAGAACTTGTGGCCGGGTACATTCTAATTTGAAGTGCGACAGTTGGGCCAGTTAGAGATGCGACAGTCTCGCCTCTCGACTCACTGGTCAAAGCCGTGCCCCTTCGACGCGCCGGCCGAGCGCGACCATGTACCTACCTGCGCGGAGCATTCCGGCGCGCCTTAGTTGGTGCGCGACTGGCGACGAGAAGCGAGCCCCCGGCTTCGCCCCTCAAACCAAGACTCGACGTTCGCGCGGGACTTCGACCGGAAGCACCTGCCTCCTGGTTGCCATGGATGTTGCAAGATCGCCACCAAGTACCCAAGCGCAACCAGGTGAGAGCGACGATCTGCCTGCTCTAGTGCCAATCCAGGCAGACATTCGTGATCTTCTCCCGTTCGATCCGCAAGCGCAGCGCACCGATCCGAGCGGCTAGCTCTTCCGAGAAGAATTCATGGGTTTCCACCAGGATCAAGTCGATCTGACGCTCGAGGCGTTCCGCGAGCAGGGCTTCGAGGACTTCAGCCTCGTAACCTTCAATGTCGAGTTTGAGGATGCGCACGCGCTCCGGCAAACCACGAATGTATTCAGCCAGGTTGGCGATCTCCACCTGAGCAACGGGTGCCGTCGTGTGAACGTCGCGACGCATCAAGGAGGAGGCAATCGTCTCCTTGATGTTGCCATCGGCAAGCGCCTCGGTCTGATAGAAAGGCGCAAAGCCGGCGGCCGCCCCGACAGCCTTCTGCTCGATGACCAGTCGCGGCTCGTTCGGGAAGCGCGCTTTGAGGACCGCAAGTGCAGTCGGGTCCGGCTCAAACGCGATTACCTTCATTCCCTTGGCCAGGAAATAGCCGCTGACGTCACCGACGTTGGCGCCGCAATCAAGCACCAGTGCACCCCTTGGCAGTCTGCGCACGGCCGTCCGCATTTTCAGCAGGGCACCCTTGAAGGCATCTCCCTGCTTGCCCCTGCGCTTTCGATAGAGATGCCAGCGCAACCACGAAACCCAGTAGGCTTCCTTCTCAAACATCGACAACCAATCCCATTACCGCGAGTGCAGTCTGCTAGACGCAGACTCTCAGACCGCCGAAAATCACCGCGGCCGGATAACACACGTAACCATTGTGTACAAACGAGCGTTTTGATGTCGGTCGTGCTGATGACACACGCTGAGCAAGGGATCCGAAGTATCTAGATTACCGGCGTCTGCGTCACGGCCTCGCGCGCCGCGGCGGGGCAAGGGAGGGAGCGCTGCTGGCGGCTTTTATCGAGCGCTCTTTGAAGCTCTGGCTTCGGACAGGATAGCGGTGGTATCGCGAACCACCAGCGGTCCGTCGACTTTTATTGTCATCGGCCGCATGTGTTTTCCGTGGATCGCCATGTCGATCAGGAGTTCAGCCGCCTTCTGGCCCATTTCGTAGTTCGGCAGCACGAGGGTCGAGAGCGGCGGATGGGTGTAGCGCGCCAGTTCCTGGTCGTCATAGCCCATCACCGAGAGATCGGTGGGCACCCGCAAGCCCTTCTCCTGGGCCGCCTCCATGACGCCGATCGCCATCAGGTCGTTCCCGCAGAAAATGGCTGTCGGCGGGTTGGGCATGGAGAGCAGGTCCAACCCGGCCTCGTAGCCGCGAAGCGGCAGCCAGTCGCCATCGCGCACAAGCGTTTCGTCGAAGGCGATGTCGGCTGAGGCAAGCGCCTGCTTGTAGCCTTTTAGCCTATCCATGGCGGCGTCCATCCAGCACTCGCCGTTGATGAAGCCGATGCGCTTGTGGCCGAGCGCCGTCAGATGCGCTGTGGCGGCGAAACCGCCGGCGACCTCCCCCGGCACGATCGCCACATGCTGGCGCGGCTCGCAGTAACAATTGAGAAGCACGGTCGGCAGCGGCGCCAACGCCTCGGGAACGGCAACCTTGCGGGTGAAGATCGTCGCGTAAATGACGCCGGCGATGGAGGGGTCGCGCAGGACCGACCGCAACACCGCTTCCTCGAGTTCCGGATTCGAGCGGGTGACATGCGCCGAGACCAGCATGCCTTGCTCGAAAGCATAATCGCGAATGCCATCGAGGCTGACGACCGGGTGCGGGCTGGTGGAGATTTCATCGACGATGAAGGCGATTGTGTCCTTTTCCACCGCCGGCGCCGCTGCAACCGGACCTCGGGTCGCTGGCAGTTTATAACCGATTTTATGAGCAGCCTCGCGCACCTTCTGCTGCGTTTCGGGCGAGATGCGCGAGCCCGACATCTCGTTCAGCACCAGGGAAACGCTTGACTGGGAAACGCCGGCTATCCTGGCGACATCCGTCATGGTTGGGCGTCCTTCCCCCTTTTTCTCCAGATTTCGCCCGTTTCCCTTGGCCATGTGTGTTCCCCTACCCTACAGCACCGCGCGTCTAGGAGACTTGCAAAGGTCGCTGTAGCACTTTGAATTTCTGCATGTTTTTCCCCTTCAATCAGAGACGATTGACGGAAACATGCAGTTGAGCGTGCATTGCACCGCACGCGGGTTTTTGCAAGTGCTCATAAATTTTGGCCTTGACTGCTAATATTATTAGCGCAAGATTTGGAGATGTGAAGCGCAAAAACGCTCACGTCCGGTAGAGGAGCACCGGCCAATCTGGGAGGAGAACCCGATTATGACCACGATTTCCCGTCGTACCTTCATGCTGGCGGCAACGGCCGTCGGCGCGCTCGCCCTTGCGGGTGTCGCGATCGCCGAAGTGCCGAAGCTCGAGCAGAAGGACAAATACAAGGTCGGCTTCGCGCAGACCGAATCCAACAATCCCTGGCGCATCGCCCAGACGAACAGCATGAAGGCCGAAGCGGAAAAGCTCGGCTTCCAGCTCGTCTATACGGATGCCGCCGGTTCCGCCGCCAAGCAGGTCGCCGACGTCAACTCGATGATCGCTCAAGGCGTCGATGTGATCTTTCTCGCGCCGCGCGAAGAAAAGCCGCTGATCCCCGCCGTCATGGCCGCGAAAAAGGCGGGTATTCCAGTGATCCTGCTCGATCGCTCGGTCGATCCGTCGTTGGCCAAGGCCGGCGAGGATTATCTGACCTTCATCGGCTCGAACTTCGTCGAAGAAGGCAAGCGCGTTGCCGAATGGCTGGCAAAGAACGCCAACGGCAAGTCGAAGATCATCGAACTCGAAGGCACGACCGGGTCCTCGCCCGCCAACGACCGCAAGAAGGGCTTTGACGAGGCGATCAAGGCGGCCGGCGGTTTCGAGATCGTCGCCTCGCAGACCGGCGATTTCGCCCGTGACAAAGGCCGCCAGGTGGCAGAAGCCCTGCTCCAGGCCCATCCTGACGCGGACGTGATCTACGCCCACAACGACGAAATGGCGATCGGCGCGATCGCGGCACTCGAAGCGGCCGGCAAGGTGCCGGGCAAGGACGTCCTGGTGCTGTCGATCGACGGCGGCAAGGAAGCCGTGCAGGCGGTTGTCGACGGCAAGATCGCAGCAGTCGTCGAGTGCAACCCGCGCTTCGGGCCGAAGGCGTTTGAGACGATGATGCGCTACGCCAAGGGCGAAAAGATCGACCCGATGATCATCAACGACGACAAGTTCTACGACGCCTCCAACGCGGCCGCCGAACTCGCCAACGCCTATTGATCCAATCTCCCGAGCCTCCACGGCCGGGACGGCGCAACCGTCTCGGCCGTCTTTTTGACGGCAGCATGACCTTCAGCCCGTTCAAGTGTAGGCTGATGACGCCCACCCCCAAATGGGGCGGCGGATGGCGAAGATAGGGAGGAGACCCATGCTTCTGTCCATGCAGGGCATTTCCAAAGCGTTCGCCGGCGTGCCGGCACTGAAATCCGCCTCGCTCGAGGTCGAACCGGCGGAGGTCATGGCGCTTGTCGGCCAGAACGGCGCCGGCAAGTCGACGCTCATCAAGATCCTGACCGGCGTCTATCGCCGGGACGAAGGCAGCATCGCCTACGACGGTCGGGATGTCGATTTCTCGATGCCGGCTGAGGCGCAGGCCGCCGGGATCGCGACGATCTACCAGGAAATCAATCTCGCCCCGCAGCGCTCCGTGGCGGAGAACATCTACCTCTCCCGCGAGCCGAAGCGGTTCGGCATGATCGATTATTCCGCCATGTGGCGCGGGGCCGAAGCGGTGCTCAAAACCTTCAACCTGACGATCGACGTCGACCGTCCCGTCGCGCATTTCGATGCGGCGACACGGCAGATGGTGGCGATCGCCCGCGCGGTGACGCAGAGCGCCCGGCTCGTCATCATGGACGAACCGACCTCCTCGCTCGACGAGCGCGAGGTCGCCATCCTCTTCGATACGATCCGCACGCTGAAACGCTCCGGCGTCGCCGTCATCTTCATCGGCCACCGGCTCGACGAACTCTATGAGATATGCGACCGCGTGACGATCATGCGCGATGGTCAGACGGTCGCCAAAAGCCCGATGGCGGACATGCCGAAAATGGCGCTGGTGCGCCACATGCTCGGCAAGGAGCTTGCCGCCTTTCAGGCCATGGCACCGGAGAAGGACGCGCCGGTGCGGCCCGTCCGCCTCGAACTCGACAAGGCGGGCGCCGGCGTGCGCGTGCGCGACGTCAGCCTTGCTGTGCGAGAGGGCGAGATCTCCGGCCTTGCCGGACTGCTCGGCTCCGGCCGCACCGAAACGGCGCGCTTGATCTTCGGCGCCGATAGGATGGAGCGCGGCACGATCCGCATGGAGGGACAGGGACGCAGCTATCGCGAACCGGCGGATGCGATCGCTGATGGGATCGGCCTCGTGTCCGAGGACCGGAAGATCGACGGCATCGTGCCCGACATGAGCATCCGCGAAAACATGACGCTCGCCTTGCTGCCGAAGCTGAAGAAAGCCGGTATCGTCGACCGCGCGCGCCAGGATGAGATCGTCAGCCGCTACATCCGGGCGCTTGGCGTCAAATGTGCCTCCCCCGATCAGCCGATCAAGGAGCTTTCCGGCGGCAACCAACAGAAGGTGCTGCTCGCCCGCTGGCTTGCCACAGACCCGCGCGTCCTCATCGTAGATGAGCCGACGCGCGGCATCGACATCGGCGCCAAATCGGAAATCCTCAAACTCCTGCGCAGTCTCGCCGACGAGGGTTTGAGCGTGCTGATGATTTCGTCTGAACTCGAAGAACTGCTTGCCGCCGCCGACCGCGTGACGGTCCTGAGCGACGGTACTTCCGTCGCGACGCTGTCGCGCAAGGACTTGAGCGAGACGGCGCTGCTTGCCGCCATGGCCCACCAGGAAGTCCACCAGGAAGCCCACCAGGAAGAATGACATGACGACGATCGAGACCCCTGCCCCGCAGCCGTCGGGAACCCTTTCGTCCGGAAACAGGCTTTTGACGCTCGCCAGCCGCTACGGCACCTTCGTCGCCTTCCTGGCGCTGATCCTCTTCAACGTCGCCGTCACGCCGAACTTCCTGTCCTTGCAGACGCTGAACGTGAACCTCACCCAGGTTGCGACAATCGTCATCGTCGCGACCGGAATGACGCTCGTTATTGCCACCGGCGGCATCGACCTCTCCGTCGGTTCGTTGATGGCAATTGCCGGCGCACTGGCGCCGATGATCTTCATGGGCCAGTTCTGGCCGGTGGAAAACATGGCGCTCGCGGTGGCTCTTGCCTTCCTCTTGCCGATCGCCGCCGCTGCCCTCTTCGGCCTCTTCAACGGTTTCCTCGTCACCCGCTTTTCGATCCAGCCGATCATCGCCACGCTTGTGCTGTTCATCGCCGGCCGTGGCATCGCCCAGGTGATGACCAACGGCAACCTGCAGGTCTTCAAGAATGAAGGCTTCCAGTTCATCGCACTCGGTCGCATCGCCGGCGTTCCGGCCCAGGTCCTGCTGATGATCGTCATCGTCGCAGCGGCTTTCGCGATGATCCGCTACACCGTCATCGGCCGACAGATCATCGCCGTCGGTGGCAACGAGAAGGCCGCCCGCCTGACCGGAATACCGGTGAAACGGGTCAAGCTCTTCGTCTACATGATAAGCGGCGCGCTTGCCGGTGTGGCCGGTCTCATCGTCGTTGCCCGCAACTCTGCAAGCGATGCCAACCTTGTCGGCCTCGGCATGGAGCTCGATGCTATCGCCGCGGTTGCTGTCGGCGGGACGCTACTGACGGGCGGACGGGCCAACATCGTCGGCACGGTACTCGGCGCGCTCGTGATCCAGTTGGTGCGTTACACGCTGCTTGCCAATGGCGTTCCGGATGCGGCAGCGCTCATCGTCAAGGCCGGGCTGATTGTCACCGCCGTCTTCATCCAGCAGCGCGCCAGCAAACATTAGAGGCAACCACGATGCAACCGATCCTCCGCCTCTTCCTGGTCAAGAACTCCGGCGACCTTGCCCGGTTCGGCGTCATCCTGGCGCTTGCCGGTCTCATCCTCTTCGGGGCGCTGCGCTATGAAAACTTCCTGTCGCCCTATAACATCCTGAGCTTCCTGCGCTACAACTCGATGTTCGCGCTGATCGCGCTCGGCATGGCCTTTGTCATCATCACCGGCGGCATCGACCTGTCGGTCGGCGGCACGGCGGCGATGGCAAGCGTGGTGGCAGCCCTGTTATCCCCCTATCATTGGGCGGCGGGGCTTGCGGGCGGCATGGCGGCAGGCCTTGCCGTCGGCGCGCTCAACGGCTTCATCATTACGAAGATGCGGATCCAGCCCTTCATCGCCACACTCGCGACGATGCTCGCCGCCTATGGCACCGGCCTTTTGTTAGCGGACAACCAGTCTGTCTCCGTCTCCTATGACACCGGTTTCACGGTGATCGGGCAGGACGATTTCCTGGGGTTCCCCATTCCCGCCTGGATCGCGCTTGCGGCCTATGTGCTCGGCTGGCTCGTGCTGCAAAAGCTCCCGATCGGACGGCATATCCTGGCGATCGGTGACGGCGAGGCGACGGCTGGCCTGATGGGCCTGAAGGTGGAGCGCGCGCTTGCCGGCGTCTATCTCGCCTCGGGCACGCTCGCCGGTCTTGCCGGCGTCATCCTCGCTTCCCAGTTCGGCGCGGGGCAACCGACGGAAGGCGTGGGCTGGGAACTCTTCGCGATCGCTTCCGTCGTCGTCGGCGGTACGCTGTTGACCGGAGGTTCCGGCTCAGTTGGTGCGACGCTTGCCGGCGCGCTGCTGCTTGCCATGGTCTTCAACATCCTGAACTTCGAAAACGGCCTCGGCTGGATCTCGCTTTCCGCCTACTGGCAGTCCGTTATCCGCGGCGCCTTCCTGCTCGTCGTGGTCGTGCTTCAGGCAAAGCTGATGGCACGGCATCGCAGCACCTAGACCCTCCATCGCGAACGGGGCGCGAACATCCACAGGACGAAACGGGGAAACCTACCCCTGGATTAGCCCTCGTGGAGCAGGAACAATGCATGACCGCTAAAGGTGCAAGCCCGCGCCAATAGGATTGCGCATCGCAGCGATAAACAGACAGCAAAAAAGGCCGGAGCGCGCTGGCTCCGGCCTTCTTTTCTTTTTCGCTCTCAAGGCTTCTGCCAGTACATCCATGGTCAAAAGGCGAAAGCGATACGCAATTGCCGGCATCAACTTCCATTGCGCTCGACAATAACGTTTATGACACTTTTATACTTCGCCACGGCTGTTGGAGCAAGCTGTCCATTCGGGCTAGTCTCGACGAGCAGTACGTCTTTTTGAAGCGAGCCGGCTGTTCTCCGACCGA
This sequence comes from Ensifer adhaerens, assembly GCF_000697965.2. Classification (NCBI taxonomy): domain Bacteria; kingdom Pseudomonadati; phylum Pseudomonadota; class Alphaproteobacteria; order Hyphomicrobiales; family Rhizobiaceae; genus Ensifer; species Ensifer adhaerens. Next base: position 923,620 of record NZ_CP015882.1, on the reverse strand, counting down.
GGAAGAGATCACTTTATCTGCCAGCATCATCGCGGTTTCCGCTTCCGGCGCCGAGCGGCGAAAATGAATGTCGGGATCCCGCTTGGCCAATCGTCTTCAGGACAGGCAAGCCGTGGAGGATAAGATGACGATCACGATTACCGCCTTTGAAAAATCGCCCGATCGCGGCCGAGGTCTCGCACGCGACATGCGCGTTCGCTGGGCGCTCGAAGAAGTGGGGCAGCCCTACGAGGTTCGCCTCGTTACCTTCAAGACGATGAAGGAACCTGCGCACATCGCGCTTCAGCCGTTCGGGCAGATCCCTACCTATCAGGACGGCGACCTTGCCCTGTTCGAAACCGGTGCCATCGTGTTTCATGTCGCGGAGCGTCATGCCGGCCTGCTTCCAAGTGACGCCGATGCCCGCGCACGGGCGATCACTTGGATGTTTGCCTCGCTTAACACCGTGGAGCCGCCGATCCTCGAGCGTGAAGCGACCACCTACGTGGAGCGGGACAAGGACTGGTATCACGAGCGCCTGCTGATGCTCGAAGATCGTATCCGAGTTCGGCTCGCCCAATTGTCCAGGCGGCTCGCGGAGGCCGACTGGCTCGATGGCGCCTTCAGTGCCGGCGACCTGCTGATGGTAACGGTGCTGCGCAGGCTGGAAAACTCAGGCTTGCTCGACGCGTATCCCAACCTCTCCGCCTACGTCGCGCGCGGCAAGGCGCGGCCGGCCTACAAGCGCGCCTTCGATGCGCAGCTTGCGGTCTTCACATCCGCCTCATCCGCCTGAGGGTAGCGTGATCCCGGAACGGGCGGGCTATCCGTGTCCCGGCTGATCGTCGACCGCAGTCGGTCGTTCGCCCCTGGTGATCTGCAGCCCCTGGCGAACCAGGCGGGAAGCGACCCGCATGAAATCTTCCATGTATAGATAGATGACAGGGGTCACGAAGAGGGTCACAAGCTGCGACACCAGCAGGCCGCCGACGACGGCGACCCCAAGCGGCTGGCGCAGTTCTGCGCTGGCGCCGCTGCCGATCGCGATCGGCAGCGTGCTCATGATCGCAGCAACCGAGGTCATCATGATCGGGCGGAAGCGCATGACACAAGCCTTATGGATGGCCTCGGCGGCCGGCGAACCGGCGCGCTGCAGCGTCAGCGCAACGTCGATCATCATGATGGCGTTCTTCTTGACGATACCGATCAGCATTAGCACGCCGACAATAGCGATGATCGAGAGGTCGAAACCGCCGAAATAGATGGCAAGCAACGCCCCGGATATGGCTGACGGCAGACCGGAAAGCACGGTCAATGGATGGATCAGGCTTTCATAGAGAATACCGAGCACGAGGTAGATCGTGAGGATAGCCGCCAGCACCAGCAGACCCTGGTTGGCGGCGGCGTCTTCGAATAACTGCGTGGTGCCGTAATTGCGGGTCGTCACCTCAGACGGCATGCCGATTTCTGCCTTGAGGCGGTCGATCTCCGCAAGGGCGTCACCGAGGGCGACCTTGGCCGGCAGGTTGAAGGAAAGCGTGACCGCTGGCAGCTGGCCGAGCTGGTTGACGGTGAGCGGTCCGGATACGGTCTCGACCCGGGCGAAGGCCCCGAGCGGAACAAGGCCGCCATTGGCACTGCCGACACGCAGTTCGTCGAACTTGTCGGCTGACCATTGCATCGAGGGATCGAGTTCCAGGATCACTTCGTAGCTGTCGCCCGCCGTGTAGATCGTCGAGATCTGCTCGGTACCGAAACTGCCATAGAGCGTGGTGCGCAGTTCGCTCGCGTTGACCCCGAGCGTTGCCGCCTTGTCGAGGTCGACCACGAGGCGTGTTTGTGGAGCGTTGATCTGAAGGTCGCTGTTGACGTCGGTAAAGAAGGTCCGATCCGCGCTCATCGCATCATGGAGCTTCTGCGCCCATTCGTTCATCAACGGCTGATCGAGGCTCTGGAGCACCAGCTGGTACTGGCTGGCCGACGCGCGCGATCCGAACGAGAGGTTCTGGACCGGCGACATGAAGGCCTGGATACCGGGGATCGCCGCCAGCTTCCGGCGCAAATCCGCAAGGACGGTTTCAAGCGGCGGACGCTCGGTCTTGGGCTTTAGCTCGACGAAAAGCCGACCGGAGTTGAGCGCGCTCGACGCGCCGCCCGAGCCGATCGTGCTTGCGACATGGGCGACGTAGGGTGAACTGGCAAACACCGCCTCCACATTGGACTGGAGCTTCGACATGGCGGCGAAGGAAATGTCCTGGCGCGCCTGGGTCGTAACCTGCAACTGGCCGATGTCCTCCTGCGGGAAGAACCCCTTCGGGATCGTGGCGATCTGGTAGCCCGTGATCACGACGGTAAACAGGAAAAGCAGAAACACCAGCGCGCGCGCCTTTATGCAGAGCGATAGCAGCCGCTCATAGGCGCGCAGAAGCCCGTCGAAACCTCGTTCGAATACAAGATCCAGCTGCCGCAGCCAGCGCGCTTTCTCTGCTCCATCCGCCCTCACCGGAAGCCGCGCTGCAAGCATCGGCGTCAGGGTAAGGGAAACGAAGGCGGAAGCGAGGATGGCAACGGTGACGACGATCGCAAATTCGTTGAGAATGCGGCCGATCACGCCGCCCATCAGCAAGACGGGAATGAAGACCGCGACGAGCGACAGCGAAATCGCGATGATCGTAAAGCCGATCTCACGCGAACCGATGAGCGCCGCCGAGAAGGCATCGATGCCGTCCTCTTCCATGTGCCGCACGATATTTTCCAGCATGACGATGGCGTCATCCACCACCAGCCCGACGGAAAGCGTGAGCGCCATCAGCGAGATATTGTCGATCGAAAAGCCAAGCGGATACATCGCCGCGAAGGTGGCGATGATCGAGATCGGAACGGCAAGCGCTGGAATAAGCGTCGCCCAGAGGCGGCGAACGAAGGCGAAGATGACGAGGATCACGAGGCCGACGGTGAGGATCAGGGTGAACTGGACGTCGTGCACCGCCCCGCGGATCGACATGGAGCGGTCGCTGAGCGTTTCGATCGAGGCTGCGGCCGGAAGCGACTGGCGAAGCGACGGCAGAAGCGCCTGCACCCGGTCGACGACTTCAACAGTATTTGCATCCGGCTGCCGCTGGATGGCCAGGATGATCGCCCGCGAACCGTCGTGCCAGCTTGCCGTCTGGTTGTTGGCAACGGAATCGATCACCGTCGCGACGTCACCGAGCCGCACGGTCCTGCCGTCGACGCTTTTGACGATGATATCCGCGAAACTGGCGGCATTCATGCGCTGCGTGTCCGCAACGATCGCCGCCTGACGATCGCTGGTCTGCGCGGTGCCGAGAGGCGAATTGTCGTTCGCCGCCGCGACCGCCGTCCTCAACTGGTCGACGGAAATGCCGCGCGCGGCAAGCGCGTCAGGATGCATCTGAATGCGCACGGCATATTGCTGGCTGCCGAAGATGGACACTTCCGCCACCCCGTCGAGCACCGAAAGCGTGGGCGAAATCACCTGCTGCGCGATGGCGTCGAGGGCGGTGAGCGGCACGGTGCTGCTCTTCAGCGCCAGGAGCAAGACCGGTGCATCCGCCGGGTTGATCTTCCGGTAACTTGGCGGCGCCGGCATGTCCTGTGGCAGCAGCCTGAGCGTCCTGGTGATAGCTGCCTGCACGTCGGCGGCGGCGGCATCGATGTTGCGCCCGAGCACGAACTCGATTGAAATCGATGTCGAGCCGAGTGCATTCGTCGTCGAGATCGTGTCGATCCCGGCGATGGTGGCGAACTGCTTGATCAGCGGAATGGCGACCGACGTCGACATGGTCTCGGGCGAGGCGCCGGGCAACGAGGCAGAAACGTTGATGACCGGGAAATCCGTTCGCGGAAGCGCGGCAATCGGCAGGACGAGATAGCTGAAAACGCCGGCCAGGATGAGCGCGACCGATAACAATACGGTCGCGATCGGGCGGCGGATACTGAACTCGGACAGCGGCATTTCACGCACTCCCGAATGATGGCAAATCCTAATCCGCGGCCAGATCGGCCGCGCCTGCAGCGACAACGACATCACCCGACTTCAGCCGCGCCTGTCCTTCGATGATGACCCGGTCACCGGCGGCAAGGCCCGTGCCGATGGCGGCCTCCTTGCCGTCGTCGGCCAGCACGGACACGGCGCGGGTCTCGACCGTGTTGTCATCCTTCACATCAAAGACGAACGGGCCGTCCTGCCCGGGCTGGACCGCAACGCTCGGGATAACAGGCGCCTGATGCAGTTGCGCCTGATCGATATCGACATCCACGAACTGGCCCGGCCAGAGCTTCTGAGCGGTATTGGGGAAGGTCGCGCGCATGGCGATGGTGCCGGATGCGGTATCGACGGCAGAATCGATGAAATCGAGTACGCCTTCGCCGATCACTGTTTGCGTGCCGCTCGACCTGGCACGAACCGGTGGAGGCGTCCCGCGATCAATCAGATCCTTGAACGTCTGCAAGCGCTCTTCCGGCAGGCGGAACGTAACGTCGATCGGGTCGATCGCCGTGATCGTCACCAGATTGTTCGATGTCGCGCCCGATTGGCCGACAAGATCTCCGAGCGCGACCTGCACGGCGCCCAGGCGTCCACCGATCGGCGCGGTGATCTCGGTCAGGCTCAGCGCGACCTGATCGGCATCCACGGTGGCGCGATCGGCATCCAGGGTCCCCTGCGCCGCCTGCTGAAGCGAGAGAGCGGTGTCATAGCTTTGCTGGGTGCCGGTCTTGTCGTCGCGCAAGGTTTTGGCACGCTCGAGTTCCGTGTTGGCGTCGGCAAGCTGCGCGGTATCCTTGGCGACGATCGCCTGGTCACGGGCAAGCCCGGCCTTTATCGTGCGGTCGTCGAGCGTGAACAGCAGGTCGCCCGCCTTGACCATCTGCCCGTCCTTGATGTGGATGGCCGTGATCTGGCTCGCAATGCGCGCGCCCACTTCCACGGTATCGGGGGCCTGCACGTTGCCCAGGGCATGGACGACAACGGGAACATCTTTAAGCGTCACTGTCGCCGTCTGCACGGACACGGCGCCACGCTTGGTGCTGACGGCCGCGTTGGCTGGCAATTTCGCTTCGCTCGGCACGGGCTTGCGCGCCACCACGAACCCGACGGCGGCGATTGCGAGAAGAACGACGGCGATACGACACGTGACACTTGATCGGCTGAGCATCGGCGCCTCCGCAGACCTTGCTGTCGGCACGCGGCGATAGGTGGTGCCGACTATCGGAAGCTGGGCCTAAATGTGGCCGCTTCAATGGCGCAACACCCTGAAAAACAATTAAAAATTGTTCATATTCGGGTGTCGCTCATCAGGTTTTGACGGCCATCGCTTCAGTGGTGACGGTTCCTCCGTCCGTCAGGCATCGGCCGGCGCGCGCTCGATTTCGTCGGCAAGCGCCTGAAACAATTCGCGAAACCCAACCTCACGTTCGCCCGGCTCGTTGAGACGATCGAGGAAAGCGGCCTGCTCGGTGTAGTTGAGGCGCGTTCCCTCGCCGTCGGCGGAAAATTCGAGGGTTCCGAGCGAAGCCGAAATCGGCCTTCCCGCCACGGTCATCGTGTAGGAGAAGACGATGCGCTTATTCGCAACGATCTCAAGATAGATCGTGTCGTTGCACATGACCGGGCCGTTTCCGAAGCGGAAGCGGCTGTGCTCGCGGCCGCCGACCTCGAAAGACGAGGTGAATTCGTCGACCGTCCACCCCTCCCCTTCGAAGAACCAGCGTCGTTTGGTGGCGGGATCCGCAAAGGCATGGACAACGGTCGCCGGTGTTGCGGCATAGCTGCGGCGAATGACGAAGGTGGCGTGGCCGGCAGATCTTTCATTCATGCGCATGGGTCTCGCCGCTGGTTGCTTCATCCACCGCCCGCTGCTGGGCGGCGATCTTTTCGTTCTGGTGCGTGGTGTTCTGGGCGACAACGATCCTCCAGGCGCCATCGTGGCGTCGAAGAATATAGAGCGGCCGCCCCTCGTCCTCGCCCGGCCGGCGGTTGCCTTCGGCATCGACAGGAATTTGCCGCACGTTCACCGCGACGACATCCGCATGCAGGAAGGTGATGCGCTCGACGTCGTAGAGCGCCTGAAAATCGCGAAACAGGTTCGGGAGTACGGCGGCGGTGAAGGCATGGATTGCCGGCGCGCCGACGATTTGGCGCCCGAATGCGGTTGTCCATACGGCCTGTGGCGCCAGCAACGAGACGAAACCGTCGACGTCCCGGAGCCATTGGGTCTCTTCGACCCGGGCGACGAACGCGAGAACGGCACTGACATCGCGGGCATCAGGTGACGATACGCCACGAGCTTGGCCGATTGCGGGAATGGGGCGCATGCGCGGCATCACGGCGTGCTCCCAACGGTGCGGTACCCGACCGCTAGAGCCTGGGCGACAGATCCGGAAACGTGGGTGCGAAATACCGGATCCACGCCAGGCCCTAGCAGCAGGAAAGCCTCGTCCGGCGGCCGGCCGGCGATAGAAGCTTCATCGACGTTACACGGGACGGAAGAGGCGAAGATACGGACGGTGATGCGATCACAGTCGCATGCCTCCCGCGTGTCGGAGGTGTGGTGATTGATGATCGGCCGTTCCATTGCCTGCTCCCTTGACCCGTGGGCGGAGCATTGCCCAATTCAAATGATCAATGTAATTGCTCAAATATCGATCACTTTGATCGGGATGGCCGATCATGCTGGATGCCTTGACGCTCGACCAGTTGCGCGTATTCGTCCCGTCGTCGACCACGGTTCGTTCCGGGCGGCAGCGCGCGCGCTCGGGCGTGCCCAATCCGGCCTCAGCAGCGCCATCCTGAACCTCGAAACGGAACTGCGCCTGCCGCTGTTCGACCGCTCCCAGCACCGCCCCGAATTGACGAAGGCCGGAGCGACCCTGCTTGCAGAAGCCAGGACCTTGCTGATAAAGGCCGACGCGCTGCGGGCCAAGGCGAACGGCTTCAATCAGGGCATGGAATCGGCGCTGCGCGTGGCGCTCGACCCGCTGCTTCCTCTGCCGGATATTGCACGGGTCATCAGCGATTTTACCCGCGCCCATCCCGGCGTGCGGGTGGAGCTTGTGACGGCGCCGATGACGATGGCGTTGAGCCTGGTGCTCGACGGCGACTGCGACCTCGGCCTGACGGCGGCACAGGAAACGGACGCACATATCGCCAGCGAGGCGGTCGCAGCCTTTCCGGGCATGGTTCCGGTATGCGCCGGCGGTCATCCCCTGGCCGCACCCCGCGACGGAACCGTTGGCCTGACGACGGTCGATCTTGCCGACCATCTGCAGATCGTCGTTGCGGATCCTGCAGCCGATGCGCAGGCGGTGAGCTACGCAGTCTTCTCGCAGCAAACGCTGAGGGTCAGCGACCTTGCGACCAAACACGCCCTCATTCTTGCCGGGGCCGGGTGGGGTCATCTGCCGCTATGGCTGGTCGCGGCAGATATTGGTGAAGGGCGGCTCTGCGAGGTGCCACTCGCGGCCCGCAACGGTCTCCCCGGCCCGCTTCTCCCCCTCTACACGATCCGCCGGATCGATCGGGTCCGCGGACCCGCAATGGAAAGCCTGTGCAGGCTCATGATTGCCCACTTCGGCGGTCAGCCGCAGGCCACATCGGCACTCCCCTGATCGGGCTAGCAATACGCAGACGAGTTCGAGAAGGCAGCCAGGGGGTTGACGTCTGCGAGCGGAGCGTCTTCAGTTCGCCCCGAATAGGGTTGCCGCCTTGCAACGGGGCGGCCACGTCCCCATCTCCAGATCTCAAGGTCGCCTGGCCAGGCGACCTGTTCCCCATTGACCTGATCCTACGGCATCGCGCTCAAAGCGGCGAACTTCATTCAGTAAAGGGTTTCCCATGGCTCACTATCCAGACATCCTGCTTCATATCGACGGCGCCTGGCGGCCGGCGCGTTCCGGCAAGACCATTCCCGTCATCGACCCCGCCAACGAGGAAACGATCGGCCAGGTGGCCTGGGCCGAAGTGGAAGACCTCAATGAGGCGCTTGCGGCCGCCGAGAAGGGCTTCAAGACGTGGCGGGCAACCTCCGCCTTCGACCGCGCCCAGGTGATGCGGTCGGCAGCCGCCCTGCTGCGCGAACGGGCCGGCGACATCGCCTTTCTGATGACGCGCGAGCAAGGCAAGCCGCTTGCCCAGTCGAAGGGCGAGATCCTTGGCGCCGCCGACATCATCGAGTGGTTCGCCGAGGAGGGAAAGCGGGCCTACGGCCAGATCATTCCGCCGCGCGCACCCGATGTCACCCAGATGACCGTCAAGCTGCCGGTCGGTCCGGTTGCCGCCTTCACGCCCTGGAACTTCCCGATCAACCAGGTGGTGCGCAAGCTGTCGGCGGCGCTGACCACCGGATGCTCGATCATCGTCAAGGCGCCCGAGGAAACACCGGCGTCGCCGGCCGAACTCATCCGCTGCTTCGTCGATGCCGGGCTTCCGGCCGGCGTCGTCAACCTCGTCTACGGCGTGCCCTCGGTCATCTCGGAATACCTGATCGCCCATCCGGTGATCCGCAAGATGTCGTTTACCGGCTCGACCCCGGTCGGCAAGATGCTGGCGGCCCTTGCCGGCCAGCACATGAAGCGCGCGACGATGGAACTGGGCGGGCATGCGCCTGTCATCGTCACCGATGATGCCGATGTCGAACGCGCCGTCGCCATCATGTCCGCCAGCAAGTACCGCAATGCCGGCCAGGTCTGCGTGTCGCCGACCCGCTTCCTCGTGCAGGAGCGCGTCGCCGATCAGTTCCTCGACGGCTTCGTCGCCGCCTCGAAGACGATCAAGGTCGGCAACGGTCTCGAAGCCGGCGTCGACATGGGGCCGCTTGCCAACGAGCGGCGCATCCCGGCGATCGAAAGCCTGGTTGCCGACGCGCTCGAGCATGGTGCCCGATTGGCGACCGGCGGCCATCGCATCGGCAACCGCGGCTACTTCTTCGAGCCGACGGTTCTGGCGGACGTGCCGCTTTCCGCCCGGATCATGAACGACGAGCCGTTCGGCCCGGTCTCGATCATCAATCGCTTCCATGATCTCGACGAGGCGATCAACGAGGCCAATCGCCTGCCCTTCGGTCTTGCGGCCTATGCCTTTACCGGATCGGAGCGCAGCGCCCACCGCCTGGCAAGCGAGGTCGAAAGCGGAATGATTTCGATCAACCATCTGGGCCTGGCGCTCCCCGAAGTCCCCTTCGGCGGCATCAAGGATTCCGGCTACGGCACCGAGGGCGGATCCGAAGCGATCGAGGCCTATCTGGAAACACGCTTCGTCACGCGAAAGAGCGTCTGACACCGGCCGCAGGCAACTGCCTCGCGACCGAGAAGCAACAGGGGACGGCGCCCGATGGCGCCGTCCCCTGCTTAAAATGCGTTGCTGATCCAGTCCTCATGCCCATGACGGACGCGAACGACGAGGATGTCGCCGTCCGCCTCGACCCGGTAGACGACCAGATGCGCCTTGAACGGATGGATGCGCATCGGCGGCGACAGCTCCGTGCGTTCGCGCGCCATGCGCGGGTTGGCGGCAATCAAGGCGAATACGGCGAAGAGTTCATCGTGATATCGCCGCGCCTGGGCGGAGCCGAAAAGGCGCACCCCATCTGCGGCGATCGCGATGATGTCTTCTTCTGCCGCGACGGAAAGCCGAAACGCCATTATCCGCGCGGCACTTCAGCGCGCGTAAGCGCCGCGGAAAAGAGCTCGTCCTTGGAGCGGGACCCGACGCCGCTCTTCAGACCGTCGTCGACAAAGCGTTGCATCACCGCAACCTTGTCATTTCGCTCCTGATCCCTGCGGATGAGGTCGCGCACATAATCGCTGGCGTTGGCATAACGGCCCGTGCGCGTTTGCGCTTCCACCCAATCCTTCATCGGGTCGGGCAAGGATACGTTCATCGTCGCCATGTCGGTCTCCATTTCCTGCGGGCAAGCATGGCATACTTTGGCAAAGTTTGTCAAATCAGCAAGCCCAGGCTGCCGGTTTTCGCCCCGCACAGCCCCGCATCCTGCTACGCTCGTGCAGACCATCGTGCGGTGCATCGGAGGCGCCGGTCCGGTCTGATCGCCAAGGCGGTTGACTATCGGCATGCCAGCCTTTCTGAATGCCGTCGGCACTACTAAACGTCGGATTGCAATCAGGCCGCAAGAATGACTGAGACGCTTCATCGAAATGCAATGGCAGCAACGGGGTCCGCCCTTTCCGAGCCGGAAAAGAACGTCATCATCGGCGGCGTTCTTCTCTCCATGCTTCTGGCCGCGCTCGACCAGACGATCGTGGCGCCGGCGATGCCGACCATCGGCAAGGCGCTGGGACATAGCGACTACCTGCCCTGGGTCGTGACCGGCTACCTCCTGACCGCGACGGCCATGGCGCCGCTTTACGGCAAGATCTCGGATATCTACGGACGGCGGCCGACGATCTTTGCGGCCATCATCATCTTCCTTGCGGGATCGCTGATCAGCGCGCTGGCACCCAACATGCTGACGTTGATCGTCGGCCGCGCCGTCCAGGGCCTGGGTGGCGGCGGCCTGTTCGCACTGGCGCAGACCGTCATCGGCGACCTCGTTCCGCCCAAGGAACGGGCGCGCTACGCCGCCTGGATATCCGGAACGTGGGCGGTTGCGAGCATTGCCGGACCGCTGCTCGGCGGCACCTTCGCCGAACACCTGCACTGGTCCCTGATCTTCTGGATCAACATCCCGCTCGGGCTTGCGGCGATGGCGATCATCAACAAACCGTTGAGGAAACTGCCGACCGTCGCCCGTGCGCACCGGATCGACGGGGTTGGCGCTCTGTTGCTCGTCGCCGCGACCGCGCTCTTGCTGCTTGCGCTCAACTGGGGCGGCAGCCGCTATCCCTGGCTTTCCACCGTCATACTCGGCTTGCTCGGCGCTTCCGTCGTCCTCTGGCTCGCCTTCGCCCTGCGGCTGTGCAGGGCGAGCGAGCCACTGATCTCGCTGGAAGTGCTTGGCAATCCCATCGTCCGCTACGGAACGCTCGCCATGTTCCTGGCGCAGGGCGCCAATGTCGGGCTCTCGGTCTATATCCCCGTCTATGCGCAAACGTTCCATGGCCTGTCGGCCAGCAGTTCGGGCGTGGTGATGCTCGGCCTGCTGCTTGGGACCGTCTGTGGAGCGACGACCAGCGGGCGGACGATACCGCGCATCGTTCACTATAAGAGGATGGCGCTGGTCGGCGGCGCGCTGGCCTTTCTTTGCCTGGCGGCCCTTGCTGCTCTCGCCGGTCGGACCTCGCTCGTCGTCCTCGAAATGCTGACATTCGCCGCCGGTTTCGGCTCGGGCATGACCTTTCCGGTGGCGACGATTTCGGTTCAGAACGCCGTCGACCAGGCGCATCTTGGCGTCGCAACCGGTGTTCTGACGTTCCTGCGATCGCTCGGTGGCGCCCTCGGCGTCGCGGCATTCGGCGCGATCGCTCTTGGCAACGGACTGCCGCTTGCTGGCGAAGGGGTGGGACCGCTCGGCACGACGGTTACGTCGGCCGTGCCCTTCACCTATATCTTCATCGCGAGCGCCGCAGCGGTGGCGGCGGCGCTCGTCTTCTTTCATCTCATGCCGGAAAAACCACTGCGAGGCCGTGACGAAAATCCTGTCGCCGCAGTCGTCGAATAGCTGGCCGCGCCGGCGCCGGCGCGGTCATGAACGGCATGCGGTTCGCGGGCTCAGAACTCCGCCTTCAACGACGCGTAGAAGGTACGTCCCGGGCCGGGCTGCTGCACCAGGCTCAAGGGATCGACATAATAGGCGTCGGTCAGGTTCTCGATGCGGAAGGCCGCCGTCAGGGTCTCGTTGATCCGGTACTCGGCGAACGCGTCCACCAGCGTATAGGGCTTCCAGTCGATCAGCGAGATGAACTGGGAAGCGCCCTGCGCGGTCACGTCGCCATGACCGATCGCGCGCGATCCTGTGCGAGAAATCCGCCCGCCAACCGTCAAGGCGTCGTCGAGGAATGTCTGCGACAGCGTCAGCGCGACCGTGTATTCCGGCGGCACCTGGTTGGTGGCGTAGTCGGCATAGAGCGACTTGTGTCCGCAAGTGGTCGCTGTTCGGCAAAACTCGACGTCAGTGTAGTAGTTGGCGGCGAGCTCGGCGGTAAAGCCGCCGCGTTCATAACGACCGGACAGTTCTATGCCCTGGAAGTGCGCGCCGGCAATGTTGTGAATGCGCATGCCGGAGATCCCGCGCGGATCGGTATACCATTCGCGCGAGATGTAGTTGTCGACATTCCAGTCGAAGAAGCCGAGCTTCATCATCGCCTGGTCGTCGGCCGAAAATACGCCTTCGCGCCTCAGGTTGGTGCCCACTTCCCAATTGCTCGACCGTTCCGGCCGCAGGTTGGAATTGACGTTCATGGTGAAGGCCGAAACGCCCTCGAAGATGCTCGGCGAGCGCAGTGCGTTCGAGTAGTTCACATAAAATTGAGTGCCGTCGAAAGGCTCCAACGTCACGCCCACCGAGGGGCTGAAGCCGCCGTCGCTGAGGGCTGTGTCGTAGGTGTAGCCCGGTCGGGCCTGTTCGGGGGCATTTCGATCCTCGGTCCAGTAGTGCTGGTAGCGCAGGCCACCATTGATCGTCAGCCAATCGGTGGCTTTCCAGGCAGCCTTAGTGAAGGCCGCCGCCTCCTGCCGCGTGCCATCGCGAAGGTCGAGCCAGGTCTCCAGTTCCGGTGTGAACTTGCTCGGTCGCGTATCCTCGCTCAGGAACGACAGGCCGTAGGTCAGGTCGAGCCCGCCGTAGTCGGTCGTCAAAACCGACGTGTTTGCGACATCGGCGCCCCACATGAAGGTGTCGGAGCCGGTGCGGAAATCGGCCGGCAGGCCGAAATCTCCGGGCTGCGGATAGAGCACGCCGCTCCGCCGGGGATTGCGCAGCTCCAGCCGCGTGGCCCAGAGATTGGCCTTGAGATCGATGAGGTCGTTGTCGTCAGGCTTCCAGCCGTATCGAAGCGTGCCGGCATCGACCTTCGTTCCCGCCGTCTGGCCCTGCTGCATCGCCTGACCCCGATCCGAGGTCAGGCGCGACGCCAGGAGGTCGCCGGCCTCGCTGCGAAAACCATTGTAGCCGAACTGCAGGCTGTGACCGTTCTCGAAGCGAACGGTGCCCTTGGCGAGATAGGACTTTGTCTGGAGCTGGGTGTTCAGCACCTCCTCGCCGGCGCGGTAGTTGGCGATGCCAATATTGTCGATATAGTCTTTCCAGCCCCGGGCGGGCGGCAGGCATACGCCGCTCTCATAGCAGAAGGGTCGCGGTCCCATACTCACCGGTACTGCCGAGGGTCCGTTGGTGCCCGCGTGATAGTTGCCCTGCCGGCGATAGGCGTAACCGGCAAGGAGGTCGACGTTTTCTTCCTGCATCGCACCGACGATGCTGCCCGAGCCGCTGGTCGGATCGAAGAACGAGGGGCGGTCCATTCCGTCGCTTTTTGCCGTTGCGACCGGAGGCGCCCAGGTGCCCCCCGGCCAGGCATAGCCCGCCGTGGTGCCGGCCGGCGGCGGCGTGGATGTGTTGGTGCCAAAGCCGCCTTTGACCCGAAGGCCGAATGTGTGCCCCTCCTTCACGATGTCGCCGGCGTCCAGCGTGCGCATCGCCACCGTGCCGGAGATACCGCTCGATGCGACGTCCGATCCCTTGGTGATATCGACGCCCCCCAGGAAATCCGGATCGACGAAGGTCCGGTTGGAGATGCCCTGATAGCCCTGATAGACCGTGGCCGAATTGCTGGCTCCGTCGACGGTGACGGCAACGCGGCCCATACCCTGCATGCCGCGGATGTTGACGTCGACGGCGCCGGCGCCGTTGCGCGCTTCGCCGGAAAGCACGCCCGGCGTGCCGCGGAAAATGTCGGCCGGGCTCGAGCCGCGGAAGCGGTCGATATTTTCTTGCGAGATGTAGGCGGTCGGCGCAGCCGTTTCATAGGGCGCATCCACCGGATTGATGATGCCGCCGCCGGCGACGATCGGCGCAAGCATCGTCTCGCCGTTGGCCGCACCGACCGCGTGCGCACCGGAAACGCGCTCGGTGATCGTGACGGTCCCGCCGTTCAGGCTATAGGAGAGGCCGCTGCCGGACAAAAGCTGGGAGAGCGCCTCTGCCGGGGGGATCGGTCCGCTGACGGCAGGCGCGGATTTCCCCTGGGTCAGCGATGCCGAATAGGCAAGTCTCAGCCCCGACTGCCGCGCAAATGCCGTAAGCGCCGCGGTCAGGGACTGCGCCGGTATGTCGAAGGTGGTGGCGCCGGAACGGGCAGACCGTTCCTGTTGTGCCAGAGCCGGCATTGCCGTTTGAAGTGAACCGACCGCCGTGGTTGCGACCACGACCGCGCCAAGAAGTTTGTTTCGCCCCGTTTGTCTGGACATCTGATCCCTATTCCCATGCTGTGAGCGAGGGATCGTTCTTCCTGCTGGCAGGACACACCCCTCAAAAGCCGAGACGAGGCGTCACCCAAAAACCCGCAACGATGTTCGAAAAAAAATGAAACCGGCTAGACCGCCGAGATCAATGTCACGAAGCGCGTCATGCGCGTGACCCGGATCGGCAGGCCGGACGCAAGTGCTGAAAGCGAGGCGTCAGGGGTTCTGAGATCCAGCACCGCGCTGACCAATGTCGACTTCAAGCGGTCGTGGCTGAAGACGATCCAGCCGCCGTGATAGCGGCTAAGGGCAGCGACGACGTCGCCGAGCCTGCGGTTTTCGGCGACATACATGCCGGACTGCCATGCGAGTGCGATTGCCGGATCCTGCACGACAGGGTTACCGATGGCGCCGTCACCCCCGACCGACACGCGCTCTCCCTCGGCGATCGTAACGCCCATGAGGTCCCCGCCTGCCATTGGCGATACGCGAACGGAATGGCGGGTGACAGCAATGCCGAGCGAACCATCGGCGGCATTGGCGTCCACGTCGAAGGCGGTTCCAAGGGCCTTGACGATGGTTTCACCTGAGGCAACCTGAAAGGGTCGTGCGTCCGCCGCCACGTCGAAGAATGCCTGGCCTTCCTTCAGGACCACCCGGCGCGCCCGTTCGTCGAAATCCACGTCCATCGCAGTGCGCGCGTTGAGGACCACCCGTGACCCGTCGGGCAGGTTGATCGAACGCGTCTCTGCCGTGGTGGTCGCATAGTCGGAGCCGAGGATGCGCAGCCAGGGGCGCGAAGCGGCAAGCCCGCCTCCCAGAACAGCGATGCCGACCGCACCGGTTAGAAGACGGCGGCGCGAAAGGAGTGCGGTGTCGCGGCCGGGATAGACGAGACCGGTGCGGCGATCGCGGCGCAGATGTGCCGCATCGTCCCACAAGGCTTCCGCTTCGACCGCCGCCGCCTCGTGCTCGGCACTTTGTCCGCGCCACGCATCATAGGCGCGTTGGTCCTCGCTGGTCGCCTCGCCGGAATGCAGCCGGACGACCCAGGCGAGCGCCGCGTCGGAGATGTCCCTTGCGGGACATTGCGTTGTCGCTGATGCCGGTTTCATCGCCGCCCCTTGTCAGACATGGTCCAGCTCTCGCCGCACGTCGCGCAATGGCTCAGGGCACGCAGCATGTGCTTTTCGACCATGCTGACCGAGATGCCCAGCGTTTCGGCTATTTCGCGGTGCGAAAGGCCCTCGACCTTGTTCATGATGAAGGCCGTTCGGCAGGCCACCGGCAACTCGTTCAAGAGAACGGAAAGGGCTGCGACCTTGTCGCGAAATTCCAGCCGCAACGCAAAATCGTCCGACGATGACAGACGGTCTGCCTGGTCCAATTCGACCCGGCGCGACCACTCCCGCTCGAGCTTGATGCGAAAGTCGATCGCCGCATTTCGCGCTGCCCTGAACAGGTAGGAACGCGGGTGCTCGACGCTGCGGCGGTCTACCCTCACCATGCGCAGATAGGCGTTCTGCACAACTTCCTCACCGTCATCCCGATTGCCGATCAGGCGCGATGCGTAGCGCACCACCTCCTTGTGGTGACGCCTGAAGAGCAGACCGAGCCAGTGATTGAGAGAGCTTGCCATCAGCCACCCTTCCTAGCGAAGCGCGCCACGGCGGTCTTGGGGGTGGATTTCTTCAGGCATGATGCAAACTTCGCGGGAAAAGCTGCGGCTCGTCCGATGCCGCACGCCAATACTTGTCTCTTATACTCATGTTTTAGAGCCCGACAAGCGCCTTTGCGCGAAAACGCTGGGATTGGATCGCCGGCACCGAACCCCGGATGGTTCCGGGCAGTCGGTACCGGCGGCATTTATTGCTGATCAGAAGAAAATCGATCCAGGCTCTGTTTCAAACGGCCTGTTCGAAGTCTGTCGAAACGGAAACCGTGTGCCACTGGGCAAGAAGATCGCGATCCGAAGCGTGCTTGGCCTCGATCGCAGCCACCGTGTCGCTGCCAAGCGGAAGCCGGACCGGCGGCTGCTCCGCATCGACGAACGCAATCAGTACGTTCGCAAGCGTGTCGGGGTTGCCCGGCTGGTTGTGGCTGATCTCCTTCGCCTTGCTGCGAACGGCACCTGCGGTCTCCGCATAGTCGCTGATCTCGATCGGGCTGATGCTCAGTGACGTCGAGTCGAGAAAATCCGTGCGGAAATAACCGGGCTCGATCGCCGTCGCGTAGATTCCGAGGGGCGCGAGTTCCGCCGCCAAAGCCTCGGTCAGTCCCTCGACGGCAAACTTCGTCGAGCAGTAAACGCCGAAACCAGGTCCGCTGCGGTAGCCGCCGACGGATGAGAAGTTGAGGATCCGCCCATGGCGTTGGCGGCGCATGTGCGGCAGCACCGCGCGGGTCACGGCCAGAAGTCCGAAGACGTTGGTCCGATAGAGCGCTTCAATCTCGGGACCTGTCGCTTCCTCGACCGCGCCCAGGAGACCGTAGCCGGCGTTGTTGACCAGGATGTCGATGCGCCCGAAGCGCGCGATCGCCTGGCCCACAGCCTGATGCGCCTGGGCCTCGTCAGTGACGTCGAGCGCGACGGCCAGGAGATTGGGATGATCCCCGAAGCGGTTCGCGATCGCCCTGGGATTGCGCGCCGTCGCGACCACCTGATCACCCTTCGCCAGGGCCTTTTCAACGATAAGAGCACCAAATCCACGGGATGCGCCAGTGATGAACCACGTATGCATGTGAACCTCCGGTTTGTTTCGCCGCTCCATCGTCGGCGGCTGGGAAGGTTGTACTGCGAGACGTCTGCTGAGATAATCGACTGGATTCTTGTTGAGTTGTTGAATAGCATTCATCAATGCGAACCATATCGCCGTCCGACCTGTCGCCTTTCCTTGCGCTCGCCCGCCACCAGAGCTTCCGCCGTGCCGCCGACGAGATCGGCTGCACGCCGTCCGCACTCAGCCACGCCTTGAAGGCGCTTGAGGAGCGCCTGGACCTTAGGCTCTTCAACCGGACCACCCGCAGCGTTGCGCTGACCGAGGCGGGAGAACTTCTGCTCGCCCGCGTGGCGCCCGCCTTCCGCGACATCGAGGACGCCCTTGACGATCTCAACAATTTCCGGGGAGCGCCGATCGGACGGTTGAGGTTCAACACGGCGCGCGCTTCGGCAAAAATGGTTCTCCTGCCAATCGTTGCGCGGTTTCTCGAAAGTCATCCGAAGGTCAACATCGAGATCGTCGTCGATAACGACCTTGTCGACATGGTGTCGGAGGGTTTCGATGCGGGTGTTCGCTTTGGCGAGATCGTCGCGCAGGACATGATCGCCGTCCCGATCGGTCCGCGCCAGCGTACCGCGATCGTGGCAACACCTTCCTTCTTCGAGCGCCACGCAAGGCCGACTGCTCCCGAGCATCTGAAGGCGCTGTCCTGCATCGGACTGCGCTTCGGCAGCGGAAGGCTCTATGCCTGGGAGTTCGAGCGCGGCGGTGTCGAAGTTCAGGTCGAGGTGACCGGTGCCCTGATCGTCGATGACCAGGACATGATGGTCGATGCGGCCCTTCTCGGCGCGGGGATCGCCTTTGCCTTCGAGGACCAGGTGCGCGCGCTCATCGACGAGGGCAAGCTGGTCCGCGTCCTTGAAGACTGGTGCCCCTATTATGGTGGCTTCTATCTCTATTATCCGAGCCGACGCCAGATGCCGGCGGCGCTCAGGGCATTCGTCGATTTCGCCAGGGTCTGGGACAAGTCAACGCCTTGAGCCGGAACGGCGCAAGCGATCGTCGAGCCCGCTCGCTGCCCCCCCTTTCCGCGTAATGTCCGTGCAACCTCGCGTTTACAATCGTCTCGGCAAGGTTTTACTGACACCGGTCTATGCCGCCTCAATAAAAGCGTCAGCCGAACGGCGTTGCCGGTCCAACAACATGGTGCGGATAGTGTGGAAGCTCTGGCCACGGTCTCTCAAGCAACGTCTCATTGCACACTTGCTGGTTCTGCAGCTGGCGGTGCTTCTTGCGTTCGGCCTATCCTTCGTCACGCTGCTCGTCGTCGCTGACGAAGGCGGCGCGCTCGTCAGTCCCGCCCCGGTCGAGACGGCGTTCCGCGCGATCAAGCGGAGTGCCAGCGGCAAGCTCGAACTCGCTGACACCGCGGAACTGGCACGCGTTCGTCGCGAGCAACCGCATTTCTGGTTCATCGCGCGCAGCGACGGGGGCGAGATCGTTCAGTCCGGCGACGTACCGGACATCTACCGCGGCATGACCGTGGCCCTCGACCGAATGACCTATTCGGACATCCGCGACGACGGCCCGCCATCGAACTATCTCGCCGTCATCCGGCGCATGACAAACGAGGAAGGCAGCTTCACCGTATTCGGACAGGGAACGCTTCTGAGCCAACCGTCGCTCATCCTCTCGTTCTCACGCCTGTTCGTCGCGCCGATGCTGGTGCTGCTCGCGCTCGTCACGATCTTCGCGGTGCCCCGCATCGTCAACCGGGCGATCCGGGGCATCTCCGATCTCGCCCGCGAAACGGATGAGATCAACATTACGCACCGGAGCCACCGGCTGGCCGAAACGGCGGTTCCGAGCGAGGTCCGCCCGCTCGTGCGCGGCATCAACAGCGCCCTTCACCGGCTCGATCAATCCTATGGCCAACATCAGCGCTTCATTCTCGACGCCGCCCATGAGCTGCGGACGCCTGTGGCCATTCTTCAGGCGCGGCTCGACTTGCTCGCCTCAGGGCCGGAGCGCGACCGGTTGATCTCCGACTGCGAGAGGATTTCAGCGCTTGCCGAGCAGTTGCTCGATCTGCAACGGCTGGAAGCCGACGCCAGGCCCTTCACCGCCGTGGACATCGTCGCGCTCTGCCGCAACGTCGTTGCCGACCTTGCGCCGCTCGCCATCGACGAAGGCTACGACCTGTCGTTTGAACAAAACACCGAGCAGTCCCTGATACAGGGCGACGCAGTCTCGCTCGAACGGGCGGTTACCAATCTCGTCCAGAACGCGATCGAGCATGCCGGGAACCAGGGCGTGATCGTCGTACGGGTCGAGCCGGACGGCGTGATCGAAGTCAGCGACGACGGCCCGGGCATCCCGGAGGCGGAACGCGAGCGCGTCTTCGAGGCTTTTTACCGCCTCAAGCCGCGCGAACGTGGCGCTGGTCTCGGCCTCAATCTCGTTCTGCAGATCGCGCAGCGACAAAGGCCGCGTGAGCATCCTCACCTCACAGAGCGGCGGTGCCTGCTTTCGGCTGGCCTTTGAGAACGGACGCATCTGAGCTGCAATCCGTAGTACCCCCAACAGGCAAGTGTGAGCGTAGTCCGAGTACTAGTCGTCCGGAAAGCGGCCGAAATGGGCCTTTTCGGCGGAAAAAAATCGATCCGGGATCTATTTCGGCGGTTGGAAAGCAAAATTTAACCATACTTCTCCATCTTTTGTCCATCAGTCGTCAAGAAGGGGACAATCCAGAAATCGCGCAGCGGCGTTCGCTCGCCGGGCTGAGAGCCTTTGTGAGATTTTCTGGCTTGATTTGCGTTGTTGAGTAAGATCATTCGCCCACAGTCTTTGCACCGTCTGTTGCGCCCATTGCTGATCACTTGCTGCGGCACCGCCCTCGTCGGCGCGGCTGCGTGGTCGCTTGTCGGCATGGCCGCGATCGGCAGTTCCTACGCGCATGGTTCCGGCCGCCTGCTGCCGAAGCCGCAGCTGCATTTGGCCGAGACGACCAAAGAGCGCGCCTGGGACAAGCACGCCAGAACCAACCAGGCGACGCGGCTCGTGGCCGCCGCCGCGGCGCAGCCCGTCATGGTCGCAAGCCTCGCTCCCAGCGAGGCGAGGTTCGGGCACGATGCCCTGTTCCCGATAGATGCGGAAACGATCGGCAAGAGCGCCCGGATTGCAGCCGCGGTGAAAAAGGCTGTTCTCTCGTCCGAGAAAGTCGCGAGCGACCCCGTTCCCGCTACCCAGGTTCACCATCAGATCGCCACGGTAAAGCTCCCGGCGCCAGAACGCTTCGCGCCGGTGGCGTCTGTTGCCGTTGCCAAGAACCCGGTCCAGCTCGCCTACGCCACCCCCTCCCAGAGCCACGTGGAAGGCAGCGCCTTTTCGGCTCTGTTGACGGCGCCGTCCGAGGACGATCTCGCCGAACAGCCGGACCAGGACCAGGCTGAAGACACGGCCGCCCTGCCGAGCCATGAGGACACGCCCTCGGTCGGTCCCATGCCGCAATTCCGCCCCCGCACCGCGCAAGCGGAAAAGCCGCCCGCCGAAGACGAAAAGCCTGCGACCAAGCAGGCGGAAGACGCAGCGGTGAAAAAGGAAGAAGAGACAGCCAAGGCAGACGCGGACGAAGCGCCGAAGAAGCAGAATCTTGCCTATTCACGGCCGGAAGATCCGACCGAGAACAGTGCCGGCACCGGTTTCGGCCAGGCGTTGCGTAACATGTTTGGCGGCGGAGCGAAGGCCGGCAACGGCGTCGCCGTCTACGACATCACCGCTGCCAAGGTCTATATGCCTGACGGCAGCGTGCTCGAGGCCCATTCCGGTATCGGCAAGATGGCCGACAACCCGCGCTACGTCGACGTCAAAATGACCGGACCGACCCCGCCGCACACCTATAACCTCAGGATGCGCGAAACGCGTTTCCACGGGGTCGAGGCGATCCGCATGCTGCCGGTCGACGGAAGGAACAAGCACGGCCGCGACGGTTTCCTGACGCATAGCTACCTGCTGCGCGGCAAGCGCGCGGAATCCCATGGCTGCGTCGCCTTCGCCGACTATCCGCGTTTCCTGACCGCCTTCAAGCAGGGCAAGGTCAAGCAGATCGTCGTGGTGCCGAGCGGCGGACGCGCGGCCGGCATGCGCCTGGCACAGAACGGCCGGAACTCCTGAGCGGAGCCGGCCAACGGTTGGATCGCAGGCAGCGGACGGTAAAGGTCTTTCGCTGACGAGGAACGGGCACTAAGATCCGGCCCTCGACAGGAGCGAGAACGAAGAGGACCGGGAGCCCGTCATGTGCCGAAACATCAAACCCCTGTTCAATTTCGAGCCGCCGGCGACGAACGCCGAGATCCATGACGCTGCGCTGCAGTTCGTGCGCAAGTTAAGCGGAACGAGCAAGCCGTCCAAGCGGAACGAAGCGGCGTTCGAGCACGCGGTCAATTCGATTGCGGCATGCGCGCAAGAACTGCTCGATGCGCTCGAGACGTCACAGCCCCCACGCAACCGGGAAGAAGAAGCAGCCAAGGCGCGCGCTCGGTCCGCCCTCCGCTTCGCCTGACGGCGGCAAGAGGCTGGCCGCGCGCTCAGCCTAAATCGCAAATACCGTTGCCCGCCGCAGCGTCACGTAACCGGTGTCGCCGGCCTTCACGATCCGCTCCGGCTCCAGGTCCAACTCCAGCGGCACGCCACGCTCGGTCGTCGCGACCACCCGGCGGCCGCCAGGGCGATCCATCACCCGGCTGATATTGGCCGCGATACCCGGGCCTCCCGCCGCCCAGTCGAGATCGACCGGCCGGGCGTAAAGCTCGGCCTTGCCGTCGGCAATCCCTGCGGCATCGATGACCGCGCCATCGGCATAGGCCCGACCATCGCGCACCTCGGCGGGAAGCATGTTGGCATCGCCGAGGAACTTCATGACGAAGGCCGATTTCGGCTCGCGGCAGACCTCCTCCGGCGTCCCCTGTTGAACGATATGGCCATCCTTCAGGATCACCACGCGGTCAGCGAGATCGAGCGCCTCTTCCTGGTCGTGCGTGACGAAGAGCGTGGTGATGCCGAGCTCACTATGGATTTCGCGCAGCCAGCGCCGCAGCTCACGCCGGACATTGGCATCAAGCGCGCCGAAAGGCTCGTCCAGCAGCAGCACCTTTGGATCGACGGCAAGCGCGCGGGCAAGTGCGACGCGCTGGCGCTGACCGCCGGAGATCTGCGCCGGAAACCGTTCGCCGAGCCCTTCGAGGCGAACCAGGCGCAACAGTTCAGCGACCCGCGCATGGATGGCCGCCTTGTCGCGCTTGACCTTCGAGACCTCCATGCCGAAGGCGATGTTCTGCGCCACGGTCATATGCGGGAAAAGCGCGTAGTGCTGGAACACGAAGCCGACGCCGCGATCGCGCACCGGGATGTCGGTCGCATCCTGGTCGCCGAAATAGATGTGACCGCCATCGGCGAATTCGAGGCCGGCAACCATGCGCAATATCGTCGTCTTGCCAGAACCGGAGGGCCCAAGCAGCGCGACGAGCTCGCCGCTTTCGATCTCCAGGGAGACGTCCTTGACGGCACGGAAGGTTTGGAAAGTCTTGACGACGTGGTCAAGGCGGATCTTCATGATGCATTCTCCGCGGAATTGGCAACTGGGCGGACGCGGCCCGCCCCTTGGCGCTCCAGAGCGACCTTGGCGATGATGGTGAAGACGGCGATGAGCGCCAGAATGGACGCCGACGCAAAAGCGCCCGCCGCCTGATAGTCGTGATAGAGCAGCTCGATATGGAGCGGCAGGGTGTTGGTCTGGCCACGGATGTTACCAGAGACGACCGAAACCGCGCCGAACTCGCCCATCACGCGCGCATTACAAAGGACGACGCCGTAGAGCAGCGCCCACTTGATGTTGGGCAACGTCACCGAAAAGAAGGTGCGGAAGCCGGAAGCGCCGAGGGAAACGGCCGCCTCTTCGAGATCGCGCCCCTGGGCCTGCATCAGCGGAATGAGCTCCCGGGCGACAAACGGCGCGGTGACGAACATCGAGGCGAGCACGATGCCTGGAATGGCAAACAGGATCTTGATGCCATAGGCATCAAGTGTCGGACCAAACAGGCCCTGCAGCCCGTAGACGAAGAGATAGGCAACACCCGCGACGATCGGTGAAACCGAGAACGGGATCTCGATCACCACCAGCAGGAAGCCCTTGCCGCGGAAATCGAATTTGGTGATCGCCCAGGCGGCGGCGACGCCGAAGGCGGTGTTGATGGGTACGGCGATCAGCGCCGCAAGCACGGTCAGCATGATCGCATGGCGCGTGTCGGGATGCAGGATCGTGTCGCGATAGACCTGCCAGCCTTTGGCAAAGGCTTCGACACCGATGATCAGCAGCGGCGCGAGAATGAGGAATGCGCCGATGATCAGCACGATACCGATAAGGGCGCGGCGGAACACGGGGCCGTCACCGACCCGCGGCAGCGTGCGTACGGTCTTTTTGAAACTCATCGTCAAGACCTCCGGGTGTAGCGCAGCGCCCGCGCCTGCAGCCAGTTGGTTACCGCGAGCATGAGGAACGCCGTGAGCAGCAGGACGGACGCGATCGCCGCCGCTGCCTGATAGTCGTATTCCTCAAGCCGGATGAAGATCAGCAGCGCGGTGATCTCGGTCGACATCGGCTGGTTGCCGGCGATGAAGATGATCGCGCCGAATTCGCCGAGCGAGCGGGCGAAGGACAAAGAGACGCCGGCGAGAAGCGCCGGTGTCAGCAGCGGCAGAATGACCTTGCGGAAGATCGCGAGGTCCGAGCCGCCAAGCGACTGGGCTGCCTCCTCCAGCGCCGGATCGAGATCCTCCAGTACCGGTTGCACCGTGCGCACGATGAAGGGCAGCGAGGTGAAGCACATGGCGATCATGATGCCGATAGGCGTATAGGCAACCTTGATGCCGTAGTCTTCGAGGATTGAGCCAAACACGCCGTTGGTCGTGAAAAGTGCGGTCAGCGAAATGCCGGCAACGGCCGTCGGCAAGGCAAACGGCAGGTCGACCATGGCATCGACGATGCGGCGCCCCGGAAAGCGGTAGCGCACCAGCACCCAGGCGAGCGCCAGGCCGAAGAAGAGATTGAAGAGCGTCGCGCCAAGGGCGGCCGTCACGGTGACGCGATAGCTTGCGAGTGCCCGCGGCGACGAGACGATCTGCCAGTAGTCGAGAGGGCCGAGGCTTGCGGCCTTGAACACGAGGGCTGCCAGCGGCAGAACGACGATCAGGCTCACATAGAGCAGCGTCACCCCCAGCGACAGGCGGAACCCGGGCAGGACATTGCGTCTCAAGCGTTCATTTCCTTGTCATGTCATGGTGAAACCCGGCAGACGGTTCGTCTGCCGGGCTGACTGAATGCGAGTTTAAAGAGCGATCAGCGGCTGCCGTAGAGCTTGTCCAGAACGCCGCCCGAGGCGAAGTGCTCTGCCTGGATCTTGCTCCAGCCGCCAAAGACGTCATCGACATTGACGAGGCGAATGTCGGGGAACTGCGCCTTGAATTCGCCGGCAACCTTTTCGTTGCGGACGCGGTGGCCGAACTCGGCGGCGATGCGCTGGCCTTCCTCGGTATAGAGGAAATCGAGATAGGTCTTGGCGAGCGCCTGAGTGCCGTGCTTCTCGGCGACCTTGTCGACGACCGCGACCGGGAACTCGGCGAGCAGGCTGACCGACGGGATGACGGCCTCGACCTTGTCGGCGCCATACTGTTTGGCGATGCTGCGGGTCTCTGCCTCGAAGGTGATCAGGACGTCGCCGGTTTCGCGCTCGACGAAGGTGGTTGTCGAGGCGCGGCCGCCGGTGTCGAACACCGGAACGTTGTCGAAGATCTTGGTAATGTAGGCTTCGATCTTCGCCTCGTCGCCTTCATAGGCCTCCTTGGCCCAGGCATAGGCCGCCAGATAGGTGTAGCGCGCATTGCCCGACGTTTTCGGATTGGGGAAGACAGCGTGAACATCGTCACGGGCGAGATCGGACCAGTCCTTGATGTTCTTCGGGTTGCCCTTGCGCACCAGGAAGGACGGGAAGGAATAGAAAGGCGAGGCATTGTTCGGGAACGCCTTCGCCCAATCCTTGGAGACAAAGCCGTTCTTGGCCAGGAACTCGATATCGGTGGTCTGGTTGAAGGTGACGACGTCGGCTTCCAGGCCTTCGAGGATCGAGCGGGCCTGCTTCGACGTGCCGGCATGCGACTGGTCGATGGTCACGCCCGGATGCTGCTTGATGAAGGCCTCGTTCTCGGCAACGAAGAGCTCGCGGGAAACGTCGTAGGAGGCGTTGAGAAGCTTCGTCGGCTCCTGTGCCAGCGCAGGGGTCACAAAGTGCGCGACAAGGGTGGCGCCGAGAATGAGGAGGCGTTTCATGCGGTTCTCCGGTGTTGATGCTGACCCAGAACCTATCGGCAGGCGTGTGGGAGCGCGAGGGAACGCGGACCCTGGTTGTGCCAAGCCTTAGAAATTTCGTCTCGTTTCCGCTCAGTTTCGCGGAGTTTTTGCCTCAGCTTTCCCAAGGCAACCAATAGCTTACAGTCAGGGCTTATTCAGCACGCGCCACACGTCGATATGGTCGGCCCGTTGACGATAGAACACGAGGTATGGGTACCTCTTCAGACCGACACTTCGCCAATGAGGGAGCGCCAGTTCGTAGGCAAAGCGCAACGAACCGGATTCCGGACGCGCAACAATCAACGCATAGGCAGCCTGAAACGCGTCGCCAAAAGCGTGAGCGACGTCAGCCCCAGCCTACGTTGCATAACACTCGATCGCCGCCTCGACGTCGCTGCTGGCCGGTTGACGCGAAATGACCGGCTTGTTGCTCACTTGGCCGATCGACCACGAACCCGGTCACGCAAATCGGCGAAGTAGCCAGCGTCGGTCGGGTCGGCTTGTGCGGAAGAGGCACCATCGAGCAATAGCCGACGCAGATTGAGCCAGTCCTGAACCCGGCGGATCAACTCCAGGATAGACTCGCTGCTCGTACCATAACCTCGCCGGGCGACCTGCTCGTCGACGAAGCTTTTGAGAGAGTCCGGGAGGGAAATGTTCATGGTGTTCATGGGTGGCAGAATAGCGCATTCGGCAAAAACTGGCATGAATGGTGATCTTTAACACCAGAGCCGATCGCCTTACGCGGGGAACCTCTCGGCCGCAGCAATATGACAATCGGGGACTAGATACATCCTTGGCGCTTTGACTAGATAGGCGTTCAAGGCAGGGTTGGCGATTCGATGACGATATACTTCAAGGCAGGAATTTCCGATGAAATGGCGCTCGGGATGATCGAGCGTTGTTTCTCCGATGCGAACGACTATGACGGCTATCTCGACATTTTTGCCGACTACACCGAAAAGACCGTCTCGTGGAGCAAGGGCAGATCCGTCGAGGAGTTCAAGGACCAGATCACCGAGGCGCTGCGCGCGGCCTGGGAAGCTTCGCCCTTCTGGCAGGTCTATGAGCGCCGCGAAGAGCGGGACGACGCCGGCACCAACGAAATTCGAAGGGCAGCGATCGCCCTGACCCGCACCTATGGCGGCGTGGTCGTGATCACGCTCAGCCTGCTTGGAAGGCGCAGCAGCGCAAATGACCTCGAGCTGGTCTTCGTCTGCTTCCAGGAAGATGCGCAACGCCGGAATTTCCGCGTGCGTTATGACGGGAAGTTCATTCCGTCCTTGAACGCCTGACGCCCACCCCGGCGCTATGGAGACGAAGGGCGATGACAACCGAATATGATGCCGATGACGCCTTCGCCCTGATCGTTGCAAGTTACCGCCAGGTGACCGGCAAGGAGCTGGTCGACCATCCGTTCGACGGCCGCTGGCTCTACGAGAACGCACCCTTTGCGCTTTTGGCGCACGACCGGTCGGACGACCCGCGTTTCTTCTACGCGAACAAAACCGCCCAGGCCTGCTTCGGCTACAGTTGGCAGGAGTTCATCGGCATGCCGTCGCGCCTCTCGGCCGAGGCGCCGAACCGTGAGGAACGGCAGCGTCTTTTAGACAGTGTCTCCACCAAGGGCTTCATCGACGACTATCGTGGGCTTCGGATCGCAAAATCCGGACGCCGTTTCTGGATCGAGAACGCCATCGTGTGGCAATTGGTGCGCGCCAACGGCGAACATGCCGGCCAGGCCGCCATGTTCCATAGCTGGAAGGATCTGTGAGCGCGCCGTCCAAGGCGGAGGTCGCGCCCTGCCAGCTTCTTCTCAATTCAACAACCGGACGAGCGCCAGAGCGACGCCGGGTGACAGCGTGATGATCACCAGCCTGATGAGGTCGGCGATCACGAATGGCATCACGCCACGATAGGTCTCAACGATCGGAACGTCGGTCGCCAGCTTGTTGATGATAAACACGTTGAGGCCGATCGGCGGGGCGGAAAGGCCGATGCCGACGACGATGAGCACGAGAATGCCGAACCAGATGGCAACGTCCTCGGTCGGCATGCCCAAGTCCAGCGTCAGGATGATCGGAATGAAGACCGGCAACGTCAGCAGGATCATCGCCAACTCGTCCATGACGGCGCCGAGCACGAGATAGGTGACGAGCATTCCGCAAATGACGACATAGGGCGGTAGACCCGACTGTCCGACCATTGAGGCCAGCGTCGCCGGCATCTGCGTCAGCGCCAGAAACGCGCCAAAGACCTCGGCGCCGAGCAGGATCAGGAAGATCATCCCGCTCGTTTCAGCCGTCTGCAGCAGGGCGTTTTTCAGGGCGCCAAGGCTCAGGGTCCGTTGCAGCAGCCCCACCAGCAGCGTTACGGCGGCACCCACCGCGGCACCTTCCGTCGGTGTGAACACTTCGCCATAGATGCCGCCGACCACCGTGACGGCAACCGCCGCCGCGGGCACGATCGCAAAGTCCGCAGCCAGCAGCAGCAGGCCGAATATCGCCAGCAATACGCCCCCTACCGTCCCGAGCGAGCCGAGCAGCCAGCCGATCGCGCCACCGGCAAAGATGATCAGCCCTACGGGCCTCGCCCAGAAAGGACGGGGGGTTCGAACCGCCTCGGTCGCCGTGACCGGCGGTGCGAGATCGGGTTTGCGCCGGACGACGACGGCGATCGCGATCAGATAGAAGGCGGCCGCCAGCAGCCCCGGCACCAGGGCGGCCTGAAACAGCTTGGCGATATTCTGCTCGGCGGTGATCGCATAGATCACCAGGATGACGGATGGGGGAATGAGGATGCCGAGCGTGCCACCGGCGGCAATCGTCCCGGTGCCAAGACCGACATCGACGCGCGCCCGGCGCAGTTCCGGCAGGGCCGCACGCCCGAAGGTCGCCGTGGTTGCGACCGACGAGCCGCAGATCGCGCCGAATCCTGTGCAGGCGGCGATGACCGCCATTGGCATTCCGCCCTTGAACCGTCCGAAGCCTCGCTCGGCGACGCGAAAGAGCGTTGCGGCGATGCCCGATTGCTCGGCAAGCGCGCCCATCAGGATGAAGAGCGGTATGACGGAAAGCGTGTAGCTGGCAAACTGGCTGTAGGTGTTGGTCTGCAGATAGTAGACCAGCGCATGCGGGCCAGAGAGATAGGCATAACCGGCAGCGCCCACCGCAAGCATGGCAAGGGCGATCGGCATCCGGATGGCGATCAAGAGCAGCATGGCTGCGAATCCGACGAAGGCAATGGCAAAACCGCTCATCGGCCGCCTCCGATTTTCAAGAGGGAAACGGAAACTCCGATGATGGCTGCGAGCGCCGCCAGCGCCGCACAGGTCAGATAGACTGGCCAGATCGGCCAGGGCAGCTGGATCAGCGTCGTCCCGTATCCCCTCGCCTCCAGGCCACCGGTAAACAGACCCCAGGCAAAAAACGCCAGGCAGCCGGCCAAAAGCAGGTCCCAAAGGCCGTCGATGACCCGCGTGACGCGTGCGGGGAGAGCCAACGTGAAGGTATCGACGGCAATATGGCCGTTGCGGGCCTGTGTGTATGCGAGAAAGGAGAAGGCGGCGACGCCGACCGCCACCTCCACCAGCTCGTAGTCGGCCGGCACCGGCCGATTGAACAGCCATCGGCCCAGCACGCTGACGGTGACCAATCCCGCCGCAAGGCAAAGAAGCGTGCCGCCGATCAGTGCCAAACCGGCCGCGAGGCGTTCGACTTCCCTGCGGCGCGGCACCCTCACCGCGTCCTCGTATCCTACGTCTTCCATTGTTGAGGCCTCGAGCTGTTGGTTCATGCAGCGGCGCGTTCAGGCGCCACGTTCAGGCGAGTACGGCCGGCAGTGCGCTCAGGCGCTCGAATATTTCTGCACAAGCGCCTGCGCCGTGGCGATCAGCGCCTTGCCGTCGAGGTCCTTGGCCTTCATGTCCTCGATCCACTTGTCGTGGACGGGTCTGGTTGCCTCCACCCACTTCGCCTTTTCGTCCTCGCTGATCGTGCTGATTGTTCCTTCTCCGGATGTCTCGATTGCCGCGCGCACTTCGGCACCGACGCTGTCCCACATCTCGCCGGCCTTCTTGGCGAAGGCCATGCCGCTGTTGGCGTCCAGCACGGCCTTGAGGTCGGCCGGCAACCCGTCGTACTTGCCCTTGTTCATCGCCAGGAAGAAAGTTGCGGTATAGAGCGTCGGCGAGCCCGGGATTTCGGTATGGAACTTGGTGAGCTCGTTCACCTTGATCGAGGGAACCACTTCCCACGGGAGCACGCAGCCGTCGATCGACCGCTGGGCCAGTGCTTCGGGCACCTGCGGAATGGGCATGCCGACCGGCGTCGCCCCCAGTGCCGCCAGCGCCTCACCGGCAAGGCGCGTCGGATTGCGAAGCTTCAGCCCGGCGAGGTCCGCTCCGGTCTTCACTTCCTTATTGGTGTGGATCAGGCCCTGATCATGCGCCCAGAAGCACAAGAGCTGGGTATCGCCAGTTTCCTTCAGTACGTGCGTCTGGCCATATTCCTGGCAGGCTTGCGCGTTGACGGTCGCCTCCTTGGCGGCGACGAATGGCAGTTCGAACACTTCCGTGGACGGGAAACGTCCGGGCGTGTTGCCGGGCAAGGTCCAGACGATATCGACGACGCCGTTCGACGCCTGATCGTAGAGCTGCGGCGGCTTTCCGCCGAGTTGCATGGCCGGGAAGATGTCGACCTTCAGCGCACCGCCGCTTTGTTCTGCCAGCAATTTCGCCCATGGCGTCAACAGCCGCTGATGAACGTTGGATGCCGGCGGCAGGAAATGGTGCAGCTTCAGCGTGACTGTTTCCTGGGCGCGCGCCGCACCGATTTTCAGAACGAAGGGCGCTGCAAGCAGAGCGCCGCCGGTCTTCATCAAATTCCGTCTGCTCAGTTTCATAGGTTCCTCCCTGTCGACCCCACATTCACGCGCGGCGAACATCGCATGCACGCACCTGATCCTTCACGGCCATCCGGCGGGCAGATCTCCCTGGTCGCTTGAAACTTCCCTTTGCTCCTCATCGGAAAGCTTCAATCCATTAACATGTTAAGTTTATTTTGAACCGACTGTCAAGCGACGGCATCGGGCGACAAAACGGCATGGCGGATCACCCGGACACGTCCTCGTGAACGGGCCCGCTCGAGCCTTCCCGTAAGGATTTGAACCAGTAACGCGCCAGGAGATGGGATCAGAGCGTGAGCGTCTGCACAGTCCCCGCATATTCGCAGTCGAGCTTCCAATCGGCGCCATCCTGCCGGACGTGGAGAAAAGTCGCACCGTCGCCGGGAGCCGGCCGGGTCGCGTCGACGATGCAGTGATAGCGCTTGGCCTTGTAGTCGAACTCGAACGTCTCCTGCTCGACGATATCCTCGTCGATCCCGTTTGCAAAAGGATAAGGCGCATACATTGCCGCGGTGTGGATCGAATGCACGGTCGTGATCGGCGTGCCGTCCATTTCCGTCAGAAGCGCCGTTGCAATGCAGCCCCGGTGTTCATCACCGGAGAGGAGCACGACATGCTTGATCTTTCCGGCGGCGATGGCGCCGAGAACATCACGCAGACTGTTCGGATAGCCATCCCAGCCATCGGAACGCAGCGCACTCAGGTTGTCCGGGCTGAGGCTGGCATCGCGCTGGATCGCCCGGCGATGACGCGGGAGAAACATCGATGGCGACGCTATGAACTTCGGGCCATTTTTTAAAAGCCACGTCTCCAGGTCGCTCATCGTCTCGCCGACGCCCGTCTTGAACAGGGTCGCATTGGCAAGCCCGGCGCCGATCTTGCGGTGCGTCCTTTCGCTGCGCGTGTCGAGCAGGAAGAAATGGAAGCCCTCGTAGTCGAACGTCTTCAGCTTGGGATCCACTCCACGCTGGTATTTCTCGAAGGCCGCGAAACCCTCCTTCTTCAGCTTGGCATTCGTATCGATATCGTTCGGAGAGGCGAGCGGCTCCCAGTTGTCGTCGATCTCATGGTCGTCGAGCAGCATGAACGATGGTATGCGGCGCAGGACCTCGCGCACGCTGCGTTCCTGCAACCAAGCTTCGTAAGGGAGGCGATACCTGTCATCGCTCGCGGCCGGATCGTAGAGCCCTGCGGTCGGATCCACATAGACCTGATCGCCGACGAGGAGCGCGAACTTCGGCTGGATACCCACCCCCGCCCCTATTCTGTCAGCGACCTCGGCGAAGGAGCGATAGGCAACCTTCCTGTCGATGAACCCGGCCGGGTACTGGCACGAAGCCAGGATGAAGCTGGTGCCGGCGGGCGAAGGCTGAACAGGAGGAGCGAGCGGGGAATCGTAGGGGATAACGCCGTCCATCATTGCCCGGTCCTGCTCGACCAGATTTTCCAGAACCGACGCTCCCATAAGGAAGTTGAGGTTCATCGAGGAACTTGCAGGCGTCGCCGTCTGCGGAGCGGCGCCGACCGTCAGGTTGGTCGTCGGGGTCGTGTCCTTGTAGACGAGGCGGTTCGGCGAAAATTTCACAGCCTTGCCCGGATTGATGTCGGGCTGCGGCGCATCCATCATCCGCGAGGCGGCCTGCGAGATCCGCTCGAAACGCTGATAGGGAAGTACCTCCAGCACCCTCTCCGGGTTCTCGTTCGACTCGCGAAGCAGCGCCCGATAGACGACGCCATTCTTGGCGAGCGCGTAGTATGTCTCCTCAATGAACGGCGGCAGAAGCTTGTCTTCCGCGTAGGCAAGCAAGACGAGCAACGCGTTTCCCGGGAAGTTCGGATCATACCCCGGCATTGATGTCGGGAGCGGCGCCTTGAACGCATCCCAGTGGTTGTCGCGCAACGCCGGGGACCAGTAGACCATCATGTGGCTGACGATGTAAGGCAGATCCCAGGGCTGGCCATCCGGGCGCTGGATGTCGTCGCCGTTTACCAGCACGCGCAGCATGATCACGCCCTCGGTCTGGCGGATCGACGGCAGCGTGCCAAGGCGAATGGTCAGCTCGCCGTTCTCCTCGGTAATGATCGGCCCGATCCAGGGCGGGTAGGCCGTCATCTCGGTGTCTGCGGCCACAGGCTGGCGTTGGATGTTCTGGTCGAGGAAAGCTTCGATCTTCTGCAAGGTCGCATGCCGGGTCGTCCCGATAAGGGCGTCCTGGTGACCGGCGCCGGGGTTGAGATAGGGTTCCAGGTAGACACGACCTGCATCGTCGAAGACGCGGCGCATGCGGTCGACGGTGGCAGGATCCGTGAGACCGTTGCCCGATCCATGGACGCTGAAGGTGGGGAACTTCCACTTATCCTGCAGGACTTCTCGTGACACCAGTCGGTTTTGCCCCCGGAAGTCGGTGAGCATGGCATTACGCACGAAATGCACCGTCGTGGAGACCGTATTGAGGCTGAGCGCGCCGAAATGCTCGTTGATGAAGCGCAGCATTTCGGGCTCCATGTTGGCGACGTTGAAGTCGCGTCCGTAGAGCGCGTCCATCCGGTGCCGGGTTCTTGTCCACGGCGTCCGCTTCCATGGCCAGATCGGATTTTCCACGTCGAACTCCTCGACCGGGTAAGGAAGCGTCGAAAGCACGCGGTCCCAAAGGTCATCGGCGAGCGTCGGCTTATCCGGATTGAAGCTGTAGCTGTCGGGCAGGAAGCCGAGAAGGTAACGCACCGCATAGGCGCGGAAGATGTTGGCAGGCGTAAAGACCACCAGCGGACCGACCTGCGTGAAGGCCACCCGGTCAACGAGGTCCTGGATCTTACCCTCCAGTGTGGCGATGCTGAAAACCATCGTGCCCATGCAATGGGCGATGACGTCGAGTTTCGGCACACCGGTCTGTGTGGCGATCGTCCGCAACACCAAGGGCACGTCTTCCTTGCCGATTTCGTCGAAGCTCCAGGCCGCACTTGCGGTCGGGTGCGCCGGGCTGGTTCTGAGGTCGGCGATCCAGACATCACGCCCCGTCTTCCAGAAATGGCTGGCGAAGTTGGGATTGACGGCGTGGTGGGCAAAGGTCGTCCCGCCGGCGCTGTATCCGTGGATCATCACCAGCGGCCGCTTCGTCGTGCCCGGATAGGGATAGCGGGTTAGCAGTACTTTCCCGACAACCGGCGGGCCGCCGAGTTGAGGCTTGCTCGTTCCGACGACGAGCGTCTGTCGTTGCGCCGCGACCGTGCCGCCGCCCTTGATCTTCAACTGCGCCGGCGGGCGGAAATCCACCGCGTCGTTTGCCGGGTCCTTGTCTTTATCGGGTGCACGGAAACTCCAGATATGCATTCCCAAAAGCAGCCGGAGAAAATACCCGAGGAAAGTCAGGAGCGCTCCGATCGCGGCGACGCCGTCACGCTGTTCCGTGATGCGCACGAGCGGCACGCCGATGCGGGCGAGATAGTCAAGGTCGAGCGTCAGCACGCGCCCGCCGGACGCTGCCTCCAACCCCGGAAATTGCTCCAGCGCGACTTCCATGAGCTGACGCCAGGGATTGGAACGCCGATCATAGGTGAAGCGCTTGGTGCCGACGATACGATCGCCCGCAAGCGAGATGCCACCGGTGATCGGGTCCGGCGCGCCGACCTTTAGATCATAGACGAAGGCGCGGATCTCGCCGGACCGGCTGGCGATGGCAAGACCTGAGCGGACGCGCTCAAAGAAGCCGGGCCCACCGTCGCCGTCGACGATCGCCTGATAGCTGTCGCGCAGGCCTCGGTTGAGCACCCATGCCTTGCCGGCACGCCAGATCCTGCCGCCGACCCACGTCGACTGGCGCTCGAGGACCCGCAGGCTGCCGGTCAGGGGCGCCGTAAAGACGGCGATCGCCTGGAGCTTCTGCTCCACCAGACCGGCGGGCGCCCATGTCTGATGGAGATTGTCCCACTGATCCGCCGGAAAAATTCGGATCATGCTGCGGGCCAACGGCACGGAGGCGTCGGTCGCGACCTCAAGGGTTCCATCGCCACCATTGCTTGGCGCCAAATCGGCCAGCGCCTTCGGCTCGAAACGCAGTGTGAGCTCGACAACTCTCGTTTCAGAGGCCGTCCCGGGCGCTGAAAACCTGACCCGGCCGGCAAGGCGCTCGATGATCTCGGCATCGGTATCAGGGGCAGGTGCAGCGGCATCGGTTTCACGAAACACCGGGCGGACCAAAGCTAGGCCGGGCGCCGCAGGGGCCGGGGCGACATAATTCCAGGCGGCCGCGAGTGTCTCCGAGGCGCGCAGGGCCACTGCCGCTATGGTGAGCGCCGGATTGGTGCCAAGCGCCGTCGGGATAATCGAGCCGTCGAGGACCACGAGGCCACTATGGAAGTCGTTCGGGAGCTCCGATTTGAAAACACGCCCCAAATGATCGACGACGCCCGTCGCGCCGGTGTTGCCCATCACGCAGCCACCGAGCGGATGCACGGTGGTGAGCGGACCGCGCTTGTTTTGCAGCAGCCAGTTCAGGCTGGCCGGCAGGAGCTTCCAGACGGGATTGGCGATGACGCGCCCGCCCGTATTCTTCGCCAGCCGTGCCAGCGCCTCAACCTCGGTGTCGAAGATCGGCAGGGACGGCAGATCGTCCCAGCGCATCCGCGCCGTGCCGTCATCGCTGTCGGAAGCCGTTTCATCCAGTTCCATACGCCCGGCGGCGCCGTCATCGGCCATGACGGCATAGACGGCGGAATGTTCGATCCTGCCGGTCGGCGCCACATAGGCGTCGTCGTCCGGAAAGCCCCGCGTATGCGTCGACCAGTCGAACCGGTCGAGCCCGTGAAGCGTGTTGAGCGTTGCAAAGATCTCGGTGAAGGCGAGGCGCAAGCCAGCTGGAACGGAGAGTTCCTCGATCAGAACACCTGCCGTTTTTCGAAGATCGAGCACGCCGGTGATGGTGGGTCCGATCGCACGCTTGGAGGGCTGCACGGCCTCGTCCGAGACGGTATTGACCGGATTTGACGTGGCATAATCGGTCACCAGCATGTCGCCATTGGTCGAGCAATGGTTGCCGAAATGCACGGAGAGGCTGAGGCCTTTGGCCTGTGAGCGCTTCAGGATTTCGAACGAGCCGAGCGTGCCCGCCGCCAGCACGACCTTGCCTGCGCGCACCTGCAGCACGTCGCCGTCGCGTGCGCGCAGGGCCGCGTCGGTGTAGACGCAATCGACGATCCAGTTGCCGCCGTCCGGCTTGACGCTGAGCACGGTCGCGCCGCTGAAGATCTCTGCCTCGTTGCGCAGCGCCGTCACGAGCAGGTTGACGTCGAGCGAGTTCTTTGCGCCGAAATTGCAGCCCGTCGCGCAGTCGCCGCAGCGCACGCATTTATTGAGCCTGACATTTCCCGAGCTCACCGTGTCGGTCATCGCGACCGTAATCGCTGCCTCGCGAAAACCCGTCGACGCGATGCTGCGGAAGGACTTGTGTTTCTGGGGAATGCCGTCGGGATGTTTCGAGATGCTGTTGGGGACGCCGTTTGCGGTGCCGCCCAGAAGCTCGCCCGCACGATCATAATACTGCCGCCAGGTCGTCAGGTCCTTGAGGTCGTCGGGCCAGCGCGTGTGAAACACGCTCTCGTCGGGAACTTCCATGACGCCGGCATTGATCAGCGAACCGCCGCCGACGCCGTTTGCGACCACCGTGACGACCTCCGGGCCGATCCGCACGTCGACCAGCCCTTCCTTGTTGCGATCGCGGCGGATATGGCGAGGCAGTTCGGCAAGACCTGTTGGAAACGCGCCCGGCAGATACTCCTTGCCCCGCTCGAGCACCCCGACCTTGATCGGAGCGCCTCCCTTCGTGCGGCCGGCCATGGTGGCGGCAGCGATTGCGCCGCCATAGCCACTGCCGACGACCAGAACATCAAAGTGGAGCGCCGCCGGCGTCTTCCGAACCCGGTCGACCAGCCTTTCGAAACCCTGGGAAATCCACGCGGTGTGCGAGGTGTTGTCGAAGTCAATGCTGGCCATGGTCGCCTCCGGGACGTCGGTCTCGGGCACGGTGCGGGTATCCGTAGCTCCAATCGGACATAACGCTCTCCATAAGATGCGTCTGACGCCTGAACTCGGTGTGCGAGCCGCGATGGCTCATGTCTTTCGGTGATCCCCAACAGGGGGCATCGACATCCGGGAAGAATGCAAAAATCCGAAACCTGCGCGGTTTCTGCCAAAGCCGATCGATCGAAGTCGGCTAGCCCTCTTAGCGATTGCTAAATAATATGCGAGAGTCAGCAAATCGGCGAGGGATAAATGCACTTCTGCGCGAAGATGGCCCCTGTTTCGCGCATTTCGTGATCAATCACCGCGCGAAGGAAACATGGAGACGATCGCAAAATCGCTCGAAGGGTTTTTGCCGCTGAACTTGCTTGGCCGGCTTCACGGCTCTCACGGAGAGCGGCCGTCGGCGGTAGAGTTTCCGGCCGCCGTGATCTTTGTCGACGTCTCGCGCTATACGGCCCTCGTCGAGCAACTGGCGCGGCGCGGCAAGGAAGGGCTGGTGCAGATCCCGAAGCTGCTCAGTATTTCCTACGCGCGTTGCGCCGACCATGTCTGCGACCGGGGCGGCGAAGTCCTCCTCTTTGCGGGTGACTCGCTTCTGGCCTATTGGCCCGCCGACGAAACGGGTCTGGCGCGCGCGGTCAAGAGTGCGGCCGAGTGCGCCGAAGCGATCTGCAAGGAGAGCCGCGAGCAGCGAAATCCGGGTGCAGGCGAAATCGGACCTACCCTACATATCGGCATCGGCGCCGGGCAGCTCTGGGCGGCCGCCATCGGCGGCCAGCCGGTCTGGAACCTTGTGGCTGGGGGCGATGCCGTCGTTCAGGCCGCAAGTGCGCAGACACTTGCCCATCGCTGGGAAGTCGTTCTGTCACCAGAGGCGGCAAATGCCCTGACCGATGGCGAGGCAAATGCGCGCGCGCCCGCCGCTGCTCCAGCGCATCCGCACATCGCGCACGAATGGCTCGTCGCATTCCTGCCGATGCAGCTTCAGGAGTTGCTTGGCCCCTCGCCGACGATGATGGGCATCGAACCCGCATCCCCCAACGCCTTAGCCGAAGGCAATGTCCATCGCGATGCACGGCTGGACACGCTTGCGGAGATCAGACCAGTGTCCGTCATTTTCGTCCGGATAATCGGTCTGCAACACCAAGATGCCCAAGCGCTCGTCCGACACCAGAACCTCTGCGCAACGCTTCAGGCGATTTCGCACCGCTACGGCGGCCCTCCGGGCGAACTCCTCTTCGACGACAAGGGGCTCGTTTATCTCTGCGCTTTCGGGACACGCGGGACGTTTCACCGCGACGACCCGGCCCGCGCCGTGGATGCCGCCCGCGCCATCGGTCGCCATATCACGGAGATGGGGCTTGCCGTCTCGGTCGGCGTGGCGACGGGCGAGGCCCTGTTTCGAGTCGTCGGCAGCACGCGCCGGCGACAGCTGATGGTTCTCGGCACGCCGGTCAATCGCGCCGCGCGCCTCGTCACGACCGTCTCCAATGATGTGCTGTGCGATGCGCCGACCGAAAGGGCAAGCCGGGCGTCCTTCGATTTCGAGCAACGCGGAACCGTCCAGCTGGCGGGACTTGGCGACGTGGCGCCGGTCTTTCGGCCTCTTGAGCCGAAGTCGCGGGCCCTGTCTGCGGCAACGCTGATTGGCCGAGAGCGGGAACTCGCTTTCCTGCAGCATGCTTTCGAGGAGACGCGCGGCGGTTCGAGCCGTCTTGTCGTCATCCTGGGCGAACCCGGCATCGGCAAGAGCAGGCTGGCTGCCACCTTTACCGAGAATCTTCACGCCGCGGGAGTGGCGATTGCCGTGACGCTCGCCGAACGGGACGACCGGCGAAGCTCGCTTCTGGCCTGGCGACGCGTTCTTGAAACGCTTTTGGGATTGCCCGCCGAAAGCGATGGCCTCGTCCTGCTCGAAAGCATTACCGCGCGCATCCGCACGGCGCCGTGGATCGCAGACCGCCTGCCCCTTCTTAACGACCTGCTGGCGATCGAGATCGAGCAGAACGAGGGAACGCGCCACCTGGAAGGTGCCCACCGCGCCGATGCGACCATGCGCCTCCTCGGCGATATCCTCGGCGTCTTGGCGCCACGGCCGTTCGCCCTCGTACTCGAAGACAGCCAGTGGCTGGATTCCGCCTCCTGGCGGCTGGTCGAATGGGTGCTCGGTTCTGTGCCTTCGCTGCTGCTCGTGCTCTGCGTGCGCTCCGAAGAGGTGCCCGAGGATCTGAAGCAATTGCGACGACGGGTCGAGGCGGCAGGCGAAGCCGGGACCGAGACAGAGGAGCCGGCACGGCGCTACCGCATCCTCGAACTCGAAGAGCTCGACGACGGCACTGTTTGCGAACTCGTTTCGCGCACCCTTGGCGAGGTTCCGCCACAACAGGAACTCGCGCGCAGGGTCGCCGCCCTTGCCGGAGGCAATCCCTTCTTTGCCGAGGAGATCGCGCTGACGCTGAAGAGCGAAGGCTTGATCGCCGTGCGCGATGGCCTCTGGCGCTCGATCCGCCCCCTTGAGGACCTCCAGTATTTCGAGGGAGTCGAGCGCGTCATCCGAGAGCGAGTGGATCGCCTCGATTCGACATCGCAGGACGTGATCAAAGCGGCGGCCGTCATCGGACGCTCGTTCACCTTTGCCGAGCTGGAGGCATTGCTGAAAGAAGAGCTGAATGCGGAAGGGCTCGGCTCCGCCGTCGAAAGGCTGGTCGATGCCCATCTGGTGCGCCGGCTCGGCCAAGCCGGAAGCTACGAATTCCGTCACGACCAGACGCGCGATGTGGTCTACGGATCGATGCCGGGCGACCTGCGCAGCCGCCTCCACGCATCGCTCGCCCACTGGCTGGAGCGCAGCCGCATTGAAGCAATGGGTGGAGATCTGGCGGTTCTCGTTCAGCATTTCGAGGCGGCGGACAACAAGGAGAAGGTCGTGAAATACGCGGACCTGGCGGCCGCGAGGGCTTTGCAGGTCGGCGCCTTCCGCGAGGTCGAGTTCTTTCTCGGCATTTGCATGGCGCACGAGCCGAAGCCGCAGGACTGGACGCCCGAACAGCGACTGCAGGCGGTTCGCTGGCGGCGCAAACTTGCCGAAGCGCACTACAGTCGCGGCGACATTCACGCGCAGGGCATTGCCGTCAGGAATGCGCTGAAAGCGGCCGGCCAACCGGTTCCCGTCTCTTCGTCTGCGACGCTGGTACGGCTTGCCGCTCGCAGCTTGCGGCTTGCGGCGCAGCAGATGCTGCCGGAAACAGCGAAGCTTGCCCGCCGCGAGGACCGGCTGTCCTGGGAGAGGGAAATGGCGCGGTGCCTGAACCAGGCAGCGCTGGTTGACTACTTCGAGCTGCGCTTCACCCGTGGAATGTGCAATCTCGTTGGCGCGGTGGCGCGCGCCGAACGGACCGGACGGACGATCGAAATGGCCGTCGCCGCCTCGCAGCTCGGCTGCGGCTTCGGGATGATGGGCTGGCGCTCCGGGTGCCGCTATTTCATGGAAAGGGCGGAGCGGATCGCGACCGAGCTTTCAGACACCGCGATCCATGCGCATGTCTGCAATCTCGACGCGCTCTGGCAGCTCGGACGCGGAGAATGGGCGGGGGTGGACGCAAGGCTGGAACAGGGCCAGCAGTTCTGCCTTCGAGCCGGCGACCAATTGCGGTGGTGCAATGCCCAGGGCATGCGCTTCTGGTCGCTCTACTACCGTGGCGAGCAGGCCGCGCTCGAACCAACGGCGACCGCCCTGCTCTCGCGCGC
Source organism: Ensifer adhaerens (assembly GCF_000697965.2). Lineage (NCBI taxonomy): Bacteria > Pseudomonadati > Pseudomonadota > Alphaproteobacteria > Hyphomicrobiales > Rhizobiaceae > Ensifer > Ensifer adhaerens. The sequence goes on along the minus strand of NZ_CP015882.1, from coordinate 883,475 downwards.
GCAGAATGCCGGCAATATCCAGCAGGAAATCTGGGCGTTGCGGTGCAAGGCGTTGTGCGTGCTTCACACGGATCAGCCGCGCGAGGCCGTCGACATTCTCCGGCTGATCGGCTCGGCGATGCTCGGGTCGGTCGATCTGGCCGCGCAGATCTCGGCGAAGGGTGCGCTGGCGCTGGCGCTCGCGCGCACGGGGCGGCATGCGGAGAGTGTCCAGGCGGCCGCCGAAACCTTGCAACTGGTCAAATTGATGCGCCGGCCTTCGTCCCACAGCACTTTGGTCGGCATCTCCGGCGCCGCCGAGGTTTTCCTGCGGGGCCGCGAGGCCGGCCTCGCACACGCTTACGACGAATGGCCGCGCTGGGAGGCCCAAGCGCTACGCGAACTCAAACGTTATGCCCGAGCCTTTCCGATCGGCGTACCTCAACTCGCGCTGTGGTCGGGCGTATCGCTCTGGCTGGAGGGCAAGGAGGCCGGCGCAATGTCGGTGTGGAAGGATGGCATGGCGGCCGCGCAACACCTCAGTCTTCGGCGCGACGAGGCCATGATCGCCGCCGAGCTGCGTCGCAGGCGGGACCGGCTTTAGGGACGTGACTAATCGGCGCAACTCGCGAGACTATCGTTTCCAAGCCCGCCCAGCCGTTCGGTGAGAAGCGTTTTAAGGCCAGGCTGCCCGACAAGCGACGCCGCGAGGGACGCCGGCACCCAGCGCATCGCGCGCGCGCCCTTTTCCGGAAAGTCGGGCGCCATGGACACAACGGCGATCAAGTGAACCTGGACGTGATAGACGGCGGCCTTGCCGAGCTTGCTGTAGGTGTAACCGCCGATTTCGTCGTTTAACGCCGTTCCGATGACACCGGCCTCTTCGAACGCTTCCCGGACGGCAGCGCCAGGGGTGTCTTCACCATACTCCAGGTGCCCCTTGGGAATGCCCCAGAGCCCGGTGGTGCGGCCGCAAATGAGCAGCACCTCGAACCGGTCTCCGCCGCTTTCCTTGCGAATGCAGATCGCACCAGCCTGGTCGACGACGACCGGCTCTGCGTCGGAAGCGGCTATCGCGTCAGATGACAGACGTGACACAGCGGGTGTTTGCATCATCGCTCTCATGTTGAACTGACTGGAAGCCAAGGGAAGGTCAGGCGGCTATGTGACGGTTTTATGACGATTCATAGTGAAATTCAACAGCATGCTAATGCAATTGAAAGGCCGGCAAGATGGCCGGCCGCGGGGCAGTATTTTCAGCCTCGTCGAGCCTGATGACGGCCCACAAATCGCGGGCCGTCATCACATCAAAGCTTAATCAGAACGGCGAATCCGGGAAGTAGAAGTCCTTCGCATTGTCCTTGGTCACGAGCGTTGCATCGATCGTGTAGACGCCGCGCACCGGAACCTGGCCGTAGAAGTTGGCGACGGTCATTTCGAGCGCCGTGCCGACCATTGCCGGCGGATAGAGCACGTCGACCGGGATCATCTTGTCGCCGTCCATGACCTTCTTGATCATTTCCTTCGAGCCTGCGCCGGCGACGACATACTGGATGTCGGTGCGCTTGGCCTGCTCGATCGCCTGCAGCACGCCGACGGCCATGTCGTCGTCCTGGCACCAGACAACATCGATCTTCGGGTACTTGGTCAGGTAGTCCTGCATGACCTTGAAGGCATCGTCGCGGTTCCAGTTGCCGTACTGGCGGTCGAGAACCTTGACCTTCGAGCCTTCGATGCCCTTGTCGAAGCCGTCCTGGCGCTGCTGGTCGATCGGGATCGGCAGGCCGCGGATGACGACGACTTCAGCTTCCGGCGTCGTTGCCTTGATGTACTCGCCAGCGACCTGGCCAAGCGCCGGATTGTTGCCGGCAACGTAGAGGTCACGCACCGAGTTGTCGTTGACACTCGGGGCACGGTCGACGAGAGCGACGAAGGTGCCCTTGCCCTTCACTTCCTTGATGGCGTTGACCAGCGGATCCGGATCGGTCGGCAGGATGACGAGCGCGTCGATGCCTTGCGTCTCAAGATCCTGCACGGCGTTGGCCTGGCTTGCCGGATCGGGTGAGGTCTTGACGATGACGTTCAGGCCGGGATTACGCTCCATCAGGATCTTGGCGACCCGTTCGGCATGGAACACCACGCCGGCCGTCCAGCCATGGTCGGCCGCCGGGATCGAGACGCCGATGGTTACTTTCTTTTCCTCTTGCGCGTGAGACACGCCGGCAAAGGCGGTCATCGCGGCAAGGGTCAGGCCGAATAGCTTCTTGTGCATTAAGTTCCTCCCAAATTTCAGGTCAGCCTGTTCAAGGCCGGGAGACCTGTAGGCCCGGCCGTCTCACGACTTCCGCACCAGCGAACGCTGGACGAGCATCGCAATGATGATGATCGCGCCCTGGATGGCACCGATCAGATATTCGCTGATGAAGTTGGAGAGCAGCATGATGTTGCCGACCAACTCGAGGATGAACGCGCCGCAGATCGTGCCCCAGACGCGCCCTGCGCCGCCCTTCAGCGCCGTGCCGCCGACGACGACGGCGGTGATCGCCTGCAGCTCCCACAAAATGCCCGTCGTGGCCGAGGTCGAGCCGAGGCGCGGCACATAGAGGAGAACAGCGACCGCAACGCAGAGCCCTTGAATGACGAAGGCGATGGTGCGCACGCGATTGACGGAGATGCCCGAATAGCGGGCAACGTCGCGGTTGGAACCGACAGCAACGACGTGGCGACCGTAGCGCGTGCGGTAGAGGACAAAGGCAGCAACAGCAGTCACCGCAAGGATGACGACGATCGGAACCGGCACGCCGGCGATCGTGCCGAAATAGGCTGGCCGGTACATTTCCTGCAGCTCAGGCTCCTTGAGCGTGATCGCTCCGCCCTGCGAGAGCCAAGTCGTCAGCCCGCGATAGATGCCCATGGTGCCGAGTGTCGCGATGAAGGGCTCGATCTTGCCGACGGTGGTGATCAGGCCGTTGGTGAGGCCGCAAAGCGCACCGGCGACGATGGCAAAGAGGATTGCCGCCAGGAGCATGAGAACCGGATCGGCAATGACGCCGGAGTTCATGAACAGGATCATCAGGCTGGCGATGAACGCGACCATGGCGCCCACGGAGAGGTCGAGATCTCCGGACGAAATCACGAAGGTCGCGCCAACCGCGATGATCGCAATGAAGGCGCTTCGGGTGGCGACATTGGCGAGGTTGGTGATGCTGATGAAATTGGGATTGACCAGCGCGCCGACCAAGAGAAGCAACGCCAGCGCAACGAATGGCGCCACTGCCCTCAGATCAATGTCACGCCAGCTGCGGCGGCGGATGGCTTCCTGGCTGCCTTCCTGGTTCACGCTCATGTCCAATCGAACCTCCCCCATCTGTCGGGAATCTTGTTGTTGTTGCCGTCGGCCGCGCCGCTGATGCGGCTCAAGCCGCCGTCTTTTTCTTCAGGCCTGCGGCGTAACGCATGATCTCCTGTTCGGAGATCTCGTCGCCTTCGAGAATGCCGGCGATATGGCCTTCCCGCATGACCGCGACGCGACTGCAAAGGCCAATGATCTCCGGCATCTCGGAGGAGACGACGATGATCGAGCGGCCATCCCGGGCGAGCGCCGAAATGAAGTGATAGATCTGCTGCTTGGTGCCGACGTCGATGCCCCGCGTCGGCTCATCGATGATGATGATGCTGGGGTCGGTTTCCATGACCTTGGCGAGAAGCAGCTTCTGCTGATTGCCGCCGGACATGCGCCCGGCTACGATCCTGTCGTCCCGCACGCGAATGTCGAAGCGACGCCGCGCCTTGACCAGGGCCGCCTCTTCGCTGCCGGGATCGAGATAGCCGAGGCGGCTGTGGCGGCCGAGCGATTGCAGCGTCAGGTTCGCCATCATGCCGGCATTGAGCAGGAGCCCCTTGGCCTTGCGGTCCTTGGTCATATAGGCAAGGCCAGCCTTGTTGGCCGCATGCACGTCGCCGGATGGCACCGGCTCGCCACGCACCAGCACCTCGCCGGCCGTGCGCGCGCGCAAGCCGACGATCGCCTCCATCAGCTCCGTCCGGCCTGAGCCGATCATGCCGGAAAAGCCGAGGACTTCGCCGCGGCGCACCTCGAAGCTCGCGTCGCGGACATAGCCGGTCGATACCGCATCGACGCGCAGAACCACGTCTTCGTCGACATCCGGCTCGTTCTTTGCGGGATAAAGGCTCGACAGCTCGCGCCCGACCATCAGCTGGGCGATCGCCTCGCCGTCGAGAATGGAGGTCGGCGACGTCTTGATCCACTGGCCGTCGCGCAGCACCGTCACGCGGTCGGTCAGTTCCATCACCTCGTCGAGCTTGTGCGACACGAAGACGAAGCTCGTTCCCTTGTCGCGCAGCTTGCGCACCAGCCGGAACAGGAAGTTCGTCTCCTCGCGCGACAGCACAGCCGTCGGCTCGTCCATGAACACGACGCGCGCATCGCGGCTGATGGCCTTGGCGATCTCGACCATCTGCTTTTCGGCAATCGAGAGCGATCCGATCATCGCGCTCTCATCGACATGCGAACCGAGGAGATCGAGCACACGACGGGTCTCGGCGCGCATGAACTTGCGGTCGAGCACGCCGAAACGGGTTACCTCGCGGCCGAGAAACAGGCTCTCGGTAACGGTCAGATGTTCGGCAAGATTGAATTCCTGGTGGATGATGACGATGCCGAGCGCTTCCGCAGCGCCATTGGCCGGCAGCTTCGTCGACTTCCCGTCAAGCAGGATCTCGCCCGATGTCGGCTGCTCGAAGCCCGACAGGATCTTCACCAGCGTGGATTTTCCAGCCCCGTTCTCGCCCATGAGCGCATGGATTTCGCCCTGGCGAAGCTCGAAATCGACGCTGAACAGGACCTGCACGCCGCTGAACGATTTGCTGATGCGGCGCGCCGACAGCACGACGGGAGCCCCGTCGACATGCTCCGTGGTCATTATCCCCTCCCTGCGGCCTCCACCGCTATTTCAATGATGTAAACCTTTACACTCGCCGATGTAAAGGTTTACATCGTGATTGCTCGACAATTTTTTTGGCTTCTTCGTTTGACCGTCGGGCGAACCTGTGTAACGTCCTCGCAGCAAATCCCGAGGCCAAGTGTGTCCAATTCCCAGCCCGCAACCATTGAAGACGTCGCACGGATCGCCGAAGTGTCGATCGCGACCGTATCGCGGGCCATTCACATGCCGGAAAAGGTAGCCAAATCGACGCGCCTCAAGGTAAACCAGGCGATCGCGATTACCGGCTACACGCCCAATGCGATGGCGCGCAGCCTGCGGCTCGGGCGGTCGAACATGATCCTCGTTGTCGCACCGGATATCGGTGATCCGAACTTTTCCAGCATTCTTGTGGGTCTCGAAAACGAAGCGCGCGCGCATGGTTACGGCGTCCTGATCGGCCATACGCAGAACGACGCCCAGCGTGGCCTGGAATATTTGAAGTTCTTCAATTCCAACCAGGCGGCGGGCATGATCCTGTTTACGGGCATCCTTCCCTTCGGCCATCAGACGCTAACGGCGCGGCTGCCGCCGACCGTCGGCGTTTTCGAGCCGGTCTTTAACGGCGGCATCCCCTATGTCGGGGTCGATGACGTCGAGGGCGCTCGCAAAGTCGTCGATCTCCTGATTTCCGAAGGCCACCGGCGCATCGCCTTCATCGGCGATTCCAACACCCGCCTTGCCTATGGTCGCCGGCGGCAGGGATATGAAGCGGGGCTTGCAGCGGCCGATATTGCCATCAATAGCCGTCTGATCATGGAAGGCGACGGCACGGTGGAAAGCGGCAGGCTGGCGCTCGAACAACTCTTCATGCGTGACGACCTGCCGACCGCCTTCATGTGCGTCAACGACCAGACCGCACTTGGCGTGACGCTTGGCCTGCGCGCCCGCGGCTACGACATCCCTGACGATTTTTCCGTCACCGGCTTCGATGATGTCCCGCAAGCGAGTTTCATGACGCCTTCGCTGACGACCATCCGCCAGCCCCGCACCGCCATCGGCAAACACGCGATGGCGCTGCTTCTGGAACTGCTTTCAGACCGCGCGCCCTCCGAAACCGAAATCCTGCTGCGGCCTGACCTCGTCATCCGCAACTCCGTTGGCCCCCCGCCGGCACGGCGATGACGCGACATTCGCAGCCCTTCTAGAAACTCATGCCCGTGCTTGAACCTGTGACACGGTGATGGAACCGTTTGCGCTCGAGTCGGTTCTCCCACTATCAAGTCAAAGGAGCAACGAAGATGGATCACACTGGTCACGTACGCCTTGCAGCCACGGAACTGACACCGGCGATTTTGGAAGGGGCAACGGTTTACGGAGCGGACGACGATAAGGTCGGCACGGTCGACCACGTCCACGGCGTCGGCACAGCGAGCACCGTCGTCATCGACGTCGGCGGGTTTCTGGGCATCGGAGCAAAACCCGTTGCCGTGCCGCTTGCCGATCTCGATTTCATGCGTGACGAAGACGGCGACGTCCACGCCGTGACGACGTGGACCAAGGATCAACTCAAGGAAATGCCCGAGCATTACGACTCGTAGCTTGTCCGACATAAAGGCCTGAGGCTTCTAGCACCCAGGCTCACATCGGGATGGCGGCGGCGGCCAAAACATATCCGGCCGCCGCATACGGCTGAACACCCCGTCTCGCTGCGCCATCACTCCTGGAGCGAATGCCAGCCATTCCCCATCACCCAAGGACTGCAGTTTCAGTTTCGGCCGGGATCGGCGCCACATCCTTCGCCCTTCGCGGCAAGCCTTGCCTGATGTTCCTTGCCCCAAGTCGACAGGACCGTGACCGCCTCGTTCAGGGTCTTGCCGAACTCCGTCACCGAATACTCGACCCTTTGAACGGCGGCCGGAAAAACCTCGCGGCGAACCAGACGATCGGCTTCCATTTCGCGAAGTTGTTGTGCCAGGACCTTTTCGCTGATCCCCGGCAGAAGACGTCGCAATTCGCCGAAGCGACGCGGTTCGATGTTGACCTCCCACAATATCAGGGTCTTCCATTTGCCGCCGATCGCGTTCAGCGCCGATGCGAAGCCACAATCGTCCTGCTGCAACCGTTTCACGCGCCCCGCTCCCTACTTTCGAGTTACCGCTTACTTTAAAGTGCGTAATTTACAGGCTCCGAAAACCGCTCCTATTAGACGGCAGCTTTCAACCGGAGTTGTCGTTCATGACCAATATAGGTGTTGCCGGCGGCGGGCGCATTGGCCCCGCGCGCGCCCGGATATTTCTGAAGCCTGGCACGTTTGCGGCAAGATATCTGTCGCGTGAACGCGCGGCCCTGGCCAGGTCCGTGCCATGACCACAAGCGATCGCCTGAAAGACAATGGACGGCCGCAGACCCTAGAGTGCGCCGGAAAGCGAACGGCAAGCTGTGCCTGCGGTGGCCTGAAGATTACCGTGAACGGACCCCCTGCCCGTGTCTACGCCTGCGCCTGTCTGGAATGCCAACGCGCAACGGGATCGGGCTTCGGCTATCGCGCCCGATTTTCCAGAGCGTCCGTCATCGGCATCGAAGGGGAACGCCGGGTGTGGCGACGCGGCAGCGACGCCGGCCGCTGGGTGGACCAGACCTTCTGCCCGAAATGCGGAACGCTGGTCTACATGGAGGCGGAGGCGCTGACGGACGCGGTCATGATCTCCGCGGGCTGCTTTGCCGACCCGGACTTCCCGCCGCCCGCCGCCGTGTTCTGGGCCTCGCGCCGACATACCTGGTACGACCTGACGGAAGGCATCGAGACATTTGGATAGGTGGCCGATTTCCCCTCAGACGCAACATGTCGCAATCCACCGCGGCGAGGGCCACGGCGCAACATTAGGGAGCTTGTCCGCTCATCGTGTCTCGGTATCCGCCCGTCGGGCCACGAGGCCCAGGTCCTTGGCCCCGAGCCTGCCGATGGCCGACAGGATGCGGTAGCCTCCGACGACGGTCTCCCGCTCAGCGGTGGCGAGCTTCACCTGCGCCTTCACCACGTCGGCCTGGGCTTCCAGTACGTTGAGTAGCGTGCGCTGGCCGATCGCTTGTTCTGCCATCATGCCGTCCTTGGCCATTTTTGCCGCCTTGACGGCGGCCCGGTTGGCGGACGCGGTTGCGAGCGCTCCCTGGTATTGCGCCCAGGCAGAGGCCGCCTTCGACTGAACTTCGGCGTGCTGAACGTCGACGGTGAAGTTCGATTTCCCGAGGTCCTCCTTCGAGCGCCGTACCTCGGCCGCCGCCTTTCCTCCCTGATAGATGGGTACCTTGAGCTCGTTGCCCGCCTTTTGCTCCATCGCCGATCCGTCGAACGCCATTGCGTCGATCGCGCTCACGCGCTCACCTCTGCCAATCCCGATCGCCCCCTTCACGGTCGGCAGGAGCTTTCCCTCGCTGACGGCAACATTGAACATGGCGCCTTCGGCGAGGTGCCGTTTCGCCAGAAGAGCGGGATGCTGCTTGGCGGCAATCGCCAGCGCCTTATCGATGTTGGCGGGCAGCATTTTCACGGGAACTTTTCCACCGGTTAAATTGCCCGGTTCGTCGCCGATGACCTGCCTGTAGGTCGCTTGGGCACGCTTGGCTTCGGCATGGGCGAGGCTCAGTTCCGCCTGCGCCGCAGCGCGGCGCGCCTCGGCCTGAGCGATGTTTGTTCGGGTCCGTTCGCCTGCTTGGTGGCGGGCGATCTCGGATCGCGTGAGCTCCTTGAGGAAATCCAGATCCTGTTTGCGTAGCACGACGATGCGGCGCGTCAGCACCACGTCCATATATGCCTCGGTCGCCTCGAACAGGATGTTCTGCTCGGTGTTGCGGGTGTTTTCCTCGGCGGCGCGCTGTCGCGCCTTATTGACCTCGACATTGTTGGTCGTCTGCAGGCCGTCGAAGAGGGTCTGATCGAGAACGATACCAAACGTGCCGCGATTGGTCGCCGCACTGGAATTGTACCCGATCCCGCTGCGCCAGGTGATTTTCGGATGCATCGCCGACCGTGCGATGTCGATGTCGTACGCGCTCGCGCGCACTCCGGCCCGCGCTGCATTGAGCGTCGGGTTGTTGTGGTAGGCCTTCGCCAAGGCACTTGAAAGCGGCTCGGCATGAGCCTCAGCCATGGCAATCGGAGCAATCATTGCAACCAGGGTCACCAGTATTCGTTTCATCGAACAGGAATCTCCGTTGGGAACCCGGATGGCTCGCAAGCGAGATAATCCGGATCGAGGGCACGGAGACGCTCGGCGGACGGCGTCAAGGGACGGCCAACGGCCGAACAGCACTTGGCCGGCGCCATGGCAGAAGTACAGCGGCCCAAATTTGGTACCGATGGATCCGCCGTCACGAAAAAAGTCGTGCCGTCGCGAATCCTTTTCCGGGTTCCGCGCCTCTTGTGACTGAGACGATGGGTCTCGGTTTGCACCGGAGGTGTTGCATGGCATTTTTTCGCAAGAATATAGGTAAGGGGCAGCAGATCGTGCGGATTGGCCTTGGGGTTGGCGCGGCTGTGATGGCATACAGTTTCCTGAGCGGGTGGATCGCCCTCTTGGTGGGCGTATCGGCCCTCACCTTCGTCCTCACCGGCCTCATCGGCTATTGCCCGGCCTGCGCCGTTGCCGGGATCCATGATCGGATCAAGCCATGAACACAAAGGCGGTGACGACTGAAACTTTCGAAGCCGCCCGCCACGGCGATCGCAATGCGATCGTCCGGCTGCTCGAGCGGACGCAGCCGGATATTCGCCGATATGCCCGAGCAACCTGCCGGACCGCCGATGTCGACGATGCGACACAAGAAACGCTTTGGCTTCTGTCGCGCCATGTCGGCGCGATCCGGGCACTCGCGACCCTGTCGAACTGGTTGTTCAGCGTGGTGCGGCGGGAGTGCCTGAGGCTCGCCCGACGTACCGGCATGATCGCCGCCGTAGACGAGGACGCACTTGAAACAAGTCTGGTGCAGCGGCCCGAACATGTGTTGCGGCTTGATCTGGCAGCGGCCTTCGAGGCTCTGCCGCCGCACTATCGCGACGTGGCTCTGATGCGCGACCTCCAGGAGATGACGATCGACGAGATCGCCGCGGCTCTCGATCTTTCGCGACAGGCAGTGAAAGCGCGGCTGCACCGTGCACGCCTGCTGTTGCGCGAATATTTGGCGGAGTGAGCGAGCCGAAGAGATTGTGCGCGAGCGGCTTCAAGGAACAATGGCGCGGCTATCACGAAAACGCGGATTCCTTCGCAGTTTTCGGAAACGCCAGATCGACGACCAAACCGCCGTTCGCTGCTTCTCCGAGCGCCACGGAGCCGTTGTGTGCCGTCATAATCTGGGCAACGATGGCCAGTCCCATGCCTGTTCCCTCACTCGCGCTGGTATTGCCCCGCACAAACGGCCTCAGCATTTTCTCGCGCTCCGCGGCCGGGATTCCTGGGCCCTCATCGCTGACCCGCACGATCCGGGCTTGCAGAACCTCGACTACAAGCACTTCCGTTCCGCGTGCGTGTCGCATCGCATTGATGATCAAGTTGTCCAAGGCCAGGCGAATGGCCGGTTCGGAACCGGGGACAATGACCCGCCCCTCTGCTTTGAACTCGATGTCCATGCCCTGCTTCATCACGGATGGCACATGCTCGGCAATGGCCGCGCGCGCGATGGCTGCGAGATCTACCATGGTGAAGGTCAGCGCCTGGCCTGACAAACGCGCCAACTGCAACGATGTCGTGACGATTGATGCAAGCCGCGCCGTGTCGCGAACAAGGATCTCCCGCACGTCCGGGTCCTGAACAAGGTCGAGCTTCAACCGCAATTTGGTCAGCGGCGTCCGCAATTCGTGGGATGCGTTGGCAAGAAAGTTTCGCTGCGCTTCGAACGCGTTGTCGATACAACCGAGCGCCGTGTTGAACGCGGCAACCATCGGCTTCAGTTCTATCGGAGTGTCGCGATCCGATATCCGGCGACCATTGGGAAGCCCGTCGATCTGCTCGGCTGAATCGACAACCCTTCTTACAGGGGTTGCGATCGTGCGCTTGACAGCAACGACAGCGATCGTGGCCGTGGCAACAAGAACAATACCCAGAAGATGGTAAAGCCCCTGCGGCCAAATTTCGCGCAGGACCACGAGCAGCGTTTCAGCATTCGAAAATGTCACTCCGCCGACCACAACGAGTTTGGGTGGATCCTCCGCGTTCAGTTTTCGGAGCCCGAGAAACTGCTGCTGGCCCGCCATGTAAGAAAACTCAGAGGAGAATACCTGGGGAGAGGTCGTATCGATGATGTGTTGGACCGATGCCGGCACGGCACCGTGTATGATGGCTTGGGTTCCGTCACTGACAAAGTACCAGAATTCGGACTGCTCTTCGGAAAGCCTGATAATCTTTTCCGCAATTACGCCTTCGACCTCGAGCACAAACTTGCCGGTGTGATCGTAGCTCACACCATCCTGGAGAAGTTCGACGACACTTTCGACTGCGATTTTTTTCCTGCTCTGCCCATCCGTCAACAGGAACACCGCGACGGTGAGGACGGTGCTGATCACCATCATCAGCGCCATGCCCAAGATGAGCACAATGGCCACCGGAAACGCGATTGAATTCGGACGCCTCATTACTCTTGCACCAGCATGTAGCCGATGCCGCGAATGGTCCGGATCGTTGCGCTGCAATTGCCCTCGCGCAGACGCTTGCGTAGCCGCGAGACATGGGAATCGAGCACGTTGGACTCGATCTCCTCGTCGATATTATAGACGGCAGCTTCAAGATTGTCGCGCTGCACGACGCGCCCTGCCCGCCGGATCAACGCTTCCAGAACGGCGAGTTCGCGTCTCGGAACGCTCAGCGCGTTCGCACCGATCATGGCGGATCGATTGATGAGATCAAACGATAGATTGCCGAATTGCGTGCAGCCGGTCTCGTCCAGGCTGTAGCGACGAAGAACCGCGCGCGCCCGTGCAATAAGCTCCATGGGCTCGAATGGTTTGCCGACATATTCGTCTGCGCCCTTGTCGAGCGCAGACACGATATCGGTCGGATCGTCCAATGCCGTCAGAACGAGCGTTGCCGGCCTCGGGCGGAGTTGCCGCAGCGTCGGCAGCAGCGACAGGCCGTCACCATCAGGTAGGTTGCGGTCGATGACCACGAGATCGAACTTGAAGGCAAGCAGTGCCGCCTCGGCATCCGCAAGCGTTTCGAATACATCCGCAACGCCGATCGCGGCTTCCAGCATGGTCTTGAGCGAAGACGCCAGCTCACGATCATCTTCTACGATCAGAATTCGCATGTTGCCTGCCAGTGTCGACTAGAATTGAGTTTTGAAGATGCGAATATTCATGAAGGAAACAAAAGAGGATCCTAAACAACGCGACGTAAGTCAGGTCGCAATCATCCTAATCGAAACAGCCCTCGCTAAAACATCCGTCATCCCTGCGGAATTACTCGTAAGAATACACGGGAGGATCGTAATCGCGTCCTCTACGGCGTTCATCGGACATATCAAGACGTTGTACGCAATTAGCATAAGCATCGGTTCCCGGCACGAATCCGTACTCGGCACAACGGTTTCTGTATTCTACCGTTTCGCATCCCGCCAGCACGATCAGCAGGCCCGCTGCAATGAAAAGACGCATAAAATGACCTCGGTTTATTTCTCGTTTTGTCGATACCTGGATCCCATTGCCACCTTGCGACAATGTTACGAGACACAAGCGTAGTCCGCCTCAGCGGCTGCCAATGGAAGGGATTGTTTTTTCGGCAGAAACGGCTGTTCCGGTTGCCGCGACGGCGAGCTTGCCTCCCCTGTCCGTCCAGGACGGCGGCGCTCCGATGGAGGCGCCGATCATGCCGACCACACCCGGCGCACGCCCGAAGTCCTCACAGATCGCAGAACCGGGTTTCCCACCAAGCGACGTGCGAATGTCATAAACGGACGGCAAGTACAGATCGAAATCTCCAGGTTCTTTGCCGGCGACGACCATTCTTGAGAAATCCTTGCCGAAAGCCGCGGCCAGGTCATAGGCGTCACCAACCTGCGAAACGCGCGCTTCACTCGTAAACGAGTTCGCGCCCTTCGACCAAACGATCGCCGCCGTTTGTTTGCCGGTTCGATCGACGGCCTCCGCTTCGACGGCCAGCCCGCCGAGCCCGAAGGGCAGTCGTGGTATGCCGACCGGCAAGGCAAGCGAACTGCCGATGGAAATCGCCTTGGCGGCACCAGCGACGGACGGCTCGGTCGGGACAATGTCCGTAACAACCGTTCGGACCGTCAGATCTGCGGGCGTACCGAACGGGACGATCCGATATTTTTCGCTCATGGCGATGCAGATCGCGCGGTCAATCGCGTTCGTTACCAGCAGGCGGTCCTTCTGCTTCTCGACACGCTGCAGAGCAGGCGGGGCCAGAGACGTCGGCGCGATGCTCACCGTTTTGACGTCCTTCAGGCCATCCTTGCTGAAATAGACTCTCTTCTTCTCGAACTTCCCCTCCGGAGCACTGAGGTTGCTGTAGGAGGTAAGCGTTCCTGCTTCCTTCAAGGGAACGGTCGTACATCCCCCAAGAGTGAGCATGATCGGCACTATTCTTGCGATTCCCCGACCCCCTGCCACGCCCCTTCTATGGCTGTTCGTCTTCTCATTGCATGTCATTCGCCCAGAACCCTCGTTGTCAAAGACGAGCGCCGATTGGGGTCCTGCACCTTGTGAAAACATTACGAATTCAGCTCAAACGCGCTGACTACCATTTGAATTCAATATCCGGGAAAAATCAGGTCTCTTGCAGCGTAATGTTCCTGCAAAAGAACAATAGGACAAGGATGTACGGTGATTTTACTCGGAGCACATTGATGTACCTTTTTATGTTTTTTAGCGCGATAATCGTATTCAGCATTCTGTTCCTGAGCGCATACTCCATTTACTCGCAGCTCAGCGACGCCAACGATATTTTATAGGCTTGTACGTCTGCGCTGAGCGCGGGAAACAAAAAAGGTCGACAAAAGAGTGCTTTGTCGACCTTTCCTCAAGTACCCGCGCATCGGCCGAGCAGACTACTTTCTGGTGGCACTTGCCGGTGGCTGCGTGGCCGCCTTCAACCCACCTTCCTGCAAATCCGCCTCATCGGCCAGAATGGCGGTCGCCTCAGCAAGGAGAACGTCCTTTGCGTTCTTGCGGGCGTTTTCCATTGCGATATCGGCACTCAGGCTGCGTTCGTCCGCATTCAATCCATCGTCCTCACCGGTATCCTCGCCATCGCTTCCCTGAGCTCGAGCCTTAAGACGATTTTCGCGATCCTTCATTTCCTTGCGGCGTTCGGCTTCGTTGAGGGAGACAACGCCTTTTTCGCGTTGCGCCTTGATGTCGGCGATGTCTTCGAGGAGGCGCTGGAAATCGGGGTCGCTTGCAATGCGCGCATTATGGCGGTCCTGCAGTGCCGGCAGCAGCGCCGTGACGGTATCGGCCGGCATATAATCCGCAGGCTTGATCTCTGACCACGGCAGGGCATTATCATAGCTCGTTTCGCCAAAGCGCGTCGGGTCGGAAAGCCCCGGCAGACTGATATCGGGCGTTACGCCGTGCAGCTGCGTAGTGCCGCCATTGACCCGGAAGAACTGGGCGATCGTCACCTTGAGTTCGCCAAACGCAGGCTTGCTGTTGCGGACCATCTGGTCGAGGTCGACGACGGTTTGAACCGTGCCCTTGCCGAAGCTGGGCTCGCCGATGACGACACCGCGGCCGTAGTCCTGGATGGCCGCAGCAAAAATCTCAGAGGCCGAAGCCGAGCCGCGATTGATCAAAACACCGACGGGTCCTGACCAGAGAGGCTCAGGAAACTCCGAGCTTGTCACCACGACCTTGCCGTCGCCACTGCGTTGCTGAACGACCGGTCCAGAGCCGATGAACAGGCCGGTCAGGGCAATCGCCTGGTCCAGCGAACCGCCGCCATTGTTGCGAACGTCGATCAGAACGCTGTCGACCTGTTCCTGCTTCAGCTCTTCGAGAAGCTTTGCGACGTCGCGGCTCGCGCTGCGATAATCCTGCTCTCTTTTGCGCCGGGCTTCGAAATCCTCATAGAAGGCCGGAAGAGTGATCACCCCGATCTTGCGGGTGGTATCGCCCGCCTTCACAGACAGAACGCTCTTCTGCGCCGCCTGCTTTTCGAGGCTGATCTTGTCGCGCACGAGGGTGACGATGCGATGGGCGGCGTCTGCTCCCGCATCGGCCGGCAGAACGTCGAGGCGCACGACCGACCCCTTCTTCCCGCGGATCAACTGCACGACTTCATCGATGCGCGTGCCGACCACTTCCTTTATCGGGCCGTCGTGACCCTGCCCAACGCCGGTGATGCGGTCTCCGACCGCAAGCTTGCCGGACAGCTGCGCCGGCCCACCAGGCACGAGCTCGCGGATCGTCGTGTAGTCGTCCCGTTCCTGCAGCACCGCGCCGATTCCAACCAGCGAGAGCTTCATGGCGATATCGAAGTCGGCCGAAGCCCGGGCGCCAAAGTAATCCGTGTGCGGATCGACCGACGTCGTGTAGGCGTTCATGAACGACTGGAAGACGTCGTCACTCTTGTACTTGGAGGCACGCTCGAGCGCGTTTGCATAGCGCTTGTCGAGCGTTTCGCGAATGGCCGCATCAGTCTTGCCACTGAGCTTCAAGCGTAGCCAGTCGCTTTTCACACGCTTGCGCCACAGCTCGTTGCTCTCGGCTTCCGACTGCGGCCAGGGCGCCTTCTCGCGCGACAGGGAATAATCCTCCTGCTTCGTGAAATCGAAGTCCTGCTTCAGCAGTTCGCGCGCGTAGTTCATGCGGTCGACGACACGCTTTCCATAGACGTTGAAGATCGCAAACGGGATCTTCAGGTCCTTCTTCTTGATGGCGTCGTCGATCTCGTTGCGGTCAGGTTTGAAACTGTCGATGTCGGCCTGCAGGAAGAGCCCACGATCCGGATCGAGGGACTCGATGAAGCTGTCCATGATCTTGGCCGACAAGGCGTCATCTAGCGGAACGGGCTTGTAGCTGTAGCGCGTCAGAAATTTTGCGCTCAACTGTGCGGCCTGTGCCTGCTGCTTCAGCGGCTCCAGAACAGGAGGCGAGGCAACGTCGGCATAGGCGGACGGCGCGATTGCAAGAAATGCACCAAGGAAGACGTATGAAATGCGCATTCAGCGTTGACCCAATTCTTAATGCCGAGTGTCGAAGAGGGATCTAGGTGAAGCAATTATGGCTTTTTGGCAACCGGATTGATCCGACGCCGAGGCCGGCCTTACGTCAAGGCAGGCATCCGCCCGGGACTAATGGAGCGAGCCTGCCGCCCGGAATTCGCCCGGCGCCATCCCGTAAGCGCCCGTGAAAAGTCGGTAAAACCTTGCAAGACTATTGAATCCGCAGGCATAGGCGACCTCGGTGACGGGCAAGGCGGGCCGCTCGACGAGAAGCCGCCGCGCCTGCGAAGTCCGCATCGATGCCAGCGTGCGAGCGAAGGTCAATTCCGCGTGTTCGAACAGGACATGCAGCTGGCGCACGGAAATACCGAGCTCGAGCGCGACCTTTGCCGGCGTCAGTTTCTGCTGGTATTTGTCGCGCGCCATGATCTCTTCGGCGGCATAGCGCAGGCCCGAACGAAGGGCCGCACGCACTTCGGGCATGCCGGGTTTCAGTCTGTCGAGAATGGTCACCGGGTGGGCGGCATGTTCACTGATCCAGCGGCCGTGAATGCGCTTGATCGGCAGCGCATTGAGATAGTTCCAGCGCTCGCGTCCTGCCCGGCTGACGATGATCAGGTCGGCCTCTTCCAGCACCTTCAGATGCTGCATGACGGTACAGTGATCCATGTCTGAAAAGGCGGCGCAGAGCATGTCGGTGGTCTGCGCCTGGGCCAATGCCCAGAAAACCGAGACTTCTTCCCGCTTGCTTGACATGTTATGGTTTTACAACATATTGCAGCCAGATGCGACGGAGACCGCGCCGGTAAGATCGGATTGAGAGCTTTTCGGGAGCAATCGAACCGAGCCGGTTGGCTGGACGTCGCCGACCGGAGTTCAGCGTTGCAACGATGCCCCCACGCAAGTTGCCCAAAAAGGGAGATCATTGAGAATGTTGCCTAAGATCGTTTCAATGGATGAGTGGCAAGCCGCAATCGAACAACAGATTGCCAGGGAGAAAGCCCTCACCCGCGCACGCGATGACTTGAGCGCCGAGCGACGGCGCTTGCCGATGGTCAGGATCGACAAGGACTATTCGTTCGAAGGCCCCACGGGCACTTTAAGCCTTGCCGACCTCTTCGATGGTCGGCGGCAACTGATCGTCTATCACTTCATGTTCGCGCCCGGATGGAAGGCGGGCTGCGACGGCTGTTCCTGGGTCGTGGACGCGATGACCCACCCGGCGCATCTCAACGCACGCGATACGTCCATCGTGCTGATCTCGCGCGCGCCGCTCGAGAAGCTGCAGAAATATCAGGCCCGGATGCAGTGGCAGCACCCGGTCTGGTACTCGTCCATGGCGAGCGACTTCAACCACGACATGGGGGCCACGGTCGCCGACCCGGATGACCCGACCAGGACCAGCGAGCGTCATGGCGTCAGCGTTTTCCTCAGGGACGGCGACGATATCTACCGCACCTATTTCAACGGTGCGCGTGGCGTGGAGTATCTCGGCAGCATGTGGACGTATCTGGACCTGACGCCCTACGGTCGCCAGGAAACATGGGAAGTGTCTCCCGCGGGATGGCCACAGACCGAACCCTACGTTTGGAACCGGCGCCACGACGAATACGGGACCGAACCGGCCTTCTGATTTTCCCCGGCGGCGAGCATGGAATTGTCGTGCTGCCGTTCCTACGTCTTGTCTTGCCGATCGTCCGACCTCCGTCATTGCTGCGGGCCGGAACAGGGCTCGGGCGCGATGCTGAAGGAATATCGCCGGCCCTGGCTGGAGCGCCGAATTTGTGGATGGATCGCGCCTTGAAGAGGGGCGCTGTTGGGGGCCGTCAATCGATGGGAAACGAGACTCAAATCGGCAAGGAAGGTCCGGCGCCGAGAGGCAAGAGGTTTTGGCGGCGGCGCGGCGTTCGGATTGCATCGATCGCGCTTGCCGCCTTGCTTTTCCTGCTGGTCGCGCCGCTTGCGGCTATTCTCTATCCGACGCTGAAGAGCTATCCCCGAAGCGACTTTCCGGCCGCGACCTTGCAACTGGAGCGCAACAGGCAGGACCTTGCCCATCTGCGGCGCCTGATCGAGGTCGACCGCAGCTTCTCGCCGACCGCCCAGGCCGCGTTTGCCGCCGCCCTCGAAGTGATCGAACAACGGGCCGGTGATCTCGACCGCGCCGGTCTGGCGATCGCGGCTGCAAAAGCGGTCGCGCTCGCCGACAATGGGCACACCAGCGTGGTCGGCCTCGTCGGCGGCCACAGCTTCAATGCGGTTCCCATCCGGCTTGGCTGGTTTGCCGACGGCCTGTTTGTGATCGCCACGACAGGCGAGCAATCGCACCTTTTGGGCGGAGAGATCCTTGAGGTAAATGGAAGAGCGACGGAGGCCTTTGTCGATGCGCTTCGGCCCTATTTCGGCGGCCCCGCCAATCTCGCCAAGGAATTCGTCCCGAATGTCGCGATTTCGCCGGAATTGCTCCATGCCGCCGGCCTTGCCGAAAGCCCGCAGGAAAGCGCCTATTTCATCCGTCGCGAGGATGGAAGCGCTGCGCAGATCGCTCTTGTCGCCACGTCCGGTGCGCCGGAACCCTTGAACGCCCATGTCTGGCCACGACGCGATTTCAGTCCCTTGTCACAGACCGGTCGCGGCGCCGGGTGGCGGCACGTGCTCGACGATGTCACGCTACCGGCCTATCTCACGCGCCCCGACGCCAATGTCTGGCACCACTATCCCTTGCCCGATCTTCTCTACATCCAGATCAACCGCATCAGGGATGCGACGCCGGAGGGCCTGTCGCAGGGGCTCGCCAAGGTGCTGGACGAAGCTGAGAAAAAACCGATACGCAATGCAGTCGTCGACCTGCGGTTCAACAATGGCGGCAATTACGAACTGACCGCCGATTTCTCGCGAAGGCTCCCGGCCATCCTGCCGCCGGAGGGACGGCTGTTTGTGCTGACCAGCGCGAACACGTTTTCGGCCGCGATCAGCACGGCGGCGCGACTGAAGTACTTCGGCGGCCCGCGCACGGTACGTGTCGGCGAGCCGATAGGAGACCGGCTGCAGTTTTGGGGCGAAGGCGGCCGCACGGTTCTGCCGAACTCGAAGATCACCATCCGTTACTCGACGGCCTATCACGACTGGGAACACGGTTGCAGCCTGTCGGAGATCAGGACCTGTTTCCTGCTGAATTACGTCTACGACGTCCCGGCAGGTCCCCTTCAGCCAGACGTCGCGCGCTCCACTAGCTTTGCCGACTATGCCGCTGGCACCGACCCGGCAATGGCCGCCGTCATGAAGATACTCATGGTGGGCAATGCCGATTGAGAAGCAGCTTGTGGGGAGGCAGGGCCGCGGCCGTACGCCGCCGTGGCCGCTGACATCCGTTGGCCCGGCCATTCCCGGCGGCGAAGGATCTGCGGCGACGCTTTACATCTTCTCGCCCGGCAGTTCGCTGGCCTGCTTGACCCAATCCATGAACTGCGCCTCGTCGAGTTCGTCCGTCTCATAGATGTCGAGATAACGAACATCCGGCTGTTTTGACGTGCCGGGAGGTAAGGGGCTGAATTGCGCCCCGCGGAAGAAAGCGACCTTCACGTATTTCGTCATGCAATGAAAACTGAGGAACCAGACATCCTTTTCCACGCCATAAAAGGGAGAGTTCCACTTGACCGCTTTTTCGACGCCGGGAACGGTCTTGACGACCAGCCGGTCCAGCCGCTTGCCTAGATCGCTTTTCCACCCCGGCATCGCAGCGATGTACTGCTGCACCGGCGCATTTCCGTAGCCCTTTGCGATCTGCGGATTGCCGCCGGTTAGAAGGACGACGCCATCGGCCGATTTTGTCGGCGGCGTCTTGCGTCCGATCTTTGAGCGTGGCGCAGGGGAAGCGGCTTTCGGTGCGTTCTTTCCGACTTTCTTCTCAGACATCCCGGACCTCGACTGTTCCGTCAGTTCGTTCAGGGTCGGATCCACCGTGATGGGCGCGGAGCCCCATGCCAAATGGCTAAGCACGATACATAGCCATCCAGCTATGCATCGGTCAAGAATAAACCTCCGGTGTCAGCTGCATTGCGGGCCGCAACTCGATCAGAAAGCCGCTTCGCCAAGTATTGGCCATCGGCACGGCATCCCTCCACAGCCGTAGGGTCATGGCATGCAAACGGTCCGGATCCCCTTGCGATCCCGACCTGTGCAGCAGCGGCTCTCGTGACGAGCCATCATTCGGGATCTCGAGCGTGCTCTCCACCAACACCTTGACCGCCGGACAACACCCATGCCCAAACGGCTGTAGACCTGCTGAACTGAAAAGACGCTCTGCCGACACGACTGCGCGCGCTGTTGCAGCCTGCTCCGGTCGATTTGCCACGTGGGCCCAAGGCCACGGCCGCGATCCCTTGCCACCAGCATGCGCCTCTACCCGGCATGTGCCGAACTGGCCGTCGCGGCCCGAACCGAATAGCGAAAGAGCGAAAGCACCCGCAACATAGGCACCCCAAGGTGCGTACTTGTAGGTGGCCCTTGCGCCCGATAGGCCTGCAACCAAGCCCTGGAGTTTCCCTTTCCAGGTTGTCCGCTGCTTGAGGAAGATATCGATGAAGGCAATGGTTCTCTGCTCCAGCCCGCGGCGCGATGGAAACTCGACGACGATGGCGAATGCCGTGGCCGATGGCCTGCTTGAGGCGGGCCACGAGGTCGAGACCGTTCACGTCGACGACGTCCTGTCGGCGCTGCTTAGAGACTGTCGCCAATGTCGTATGCCGGATGGCGAATGCGCGATCGACGACGGTTTCCGGCGGGCGTTCTTTGGTTCCTACCTTCCCGCTGACGGCTTTGTCGCCGCAAGCCCGATCTACTGGTATGGCGTCTCTGCGCAGTTGAAGGCGTTCTTCGATCGAATGTTCTGCTACGTCGCCGCGTCGCATCCACAATCGGCGTCCGTTGTCGCGCAGATGACTGGAAAACGGATCGGCCTCGTCCTCAGCTCAGAAGAGACCTACCCCACCGTTTCGTCCAGCCCGCAGCATCAGTTCCAGGAATTCAGCCGCTATACGCGTTCGACCTTCGTCGGCGTCGTTCATGGCCATGGCAACGCACGCACAGATATTTGCCGCGATCCGAGTGACCCGATCGGACGGGCACGCGTGTTCGGTCGGAATTTCTTCAGCGCTCACACCTCCGACTACCAGATCGACACGCCGCGATCAGGTCGCGTCTGGGCGTGAGCCGTCTTGCGTGCGCGCAATATCTTTCGGCTAGGCCAGGCGGACCTTCCGCCGCCTGGCCGCCTTTGCCTCGCTCGCGGCCGCATCGTATTGCTCCCTGAAGTAATCAAGCTCCGGAAAGTTCCGCTCCGCCCATCGGTCGAGGCTGATGAGCGTTTCGCTGAGAGACAGGCCGACCGAGCTCAGACTGTACTCGACATGGGGCGGGTTCGTCTGGTGATCGTGACGCTGCACCAACCCGTTGCGCTCGAGGTCCTTCAACGTCTGGGTCAGCATCTTTTGCGAAATGCCCTCGATCTTGCGCAGCAACGCGCCATTGCGCATCGGGCCCGCCGCGAGCGCCGACATGATGAGGATCGCCCATTTCGTCGATATCAGTTCGAGCGCATGCCGAGCCGAGCAGGATGCGTCGAACACGTCGGGATTGCTCGCAGGCGGGGCTCCAGCTTGCGGGGGCAGTTTCATCATCACCTCAAGGACATGCCGTTGCGGCCGCCGCTCTTCACGCCTCACAGGTAGTGCGCGTGATCGCGCCCCACAAGTTGCGAGTAGCACAGCCGAAGGCATGAGGGCGCGCCGGGCTACGCCCAGGGCGCACCGGCCGCCCATTCCGCTCGGATGGCCTCAATAAAAAGGCGGACCTTTGGAGAAACGTGCTTTCGTGTCGGATAGACGACGCAAACAGACGGCTCGTCGCGTTCGAATTCTTCGAGCAGGGGGACAAGCCTGCCTTCCCTGATGTCGCGGCCCACCAGGAAGGCGCCGAGTTGCGCAAGGCCCGTTCCGGCGAGGCAAGCGTCGCGAATGGCCTCGGTGTTTCCGAGACGCAAGTTTCCCTGAACACCGACGTCCCGGTCTCCGCCGCCGACCCTGTAATGCCACGGTACCGGTCCGCCTGCGTGCTTGAACCCGATCCTGTCGTGGCGCGTCAGTTCGTCGATGGTGCGCGGCGTTCCGCGCCGCTTTAAATACTCCGGCGCAGCGCAGGTTATGAGCCGATGAGAGGCCAGGACCCGCCGCACGAGGCGACTGTCGGTGGGCCCGCCGATACGAACGGCAACGTCGATGCCGTCGCCGACGATGTCGCGATACTCATCCGAAAACGAAACCTCCGCTTCCACCTCGGGCCAACGGTTCAGGAAGCGCTGGAGAACGGGCAGAATGTGCAGCCTACCGAGGGCGATCGGCACATCGATGCGAAGGCGCCCTCTTGGGGCCTGGTGCCGTTGTGCCAAGGCGAACTCCGCGTCGTCCACTTCTGACAGGATCCTGATCGCATGCTCGTAGAAGAGCTGGCCCTCCTCGGTGAGGCTGACGCTACGCGTTGTTCTATGGATCAGCCGCGTTGCCATATTGTCTTCAAGACGTGCGACACATTTCCCGACCGCGGAACGGGAGAGGCCGAGCCGTTCCGCCGCCAGGGTGAAGCTCTGGTCATCGGCGACACGAACAAAGGCGCGCACATCGCCGAGATGGTCCAGCATCGCAAGATCCTATTGGGGACGATTCGTCCCTTTTGTTTCCATAAGGCCGAAGTTTATCTGAATATCGGAAACAGTAAAGAATGCCTTGCAACGTCCCGGCAACGGGACATGAAGGATTGGCTGGGCGCCACAACGTGCCTCGCCCCAGAATGAAAGAGGCAATTAGATGAAACTCCAGGAAGAAACCGACGGACTCCAAAGGAAGGGAGGCCCTGACCGGGAGAATTGGCTACCGGTCTATGCCGCCGGCCTGTCGACCTTTTGCGTCGTGACGACGGAGATGCTGCCCGTTGGGTTAATGACGCCGATCGCAGACGACCTTCAAACGTCGATGGGGACCGCCGGTTTGACGCTCTCGCTGCCGGCGTTGCTTGCCGCGCTCTTTGCGCCCACCGTGGTACTCTTGGCCGGCAGGATCGACAGAAGGCGCATCCTGACCACCCTTCTCTTGCTGCTGGTTGTTGCAAACATCATTTCGGCGCTGGCCAGTACGATCGGTTTGCTCCTGGCGGCGCGTATCATTGTCGGCCTTTGCATGGGCGGCATCTGGGCCGTTGCCGGAGGCCTTGCGCTACGGCTGGTTCCGGGCCGATCGATCGGTGTCGCAACGGCGATCATTTTCGGCGGCGTTGCAGCAGCTTCGGTTCTTGGCGTTCCGGTCGGAGCCATGATCGGTGACGCGGCGGGCTGGCGCTTCGCGTTTGCCGCGATGGCGGTCTTTTGTGCGATCGTGCTTGTGGTCAATCTCTGCGCGTTGCCTGCGCTGCCCGTCCACCAGTCCGTCCGGCTCAGCCAGTTTGGCCATCAGCTCTTGAACCGCCGGATCCAGCTTGGTTTGGCGATCACGTTCCTGTTCGTTGCGGGGCATTTCATGGCCTACACCTTCATACGTCCGCTCCTGGAAGTTGTTTCGGGCATCGGCACACAATGGGTCGGGCTCATGCTGTTTGCCTATGGAGCCGCTGGTATTGGCGGAAACTTTGTTGCTGGCCCTGGGGCCGCCAGGCGTACCGGCGCGACCTTGCTGTGCATTGCCGGTGCCCTTGCTGCTGTCCTCTTCGGCTTTGCTCTCTTCGGAAACTCCGCTCTTGGCGGTGCGGTCGTCCTCATCTTGTGGGGCATCGCCTATGGTGGCGTCTCGGTCTCATTGCAAACCTGGATGATGAAGTCGGCACCCTCCGACATCGAAGTCGCAACGGCGCTGTTCGTCGCAATCTTTAATATCGCCATTGCCGCCGGATCCTTTGCCGGCGGTCGTATTGTCGATCAGTTCGATCTCGGCACCAACCTGCTCGTAGCGGGCATCCTGCCTTCCCTCGGAATTCTGCTCGGATTGAAAGCGCAACGTCTGGCCACTGCTAAGGTTGACTGATCATCGGACATATATCGAGCGGATCGCACTTACCATCTGTGCGCAACCGGATGGACCGGGACGGCTTTCGTCCCGGCTCCGGCGGATCAGGAACAATCGCTTGAGGAAATTCCTACTCCGGCCGGGGGGAGAGAGAAGCAAAATCATTCCGCAATACTACATAAAATATATAGACTATATGTGTATAAGCCCAGTATTCTCACGCATGATGCTGGCAACAACACGTGCGCCGGACCCGTTCCGCCCACAACGAATGACAACGCTGGCCAGCCCAGATTTCGACGGAGGATCTCATGTCCAGTTCCATTTTCGGCCAGGCCTATCGCCGCCGCAGCGTGCTGAAATCGCTCGCGGCTGCCGGCGCCCTGCCCTTCATCGCGCCACTTGCCTCCTCGACGGCCCTTGCGTCCGGCAACAAATATGCCGGCCGCACGGTCAATCTCCTGATCATCCAGCCGCATGTCGTCACGGGCAAGAAAATTGCCGAAGATTTCGAAAGGCTGACCGGAGCCAAGGTCAACGTCACGGCGGTGCCCTACGACCAGGTCAGCGTCAAGGCGACGCTGGACGTGCAGTCGGGCGCCAACCAGTTCGACGTCATCGACTATTTCTATACCTACAAGGGTCAGCTCGCCGAAGATGGCGTGATCGAGGACGTGACCGATCTCATCGAGCGTGACAAGGCCGAGATCCAGCCGG
Source organism: Ensifer adhaerens (assembly GCF_000697965.2). NCBI lineage: Bacteria > Pseudomonadati > Pseudomonadota > Alphaproteobacteria > Hyphomicrobiales > Rhizobiaceae > Ensifer > Ensifer adhaerens. Next base: position 858,613 of record NZ_CP015882.1, on the reverse strand, counting down.
AAGACTTCATCCAGACGATCTACGACCAGTACACGCTGCATGACGGCCGTCGCTATGGCCTGCCCTATGACGGCGACAGCCATCTGTTGTTCTATAACCGCGAGCTGTTTGATCGCTACGGCCTGAAGGCGCCGGCAACCTGGGACGAATACAACGAGAACGCCAGGGTGATCACCGAGGCGGAAAAGAAGAACGGCATCTATGGTGCTGCGGTTCTGGGCGCGAAGATCCCGGTCATCATTCTTTCCACCTATGCCAACCGGCTCACCGGCTTCGGCGGCAACTTCTTGAAGGCGGACGGCACCTCGGCGCTCGACAGCACCGAGGCCGTCGAAGCCCTGAAGTCGCTGCTTGCGTCGGCTCCCCATGCGCTGCCGACCCCACTTGAAACCCGCTTCGAAGAAGGGCTGCCCGCGTTTCTCAACGGCAAGGCTGCACAGATCGACTTCTGGACCGATCTCGGCGGCTATGCACAGGACCCCAAGGGCTCGAAGATCGTCGACAAGTGGGGGGTGACGCGCATTCCCGTCGGCGGCAGCAACAAAACACCCCGCCTCGCCTTCAATGCCGGCTTCGGTTTTGCGATCACCAGCGGATCGAAAAACAAGGACGTCGCCTGGGACCTGATCAAGCTTGCGACCGGCAAGGACTACCACCAGGAGCTTCTGGCGCTCACCGGCTCGGGCATCGACCCGGACCGCCAGTCTGGCTTGAAATCTAAGAATTTCAGAGACTTCCAGCCGTTGGTGCAACCGCTGCTCGATGATGGCGCATTGGAAAACAGCCTGGCCTGGCCGACCGCCGTCTATGCGCCAAAACTCGAAAATGCGCTGACCGACGAACTGGCCCTGGCGCTCGCCGGCACCAAAAGCGCGGAACAGGCGATCGCCGATGCCCACCAGGCCTGGACCGAAATCATCGAGACCAACGGCTGATTGCTTGCGGGGTGGCGCTTCCTCCCGGCGCCGCCCCGCCACTTTTTTTGAAACGAGGCAAAAGACCATGAGCGCAAGATCCTTGCCGAAACGCAGGCTCGGCCGAACCGATTTCGACATCACGCCCGTTGGCTTCGGCGCCTGGGCCATCGGTGGCCCCGATTGGGGCTGGGGATGGGGAAGTCAGGACGATACCCGGTCGATCGCCGCCATCCGTCATGCGGTCGAGCGCGGCATCAACTGGATCGACACGGCACCCGTCTATGGTCTCGGCCATTCCGAACAGATCGTGCGCGAGGCGCTTTCGACCATCCCACGCTCCCAACGTCCGTTGATCTTCACCAAGGCCGGGCTGATCTGGGACCCGGACAACCGCAACGCCCTTCCCGCCCGCATCGGCAATGCCCAATCCATTCGCCGCGAGCTGGAGGCTTCCCTGAAGCGGCTCGGCGTTGATGTCATCGACCTCTACCAGGTGCACTGGCCTGCCAATGACGGCACGCCGGTCGAGGAATACTGGGCGACTTTTGCGGAGTTGAAGAAAGAGGGTAAGGTACGGGCCATCGGGCTTTCGAACCACGATCGGGCGCTTCTGGAGCGCGCGGCAACGGTGGCGCCCGTCGATGTGGTGCAACCGCCCTTTTCGGCAATCAAGCGCCAGTTCGCTAGAGCAGACCTGCCGTGGGTGCAGGCGCATGGCAGCGGCGTCATCGCCTACAGCCCACTGCAATCAGGCCTGCTCACCGGCGCCTTTACGCCGGCGCGCGCCCGGGCCCTTCCGCACGACGATTGGCGATCGCGCGACGAGGAATTTTCGGGCGAAGCGCTTCACCGCAACCTGGCCTTTGCCGAAGGCTTGAGGCCGATTGCCGCGCGACACAAAACGACCGTCGCTGCGATCGCTGCGGCCTGGGCGATTTCCTGGCCCGGCGTCACCGGTGCCATCATCGGCGCGCGCGAACCGCTGCAGATCGACGGTTGGATCGATGCCGCAACCCTTGCGCTCACGCCCAGCGACCTCGACGATATCGAGGACATGTTGCTGGCCACCCGGGCCGGCAGCGGGCCGACACGCCCGGATCTGGCCGAGGCCGCATGACCACCTTTGCCGTCGAGGTGCTGGAACCCGCCGGCGCGGCGGGTGTTGCCGGGCGCGGCCACGCCTTTTGGGCGCGTCTCGCACGGTTGGCCTGGATCGCACCGGTCCTCGTCGCGCTGATCGTCACGACGCTCTACCCGACTGTCTTTCTGCTGGCGCTTGCCTTCAGCAAGAGCACGCTTGGAAAGCCGTTCCGCGGCTTCGTCGGCATCAAGCACTTCGCAACGGCGCTTCAGGATCCGATCTTCCTCGCGGCCATCGGCAGAAGCGTCGCCTATGCACTTGCCACCTCGCTGGTGCAGCTTGCGCTCGGCTTCCTGATCGCGCTGCTTTTCACTTCCCTGTTGAAGGCCGGCCGCTTTTTGATGAGCCTCGTTCTGCTGCCACTGATGACCCCGCCGGTCATGGTCGGCATCGCTTGGAAGCTGATCTTCGCGCCGGCAGGCGGGCTCCTGAACGGTACCCTGATCACCTATGGCTTTATCTCCGAGCCGATTTCCTTTCTTGGTCACCCGACGCTCGCCTGGCTGGCGATCGGCGCCGCCGACCTCTGGCAATGGACGCCATTCATCGTCATTCTCTGCTTTGCGGCTCTTTCCACGGTACCCGACAGCGTTCACGAGGCAGCGCTGGTGGACGGGGCCAATGGCTGGCAGCGCTTCTGGCACATCACACTTCCGCTGGTCGCAGCACCGCTTTCGTCGATCTATCTGCTGAAGCTCATTTTGTCGTTCAAGCTCTTCGACCTCATCTACATCCTGACCTTCGGCGGACCGGGCTTTGCGACGACATCGGCCGGCTTTGCCATCTATCGGCGGGCGATCGAACAGTTCGACGTCGGCCGCGCCGCGGCCGAAACGATGATCTATGCGCTTGTCATCGGGCTTGTGACCTTGCCCGTCGTACGGCTGCACCAGCACTTCGAAAGGCGAGAGCTGTGAGACCCGCCGCGCGACATCTGTGGCTCGGCCTTGCGACAGCGCCGGTCGTCAGCTTCTTTGCCTTGCCTTTCCTCTTTCTCATCGCGGTTTCCTTCAAGACGAAGGACGACGTGCTCAACGGACGCTTCTGGCCGACGATGCCGACGCTCGCCAACTGGCCGGCGGCCTTCGACGCGGCCAACATCCTCGGTTTCATCCTGAATTCCGTGATCGTGTCGCTGGTTTCGGGCCTCGTCACCATCGCGCTGGCGCTGCCGTCGGCCTATGCCGTCCTGCGGCTGAAGATCGGTGGCAAATGGCTGTCGGACGTAACGCTGTCGAGCTACATGGCGCCGCCGATCGTAGCGCTGATCCCGCTGTTTTTTCTGCTGAAGACAACCGGACTGCTCGATACGCGCGCCGGCCTGATTCTCATTTATGGTTTCGCCAACGTGCCGGTCGCCTTCTGGCTGCTGATGCCGTTCCTGCGCCGGATGCCGATCGAGATCGAACAGGCAGCGGCGATGGACGGCGCCGGTCCATTTCGCACGCTGCTGCAGATCGTCGTGCCGATCATCGCGCCCGGCATCGTCGCGACCTTCATCATCGTCACGGTCTTGTCCTACAACGAGTTCCTGTTTGCTTCCGCCTTCACCTTCTCCGACGCCACGCGGACCTTGCCGGTGGGCATCTCGCTCTTCCAGGGCGACCGTCTGGTGAATTTCGGCCAGATGGCAGCCGCCTCCCTGGCAGGCATCGCGCCGGTTTATCTGGTCGCGCTGTTCATGCAACGCTACCTCGTGAGCGGGCTTGCCCATGGCGGGGTGAAATAAGGATCGCCAACCGCAAGCTATCGCGCAGTAGGAGAGTTGAACGCTTGTTGCGCCGCAGCTTTTGGTTTCTTGTCGGTCCATTGAGGCGGCGCGCCGTATTTGGCTGCTATCGCGCCGACCAGGCCCGGTGCCCGACCGAAGGCATCGCATGCGGCATATTTGGGTTTGCCACCCAACCAGGACTGCATGCGTTGCCGGGTCGGCAGCGAGATATTTAATGCCTTCGGCTCCTTGCCGGAAATCAGCACCTGCGAAAACGCGTCGGCGAATTTCGTCGAAAAGCTATAGGCGTCGCCAACTTCCGAAACACGGGGCTTGTCGAGGATCGAATTTGCACCACGCGCCCAAAGCATGGCGGCACTTTGCAGACCGCTGGCATCGACCGCTTCGGCCTCTACAGCCAAGCCTCCCAGGCCGACAGGCAATCGCGGCACGCTGACGGGCAGGACGAACCCCGTACCAATGGTGATGGCCGTGGAAACCCCTGCGAGCGCCTTGTCTGTCGGGACAATATCGGCGATCACGGAGCGAACCGTCAGATCAGCAGGCTGATTGGCAGGAACCATCTGGTACCTGTCGCTGAGCGCGACGCAGAGCGCCCGATCGAGAGCGTTCGAAACCAAATCGCGATCGGCATCGGACTTGATCTTGGAGGCGGCTGCAAAGGAAAACGTCGTTGGCGCGATGCGGACGGTTTTCACGTCGACCAGACGTTGTCCATCAACGTAGAGGCGTTTCTTGGCCACCATGCCTTTCGACGGACCGAGCTTGCCATAGGAGGTCAAAGTCCCCGCCTCCTTCAATGGAACCGATTGGCATCCGACCAGGGTTGCCGAGAGTAGCCCTGCCAGCGCCACCGCGCCGGCCGGGACGAGCGATGAAGAAACCCAGGCAAGCGATTGAATAAAATATTCTTTTAGCACGTTTAATGATCTCCGTTGACATGCAACGGCGACCTTGGGGATGGACAATTGCTACAGAATTACAAGCAGGTTAGAGCTGACACCGAAGGGATGGTGTCTCGAAAACCCTTCAAGCATGGGCGCGGCGGTGACCGCGACCTAAATCCACGCCTCTCGCGGTCAGAGGTGGACGACCACCTTGGTTCCGCTCGCTGAACTCGTGAGACTGACACGCCCCCCGTGGTTTGAAGCCACCTGTTTTACAAGGCTCAAACCAAGACCCGCGCCCGTGTCCTTGGGAGAAACCCTGTAAAAGGGTTCAAAGACGAGTTCCTGATGCTCGGCAGGTATGCCCGGTCCTTCGTCGGAAACTTCCACGCGCCCATCGCTTGAGACCAAGACGGCAATCATGCCCGAATTGCCGCCGTGATCGATCGCATTTCGGACGAGGTTCGTGACCGCGCGCAACACGGCAGGTGGATTGCCCTTTCGCGCAAGCGTCTCCACGTCACTGTGGAAAGACACCTGATAGCCACCCCCTATCGCCAACGGAGCGAGATCGGCAACCGCCGATCGCGCGATGTCAACCAGATCCATCGGCTCGTCCAGAACGAGCGCCTGGTCGTTGCGCTCGAAGTCCAGAAGCTGCTCTGCCGCTTCTGCGAGCCGGGCGACATCATCCATCAGGCGCGTTCTCTCCCGGCCATCAGGCATGCCATCGATGCGCGTCTGCATGATCGCAATGGGGGTTCGCAGTTCGTGAGCCGCATCGATCAGGAAGCGCCGCCGCTTTCTGGACTCGTCCTCGAGACGCTCAAGTGCGCCGTTGAATGCGATCAGAACCGGGGCGACTTCGTTCGGGATTCCCGCGAGCGGAAGGCGCGTCCCGTGGCGGCGCGGATCGATCCGCGATGCTTCGTCGGCAACCTCGCTCACCGTCGCGAGAGCACGCCCGACGATGTGAGGAACGGCAAGAAAAATCGCCGGGAGAGCACTGGCGATCAAAGACAGGTAGATTGGATAGGCCTTCGCCAAGAGAGCCAGGGCACCCCAACCCTTGTCCGCCACGCCGCCAAACAGAATCCGGACTTCGCCAGCCGGCGTCTTCGCGTTTTCGATCGTCGCAATCTCGCCAGTGGTTGCGGCCCCCCTGATATCCGCTTCGTCGAACAGGTGGATTACCGAGGGCAGCGCGGCATAGGCGGGCGGAACGGATCCATAGGACGCGAAGGCACCGCTGGTGGTGGCGACTACGAACCACAATGCGCTGTTTTGCGCCTTGAGCGTCGTCAGGTCATGGGTCTCGGAAAGCTGCAGTTGACCATCGCTTCCGCGGCCTACGGCACGGGACACGACCGAGACGACCGTCCCCTCCATGGCCGTGTTCGGCGACATGATCGTGGTTGCCCAGATGCAGAGCCCGATGATCACCGAGGCAACGACGGCGATGATGACGAGGCTCAATTGCCAGCTGAGCCGCCACCAGAGCGACGGATTGCGTCCCGTCGTCTGACCCATCACTCTTCCTTCAGGAGGTAACCGACCCCACGGATGTTGTGAATCGAAACTCCGGCCCCAGCATCCGCCAGCCGCTTGCGCAGCCTTGAAATGTGGGCGTCGATCGCGTTCGACTGGATCTCTTCTTCGTAGTTGTAGACCGCTGCTTCGAGCGTCGAGCGGAGAACGGTTTTGTCCCGGCGCCTCGCAAGGGCCTGGAGCACGAAGAGTTCGCGCCTTGGGACGTCAAGCTTCACGTCATCGACGGTCACGGTGAGGTTCAGCGGATCGAGCGCCATTCGTCCCACCTTGATCTGAAGCTCAGCAAGCGCAGCCGGACGGCGCAACACGGCGCGCAGGCGCGCCATCAGTTCTTCGACGAGAAAGGGTTTGCCGAGATAGTCGTCCGCCCCGGTGTCGAGACCTTCAACCCGTTCCATCGGCTCGTTGCGTGCCGTCAGGACGATGATCGGCGCGTCTTGGCCAATGCGGCGCAATTGCGGGATGAAGCTCAGCCCTTCACCGTCGGGCAGGCGGCGGTCGAGAAGAATAGCGCCGTAGTCATTCTGACGCGCAAGTTCGGCTGCATCGGCGAGATGGGTCGTATGGTCGATGACGATGCCATATTTGCTGAGCGCCACAGCCAGTGCCGCCGCCAGCTCCCTCTCATCTTCGATCAGTAGTATCCGCATCGGCACCCCATGGCTTCGACCTTTCGAATCTGCCGCAAGAATTACAGCAGCATTACGGAAACCACGGGGCAGTCGAACGTAACACTGCTGCAATCGTTCAGAGCTAGCACACGCATCGAGCCGACCTCGCTCGTATCAGCAGTGATAGGCGCGGCCTTCAACGAATCGGAAAGGCAGGGAGCATGACGACGTCACAAGTGGAGTGCCCTCCCGGGTCGGGATTGAAAACTGTTAGTTCGCGCCATGAGCATAGGGCCGCTCGATGACCCGCGGGCCCCTGCTGCGCTTCCTCATACGCTCGATCCTGTCGGCACTTTTCCTCGCAGCCTTCCTGGCTGGCCCGGCGATCATTCTGATCCTGACGTCCGATCGAATTGCGATGTAGCGCGCCAACGGATCAGATCCCCGACGTGGCGATCTGGTCGATCCAGCCAGTCAAAACGTCGCCGCGCGGATTGACGGCGGACAACAATGTTCGAACTGCTTCGGGCCCATTCACGACCCTTGGTTGCCATCTTCGCCGGATGTGGGTGCCGGGGTGTTCTTCGCTTCCATCGCCGCTTCGATCTGCCTGATGACCTTGACGGCCTCCTGGAGGATTGCCCGCATCTCATCGTCATAGAGATATACCGGCATGCCGCCGGCGCGGATGATGTCCATCGTTTCGGCAGACTCGCTGAGGCGATTGGGCTGCCCGAGCAGCTCCCAACCTTCCTTGATCGCGACATAGGCCCGGGAGACAAGACGGAGCTTTTCGCCCTCCGTCAGCATGTGAACGTCGCGCGCGGCGCGGGTCAGTTCGGCGATGACGTCTTTCGTGCTTTTCATGGGACACCTTGGCTATGCAAGTACCGCGGTGCAACCGACCAATCCATTCATGGTAACTAATGTATAGATTGAGGAAAACAAGAGCCAACACCTTCACGTAAGGGCAAGCCGAGGCCCTGAAATCCATGCACATCGCGGAAATTCATCACCGGGGAAGCACGTCGGATGGCATCAACCGCTTCTTAATCCTTTGTTGACCATAATCTCCGTCGAAGAGCCGAGCCGCCGGCCGTTGCCGCCGGTGGATTGTACCTCGATTGAATCGGAAGCCGCTGTGTCTGAGTATCCTGTAACTGCGTATCCAGAGCCTGCCTCGCCTGCCATCGTCAGAGGCGTGAAGCGTATTGCCCGGTGGGCCGCTCGAGCGGCCGCCATCACCGCCCTTGCAGCATCCGCCATGACTTTCACCAGCACGGCGTCGTCGGCAGAAGTCCGGTCGCTGAAGCTGTTCTTCACGCACACCGGCGAACGCGCGACGATCACCTTCAAGCGTGACGGCAAGTACGACCAGAAGGGGCTCGCGCAGATCAATCGTTTCCTGCGCGACTGGCGCCGGAACGAGCCCGCCCGCATGGACCCGCGTCTTCTCGATCTTGTCTGGGAGGTCTATCAGCGCGCCGGTGGGAAGGACTATATCAACGTCGTCTCGGCTTACCGCTCGCCCGCCACCAACAGCATGCTGCGCGGCCGCTCCCGCAGCACCGGGGTCGCCAAGAACAGCCAGCACATGCTGGGAAAGGCGATGGACTTCTATATTCCGGGCGTGAAGCTCACCCGGCTGCGGGAAGTCGCCATGCAGATGCAGGTCGGCGGCGTGGGATACTACCCGACGTCAGGATCTCCCTTCGTACATCTCGACGTCGGAAACGTACGGGCGTGGCCGCGCATGTCGCGCCAGGAACTCGCCCGCATTTTCCCGAAGGGGCAGACACTCCACCTTCCGGCAAGCGGCGGGGCTTTGCCGGGGTATGACCAGGCGATGGCCGACTACAAGCGACGGGTCAAGGCCACCTCGATCGTCGCTGCAAACAGCGCCGGCCCAGCCAAACTGAAGGGCGGAGAACCGGCCGGCAACACGCTGTTGACCGCGATGCTTCCCACGCGCAAGAGCCGCGGTGAAGAAGCCCTCGAGCTTCAGACCATGCGGAAGGAAGCAGCCGAAAAGTCGCCGTTCTTCGACCTTGCGGCGATCACCGTGCCGCTGCCGACGCTGCGCGCCACGGCTACCGCCGCGACCGTGACGCCCGTCCCCACGCCCGAGCGCGCGCTACCCACAGACGTCTCGGCTTTCATTCCCTCCTCGTCGTTCAAGGTTGCGCTTGGCGTGGGCATGATGCGCCATCCAGCTGCAGGCGAAAGCAGCCTCACCGGCCCGTCGCCTACAAATGCCGAGTGGACAATTCGCGACGCGGCGCTCTTCAAGTGGGCGCTTGCGCCGGCCAAGGAGCTTGAGCGTCTGGCACTTCCGGCGAACCTGGAGCTCTCGGTGGCAAGCGCCGACGATACACCGCGCGTTCTAAAGCGGGCGTCCCAGGCTGGTAAGGAAAACAAGAGCTTCAACAAGGAGCGCTTCTGGTCGGACGGTTGATGCGGCAAGCACCTGTCACCATCTCGGCTTAAGGTTCGACCGGCCGGTCCGGCGTGCCACCAAGGCCGGCGTCACAGCGGCAGACGGCCCGATGATCACGCCAAGCTTTTCGGCCGAAGGAGCGGCGACCCCGCACACCTTTTGCCACGTCTTGTAACGCGGCCGCTCGAGAAAGTTCGCCCGAGCGGCCCGGTTTTCTCAGCGACCGCGGCCGCCGCCACCACCACCACGTCCGCCACCGCCGCCGCGGAAAGCAGCTCCACCGCCGCGACCACCACCTCCGTGGAAGCCGCCGCGGTTGCCACCCTGGAAGCCGCCGCCGCTGTAGCCGCCGCGACCACGGTCAAAGCTCTGGAAGTTCCGGCCGGACTCTTGGTAAAGTCGCCCATAATTGCGGCTCAGTTCGTTCTGGTTGCCGAATTGCCGTCCGGCGCGATCGAAGGACAGATGATCCGGCGCCCGTTGGCGAACCTGCTGGTTGCGGCGTGGTGCGGGTCTCGTTTCAGCACGGTTCTGGATACGCTGCGTGGCTTGGGGCCGGTTGGATGCCGCGCCTTGGGCGGCATTGCGCAGGTTCTCCCCGTCCGGCCTCTGAACCGGTTGCCAGCCATCCGGCGTATGCTTCTGCCATTGGCCGTCCTGACGGCGATAGACGCTGCCATCGCGGCCGGCATAAACGTCACCGCCCTTGCTGCCGGCGATAAAGCCCTTGTCGCCTTCCGAGTTGCGCCAGCGCAGGCCGCCGGCACTCCCGGTTGATCCGCCGCTGATGCGCGCGAACTCTCCGCCGTGCTTGACGGCTACACTGCCCCAGGAGCCGTAAACATTCTGCCCGCCCCGCGCGACCATCGCGTTGCCCGTGCGTGGATTGTAGGCAGAAATGAAACCGCGCTCGCCACCGGGACCCGCCACCGCGCCGCCGCGGAACCGTGTCCCCGTGACGGGGTTATAGGCTGCGCCGAAGACCAGGCCCCTTTCCGGGCCATAGGCGTAGCCATAGCGCCCGAAAGTGCCATAGGCCGGGTTGTACGAGGCGCCGAACCCGTAGCTGATCGGCGGCGGATAATAGGGCCAATCGTCGTCGTAATAGTCCCAATAGGGCGGATAATACCATCCCGAGCCCCAGACGACTGTATCCCAGGCAAGGTAGGTATAGAGATAGCCGAGCGTATAGCCGTACCAGATGGCATCCGGTTCCGTATCGTAGATGCGGACATAGGTCGCGTTATAGACCGGAGACGACGATGGGATCGTGTAGATCTCATCGGCAACGGCGCGCGCAACGGCGAAGGGCCCGGTCGGCGTATCGCCGACGAACCAGATGCCGTCCTTCAAGACGAAATACTTGTCCGCGACCTTGATGACCTGCTCGTTGGCATTGACGGCATAGAACATGGACGTGCCTTCGATCGGCTCGAACTTCGGCTCGCCATTGTAGTGGACGTCCACCTTCAGCGATCCATCCGTCGAAACCCGCGCGAGCTTCGGAATGCTCGCCCGCAGACGCGCCATTGCGCTTTCGGACGTGCCGGGGATCGACGCGCGCACAGCCGAGTAGGAGGCGTCGTCGGGCAGGTTTACGAAATCATCGGGCAGGTCAGGCGTGGCAAAGGTCCAGGGACCTTCGAGTGACGTTGAAGAAAACCACCGTCCGGAAACAAGTGTGTACCACGTCTTGCTGGCCCGATGGAAAAACACCGAACTGCTCGTATTGGAAATCCAATCCAGCCCGGTGCCCGCGATCGGTTCGAGGGCCGGTTTTCCTTCAAAGATCAGAAGCTCCGCCGGCTTCTCCGAATAGAAAACTTTCGGAACCTGGTTATCGCTGAAGGGCGTGGGCGGAAGAGAGGCCTTTACCCCTTTCCAGTTGTCGATTTCCGGTAGCTTGGAAAAGACGTCCGGCACCGATGCCGCTTCAACCCAACCGCTCTCCAAGGTCTTTGTTGTCAGCCAGTTCTTTTCGCTCCGCAGATAGTAGTCTGCCGCCTGATCCACTTTGAAGAGGTCCCAATTCGTATTGACCACGAAGGAGAGGCCCTCAACGCCCTTGACCGGAGCCGTCACCGGCTTGCCGTCCGTCTGCACCAGGATGGCCGGCGTCTCACTGACAAAGATCGGCGGCGGATCGGCCTTGATATCGGGGATATCGGCGAGGCGTTGGAAGTCCGCAAGGCTTGCCGCCAGGCGTTGCTGCGACACGACGATCGGATCGGTCGGGACAAGCTTGCCGATGTCGAGCGCGAGGTCAGCGAGCTGCTGTCGGTCCAGTGCGGAGAAATCGAGCTGCGTGGTGCGAACATCCGTCAGCGTAACATTCTCCGTCGCCTCGTCGGCCACAGTCTTGGCCGAAAGCCCGATGATCCCATAGATCGGCTTGGCGTCGGCGGACGGTTTGAGCTCGGTCGCGACAAGGGCTTCGAGCTCCTTGAAATCCTTCCAGGACGTGATCTGCGGCTGGAAGAGCGTGATCGTCGCGCCTTTTTCGGTGTTGAACATCCTTGGCCAGGCCGGCGCGGTGGCATCGGACTGGTTGAGATACTTGCCGGCAACAAAGCCATTTGCCCCGGCATAACTCACGGCACACCAGGAGGCTTCTGCGTCGCATTCCTTGATGTCGACTTCCTCGCCCTGGGGGATCACGCGCATGGCGTCAAATCCGGTTCCCGGGCCCACCCTGAAGTTCACATTTGCAGTCAGGATGGCGGGATCTGCAAAGGCTGAAGTTGAGAAGAACGAAGCGATCGTCAGGTACGCAAGAAGTCTACGCATGATCACATTCCCTTCCTGGGGTGTCTAAGCTGTTCGAAGTCCCTGCATGCTGGAGTGCTACTGAAAAAAAACGGACCGCCACGACAAAGTCGCCCGCGTTCGCAGCCGGTTAAAGTCGTTCAATTTCAGGATCATTGCACATTCGGTGATAGGTGCAACTGCGCAGCACGAAATCCTGGCGCGCACCGGCGCGCCTCGCGATCGTGAGGACTCTTCCGCCAAGCTGCGCTGAGCGTCAGCCGAGGTCGCCTGCCTGTTCGAGAACATCATGCGCGCGCTCGATGATCGGCGCATCCACCATGGTCCCGTTCAGCACGAAGGCGCCACGGCCGTCTGCCTGCGCCGTCTTCGCTGCGTCGATCACGGACTTTGCCCAGGCGATCCGTTCTGGGCTCGGGGAGTAAGACGCATTCAGCACCGGGACCACGGACGGGTGGACACAGCTCGCGCCATCGAACCCGTGGGCCTTCGCCTCACGAGCGGCTGCCTTCAAGGCATCCAGTCGCGTATAGTCCGCAACCGTCAAAAGCATGCCGAAGGACAGCTTGCCTTCCGCCTTGGCGGCAAGGTGGACCATCAGTTTCGGAAGTCGCAATACGTCTGGCAGCGGTTCTGCGCCCATGCTGGTCGCGATGTCTTCGCCGCCAGCGGCAAGGCCGACCACGCGGCTGACGCGGGCAATCGCGCGCGCATCGAGAACTGCCCCGGCATCTTCGAGGAGTGGCACGAAGGCGACCGGCGGCCTGCCGATCTGCCGCTCAACTGGTGCGAGATGCGCTGCAATATCCTCTAGCTCCTGCGGCGACCGGGTTTTCGCGACATAGAGACCGAACGCGCCGGCACGGCAGGCGGCCTCTGCATCCGCCATCCGCAGATCCGGCGCCGAATTGACGCGGACAAAGACGGTCGCACCACCGCGTGCCACCTGCGCCACGGCGTCCTTCAACCCATCCCTTGCGGCCTGTTTCTGATCCGGGGCGACTGAATCTTCCAGGTCGAGGATGATCGCATCCGCTCCGCGTTCGTGCGCCTTGGCGATGAATTTTGCGGACGAGGCCGGGACGTAGAGTAGGGAGCGAAGCCTCATGCGGCTTTACCCTGGAGTATCGTCTCGATCGCGCCGCGATCCAGTCCCGCTTCGGCCAGAACTTCCGCCGTGTGTTCCCCAAGCGCTGGTGCCGGCCGCCGCCAGACGCCCGGCGTCTGGGAAAGCCGCGGCACGATGTTGTGCATCGGCAGGCTGCCGAACTCGTCATCCTCCACATCGACGATGATTTCGCGCTCGACGAAATGCGGGTCCGACGCGGCATCTGCGATGTTGTAGATCGGCCCGACCGTCGCGCCGGCGTCACGCATGATCTTCAGCGCCTCGTCATGGTCGTGCCGGGCAAACCAGCCGCCAACGGCCTCGTCGACCAGATCGCGATTTTTGACGCGTTCAGAATTGGTGGCAAAGCGCGGGTCCTGGTTCATGTCGGCACGGCCGATGATCTCGAAGATCCTCCGTGCGACCTGCGGCGTCGATCCCGACAGCGCCACGTACTTTCCGTCGCGGCAGCGGTAGACATTGCGCGGGGCGGCCGTATTGGAGGCGCTGCCCACGCGCTCCTTGATCTTGCCGGTCGTCTGATAGATCGCCGCTTCTGGCCCGAGCACCGAGAACATCGGTTCCAGCAGCGACAGGTCGATGACCTGTCCTTTTGCGTAGCCGCGATCGCGCGCAAGCAACGCTGTCACGGTGGCCGAGCTGCCATAGACACCGGCGATCATGTCGGCAAGCGCCAGCGGCGGCAGCACGGGCTCGCGATCGGGAAAGCCGGTTCTGTAGGCAAAACCGCTCATGCCTTCGATGATGGTGCCAAAGCCCGGGAACTGCGCGTAAGGCCCCGTCTGGCCGAAACCGGAAATGCGCACGATGATCAGGTTGGGATTGCGGGCGTGCAGCGTTTCCGGCGAAAGCCCCATGCGCTCCAGCGTTCCCGGCCGGAAATTCTCGATGAAGACATCGGCCGTAGCGATCAGTGCCCAGAGCGCCGTCATCGCCGCCTCTTGCCTGAGGTTCAGAACGACGGAGCGCTTGTTGCGGCTATAGGTCTTCCAATAGAGCGAGTGGCCATCATCCTTCCAGTCTCTGAGCGGATCGCCCGCCGGCGGCTCGATCTTGATGACATCGGCGCCGGCATCGGCCAGCTGCAGCGACAACATGTTGCCGGCAACGAGCCGGGAAAGATCCAGAACCCTCGTGCCGACCAGCGGTCCCTTGGCGTCGGGATCGAACTGTCGCTTCGCAAATCCACTCATCGAAGGCGCTCCCCGGTATCCTTGTCGAAGAGCAGAACCTTGTCGGCATCGATCGTCAGCGTCACATCCTGCCCGGCCGAAAGTAGCTTGCCGCCGTGGACGACGACCGAGATATCCTGGCCGCCCATGTCGACGACGATTTCCTGGTCCTCGCCGGTCGGCTCGACGAGGCTGATGCGCCCCGGCACGCCCGTTGTTCCGAGCGTGATGTGCTGCGGGCGGATGCCGCAGACGACCCGCTTGCCAGCCTGCACCTGTCGCCCGAGCGGCAGGGATACGCCGCCCCGGGTCAAGGCCGTCGCTCCCTCTGTGACCGCCTCGATCAGGTTGATCTCCGGCGAGCCAATGAAGCCGGCGACGAAGAGATTGGCAGGATCGTTGTAAAGATCGAGCGGTGCGCCCGCCTGCTCGATCTTTCCGCCGTTCATCACCACAATCTTGTCGGCCATGGTCATGGCCTCGGTCTGGTCGTGGGTGACATAGACCATCGTGCGGCGAAGCCGTTGATGCAGCTTCTTGATTTCGCTGCGCATCTTCACGCGCAGCTTGGCATCGAGGTTCGACAGAGGTTCGTCGAAGAGGAAGGCACGCGGGTCGCGCACGATGGCGCGACCCATGGCGACACGCTGGCGCTGGCCGCCGGAAAGTTCCCGCGGCAGGCGGTCGAGCAGCTTTTCGAGGCCGAGGATTTCGGCCGCCTGGGTAACGCGCTTTTCGATCTCCGCCTTCGGCGCACCGGCGAGCTTCAAGGCGAAGCTCATGTTTTCCGCGACCTTCATGTGCGGATAGAGCGCATAGGACTGGAAGACCATGGCGATGTCGCGCTCCTTGGCCGGCATGTCGTTGACGACCTTGCCACCGATGGTGATCTCGCCAGCTGAAATATCCTCCAGCCCGGCGATCATGCGCAACAGCGTAGACTTGCCGCAGCCCGACGGGCCGACGAGCACGACGAATTCGCCGTCGCCCATTTCCAGCGAGATGTCGTTGAGCACGGCGACACTGCCATAGCTCTTGCCGACGCTTCTAAGCTCTATCTCGGACATGTTTCCTCCCTTTCTTTCCGCCTCGCGCAGTTAGCGCTCGGCGACCTCAAGCCGGCCGATCGACATGCGCCCGGCAGACGCCATGCGAAGGCCAGCCATGCCGTAGCGCAGCGTCCCATCGTCTGCCTGAAGCAGCCGCTCGCCATCGACGGAAAGCGTCAGCTTGCCACCTTCGACAGTGAGATCGACCGCGTAGCTCCGGCCGTATTCGGTACGGAACGGGCCGCGCGCGAGGATCTTCGTGCCGTGGTCTTCAAGAAGGATCACGGCTTCGCCGTTCTCGAAACCGGCGGCATAAAAGCGGCTCGTACCCTGAGCCCGGGCCACCACCAGGTGCGAGGCACCCGAGTGCGGCTGAAGCTCGGCCTTGACACTGACGTCGCGGAGATAGGCATTGCCCGTCCAGGCGTCCGCGTCGGTTGCGGTATGGGCATGGATGCGGCCTTGCTGCAGGCTCCAATGGCCGCGGTTCCAGGTGAAGCGGGTGATGCCGCCCCATTCATGCGCTTCCTTCGACGGGTCGATGACGGCGCGACCCTTGCCGGATACGGAAAAGTCCGCGAGGAACAGCCGGCCGAGGAATTTCAGGCGCCCGAAATATTCGACCAGGATGCCGATCTCGTCGACCGCCTCGCCGTTGCCGTCGGGGATGGTGAACGCGTAGTCCTGCCAGCCGCTCGCAGACGGCACGTGCCAGGCGCCTGTTTCCTGGATGGCGCCTGTCATGGCGCGGCGAACATAGGGCGCCACACGCAGGTTGCCGTCACCGTTCCAAGGGTCGAGCCAGAGCTTGAACGACACCCTTTGGCCGTCATCGGCAAGCGGCGTGAACATCGGGCGGTAGCGCTCGTCGTCGAAGTCGGAGCGGCGATAGAAGGGCTTCCAGAAAATGCGTCCACCATGCCCGCGCTCGAGACGGTCGAGCAGGATTTCCAGCGATCCCTTGGCGTTATCCGTATGACGCTCCGCCGATGCCTTGACGGCGATCTGGTTGAACGGCTCGGTGCGGAAGCCATGGGTGGCGCCGGGTGCGTCGAAATCGAAGCGAACGCCGCGGCGCTCGAAATCCTCGACCCAGAGCGCCGGAGCCTCCCGTCCCTGCAGGCGGAGCGCCAGCACCGTCAGTTCACGGGCAAAGGAGGGGATGTCGACGACGTTGACCGTACCGGTTACGCCGGAAGCGACGACGAAATCGTTGATCGGCTTGCGGTACTTGTCCCAGCCCGGCTGCACCTTTTGCAGCGTGCCGACGATCGCACCGGCATTGCCGGCGTTGCAGTCCGTGTCCCAGCCGGCCATGGTGGCGATCTCGACGGTGCGCGGCAGATCGCCCTGACCGTAGATCAGGCTCATGATCAAGACGCCGGCATTCGGAATGATGTGGCAGACGCCGGGATAGCGGTCATAGCCCCAATCCGCCGTCAACATGTCGCGGCAGGCACGCCAGTCGTTCCGGTTGCTGTCGTGGAAGCGGAGTACCGCGCGCGAAACCTTGGCATAGAGGGAGTCGGCCGGGATTGTCGCGAGACCCGTCTCGATCACGTCCTCGATGTTCTTGGCAACAAAAGCCTGGGCGATGGCCGCGGCGCAGAAGCGGGCGCCATGCAGGCCCTCGCCGTCATGGGCGACCCTTGCCGCACGGGCTGAGGCTTCGGCTGCCTTCTTCGGGTCGGCCGGATGCACCCAGCCCCAGCTGTCGATGAAAATCTGCCCGCCGATCTGCTCGGCAACCGTCGTGCCGTTCTGGGCGATCGAGCCGGATTGCGGCGCCGGAATGCCAGCGCGCAGGTTCTGGTAGGCGGTATGCTCGGTCGAATTGCCGAAGCCGCCCCACCAATACATGCCGTGTTCCTCGGCCGCATAGTTCAGCCAGGTCTTGCCGACCTCTTCGGCGGTGGCGCCGAGACCGTAGTCGCGCAGCGCCCGGATGAAATAGACCGGACCGTTGGTGTCGTCATCGGCAGCGAAATTCTTGAAATCGCGCAGATATTCCGTCACCTCGCCATAGGTGTCCCGGATGCGTTCATAGCTCCAGATCGTCGGCTCGACGGGTGCGCCCAAGCGCACGCCGATCGCCTTGCCGATAAAACCGGAATAGATACGCTCGAAGATTTCTGTGGTGCTGAGCATCGGATACTTTCGAATTCTAGAGACTGGAAACCTGGGTGAGCTCGGGAGCGGCAAAGAGGCCTGCGCGCGCCGTGGCACGCGCCATTTCGCGTTTGTGGTCGGCCGCCCGGATTGCGGTCACGGTTGCGGTAAACGCATCGGCCGATCGGTAGAGATCGAGCTTGTTGACACGGTCGAGCTGGGAGAGCATCGCCCGGTCGATGATGCTCTCGCCCTGCATGGCGCCGAGGATTGCGCCAGCCATGACGCCGATCGAGTCCGTATCGCGGCCGGAGTTGATGCCGTCGATGATCGACTTGTAGAAATCACCGTCATTGACGACCGCAAAGCCGAGCGCCAGCGGCAGTTCCTCGATCGCGTGCAGACGCGATGGCTGGTAGGCGTCGGTCGCAATGCCGGCCTTCTGCGGCGTGTGCTGCACGTCGTCGCCCATTGGAGAATAGCGCGCGATGATGCGGTGGAATTCGGCGACGACTGTCGCATGATCCGCGCCCTTCAATGAGCCAGCAGCCTCGACGATATCGGCGATCGCATCACGCGTTCCGTCCTTGGCAACGGCCAGCGTTTCTTTGATGACGGTGTCGAGGGTGGTGCCCGGCACGAAAGCGGCGGCGACCGCGGCGGCGAGTACGCCGGCAGCTTCCAGGCCGAAGCTCTGCTGGTGGCCGGAGGCAAAGGCGATCGCCTCATCATAGGCTGCCTTCGGATCACAGGCGTTGGCGACGCCGATCGGCGCGATGTACATCGCCGCGCCACAGTTCACCATGTTGCCGACGCCGCCCTGGCGCGGGTCGCAGCCGGAAAGTTGATGGCGCTGGAAGATCCACTTCTCAGGATAGAACAGCCGCTCGATCAGCATCGTCTCGCGCTGCAGCTCCGGCACCCAGCGCGGCGTCCAGGCAATTTCCCGCACCATGCCCGAGGCCATATCCCAGGCATCGAGATGGCGCTTCACGTCGTCGTAGATCGACATCACGCAGAGCGTCATCAGCGTGTCGTCGGTGACGATGCCGCTGCCGCGGACACGGCCGTTGCGGGCCGCCTCACTCTGCTTCATGCGGTGCCACTCTGTGTCGAGCGATGTCACCCGGCCATAGCGCTGGCGGATTTCCGCAGCGGAGAGCTTTTCGACCGGCGCCCCGATGGCGTCGCCGTAGGCGACGCCAAAGAGAAGCGCCCGAACCCGTCCCTTAAGGGAGAGCCCTTGAGCATCATTTGTCATTGAGAACCGTCCTTGCATATTCGGTCATTTTCTCGCCGCCGGCAGCGTTCCACTCGGAAACGAACTGGTCCCACTGGTCCATCTTGGCTTCGCCGGAGACGAACTTGTAAACCCAGGCCCGGTAGACGTTCTCCGTGGCGTCGATGTCGGTGGCGTATTCCGCAGGCCAGACGAAGGCGTTGTCCGGCTTGAAGTCGGCGGAGATCGTCTTCAGCGATTGCTGCGCGGCATCGCTCAGCCACTGAACCGGCGGCTGCCAGTTGGCGGCAACGAGGAAGCGGGCATACCAGGTAGCGAGCTTGTCGGTCGGCTTGATGGTTTCGCCGTCCTTGGTGTACTGCTCGCCCTCAAAGCCGAGCCGTTCAATCGCCTGGCCCTCGGGGCTGGCGATGAAGTCGAGCAACTTGACCACCTCCTCCTTGTGCTCCGAGGTCGTTGCGATCGCGAGACCGCGCGCTTCCTTGGAGACGTC
Source organism: Ensifer adhaerens (assembly GCF_000697965.2). NCBI lineage: Bacteria > Pseudomonadati > Pseudomonadota > Alphaproteobacteria > Hyphomicrobiales > Rhizobiaceae > Ensifer > Ensifer adhaerens. Next base: position 839,379 of record NZ_CP015882.1, on the reverse strand, counting down.
CAGCGCCATCAGGCCCTGGCCGCCCGGACCCTTCGGCGGCGAAAGCAGGCTGAGGGTCACGCCGGGATGGGCCTGGCGCATCTTGCCGCCATAGATGTCGATGACCTCTGCGGAGGAACCGAAGATCACCCCGGCACGGCCGGAATAGAACTTGTCTTCCTTCACGTCCCACTTGGTGGTGATGAATTCCGGATCATAGAGACCTTGCTCGCGGAGCGATGCGTAGAAAGCGATCTTTGCCTTTTCCGCGGCCGAAACGCGGGCATGGATCCACTCGCCAGCATCGTTCTTCAGCCAGGTTCCGGTGACGCCAAATGCCTGATTGAAGACGGCGTCGAGCTCTTGAGTGTTGTCGGCGGTGGTAACGCCGTAGCTGTCGGCCTTGCCGTTGCCGTCGAAATCGCCGTCCTTGATCGCCTTGAAGAGGGTGACGTAGTCGTCCGTAGTCTTCGGTGCTTCGACGCCCGCTTTCTCGAGCCAATCCGCGCGGATCACCGGCTGCGGTATGCGCGGCGGGTAGACATAGAGCAGGTAGGGATAGTTCTTCAGCCGCTCGACATTGTGCGGGAAGAGCGCGTCCTTGAGATAGGTCGTCTTCGGCAGCCAGGTGTTCCAGTCCTCCAGCACGCCCTGTTCGGCCATCTTGGCGTCGCCGCCCTGGAAATAGATGAGATCGGGGATATCACCGGACAGAAGCATGGCGCTGAGCTTGTCGGCATAGCCAGAGGACGGCAGGTCGACGACCTGGATATGGATGTCGGTGCCCTTGGCCTTCAGCGCCTCCTCATAGGCCTTCATCAGCTTCACGTCGTCAGGATTGCTCGTCGTGAGATCCTTCGAGACGACGCGGATCGTCACCGGATCGGCGAAGGCGGGCATGGCGACGCTCGCCATCAATGCCATGGCGGTGGTTGCGCCAAGGATCAGATTTCCAAGCATGGTTGTTCCTCCCAATATGCTATGGCTTTTATGGTTCGGTTCTGCATCGTCAGCCCTTCAGCGCACCGCTCATGGTGCCCTTGGTGAAGAACTTCAGAATGAGTGGGTAGATTGCGAGGATCGGCGCGATCGTAAGCAGGATCATGCCTGCCTTCAGCGCGCGAATGTTGATCTGGCTCGCACCGGTGTAGTTGTTGCTGTCGACGACCCCGACCATGGCGAGCTTGTCGCCCTCGACCACGAACTGGCGCAGCACGACCTGCAGCGGCCATTTTGACTGGTCGTTGAGATAGATCATCGCCCGGAAGAACTCGTTCCAGTGGAAGACGAAGTAGAAGAGAGCGATGGTCGCAAGCGCCGACTTGGCGAGTGGTAGCGCCACGTACCAGAAGATCTGGAAAGGGTTGGCGCCGTCGAGCTCCGAGGCCTCGATCAGTTCCTTCGGCACTTCCTCGAAGAAGCGGACGAGAATGATCAGATACCAGGCGTTCACAACCTTGAAGAGGATCAGAGACCAGTAGCTGTCGAGAAGGCCGAGGCGCTTGTTGATGAAATAATCGGGAATGATGCCGGGCTCAAAGACGATCGTCACCAGCACGAAGACGAAAATCGCGCGCCGCCCCGGCAAACCCGGGCGGGAAAGTGCCCAGGCCATCAGCGCCGTCAGCACGACACCAAGGACGGTGCTGACCAGCGTGATGAAGATCGAGTTCAGGAGGCCGCGCTGGACGGCCGGGTTGTTGACCAGGAGGCTCCAGACGTCGGTCGAAAACCCGTTGGGGACCACCGTCAGGCCGCTCATGCCGGCAACCTTGCCCGGATCCGAAAAGGAGATGGCGAGCAGGTTGAGCAGCGGCTGGACCGTCAGTACGACGAGGAACATCAGCGTCGAGACGATGATCGCATATTCGAGCCGCTCGAGCGGCGTTCTGCGAACGTTGTGGGCGGCCATCACCATACCCCCTTGCCGGTAAGACGTTTGGAAAGAAGGTGGGCGGCGACGATCATCAGCATGCCGAGAACCGCCTTGAAGAGGCCGGCGGCCGTTGCCAGCGAATACTCGCCGGTCTGCAGGCCGATGCGGTAGACATAGGTGTCGATGATATCGATCTTGCTGCGCACCACGTCGTTGGAGAAGTTGATCACCTGGTTGAGGTCGGCGTTCAGGAACATGCCGGCGTTGAGGATGAACAGCGTCGCGATCGTCGGCACGATGCCGGGAATGGTGACGTAGCGGATCTTCTGCCAGCGATTGGCTCCGTCGATCTCGGCCGCATCATAGAGTTCCTGGTCGATGGCGATGATGGCGGCAAGGTAAAGCAGGCTGTCCCAGCCGGCCGATCGCCAGATCTCGGAGAAGACCAGCACCCAGCGGATCGAGCCCGTGTCGGTCATGAAGGAGACCGGCTGCAATCCGAAGAAACCGATGATGTCGTTGACCGCGCCGTCGCTCGGCGAAAGCACCGCGATGAACACGCCGGCGATGACCACCCAGGAAAGGAAATGCGGCAGGTAGATCGCCGACTGGATGAACTTGCGGAAAGCGCCGCCCCGGATCTCGTTGAGCAGCAGCGCAACGATAATCGGGACCGGGAAGACGAAGACGATCTTCATTGTCGAGATGATCAGCGTGTTTATCAGCACCTGCCAGAAGATCGGCGAGGAGAAGAGCGTCTGGAAATGCTTGATCCCGACCCAGATGTTCGGCGGGATGATGCGCAACTGCTCGAAGGCGATCTTGGCTTCCCAGATCGGAAAATAGTGAAAGATCACGAAGAAGATCAGCCCGGGCGCCATCATCAGGTAGTAGGGCCACCATTGCCGCACGTTTTTCGTGACGCTTCGCCGATGGACGTTGGGAACGTTCCCACTTCTAGGCATGGCTGCATCCGCTACAAGATCGTTGCTTACGCTCATTGTTACCTCCCTGCCGCCGTGCGCACAGCTACCGAGGCCGAGACATCGGCAAGCGAACCGCGCTCGACCAGTCGGCACGGCAGAAATATCCGGCCGTGCTCCGGGCGGCCGGCAATCTGATCGAGCAGGCATTCGACCGCGCGAATGCCGATCTGCCGGCCAGGTTTTTCGATCGTCGTCAGACCGGGCCAGGAGAAAGCACCCGCCGGAATGCCGTCGAAGCCAAGAATGGAAATATCCTCCGGGCACCGGAGCCCCGCCTCGCGCACGGCGATCATGGCACCGAGTGCCATCAGGTCGTTGGCGACGAAGACGGCGCGACTGCCTCTCCACGGCCCGGCGAGCAAACGCCCCATGGCCTTTCGGCCACCCTCGACCGTGTAGTCGGATTCTTCCACCAGCAAGATGTCGGGGTCGATGTCGCGCGCGATGCAATGCTCGTGCACGGCGCGCAGGAACCGGGCGCGCGCAAGACGCGACCGCGGGCCGAGCATCAGGGCCGGCGCCGGGTGTCCGCGCTCAACGAGGATATCCATGCCGAGACGGACAGCCTGGGCGATATCCGATCCGACGCTCAAGGTATCCGGAAAACGCTCGGCGCTCGATCCGATGAAAACGAAGGGTAAGCCGAAGCGATCGAGATCATCGAAATTGTCGGCGACCGGATTGATGATCGCGCCATCGACACGGGCGCGCCGCAGGGCGCGAAGATGCGTCGCCTCCGTGCCGGCATCCCAGTCCGACGAGAAGACGAGAAGCGAAATGTCGTCCTTGGCGGCGCGATCCTGGGCGCCGCGGGCGACTTCGGCCCAGAAGGGGTTGGTGATATCGGGAATGACCAGGCCGAGCATGCCGCTGCGCCCCGAACGCATGCCGACGGCCAGATGATTGCGCTCGTAGCCGGTGGCTGCAACGGCCTTCAGCACGCGGTCGCGGGCTTCGTCGGAAATGCTGGCAGAACCCGCCAGAACACGTGCAACCGTGCTCTTCGAGACCCCTGCCCGCTCCGCGACGTCGATAATGGTGGCCCGTTGCCGGGGTCCGTTCTTCATGTTTCCTCCCGGGCCGGAAGCCATCATCAAAGGTGACAGGCCTCAAGCTCGTGGGAACGTTACCATGAGAGTTCACGCATTGGCAAGACATGAAAATCCCGCCTTAACGCAAGGCTCCTTTGTCGCCGATTGCGCGCGACCGATCTCGCCGTGGGCATCTTGCCCCCTCACGCCAGGAACGTACTCGACGGATGCGGGGATATTATTGAGCGATCGCCTCATGATACCAGCAAGCCATTGGCTGAAAATAGACTTCCACACATTGTTTCGAACACGCGCCGATCCGGATCAGGCACCGGGCCCGCGCTTCGGGCTCGCCGGATGCGCGGAGGGAAACCTGTGCGAAGCACGCGCGGACCTGCCGGGCGGTCTGGTCGCGGAGCTGGAAGGACTTGCCGCAACCGAACCGCCCTTCGTTCATCCCAGCACGCCTGTGAACCTTGAGTGCTATCTGTCGCTGCTTGGTGATGATGGGCCTGCCGAATACGATTGCGGCCTTGTCTTTGAGTTGCAGCACGACACTCCTCACCAAGGCGATGCGCGGCTCGTTCGCAACGACCCCGAAGAAGGCGACGGATGGGGTTCCGGAGTCCTGGTTCGATCTTGGCTTCCACGGCGTTGCCGACTTCTGGTCGCCCTGGTGCGCTGCCATTGTCGACGGTGAAGTCGCCTCCCTGGCATGTGCGGCGCGGCTCACCGATTCCGGCGCCGAACTCGGGCTTGTGACCGCCAAGGCGTTTCGAGGACGCGGTTTCGGCGCTGCTGCGACGGCTGGTTGGTCGCGGCTGCCGACGCTTCGCTCTCGCACCTTGTTTTACAGTACCGATCGAGACAACGCCTCGTCGAAGCGTGTCGCCTCCCGCCTTGGCCTCCGGCATCACGGCGCGAGCTTGCGGATAACGTGAGCTTAGCTGCCGTGCCCTCGCCCGCTTCTCTACACCGAATGCAGCGCGGTCGCTCGCCGCATCGGTTTTTGGTCAATAACGCTTCGGTCAGAACGAGCGGGGCGCGGGATCCAGAAGCTTCACGCTGCCGGCGGTCACCTGATAGATGGCGCAGGTTCGCTCTACCGAGCCGTCCTTTGTGAACCGGAAGGTGGCCGCCGCACCGACGAAACCGTTTGGCGCGCGGATGCTTTCCTGATTGATGGCGCCTTCCCCCTGGGACCGCACGAGACCAGCCGCAAGGGCGATGACGTCGAACCCATAAGCCGCGTCCGCACTTGCCGCACGCTCGTAGCGATCGAGGAAGCGCGACGTCATCCGCGAGCCGTTTTCCGGGCCGAAGAGACAGAGGTGGCTTCCGGAAAATTCGGGTCGCTTGTAGGCGGCATTCGTCCAACCGGAAGTTCCGACGACCATTGCATTCGGTTTCAGATAGCCGTTGGCCTTGAGTTGCGACAGAGAACCGACCTCCCCCCCTTCCGATCCGATGAGGAGAACCGCATCAATATCCTTTAGCTTTGCCTTGGCGGCCGCGTCACCGGAAAATGTCGTGATGCCGGTCACGGCGACAAGCGCCGGCTTGATGCCATAGCCCGCAAGACCGCGATCCAGCCTTTGCCGTTCGGCGGCAGAGACATCGCTGGGCAAAAGCACGATCAGCCGCTTGCGGCCGGAGGCAAAAGCATAGGAAGCGCCCTCGACAGCGCTATCGATGCGGTCAGAAACGAAGGCGAAGGTGCCGGCCGGCCGCTCGGCGCCGTTGCCGCGCAACGCGAGAAGTGGCGCGCGGGCAGAGCCAAGTCCCTGGCGGACGGTGCTGACAGGCACGTCCGCAACCGACAGCGCAATCAACGCCGCGTTCTGGCCCGCGAGACGCTTGGCGGCGTCCTGGACTTGCTGCGGCGAACCGTCGGTATTTTCGACCAAAAGCGAAAGCTGGCCACCACCCACCTCGTCCACGGCGAGCGACGCCCCGTCGCGGATGTCGCGTTCGCGCACCGTTTCGCCCGACGGCGCCATCAGTGCAGTGATAAGCCCGACACGCGTTGCGCCGGTTCCGAAGGCCTCCTGCGACTTCACCGCATGCTCGGATGCGCGCCGGGCATGCCTTGCCTGCGGCGATTCGACGTCGAGCACCTCAGGGGCGGTGGGAGCGCCCTGACAACCGGCGAGAACGCCAAGCGCGAGCACGCCGAGTGCCAGCCATTGTCGGCACGACGACACGCGCCGTGCCGGGGAAACCACAACGTGGGGCATGTCGATCATACCGGCTGTCTCAATTCATGAAGTGCCGCATTTTGGCGTAGAAGCAATCGCACTTGGCAATGTAGTCCTCGTCACGCCAGCTCGATTGCAGGTAACCATAGGCCTTGCCGCAGGCGACCTTGGTCTCGGACGCCCAGACGAAGGCCGGCCGCGTCGAAGCGATCCAGCGCGGATCGTCGGCAACGGCAATCGCCTCGTCCATGCGCGCCACGACTTCCTTGGTCAGCGTCGCCACGTCCTGATCGACCGTCAGCGCGGACTGGCTGATCTCGGTGCATTGCCGGGCCGCCGGCGCATAGTCGCCGATAAGGTCGGCCGCGAAACTGGATATGGGCATCAGTGCGAGCATCACCCCCGCCAGCATGCTTCTGCTCATGAAAGCTCCCCCTGAATATGCGGTTCCCGGATGATTGCTGAGAACCGCAGAACTGTCGAGATCGACCTTGCGTTAGTGCACATCCTGCGATGTTTTCGTCCCGTTTTCGTTGAACAGCACCTTCACAACTTCCGTCGAGACATTGAAGTTCTCCAACACGGCAACCGTATGCCAGCCACCACTACCGGCGTTACCTTCGGTGTCCACTTGCAGGTTGGCGTTCTGCCCATCCTGAACCACCTGGAGATAGTCGCCATCAAGCGTCGTTCCCGAAGGCAGGTTACCGAGCAAAGCCGACAAGTCGACAGAGTCGTCGTCGCCGTCGTAGTCGGTGATGACGTCGGCGATGTCGAGTTGCAGGTCTTTCGCATCGAGAACGAAGGTGTCGTCGCCTGAGCCACCAGTCAGCTTGTCGACGCCCGTCCCGCCATACAGCGTGTCGTTGCCGGAACCGCCAACCAGCGTATCATTGCCGGCATCGCCGTAGAGCTTGTCGGCTCCGCCATTGCCCGAAAGCGTATCGTTGCCCTCGCCCCCGGCCAGAATGTCGCCATAACTGCTACCGTAAAGCTTGTCATTGAAGTCGGAGCCAATGACACCTTCTATATTCCTGTAGTCTTCCTCTCCCAGGCCGACGCTGGAAAGATCTACATCATCCTCCCAACTGCTCTGTACCAGCGTAAACGTGACGGGACCGGTCGCATCTGAAAAGTTGAGCAGGTCCACGCCTGCTCCGCCATTAATGTCGTCGTCGCCCGCGCTCGCATAGATGATGTCGTTGCCGTCACCTCCGTTGAGCGTGTCGTCGCCAGCTCCGCCATGGATGACATCATGCCCCGCACTGCCGCTGATCTCATTTGCCGTGGTTGTGGATCCGTCGGACACGAAGGTGAGCGTCGAGGAATTCGACAAATCGCCATCCCTGTCTTCTCCGGTAACGCCAAAAGTCAGCGTCAAATCCGAAGCGGCGACGGTTTCGGTGTAACCTACCGTCGTGAAGGAGACATTGATGCCGTTCTTGCCAAGAACTTCGATGTAATCGAACTTGAATCCGACATCGCTCGGAAGAATTGTAACACTCGTCTGCCCCGCGACGACAGTCTTGGAAAAGGTGTATGGCGTGGAATTGCCATCCCTTACCGTGAACTCAATCGATCCTGGATCTTTAACCGTCCCGAAACGCAAGGTAACCGACGATACATCCTTATCGAATTCAATCTTGAACTTCTCCCCAGTAGAGAAGGCCGGATTGCCGATCCCGAACTCGTTTCCACCGCCTGACGCCGTGTTGGCATTGAAGGTCACTTGCCCCGAGGAGGATGCAAGTGCTGTAAACTTGGCGAAGCCGAAATCGTAGGTCTTCGTTGGGCTATTGGGGAAATCGTTCGCCGCATCAATGGTTACCTGCGTTCCAGGACGTTCCTTCAACTGTTCCAGTTGATAGGTCCCGTCCGCGTTCGTTGTCAGGCGATAGATGTCGGTACCGAAGTTGTCCTTCACGAGCACCTGCCCGGTGCCCGTTCCCGTTGTGGTCCAGCCAGTAGGCAGCCCGCCCACGCTGTCGATCTTGTAAACTTTGATGCCGTCGGCGCCTGGCGTCGCATTGATGACACCTTCCAGCGCACCGGTACCGTTGCCCATGTAGGCGCTGCTGATGGATTGGACGGTCGGGACATCGTCGACGATCCGGATGTTGAGCGTGGCATTGCTCGTCGAACCATCTTCATCTGTCACGGCGACGACGAAGTTATCGAAGACCCCGCTATCGGCTCCAGCCGCAGTATGCGCCAAGCTGTTGTCCTGCAGCAGATAGCTGTAGGTGAAGGTTGCGCCCGTCACCGTACCGTTGACCGTCGTTGGCGTGTAGCCGGTGATCGTCAGAAGTCCAAGTGCCGTGTCCACCGTGGTTCCTACGGCGTAGGCGCCCCCCGTCACGACCGAAGTACCATTAATCTTCAGGCCGGCGAGTCCGTCCGGCGTCGTCACGGAGAAGCTGCCGGTCTGCGTAAGTGCAGCCACATTCGGCGAAGAACCATCCGAGAGATTTTTCTCGTAAACCGTCTCTTCGGCGCTGGACGACAGCCCGTTGACGCTCACGCCATCATCAGTGCCAGTGATCGTGATCGTTACCGTCTGTACCGCCGTGCCGCCATGGCCGTCATCGATCGTCACATCGTACTTCTGCGTCAGCGTCTCACCAGCATTCAGCGAATCCAGCACGTTGTCGGCCACCTGGAAGCTCCAGCCAACCGAGTCGGTCGACTGGTTCAGCGAGCCGAGCGAGAAAGTGCCGAGATAGCCACCGCCCTGCGCCGTGAAACTGGCGCTGTGGGTATCCAGCGTGTCGACGTCGGAAAAGCCGATCGTGCCGCCGTGCGTGTGCGTGGCCGTATTCTCACCGGTCGCTCCGTCGGCGATCTCCGTCACCGCACCGCCTTGTGAGACCGAGGTGATTACCGGAGCATCGTTCGTGCCGGTGATCGTGATGGTCACCGTCTGGGTCGCCTTGCCGCCCTTGCCGTCATCGACGGTGACGTCATAGGTCTGGGTCAGCTTCTGGCCGGACTGCAGCGAGTCGAGCACGCTGTCGACGACGTTGAAGCTCCAGCCAACCGCGTTGCCGGCCTGATCGAGCGTCCCGAGTGCAAAGGTACCGAGGTAGCCGTTGCCGTTCGCCGTGAAGCTGGCGCCGTGCTCATCCAGCGTGTCGACGTCGGAAAAGCCGATCGTGCCGCCGTGCGTGTGCGTGGCCGTGTTCTCGCCCGTCGCCTTGTCGGCGATCTCCGTCACAGAACCGCTCTGGGTGCCCGAGGTGATGATCGGGACGTCGTTGGTACCGGTGATTGTGATCGTCACGGTCTGGGTTGCCGTGCCGCCCTTGCCGTCATCGACGGTGACGTCATAGGCCTGCGTCAGGGTCTGACCAGCCTGCAGCGAGTCGAGCACGCTGTCGGCGACGTTGAAGCTCCAGCCGACCTTGTCGGTTGTCTGGTTCAGCGGATCGAGCGCAAAGGTCCCGAGGTAGCCGTTGCCGTTCGCCGTGAAACTGGCGCTGTGGGTATCCAGCGTGTCGACGTCGGAAAAGCCGATCGTGCCGCCCTGTGTGTGCATGGCCGTGTTCTCGCCCGTCGCCTTGTCGGCGATCTCCGTCACAGAACCGCTCTGGGTACCCGAGGTAATGATGGGCGCATCGTTGGTACCGGTGATCGTAATCGTCACAGTTTGCGTCGCCGTGCCGCCATGACCGTCGTCGATGGTCACATCATAGGTCTGCGTCAGCGACTGGCCGGCCTGCAACGAGTCGATGACACCGTCAGCAACCTTGAAGGTCCAGCCGACCTTGTCGCCCGCCTGATCGACGGGATCGAGCGCGAAGGTACCGAGATAGCCGTTGCCGTTCGCCGTTAAGCTAACGTTGTGCTCATCCAGCGTATCGACGTCGGAAAAGCCGATCGTGCCGCCCTGGGTGTGCGTGGCCGTGGTCTCGCCCGTCGCCTTGTCGGCGATCTCCGTCACAGAGCCGCTCTGAGTACCCGAGGTAATGATGGGCGCATCGTTGGTACCGGTGATCGTGATCGTGACCGTCTGGGTTGCCGTGCCGCCCTTGCCGTCATCGACGGTGACGTCATAGGCCTGCGTCAGGGTCTGACCAGCCTGCAGCGAGTCGAGCACGCTGTCGGCGACGTTGAAGCTCCAGCCGACCTTGTCGGTTGCCTGGTTCAGCGGATCGAGCGCAAAGGTACCGAGATAGCCGTTGCCGTTCGCCGTGAAGCTAGCGCTGTGCTCATCCAGCGTATCGACGTCGGAAAAGCCGATCGTGCCGCCCTGCGTGTGCGTGGCCGTGTTCTCGCCCGTCGCCTTGTCGGCGATCTCCGTTACCACACCGCCTTGGGCGTCCGAGGTGATGACCGGGGCATCGTTGGTACCGGTGATCGTGATCGTCACCGTCTGGGTCGCCGTGCCGCCGTGGCCGTCGTCGACGGTGACGTCATAGGTCTGCGTCAGCTTTTGGCCAGCCTGCAGCGAGTCGAGCACGCTGTCGGCAACCTTGAAGCTCCAGCCGACCTGATCGGTTGCCTGGTTCAGCGGGTCGAGCGCGAAGGTGCCGAGATAGCCGTTGCCGTTCGCCTTGAAGCTGGCGGTGTGGGTGTCGAGCGTATCGACATCGCTAAAGCCAACCGCACCGCCCTGCGTGTGTGTGACCGTGTTCTCACCCGTCGCCTTGTCGGTGATCTCCGTGACCGCACCGCTCTGCACGCCCGAGGTGATGACCGGTGCGTCGTTGGTGCCGGTGATCACGATCGTCACGGTCTGGGTCGCCGTGCCGCCATGACCGTCACTGATGGTCACATCATAGGTCTGCGTCAGCGACTGGCCGGCCTGCAGCGAGTCGATGACACCGTCAGCAACCTTGAAGGTCCAGCCGACCGAGTTGCCCGACTGGCTGACCGGGTCGAGCGCGAACTTGCCGAGATAGCCTTCGCCGTTCGCCTTGAAGCTGGCGCTGTGGGTGTCCAGCGTGTCGACATCGGCGAAAGCCACTTTGCCGGCGTTGACGTGCACCACTGAGTTCTCGCCGGCCGCACCGTCGCCGCGCTCCGTGACCGTGGCGCTCTGCGCACCCGAGGTGATCACCGGTGCATCGTTCGTCCCGGTGATCGCGATCGTAACGGTCTGCGCCACGATCCCGCCATGGCCGTCATTGACGAACACGGTGTACTTCTGCGTCAGCGTCTGGCCGGCCTGCAGCGAGTCCAGCACGCCGTCGGCGACCTTGAAGTTCCAGCCGATCCTGTCAGCTGCCTGATCGACCGCATCCAGCGAGAAGGTACCGAGATAACCACGGCCCTGCGGCAAGAAGCTGGCGCTGTGGGTGTCGAGCGTATCGACGTCGGTAAACGTCACCGCGCCGTCCTGCGTGTGCGTCACCGTATTCTCGCCCGTCGCCTTGTCGGCGATCTCCGTCACCGCACCGCTCTGCACACCCGAGGTGATCACCGGGGCGTCGTTGGTGCCGGCGATCACGATCGTGACCGTCTGCGTCGCCGTGCCGCCGTGGCCGTCATCGACGGTGACGTCGTAGGTCTGCACCAGGATCTGGCCGGCCTGCAGCGAGTCGAGCACGCTGTCGGCAACCTGGAAGTTCCAGCCAAGCTTGTCGGTTGCCTGGTTCAAAGGATCGAGCGAGAAGGTACCGAGATAGCCGTTACCGCCCGCCGTGAAGCTCGCCGTGTGCGTGTCGAGCGTATCGACGTCGCGAAAGCCGATCGTGCCGTCCTGCGTGTGCGTGACCGTGTTCTCGCCCGGAAAGCCGTCAAAGCGCTCCACCACGCCGCCGAGCTGCCAACCGGACGTGATCACCGGAGCATCGTTGGTGCCGGTGATCGTGATCGTCACGGTCTGCGTCGCCGTACCGCCCTTGCCGTCGTCGACGGTGACGTCATAGGTCTGCGTCAGCTTTTGGCCAGCCTGCAGCGAGTCGAGCACGCTGTCGGCAACCTTGAAGCTCCAGCCGACCTGATCGGTTGCCTGGTTCAGCGGATCGAGCGCGAAGGTGCCGAGATAGCCGTTGCCGTTCGCCTTGAAGCTGGCGGTGTGCGTGTCGAGCGTATCGACATCGCTAAAGCCAACCGCACCGCCCTGCGTGTGTGTGACCGTGTTCTCACCCGTCGCCTTGTCGGTGATCTCCGTGACCGCACCGCTCTGCACGCCCGAGGTGATGACCGGTGCGTCGTTGGTGCCGGTGATCACGATCGTCACGGTCTGGATCGCCGTGCCGCCATGACCGTCACTGATGGTCACATCATAGGTCTGCGTCAGCGACTGGCCGGCCTGCAGCGAGTCGATGACACCGTCAGCAACCTTGAAGGTCCAGCCGACCGAGTTGCCCGACTGGTTGACCGGGTCGAGCGCGAACTTGCCGAGATAGCCTTCGCCGTTCGCCTTGAAGCTGGCGCTGTGGGTGTCCAGTGTGTCGACATCGGCGAAAGCCACTTTGCCGGCGTTGACGTGCACCACTGAGTTCTCGCCGGCCGCACCGTCGCCGCGCTCCGTGACCGTGGCGCTCTGCGCACCCGAGGTGATCACCGGTGCATCGTTCGTCCCGGTGATCGCGATCGTAACGGTCTGCGCCACGATCCCGCCATGGCCGTCATTGACGAACACGGTGTACTTCTGCGTCAGCGTCTGGCCGGCCTGCAGCGAGTCCAGCACGCCGTCGGCGACCTTGAAGTTCCAGCCGATCCTTTCAGCTGCCTGATCGACCGCATCCAGCGAGAAGGTACCGAGATAACCACGGCCCTGCGGCAAGAAGCTGGCGCTGTGGGTGTCGAGCGTATCGACGTCGGTAAACGTCACCGCGCCGTCCTGCGTGTGCGTCACCGTATTCTCGCCCGTCGCCTTGTCGGCGATCTCCGTCACCGCACCGCTCTGCACACCCGAGGTGATCACCGGGGCGTCGTTGGTGCCGGCGATCACGATCGTGACCGTCTGCGTCGCCGTGCCGCCGTGGCCGTCATCGACGGTGACGTCGTAGGTCTGCACCAGGATCTGGCCGGCCTGCAGCGAGTCGAGCACGCTGTCGGCAACCTGGAAGTTCCAGCCAAGCTTGTCGGTTGCCTGGTTCAAAGGATCGAGCGAGAAGGTACCGAGATAGCCGTTACCGCCCGCCGTGAAGCTCGCCGTGTGCGTGTCGAGCGTATCGACGTCGCGAAAGCCGATCGTGCCGTCCTGCGTGTGCGTGACCGTGTTCTCGCCCGGAAAGCCGTCAAAGCGCTCCACCACGCCGCCGAGCTGCCAACCGGACGTGATCACCGGGGCATCGTTGGTACCGGTGATCGTGATCGTCACCGTCTGGGTCGCCGTGCCGCCGTGGCCGTCGTCGACGGTGACGTCATAGGTCTGCGTCAGCTTTTGGCCAGCCTGCAGCGAGTCGAGCACGCTGTCGGCAACCTTGAAGCTCCAGCCGACCTGATCGGTTGCCTGGTTCAGCGGGTCGAGCGCGAAGGTGCCGAGATAGCCGTTGCCGTTCGCCTTGAAGCTGGCGGTGTGCGTGTCGAGCGTATCGACATCGCTAAAGCCAACCGCACCGCCCTGCGTGTGTGTGACCGTGTTCTCACCCGTCGCCTTGTCGGTGATCTCCGTGACCGCACCGCTCTGCACGCCCGAGGTGATGACCGGTGCGTCGTTGGTGCCGGTGATCACGATCGTCACGGTCTGGATCGCCGTGCCGCCATGACCGTCACTGATGGTCACATCATAGGTCTGCGTCAGCGACTGGCCGGCCTGCAGCGAGTCGATGACACCGTCAGCAACCTTGAAGGTCCAGCCGACCGAGTTGCCCGACTGGTTGACCGGGTCGAGCGCGAACTTGCCGAGATAGCCTTCGCCGTTCGCCTTGAAGCTGGCGCTGTGGGTGTCCAGTGTGTCGACATCGGCGAAAGCCACTTTGCCGGCGTTGACGTGCACCACTGAGTTCTCGCCGGCCGCACCGTCGCCGCGCTCCGTGACCGTGGCGCTCTGCGCACCCGAGGTGATCACCGGTGCATCGTTCGTCCCGGTGATCGCGATCGTAACGGTCTGCGCCACGATCCCGCCATGGCCGTCATTGACGAACACGGTGTACTTCTGCGTCAGCGTCTGGCCGGCCTGCAGCGAGTCCAGCACGCCGTCGGCGACCTTGAAGTTCCAGCCGATCCTTTCAGCTGCCTGATCGACCGCATCCAGCGAGAAGGTACCGAGATAACCACGGCCCTGCGGCAAGAAGCTGGCGCTGTGGGTGTCGAGCGTATCGACGTCGGTAAACGTCACCGCGCCGTCCTGCGTGTGCGTCACCGTATTCTCGCCCGTCGCCTTGTCGGCGATCTCCGTCACCGCACCGCTCTGCACACCCGAGGTGATCACCGGGGCGTCGTTGGTGCCGGCGATCACGATCGTGACCGTCTGCGTCGCCGTGCCGCCGTGGCCGTCATCGACGGTGACGTCGTAGGTCTGCACCAGGATCTGGCCGGCCTGCAGCGAGTCGAGCACGCTGTCGGCAACCTGGAAGTTCCAGCCAAGCTTGTCGGTTGCCTGGTTCAAAGGATCGAGCGAGAAGGTACCGAGATAGCCGTTACCGCCCGCCGTGAAGCTCGCCGTGTGCGTGTCGAGCGTATCGACGTCGCGAAAGCCGATCGTGCCGTCCTGCGTGTGCGTGACCGTGTTCTCGCCCGGAAAGCCGTCAAAGCGCTCCACCACGCCGCCGAGCTGCCAACCGGACGTGATCACCGGGGCATCGTTGGTACCGGTGATCGTGATCGTCACCGTCTGGGTCGCCGTGCCGCCGTGGCCGTCGTCGACGGTGACGTCATAGGTCTGCGTCAGCTTTTGGCCAGCCTGCAGCGAGTCGAGCACGCTGTCGGCAACCTTGAAGCTCCAGCCGACCTGATCGGTTGCCTGGTTCAGCGGGTCGAGCGCGAAGGTGCCGAGATAGCCGTTGCCGTTCGCCTTGAAGCTGGCGGTGTGGGTGTCGAGCGTATCGACATCGCTAAAGCCAACCGCACCGCCCTGCGTGTGTGTGACCGTGTTCTCACCCGTCGCCTTGTCGGTGATCTCCGTGACCGCACCGCTCTGCACGCCCGAGGTGATGACCGGTGCGTCGTTGGTGCCGGTGATCACGATCGTCACGGTCTGGGTCGCCGTGCCGCCATGACCGTCACTGATGGTCACATCATAGGTCTGCGTCAGCGACTGGCCGGCCTGCAGCGAGTCGATGACACCGTCAGCAACCTTGAAGGTCCAGCCGACCGAGTTGCCCGACTGGTTGACCGGGTCGAGCGCGAACTTGCCGAGATAGCCTTCGCCGTTCGCCTTGAAGCTGGCGCTGTGGGTGTCGAGCGTATCGACATCGCTAAAGCCAACCGCACCGCCCTGCGTGTGTGTGACCGTGTTCTCACCCGTCGCCTTGTCGGCGATCTCCGTCACAGAACCGCTCTGCACGCCCGAAGTGATGACCGGTGCGTCGTTGGTGCCGGTGATCACGATCGTCACGGTCTGGGTCGCCGTCCCCCCGTTGCCATCATCGACGGTCACGTCATAGGTCTGGGTCAGGATCTGGCCGGCCTGAAGCGAGTCGAGAACGCTGTCGGCAATCTCGAAATTCCAGCCAACCTTGTCACCGGCCTGATCGACCGTCCCGAGCGAGAAGGTGCCGAGATAGCCGTCGCCACCTGCCGTGAAGCTGGCGCTGTGCTGATCCAGCGTATCGACGTCGGAAAAGCCGACCGCGCCGCCCTGCGTGTGCGTAACCGTGTTCTCGCCAGCGGCATTGTCGCCAATCTCCGCGACCTTGCCGCTCTGCGGGCCCGTCGTGATGACCGGGGCATCGTTCGTGCCGGTGATTGTGATTGTGACGGTCGTCGACGACCTATCACCATCTCCGTCAGTGATCTCGTAGGTGAACGTATCCGTCACCATCTGGCCCGCGGCGAGACTTTGCACACCGGCCGTCGCGTTGTTGAGCGTGTAGGTATAGCTGCCATCGGAATTCAGCACCAACGTGCCGAACTGACCTGCCGTCGAACCGCCGACCAGACCTGTTGTGCTCCCGAATGAAACGGACGTCACCGATACGCCGTCTGCCCCTGCGATATCCTTGACACCGTCCGTGCCGTTCTCATCCGCACCTCCCGAACCGGTCAGCACGTTGCCATCTGCAAAGACGGCGCCATCTTCGGACACGCTGTCCGTGTCGGCGGGAGCGACCGGCATGTCGTCAGAGACCGCGACCGTCACCGTGCCTTCGGCCCTGTCGCCGTCGATATCGGTCGCAACCACCTTGACCTGGCCAAGATTCGCAAGGTCGTCGGAATTGATGCCGGGATGGCTGGCGTAGTTGCCGTTCAAAGTCGCCGTTACCGTGGCGCTGTCGCCTGCGCGAACCAGGTCGAGCGTGACAAGCGTCGCACCGCCGGCCCGGCCAACGATCTGCGTATCGGAAACACGGTCCCAGACCAGCACGCCAGTCAGCCCGCTGGTGTCACCGAACGCAATCGTCGCGATCGCATCCGAACCCGCGACAAAGCCAATCGTGCCGCTGCTCGTCTCGGCGCCACCGACCGGCGTCGAGCCATTGGCAAGGTTCTGGTCATCGAGCGTCAGCGCTGCGGACGCGGCAAGCGGATCAACCGACGGACCTGCGCCGTCCACCACCTTGATCGTCTGGCTGTCGCTCGTTGCATCGTTGTCGCCGTCCCTGGCCGACAGCGAGAACGTCACGTCGAGACCGCCGGCATTGTTAAGATTGCTTGCTGCCGTGAACGACCAGGTCTTGTCCGCATTGACCGTCAGCGTACCCTCGGCGAGCGTGAAGTCCACCTTCTGGCCTGCGGTCAACGTCAGCGTCTGCGTGGTGTCGCCAACCGTCACGTCCACCGTGCCGACGCCGTCGGCACCTCCCGTCAGCGTCCAGTTGCCGGAAAGTGTCTGCCCTTCGGCAACTTGAGCCGTCTCGGGATTCGTGATGCCGATTACAGGAATGTCGTCAACGACATCCACGCGCAGCGTGGCCGTGCCGGTCGCGCCGTCACCGTCGGTGACCGTAAGGGTGAAGATATCCCGGTCCTGCTCGACATTGGCACCAGGGTTGACGCCCGAACTGGTGATGGCGCTCGTCAGTTCATAGGTATACTGCGCGACACCGGTCGCGGGATCGTAGGCCGTGATGGTGAGCACGCCGAACTGGCCCGCAACCGGCTGGCCGACCAGGCCGCCGATGGGAAAGGTCCGGCCGTTGATCGTCAGGCTGGCGATATCGCCGGCACCATCCGGATCGGAAATGGTGAAGATGCCCTTGACCGACGCGCTGCCGTCACCGGCGCGCGAACCGCTGGCGAGGCCCGCTTCATCGACCTGCCGGTCGCTGACAAAGATGCCGCCGGGGCCGCTGCTGCCGTCGGGAATGATCGACGGTGCGTCGTTGGGATCGAGGGTCGGCGGCAGAAGCTCGGTCGTCTCAAGCGTCGGAAACTGCAGCGCGGTCGGCGCCAGCAAGTTGATGACCGGTCCGGCCTCGCCGATATCGCCATTAGCCCCTGCGAAGTCGCCGCCGCTGCTCTGGTTCGAAACGACGCTGATGCTGCCGTCCGGGCCGGCCGCGACGTTGATGCCGTTTTCTCCGAGCACCGCCACGAGGGTTTCGCGCGGGATTTCGGCGTCACCGATCAGGAAGGTCGGGACCTTCAATGCCGCGTTGTGAATGGTGATCGTGGAGCCGTCAGGCTGTTCCAAAACGATATCGCTGCCAACGACCTTGATCTTTTCGATCGACGCGCCCACAGGCAAATGCACGATATTCGAAGCATCGGCGCTGATTTCCGTCGGCATGGGCGCTGTCTGGGGCACGGTTTCGGCGCCTTTCACGGGAGCGCCCGTCGCGGGGTCGATGAGTTCCGACTCGCCTGCGGGAGCGGCCTGCGCAACCAGGCGGTCAGCCTTGCCGTCGGGCGCGTTGCGGAATTCGATTGCCTCTGCCGACAGAGCTGCGGCGTCGTTGGAAATTGCGGTGCCTTCGGTTGCCATGGAAATACCCCTCGACCTTTGCGGGCGACGAAAACATCAACCCTGCGAGAGCGCAATCGGCACTGAAGAGCCTCACCTAAAACAGCATACTATATTATGCTAATACCCAAAATTGGTGACGTTAGTACAAATTTAGTATTTCTGGTCATCGTTCGGAAACCAACCCTGCTTTTGGATCAGCGCCGCGATGCTGCCACGGCAAAACGTGCGTCATTCAATGACGTGGACGTCTATATCGCCAGGTGCCAGCGCAAGCCTTTTCCGAGACAGGCGAATGTGATCGGCCACCATCCTCATCAGCAAGGTCAGCAAGTCCACGGCGTCCCCGATATAGAAGTGGCTTGAGCCGAAAGAATACACAAGTATAAAATTTGAATAAAATTTTAGATAAAACGTATCTCTTCGAAAAACTCTAAATAATACATACCGCTTTACCGGCATTTTTCTTTTCGTTCGTACAGTGTCCTCAAGAAACCGAGAGACACGGCGATGAATAAGACGCATTGGAAGCACGGCAGGAAATACCTGAAGACTTCGGTCTTCGCGATCGGCCTTGCGTCGCTTTTCGCAACGACACCTACGCAGGCTGGCCAACCGGCCGTGCTCGGCCCCGGCCTGTTGCATCAGATGGTGAGCCTGGCAAGCCCGCTCGCCGCCATCGCAACGCAGACCATCGACACCTGGTCAAAGCAGGCTTCCGAAGCCCTCCGGCGCCAGAACGTGCAGCAAGTGGCGCTGGCGACCCGCCCTGATCTCCGGCCCCAGTCGTCCGCACAGTCGGAACCATCCGCCGTTTTCCACTCGGTTGCGTTCCGGGTGTCAGCGATCCCGGTCGCCCGCAAGTGGAAGACCGTCTACCCGGCAGTAGTGGCTGCGGACTTCAACGATTGCGCACAAAAGAGCGGTTGCGCAGCCCGCGACATTCTCGGCCAGGCGATCGAAAACGCTGATGGTCTTGCCTTTCGCCAGAAGATCAGCGGCATCAACCGGACTGTGAACCGGATCGTTCGCTACCAGCCGGACGCGGAAAACTACGGGGCCAAGGATTATTGGGCGACGCCGGACGAAATTCTTGCCCGAGGCAAGGGCGACTGCGAAGACTATGCCATTTTGAAGATGGCCGCGTTGAAGGCGGCGGGACTGCCGTCGGAGGCGATGTCGATCGTGGTTCTGCGTGACGTCAGGCGCAACCTATATCACGCGGTCCTCGCGATCACGACGAGCCAGGGCCACTTCATCCTCGATAACCTCAGCGACGAGGTGAAGCTCGATACCGCCTTGCCGAGCTATCAGCCGCTGTTTTCGGTCAGCGCCGAGCGTTCCTGGATCCACGGCATCAAGAGCACCGGCGACAAGGTCGCCTCCGCCGCACCGCTTGCCGACGTCATGCCCGGAGAAGGCATCGCCGTTCGCTGACTGTGCCCGCCAGGCTCGACTTGGCTGACGGCCTTGTGGTTAGCAGCGACCACTACTCAGTCAACCGAGAATGAAGCCGATGATCACGTCCTGATCCACGAGCGGGGCGAGTGCAGCATTGAGCTTGCCGCGCGTAACCTGCCCCTGCACCCCGATGGTGAAGCCCGCCGGCTGCGGCTCGCCCGGAGCCGCTTTCAAGCGCTGGACCAGATCGACGAACTGAACGTCGAACGAAAGCCTCAAGCCACGCGCCGCCTGCGGCTGCTGGGAGCGCAATACGCGCGTCTGAACGAAGGAGAGGAAGGCCGCGTTGTAGGCGACGATGTGCTTGCTGCCCGTGAGCGCAAAAGCTGGCGACGGGCTGGCGCGTACCTGGCTGGCGACGGCCGCCAGGCTGCCGCGCTTTCTGGCCGTCTCAAGCTGATCACGAAGGTGGCGGGTCGCGACATAGCGCAGACGTGCGGTCAGATTGCCGTCGCCTTCGAGTTCCCTTTCGCAGGACGCAACGATATCGGCAAGCCGACAGCCATTCCGTGCGGCAAGCTCGCCCAGACAGTGCCAGTAGATTTCCTCGAGCTTGATGCCGCGGCGTTGACCGCCGACGGTAACGACGCGGAACCGAAGCGCACTCATGTCCTCTTCATCTGCCAGAGGCGGCGTCTCGTTCATCGGTCAGCGCTCCCGCAGCGCTTCCTCGCGGGCCTTGTTGATCGGCTTCATCAGGTAGGCAAGAATCGTCTTCTTGCCGGTCATGATGTCGACCGAGGCAATCATGCCCGGCATGATCGCGTATTCGCGCCCGTCCTTCACGAGGGCGGCCATGTCGGTTTTGACGCGCACGAGATAGTAGGTCTCACCGTTGTTCTGGTCGACGAGGCTGTCAGCGCTGACGGTCTCGACAATTCCGCCGAGCCCCCCATAGATCGAGAAATCATAGGCAGAAATCTTGATCAGCGCCGCCTGTCCGGTGCGAACGAAGGCGACATCCCGCGGAGAAAGCCGCGCCTCGACAAGCAGCGTCTCCGACGTCGGAACGACGCCGCCGATCACCGCTCCGGGCGTCACATAGGCGCCGACGGTGTTGACATCGAGCGTATTGATGATGCCATCGACCGGCGAGCGAATGTCGGTATTGGCAACCCGGCTTGTGGCGCCGCGAATGGTCTCATCGATCACCGAAAGCTGCGAAAGCGCCTCGGTTTTTTCGGCCAGCGCCTCCTGCTTCAGTTGCAGCGAGAGCTCCGTCACCTGCAGCGACGCCTCCCTGAGCGCCGCCTCGAGTTTGCCGACCGATTCTTTCCAGAGTGCGAGCTGTCCTCTGGTGTCGGTCAGTTCCTTCTCGACCCGAAGCAGTTCGGTTTGCGCGACGAGCTTGCGCTTGCCCATCGGCGCGAGCAGCTCCTGCTCGCGCTCGGTCACCTGCATGCTCTCGCTCAGCCGGGTGATGTTGGCCTCCGCTTCCGCCAATTCCTGCTGGCGCTGTCCCTCACGGGCCTGCATCACCGACAGCTTGTTGTTGAAGTTTCCGGCCTTGGCCTGAAGCAACTGTTCCTCGTTGGCGCAGATTGCCGGGGCAACCTTGGCGATATCCTCGGGGCAGATGTACTTGCTGTCGTAGGCCCCGGTCTCCTCGAGTTCCAGCCGTGCGATCTGCGCCCGCAGCGAGCGGGCCTTGGCTTCGAGCTCGCCGAGCGACGAGCCGCTTGCCGTATCATCGAGGCGCAGGATCAGGTCGCCGCGGCGCACGACCTGGCCGGGCTGCACGGCGATCTCGCGCACGATACCGGGCTCGCTCGATTGAATGATCTGCGTTTTCGAGACGGGAATGACCTTGCCTTCGCCGCGGGCGATCTCGTCGACCTCGGCGATCGCCGCCCAGGCGACGAAGGAACTGATCAAAAGGCCGATCACCAACAGTCCAGCGCGCGCGGCCAGCGGCGGTTTCTCAGTCATCTCGGCGCCCTCCGAAACGCGGGGACCGGCATTGCTTCATCGTCATTTAGATAAGGGTGGATCATAGCCCCGCCCCTTCTGCCGGCCCGGCGGGACCGGAACGTCGCTGCAACTGCTCGATAACGGCAGCCTTCGGTCCGTCGGCGACGATGCGCCCTCGGTCGAGAACCAGCAGCCGGTCGACAAGGCTCAGCATGCTATGGCGGTGCGTTGAGATCAAAAGCGTGACGTCGCCGCTGAAGACATTGGAAAGCTTGTTGATCAACTCGCGCTCGCTGGCGAGGTCCATCGCACCGGATGGCTCGTCCAGAAACACCACCTTCGGCTTGCGCAGTAGCAGCCGGGCAATGGCGACCGCCTGGCGCTGTCCACCCGAAAGCTGGGAACCGCGTTCGCCGACCGGCATGTCATAACCACGCGGATGATGCGAGACGAACTCATCGACGCCGGCCAGTCTCGCTGCCGCAACCACCTCTTCGTCGCTGGCGGTCGGGTTCGCCATCAGCAGGTTTTCCTTGATGGTCCCGGAAAAGAGGTCGGAATTCTGCGACACGAACGAGACGGCCGAACGGACGACGGAGGGGTGTAGCTGCCGAATATCGACACCATCGAGCAGGATGCGTCCGGCGCTCGGCGCGTAGAGACCCGCCAGAAGGCGGCCGATTGTCGTCTTGCCCGAACCGATGCGGCCGATGATGCCGACGCGCTCGCCCGCTTTGATCGTGACGTTCATACCGCTGACCACCTTGTGGTCCGTTTGCGGGTAAGCAAAGTCGAGATTCGTAAAGGTGATGCTGCCGTTGCGGATCTCGCGGTTGACGAAGCCGATCGTGTCCGGTCGGTCCTCCGGCTGCTCCATCACGGCATTGAGGATCCGCAGCGACAGAATGGCCTGGCGCAGTCGCGCCAGCGTCATGGCGATCTGCCCGAGCGGCGCGACGGCGCGGCCGGAAAGCATGCTGGCAGCAATGATCGCGCCGGATGAAATCTTGCCCTCGGTAAATTCATAGGCGCCGGCAACGACGATGCAGACCGTGACCAGCTGCTGCACGAACTGCGTCGCATGCGAGGCCCAGGAGGAAATCTCCTTGATCTGCTCGGACGTGTTCGAGGAATGCTTGGCGAGCTCGTTCCAGCGGCGAAGCAACTGCTTTTCCGAGTGCAGCGTCTTCACCGTCTCGATCGCACTGATCGTTTCGACCAGCAGCGCCTGACGCTGGGCTGATTCATTCGACGCGGCGGCGACGCGGTTGCCGATCTTGTATTGCGCGACATAACCGATCAGGAGACTGAAGATGAAGGCGACCGCCGGGATAATGGCGATCCAGCCCGCCACCGCATAGACGGCTGCGATGAAGACGAAGACGAAAAGACTGTCGATGATCGTGCTGAGCGTGTTCGACGTGAAGAATTCCCGAACGAATTCGTACTGCATCGCCCGGTTGGCGTATTCGCCGGTCGAAGGCGGTCGCGACGCCATGGTCGCATGCAGGATCTTCTCGAACAGCATGTAGGAGAGTTTCAGGTCCGCCTTGCGGCCGGCATAGTCGATCAGCGCCGCACGCACAGTCTTCAAAAGGAAGTCGAAGAGAATGGCGGTGCTGATCCCGAGCGCCAGCACCCAGAGGGTCGCGATAGCCTTGTTCGGCAGGATGCGATCATAAACGTTCATCGTGAAGAGCGGGGCTGCAAGCGCCAGCACGTTGATGAAGAACGCGGCGACCGCGACCTGCACATAGGCCTGCCAGAACGGCTTGACCGTGGCGGTCAGCCAATGGCGGCGGTCGATGTTGCGCGCCTCGCCGACGCCGCGGCCAGTCGCGGTGTTGAGGTAGGTGGCCGAGAAAGACAAGGCGTAGGCGAGCCCGCCGACCTCAAGGTCGGACAGGGTGATCGGCATCTCGCGGGGCGCCGCCAGTCTGTTGGAGAGGCTTAGCGTGCCGTCGGGCGCCTCTTCCAGAAGCGCCATGGCACTGCCATCGCGAAAGACCAGCAGCAGAGGGTAGACGAAATCACGATTGCCGATCGCGCGCGCGGAAACGAGCTCCGTTTCCAGGCCGACCCGCTCGGCAATACGGGAGACGTCCTCGGCGCTCGGCAACCGAGGGTCGAAGGGCACGTCCGAATAGAGCACACTATCTGACGAGGGGCGGTTCAAGAAGATGCAAATCTCCTTGAACGCCTCGGAAAAGCCGGTCAGAGACGGGCCAATCTGCACATGCCTGTCAATGCCTTGCATTACCACCGGTTGTGTCCACCCTGACGAGGACTATTCATTTCTGCCGGATCGGCGCCAACAGGTCGAGCGGCAAGTCGTTCGTCTGGCGCGACGGCACACGACGATAGGTTTCCGTGGCCGGCGCATCCGGGACATTGAACTCATTGCGCGCATAGGCTTCCGCCTGCGCCGGCGCCTTGATCTTCATGGTCGGCAGCAGCTGGCCTGTTGCTGCCAGCAGCCGGTACTCGGCAAAAAGCGCGGCATACTGCGCGGTCTTTGCGAGAACGCTGACGTTGAAACGCGAATTCTGCGCGCCGAGCACGTCGAGCAGCGAACGCTGGCCGACCTTGAGCTGCTCGCGATAGGATTCGACGAGTTGCACGTTCATCTGCGCCTGCTGGTTCAGCGTGCGGGCGATGTCGTACTGGCTGCCGCGGCGCTCCCAGGAGATGCGCACGGCTTCCTCGACCTCGCGGTGCGCCTGATGGAAGACCAGGCGCTGTTCGCTTGCGCGGCGCATCTGCTCCTGCTCGTTGGCGACATCGATGCCGCCACGATAGAGATTCCACTTCGCGACGATCCGGCCCTGTGCGTCCCAGGTGTTGCCGGTCGAGCCGTCGATATCGTTGCCTGAGCGCACGCGGCCCTCGGCGAAGACTTCGGGCAGCATGTTCGAGCGTGCCGCCTTGACCTGCGAGTCCGCGACATTGATGTCGGAGTCGGCAGCCTTGATCCGCGGATTGTTGGTGCGCGCAATGCCGATCGCCGTCTCCAGTGTCTTCGGCAGCGCGCCGGCGACCGACTTCGGCATGGATGGATTGGTGAGGGGCTGTCCGACCAGGCGGTTGAAGCTGATCTTGACCGTATCGAAGGCCTCTTCCGCTTCCTGCAGGCGGGCCTTGGCCGCCAGCAGCCGTTCGCTTGCCTGCTGACGGTCTGCCTCGGTGAGAGCGCCGCCCGAAATCAACGAACTGATATCCGACAAGATCGACTGGTGCACGCCGACGTTCTTGCGCGCTTCCGCAACGATCTGCTGCTGGAGAATATATTCGAAATACTCGCGAACGATCTGCAAGCCGATCGTCTCGGAACGCTCCAGCACCCGGAAGGAGGCGCTATCGACGCGCGCTGCTTGACGCTCGAGTTCGGCGCGACGGCCACCACCATCAAAGAGCTTCTGCGTGATGGTCAGCCCGACGTCGGAAGGATAGAGCGGATCGTTCTCGATCGAGGCAAGGCGACGGCTGCTGTCTTCGAGGTGGCGCACACCAGTCGATGCTTCGACGTCGACGCTCGGCAGATAGAGACCGCGCGCCTGCCGCAGTTCGAATTCGATTGCCTCACGGTTTTCGATCGACTGACCGATTTCCGGATTCGATTCCATCGCAATCTGAAGCGCTTCCCTCAGCGTCATCGCTTCCGCAGCACCACCCGCAAACACCGTCGACGCGAGCAGAATAGAAAGCAGCCCGCCTCCAATAAATTTCCCCACTTTCAACTCTATCCCCCTCGCAATCAGTACGACATGCTGGTTAATCCAAACGTACGTCGCAACTGCCTTATTTATCGACAGATAATACAGAGGTAATATAAAGCAGGGACCAATTTTGGGGTGGTCCCTGATAGGCCCAAGCTTTCGCACGGCTATGTTGCAAAAATGGAACAACGGTGTTGCGCCAAAAGATTCCAGTAACCTATTGAATTGAAATAAGCTCCACGACAGTACTGCAGATGACAGGCAACCCTTTGCAACAGTGGGGCCCAGCGCAACACAACCCTAAAGCGACAAACGAACTGGCCCTCAGCCGCCGCGAGCGATCGTTGCATACGACTCCGGCACAAGCAACGTTATCGCCAGTCATTCACGCCGAAGGCAGGCGGACAAAATCGACAGGCCGGGTGCCCTCGCTGGCAACTATGACCGTCTCGGAGGCAGCTGCCCGGCGCAAGCGTTCCAGATCGACACTGCCATCGAACAAAGCTCCGCCGACGCTGAGTTCGAGGTCGACCTTGCTGCCATCGGCAGAGAAATGGGCGGACGACAGCGCCGTCGTCAGGCGGTTTGAGACATGTTCCGCATCCGTCTCCGTTGCGCCGACGAGCAGGACGTCGAAACTGGCTGGGCCCGTCCGGGCGACGATATCGTCGCGACGCACGGACGTGCTGATCGTCGAAGCGACGAATTGCAGCAGCTCCTCGCTCCAGGCCGGGCCGAAAGCAGCGCCGACGTCATCGAGATTGTTGATACGCAGATGAATGAGCGCGCCATGCAGCTCCTCGCCGGCGCTTTGGCGGCGGCGTTCGAGGCCATTGACCTGCTGTACGAGCCCGCGACCGGTCACGCAGCCCGTCGTGGCATCATGGGCGACAACATGATTGATCTGGTTGCGCAGGCGCTGCGCCCGGCGAAACTGCGTCGCTGCCACGACGATCAGTGGCACGCCCATCAGCAGGGAGATTAGCGCGGCACCGACCATGGCAGCCGCATAAGGCTGGTCGACCAGGGCGACCAGGCTGAGATAGACCAGGAGCTGGGCGAGCACGGCGAATCCAACAATGCCGCCGATGGCATATCGCGCGATCCGCCAATCTTTCTGCCCGTTGAACTGCACGTCTCTTTGCATGCCTCGCTCCCGATTCACGAATGACGATCGGTCTAGCGCGAGTTTATGGATTTTCCATTTCGATGGTACCTACAACTTTATGCAGTGCGCCGGTTCTCCGCAAAAAATGCACCAAAACGGGAATCGTTTTTCCGGCGTCTGCCCGGCGAGGTGCGACGTTCGGTTGCTTATCGCTGCTCGCCTATCTCGACGCCGTCAAGCGCAGCAGATCTCTCGACACCTGGTTCCAGCTCGTCATCCAGGACTGAATGGCGAGCCGTTGCGGGCGACGCTTGGACGACCTATGACGTCGCCGCGGCCCGGAAGGCACCAGCCAGCTTCCGCACCGCCCCCTCGATCTCGCTTGGCGTATAAGCGGCAAACCCCATGAGGAACCCGGGCTCGGGCTTGCCGCCGGCGTGAAGCGCGGACAATCCCATGATCTCGATCCCGACACGTCGTGCCGCATCGACGGCCGCGGCCTCCGAGATCGCACCTGTCAGCGCGCACGGCATCTGCAGGCCGCCATCGGGCACCCGCGCTTCAAGGAAATGCGGCAGATGTTTTATGACAAGCATCGCCAAAAGGTCGAGCCGGTCGGCGTAGATGCTGCGCATTGTGCGCACATGGGCGCCGAA
Source organism: Ensifer adhaerens (assembly GCF_000697965.2). NCBI lineage: Bacteria > Pseudomonadati > Pseudomonadota > Alphaproteobacteria > Hyphomicrobiales > Rhizobiaceae > Ensifer > Ensifer adhaerens. Next base: position 812,498 of record NZ_CP015882.1, on the reverse strand, counting down.
ATGCCCGCCTTCCATGAAGCGCGCGAGTGTCATTTGCGCCATCGGAGCGGAGTGCCCGTCAAGCAGAGTACGCGCGACGGTCATCGGCTTGACCAGCTCAGGCGGCAGAACTGCATAGCCGATCCGAAGCCCTGGAAAGAGCGATTTGGTGAAGGTGCCGATGTAGATCGTCCGGTCGTGCGGATCGAGGCCCTGAAGGCAGGCCGTTGGTTTGCCGGCATAGTGGAATTCGCTGTCGTAGTCGTCCTCGAGGATCCAGGACTGATGGCGGCTCGCCCATTCGATCAGCGCAAGGCGGCGATCGAGCGTCAGCGTGGCGCCGGCCGGGAACTGATGCGAGGGCGTCAGGAATACGGCCTTGACCTTGCGCGTCTCCGCCTTGATCTGGTTGACGGCGATGCCATGGCGGTCGACGCGGATGGGGACGCATTCGAGCCCCGCCGCATCGAACGCCTTGCGCGCGCCGTAATAGGCCGGATCCTCGATGAAGATGCGGTCACCGGGATCGAGCAGCATGTTTGCGCACAATGTCAGCGCCTGCTGCGAGCTGGTGAGGATCAGCACCCGTTCGGCCGTGGTACGGGCGCCGCGTTCTAGGTTCACATAGTCGGCAATGGCACGGCGCAGCTCCTCGATCCCTTGCGGGTCGCCGTGAAGCAGCGCCCTTCTGCCGGTTTCGCGCAAGACCTGCCGTCCGAGGCGCTCCCACAGCGCGAGCGGAAAAGTGCGCGTCTCCGGCACGCCATGGGCGAAGGGGCGGGGCAACAGCTGTTCACTGACGCCGCCGCTGCCGAACATGGCATTGCCCCGCCTGCTCAAAGCCGCTGCCTGGTTGGGCGACTGCGCGCGCCTTGGAGACAGGCGCCTGCCGGGTGCAAACTCCTTCACCTCGGCCACGAAACTGCCGCTCCCGACGCGACGGTCGATGAAGCCTTCGGCATGAAGCTGGCCATAGGCCGCTTCGATCGTATCGCGCGATACGCCGAGGGATTTGGCGAGCACGCGCGAAGCTGGAAGCGGCTTTCCCGGCCCAAGCGCACCGTCGAGGATCAACTGCCGGATCGCCCGCTGGATGCGCGCATGAAGCGGCATCCCAGCCTGGGCGGGCTGGGCAATCCATGCCTTCACGGACTCGAGTTGGGAATGCTTGAACAAATGGTCTGATCCTCTTCAGCGAAATGGATGGGCATATCGGGCCAATGACTGGCTATTTGTCAACGCGGCTTGCCAGTCCTCCCCGAAATTTCAGGAGCCCCGATAGATCATGTCATCACATGTTTTCCCGTCATCCCTTCGCTTCAACGACCTTGCCCATCCCATTGTCGCGGGTCTGATCTCCGTCATCGTCAACTATGGCGGCACCTTCATCCTGGTCTTTCAAGCCGCGAAAGTGGCTGGGCTCAGCCCCGAGTTGACGGCTTCCTGGGTCTGGTCGGTCTCGATCGGCGTGGGAATGACGGGGCTTTGGCTGAGCTGGCGCTATCGCGAGCCTATCATCACCGCCTGGTCGACGCCGGCCGCAGCCTTTCTCGTCACTGCGCTTGCGACCACGCCCTATGCCGAGGCCATCGGCGCCTACATGATCTCGGCTCTAGCCTTCGTCGCACTCGGGCTTTCGGGCTATTTCGAGAAGGTCATCCGGCTGATCCCGCCAGGCATCGCCGCGGGCCTGCTCGCCGGTATCCTGCTGCAGTTCGGCATCGGCGCGTTCGGCGGCGCAAGCGTCGATCCGTTGCTCGTCGGCCTGCTGATTGTCGCCTACGTCGTCCTGAAGCGCTTCTCCGCCCGCTATGCCGTGGTCGGCATCCTCGTTCTCGGGCTCCTGTTCCTGCTCGCGGAGGGCCGGGTCGACCTGTCGGGTCTGAAGTTGGAGTTCGCGGCGCCCATTTTCACCATGCCGTTGTTCTCGCTGAACGCGCTGCTTTCGGTCGCACTGCCGCTGTTTCTCATCACGCTGACCGGCCAATACATGCCGGGAATGCTGGTGCTGCGGAATGACGGCTTCAAGACCAGCGCCAACCCGATCGTGACGACGACTGGCTTCGGTTCGCTGATCATGGCGCCTTTCGGCTCGCACGCCTTCAATATCGCGGCAATCACGGCGGCGATCGCAACCGGCAAGGAGGCCCACGAAGACCCCTCCAGGCGCTGGATCGCGGGTATCGCCGCGGGCTTTTTCTACGTGCTCGTCGGCGTGTTCGGCGTTACGCTTGCGGCCGTGTTCATGGCGTTTCCTGCGACCTTCATCGCCACGCTAGCGGGCCTCGCCCTTCTCGGTACCATTGGTGGCAGCCTTGCTGCAGCAACAGCCGACCCGGCCTGCCGCGAAGCGGCGCTCATCACGTTCCTGGCCTCCGCCGCCAACATCAAGCTGCTCGGGATCGGCGGGGCCTTCTGGGGCCTGGTGATCGGCCTTCTCGCCTACATCGTTCTGAACGGCCGCCTACCGCAGCGTCGCGGGAGCAAGCTGCCCCTGAACGAAGGCACAGCGAAGTAGCAGGATGACCGGGTCCCGCCGCGTTTGGCGGCCTTCGTCGCTGATGAAGGCCCTATGGCGGGTTTTGGTCCATCTCGCCCAAAGCCCCCCAGCCCTGAAAATCGGCGAAGCCCACCAACGGAGAAACCGAGCATTTCAAAGGGTGGCGGCAACACATGCCGCCATCCGCCGCTCCAGGCGAAGTCGCGGAATGCCAATCGGTCCGTCAGGACCGAGCTTCACACTCCTTAACGCCAGCGAGCCACGTAGGCCGCCGTCGCGGGCCGCCTGTGACGGCTTCGTTGACGCATGTGCAAACGTCAGCTTGTTGCCGCTGGACAAGGCGAATGTAACGCTATAACACAACACATGTTACGTTATTACATTATAGGAGATTTCATGTCCCGCTCCGGTTTGCCCGCGCTTTTCGCCACCACCATTCTCGCGACCCTCGCCTTTCCGTTGACCTCTCATGCCGAGGAAGAACAGCAGCGCGAGACCTGGCGTTTGTTCATTGCCGACCACACCCAGCCCGTGGTCCGCGCCATCGATTTGGAAACGGACAAGGAAATCGGCCGTTTTGACCTTGAAGGCTACGCCGCCCTTTCCCTGAGCGACACCGGACGAACCGTCTTTGCCGTCCAGGGCGAACAGAACCTGATCCATGCCATCGACACCGGCATAGCGCTTTCCGATCACGGCGAGCACCGGGACATCGAGGTCAAGGAGCCGAGGCTGCTTGAGAAAACCATTCGCGGACAAAAGCCCGGCCACGTGGTTGCCCATGGTGACGATCTCGCCATCTTCTACGATCGCGGTGGCAAGTTCGATCTGCTTGGCGAAAGCGCGCTTCTGGACGGCAAGGCGGAGCTCAAGGCTTACGATACTACCGCCGCACACCATGGCGTCGCGGTTTCGACCGGCAACCATCTTCTCGTTTCGGTCCCGAACCTCGAAGCGACGGTAAAGGAAGGTGAGCTTCCTCCCCGCCTGGGCCTGCGTGTTCTCGACAAGGAGGGCAAGCAGGTCGGCGATGTCGCAACCTGCACGGGGCTCCACGGTGAAGCGACGTCCGCCCGCCTGGCCGCCTTCGGTTGCGCCGAGGGCGTCCTGGTCGCACGCCCAGGTGGGCTCGATGGCCCCAAGCTCGAGATGCTCGCCTATGGCGACAAGCTGCCGGAAGGCAAGGTATCCACACTGCTCGGCGGCACTTCTATGCAGTTCTTCCTTGGGAACTACGGAGAAGACAAGGTCGTACTGATCGACGCCGACGCGAAGGAACCCTACCGCCTCGTCGAACTGCCGCTGCGGCGGGTGGACTTCATCCTCGATCCAGCAAAGTCACGCAACGCCTATATCCTGACGGAGGACGGCAAGCTTCACCTCCTTGACGTCGTGGATGGCGTGATCACCAAATCGGAAATCGTCACGGAGCCCTACAGCAAAGATGGCCACTGGCGCGACGCAAGGCCCCGCCTCGCCGTCGCCGGCAATCACCTCGCCATCACTGATCCGCGCCAAAGCCTGGTACGCGTGATCGACACGGAAACACTGAAGGAGACCCGCACGATCGCGGTCGAGGGACAACCCTTCGCAATCGTCGCAGCCGGTGGGTCGGGCGCAACCCACTAGGGAACATAGGCAATGAAGTCTGGACGCCGGCCAAAGGGCCGGTGTCCATAAGCAGGTGAACCGGCAGCGCCGGTTGCCCCACCATCGTTCGGCCTTTACTTCCGGAATTACACCGAGAGCCAGCGCCAAGGTCCTAGCGGATTAACTTGCGCGGCCCGTTTCTATCCTTCGCCTTGGACAATCATTTTAAGGCTGCCTTAAGGTAGCGGCCTGATCGCTCCGCCCTCGATTGAAGACGAGGACGCAAGAACGATGCGGAAAGCAAGTCTGCTGGCGCTGGTTTGGGTTTTGATTGCGGCCATCCTGCCAGCCCGGGCGCTCGAGGCGCCCCTGCCGATGGACGAGGCCTTCGTACCTGGGATCGCCAGGCAAGACGACGGCCGGCTGGCGATCACATGGACGATTGCTGACGGCTACTATCTCTACAGGGACTTCCTGGCAGCAGAAGATGAGGGTAACCGGCCGATCACCCTGCAAACCGAACCGGGGACAGTCAAGGACGATCCGGGCTTCGGCACAACCGAGGTCTATTACCAAAAGGCTTCGGCCCGGATCGCGAATGCGCCTCCGCTCATTCGCCTCACCTATCAGGGCTGCCAGGATGGCGGGCTTTGTTATCCGCCGACAACGCGGACGATCGATACCGCCGCGATGACCATCAGCAAACCGGTCGGTGGTTTTGCCTTTGCGCCTGCCAAGGACGCACGGCCCGTGGAAGCGCCGGACACAGGTTTTTCCATCGCAGCTGACGGCGGAGAAACGGCGGTCGACCGGCTCATGACCGGTGGCGGGTTTGCGCTGCTTCTTGCAGGCTTCCTCGGCTTCGGACTGCTGCTCGCCTTCACGCCCTGCGTTTTCCCGATGTATCCGATCGTCGCGGCCATGCTCACGCGCGAGGGAGAGGGGCTGACGGCACGACGCGGTTTCATGCTCGCCTCCGCTTATGTGCTGGCCCTTGCGTCCGCCTTCGGTCTCCTTGGCATCGTGGCCGCTTGGTCGGGGCAAAACCTGCAGATCGTGATGCAATCGCCCGTCGCTGTCGGCGTGGTCGCGGCACTGTTCGTCCTGCTGGCGCTCTCCAGCTTCGGGCTCTTCCACATCAAGCTGCCGGCAGTGATCGGCAACCGCCTGAGCGGCGGCCGGCAGAAGGGCGGCTCGGTCGCCGCCGCCGCCCTGCTCGGTCTTTCCTCCGCCTTCCTCATCGGCCCCTGCGTAACCGCGCCGCTTGCCGGCGCCCTCCTCTACATCGCCCGGACCGGTGACATTGCGGTCGGCGCACTCGCCCTTTTCGCCCTTGGCCTTGGCAAGGGCATCCCGCTCATCATCATGGCGACAATCGGCGGCAAGGCGCTTCCACGCGCCGGCGCGTGGATGGAACGTGTCCGGCACGTCTTCGGCTTCGCATTCCTGGGAACGGCGATTTGGCTTGCGACGCCGCTTGTGCCGGAGCGCTTCGTCCTCCTGCCCTGGGCCGTGTTTTCCCTTGCCTTCGGCATCTACGCGGTCGCTCCCGACGGGCTGCGGTCCACAGGCGGCTACGGCGTACTGACGCGCTTGACCGCCGTCGTCTCGCTCATTTGGGGTAGTCTGCTGCTGGTGGGCTTCGGCCTTGGAGCCAGCGATCCGCTCACTCCGCTCGGCCCGCTCAAGAGGGCGGCGAGTGTTGACCAAACAGCCGCCATCCAGAAGTCGGATTTTGCCAAGGTCGGCTCGGCCGGCGCACTCTCCCGCCTTCTCGACACCGCAGCCTCCGGGAGGCAACCCACCCTCGTCTATGTCACCGCTGGCTGGTGCGTCACCTGCCGCACGATCGAGCGGTCCGTTCTGACAAAGCCTGATGTCGCGGCGAGCCTTGACGGGATCCGCTTGGTCAGCCTCGACGTCAGCACCCTCGATGCGGAGAATGGCGCACTGATGCGATCACTTGCCGTCGTTGGCCCGCCGACTATGATCTTCTTCAACCGCAGCAAAGAGGAGGCCCCCGGTACGCGCCTCGTCGGAGAAATCACGGCCGGCTCGCTTGCGGAGGCGGCACGGATGGCCAAGGGCAGCGCGCAATGAACGCCGTCGCAATAGGTCCCTTCGCTTTTTCCGCCGATCGCTTTTCGGTCATCGCCGGGTTGATCGTCTTCATGCTTGTCGGCTCGCTCCTTGCCGCCCGCATCCACAACCGGCTTGGCACCTTTACGACGGCTGCCACACTTTTCGGCGTTGTCGGCGCGCGCGCCGGGCATGTGCTCATCCATGCCGAGAGCTTCCTGCAGGAGCCGTTGCGAGTTCTCGCCATCTGGCAGGGCGGCTTTTCCCCGACGGGCGGATTCCTCGGTGTTTTCCTCGCCGCAGTGATGCTCTGGCGAAACGCACCGAAAGCCGCTCCTTGGGCGATCCTGCCGCTTGCGGCCGGCCTCTTCGTCTGGGTCGTCGCCACAACCCTCACCGATAGCGGCGCTGCACCCCGTGCCCCGGAAACGTCCTATGCCGTTCTCGCACGTAACGAGAGCCTCGCCATCGCCGAGCGCAAGGGCCGCCCGGCGGTTCTCAATCTCTGGGCAAGCTGGTGTCCGCCCTGCCGGCGGGAAATGCCGATGATGGCGGAGATGACCGAAAGGAATCCTGAGGTCGACTTTTTCTTCGCCAACCAGGGCGAAAGCCGCGCGGCGATAGAATCCTATCTGCGCCAAACAGGCGTCGACCTGGAAACCATCCTTCTCGACCCTTTCTCGGGCCTATCCCGGCACTACGGCGCGATCGGCCTTCCTGCCACACTTTTCATCAACCCGGACGGTACGCTCGCCGCCACCCATCTCGGCGAAATCTCCCGCGAGGCAATCGCCGAACGGCTCGCCGCCTTTGCATCTGAGGACAGGAAGCAGGCAGAATGACAGCCCCGGCCTTTCCGACTTTCCTCGTTTGCCTGCGCGGCATGATCCTCGAAATCGCCGCACGCGCCGTCGCTCTCGGCCCCAATCCATTCGCACAAGGAGAAATCTGATGTTCACCCGCAGAACCGTTCTGACGGCCACGGTCGCGACCGCCGCCGCCGTGCTTGTCGGAGGCCGATCATCCTTCGCCCAGCAATTGACCAAGGAGGAGGTGTTTTTCGACAAGGACGCGCCCGTCCTTGGCAATCCGAAGGGCGATGTCACCATCGTCGAGTTCTTCGACTATCAGTGCCCTTACTGCAAGAAAGTGCATCCGACGGTCGAGAAGGTGGTCAAGGCCGACGGCAACGTGCGGCTCGTGCTGAAGGACTGGCCGATCTTGGGCGAAGCCTCCGTCTTCGCCGCACAGGCAGTGCTTGGAGCCGCCCAGATCGGCAAATACCAGCCGGCGATGGAGGCGCTGATGAAAACCAAGGCGAGGCTGTCGCAGGACGACATCGAGAAGGCGCTGACCGGGGCGGGTCTTTCGATGAAGGAGCTGACCGCAGCCGTGAACACGCACAATGCCAAGATTTCCGGGCTGCTCGACCGCAACTACAGTCAGGCACTCGCCTTCAATTTCGCCGGCACGCCATCCTTCGTCATCGGTTCGGCGATCATTCCCGGCGTTCTGGATGAAAAAGGACTGAAGGACGCCATCGCCAAAGCGCGGAGTTGAAGCACGAACTTGGTGAGCTTACCGGACTGCCGCTTCGAAAGGCGGCCAGAGCCCATTTGCGCGCGACCTGACCGGTTGAAAGGGTCGCGCGCCGAGAGGTTCACCTTGGCAGCCAGCCGACGAGCGGAAACCGGGATCGCTCAGCCTGGTGAGCCACCGCAGTCCGACCAGGCAGGCACCCATTCGGCCACCCGACTGCGGCCTTTCTGGCATCATTGAACGACCTTGCTAGGCCGAGAATTTCACCGTTACGCCGCGCTGCCGAAAGTACGCCTGCATCAGCTTCCGTCCGGAACGGTTGTTTTGCACGAGCCTGGTCGGGTCGAATACGGCCTCTTTCAAACCTGCCCGCATCAATGCTGCCTTGAGGGTCGCGATATGAAGATCGATGTCGGCATTGTCTGCCTGCAGCGATGCGTAAATGCGATCTGTTGCCTCTGCTACGGTCGGTTCGCTCACTATACACTCCTGTTGCTGTCTTGCTGGCGTTTGGCACGCTTGTCGGCTTGGCCCTATTTGCTGGAGCCGCCAACGTCAATCGGGAGAGGGCAGAATGTGCTTCCGACAGAACGCAGCAGGGCCTTGGAACAGGTTATCGAAGGTGTCGGCTTGACGCCTCGACGAAGGCGTCGAAGACGCGAGCGCCCGGATGGCTGTCGGCATCCAGCATTTCGGGGTGCCATTGAAGGCCCATGGCAAAGGTCTGCGAGCCGATCTCGATCGCTTCAACGACACCATCCGGGGCTCGGGCCGTAACGGTCACCGCGCCCGATACCTCCACGATCGCCTCGCGGTGAAACGTGTTCACGGTGAATGTTTCGATGCCGAGGATGTCGGCCATTCTGGTGCCGGGGACAACGCTGACGTCATGCGAGAAATTGGCCTGGTCGTGATTGAGCGCGTCGGGCCACGACGAATGGACATCGGAAACCATCCGGCAACCGTTGAGGCAGCCGAGCATCTGCATGCCGTTGCAGATGCCGAGCACAGGCTTGTCGCGCGCAAGGAAACTTTCCATCAATGCCATGTCGACGGCTAGCCGATCCGAGGGCGGATAGTGGGATTGGTCTCCTTCGACATACCAGCTTTTCGGGAAGTTGATGCGGCCGCCGACGCTTAAGAACCCATCAAAATCTTCGACGACCTGGTCGACGAGATCGGGAACATAGGGGATGCCGAAGGCAAAGGCGCCGGCGCGGCGCAGGGCGGAAAAGTAATTTCTCGAGACGTCATAGCGTCCACCGCCCGCACTGGTGTTTTCATCCATGATCACGGCGATCTTCGGCATGCGTTTCATCGGGTTCATCCTAGATTTCAATGATTCCAAGTTCGGACGTTGAGCAACCTAGCCTATCTTTGCCGCGGGGCGGAACGGGGCTTCGCTCAGCGCATTCCATCGGTTAGGCCAAAGCCATCCGAACCCTATGGTTCCCGCCGATCTCGATCAGTTCGGATCGAACAGGCGCGGTAAAAACATCCGGCGCGGTGCTGCCATCGGAAACGAAGCTGCGGCCGGCAAGTTGCGGCACGGTGGCGTCGCTCGCCTGCCTTTCCGCCGGATTCAGCGCAGCATCCGGATCGGGAATGGCGGCGATCAGGCGGCGCGTGTAGGGATGGGTGGGGACTTCGAAAATCTCGCGCCAGCCGCCCTCTTCCACGACTTCGCCGAAATACATCACCAGCACCCGGTCGCTCATGTGTTCCACCACGCTCAGATCGTGGCTGATCATCAGATAGGAGAGGCCGAGTTTTTCCTGAAGGTCGAGCAGCAGATTGATGATCTGCGCGCGGATCGACACGTCGAGGGCCGAGACCGGCTCGTCGAGCACGACGATCTCAGGCTCGAGGATCAGCGCGCGGGCGATGCCGATGCGCTGGCGCTGGCCGCCGGAGAACTCATGCGGATAGCGTTTGGCCTGTTCGGGCGTCAGGCCGACATTCTTGAGCATCGCCTCGATGCGGCCTTCGATTTCCGAGGCGGCGGTAATGCCGTGCAGCCGCAGCGGTGCTGCGAGCGAGGTGCGCACGGACTGGCGGGGGTTGAGCGAGGCATAAGGATCCTGGAACACCATCTGCACCGCTTTCGCCCGGTCCATCCGTTGCGGCGCGCCGGGCCCCGCGAGCGGCTGACCGCGATAGCGGATCATGCCCTCAGTCGGTTCCTGCAGGCCGAGAATGGAAAGCGCCGTCGTCGATTTCCCGCAACCGGATTCACCGACGATCGACAGGCATTCGCCCTTGGCAAGCTCGAAGCTGATGCCGTTGACGGCGTGAAGCGTACGCCGTCCTTTGCCGAGCAGGCCGCCGCCGGAAATGGGGAAACGGACATGGAGATCGTCCACCTGAAGCAGCGGCGCGGTCATGGCTGGCTCCCTTCCCGTTCGCGTGGCGCGATGAAGCGGCTTTCCGTCAGCTTCGAGCGGTCGGCGATGATGCTGTCGATGTCGACGAGCCGCTGCCGCCCATGTTCGCTGCGGCTGCCAAGGCGCGGCAGGGCGCCGAGCAGGCCGCGGGTGTATTCGTGCCGCGGGCTTTCAAAGAGCGCCCGCGTCTCGTTCTCCTCGACGAGGCAGCCCGAATACATCACGCCGACGCGCTGGCAGATGCTGGCGATGACGCCAAGGTCGTGGCTGATGAAGAGGACGGCCGTCCCGCGCGCCGCGCAGAGTTCCTTGATGAGGCGCAGCACCTCGGCCTGCACGGTTACGTCGAGTGCCGTCGTCGGCTCATCGGCGATCAACAGGTCCGGGCTGCAGGCAAGCGCCATCGCGATCATCACCCGCTGGCGCAGCCCGCCGGACATCTGGTGCGGATAGTTCCTAGCACGGCGATCAGGGTTGGGCACGCGCACATTCCCGAGCGCTTCGACGGCGAGCTTTTCGGCTTCCGCCCAGCTTTTTCCCTGATGTAGCACGAACATCTCGGCGATCTGTCGCCCGACCGTTGAAAGCGGGTTCAGCGCCGTCATCGGCTCCTGGAAGATCATGGCGATGCGATTGCCGCGCAGGCGCCGCATCTCGCGTTTCGGCAACGCCAGCAGGTTCTGCCCCTTGAACAATATCTCGCCACTGGTAACGGCAAGCGGCCGTTTCAAAAGGCCCATGACGGCAAGCGATGTGACCGATTTTCCGGAGCCGGATTCGCCCACGAGGCCATAGGCCTCGCCGGGCATGATCTGGAACGAGACGCCCTTGAGCAGTGGATGGTAGCTGGAACGGCCGAGCGAAACGCCAAGCTGCAGGTTCTTGATGTCGAGAAGCGGCGCGGTCATGGCTTTCGCGTCCTCATATGCGGATCGAGGCTGTCACGCAGACCATCGCCGAGAAGGTTGAAGCCAAGCACCGAAAGGAAGATGGCAAGGCCAGGGAAGAGCGCCGCCCAGGGGGCGAGCTGGATCAGCTGGCGTGCATCGGTCAACATCGAACCCCAGCTCGGGAATGGCGGCTGGATGCCGAGGCCGAGGAAGGAGAGCGCCGCTTCAGACAGCACCGCCGACCCCATGCCGAGCGTTGCCATGACGAGGATCGGCCCCATCATGTTCGGCAGAATCTGCGTGAACATGATGCGCAGGTCGCCATAGCCCAGCGTCTGGGCCGCCTGCACGTAGCCTTGCGATTTCAAGGAGAGAGTCGAGGAGCGAGCGATGCGGCAGGTCCAGCTCCAGTTGGTGAGGCCAAGCGCGATCAAGAGCGACGGCAGGCCGGGGCCAAGCACCGCCATGACGGCAAGCGCGAAGATCAACGAGGGGATGGCGAGCATGACGTTGGTCAGGCCGTTGACCAGATCGTCCCACCAGCCGCCCCAATAGCCGGCCGTCATGCCGAGCGTGACGCCGATGATCGAGTTGATCACCTGCGACACGATGCCAACAGTCAGCGAGATCTGCGCGCCGTAAAGAATGCGGGTATAGACGTCCCGTCCCTGCCCGTCCGTGCCGAACCAGAAGGTGGCGTCCGGCGGCAGTTCGGAGTTCATCAAGTCGGCATCGAGCACGGGGTCAAAGGGCGCGATCCAATGGGCAAGGACACCGGCGAAGATGACGAGCGCAGTCAGCGTCGCACCGAGCCAGAAGTTGAAGCCGAGGCGCACGGTCGTCACTCCTGCTTGATGCGCGGGTCGATCGCGGCATAGACCAGATCGACGGCGGTGTTGATGATCAGGAACCACAGCACGATGACGAGGATCGTGCCCTGCACCACGGGAATGTCGCGGATCGCCACACTATCGACCAGCAGCGAGCCGATGCCCGGCCAGGCGAACAGCTTTTCGATGACGACGGCCTGGCCGATCAGCGAGCCGAACTGCAGGCCGACCGTGGTGACGATCAGCACCAGCGCATTGCGCGCCACGTGCCAGCGCACCACCTTCGCCTCGCTCATGCCTTTGGAATGGGCGGTGCGAATGAAGTCGGCGTTCAAAACGTCGAGCACGCCGGCCCGGGTGGTGCGCGCCAGCAGCGCGAGCGGCGTGACGCCGAGGGTCACGGCCGGCAGGATGAGGTTTCGAAACGAGCCGTCGCCGTAACCGAAACTGGGCAGCCAGTTCAGTTGCAGGGCGAAGAGATACATCATCAGAAGGCCGAGCCAGAATTGCGGCATGGAGAGGCCCGAAACCGCCCCGATCATCGTCACCGTATCGAGGATCGAACCGGGCCTGAGTGCTGCAAGAAAGCCGAGCGGCACGCCGACAACGATGGCGAAGACCATGGCGGCGACGGCCAGCTGAAGCGAGGCGCCCAGCCGGTCGTTGATGAGGTCAATGACCGGCTGGCGGGTGCGGAAACTGGTGCCGAGATCGAACTGGGCGAGATCCGTAACATAGGTCACGAAGCGCTCCATCAGCGGCTTGTTCAGACCGAACTCCTCATTGAGGCGAGCGATCATTTGCGGATCGGCGGCACGCTTTCCGTCGGCAAAGAGGCTGGCCGCGAAGGTACCGGGGACGACGGAGAAGATAACGAAGATCAGCAGCGCCACCACGACGATCGTCGGGACGACCTGCAGAATGCGGCGCAGGGTAAAACGAAGCATGAGCGGTTCCATTTTGGCCACCCGGATGGGTGGGACAACTGATGTGTGGGGCGGCCGAAACCGCCCCGAACCTCTCAGGGCTTACTTGCGTGCGTCCGGCGCCGTGTCGTCGATCCAGATCTCGTCATAGGGCTGGACCGCCAGTTCCGTGGCGTTCGGGACAAGGCCGTGGATCCAGGGCTGGTAGGCCATGACCGCCTTGTTGTAGTTGAAGAACCAGACCGGCGCATCGTCCTGCACGATGTTGTTGGCCTGGCGCAGCAGATCGCTCTGCTTGGCAGGGTCGCGTTCCTGCTGGGCCGCCTCATAGAGTTTGTCGAAATCCGGGCTCGCATAGCTCGCGTAGTTGCAGGCGGACTGCGCCGTCTTGGAATAGAAGCAACGCAGTGCATTGAGCGGGTCGGGACCGGACAGGTTCGACCAGATGAAGGCCTGGAAGTTGTTCGACGTCACGGCATCGCCAAGCGCGGAGCTTTCGACCGGCTTCGGCTTCACGGTGACGCCGACCTTCTTCAGCATCGGCAGGATGGCTTCAACGATCGGCACGCCCCAGCTTTCGTTCGGGCTCGCCGTGACTTCGAACTCGAAGCCATCGGCATAGCCTGCTTCCGCCAGGAGTGCTTTCGCTTTCTCTGGATCGAAGGCGTAGGGCACCTTGTCCTTGTCGAAGGCCGGCGAAGACAGCGGCAGCCAGCCGGAGGCGGGGTAGGCCTTGTTCTTGACGAGCCGTTCAATGATCAGCGGCGCATTGATCGCATGGTTGATCGCCTGGCGGACCCGCTTGTCCTTGAAGGGTTCGAAGGCCGGGTTGAAGCCGATGTTGCGCGTATAGACCTCGGCAACTTCGAGCAGGTGATCCTTCAAGGCGTCTTCACCCTGATAGGCCTGGTATTGGGTCGGGCCAAGGATCGAGACATCGATTTCCTTGTTTCGGAACGCGACGTCGCGCGCGGCGTCCTCGGCCATCAGCACGATGTTGATGCGGTCGAGATAGGGCTTGCCCTCTTCGTAGTACTTGTCGAACTTTTCGACAACGACCTGCGATCCCGGCACGTGCTCCTTGAAGACGAAGGCGCCGAGGCCAACGGGGGTCTTGGCGAAGCTCGATTCATCCTTGACATCAGACGGATAAATCACCGTCGTGTTCTGCATCAGCGGGAAGCCGGGGTTGATCGGTCCGGTATAGGTGATCTCCAGCGTGTGGTCGTCGATTTTCTTGAGACCGGAAATCTCCTCAGCCTTGCCGGCGATGAACGCATCCGCACCCTTGATGACGGCAATGTAGCTTGCGCCCGGGAAGGCGTTCTTCGGGTTGGCGATGCGCTTGTAGCTGTAGATGATGTCGTCGGCCGTCAGTGGCTTGCCGTTGTGGAAGACGGCATTTTCGCGCAGGCGATAGGTGTGCACCGTACCATCCTCGGACACCTCTTCCGAGCTAGCGAGTTCCAGGACCGGCTTGTTCTGGGTCGAATCCCAGCTGTAGAGCGCGCGGTGGATCGCCTGGGTGATGAATTCCTCCTGGGTGTTCGGGCTTGCCTGAACGTCGAGCGTGGCGAAGCTCGAGCCATAGGGTGCGGTAAAGACGAGCGTTCCGCCGTGGCGTTCGCCGGCAGCCAGCGCTCCGGTTGCCACCCCGAGGCCGAGCATTGCGGCCAATGTCAATCTTTTCAGCATGCTGTTTTCCCTCTCGTGCCGTTTTCGGCTTTGTGTTGATTGGTCTTTCAGGTCGTCAGCGTGCGTCGTGCACGACGCGGCCTGCAAGCAGGGTCATCAGGCAGCGTGTGCCTGAGAGAATGGTATCGGCCGGTGCCTCCAAGAGGTCGTTGTCGAAGACGGCGATGTCGGCCCATTGTCCCGGCACAAGCCTGCCCTTCACGTCTTCGGCCTTCTGAGAATAGGCGCCGTATTCCGTGTAGGCCTGCAACGCTTCCTCGCGGCTCAGCTTTTCCGCCTCCACCATCACGGTACCCTTGCCGGTCTTGCGCGTGATCATGGCGTGAAGGTTCGGGAAGGGATCGGGCGAGCAGACGGGCGAATCCGAGCCGGTCGAGGGCTTGAGACCCATGCGCATCCAGGTGCCGATCTGGTAGGAGGCCTTGCCCCGTTCCTCACCAAGCACGGAAACGTAGCTGTCGCCGAAATCGTGGATGAAGGCCATCTGCGGCGCCGGCAGGATGCCTGCCGCCTTCATGCGCCGATCTTGCTCCGGGCTCGAGAAGCCGCAATGCTCGATGCGATGGCGCCGATCCGGATCGGGATTACCGGCCAGCGCCTTTTCGTAGGCCGTGATCAGCTGCTCGATCGCACCGTCGCCGATGGCGTGGCAAGCCATCTGATAGCCCCGGTCGTGGCAGGATTTGACGATCGCCTCGACGTCGGCATCCGGCAGCATCTGTACGCCGATATTGTCGGGCTCACCAAGATAGGGCTTCGACATCCATGCGGTGCGCCCGCCGGCCGAGCCGTCGAGGAAGATCTTCACGGCCCCGACGCGCAACATGTCGTCGCCCGCACCGGAAATGAGCCCGGCACGCCAGGAATCCTCTACGATCGAGACGCCGGGATCGCCGAGCAGTGTCAGCCAGACGCGCACCGGCAGGCGGCCGGAAAGCTTGGCCATCTCATAAGCCTGGATTTCCGCAAAGCCGGCAAGTTGGCCGACCGCCGCATCCATGCAGCTCGTAATGCCGAGCGACAGAAGATAGCGCCCTGCCCGCTCGATGCCGTCGATCAACTCCTCCGTCGTCACCTCGGGAATAGCCGTCTTGATGAGGTTCTGCGCGTTTTCCGCCAGGAACCCGTTGAGGCGCCCGTCCGTGGTGCCGATTACGCCGCCGTCCGGCACCGGCGTCGCCTCGGTGACATCCGCCAGGCTCAGCGCCAGCGAATTCGCGATGGCCACATGGCCGCAGGCGCGCGTCAGCAGCACGGGATGATCCGGTACGGCGCGGTCGAGTTCCTCGCGGGTCGGATGCCGGCCGACATCGAGCTTGACCTGGTCATAGCCCCGTGCCCGCACCCATGCGCCCTTCGGCGTGACGGCCGCGCGTTCGGCAAGTTTCTCCATAAGGGCGGCAAGCGTCGGCGCAGCGGCAGGGGTCGCGTCGACCCAGCCCATGGTGATGCCGGTGGAGATCAGGTGAAGGTGATTGTCGATAAGACCGGGGCTGGCAAAACGGCCTTCGAGATCGATCACCTTGGTTTGGGGCCCCTTGAGGCTCGCCATCTCGGCATCGCTGCCGGTGGCCAGAACCTTGCCCTGCCAAATGGCAACGGCCTCGCTGATCCCCTCCTCCCTGCCTCGCCAGATTCGGCCGTTGTGCAGAATAAGATCAGCGTGAAGCTGGAAGGCCATTAACAATCCCCCTTTTGTTATCAGCCTGATTTCGTGAGCCTCCTCGCTGCCTCGAAATCAGAACTGTTTGCCTTGGGCGCAACGTGGAAGGTTTGTCGGGGTTTGGCTAATTCGCTTTTAGCAAAGGCTGATGCAATATCGGCATAGCGATTTCTTTCCAACGACTTATGATCCCCTCAGCTGCAACGCAGGGGAGATCTGGGCATGGAGATCAAGTGGCTGGAGGACTTCGTGACCCTCGCCGACACGTGGAGTTTTTCGCGCGCTGCCGAGTTGCGCAAC
The DNA here is from genome assembly GCF_000697965.2 of Ensifer adhaerens. Classification (NCBI taxonomy): domain Bacteria; kingdom Pseudomonadati; phylum Pseudomonadota; class Alphaproteobacteria; order Hyphomicrobiales; family Rhizobiaceae; genus Ensifer; species Ensifer adhaerens. The sequence goes on along the minus strand of NZ_CP015882.1, from coordinate 796,123 downwards.
GTGACTCAGCCGGCGTTCAGCCGCCGCATCAAACAGTTGGAGCGTTGGCTCGGGGCAACGCTGATCAACCGCGCCACCATGCCGGCGGAACTGACGCCGGCAGGTCGCAATTTCCTGCCCATAGCGCAGGAGGCAATCCGAACCTTCTATGCAGCGCGCGAATCGCTACGCCCGTCTCACGAAGAAGGCCTCATCCGCTTTGCCGCGCTCCATACGCTGACGGTAACGATCTTCCCTGGCTGGCTCAAACTGCTCGAAAACGCAGGTGGCGCTTTCAGCACCTCGCTGATGCCCGACCGCGGCGGCATCGAGGCCAATCTTGACGCCCTCATTGGTGACGAGGCGGATTTCTTTCTGACTTATGCGCATTCGGAGGTGCCATTCCATCTCGACCGCGCACAATTCTCGTCGCTGACGATCGCCCATGATCGGCTGATCCCGCTCGCCGCCGCAAACGTCTCTATCCCCGATGGTACGCTACCGGGGCTGAATATTCTCGACCGGGCTGTGGCGCAGCCGCGGCTCGCTATTCCCTATCTGAGCTACGGGTTCAATTCGTTCTTCGGGGTCGCCCTTTCGCGTCTCATGCTGCGGCGCCCGCCCTTCCGGCGCCGCACGACGCATGAAAACACCATCAGTGCCGGGCTGATGAACATGGCGATGTCGGGTGCCGGCGTCTGCTGGTTGCCCGAAAGCCTTGCCCGTGACGCGATCGATGCCGGTGGCCTCGTACCCGCCTCTACGGATAAGGGCTGGAATCTCGACCTCGAAATTCGGCTTTACCGTCACGCCGCGACGCGCAGCCGCAGGGTCGAGGACCTCTGGCAAACGGCAAAGCTCTTGCTGGAACGCGAGCCCGCCTAGACGGGCTCGCGGGAAGATCAACACGCGCAATTCGTCGCATCGCGAAAAGATGGTCTAAATCTTGACCCTCAGCGCACGCGGATCATATGCCGGTGCCAGATGCACCGTCGCGGCATAGCGAATGCCTGCAAGATCGATCTCGAAGCGCTCCCCCTCGAGGAACGTTTTGTCCACGCCTTCAGGGTTTTCAAGCAGGCCGAGTGCGACCGAACGCCCAAGCGTGTGACCGTAGGCGGCGGAGCGGACCTCGCCGACCGGTTTTCCCGCACGCAGGATCAGTTCGCCGCCCCAAAGCATGGGCAAGGGATCGTCCAGGGTAAACTGAACGATGCGGCGCGAGGGCAGGCCCTTGGTCTTTGCGGCCACGAGCGCATCGTGGCCGACAAAGCCGCCGGGTTTTCCCAGAGCAACCGCAAAGCCAAGACCAGCCTCGTAGGGGTTGATGTCGGGCGTCAGTTCCCGGCTCCAGGCGCGGTAGCCCTTCTCCAGCCGCAAAGCCTCAAGCGCATAGTAGCCGCAATCCGTCAGGCCGAAGGCGCGACCGACCTCGTGCAGCGCCTCGTAAACACCGACAGCGAATTCTGTCGGCACGATCAGTTCCCAGCCGAGTTCGCCGACATAGGTCATGCGGTTGGCAAAGGCCGTGGCGTAACCGATATCGATCTCGCGGATAGTCGCGAAGGGAAAGCCCTCGTTCGAGATATCCGCCGAGGTAAGCTTCGAGAGGATGTCGCGCGATTTCGGTCCCATCAGCGCCAGGACTGCATAGGACGACGTCACGTCGGTCAAAGTCACGTGGGCGTCCGCGGCAAGGTTCTTGCGGATCCAGTCCGCATCATGCACCGCTTGGGCCGAACCTGTGATCAGCATGAAGCGATCGGCCGCAAGTCGCATGACGGTCAGGTCGCTCTCGTAGCCGCCCCGCGCGTTCAAGAGTCCGGTATAGACAGAACGGCCGATCTCGCCGTCGATGTCGGCAGCGCAGATGCGGTTAAGCGCTGCTGCCGCATCCCGCCCCTGCACAAGCAGCTTGGCGAAGGAGGTCTGGTCGAAAATGCCGGCGGCCTCGCGCGTTGCCTTCATCTCGCGCTTGACCGCTTCATGCCAGTTCTGCCGACCGAAGGAATACTCGGTGACGGGGCGCTCGCCTTCCGCAGCAAACCAATTGGCCCGTTCCCATCCCATTTTCGAACCGAAGCACGCGCCCTTGGCGGCAAGCCGATCGTAGAGAGGCGAACGGCGGAAGGGGCGTGCCGTATCCAGCTCCCGGTTCGGCCAAGGCATCGCATAGTGCAGACCGAGCGTTTCCTTGACGCGATCGTGAAGCCAGCGCGGATTGTTGTTGAAGCCCGCGAAGCGACGGATATCGACCGGCCAAAGATCCATGGTCGGCGCGCGGTTTACGATCCACTCGGCAAGGGCTCGACCTGCCCCGCCGGCGCTGGCAATCCCCATGGAGTTGAAGCCTGCGCCGACAAAGAAGTTCTTCAGTTCGGGCGCCTCGCCGAGAATGAAATTGTTGTCCGGGGTAAAACTCTCCGGGCCGTTGTAAAACTTCTTCACCTCGGATGTTTCAAGCTGCGGCACGCGCTGCAGCGCATTGTGCATCAGGATTTCGAACTGATCCCAATCGTCAGGTAAGAGGGCGAACTCGAAATCGTCGGGAATGCCTGCCATGCCCCAGGGCTTGGCTTCCGGCTCGAAGCCACCCATGACGAGCCCGCCGACTTCCTCCTTGAAATAGATGTAGCCGTCCGGATCGCGCATGACCGGCAGGTCAGGATGTACGCCCTCGATGCGGCCGGTGACGATATACATGTGCTCGGCCGAGTGCAGCGGCACGGTGACGCCGCACATCTGGCCGACCTTGCGTGCCCATTGACCGGCACAGTTGACGACGATCTCCGCGGCAATGGCCCCCCGATCGGTTTCGACGCCGGTGACGACGCCGTTTTTGGTCGAAATGCCTGTGACCCGGACGCGCTCGATCACGCGGGCGCCGCGATTGCGGGCGCCTTTGGCGAGCGACTGCGTGAGGTCTGTTGGATTGGCCTTGCCGTCGCCCGGCAGCCAGACGGCGCCGACGAGATCGTCGATCGCCATGACCGGCCAGAGCTCCTGCGCTTGCTTCGGCGAGATCACCTCGATCGCGACGCCTTGGGCGCGAGCAGAGGCCGCCGTGCGCTTCAACACGGTCATGCGGTCTTGCGTGCGGGCAACCGAGAGCGAGCCGCAATTCTTCCAGCCCGTGGCAAGGCCGGTCTCGGACTCAAGCTCGCTATAGAGCTTGGTCGAATATTTGATGAGGCCCGTCATGTTGGCGTGGCTGCGCAACTGACCGACGAGACCGGCCGCATGCCAGGTGGTGCCGCCGCTTAACTGCCCCTGCTCCAGCAAAACGACGTCGTTCCAGCCGAGCTTGGTTAAGTGATACGCGACCGAGCAGCCTATAATACCGCCGCCGACGATGACGACCTGTGCCTGTGTTGGAAATTCCTGCGCCATGAAACGACCTCCCGAACCCATGGAAGGCCGCACGGTAACAAAACGCGGACAAAGAACAAGACAAAAAGTTACAAAAGATTACATTTGTTGTTCTGCAACGACCAGGGCTGGACCTTTGCGCTCGAGCGCCTCGCGGATCGCCTCCGGCGGATGTCGGTCAACAATCACTCCGGCGGCGGCTTCGAAGCGGGGAATGCGAAGTGGCGTCAGCCGTCCGAACTTGGAACTGTCGAGTACGAAATAGGCCTTGGCCGCCGTTGCCACCATGCGCGAGCGCTGCTCGGCGCCGCTGCGGGTAAAGTCGGTCACCTCTCCATCGGGCGACAGGCCCCCGCCGCCTAAGAACGCGACGTCGACGCGGAAATGGCTGATCGCCTCGAGCGCATCGATACCGATGGCCGCTTCTTCATCCGGATCGATTTCGCCGCCGAGCATATGAACGCGCACCTGGGGCTGTCGGCACATCAGCAAGGCGATCGATAGCGAAGTCGTGCAAATCGTTAAGTTTTTTCGCCCAGTCAGGGCATGGGCCACAGCAAGCGTCGTCGTGCCGGAATCAAGGAAGATCACCATGCCGTCGCGCACGAGACCTGCTGCTGCACGACCGATCAGCGCTTTTGGCCCGGCATTCTCCTCCCGCCGCTCGACGAAGGCCGCTTCCGTCGGCTCGAACAGGGTGGCGCCGCCATGGACAAGATCGAGCTGGCCGCGATCGGCAAGAAGCTTCAGATCGCGCCTGATGGTCTGACGCGAAACATCGAAGAAATCCGCAAGCTCGGTGATACCAACGGTACCGTCGGCTGCAAGCCGCCTGAGGATCTCGCCGTGACGGCGTGGAGCAAGAGCGCGGGCGTTTTGTTGTTCTGACATGTGACTATCTGTGTCCATTTTTGTCCATTTGACAAGCTGCAACGGTTGTCCATGCCGCAGCGCACGCGCAGTAGCCCCTCACCTGCACGGATTTCGAGCGGATTTCTTCGGATCCTCGTTTTAACGGGATTGGCAACGGTCCAATATGTTGCATAATGTAACTATTCTTTCCGCGCACCACTTCGACGCCCTCAGGAAGAGACAATGCAACAGCCATGTACGCAGGCTCGCCACTTCACCTTCTACCTGCTCGATGGATTTACCCTCCATGGCTTCTCCGCGGCGATCGAAGCGCTACGCCTCGCCAATGACGTGGCCGGCCGCCCGGTATACGGGTGGCACCTTGTAGCGGCGGATGGAGCACCCGCCGTTTCATCCTGCGGCACGGGCATTCCGGTAGCGGCGCCGCTCTCGGCCGAACGCAACCGGTTTGGCCGCGATGCAGATCCGGGCTTCATCGTCATCTGTGGCGGCCGCAAGAAGCCATCGGCCGACAGGGCCCTGGAGGCCTGGCTGCGATCAGGCGCTCGCAGCAACGCGCGCCTCGCCGGGCTTGGCGGCGGCGTCTACTGCCTAGCGCGCGCGGGGCTGCTCGATGAGCGTCGCTGCGCCGTTCACTGGGAACACTTTCCAGACTTCTCCGAGCGGTTCTTCATCGCGGACCCGCGCCAGACCGCCTTTGAGATCGACGGCGGGATCTATACCTGCGCCGGCGGCAACGCGCCCTTCGACATGTTCCTGCACATCATCGAAGAGGACCTTGGTCGGGACGTGGCCACCCGTATCTGCGAGGCGGCACTCTGCGAGCGGCTGCGTGAGACCGGCGAGCGCCAGCGATTGCCGTTGCAGGCACGTCTCGGCATCGACAACCCTCTATTGATTCGTGTCATCGAAAAGATGGAGGCAAATCTTGCCGAGCCATTGAAGCTCGCCGACATGTGGCCCTCGACCGGACTTTCCCGGCGCCAGATCGAGCGCCTGTTTCGAAGAGAAATGGGGCGCACGCCGGCGCGCTACTATCTCGACCTCAGGCTCGAGCGCGCTCACCTGCTGCTCATAACCTCGTCGCTTCAGGTCATCGAAATCGCGGTCGCCTGCGGCTTTTCCACCGCCTCGCACTTTTCCCGCACCTACCGCGAACGCTACGGCCTTACGCCGCAGCGTTCGCGTCTCAACGAGATGGAGCGCCTGCGCGCAGGAAACGACCGCAAAGTGGTGATGGCGGAGCTCCGGGTGGCGTAGAGTGACGCGGACAAAAGCGCCGCCGTCCTTCAGAACGAAGGACGGCGGCGCTTTGCGAAGGGCTGGTTGCGGGTTAGCGCCAAGCCTGGGTGCGCGCGAGCAGACCGCGCGCGATCAGCGCGTGGACAAGTTTGGCCGCAACATTGGTGTAAAAGATCATCATGCCCATGGCCGCGGCCGGCGCGATATCGCCGGCGTCGTCCATGTTTAGCACGGCGACTGACGCGAGCTTGGTGTCGGTCGAGTAGAGAAACACCACCGCCGAGACGGTCGTCATCGCATTGACGAAGAGATAGATCGCGATGTTGAGGATCGCCGGCAGGCAGACCGGCACCGTGACCCGAAAGAACAGCCGGTGGAAGGGCTGTTTCAGCGACGCGGCGACGGATTCGAACTCCGGGTCCATCTGCTTCAGCGCCGTCAGCGCGGTCAGGTGCGCGACGGTATAAAAGTGCGTCACGGTCGAGACGACGAGGATCGTCATCGTGCCGTAGATCGGGTGCAGCGGATTGGCCGGGTTGTTGAAGAAGAAGATATAGGCAAGGCCGAGCACCATGCCGGGCACCGCCATCGGCATCATCGCCAGGAAGTGAAAGAGGCCACGGCCGAAGCGGAAGCCATCGGCCTTCTCCACCATGTAGGCGCCGGCAAAGACGACGATCGAACCGAAGAGTGCCGTCAAAAGCGCGAGCCGGATCGAGTTGCCATAGGCGGCCCAGCCGCCACCGTCCATCAGGTCGAAGGCAAAATTCTTGGCTGTCAGCGTCAGGTCATAGGGCCAGAACTTCACCACCGCTGCGATCTGGCACATGGCGATCATGCCGAGGATGAAGAGGCTGACGAAGCAGGCAAAGGTGAAGCACAGACCGTCCATGCGGGCATTGGGCTTCGGCTGATAGGGCACGGCGCGCGCCGACAGAAGCGCTACCTGCCGCTTCTGCATGTGCCGGTCGACGTAAAAGGCAAGCACCGCCGGCACCAGCAGGATGACGGAAACGACCGCGCCCATCTCGAAGTTCTGCTGGCCGATCACCTGCTTGTAAATGTCGACGGCGAGCATGCCGTATTGTCCGCCGATCACCTTGGGCAGGCCAAAATCGGTGATGACAAGCGTGAAGACGACGAAGGCCGCAGAGACGATGCCGAAGCGCGCGCCGGGCACCGTGACGGTCGTGAAGGTCCGCCATTTGCTGGCTTTGAGCGATGCGGCCGCCTCATAGTGGCGAGCATCGGCAATCGAGAGCGCCGTCAGGATGATCAGGAAGGCATGCGGCAGGGTGAAGAAAACAGAGCCGATGACGATGCCGATCGGCCCGTAGATCGAATAGCCAAAAAGCCAATCCCTGAAGATGCCCTGATTGCCGAAGAGATAGACGAGTGCAATGCCCGGCAAGAGTGACGGCACCAGGATCGGGATCGTCAGGATGCCGCGGAAAAGCCCTTTGAGCGGCATGCAGCTGCGCGTCAGGCCGTAGGCAAGCGCAAAGGCGACCGAGATCGTGAACACCGTGCTGATCACCGCCATCAGCACGGAATTGTAGATCGACTGCGCAAGCGCCGGCGTCGAGAAATAGGTCGTGAAGTTCGTAAAACCCAGAGCGCGCGCGGGTCGCAGCACGACGCGCCGGAAGGTACCGGAATCATAGTCCCGCCACTCAGTCCCCTTTTCGAGGGTGGAGCCGACCAGGAAGGCGGCATCGTCGTTCGTGCCGCGAATACGGTAGTGAACGGGGCTGCGGAACTTGAAATCCGGGAATAATTTTGTGGCCGCGAGCCGTCCGTCGGAACTGCTGGAAAGCTCGGCTTCCGTCACCGCCCCGAGTTCCCGGTTCAGGTCTTCGGCGGTGACGACCGGCCCCCAGTTCGCCCCCGTCTCGTCGCTCACCTGGAACTCGAAAGCCGAAAGCTCGAACCGGTAGGTCGACAGCGACTTCGACAGCATGACGAAGAGCGGCGCGCCAAGCGCGACGACCAGATATAGCCCGATGACCGCCATGAAGCCGAGCTTGATGCGGTCGTCTTTGGAGGATTCCTGGCGCAGCCGCTTGCCGATCAGGGGAAGGTGGGGTGCTTCCAGAACCATGTTCATCGTCCAGCCCCCCTCGGATAGAGCAGCAGGCGTTCGCGCGGGATCTCCACCTGGATGGCGCCGCCGGTTTCGATCCGGAGGCGTCTCACCGCGTTGACGGAGAAGTCGGCAACCAGCGTGCGCTCGCCGAGACGCGGGGCCGTCAGGCGCGTGCGCCAGAACATGCCGAGGAACTCCATCTCGCGCACCTCGGCATCGATCAGGTTCTGCGGTGTGGCCGGCCGGTCGCTGGCGTTGACGGCATGGGCATCGGCTCCGTGGGGAATGATGTCGACCGGGCGGACGACCGCCGTTGCCGCATGGCCGGCGGAAAAATCCTCCGTCGAACAGCAAAAGGCGGAGTGGCCGATCTCGACTTCGTCATCTCCAAGAACCCGGGCTTCGAACTGATTGGTCTCGCCGATGAAGTCGGCGACGAACAGCGTTTCGGGATGACGGTAGATTTCGGTCGGCGAGCCGACCTGCTCGATGACGCCGTGGTTCATGACGACGATCCGGTCGGCCATGGCGAGGGCCTCCTCCTGGTCGTGCGTCACCATGATGGTCGTCACACCGAGCTTTCTCTGCAGCGCCTTGATCTCATGGCGAAGGTGCACGCGAACCTTGGCGTCGAGTGCCGACAGCGGCTCGTCGAGCAACAATAGCCCCGGCGAGATGGCGATGGCGCGGGCAAGCGCGATGCGCTGTTGCTGGCCACCGGAAAGCTGGGCCGGATACTTCTTGCCGTGCGCCGAAAGGCCGACCGTTTCCAAGAGTTCGGCGACCCGGGATGCGACCCCCGCCTTCGATCGGCCGGTGTTTTCCAGGCCAAAGGCGATGTTCTGCTCGATCGTCAGATTGGGAAAGAGCGCATAAGACTGGAAGACGATGCCATAGTCGCGGCGGGAAGCCGGCAGCGTCGAGATATTGCGGCCGTCTTGCAGGATGGTGCCTTGCGTCTGCAGGTCGAGACCGGCGATGGCTCGCAGCAACGTCGTCTTGCCGCAGCCGGACGGGCCGAGAAAACAGACGAACTCGCCCCTGGCAATCGACAGCGAAATGTCGCGAAGCGCGACGAAATCGCCATAGGTCTTCCAGAGATCCGAGATCTGCAAGTAGGGGGCCGGCTCCGCGGCCGCGTCATCGGCGAAGTGCTGACGGCTGGTGGGCGTCGGTTCGATCGACAGGGCATGCCTCATCTGCAAGCTCCGCTGGCTTGAGGGATTTTCTTTCCGAGAAATGCGATGGGGCGCAGCGCAAAGGCGCTGCGCCCAGCCGATCAGGCTCAGCTCTTCGGTTCAGACTTGGCGTCGTAACGCTTCTGCCATTCCTTGAGGATGTCAGAGCGGTTGTTTGCAGCCCACTCGAAGTCGTTGACGATCATCCGGGAAGCGATGTCGTCGGGCAGGTGCTCGACCTGCTTGGCGACGCCCGGATAGGCAACGACGGCATAGCCGGCATTGTACATTTCGTTCGCTTCCTTGGTGACCGACCAGTCGACGAGCGTCTTTGCGGCTTCGAGGTTTGCCGTGCCAGCGATGATTGCGGTTGCCTCGGCCTCCCAGCCCGAACCCTCGGCGGGGAAGATGATGTCGATCGGTGCACCGGCACTCTTGGCCTTGGCGCCCGGAAACTCGAAGGACACGCCGATGACGGCTTCACCGGCGCCTGCCATCTTGCACGGCTTGGAGCCGGAATGGGTGTAGGCGGAGATGTTCTCGTGGAGCTTGTCCATGTAGTCCCAGGCCTTCTCCTCGCCCCACATCTGCATCCAGCCGGAGACGTCGAGGAAACCGGTGCCCGAGGATGCCGGGTTCGGCATCACCACGTGGCCCTTGTATTCGGGGTTCGTCAGGTCTTTCCAACTCGTCGGCGGCTTGAGGCCGAGCTTTTCGCCCTCGACCGTGTTGTAGCAAAGAGCCGCGACATAGGCGTCCATGCCGACCCAGCTCGGCGGCGTGTCCTTGTCGACGAATTTCGGGTCGAGCGTCTCGACGCCCTTGGGCTGGTAAGGTTCCAGCATGCCTTCGGTCTTCAAGAGAAGCAGCGAGGTTGCAGCGAGCCCCCAGACGACATCGGCCTGCGGATTGTCCTTTTCTGCAAGCAGCTTGGCGGTCATGACGCCTGTGGAATCGCGCACCCAGTTGATCTTGATGTCCGGGTGGGCCTTTTCGAAGGTCGCCTTGTAGCGGTCGAGGTCGACGGCTTCGACGGCGGTGTAGACGGTGAGCTGCGTTTCAGCGGCAGCGATGGCAGGAAGCACAGCGGAAACGGCGCCGGCAAGCACAAAGAGCATGCGTCTGTTCATGATTGAAGTTCTCCTCTGAGGTCCTGGTAAAACCGGGGAAGCGCGGCGGACAATCTTGTCGTTGCCCTGTTGTGATCGGCTTCGGGAAACATTCTGCGCAGCGGTTTCCTGTAAGTAAAATTTATTATTCTTATCGATTAGAAGAAAAAAACTATGGATGTTCTGCCGCAGAACTGGGCATGGAAACCGCGCTTGACCAAGGCGGCGGCAGGTTTCGATACGATTTCGCACAATCTGCCGGATGAAGGAGCAGATCTAAGATTGCGCGTCGCGCAGAGCCCCGCGACGCTGCGGGAGCAAATAAAAAGGGAGCCGCCATGGCGGCTCCCAGAGGGGTGAATCAGCGGGGGAAACGCTTGAAATCACCATGGCAAGGAGAATGTCTTGACGTTGGTAAAGCTCTTCATCGCCTCGATGACGCCTTCCTTGTAGCCGTTGCCGGAATCCTTGATGCCGCCGAAGGGGCTCATCTCGATCCGGTAACCCGGCACTTCCCAGATGTTGACCGTGCCGACCTTCAGCCCGGCGATGTATTTCTGCATTCGCCGGAAGTCATTGGTGCAGACGCCGGAAGAAAGGCCGAAGGCGGTTGAGTTCGAGAGCGCGATCAGCGCGTCGTCATCATCGGGCGCGCGCACGATCGGTATGATCGGCGCGAAGGTTTCTTCCATCACCAGTTCGCTCGAATGCTTAACGCGGTCGACAACGATTGGCGGCAAGAGGGCGCCTTTACGGCCGGGATCGTAGAGGATCTCCGCCCCTTCTTCCGCTGCCCGGTGCACCCGCCGCTCGAAGACTTCCGCCGCCTTGGCATGGACGACCGTGCCAAGGTCCGTCGCCCGGTCCATCGGATCGCCGAACCTCAGCTTTTTCGCTCGCTCGAGCACCAGCGGCACGAAGCGGTCGGCAACGCTCTCCTGGCAGAGGATGCGTTTCACAGCGGTGCAACGCTGGCCGGAGTTCTTCGTCGCGCCGGCAACGGCCAGATCCGCGGCTCTTGCGAGATCGTCGTCCGACAGATCGTTGAGGATGATCAGCGGGTCGTTGCCGCCGAGCTCCAGGATCTGCCGCTTGTAGTGGGCGTGGGCCGCGATCAGCTTGCCGACTGGAACGCTGCCGGTAAAGGTGATGAGGTCGAAGTTCGGATTGGTGATCATCTCCATGCCAATATCGGCGGGCCAGCCGGTCACGACCGAGAGCATTTCCGGCGGCAGGCCGGCCTCATAGAGAATGTCGGCGAAGATAAGCGCCGTCATCGGCGTCAGTTCTGTCGGCTTGAGCACAACGCAATTGTTCGTCGCAACCGCCGGCGCGACCTTGTGTGCCACCATGTTGAGCGGATGGTTGAACGGCGTGATCGCCGAAATGGCGTTGAGCGGTTCGCGCGTGGTGAAGATCTTGCGCGCCTTGCCGTGTGGTGTGAGGTCGCAGGAGAAGATCTCGCCGTCGTCATGAATGCACATCTGGCCCGACAGCGTCAGCACGTCGAAGGCGCGGCCGACCTCGTAGAGCGAGTCCTGCTTGGAGATCCCGAGCTCCAGCGTGATCAGATCGGAGATCTCCTCCTTGCGGGCAACGAGCAGGTCCGCAGCCTTGAGCAGGATGCGCTGACGCTCGTAACGCGTCAGCTTCGGCTGGTAGGCGGCCGCGATCTCGAAGGCCTTGCGCGCATGCTCGGCGCTGCCCGCAGGCACCGTGCCGATCACCGCATCGTTGAAAGGGTAGCGCACCTCGATGCGCCCTTCGGTATCGACTGTCTTGCCGGCGATCCGCATGGGCTCGTGGCGAATTGCAAATGCTGTTTCCACCTTGGTCATCGCTCCCTCCCTAGTGCGTTGTCTGGGCGGCTGCGACGAGCGCGTAGTAGAACGCATCGAAATTGCGCAACGACGCGGATGTCAGCAATTCGGGCAGTTTGCGGTTGGCGATGAAAGGCACCGCCTGTTCGGTCAGGCCGCCATGCGAGCGCAGCGGTTCGTTCAGCGCCGCCAGATCATGGCGATGTTCGCTGGTGCCGAGCGTCTTGTTTTCCGAGGAGATCAGCACGAGATCGCCGATCCGATCGTCGGGCAGCTCGAAGCGTACGCAGGCTTCCGGGCGGGAGAGCACGACGTCGATGCCTTCGATCGCCTGCAGCCGCTCGATGATCTCCTCCTTGTCCGCACTTTCGGGCAGATAGGCCGTGGCAAACGAGCCGAGCGCGCCGTGATGCACGACATAGGGGTCGGTGATCGGCAGGATGACGCGCGCGGCGTCCTTGCCGAGCCATTGGTCGAGCAGGTCCTGCACGTAGATGACATCCGGCGAACCGTCCGCCTTGTGCTTCGGCTTCATACCGTGGTCGGCCGTGACGATGATGGCCGCGCCGAGCGCGTCGAGTTCGGTCAGATACTTGTCGAACATCTCATAGAAGGCGTTCGCCTGGGGTACGCCCGGCGCATATTTGTGCTGCACATAGTCGGTGGTCGTCAGGTACATGACATCCGGCCGAAATTCCTTGAGCAGCTTGACGCCGGCGGCAAAGACGAATTCGGAGAGATCGGCCGAATAGACTTCCGGTACAGCGCGACCGAGCCAGGCCGAGGCATTGTCGAGGCCGTTTTCCGCCTCGGTCGTCTTGTCCGCCTTTTCAGACGAGAAGCAGATGGCCCTGCCCTCGTCATACTTCAGCCCGTGGCCGAGCAGCGCCCTGAGCTTGTCCTTCGCCGTCACCACGGCGACCTTCGCACCCGCATCGTAGAATGCCTTGAAGATGGTCGGGGCGCGCAGGAAGCGTGGATCGTTCATCATCACTTCGTTACCCGTCTGCGGTTCGTAGAGATAGTTGCCGCAGATGCCGTGGATCGCCGGCGGCCGGCCGGTAGCGATGGAAAGGTTGTTCGGATTGGTGAAGCTCGGGATAACGCTGAGCGCGGTGCGCTCCGTCCCGGTCTTGCGGATGCGCTCGAGCGTCGGCATCAGCCCGGCCTTGATGGCTTCGTCGAGATAGGCCGGCTCGCAGCCGTCGAGGCAGATGGCGATGGCCGGGACATTCGGCCAGGGATAGGTGCGACGGTTGGCGGTAACGGTGATCTTGGACATCTTGTTCATCGTAATTTCCTCAGTTCAGGCAGCGAGACGGCGACGTTCTTCAAGGGCGACGGCCGGGGGAGCGGCGCTGTCGACGCCCATTTCGGAGAGTGAGTTGCGGGCGGCCTCGACCACGCGGCGCATGACATGCTCGTCCATGCGACCGATGCAGCCGACGCGGAAACTGTCGACCACCGTCAGCTTACCCGGGTAGATTATGAAGCCTTTGTCCTTCATCAGGTCGTAGAAGCGGTCGAAGGCGAAGGCCGGGTGGGCCGGGCTGAAGAAGGTGACGATGATCGGCGACAGCCACTGGTCGGCAAGCAACGTCTCGAAACCGGCCTCGCGCATGCCCGCGACCATGACGTCGCGGTTGCGGGCATAACGGGCTCCGCGACCGGCGACACCGCCCTCTTCCCGATGCAGACGCAAGGCCTCCAGGAACGCCGCGACAACGTGGGTCGGCGGCGTGAAGCGCCACTGGCCGGTCTTGTTCATGTAGTCCCACTGGGCATGCACATCGAGGCTGAGTGAATGGCTGCGCCCCTTGGCTGCCTCCAGTTCGCTCTTGCGGGCGATAACGAAGCCGAAGCCCGGCACACCCTCGATGCACTTGTTGGCGGAAGAAACGATCGCCTCGTAGCGGAAATCGCCGATACCGGCCGGCACTGCGCCGAAGGCGCTCATGGAGTCGACGAGCAACTTGCGACCGCGGGAATAGACTGTGTCGGAAATCTCCTTCAACGGGTTGAGGATGCCGGAGCTCGTTTCGCAATGGACGATCACGACATGGGTGATTCCAGGGTCGGAATCGAGCGCTGCTGCAACCTCCGGACCGCGTGGCGGCATGTAGTCGCCCTTGTCGATCGTCACATGGTCACGACCGAGATAGGAAAGCGTCTGGGCGATGCGCTTGCCATAGGCGCCGTTCATCAGCACCAGCACACGGCCGTCCTTCGGGACGAAGCTGCCGAGCATCGCCTCGACCGAAAACGAACCGCTGCCCTGCATCGGCACGCAATCGAACTCGCCCTTGGCATCGCCGGCAATCTCGAGCAGTTCCTGGCGAAGCTTGGCGGTCATTGCCCGGAAATCGCCATCCCAGGAACCCCAGTCCCGCAGCATGGCTTCCTTAACCCGATAGGCCGTGGTTAGCGGGCCGGGCGTCAAGAGATAGGGCTCGCCCAGCCTCGGTGTTTCCAGGGGCGCGATGGTTCTTTCAGAAGCGGTGTTTGGCATTGTCCGTCCTCGCGGTTGGCGTGTTCGAGAACGACAATGGGGCGGAAACATCTATCTGTAAAATCGTTCTTTTGTATCAATCTATCGTTTCAATTTATATATCTAAGCAGCAGGCACGAGCCGGCTTTCCAGGAGGTCCCCGCTCTCGCGCAGGCGCGGATAGGCCATCGTCGTCACCAGCGAATTGACCTCCTTCAGCGCCCGAACGATCTCGAGATGCATGTCGCTCGACAGGATGCTGGTCGCGATGCCCTGCCGAAGCCGCTCCAGATGGCACTTGCTGCTTTCTTCGACCAGGCGACGCACATGTTCCTTCTGCCGAACCATTTCGCGCGCGATCACCGGGTCCGGGGAGACGAGAAGATTGGCCGCCAGCCTGACGTTGGAAGACACGGCCGCATGCAGCAAGGTGAGTTCACGCCATCCCTCCTGCGAGAAGGTCCCTGCGCCCGCAAGCCGCTCCTCGGCCATTTGCAGGAGGCTCTTTGCGACGACGTCTCCGGCATATTCGAGATGGATCGCTGCCTCGGTGAGTTCGATGCCGCGCCGCGATTGCTCTTCGGTCAGGATGCCGCGGTTGACGGCGGCGATGTAGAGCTTGATTGCGCTATGGGCCACGTGGATGTCGCCATCGATGCTTCTGAGCGCCTTGACCGCCTGCGGTGTCGGCGCGTGAATGACGGTCATGACGGGCTCCAGCATCCGGGCGATAAGATTGCCCATGTGCAACACCTCGCGTGCCGCGGCCGCCAGCGCCTGCGCCGGTTTGTCGATCAGCGCCGGGTCAAGCGCGCTGACATGAGCCGCACGATCATTGGCACCGGCGGCCTCCGGCATGAGCAACCGAACGAGGCGCGCCATCGGGCCGCAGAAAATCACCCCGACGAGAACCAGGGCAGCGTTGAAGAGCACATGCAGATTGACCAGCTTGCCGGCCACAGTCTCCCCAGGAAGCCAGTCGAACGGGGAATGCAGCGAAAAGAGTCCGAAGATCGCTGCGGCGAACAGGGCGCGGAAGAGGAGATTACCAAGCGGCAGGCGTCGGCCTTCGACCGGCAGACCGCGGGTCAGCCACAGCGCGATGAGCCCGCCGCCGATGTTGACGCCGAGCACCAGGGGAATGCCGACGTCCAGGGGCACGATGCCCTTCACGGCAAAGGTCAGGATCAGCAGGATCGCTGCCACGCTGGAGTGCAGCGCCCAAGTGAAGAAGGCGGCAAGGATCATCACGCTCAAGGCATCCTTGCCGACGAAAGCGACGACGGAAGGCAGCATCGGGCTCTGAGAGAGCGGCTGCGTTGCATGGCCGATCATCTGCAGCGAGAGCAGCAGCAGACCGATGCCGAGCACTGCACGCCCGGTCTCGACGGACTTGCGGGTCGATGCCTTCAGATGCGCAAGACCGCCAGCGGCGATCAGAAGCGGCGCCAGCCAATGCAAGTCGAAGGACAGGATCTTGACGACAAGCGCCGAGCCGAGATCGGCACCAAGCAGCACCGCCAGGCCGGTATCAAGCGCCAGCGCGCCGCTGACGGCAAAACCGGCGGCAAGCATGGCGACCGCCGTCGAGCTTTGCAGCGCAATGGCAACCGCGCAGCCGCAGATGGCCGCACGCGGTCGTCCACCGGCGCCACCGACGGTACGCGCGACGATGTCGCCTGCCGCCGCCTCAACACCTTTCTTCACGAGGCTGACGGCGTAGAGCAAGAGGACGGTGGCGGCGGCAAGCTCGAGGACGACGGCCGGGAGGTTCATGAGGCGCGCTCCGGATAGAGGTGGAATCCGAAAACTATCCGCGCCCGCTTTACATAAATCAAATCGTTCGTTTTAATCAAACTATCGTTCAAATCTATTCAAGAAGGCGTCGTACGCATGCGCTATGTCCAGCTCCGCGCCTTTCATAACGTGGCCATCCACGGCGGTTTCTCGCGTGCCGCCGAAGCGCTCTTCCTTACTCAGCCGGCAGTCTCGGATCAGGTGCGCAAGCTCGAGGAGGAATATGATGTCCTCCTCTTCAACCGGAACAAGAAGCAGGTGACGCTGACCCAGGCGGGCCAACAGCTCCTGGAAGTCACCCGCCGCATGTTCGACGTCGAGCAGCAGGCCCTGGATCTTTTGTCGGAATCACGGGCGCTGAGAGCGGGAAAACTACGGATCGTTGCCGATGCCGCCCATCACCTGCTGCATATCCTTGCCGCTTTCCGGCGCACCTATCCGACCGTCCAGGTGTCGATCGATTCCGGCAACACCGAAACCGTCATCACCAGCCTGCACGCCTATGAGGCAGACATCGGCGTTCTCGGCGAGATCCCGCAATCGAGCGACTTCGACATCCTGAAACTCAACTCCACGCCGATCATAGCCTTTGCGAGCCGTGACTATCCGCTGCAAGGCAAGAAAAAGGTGACTTTCGCTGAACTCGTGAAGCACCCCTTGGTCATGCGCGAGCAAGGCTCCAAGACCCGCCAAAAGCTCGAAACGATGTCGCAGCAATGTGGCGTGCAACTGACGCCGCTCATCGAAGCCGAAGGTCGTGAGGCGGTGCGCGAGATCGTCGCCGCCGGCGGCGGGGTCGGCTTCGTTTCGTCGGCGGAGTTCGGGCAGGACAGCCGCCTCATTCCCATCGAGATCGAAGCGCCCGAGATGCTGATGGACGAAGCACTCATCTGTTTGCGCGAGCGCAGCAACGGGAAACTGGTCAGCGCCTTTTTCGACATTGCCCGCAGGCTAACCTCTGCGCCGGCCTGATCGCTACCCGGACGGCAGCAACGCAATTCATCGCGCCAACCAGCCGCCATCAACCGGGACGACCGCGCCATGCATGTAGCGGGATGCCGGCGCCAAGAGAAAAACGGCAGCCTCGCCGATATCATCGGGCGTGCCCCAGCGACCGGCCGGGATGCGGTCAAGGATTGCCGCTGAGCGGTTCGCATCCGCGCGCAGCGCCTCGGTGTTGTTGGAGACGATGTAGCCAGGCGCGATCGCATTGACGTTGATGCCCTTGCTTGCCCATTCGTTGGCAAGGATGCGGGTAATGCCCAGCACTCCATGTTTTGAGGCGGTATAGGATGCGACACGAATGCCGCCCTGGAAGGACAACAACGAGGCAATATTGACGATCCGCCCGGCTCGCTTTTCGTCCAGGAGTTTTCGGCCATAGGCCTGGCAAAGAAGAAAGGCCGCCTTGAGATTGAGGTCGATCACGTCATCCCAGTCGGCCTCCGAGAGCTCGGTGGAGGCCGACCGACGAATGATGCCGGCATTGTTGACCAGTCCATCCAATGGGCCGCACTGTCCCCAGACGCGGTCAAGCAACGTTTTGACCGCCTCTCCATCGCTAAGATCGCAGGCAAACGGCTGGATCCGGCCGCCCGCCGCTTCGACCTTTTCGACTGTTTCGGCCATGGACGAGCGTCCGACCGCGACCACTTCGCCGCCAGCCCGGGCGACCGATACCGCGATGCCTTGGCCGATCCCGGTGTTGGCACCCGTAACCAGCACGCGCTTGCCGTCGAGGCTGAAGGCCGAGAGATCGCTCATCGCAACGTCTCCATCGGGACCGGGTCGGCGTCGGTGTAGTCGACATTGTCCCCCGCCATCGCCCAGATGAAGGCATAGCTGGAGGTGCCGCAACCGGAATGTATAGACCACACCGGCGACAGCACCGCCTCTTCGTTCGCCATCACGATATGGCGGGTTTCGGAAGGCTCTCCGAGAAAATGGAAAACCCGCGCCGGCTCCGGAAGGTCGAAATAAAGATAGACCTCCATGCGTCGATCATGGATGTGCGCCGGCATCGTGTTCCACACCGACCCTTCCTTCAGTTCCGTCATTCCGACGACCAGCTGGCAGGTCTCGATCCCATTGGTGAACTGAAAGATCGATCGTTCGTTCGATGTTTCCAGGCTGCCGAGATCGAGACGTTTCGCGCCCGCGATCGTCAAAAGCGCTGTCGGGTAAGTACGGTGCGCGGGGGCTGACAACAGATAGAACTTTGCCGGCTTCGACCGGTCGTCCGACGAGAACACCACGTCCGACCCCATGCCGACATAGATCATGTCACGGGGACCGAGCACATGGCTCTTTCCGGAAACGACGGCCCGCCCCGGCCCGCCGATGTTGACGGCAATCAGCTCGCGGCGCTCGAGAAACGTCTTCGTTCCCATCGGCTTGATGGCTTCGAGCGTCAGCTCCGCCTCGACCGGCATCGCCCCAGCGATCACCATGCGGTCGTAATGGGTATAGGTGAGGTTGACGCGATCGCTCGCAAACAAACCGCCAATGTGGAAATTGTGACGCAGCTCGTCGGTTCCCATCGCTGCGGCAGCAAGCGGATCGATGGCGTGGCGGGATGTAAAATCGGGGATCGTCATATCAAGTCTTTCGGTCGTTGTGGCAGGATCGAGGATGTCAGAGCGGTACGCCGCGCATCAGCGTTACGGTTGTCCCCGTCTCGGACACGCGCCGTCGCAGCGCTCCGACGTCGGGTGCTGCAGGCAAGCGGGATAGTTTCCTTGTCCCCTCTGTCGCATCGGCCTGCGCAAGCACGGCGACGGCGAGCGTGCTGACGCCGACTGGAACAGTACCGCGCAATTGCGGAACCAAGGTTTTTGCGGAAACCAGGTTGGTGTTTGGGGCAGCGATATGGCAGCGGCCCTCCCGAGGGTTCGTCGAACCGATGTCGAGGATGGCTGACAGGTCCGTCGCCGTGGCAACGACAGCGCGGCCGGCACCCTGTTTGCAAACTTCGCCGGCGTCTCGCCCGACTGCAAAGCCGCCTTCGATCGTGGCGAGCGTCCGCGGCGTGTCGATGCGGTGAAGCCGAACCTGGAAATCGCCGTCCCAGTAAAGCCAGGTCTCGACCAAGACATCGGCGAAGGGCCGCCAACGCGCATAGAGAAGGTTGTTGGCGACGAGCGCCTCTTCGTTGGTTTCGCGCACGCGGAAATGCACGCCGTCATCGCTGAAGCCGATCATGGATTCGAGCACGGAATTGTCGAACCGCCAGAGATCGTTCTCGATGCTGAAGCCGTATCGCCCCGAATAGGCGAACTTCGCGTATTTCTCAGGCGCGAAGCGGATGAAGGTGTTCTCGGCGCTCGTGTGCTGGCCACAGGAGAGCGCAATGGCATCCCCTGCCGGATTGGCGATCAGGAAACCGATATGGCGCTGCGTGGAGACGGCGGATCGCTGTGGGCAGGCGTCCTCATCGCTCGCCCAGAACGGATGGTCCGCCGGCAGCATCAGCGGAAGGAAGGCCTTCAGCGCCCAATAGGGCGATTGCGCGGAATTGTACGGTTCCGACATGATGAGGTTGGGATAGGCGTAGCCGACGGGCATCACGCCATCGCGCGCGGCGAAGGGGCGCTTCGCCCACCAGCGCAGATGACGCAGGAAGTAACCCTTCTGTTGTCCGAAGGGGATCTCCTCTTCGCCTGCGAGCGCCATGGCGCCGAAGAGGCCGGCAATGGCAAAACGATAGGTCATCGAGCGACCGAAGCAGAGCGCCGGTCCGTCATCGGCAAACCATCTCGCCATGTCTCCGGCGATCAGTCGGGCCCGCTCCCGATACCTTTTCGTCCAGTCGCCGCCATCGAGGGCCGCCAGGATCAGGCCATAGAAGTGAAAGGCGAAGGGAATGTAGTGGTCGGCGCGGCGCGTATCCCCATCGTGATACCAGCCATCGCCGAGGTAGAACGCGTCGAGTTCCTGCCGGTACTGGTCGTCGAGTTCTCGATCACAATCGACCCCGACATGTCTCAAACCCATGCTGACGAGCAACCGGAAGAACTTCCAATTGTTGTCGCTATATTCGCAGGCATGGCCTTTGAGCAGATAGGCAACAACGTTTCGCCGTTCGGCCGTAGACAGGGGCGCCCAGAGCTTGTCTGGAACGAGCCTCAGTGCAA
Source organism: Ensifer adhaerens (assembly GCF_000697965.2). Taxonomy (NCBI): domain Bacteria; kingdom Pseudomonadati; phylum Pseudomonadota; class Alphaproteobacteria; order Hyphomicrobiales; family Rhizobiaceae; genus Ensifer; species Ensifer adhaerens. The sequence continues at coordinate 776,049 of NZ_CP015882.1, read as the reverse complement.
ATCCGATCGCTGCGAGTTCCACGAGGCGCTGGCTGCGGTCGAACGGGTCGCCCCAGTATTCCGGATGGGCCGGATCACAGCCATTGGCAAGACCGCGCGCGATCGGCGTCCAATCGATCCACGTTGCGCCGCCGACCTTGGCCGGTGCCAGGCCCCAGAGCAGACGGGAATAGCCCTCCAAGTCGGCGGACGCCTGGTCGAAATGTGCCGCATGCGCATCCAGCCGGATGCGAGCGCCGCCGGCAGACCGATATTGTTCAACCGGCTCCACCAGCGCCTTGAGCGCGGCCTCGACATCGGCGCGGCTTTTGAGCGGATTGCCCGCCCACGGTTTAAACAGGGTTTCGGGGAAGATCATGTCGGTCATGCCAAAGGTTTCCGTTCGAACATTGCCGCGCGGGGGGATGACTTCCCGCGCGGCCCGGCAAAGTGGAGCGGATGCTCAGGCCTTGAGAATGCGGTCGGCCGATGAGACGAGTTCGTTGCCTGCTTCCGCCGGCGTCAGCTGGCCGAAGGCGACCTTGTCGGCGAGCGGCCGGAAGACGCGCTCGTCAAGTTCACCAGCACCGAGCGGCACGGCCGGCGGGTAGGTGCCGACGCGATCCGCAATGCCGTTGACATAGTCGACCGTCTTTTTCGCCGTGGCGTCGATCGAGGGAAGAACGGCGGTCTGCACGTCGGTGTTTACAGGCACGCCGCGCTCGACCTGAAGGATCTTGCCGGCCTCCAGGTCGTTGACGAAAAAGTCGATGAATTGCGCTGCGAGTTCCGGGTTCTTCGCGGTGCTTGCGATCGACCAGTGCAAGCCGGGGCGATAGAAAAGCCCGGAGGGACCATCCGCACTGCTGACCGGCAGCGACGTGATATCGAGCGTGCTCTTGGAGATCTTCTGGAAGGCAGGGAGCTGGTTTGAGAAGGCAATCGCGATGGCCGCGTTGCCGGTCGCCAGCGGGTTGCTGTCGACCAGCACCTTGTCGAGCGCTTGTATCTCGGCGGAGACGCAGCCGCCGTTCTTGGTGAGGCTCTCCCAATAGCCGAACCAATCGGCCGCATCGCTGGCCTCATAGCCGAGCTTTCCGGCTTCCGTGTAGAGCTTCTTGCCGCGCTGATGCAAAAACGCCTCGAAGGCGTATGTGTAGCGCGACGCGTTTCCAACCGCCCAGACGTTCTTCTTGCCTATTGCCTTGGTAAGGTCGATCGAGAACTTGGCGAAGTCGTCCCAGGTGGTTTTGGCCGAAGGCGGGATAAGCCCGGCTTTCGTGACCGCATCAGCGTCGTAGATCATGGCAAAGGCGTTCAGCGACAACGGCATACCGGTCACCTTGCCGTCGACCGTTCCAAGATCGAGCACACCTGGCACCAGCTTGTCCGTGCGGATGACCTTGCCGAGATAGTCGTTGAGCGGCAGGTTGGTGGACCGGCGGCTATAATCGGCAAAGCGGCTGGGCTCGAGCTGGAAAATGTCCGGGGCGTTCCCACCGGCGATCATCGTCGTCAGTTTGGCCCAGTAATCGCTCCCGCCCACTTCGCCGACGATCTTGGCGCCGGAATGCGCCGCCTCGAAGAGCTTGGCAACGCCAAGCGTGCGCTCGGCGCGGCTGGGTGTACCCCACCAATAAAGGCGCATGGAATCCTCCGCAAAGGCGCGGATCGCGGGCATCGTCGCGAGCGTGGCGCCGGCCCCGAAAAGCGCGGCGTTACGCAGAAAATGGCGTCTGTTGATCATGTTCTCCTCCTCCATGATTTGTTCCTTGAGATCTCTCTTTGCGATCAATGGCCGATGCGGTCGCCGGCCCCGTCGAACAGGTGGCAGTTTTCCGCGGCAATCCGGACGTCCAGCGTTGAGCCGGCAGTGATCGGGCGTTGGCCATCGAGAGCAACCGTCAGCGACTGCCCGTCGGTGAGCCGCCCGTAAACGATGGTCTGACCGCCGAGATGCTCGACATGGACGACCGTCAGCGCGCCAAGTTCGAGCCCGCCGGTCGCGTCGATACCGATATGTTCGGGCCGCAGGCCGAGGCTGACCTTTGTGCCAACCGCGATGCGCTCCTCGATCGGGAGCCGCGCAATTCTGCCGGCAACATCGATCGAGATACCGCCGTCGCGGATGTCGCGTGCGACGGCATCGAGGAAATTCATCTTGGGCGAGCCGATGAAGCCGGCGACGAAGCGGTTGGCGGGCCGGTTATAGATCTCGAGCGGCGTGCCGTGCTGTTCGATGACCCCGGCGCGCAAGACGACGATGCGGTCTGCAAGCGTCATTGCCTCCACCTGGTCATGGGTGACGTAGATCATCGTCGCGCCGATATCCTTGTGCAGCTTGGCTATCTCGACGCGCGTCTGGACGCGAAGCTCCGCATCGAGATTGGACAGCGGCTCGTCGAACAGGAAGATCTTCGGGTCGCGCACGATTGCCCTGCCGATCGCTACGCGCTGCCGCTGGCCGCCAGAGAGTTGCTTCGGCTTGCGGTCGAGCAGATGGGTAATCTGCAGGATGTCGGCGGCCTTGCGGACCCGCTTGTCGATCTCCGGCTTCGGCATCTTTGCCGTTTCGAGACCGAAGGACATGTTCTTGTAGACGCTCATATGCGGGTAGAGCGCATAGGACTGGAAGACCATGGCGATGCCGCGCTGGCTCGCCTCCTTCTCGTTCATGCGCTCGCCGCCGATGGAAAGTTCGCCGCCGCTGATCGGCTCGAGCCCCGCAATCATGCGCAAAAGGGTCGACTTGCCGCACCCCGATGGGCCGACGAAAACCACGAACTCTCCGGAGCCGATCGCCAGATCGACGCCGCGGATGATGTCGAGATTGCCAAAGCTCTTCTTGATCTTGCTCAAAGCCAGCGTCGTCATCGTTTCCGTCCCTATCTCTCAATTCCAGTTGGTGTCAGCGCTTCATGCCGGTTGTCGCGATGCCTTCGATCAGCAGTCGCTGGAACAGCATGAAGAGGATGAAGATTGGCAGCACCGTCAGCGTCGACATGGCAAAGAGCGAACCCCAGTCCGACGTCCCGGTGGAGTCGACGAAGGTGCGCAGACCGAGCTGGGCGGTGTATTTTTCGATGTCATTCAGGTAGATGAGCGGCGCAAAGAAATCGTCCCAGGTCCAGATGAACGAGAAGACCGCTGCCGTCGCCAACACCGGCGTTGAGAGCGGCAGGATCACCTTCAGGAAGATGCGCAGCGGGCCGCAACCATCCATGATGGCCGCCTCGTCAAGCTCGCGCGGGATGCCCCGGAAAAACTGCACCATCAGGAAGATGAAGAAGGCGTCGATCGCCAGGAATTTCGGCACCACCAGTGGCAGGATGGAGTTCACCCAGCCAAGCTTCAGGAACATCACATATTGCGGGATCAGCACCGCATGCTGCGGCATCATCAAGGTGCCGAGCATCAGTGTGAACCAGAAACCGCGCCCCTTGAAACGTAGGCGCGTGAAGGCATAGGCCGCCATCGAGCAGGAAATGAGGTTGCCGATGACGACGAGCAGCGAAATCACCAGCGAATTGAAGAACATCCAGCCAAAGCCGATACTCAAGCCGGTCCAGCCGCGGCGATAGGCATCGACTGTCGGGTCAGTCGGGATCAGCCCCGTCGAGGTGAAGATCTCGCTGTCCGGCTTGAACGAGCTCGCGACCATCCAGAGCAGCGGATAGAGCATGAGAAAGCTGACCGCGACGAGCAGCGCATAAAGCAGAGCACGTTTCCACGGGGATGTGCCAGATACGCCGGCGTCGGCGCGCGAAGCGATGGTGGTCGTCGAAAGAGCGGCATCAGTCATCGTAGTGAACCCAGTACCTGGCTGTCAGGAATGACATGGCGGTGAAGAAGGCGATGATGAGCACCAGGACCCAGGCCAGCGCCGAGGCATAGCCGAAGCGGAAATTGGTGAAGGCCTCCTGGTAGAGGTAGAGCGTGTAAAACAGCGTGGAGTCGATCGGACCGCCGGTTCCGTCGCTGATGACAAAGGCCGAGGTGAAGGCCTTGAAGGCATCGATCGTCAGGATCACGGCATTAAAGAAGATCACCGGCGTCAAAAGCGGCAAGGTGATCTTGAAGAACTGCCGGGCCTTGCTGGCGCCATCTATGCTTGCCGCCTCGTACATGTCCTGCGGGATCTGACGCAGACCGGCAAGAAAGATGATCATCGAGGATCCAAACTGCCAAACCGCCAGGAGAACGAGCGTATAAAGCGACGTCGAAGGGTTCGAGATCCAGCTTGGCCCTTCGAAACCGAACAACGCGTTAAGCGCCTGATTGAGTAATCCGTCGCCGGCAAACACCTGTCGCCACAGGACCGCCACGGCGACGCTGCCGCCGACCAGTGACGGCAGATAGAAGATCGCACGAAAGAGCGACAGGCCTTCAAGCCCCCGGTTCAGCGCCACTGCCACGGCAAGCGCAAATAGCAACTTCAAGGGAACCGACAGCAGCACGAAGGTGAAGGTCACGTTCATCGCCGTCCAGAAGCGCGGATCATCGGTCGCGATGCGCACGTAGTTCTCCGCGCCAACCCAGTTTGCTGCGCCAAGGCCGCTGTAGTCGGTCAGAGACAAATAGAACGAGGCGACAGCAGGCCCGAGCGTCAGCAGAAAAAAGCCGATAAGCCACGGCGTGATAAAGCCGTACCCGGCCAGGCTCTCTGCGAGCCTGAACCCGCTGCCGGCAGCCGGCCTTTCAGTTGTCCCTAATGTGGACATTGTATCTCTCTCCAGCGATGCCCGGCTCCTCCCGAGCATCCGACTCCTAGCGGTTAGAAATTTTCCCGTCAACAGAAAGTTTCGTAGTTGACGAAATTATCGTATTTGTGCGAAAACTTCACGAAACCAACGTGAGGCTTATCATGCGCATCGAACGAAACAGCTACTTCAACGCCGTCGAAATGGTTGGCAATCGCCCCAATCGCGAACGTCACCAGCAGGCTTTGGAACGCTGCATTGCCAAATTGCGCCAGACCATGCCGACAATCGGTCTGCGCAATCCGAAGATTGGCCTGCCGGATCAGACGTGGAGCTATTGCGGGCCCTTTGACTGGGTCGTGAGCTTTCACGCCGGCCAGCTCTGGCTTGCGCTGGAACTCACGGGCGATCCCAGCTTCCTGAACGCCGCCCGGGCCCGCCGCGCCATTTTTCGCGACATCTTGCGCCATCGCGATGCGCAAGACCACGATCTCGGCTTCCAGTTTTCTTTGAGCTGCGTTGCGGAGTGGCTGCTGACAGGCGACCAGGAGGCTCGCGATCTCGCTCTTGAAGCTGCGGCGAGGCTGCTTGAGCGCTATCGCCCGGATGCACGATATATCCAGGCCTGGAATGCTCGCTCGATCCACGGTGGCATTCGCTCCGAATTCGTCAATGGGCGCGTCATCGTCGATACGATGCAAAACCTCGCGCTGCTACACTGGGCCCACCGCGAGACCGGCCGCGGCGATTTTGCCGAAGCCGCCGATGGCCACGCCGAAACGACCCTGAAGCACCTGGTTCGCGCCGACGACACAAGCTTCCACACCTTCCTGTTCGACCCTTCAAGCGGTAAGCCCCTGCGCGGGGAGACCCATCAAGGATATGCGGATGATTCCTGCTGGTCACGCGGCCAGGCCTGGCTGATCCATGGCTATGCGCAGTGCGCGGCAACCACCGGCAACCCTCACTTCGCCGACGCCGCCAGACGTCTGGCTGCCAAGGCCGAAGCTCTGATGGGCGACGACGGCGTCCCCGTCTGGGACTATTCGGTTCCTGATGCCAAGTCAGCGCCCCGCGACAGTTCCGCCGGCGCGATCATGGCGGCCGGCATCTTCATCCTCGCCGGGCTTTGTGAACCGGAGGAGGCACAACGCTGGTACGCATTCGGCGATCGCCTGATCGGTGGCCTGCTCGACACTTGCGATCTGACGGGCGATCCCAAGGCCGAAGGGCTGCTCGCCCATGGCGCAGCCCATGCCAGCGCCGGCTATTCCGATGCGATGCTGCCCTACGGCGACTATTATTTCATGGAGGCGCTGATGCGTTCGCTTGGGCACACGCGCTTCTTCTGGTAGTGGACGATCATGACCATGCAGCCGCGATCAATCTCGCCCACTCCGGCCAGATAGGAACCTTCGTCGAAATGGATGACGAATCGAACGCCCCGACACTCAAGGACATCGCCGACGCCGCGGGCGTTTCGGTCGCGTCCGTATCGAAGGTGCTCAACAATCGCGGTGGCGTCGGCGACGAAAGCCGGCGCAAGATCCTCGACCATGCGGAGCGCCTGGGCTACCAGGTCCGGGCGGCCCGCTCGCTCATCCGCGCCGGCGTCGAGAGCACTGTGCTGGTGATGCCGGCACAGTTTTATGCCAGTTCGGCTTTCTACGAGGACGTGATCCAGGGCGTGCTTGCAGAGGCCAGCACAAGCTCGCTCAGGATCGACGTCAGGCTTGTCTCGCTGGATGCGGAGATCGCGATCAGCGAAATCTCTGACATTCTGCGCGACATCCGGCCGGGCGCCCTTGTCGTGCTCGGCATGGACCATCCCGTCATGATCGACAGGATTGTCGATAGCGGCATCCCGGCCGTCATCATCAACGGCATGGACCGGACGATGCGGCTCTCATGCGTGCTGCCCGACAACTGGTCTGCCGGCTGGCTCGCTGCACAAAGGTTACTTGCGGCCGGCCACCGCGAGATCGTGCACGTGACAATTCCCCACCGCCTGTCGCTACGCCGGCGCCTTGAAGGCTTCCGGATCGCGCTGGAGGAGGCCGGAATTGCCTTCGACGAAAACAGACACATCTTTGATCTCGGTCGCATGGGCCTGCAAGAGCCCGACACCACGCCGGCGATACGGCAGGCCATAAAGCAGGGGCGTTTCACCGACACAACCGCGTTCTTCTGCAGCACCGATCTAATCGCGATCAACGTCATGCAAGCTCTCGAAGCGAGTAGTCACTCGGTTCCGGAAGACTTCTCGATCATCGGGGTCGACGATATCGCGATCGCCCGGCACAGCCGCCCGCCGCTGACGACGATGCGGATCGACCGGGGTGAGCTTGGCCGTGCCGGCATCCAACTCCTGCTGGAACGGATCAACGACCCCGAAATCAATGTGCGCCGGGTCAATCTCGGCGTCCGCTTGGTTGAACGCTCCACAGTCGCCGTACCAAGGAGCAGCCCTCACGCGAAAAGAGCGTAAGAGGTAGCAGGAACGAAAGCGCCTCTGCCTGGCGCGCACCACGTTCGACGGACGAGACCCGTGTGTCGGGAGCGCGGAGCCGTAAAATGATGTGGTCAACCACACGGCCACTCTCACGCGTGGCCGCACCTCACCTGCCATCGATGGATGGCCGCGTCACGCCCCACAAGCCATGTCACGCAACTGTCACGCGCAATAGATCAACGAGACTGCTAAGAAGTAGAAAAGTTATCATTGCTCGAGTGGCAACATGCCCCGATACCTCTTTCATATTCACCTGTCCGGCAGGATCAGTCGCGATGACCATGGAGCGTTTCACGCCAATGACAGTCAGGCGGTGACCAATGGCAGGTCGATCGCCGACAAGATCGCTGAAGACGACAGGCACCGTAGCGTCATCGTGACTGTCGAACGAGCCGGCGGCGTCGTTCTGGCCCGCGTGACTGCCAGGAGAGCAATGCCACCCTGGCAATCTGCGAGTTCGAAATTCGAACACGCTTGGAGAGAACTGTCCGACCTTGACGTTAGCCAATTCCGCAGGGCGCGTTAGAAATCCTGGCCCTGTTTTATTGACGTCAGCGAGGCGTCCCCTTTCGGTTAGGGGATGGCTCGCACGCGACGGTCGCCGGTGGTCCATAAGCCCTATGCCGCGACAATAGTTGCGAGCACGCTGACGCAATCACCGGATTTGACGAGGCCGGGGAAATGGCGAGCGACGAGGATGCCGTCCATCTTTGCCCGTATGTTCAGCGGTTCGTCGCCTGTACGGCCGATCGGATAGATGCGGGCGACGATTTCCCCGCTCCTCACCTGGTCGCCGAGATCGACGAACGGTTCAACAAGGCCGCCGTTCTCGGCAAAGCAAAAGCAGTTGCCGTCGGGCATGTCGAGCCACGTGGTTTCGCCGCTTTCGACTGCCCCTTTCAAGATACCTGCCGCCTTCAGCACGTTGGAAACGCCCGCCTTGGCGATACGCGCGCTCCTGGCCGTCGCCGTGCCGCCACCGCCGAGCTCGGTGGTGATGAAGACCTTGCCCATCTCCTCCGCCGCCGTGTCGTACATGCCGACGGCATCGATCTCCAGCATCTTCATCGACCATGGGGCGCCGAAGGCCCTGACGAGTTCGAAGGATTTTTCCTCCTGTGCCTTGTCTGGCAGCACATGGGCGGCGCAGAAAGGCAGAAAGTCGAGCGTCTTTCCGCCTGAATGAAAGTCGAGCACGATCTCGGCAAGCGGTAACAGCGTGCGCTGGAAATAGTCCGCGATCTTCTGGGTGACCGTGCCGTCCGGCGCGCCTGGAAAGCTTCGGTTCATGTTGCCCTTGTCGATCGGCGAGGTGCGGGTGCCGGCCAAAAAGGCCGGATAGTTCATCGCCGGCACGATGATGACGCGGCCCGTGACGTCATCGGCCTTCAGCGTGCGGGCGAGATCGAAGAGCGCAATCGGGCCCTCATACTCATCGCCGTGGTTGCCGCCGGTGAGAAGGGCCGTCGGGCCCTCCCCGTTCTTCACGACTGTCACCGGGATCATCACCGAGCCCCAGGCGGAATCGTCGCGGCTGTGAGGCAGACGCAGGAAACCATGCTGAACGCCCTCGGCCGAAAAATCGACCGTAGAACTGATCGGCGAAGGACGAAGGTTGATTTCCCGCATGGCTCAATCCTTCACGAGCAGTTTGCGCGGCACGTTGGCGAGGCACTCGACACCGCTCTCGGTGATCAGGATGCTTTCCGTGGTCTCAAAACCCATGTCCTCGAGCCAGAGGCCCGTCATGAAGTGGAAAGTCATGCCGGGTTTGAGTTCGCTGCGGTCACCTGGACGCAGGCTCATCGTGCGCTCGCCCCAGTCCGGCGGATAGGAAACGCCGATGCCGTAGCCTGTGCGATTGTCCTTCACGATGCCGTACTTCTTCAGCACGGCGAAGAAAGCGTTTGCGATATCCTCGCAGGTATTGCCGGGCCGTGCCTTTTCGAGGCCTGCCTCCATGCCTTCCAGCGTCGCCTTCTCGGCATCGAGGAACGCCTGTGTCGGCTTGCCGAGAAAGACGGTGCGCGACAGCGGCACGTGATAACGGTGGTAGCAGCCGGCAATCTCGAAGAACGTACCTTCGCCTCTCTTCATCGGCCGGTCGTCCCAGGTCAGGTGCGGCGCGGAAGCCTCCACGCCCGAAGGCAACAGCGGCACGATTGCTGGATAATCGCCGCCGATGCCATCGACCCCTCGGGTACCGGCATCGTAAATCTCCGCGACCAGATCGCATTTGCGCATGCCGACCGCGATCTTGTCGAAGATGCGTTCATGCATCTTTTCGACGATCCTTGCGGCGTTGCGCATGTAGCGGATTTCGGCCTCGCTCTTGACCGCGCGCTGCCAGTTGACGAGTGCGGTCGCATCGATGAAACGCGCATTCGGCAGATGCTTCACTAGTGAAGCGAAGGCGGCGGCGGAGAACCAGTAATTGTCCATCTCCACGCCGATCGTCAGCTTGTCGAGGCCCCGTTCGGCGAGCTTGGCCGAGAGGTAATCCATCGGGTGGCGCTCGGTGGACTGCACATAGTGGTCCGGATAGCCGACAATGTTCTCGTGTTTGAGGTAGGCGGTGAATTTGGCGCCGTTGGCATCCTGGCCGCGTCCGTACCAGATGGGCTCGCCCGTCGGCGGCACGACGACGCATTGGTGCACGTAGAAAGACCAGCCGTCATAGCCGGTCAGCCAGTTCATGTTCGACGGATCGCTGACGATCAGCACGTCGATGCCCTTGGCTTCCATCGCTTTTCGCGTTTTTTGAAGACGCGTTTCATACTCCGGAAGTGAGAACTTCAGGTTCGCTTGTTTCATCGGTTTTTCCTCTATACCCGGCGAAAAGCCGGTCTCAACTCTCGAAGATCGTGCCGGCGCCCGCCATTGCCGCGCGGGCGCCAGCAAGCGTAGCTATGGCCGTGTCCTGAATGCCCGTGCCGGTAAGGTCCGCCACGGTGATCTGCTCGGGGCCGCTGCGGCCCGGTTTGCGCCCGGCGACGATCTCGCCGAGTTCGGGGAAGATCGTATCCTCCGTCACGAGGCCCGCTTCGATGGCATGATGCAATTCGCCGAGCCTGCGCGTCTGCTTCAGGCTATCGGCGACATAGAGGCCGGCGGTGGCGACAATGGCGGGTTCGATCTCGTTTTTGTGCTCGGCGTCCGACCCCATGGCCGTGACATGCTGGCCAGGCTGGAGCCATTCGGCCCGAAGCACCGGTGTTTCGGAAGGCGTGGTGGTGACGATGATCTCCGCACCATCGACAGCCGCCCGGCCGTCGGCCTCCGCCCGAACCGGAAAGCCGAGCTTCACCGTCAAGTCCGCAGCGACGGCCTCGGCTTTAGCAGCATCTCTCGCCCAGATGCGCGCTTCGCGGATCGGCCGCACCAGACTTAAGGCCTCAAGCTGCAACCTTGCCTGCATGCCGGCGCCGAAGATGGCGGCAACCGCGGCATCCGAGCGCGAAAGTTGTCGAGCCGCGACCGCGCCGGCCGCCGCTGTGCGCACATCCGTCAGGTAACCGTTGTCGAGGAGGACGGCCTCTACCAGGCCGGTCTTCGCCGAAAGCAGCACCATCAGGCCGTTGGTGCTCTGCAGGCCGATCTTCGGATTATTGAAGAAGCCGGGGCTGATCTTGATGGCGAAACCGTCGAGACCGGGCACGTAAGCCGTCTTAACATCGACCTCACCGCGCTCTTCAGGGATGTCGAGCCTCAGGATCGGCGGCATCGCCACCGCTTTGGTGGCAAGCGCGTGAAACGCTCCTTCGACGCAGGCAATGGCATCGAGATCGAGCGGAACGATACGCCTGAGTTCCGCCTCGGTAAGAATTCTCATCGCCGTCATGCCGCGGTCTCCGCTAGCGGATCGACACCGCCATTGATGACCCGTCGATGCAGGTCCATGTCGACATTGCGGCCGGAGAGGATGACCGCCACCGGCCCCTCCAGCCGGCCAAACCGGCGGGAAAGCAAGGCCGCGATGCCGACGGCCCCTGCCCCCTCGATCACCTCGCGCTCCTGGGAATACGCATGCCGGATACCGGCCGCGATCTCGGCTTCAGACAGCAAGATCACGTCGTCGAGCAGCGCGCGGCACATTTCGAAGGTCACGGCGTTATCAAGGCCGATGCCGCCACCGAGGGAATCGGCAAGGCTTGCCACCTCCTCGACTTGCACCGGCCGCCCTGCGTTAAGGCTCGCCTTCATTGCCGCGCCACGTTCCATCGTAAGGCCGATGACGCGGGTCTTCGGTGACCGCCCTTTCACGGCCGCGGCGACACCGGCCGCAAGCCCACCGCCGGAAAGCGGCACAAAAACCGTCGCCACATCCGGCATTGCCTCGACGATCTCCAGACCGAGCGTGCCCTGCCCGGCAACGACCGTTCGATTATCGAAGGGTGGCACCATGACGAGACCCTCTTCAGCCACCAGCCGATCCACCTCAAGCTGGGCTTCGTCCTGCGATTTGCCGACGATCAGGACATTGGCCCCAAGCCTTCGGATGTCCGACACCTTGTTGTTGGGCACGAGTTTGGACACGCAGATTGTCGCGACTGATCCTTCGGCCTTGGCGGCATGGGCGAGCGCCCGGCCGTGATTGCCGGTCGAGGCGGCGACGACACCCCTCGCCCGCTCTTCCGACGTCAGCGAGAGCACGGCATTCGTGGCGCCGCGGAGCTTGAAGCTGCCTGTCGCCTGGTGGTGCTCAAGCTTCAGGCCGACGGGCACACCGAAGCGTTCGCAAAGCGAAGCGGAAAGCACGAATGGCGTATTCAAGACCCGGCCCTTTATGCGCCGCGCCGCCTGTTCGATATCCGCCACTGTTACGGGAAGGTTCGACATCGCTAGCGGTCCAAATAGGCAAGTGTCATGAGTTGCCCGAGATCCGGCCGTGCCGTCTCATTGCCGCAGAGGCGCAGGCAGGCCCAGGCGGTGGCGAGATTGCTGGTAACGACCGGCTTGCCGATGACGGCCTCGATCTCGGCCGCGACGCCTGCCGCGCGCACCGCCGTACACGATATGAAAAGCGCGTCGCTGTCTGGCGCCGTCGCTTGCTTCGCAAAGGCGACGATTTCGTCCGGAGAAATGCGCGCCATCTCCCGGTCGTCATCAAGACCGAGGCAAGTGAAACGGGCGATGTCGAAGCCAAGCGACACGAAATAGTTAGCCATCGGCTCGCTGGTCTCGATCGTGTAGGGCGTCAGTACGGAAATCCGCTTGGCACCGAACGCCTTGAGGCCAGACGCCGCCGCCGCAGTCGGCGTGACGACGGAAGCACTTGGCTTGGCCGCATGGACCGCCGCCTTGACTTGCGCGTCGCCGATGACGACGGACGCGGAGGTGCAGGAATACATGACGATGTCTAGAGGTTCGTCCGGCAGGATCAGTGCGGCCGCTGATGTCAGCGAGGGCTGCATGGCGCGCAAGTTCTCCGGCGTCACCGGGTTCGCGTAGGGAATGCGCGTCGCATAGACGCCAATCTGCTCGCTTGCAACCATGCGATGGAAGTCCACTTCCGTGGTGTGGTCGGTCGCAAGGATGATCAGGCCGATGCGCTTGTCGAGCGGACGCTCATCCAGCTTCGGCATGCGCGAGGAAAGTGTAAGATCGACCGCTCGCATCAGCGCTCCTCCACTTGGGCGTATCGTTCTTCCAGCCAGCGCAGGAAGACGACGGAGATCAGGCTCATGATCAGGAAGAAGACCCCGACCAGCGTCATCGGCTCGATGTAGCGATAGCTGCTGTTGGCCACGCTTTTCGCCTGGTTCATCAGTTCGAGCACTGTGATGGCGGAAAGGAGCGGTGTCTCCTTGAACATGGCGATCAGATAGTTGGCCAGCGCCGGGATCATCGGCGGGATCGCCTGTGGCAGGATGACGTGGACCCAGGTCTGGCGGCCGGTGAGGTTCGTCGCCTTGGCCGCCTCCCATTGGCCGCGCGGCACGTTCTCGATACCGGCGCGGTAGACCTCCGCCGCATAGGTGCCATAGTGGAGCCCAAGGCCGATGATGCCGGCGAGCATTGCCGGCAGGCGAACGCCAATATCCGGCAACACGAAGAAGATGAAGTAGAGCTGGACCAGGAGCGGCGTGCCGCGAATGAACTCCACGATGAAGCCCGTGACCTTCGCAATCGGCTTAGGCGCGGTCATGCGCAGGATGGCAAAGACGAGGCCGATGATGGCAGCGAGTGCCGCGCCGAAAACGGTTGCCAATATGGTGATCTTCAGACCCTCAAGCAGGGTCGGCATGATTTCCCAAACGAAATTCCAGTCCCATTCCATCGTCAGGTCCTCACGCCATCAAGGCCGCGTGTTACCCGGCGTTCCAGCCAGCGCATGCCGTTGGAGATGGCGAGTGCCATCAGGAAGTAGAGCACGAGAATCGTTGCGAAAGGAACGAGCGTGCTGCCGGTCTGGGCGCGGACCACCTGGGCCTGAAAGGTCATGTCGGTGAGCGAGATCAGCGACACGACGGCCGTACCCTTCAAGAGCTCGATCGCGTTGTTGCAGAAGGTCGGAAGCATCAGCGGCAGGGCCTGCGGAAGGACAACGTAACGCATCGACTGATAGCGCGAGAGATTGAGCGCTATGCAGGCCTCGCGTTGCTCGCGGCCGATCGCTTTGACCGCGCCGCGCACGACCTCCGCCCCATAAGCTCCCACGTTCAGTCCCAGCGCCAGTACGCCGGCCTGAAGCGGCGACAAGGTGACGCCGGCGAATGGCAGCACGAAGTAGACCCAGAACAGCTGGACGAAGATCGACGTGCCGCGGAAAAACTCGATATAGGTGGTGGCAAGCGCGCGAACCACGAAAATGCGGCTGACGCGCCCAAGACCCGCGACGAATGCCATGACGAGCGCGAGCAATGAGCCGAGCACGGTAAGCTCAAGCGTCACGAGCGCGCCTTCAAGGATCAGCCCTATGTAGCCGGACCAGTCGGTCATCGTTCTTCCATATACGAGGGAGCGTACTGCCTCTCCCCGGTTTGGGAAGAGGCCCGATTGCTGCGGCCTTACTTTGCGGCGCAGAGCTTTTCGCGGGTCGTCGACATCGCGGCCGCGGCAGAGAAGCCATAGGGTTCGATGATCTTGGCAAACTCGCCCGACTGCTTGAGCTTTGCGAGTTCCACGTCGAAGGCATCGCGCAAGGCTTCCTCGCCCTTCTTGAAGGCCGCGCCGTCGCAATAGACCGGCGCGCCTTCAACCGGCGCCACGACTTCGACACTGGGGTCGTTCGCCTTGGCGACAAGAGCGTTGATGGAAAGCACCGGCAGCGAATAGACGTCGATACGGCCGTCCTGCAGCATCTTCAGGCCGCTCTGGCCATCCGGAACGACAATGACACGATCGCGCGGGACGCCGGCTTCGAGCGCGAGCTTTTCTTCCGTACCGCCACCTGGCGCGCCGATCTTGGCGTCCGGGTTGTCGGCGATATCCTTGTAGCTCTTGAGCTTCAGCGGGTTGCCCTTTTTCAGCGCGAAGGCTTCGGCGTCACAAAGGATCGGTTCTGAATAGGCAACCGCGTTGCAACGTTCCGGCTTCATGAAGAGGCCGGCAGTGATGACATCATGACGGCCGGCCTGAAGACCCGGGATCATCGCGCCATATTCCGAGATCGAGGCGACGATGTCTTCGACACCGAGGCGCTTGAAGACCTCACGCGCGACGTCCGGAGCTGCGCCAGAAACTTTGCCGTCGGCGGCAACTGCCGTGAAGGGCGGTTCGTTGGCGATGGCGACACGGGCGAAACCCTGTTCCTTCAGTTCCTCAAGCTTGCCGTCGGCCCAGGCTGGCGCTGCGGCAACCATTGCCGTGAGGGCGCCCGCGCTGGCGGTTATGGTCAAATAGGTTCTCATGCTCATAGTTGCGAACTCCTCTGGCTGTCCCGGGTTTTTGTTTGGAGCCTTGTTTCCGGGCGGCAAAGCCGCTCAGACGCGGTGCCCTGCCGCGATGATCTTGCGCAGGAAGGTCTGCGTGCGTTCCTGCTTGGGCGTGCGGAAAATCTCGTCCGGCTTGCCCTCCTCGACGATCTTGCCGCGGTCGAAAAAGAGAATGCGATCGGCAAAATCATGGGCGAAACCCATCTCATGCGTGACGAGCAGCATGGTCATGTCTGTTTCGACCGCAAGCTTGCGCATGACATTCAGCACTTCTTCGACCAGTTCCGGGTCGAGTGCCGAGGTCACCTCGTCAAACAGCATGATCTTTGGCGAAAGAGCCAGCGCCCGGGCGATCGCAACGCGCTGCTTCTGTCCGCCGGACAATTGCGCGGGCATGCTCTTTGCCTTGTCGGCCATGCCCACCATGTCGAGAAGCTCCATCGCCCGCTTCTCCGCCGCGGCCTTCGCCATGCCTTTCGTCAGCATCGGCGCGAGCGTGACATTGTCGAGCACGCATTTGTGCGGGAAGAGATTGAAGTGCTGGAAGACCATGCCGATCTTCTCGCGCATCTTGTGCAGATGGCGGTCGTCGGCCGGCGCGAGGCTGCCGTTCTTCGGCATATGATATAGCTGGTCGCCGTCGACCTCGATATGGCCGCCGCTGATCGCCTCCAATGTCATGAGAATGCGCAGGATCGTTGTCTTGCCCGATCCGGAGGGACCGATAAGCGCCAGCTTTTCACCCGGCAGCACGTCCATCGACAAACCGTCGAGTACGGTCAAGGGACCGTAGCGTTTGGTGATGTTGTCGATGCGGATGATCGGCGCTGCCATGCATGTCTCTCCCTATTGAGACAAGTGATGGAGCAACGATGCGCGGCAAACAAAATCATGTCAATGTCAATAATAATATCAGTACAATTATTCTGACATCGCCCATTTGCAAGGCAGTTCACTCAAATCGCGAGCAACAGCGCTTCTGGATTTCCGCTGGCGAGTGAGGCGAGAATGCCAAGTCCGGTGCGCAATTCCTGCTCGGTGGTCGAGCCGAGCGAAATGCGCACCGCCGGCTGCCAACCCTGGTCGGCCGTGCGGAACGAAGAGCCGGGCGCAATAGCGACACCGCGCAGACGCGCCTGGGATACGAACCCTTCCTCCGCATGCCCTTCCGGTAAGGGTAGCCACACATGCAGGCTCTGCGGATGGCTATAATAGGGCAAGCCCGCAAGCGCATCCTCGGCGATCGCGTGACGTACGCCAAGTGCCCGGCGCTGCCAATTGACGAGTTCCATCGCCGTGCCGTCGCTGACCCAAAGTGTTGCGATCTCGGCGATTGAAGGCGTCGCCATCCAGTTGGAGACGAGATGGCGGTTGGCAACCGCTGCGACATAGCGATCCGGAGCGGCAAGATAGCCGATGCGCAGGCCCGGTACCGTGATCTTTGTGAAGCTGGTGACGTAGAGGGTACGCTCCGGCGCATAGGCCGCAATCGGCGGTGCCCGACCTTCCACAAGCGGCCCCAGGATGTCGTTCTCGATGATCGCGATATCGTGGCGTCGTGCAACCTCGGCAAGCGCCTGCCGGCGCTCGGGCCCCATCAACGCCGCGGTCGGATTGATCACCGAGGGCTGGAGAAAGACGGCGCGGATCACGCCGGTGCGGCAAGCTTCATCCAACGCCTCGGGGATCATGCCTTCGCGATCGATCGGCAAGCCCTCGAGATGAAGGCCAAGGTAGCTGGAAAGCGGCACGAGCGTGTGGTGGCTGATCGCCTCGGTCGCAACGGTCGAGCCCGGCGGAGCGACGCTCATCAGCGCCACTGTCATGCCTGAGGTTGCGCCATTCGTCAGACTGATATTGAGGGGTGATACATCGAGACCGCACTGCGACAGCCACTCGGCCGCGACGGTGCGATGGCGCGGGAAAACCATATTCGGCCGGAAGGAAAGCGCCGAACTTGACGGCAGGTTCTCCGCCAGCCACCCGAAGGCTGCGCGCATGCGCTCCAGATGGAGTTGCTCGCACACGGGCTTCAGGATCGAGAGATCCACCAGTTCGCCAAGACGCTCCGGCAGGTAGGGTGGCTCAGGTTCCTTCGGCCTTGTCTGCACGAAGGAACCGCGACCAATCTCTCCGGAAATGAGCCCTCGTCGGATCAGTTCGTCATAGGCGCGGCTGACGGTTTGCACGGAAAGTTTCAGGTCGTCGGCGAGCTTGCGATGCGGCAGCAGGCGCGTCCCGTTCGGCAGATGCCCTTCCTGGATGGCGCGGGCGATCTGCTCGGCGAGGGAGAGATAGGCCGGCCGGCGCAACTGGGATATGTCGGGTCGCCAATTTGTCATGATTTCGACAGTGCTCAAAATCAGTTCAATTGACAATGCCAAAATGGTTTCCCATTGTCTTTTCCTCCGCTTTGACACGATCCCCGCCCGGAGGGCGCCCCGAATGAAACTCGACGCCATCGACCTGCGTATCCTGGAGGCGATCCAGCAGAACGGACGCATCACCAAGCTGGCGCTGGCGGAACGGGCGGGTCTATCACCAACGCCCTGCTGGCTGCGCCTGCGCAAGCTGGAAAGGGCCGGCATCGTCACGGGATATCACGCGCGTGTTGCGGTGCGACGCGTTGCGCCTGTTGCCAGCGTGATGATGGAGGTGACGCTCGCCAATCATCGGCAGGTGGATTTCGAACGCTTCGAACGGGCTGTCGCGACAACGCCCGAGATCGTGGCCTGCTGGTCGGTCGGCGGTGGCGTCGATTACATCCTGAAGATCGTGGCGCGCGATATCGATGCGTACCAGCGCCTTGTCGACAGCCTGCTTGACCGTGAGCTCGGCATCGACCGCTACTTCACCTACATCGTCACCAAGACGGTGAAGGAGGAGACCGTGCTTCCACTCGAGACGTTGCTTCCCCCTTCCGAATAGAGAGATTGTCTACGGCCGGGCCAATCTTTAGCCAAAGTCTCTGACGCCCACCCCGGCAATGGACAATCTGTCCCTCGCCCTCTGGCAGACTCCCTCCAGACACCAAGAGGAGGCTGCCATGACCGCCGTATTTGCCCGCACGACCTTTCACGACGCGCTTGCCCGCCTTGCCGATCCGCACCTCTTAAGGGAGCTCTCCTATGTCGGTGGGCGCTGGATTGCTAGCCGCGACGGCGCAGGCTTCAAGGTGACGGACCCTGCCTCGTCGGCGACGCTTGCCTGGGTCGCAGCCCTTGGTGCCGATGAGGCCGCAGAAGCCATCTCGGCGGCGAGTGACGCACTGCCCGCCTGGCGCAGCATGCTGCCGCAGCAGCGTTCCGCTATTCTTCGCAAGTGGCACGACCTGATACTGGAGGCGCGCGAGGACCTTGCGCTCTTGATGACGCTGGAACAGGGCAAACCACTCGCCGAATCGCGCGGTGAAATCGACTACGCGGCCTCCTTCGTCGAATGGTACGCGGAGGAAGGAAAGCGGCTGAATGCGGAAAGCGTCACCAGCCATCTGCCCGGAGCCGAAATGATCGTGCGGCGCGAGGCGCTGGGTGTCGTCGGGATCGTGACGCCGTGGAACTTCCCCTCAGCCATGATCACCCGGAAGGCCGCAGCTGCCCTTGCCGCCGGCTGCACGGTCGTTGCGCATCCCTCCAGCGAAACGCCGCTTTCAGCGCTCGCCCTTGCCGAACTTGGCGAGCGGGCTGGGCTTCCCGCGGGTGTCTTCAATGTGGTGACCGGCGATGCCGCCACGATCGTCGGCCGCATGAATGCCGATCCGCGTATTCGCGCCATGAGCTTCACCGGCTCGACGCAGATCGGCAAGCTGATTGCGGGCCAGTGCGCTGACACCATGAAGCGGATGGTGATGGAGCTCGGTGGCCATGCACCATTGATCGTCTTTGCCGATGCCGACATCGAGAAGGCTGCCGACATCGCAATGGCGGCGAAGTTCGCCACATCCGGGCAGGATTGCCTCGCCGCCAACCGCATTTATGTCGAGCGCCCTGCACTTGCGGACTTCACGCGGGCGTTCAAGGCTCGCATCGAAGCGCTGAAGGTTGCCTCGGGCCTCGAACCAGACGCCGAGATCGGCCCCCTGATGCACGAGCGTGCCATCGCCAAGGTGGAAGAACAGGTCGCCGATGCGCTGAAGCGCGGCGCAAAGCTGCTGGCGGGCGGCAAGCGCCACAAGACAGGCGCTCTGTTCTTCGAGCCGACCCTTTTGACGGATGTACCGGACGATGCGCTGATCATGCGTGAGGAGACCTTCGGCCCGGTTGCCGCGGTCACCGCCTTCGACAGCGAGACCGAAGTAGTCGCCCGGGCAAACGACACCGAGTACGGCCTCGTCGCCTATGTCGTCACCGAAAACGGAGCGCGCCAGATGCGTCTTGCACGGGCTTTGGAGTACGGGATGGTCGCGATCAATCGGGTGAAAATCACCGGTGGACCGATCCCCTTCGGCGGCTGGAAACAGTCGGGCCTTGGCCGCGAAGGCTCCCGCCACGGCATCGAGGCCTTCACCGAACTCAAATATCTCTGCATCGATACGGCCGCCTGACCGCAGGCGCCACATTTCATACGCGAAAGGAAAGACCATGCTCGAAAAAAGCAACGAACTCAGCGCCTGGGACCGTGATCACTTCTTCCACCCCTCCACGCATATGGGCATGCATGCGCGTGGTGAAACACCGACCCGGGTGATCGGCGGCGGCGAAGGTGTGTATATTACCGACACCAGCGGCAGGACGAGCCTTGATGCCTTTGCTGGCCTTTATTGCGTCAATGTGGGCTACGGCCGGCAGAAGATCGCAGACGCGATCGCCGAGCAGGCGAAGAACCTTGCTTATTATCACGCCTATGTCGGCCACGGTACGGAAGCGTCGATCACGCTTTCCAAGATGATCATCGATCGTGCGCCGGCGGGCATGAGCCGCGTCTATTTCGGTCTTTCAGGCTCCGATGCCAACGAGACCAACATCAAGCTGATCTGGTACTACAACAACATCCTTGGCCGGCCGGAAAAGAAGAAGATCATCTCCCGCTGGCGCGGCTATCACGGCTCCGGCGTCATGACGGGCTCCCTGACCGGCTTGCATCTATTCCACAACGCCTTTGACCTGCCGCGCGCGCCGATCCTGCACACCGAAGCACCCTACTTCTTCCGACGCCCCGATCGCTCGATGGATGAAGAGCAGTTCTCGCAATATTGCGCCGACAAGCTCGAGGAGATGATCCTTGCGGAAGGACCGGAGACGATCGCCGCCCTCATCGGCGAGCCGATCCTCGGTACTGGCGGCATCGTGCCGCCGCCGAAGGGCTACTGGCAGAAGGTCCAGGCTGTGCTCGAAAAATACGACATCCTGCTCGTCGCAGACGAGGTGGTGACCGGCTTCGGCCGCCTCGGCACCATGTTCGGATCGGACCACTACGGCATGAAGCCCGACCTCATCACCATTGCCAAGGGTCTGACCTCGGCCTACGCGCCGCTTTCCGGCACGATCGTATCGGATAAGATGTGGCAGGTGCTGGTGCAAGGATCTGACGAACTGGGCGCGATCGGCCATGGCTGGACCTATTCCGCCCATCCGATCTGTGCGGCCGCGGGGGTCGCCAACCTCGAACTGATCGACGAGTTGGGCCTGGTTGAAAATGCCGACAGCACGGGCGCTTATTTCCGCTCCGAATTGACGAAGGCACTCGCTGACCACAGACATGTGGGCGAAATACGTGGCGATGGCCTGATGGCCGCAATTGAGTTCGTCGAGGATAAGGACGACCGGGTATTTTTCGATCCGGCAAAGAAGATCGGCCCGCAAGTTGCGGCTGCCCTGCTTGAGCGCGGCGTCATCGGGCGGGCCATGCCGCAAGGTGATATCCTCGGCTTTGCGCCACCGCTTTGCCTCACAAAGGATGAGGCCAATGTTGTGGTGAAAGCGGCGGTCGAGGCCGTCACATCTGTCCTTGGCAAAGCAAAGGCAAGATGAGTGCAGATGCCAATACACGCAATTTGAACCTTGTTGTCGATGGGGAAGTGCTACGCCGCCCCATCGACAACCGTTGAGCCAGCAGTGCAATGGAAGCCCTATTGGCGAACGCCGATCTCGACCCTCGGGTCTAACGTCGAGCTGTTCCGGCATGGAAAACATCTAGCCAATCCGTATACCCTATTGGATCGGCACCAAAAATCGACCGGCAAGTAATGTTGACTCTGGTCTTCACTCGGTTGAAAAAAGGGCGACCATAAAAAAGGGATCACTCATGCCTGACGAAAACACGACGCCAACCACCCTGGTTGCGGAGGACGCAACGACTGTGCACACACCCGAGCGAGCAAAGCGAAGCGCGACGAAGCGTCAGAAAGCGGCTGGGGAAACCACACGGGCGACTTCGAAGGCAACAGCATCAACGCAACCCACCAAGTCCCGTAAGTTCAGCGAACAAGATAAACTCGAGAAGCTGAGGCAGATCGGGGCCCAGGTCGCAGACGGCACGAGCACGATCAAAGATGCGATTAAAAGCGCAGGAATATCCGAGCAGACCTACTATAACTGGAAGGGTAGCTTAAAGGCGGATGATAAGACGAGCAAAAAGCCCGCGTCGGCCAGCGACGAGTTCGCCGAACTGGTGAAGCTAGACGACGAGAACCAGAAGCTGCGAAAACTCCTGGCGGAAAAACTGCGCACTGAGAATGCCGACCTGCGCAAGAGGCTTGGCATAGATTGAGGCCCGGAGAAGCCACGCGCTGAGCGCTGTGGCTCCACCGCTCCTTTGGCGGGCGGCTGAGATGCGAGGTTGCACCCGACGTTGTGCAGCCGATCATGCCGCAGCACGTCGATCTACATTGGGTTCAAACTATATGAAAACGCCACAACGCAGGTTCGTTGTTGAGTTCAAGTCCGGCCGCCGTCAGCCAAAAGTGCAAGCGGGTTCGATCTGGGGCAACACAGATCTCAAGACCCTTGCGCGCGAGGTTGAAAACGAAGCGGCTCATCTGTTCGGCCGTCAAGAATTGAATGCCGACGGCGGCATTGATCCCGCCTCTGATGCTCATGTCCCGAGTTTTGTTGACGAACCGGCCGTGATCACGGCGCCCGAGCCGGCGAATGAGGTGGCTGACCAGGTCGCTGCGGCGCATTTAATTTCCAATGTCGCTGATGAAGCTCGCGAGACCGCAATCGGCCCGCTCACTGTCGCCAGGACCCGCGGTTTACCGAAACGCGCCAGCGGGAAGCATCCTCCCCGCCCCTCCCCGAGGACCGCTTCGGAACCTACAGAGCAACAGTCGGATCTGGAGTCGAGATCGGCGCCAACGATGGTCTTGGAAGAGTTGGTTTCACTTGATGCGGAAAACAGCCGCCTCCGAAAACTGCTGGGGGAACAACTCCGTGCGCAGAACGTAACTCTCAAGAAGATGCTGGAACGGTTTTAGTTTCCGCTCCTTCGTTGACGCTGAGTTCCGCGACGGCCCGCGTCCAAGTGACGATCATTCGTGTCGATGGCACACAGATTGTAGATCCTTCCTCGATGACGTCGACGGAGCTCGGAGCTGCGCTGGCCTTCTTTTGGAGTGGCCTGCGACGGTCATGGAAACAGACGCCCCCCCGTCAGCGAGCAGGGCGACATTGCCGATCTGTAAGCCGGTGCAGGCCAAGAGCCACCATCGCGCCAAATGACGTTAGGCAAATCGCACCAGAGGAGGCCGAAAGGACGGGCAGGCTACCTCGGGGCAGGGCATTCATTCTGATCACACGGATGAAGATGCCTCCCCGTTCTTCTGCTCAAGTACCGCGTCCAGCGCTTCCACCAGGACAGAGTTCGAAAACGGCTTGGAGAGAACTGGAGCTGTGTGGCTGGTCCCAAGCAAGGCCGACGTCCCATATCCGCTTAGGACAAGAAACGGAATCGATTGCTGATAACACGCGTCAGCCACGGGAAGCCCGCTGTGTCCCTGGAGGTTCATGTCGAGCACGACGACGTCGATTTTCGTCGCGTCGTTAAGTAATTGCAGCGCCCGATCCACAGTCGGAGCAAGGCCCACAATCTGCATTCCAGCCGCAAGCAGAGTGTCCTCGATTGACATTGCCACCAGCATTTCGTCTTCAACGACGAGCACTCGACGTCCCGCTAATGTTGTTGAAATTGTCAACTTTACTGCGCTCCCGAGGGCTGTTTGCTACTGAAATCCATGCTCATTGTGCATCTGAGGCCATCCGGTTCGAACCGCAGTTCGACCGGATATCCGAGTTCGTGGGCTAGACCTCGGTTTAGAACCCGTAGACCGAACCCTTGGCGGTCCGGTTCAGACGTCGGAGGTCCGCCGCGCTCCTCCCAAAGAATGCTGCATACCTCCTGGCATTGCCATGATAATGCGACCCGACCAACCTGGTTCGAAAGTGAACCGTGTTTGATCGCATTGGTCAGCAACTCGTTGAACGCCATGGAAAGCGCCAGAGCTTTTTTCGGATCGATGCGGATCGCAGCGCCTTGGATCGAGACGCGCCCGTCCTCAATCCAAGCGGTAAGAACCGTTTGAGCGATATCGCTCAGGTTTACGGCCTGCCAAGCCTCCCGCGTAAGCAAGTCGTGCGCCTTGGCAAGAACGAGCAGACGAGTGTTAAAAGCCTGGGCGAACGCCTCGGGCGTTTCGGAGCTTTTCAATGTTTGCTCCGCGAGGGAATTCACGGTAGCCAGGGTGTTCTTCACCCGATGATTGAGCTCTCCCACCAAGAGCTTCTGCCTCTTCTCCGCCCTTCTTTCCTCTGTTCGATCCCGGAAGATCTTGAGGTAGCGATCAGGCCCGCTCTCCTCGACACGAAGCATGACACCTGAGCCCCAAAACCGTGACCCATCCTTGCGATAATGCCAACGCTCGTTCGCGGCACGTCCCGTTTCGGCCGCGGTTCGCATTTCCTGTTGTGGGATTTCCAAGGCTCGATCCTCAGGACTGAAGAAAATACTGCCGGAGAGACCAAGGACCTCGCTGTCGAGATAGCCCAAAAGGCGTTCAGCGCCACTGTTCCAGCTTGCGATCCGTCCGTCGGCGTCGAGCGTTATGATGGCATATTCGCTCGCGCTGTCGAGGATGACACGCAACCGTTCATTGGTGCGGCGAAGTCCCTCTTCGGCACGTTGATGCGCCTCTTCCGATTGCTTCCGCTCGATGCTGAACCCGAGTTGCCGGGCAATAGTGAGGCACAGGGTGGCTTCGTCAGCGGTATAGACGTGAGCGACGTCGCGGTAGGTCATGAATTTGCCAACGACGATGCCATCGACGGTCACAGGAATGAATGCGAGGGAGCGGATACCCTCCCCTCGTATGGCGTTCTTGAGCGCCTGAGGCTCGTCAGAAAGCTCTATGTCGCTTACGAAAATGGGAATAGGATCTCGATCTCCCGGCTTCCACGGCGAGTGTCCATCAACTGCCCGACGATAGTCCTCCGAGAGCCCGCGGGAAGCGACGAATCGCATCACTCCGTGGCGGTCAAAAAGCAGGATCGAAGCCCGCGAACACCCCAGCGCCCGCTCGATCGCATCGAATGTCGCATCGAAAGCATCGGTCTCGGACTCTGCGCGGTATAGGGCCTCCGTGGGCAATTCTGCAATAATACCCGCTAATGGGATTGGAAGTTCTTTGGGTTGAAGCGGTTGGCACGAAGTGGACTGAAGCGTTCGATGGGTCGGTCAATTTCGTTCCAGAGATAGTCGCCCGTGAGCGCGATGTGGGCCCATGGCAGCGGTGCGACTTGGGGCAAGCACTTCGTCGGGGATGAGGATGCCCTGGCTGCGGATATAATCGACGGCGCGGCTAGACTGTGTTCCACAGGATGACGGCGTTGACGACGAGGTTAAACCCGGAAGCCCGGCAGGATGGTTTCAGCGATGCTATCGCGCAGCTCGCCGAGTTGTTGGACAAAGACGGCACGGGCAAGGCATGGCAGCTTTCGCCTTTGTTGATGAAATCCCGCTGCTTGATTGAGATCTGGCGAGTGTCGCGGAAATACCGTATGCAACCGCGGCGCTGAAGCAATCGCTTCCGCTTGGCGGCGGTAGGGCACCGTTGAAAAGTGGTGGCGGAGGCATGCATCGTCGATTTCCGAACGGTAAGTTGCCGGGAGAGCCCTTTTCCAGCGTCTGCGCACGCGCAAGAAAAAGGTCATCCACCATCGTCGCTTGGGAAGTGAGATGGCGCCATTCCTGTCCAGCGTCTAAACGCGCGCGTGAAATGCGCGGGATCGCTGTAACCCACCCGATAGGCGATCTCGGTCATGCTGTAGCCGCCTTCGCGGATCAGCCGGATAGCCTCGCTTCGCCGAGTCTCATCAAGCAGTTCCTCGAACTCGACGCCGCAGTATTTCAGGCGCCTTTGCAGGGTGCGGACTGACACGCCAACTCTTCCTGCCGTGACTTTCAAGCTATGCTCGTGCTCGTCCGAGAGCCTGTCGCTGAGCAACCGTGCCACCTCCACCGTCGAGGTCAGGGCGGTCGTCGCCTTTGAGGGTCCGGTTTCCTGCGTTTTGAGAGGCAGATCAAGCAACTCGCGATCGATTTCGATCATGTCGTGCTCGCACCCCAATTCGATATTGGGCCCCCAGCACTCTTCGAGTGCCTCGGCCCCCCGTGTTTTCGTCGCGGTCAGTCGAACCTTTATACCGGACGGCTCCCCCGCCAAAAGCGGCACTTTTCGCAGAACCGCGAGACTGCCGAAGATGAACTGCCTGGGATCGAATTCGCAGCGGTCTGTGAAGCGGAAGACGATGCGAGCGGTTTTGCCCTCCACCAGGAAGCGGACCTCTGAACCGCGGTGGATCGAGGACACATTGTCGGACGCGAGCGCGCAGGCCTGTGCCACGTCCCTTGCTGCCAGAACGGATTGTCCCCACCCGCCGAACTCACGGAGGTCGGTGGAGGAGCCGATATGCGCGCCAGCGAACGGGTCCCCCGCGACAGCCGCCAGCTCGTTGCCCAAGCGAAAGCACTGGGCGCGTGGAAGCCAGCCATCGGCATTCTGGAACACGTTTGGCGAAATGCCGAGGCGTTTGCAGAACTCAATCGCCGAGACACCGTGCTTCGCCAGATAGGGCGCGATGGCCAAGAACGTCCGGATCCTGATCGAAGGTGCGGTATTCAACACTCACAACGCTAAATTGGCATGAAAAGGCAAGACGGAACATGTGCACTATAGCAGTATGCGGTCGATTGGGAAGACTTTCGCGAAGAAGTTGTGCAAGCGGCGAGGCCGGAACGGCCGATCGTCTGCGAGCCGCGTCGGAGGAGCTAGGTATGAAGGTGAGCGGATGAGCAAATTCAAACTGAAATGGCCTGGGGTAGCTCGGCGCCCGTACATATTGATGATAGCGGCCACCGTCTGCGCGGCGGCGTGGTCCGCTTCGGCCCAGGATGCGATAGAGCCCGAGGCTGCCAAGATTCTCGCTGCGATGAGCGACAATCTCAAATCGATGCCGTCTCTTAGCGTCACCTATGACGCAGACCAGGAAATCGTCGACCTGGAGGGGCAGAAGATCCAGTACAGCGCATCGGGTACTATTGCGCTCGATCGCGCCAAGGGTTTTCTGTTGACGCGCCAAGGCCCATTCGCCGACGCGGAGGTAGTGTTCGACGGCAGCACGATATCGCTCCACAGCAAACGCGTAAACGTCTACGCGCAGCTGCAAAGCCCGGGGCCAAGTGTTGAAGCGGCAGCAGGCGAACTTCGCGCCGCTACTGGACTGGATGCGCCGGGGGCCGACCTGTTGGCAAGCGACCCCTATGCCGTTCTTACTGACGGTGTGACCAAGGGAACCGTCGTCGGATCCGCGTTCGTTGGTGGGGTCGAGTGCGATCACCTCGCCTTCAGAACAGATATTGTCGACTGGCAGATCTGGGTCAGCAAGGGCAGCAATCCGTTGCCACTCAAATATGTCATCACGACCAAATGGGTAACCGGAGCGCCAGAATACTCGCTGCGGTTGAGCAACTGGAAGTCAGCTGGCATCGGTGCCGCTCAATTTAAGTTCACACCGCCAGCAAACGCCAAGAAACTCGAACACGTACATGCCGACGTCACCGGCGACATCTCGCTGGAGGTAGGGGAATGACGATCCGCAAGATGTACGGAAAGATCCTTTGCGCCACAGTCGCCGGCCTCGCCCTGCTCGCCGGCGACTATCTTGTACCGATGCCGTTCGGCTCGTTCGTGTCGGAGGCGCAGGCGGTCGTTGGGCGGCCCGCGACCCCGGGCAGCGTTGCCGGTGTTGCGCGCCGCACCACCCGCCGTGTAATCCGCCGCTCCGCGGTCTACGTCGCCGCGCTGCCCACCGGCTGTGTGAGGACCAGCGTCAACGGCGTTGTGATCTGGCGCTGCGGCGGGGTCTACTACCAGCCCTATGATGGGCGTTACGTCGTCGTCTACATCGACTGAACCCATATTGCATCGCAGTTCAATTTTTTTCTTCGGACCATTTTCCCACTGTTCGTGCATCGCCCTCGATGTTGGGCGCTACCGTAGTCGAACGATCGTCCGTCTGTAGAATTTGCCCCTGATTAAGGAACCACATGATGAGTTACTCGATGAAAGCCCTGCTCGGAGGGGCCTCTGTACTGGTACTTCTTGCCGGGCTCGCCCACGGGCAGACGGCGCCGAAAATGGAGATGACGACGCCGATACCGGATTCCATCATCACCCCGGACAAAGTTGAAACCCGGCTTGGAACGTTGAATTTCGTCGATGGTTTCCCAGACAAAGCCACCTCCGAGAAACTCTACGACAACCTCGACTTCATGCGCGGCGTCGACGCCTTTCTCAATGCCATGCCGGGTGCGTCGGTCGAAGCGCTGAGGGTTGGCCTTGCCAGCCAGGGAGTGGACAACAACCAGACCATCCTCATTTTCGAAGACCTGATGGACTCGCACTCGCTGTTCCTGACCGGTAATACCGAGAGCATCTACAATTTGATGTGGCTCGACACCAAAGCCGGGCCACTGGTGATCGAAACACCACCCAATATCCTGGGCATGATCGATACCCACTGGTTCGAATATGTCGGAGACGTCGGAAATGCCGGTCCGGACCAGGGCAAGGGTGGCAAGTACCTTCTGCTGCCACCCGGCTACAAGGGCGAGATCCCAGACGGCTATTTCGTGCTTCGCAGCTCAACCTACGGCAACCTGTTTTTCTGGCGGGGCTTTCTCGAAGATGGCAGCACGAAGACCGCAGTCGAGAACACCAAGAAGTTCGCCAAGGTTTATCCTCTGTCGGAGGCCGGCAATCCGCCGCCGATGAAGTTCATCAATGGCACCGGCAAGAAATTCAACACCATCCACGCGAACAACTTCCACTTCTACGAGGAAGTAAACGACATCGTTCAGTACGAGCCGAACGAGGCCTACCACCCGGAAGTGCTGGGGCAACTTGCCGCCATCGGCATTGAGAAGGGCAAGCCCTTCGCGCCTGACGAGCGAATGAAGAAGATCCTCACCGAAGCCGTGGCGGTCGGCAACGCAACGGCGCGCACAATCACCTTCGATACGCGGATGAAGGAGGCCTATTATTCTCCGGACAGCGCCTGGTTCACCGGCTTTGTCGGCGGTAGCTACGAATTCCTTCGGCAGCCCGGCGTTCGCTATCTGGATGCCCGGGTGCTGTTTCACTACTATGCGACGGGAATCTCACCGGCGATGGCGATAAAGCGT
Organism: Ensifer adhaerens; assembly: GCF_000697965.2. NCBI lineage: Bacteria > Pseudomonadati > Pseudomonadota > Alphaproteobacteria > Hyphomicrobiales > Rhizobiaceae > Ensifer > Ensifer adhaerens. The sequence goes on along the minus strand of NZ_CP015882.1, from coordinate 747,307 downwards.
GTCGGCGTCGGTTCGCAATACGCTGGGGCAACAACTGACAGCGAGAAAAAACCTCTCGACGGTAGCAAGACCTACAAGGTTCACCTGCCGCCGAACATCCCTGCCAAGAACTTCTGGTCATTCGTCGTCTATGACAACCAGACCCGATCCATGCTGCAGACCGACAAGCAGTTCCCGAGCATAGGCAGCGACAAGAAGGACCTTGTCGTCAACGCAGACTCCTCGGTGGATGTCTGGTTCGGCCCGACAGCACCGGCAGGTCACGAGGCCAACTGGGTGCAGACCGTTCCCGGCAAGGGGTGGAACGTCCTCCTGCGCCTCTATGGGCCGCTAGAGCCGTGGTTCGATAAGACCTGGAAGCCGGGTGAAATCGAATTGGCCGAGTGACACCTGAATATCTGCGATGAATTGATCGCGACACAGGTGCTCGCCCCCATGCGGGTTTTCATCTGCAGCGCCGATCCGACTGGTTTTGTCGGATCGGCATCAGCTGCGGTTATTTGCCGCCGTATTTGAGAGCGGCCAGCGCTCGTTGGCCGCGTCGGAGTTACATGTTCATCATTCGCTTTCTGTTATTGAGCCTGCTCTTCGGTCTTTCGACCGTTTCTCCATTACACGCGCAGGCGCCGGCGACGAGCACGGCAGAACCGTCAAACGTCACCGAACTGCTGCGCCTTCTCGAAGCTGCGGACGTGAAGGCATGGTTGGCGCAAAGGCAAGCGGCAGTTCCCGAAACAGAGGCTACCGAGGCAACGCGGGTCATCGACGACTTGGAGGTCCGCTCGCGCACCCGTTTCAACGCCCTACTGTCTGCCGTGCCACGTGTGGGCAGCGAACTCTATCACGTAGCCTCCTCGGTCCGGCAAGAGGCGCATGATAGTGGCTTTGCCCCCGCGATCCTGCTGATCGGCATTATCGTGGGCATTGGCTTTGGCACGGAATGGTTCCTTCGTCGTTCAGTGCCAGCCGTGACCTTGCCCAATCAACTCTTGTCGCAGATACAGACGGAGTTTGCGCCCCTCTTGATATTCACGGCGACGATTGCCTTCGTCTTTCTTATCTTCGCCTGGCCGCCGCTCATGCGTGTGGTCGTGCTTTATTCGCTCGTCGCGACGGTCGCCTACCGAAGCGTGCTGGCGCTCTGCCGGCTCGCGATGACCGTTTCCGTGCCGATGGCGAAAGCCTACCCCCGTGTCCGGCTGTTCGTCGCGGTGTTAACAGCGGCGATGGCATTCTCTGCCATATGCGAGCGGCTCGCCGTTGCCCAGGATGTCTGTTCCTTGATTGCCATTGCATTTTCTGGCCTGCTTCTTCTGATCGCGATCGAAGCTATCGGCCGCAACCGCTCCAGCGATGATGCACAGCTTTTGGGACGACGCGTGCCTCGGACCACCGGCATTGCCGGCGTCGTAACACTCTGGCTGCTCTGGTGCGGTGGTTTCCTGGCGCTGTTTTGGCTCGGCATTATGTTTGTCGTTGTGCCCCGTGTCCTGTCAATCGCTGACGAGCTGAGCCACGCGTTTGCGGCTTCCCGCTGGAATGACGATGGTGCGACAGATCCGAAGACAGTGCTGCTTGTTCGGGGCGCCCGAGCTATCATCATCATCATCGCAGTGGATTGGATCGTATTCGTTTGGCATCACCATTTCCAGCCCATTACCGGTCAGCTGGCGCTCGCCAAGACAATCATAGCCGGCGCATTCAACAGCGTCGTCATTTTGCTGGTCATCGACCTCGTTTGGCAGTTGGGGAAAGCTTACATTGCCCGTCAACTCGGCCGCGTTGGCGATGGAGGAGCACTCACACCGAATGAGAACGCCCGCCAAGGCCGGCTTCGCACCCTGTTGCCGGTCTTTCGCAACGCCTTGGCCGCGGGGCTTCTTGGTGTGGCCGCCCTTACCGTTCTCTCGCAGATGGGGGTTCAGATCGGCCCGCTCATCGCCGGTGCGGGCGTGGTCGGCGTGGCGATCGGGTTCGGTTCACAGACGCTCGTCAAGGACGTCGTCAGCGGTATTTTTTACCTTTTGGACGATGCATTCCGCGTCGGGGAATATATTGAGGCGGGAAGTTACACCGGCACAGTCGAGTCTTTTAGCTTACGATCGGTGCGGTTGCGGCACCATCGCGGACCGATATTCACGGTGCCCTTCGGTTCGCTTGGCGCCATCAAGAATTTGAGCCGTGACTGGACGGTTGATAAGTTCCGCGTCCGTGTCCCCTTCAAAACTGATCTTGATAAGGTTCGCAAGCTGATCAAGACGATCGGCGGGCAATTGCTCGCCGATCCGGAGCTCGGCTCGTCATTCATCGAGCCGCTCAAGCTCAAGGGCGTTGAGCAAATTGGCGAGTACGGCATCGAACTCGGCGTTGGCTTCACCTGCAAGCCAGGCGATCAAACCATGATCCGCCGCAAGGCATATGCGATGCTAATGCAGGCCTTCGGCGACAACGGGATCGATTTCGCTCAGCCTGTGGTCCAGGTGAGCGGTGATGACAAAGGTTCAGCTGCTGCGGCTCACGCCACGCGGCAACTTCAAGGCATCACTGCTCCACCGGGGCCAGATGGGCTAGCTTCCTGAGAGGAATTATGGACACACCGCCGATCGTCAACGACCTTGCCTCTGTCATACAAACATCCCTTGCGCCGGTCTTTTTGTTGGCTGGTACCGCAGGCTTTGTCAGTATCTACACCATTCGCCTCGGGAGAGTATCGGACCGGCTGAACGAGGTCGCGGATAAGGGTAAGCAGGGCAAGTTGTTTCGCATGCAGCTCGCCTATCTGCGGCGAAGGGCACTTGCACTGGAGGTTGCGGTAGTGCTTGGAGTAGTGGCCGGCATTTGCACGGGAGGCGCAATCCTAAATCTACTTGCTGGGTCTCTGGCCATAGGCATACGCCATGAAAATCTCTTCTGGTTCTTTGGAGGCGCCATAGTCTGTCTCATTGGATCCCTCGTTGCATTCCTGTTTGAAATGGTTATCGCGGGACGAAACATGCTGCGGCAGATTCGATCCGAGCAGGTAACCACGGTGCAAGACTGATCAAGCGACTGGGCACCAGCATAACCGACATCTCGGTTAACTTGAATAGAGGCCGCTGCCCCCGCTGGAAACTCTGAATTTTGTGGGCGGTCAAGTGCCCTTGGCATTAAATGGCAAGCGACGCACTTGCGCTTACTGTAACGCTGTAACCAAGCGTTGTGAACGCGTTGTCGTCATGGGGGTCAAGGGGCGAGCGTGACTTTGAAATCGACTCACGGAACCACCGTTGCAGCGCGCGCGCGCGCCGGCATGATCCTCATCGAAGGCGGAACCTTCTCGATGGGGTCCAATGGACACTATCCCGAAGAGGGGCCGGTGGATCGCGCAAGCGTCGATAACTTTTCCCCAAGGCCGACAATATGCTCTTATCCAGGTACTCTCAGCCAAAATGCCGAAGGACCACAGATGAAGCCGCCACCCGTCGTTTCAGATCTTGTACCCATCATCCAAACCTCCCCCTCTTTCTCATTGCCGGCACGGCTGGCTTCGTGAGCACTTAGACCGGGTATCAGATCGCGGGAATAAGATTCTGCGGGCTCCTGTCCAAAGAAATCGAGCCACCTCAGAACTGAAGGAGACGAAGCCTTGAAGACAAAAAGTGCCATAATAGCCACACTGTTAATCGGTCTCGCGTTAGCGGGGGCGACGCGCGCAGAAACACTTAGCTACGCCGACGCCGTCACGAAACTGGCGCAGGACTGCGGTGCCGACATCAAGAAGTTCTGCCACGGCCTCAATCTCGGCAACGGGCGGATTGCCGATTGCCTCCAGAAAAACGCAGCCAAAATCTCACCGCTCTGCATCGGATCGATATCGACTGTGCTCACCTCGATCAGCCAACGGGAGCAGGCCCAGGCCGCATACGCGAATGTCTGCAAACACGATATCGCGCAGCTCTGCTCGAGCGTGAAGGGCGACGGTTACCGCCTGGCATGCCTTATCAAGGCCGAAAAGCGCGTGGGTAACGCGTGTAATCAGGCGATCACCGATGCCGGCTGGAGGTAGTCATATGACCAGGATTCGTTCCCTACTCCTCACACTTTCACTCGCTGCATCGATGGCACCGGATTTCGCGGCCGCTCAGGAGGTCTCCGAACAACGGATCGTCTCAGGGCTTGGCAAGATCGTTCGCGCGGCTCCGTTCATCGACATCGCCATTCTCCGCCAGGAAGCTATAGACGGGGGCGGAGTGGCGATGGCATCACTTCCGAACTGGGGCAAGATCGCCAAGCTTCCGCAAATGGTTGTCGAGATCGACTTCGAGAACGACTCGGTCATGATCAAGCCAGAGTCCTACAGGACGCTCGGCTTGATTGCCGATGCGCTTCATCATCCGAATCTCTGGGCCTACAAGTTCCTCATTGTCGGCCACTCGAGTTCAACAGGCAGCGACAAACATAATTTGGACCTCAGCGAGAAACGGGCCGCAGCCATAGGGGAGATTCTCTCAACGACATTCGCGGTCGACCCTGATCGACTCTACGCAGTTGGTGTCGGCGAGTATTTCCCAATCGACGGCTCGAAAGGCGATGCGGCCAGCAACAGACGCGTCCAGCTTGTCAATCTGGGTGTCTTTACAGCGCCGTAACGCTACCCTCCGGCCGGGAGACGACTAGTTTAATGTCCGGCGACTAGAACGAGTAATCAGGGACGGCTGGCCACCCTACCGAGTGACAAACGACCGGGCTGCGCTTTCGCCGAAGAAAACGCAGGCACTGTGGACCGATAGCTCGCATGACGCGCCGACGATCCCACGGGCTTCCACCGGATAAGCTCTTCCAAAGAGTGTCGATACGCAGTCAATGTTTACATGTGCAGGATGAGGCTACCTGTGAATGAACCAATGGCCACTGCTGGCCGAAGACATTGGAGTTTGTCATGAAGATTGTTATTCGCAGAATGATGATGGCGACCGCCGTCATGCTGCTGACGACCGGAGCGGCCCATGCCGACCCGATCGAAGGCGATTTTAGAACCCCGAAGACGGGCGCAACGGCAAAGGTGGCAGCTTGCGGAGCTGGCTTCTGCATGACCTACACGAGCGGCGCGTTCAACGGCAAGCAGTTCGCCGCTTTCGCGTCCACTGGCAACGGAAAGTATTCCGGCAAGCTGATCGACTTCACCAACGGCGGCAAGGAGTATACCGGCAAGGCCGAGATCGCAGGCAGCGACATCAAGGTGAGCGGCTGCGTGATGGGCGGTCTGGTCTGTAAGGACGAAATCTTCAAGAGACTTTGACGTCACTGGTGGGACGGCGAGCCAACGGCGCAGGGGGGAACCTAAAGGCCCGCCGCCTACCGGGATACGCGAAGCCGCCCCTTTTTGTTGGCCGCAGTTTGGTACAGGCGGGTTATGAGTGTCGCCGCAAAACCGGACAATTGCGTCCAGGGTTCCAGAACTGTCCTGCAGTTCGCGTCGTTTCGATAACTTATCGAACAATATAGGATACGGCAAATGTTGACGAAGCGAGATCTACTTCGATCCACCGCGGTAATCGCCGCTGGCGCCGCGCTTGCGAGGCCAAGCCTGCTGATGGCACAGAGCTACCCCGGCCTTGTCGAGGCCAAGGACATCGCCGAGGAAGGCTTCATCTACGGCCTGCCGCTCGTGATGAATTACGCGGTCATGCACGAGTTCGCCGTCGATCCGAAGTCCAGCCAGTTCAAGGCGCCATTCAATAAGATCGACAACATGCACCACGTCGCCACCCCGGCGGACACGGCAATCATTACGCCGAACAGCGACACGCCGTACTCCATTCTGTGGCTGGATTTGCGTGCCGAGCCGATGGTGATCACCGTGCCGGCGGTGGAGAAGGAGCGCTATTATTCGGTGCAGTTGATAGACGGTAACACCTATAACTTCGGCTATATCGGTAGCCGCGCTACGGGAAACGTTCCGGGTTCCTATCTGGTTGTTGGACCTGACTGGAAAGGCGAGGAGCCTGCCGGCATCAAACAAGTCTTCTCGTCAACCACGCCGTTCGTGTTCGCCAACTTTCGAACCCAGCTGATCAACGTTGAAGATCTGCCGAACGTGGAAAAGGTGCAGGCCGGCTACAACGTGCAGCCGCTCTCGGCCTTCTTAAAGCAACCCACACCGCCCGCCGCCCAGAAGATCGACTTCTTGCCAGCCACAACGCAGGGCATCAAAGACAACTTCTTCGACTATCTCGATGCCGCCCTCGAATTCGTGCCGCCCACGGAAGAGGACAAGGCCATTCGCGCCAAGCTCGCACGTATCGGTGTGGGCCCGGGTAAATCATTCGATTTCAAGGAGCTTCCGATCGCTCACAAACTAGAAATCGGCCTTGGTATGAAACGTGGTGATGACAAAGTCACGAAGTTCGCGGCCAGCGGAAACAAGGTGATCAACGGCTGGAGCGTCGGTTCGTTCTTTGGCGATCGCAACTTTTACAAGGGAGATTGGCTGAAGCGTGCCGCCGCGGCCAAGGCAGGGCTCTATGGGAACGACGCCGTGGAAGCCATGTGTCCCTTCACCCGCACAGATGCGAAAGGTGAAACACTCGACGCCAGCAAGCATAACTACAAGATCACTTTTCCCGCCGGACAACTCCCGCCGGTGAACTCTTTCTGGTCGGTGACGATGTACGACGGCAAGAGCCAGCTCCTGATCGAGAATCCGATCAATCGCTACCTCATCAACTCACCGATGTTGCCAGGCATGAAGAAGAACGAGGATGGTTCGCTCACCCTCTATATTCAGAAAGACAGCCCTGGCGCGGACAAGGAATCCAATTGGCTGCCTGCGCCGAATGGCACAATCTATCTCGTGATGCGCCTGTACTGGCCGAAGACGGAAGCGCCTTCTATATTGCCGGTCGGCGAAGGGACGTGGCAGCCGCCCGGCATCATTGTGGCCGAATAGTTCTCCCCCGACTGTGCTGATGCTTGGTTGGCGCCTCTGCTTCTTGTGGTCATCATGACCGAGGACGGTTGCCGCCGGCCGGCATTTGCACCGGCGGCGCAACACGGCGACTGGATTTGACGAACCCGGTCGGCTGTCCACCAAGTTGGAAATTGGCGGCTTCTGAAGTAGTTTTGGCATGAAATGGCAAGCGGCGATCTGAGGCCTATTGTAACGCTGTAGTCGAATAACGAACGAAATGTAGATAGACGCTTCCCCCCCCTTGTTCGATCGCGAAGTATAAACAACCACGATTAGATCTTTTAGCCCTCCAGTTGAAAGCCCTGTCGTTGTTCCAACGGCTGAAGTGCAGTTCTTGTCGAACAGGAGTGAATAGTTGACGCGCTACCTACCCCTGGACGCCAACGGTGGCGCGAAATCAAGACCGTATTTATCCTTGGTCGTTGGCCTAAGCGTCACTCTGCTCTCTGCTTGTGCAAGCAGGCCGACAGGCGTCCTCGAGCCAGTCGCAGCCGTCTCGTCGGCCAGCCAGGTTGAGATGTTGATCGCGACGACGCGGGGTCGAGCCACAAAGCGAGGCGAAATGTTTAGCGGCGAGCGCGCGCCTAGTCCGACCTTTGCGGACATTACGGTGTCGATCCCGCCTGACGCTGCCCGTAAGGCGGGCGAAGTCGCCTGGCCACGCAAACTTCCGCCCAACCCGAAGACGGACTTCGCAACGCTGAAAGCTGAGGAAATCGACCGAGCGACGGCCGAAAATTGGTTGAACACGAAAGTGCGAAAGAGCCCGGATGGTAGCGTCCTTGTCTTCATCCACGGGTTCAACAATCATTTTGAGGATGCAGTCTTCCGCTTCGCGCAGATCGTCCACGATTCAGGTGCCCGGAGTGTGCCGGTGCTCGCAACGTGGCCGTCTCGCGGCAGCCTTCTGGCCTATGGCTACGATCGCGAAAGCACGAACTATACGCGCAATGCCGTGGAAAACTTGTTCCAGTATCTGGCGCGCGATCCGGAGGTGAAGGAGGTCTCGATCCTCGCGCATTCGATGGGTAACTGGCTTGCACTCGAATCCCTGCGCCAGATGGCCATCCGCAATGACGGACTTCCGGGCAAGTTCAAGAATGTCATGTTGGCGGCGCCGGACGTCGACGTCAACGTTTTCAGCTCGCAGATCGCCGATATGGGCAAACAACGTCCGCGCTTTACACTTTTCGTGTCCCGTGATGATCGCGCCCTCGCAGTTTCTCGACGTGTCTGGGGCAATGTTTCCCGATTGGGCGCCATTGATCCGGAGCAGTCTCCCTACAAGGAGGAACTGGCAGTGAACGAAATCTCGGTCATCGATCTCACCAAGATCAAAGCGGGCGACAATCTGCACCACACCAAGTTTGCGGAGTCGCCGGAGATCGTACAACTGATCGGTACTCGTCTGTCGAGCGGACAGACCTTAACCGACAGTCGCCTGGGACTTGGCGACCACATCGTGGCAGCGACCGCGGGAGCCGCGCAAACGGTTGGAACCGCCGCGGGCCTGGTTGTTTCCGCTCCGGCCGCGATCGTCGATCAGAACACAAGGCAAAACTACGCTCAGCATGTCGAGATGCTTGTCGGGCCATCCAGTGGAACGACCACGACCAACAGCGTTTGCGGGAAGAATAATCGGGTTAGGAGCGAGAATTGTAGCCAGTAGCGCGCAAGACCTTAACGCAAATAGCATTTGGCCAAACTGCGATCTTCATCGATGTCTGCTCGGGACGCGGATCGATCTCGGTCGCATCAGCGACCACCAATGGGGGATAGCATGAAATTATACTTGGTTCGTGCTCTGGCGGCGATCGGAGCTTGTCTCGCTAGCAGCGGGGCGATGGCTGCGGACGTCTATTCGCCGATGACGACGGAGGTTCAGCAGACGACTACAGAGGGCGGCTGGACCTTTTCTTTTGCACCCTATTTCTGGGCAGCTGGATTGTCGGGCGAACTTGGGCAATTCGGATTGCCTGCGGTGGACGTCGACGCCAGTTTCAGCGACATCTTCGATCACCTCGATTTCGGCGCCATGGCGATGGGCGAGGCCCGTAATGGACCTTACAGCATCTTCGGCGATGTCATGTACACCAAGATTTCGGGGCAGGCTGGCACGCCAAGAGGCATTCTTGCCACAGACGTCGAGCTCAGATCCGAGACTTTTGCCGGGATGCTCGGTGCAGGGTACTCCGTTTTCGAAACCAGCACCGCGCGGCTCGAAATCGTCGGCGGCCTGCGCGTGTGGTCCGTCGAAAGCGAGCTTTCCTTCAGCGGTGGCATTCTCGATGGGCGCTCCAGAAGCGATGGTGAAACCTGGGTGGACGGTTTGGCCGGCCTTCGCGGCACCTATTCGCTCACTCCCGAAATCTATCTGACGGGGTGGGGGTTCATTGGGGCAGGTGGCGCCGATCTCGACTGGGATGTCGCGGCGACGATCGGCTACCGGTTCAGCGACACGATTTCGGCGGTTGCCGGTTACCGCGCCCTCGGTGTGGACTACAGCGACGACGGGTTCGTGTTCGACACCGTTCAGCAGGGGCCCATCCTCGGCCTGGTGGTACGGTTTTAGGATGCTCATGGGCTGTTCGCGACGTTCCGCGGATGTTTATAGACAACGAGCGGACCGATCGTGGTCCGCTGACTGTGCCGTTACGCGAGCTGCACCACTGCCGTCTTGAGGCAAAGCAGCACAGAAAAACTTCGAATCCAGGGGCCGAGGTCACAAAATGAAGCCGCACCACAGAATGATTTGTTTGGCAGTATCTTTCATGGCCAGCGTTGGGTCAGCCGTTGCTCAAGAGTCCGGCGCGGACCTCGCCAAGAAGCTCAGCAATCCGATTGCTTCGCTCATCAGCGTGCCCTTTCAGTTCAACTATGACCGCGGTTACGGCCCGGAGGACGGCAACCGCGAAGTCCTCAACATCCAACCAGTCATCCCAATCTCGCTAAACGAAGACTGGAACATCATCTCGCGCACAATCATGCCCGTGATCTCGCAAAATGACATAGCTGGGCAATCCGGGCACCAGTTCGGTCTCGGCGATATCACCCAGAGCCTTTTCGTTTCCCCCAAGCAACCTGGACCAGGCGGGATCATCTGGGGCGCTGGGCCGGTCTTCCTGATCCCAACAGCGACCGATGAACTGCTTGGGAGTGGAAAATGGGGAGCTGGCCCCACGGCTGTCGCCTTGAAACAGGACGGACCCTGGACATACGGGATACTGGCCAACCATATCTGGTCTTTCGCCGGCCAAAGCGACCGGCAGGATGTCAGTTCGACGTTTCTGCAGCCATTCGTTTCCTATACGACACCCGATGCATGGACTTTTTCGCTGAACACTGAAAGCTCATACGACTGGATGCAGGACGAGTGGTCGGTTCCGGTCAATTTTCAGGTGTCAAAGCTGGTGAAATTCGGTGAGCAGCCCGTGAGCTTCACAGCGGGTGCGCGGTACTGGGCACAAGCACCCGAGCACGGTCCAGAAGGATGGGGTTTCAGAGCGGCTGTAACGTTCTTGTTCCCGAAGTGACGGCGAGCGGCCGCTTGAACCGCGACTATCTGGAGCCCGTGGAACTCTGCAACAATACTCGCTAAGGGGATTTGATGGTGACGGGAAACAGGTGATTTCCGCGTAGCGCCCTCAAGGCTCAAGGTGATCTCAAAAAGACGGCGGTTTTCTGCGCGACAAACCCTGTCGGTATGTGACATTGTACGGCAAATTCAGATTTGGGGTTTGTCGTACATGCTTATCGGTTACATGCGGGTATCCAGTTGTGACGAGCGCCAGTCGGTCGCTCTGCAGCGTGACGCGCTGCTTGCGGCTGGCGTGGATGAACGCCATCTGCATCAGGATCGCGCGTCTGGTGCGCGCGACGATCGACCCGGCCTGAAGGCCTGTCTGGAGGAACTGCGCAGGGGCGATGTTCTGGTCGTATGGAAACTCGACCGGCTGGGGCGCTCGCTTTCGCATCTGATCCGGATTGTCGAGGAACTGAAGGCGCGCGGTATCGCCTTCCGGTCTCTCACCGAGGCAATGGATACGACGAACTCGCATGGCTCATTTTTGTTCAACCTGTTTGGCTCGCTTGCCGAATACGAAAGAGCGCTGATCACGGAGCGGGTCAATGCGGGCCTGGCCGCGGCGCGCCGACGCGGTCGCAAGGGCGGCAGGCCACCGGCAATCGACGCCGAAAAGGTCGAACAGATTCTTGCGGCTCTGGAAGGCGGCGCCAGCAAGGCGTCCGTTTGCCGGACTTTCAAGGTGCCGCGCTCCACGCTGATCGACACACTGAGGCGGATTGGATGGACCGGGCCCGGGAAGAAAGTCGCGCCCGACACCTCACTTTGAGGGCAGGCACGATCGATGTCCTTCCTCGACGCGCAGTCGCGTGCCATTCTGTTCGAGCCACCCGAAGCTTATGAAGAAGCGTTGGCGCGCTATGCGCTCTCGGTTGAGGATATTGCCTTCGCCAAGGGGCATCGCCGTTCGCACAACCGATTGGGCTTTGCGATCCAGCTTGCGTTGGTCCGGGATCTGGGGCGGCCTCTGCGGGCCGCCTCAGGCAATTATCTCGGTTGTCGCCGATCAGCTCGGCATCGAGCCTGCCGTTTTTGGCCTCTATGCACAACGTGAGGAAACACGCCGGGAACATGCGCGCGAGATCGTTGCCGCTCTTGGGCTGCGTGCTGTCCGGGCGAGCGATTACCGTAGTCTGATCACCGCGGCCGCACGCGAGGCGGCCGCTACCGAGAAGGGTATGCCGATCGCACAGGCGGTTATCGAGGCGCTGAAGGACGGGAAGCTCCTCGTTCCTGGTCCCGAACTGCTGATACGCCTGGCGATGGCCGGTCGGGCAGCGGCGCGCAGGCATGCTTATCGAGAGTTGATCCGGGGTTTGGGCCAGCCCTCCGTTGAGGTCCTTGACCAGCTTGTCGCTAACCGGATTGGAGACCGAAGCCACCTCGGCTGGATCGCGGAAGCGCCCGAAGGGGCGAAGCTGAAGAACCTCAAGGGTTTGATCGCCCGCCTTGAGGTTTTGCGTCCCGCCGCCATTCCGGATGAAAGGCGCAAGACGATCCATGCCAACCGCTATGGCATCATCGCCCGGGAAGCCCGCATCCTGCATGCGCGTGAGATACGGCGACTGACAGTCGAGCGTCGCTATGCCACGTTGACCGCCTTCGTCATCGAGAAGCAGGCGTCGATCACCGATCTTGCGGTCGACATGTTCTGCAAACTGATTGGCAGCGCCCGCCGCAAAGCCGAGGTCAGCCGCAAAGAACGCCGGCTGAAAGAAGCGGAGATCCTTGCCGGTGTGGCGCTCAATCATCTTCAGCTCGGTGAGGCGCTTGTGACGGCACGCGGGAGCAACGCTGATTTTGCCTCCGCAATCGCATCCAGCATCGGCTGGGAAGGACTGTTGGCCAGTATGGCGGCAGCCACATCTGTTGTTCGTCCTGATCGCAGTGACGAATTCGACGAACTGGTGGAGCGGCACAAGTCGATGCGCAAGCTGGCGCGGCTCCTGTTCGACACGTTTTGTTTCCGGTCCTTCCGTCCCGACGAACCGCTTCTGGCCGCAGTGGATTATCTGCGCGCGCTCTACCGCGGACGAAAGCTGCCCGCCCACGTGCCGCTTGCCTTCCTGACCCGCAAATGGCGACGACGTGTCCGGTCCGGCGGCGGCGAGATCGACTTCCGCGCCTGGGAAGTGGCGGTGCTGGTCCACCTGCGGGATCGTCTGCGGGCCGGCGACATCTGGGTCGATGGCAGCCGGGCATGGCGAAGTTTCGAAGATTATCTGTTGCCACGCGCGACCTTCGCCCTGATGCGCGCGGAAAAAAGGCTGGGGCTTGCCATCCCGGACAGCTTCGCGGCCTGGCGGGCCGAACGCACTGCCACGCTTGACGCCAAACTGAAAGCCCTGGCTCAAGCGGCTGCGTCCAACGCCATTCCGGATGCGGTGATTTCCGACAAGGGTCTGTCGATCTCGGCTATTCGCGAGGAGGAGCGCGATAGGGTCGTGGCGCTCAGCCGGCGTCTTTATATCCTTGTTCCACGGATCAGGATCACCAGCCTGCTCGCCGAAGTTCACAGCTGGACCAGATTTCTCGACAGCTTCACCCATTATCGCACCGGTGAGACGGCGAGCGATGAGGCGGCGCTGATGGCCGCGATCCTTGCCGACGCGACCAATGCAGGCGCTGAGCGCATGGCCGAAAGCTCGCGTGGTGTCACCATCCATCAGATGATGCTGATGGTGGACCGGCATGTGCGCTCGGAAACGTATGCCACGGCGACCGCCGTTCTGGTCGATGCGCAGCAAGTCCATCCCTTTGCCGCGATCTGGGGCGATGGCCATATCTCCTCCTCGGACGGTCAGTTCTTTCCGGCCGGCGGCCGCGGCGAAGCCAGCCTCGATTACAATGCAAAATATGGCAAGCGGCCCGGCGCCTCGCTCTATGGCTTCCTGTCCAACCGCTTCGCCTCCTTCTTCTCCCGCATGATCCAGGCATCCGAGAGCGAGGCGCCCTACGTGCTCGATGGGCTCCTTCACAACGAAAGCTCCATCGAAATCCATGAGCACGCCACAGACACCGCCGGCGCGACCGAAACGACGTTTTCGATGTTCCATGCCTACGGCTACAGGCTCATTCCGCGGATCCGCAATCTCGGCAATCGCAGGCTGTTCGTCATCGATCCAGATCCGGCTTACGCCCCGCTTGACGCGCTGATCGCGGGAACTGTCAATATGGATGTCATCGAGCAGCACTGGGATGAGGTATTGCGCCTGAAGGCTTCGATCGGCGCAGGTCTGGTGCGTATTCCGGTGAAGTCGGCCGCTGATTCCGAAACGAAGCCGGCCACCTATTCCGATTTCATTCCGGCCACCATTCCGATCTGAAGCCGGCCAGTTGATGCTCCCCTGGGTCGTTGTTTTGCATGGCGCGTGATTGTCGCGCGGTCAAGCGGCGGATGGTGTTTGACGCTGCTTTCGCAAGCTCTCGCCGTGCAGTTCGATGCGGTAGGCGTTGTGGACAAGGCGGTCGAGGATTGCATCGGCGATCGTAGGATTGCCGATCATGTCATACCAGTGATCGACGGGCACCTGGCTGGTGACGATGGTGGATCGCTTCTCGTAGCGGTCCTCGACGATCTCCAGGAGATCGCGCCGCTGCTCGTCGTTGAGCTTCTCCGGACCCCAGTCGTCGAGGATGAGCAGGTCGGTTCTGGCGAGCGCCTTGAGGACCTTGGGATATCGGCCGTCGCCGCGCGCCAGCGCAAGGGTGGCGAACAGCCTGGGCAGGCGATGATAGGCGACGGAGAAGTCCTCGCGGCATGCCTTGTGTCCGAGCGCGCAGGCCAGCCAGCTCTTGCCGACGCCGGCGGGTCCGATCAGCAAGAGGCTATGGTGTTGCCTGATCCAGTCGCAGTTGGCGAGCTTCAGGACGAGATTGCGATCGAGGCCGCAGGCGGCGCGGAAGTCGATGTTCTCGATCTGGGCATCATGGCGCAGCCTCGCGGCGCGAGCCCTTGCCTCGAAGCGCTTCTGGCGGCGCGTGGTCGCCTCGCGTTCGAGCAGCAGAGCGAGCCATTCGCCATGCTCGAGGTGTCTGGCTTCCGGCTGCGCCTCGAGCTCCTGATAGGCGCTGGCCATGCCTGTCAGGCCGAGTTCGCGCAGCATGTCGATGGTGGGATTGGTCAGCATTATCAGGTGTCTCCTCAATGGAAGTAGCCGGGGCCACGCAGATTGGCGTGTTCCATGACGGCGGCGGGTTCGGTGGAATGTCTGGGGGCCTTGTGGGTTGCGATGAGCGAGGCAATCGTCTTGCAGGTCAGGCCGCCGATCTCGACGGCCCGTGCCGAAACGACCTCGGCGCGCTCGCGGCCGAGGTCGCGATAGAGGCGCAGGATGCCGAGGCATGTTCTGAAGCCTTGCTCGGGATGTGGCCGGCTGGCGAGAATGGCGACGATCAGCCCTTCGGTCTGCGGACCGATGGACGCGCCCCAGCGCCGGAAGCGCTCCGGCGTCCATTCGGCGTATCGGCGGTGGGAGCTCGGCATGTGCGCGGGGTCTGTTCCATAGCGCGGCCCGCCATAGCGGCGCTGATGGACCGCGACGCGTTTGCCGCGATGGAAGATCTCGATCATTCGCGCGGTCGCCCGGATATCGACCTGCTGACGAATGAGCGCGTGCGGGACGGAATAGAAGAAGCTCCTGAACTCGGCATGGTAATCCGTCGAGACCCGCGCAAAGCGCCATTCGGCGAACTCGTACTCCTCGGCGGGCAAGCTTGCGAGCGCCGCGCGTTCGACCGTCTCGAAGAGATGGCGGCGGCTGACACCCAACCGGCGCATGACATGATTGTTGATGCGCTCCAGCACGTCGGCGATTGCGGCATTGGCCTCGGCGAGCGAGAAGAACGTCTGTTTGCGCAAGCGGCCGAGAAGGCAACTCTGGGCGAAGCGCATGCCGTTCTCGACCTTCGCTTTGTCCTTCGGGCGTCGCGGTCGGGCCGGCAGAACGCCGACACCATAGTGGGACGCCATCATGCCGTAACTGCGGTTGATCTCGGGATCGTAGAAGCTGGCGCGGCTGACGCCGGACTTCAGATTGTCGGGCACGACCAGGCGGGGCACACCGCCGAAGAAGGCGAACATGCGCACATGTGAGCCGACCCAGTCCGGTAAGGTCTGGGTCCAGGTCACCTCGGCGAAGGTGTAGCTCGATGCGCCGAGCACGCCAAGGAACAGCTCCGCCTCGCGGACTTCGCCAGTCTTGCGATCGACGATCGGCACCCTCTTACCGGAATAGTCGACGAAGACCTTGTCGCCGGCCGCATGCTCCTGGCGCATCGTCGGCGAAAGGCGCTGCTCGAACCCGCGGAACAGCTCGCAGAAACGGCTATAGCCATAACCATCGGGATGGACGCTGCGATATTCCTCCCACAGGATCAGCAGTGTCACGCCGGGCTTCTTCAATTCGATAGAGAGCTGTGCCCAGTTCGGCTCGTGACGTCGCCGTTGGCCCTGCTTGACGCCGGCGCGGGCGAAAAGCCGAGACTCAAGAGCATCGTCTGTCAGCTCTCCCGGCAATGGCCAGCTCAACCCTGCCATCGCAGCCCGCTTCAGGTTATCCTGGACGGTGCTGCGGGCAACGCCGAGGATCACCGCAATCTCTCGGCTGCTTGTCCCGCTTCCGGCAAGCCGGAGCATCTGTCGTAATTGTCGCATGGTCAGCCTTCTCTTCGCTGGCATCAAACTCTCCTCGTGTACCGGGAGGCTTGATGCCAAAGTTGCTGACCCAAGGGGTATCTTCAGAGCCGGAAACCGGCCGGTCTTTGATTGGAATCGTGGCCGGCTTCAAATCGGAACGATGGCCGGATTTTGATCGGAATGGTGGCCGGCTTCAGATCGGAATCCGCAGGTCTGGTGCCGCCGTCGGTGATCCTCAAGAAACTTGCCGCGTCGCCCCGGCAAAACCGGCTCAATCAGGCGCTGCGCGAAATGGGCCGCATCGAGCGCTCGATCTTCATCTGCGACTGGTTGCTCGACACGAAGCTGCGACGCAGATCGCACGCCATCCTCAACAAAGGGGAAAGCCGTCATGCCCTTGCCCGCGCCGTCTTTCTCCACCAGCTTGGTGAGCTGCGCAATCGCGTCGCTGAAACCATGGCCTACCGGGCTTCCGGCCTCAACCTCGTCGTCAACGCGATCATCCTGTGGAACACGGTTTATCTCAGCCGAGCCGTCGATTACGTGCGCGGCCAAGGCATCGCCATTCCAGACGATCTTCTCTCCCAGGTCGCACCGCTTCCATGGGCGCATATCGCGCTCACCGGCGACTATCTCTGGAACGAAATTGACAGACCCCTTGAACGCTTCAGGCCAATTCGAACCAACCGCTTCAATCCAAAGAACTTCCAATTCCCTTAACGGGTGCTATTGCAGAGATTCCCACGGAGCCCCGTATAGTCCGTCCGTCAATTGGAACAGCGCCTCCAACTCGTCGGCCTTCTTAATCCAGGGCGTGTCGTCGGCAGGTTCACGTTGGCTCATATGCGCCCCGCTGGGACGAGCCCGTACGGGCTCGGTTTCGATAGGGACTGCGACAATGAGCGTTTATATTTCCGCAGGCCCGGGTAAAGTTTAGGTGTGGCAGGCAGACCGGAATTCAAGCCCGAGCAGCGTCGAGTCCTGTCCGCAGGGCGAATGAATATCTCTGGTCGCGCGCCCTTATAGAATGAGCGATTAACCTATTAAATGGGACGTCGGCGAGTACCGATTTTAGGAGCAACCGGGAATGGGCACTAACCCCGGTAAACTGCTCGATTAGCAGCTTTATGCCAGCACACCACAAACAAAAGTGCGTCAAGCGTCCTTGCGGGGACCGATCAGTTTTTTAAACTAGCTAGCGGGATGCGGAGCGCCAGACAAAGCCCATCTGTCCGCCAATTTCGCGCCAGCGATCCGTTCAATCCCAAGATTGCCGCTTTCTCCAACGTTGTTCCAAATCCCGTCCTTTCGGAGCTCTGGGACAACGGATGTGATCCGTGTTCACTCCACTTGACGTGAAGTTCTTCGTCGAAAGTCGAAAGGTCGATGCTCAATTGCCCCGCAGGGCCGGAAAGGGCACCATACTTGACAGCGTTGGTGGTCAGTTCGTGCAGAAGGAGCGCCATTGACGTCAGTGCCTTGTCGCCGAGGGGAGCGTCCGTTCCGGAGATCAGGATTCGAGAGCCGTGAGCGTGGTCGTGTGGCGCAACGATCGCCTTCAACAGAGCCACAACCGTCGTCGCAATATCTCCGCGATCGTCCTCCCCGACAAGGTCGGGCAGCGTAAGTTCGTGGGCGCGAGACAGTGCGTGTAGCCGCGACCGTAGATCAGCCTCTAGATCGGAAACGGTTGTGGCTTGCCTGGCGCTCACCGAGATCAACCCGGCGGTGAGGCTGAACAGGTTCTTGATGCGGTGATTGATTTCCCGCAGCAGAATATCCTTGTGCTCTGCTGCCTGCTTAAGCGCCTGCGCCTGGGCAGCGAGTTCATCTCGTTGAGCGGCGAGTTGCTGCCTTTGCCGGTACAGTTCGAAGAACACGTCGACTTTGCTTGACAGAACGTCCGGTTCAATCGGCTTTTGGATGAAGTCCACCGCGCCAGCCTCGTAGCCGCGAAAACGGCGTCGGCCGTCTGCAATACCCGCCGTCACAAAGATGATGGGAATGTGTCGCGTGCGTTCGTTGCCGCGCATCAACTCGGCAAGTTCGAAACCGTCCAGACCCGGCATCTGAACGTCGACAAGCGCGAGCGCCACGTCTTGTCGAAGCAGGATCTCAAGCGCCTGATCGCCGGACCGCGCCTTCATGAGAAGGCGATCGTCTCGGCGGAGCAGTGCCTCCAGCGATATGAGATTTTCCTCGAGGTCATCGACCAGTAGAAACGGGACGGGCTCCATAGTTGTTCTCAGACCTCTTTCAAGTATTCGGCAATGGCATCGAGCGACAGGACGAGGGCGCTCGGGCATGATTGGATTGCAGCTTCCGGCATGGCGCGAGCGTGAGCGCCTTCGGGGTTTTGCACGATCACCGTTCCGCCTGCATTGTGGACAGCCGCCAGGCCGTCTGCCCCATCTCGGTTGGCGCCGGTCAGGACAATCGCGATAAGATCCGGCCCGAAGGCATCGGCAGCACTTTCGAAAAGTATGTCGATTGACGGGCGTGAGAAGAGGACAGGCTCATCAGAGGAAAGGGACAGGTTCCTGTCCGTTTCAACGAGCAGATGATAGTCCGGCGGTGCAAAATAGATCGTGCCGGCCTCGAGCGACTGTTTGTCCTCGGCCTCCTCGACAGGCAACCGGCACTTTGCACGAAACAGGTCGACCATAAGGCTCGGCCTGTCGGATGGAACGTGAACGACCACGATCACGGGCAACGGGAAGCTTCGCGGCAACGCCGGCAGGATTGCCGAAAGTGCTTCGACAGCCCCCGCCGAAGCGCCAATGATCACCGCTTGAGCTTTTGCTGGCGTCATTCGACACGCCTTTGGTAGATCTTCTCCTCACGCACGAAATCCGTGAACGCATCGGCATGAAGGGAAAAGCGCAAATTCTCCTTGGCGCCGAGCCCGAGGAAACCTTTGCGAGCGAGCGAGTCCTTGAAAAGACCCACCGCGCGGTCCTGAAGCGCGCGGTCGAAGTAAATCATGACGTTTCGGCACGATATGAGGTGCATTTCTGCAAAAACGGCGTCGGTCACCAGGCTGTGATCCGAAAACACGACATGGCGGCGCAAGGTCTT
Organism: Ensifer adhaerens; assembly: GCF_000697965.2. Taxonomy (NCBI): domain Bacteria; kingdom Pseudomonadati; phylum Pseudomonadota; class Alphaproteobacteria; order Hyphomicrobiales; family Rhizobiaceae; genus Ensifer; species Ensifer adhaerens. Next base: position 728,059 of record NZ_CP015882.1, on the reverse strand, counting down.
ATCGAACAGCGCCTTGCCGTATGCCGCCTGATAGTAGTCCGACAACGATGATTTTCCACCCGATTTGCGATGGTTCTCGGTGAAAAGCTGTATCCTGTCGAGTGCATAGACGCCGGCCTCGGCCGCCTCCAGCGCTTCATGACTGATGTCAGTGGCATAGAAGATCGTTCGATCTTCGAGGCCTTCTTCGCGAAACAGGATAACCAGCGAATAAAGCTCCTCGCCGCTGCTGCAGCCAGCAATCCACACCTTCAAGGAAGGGTAGGTCCTCAAGTGGGGAACGACCTTTTCCCGGATCGCCTGGAAGTAACTCGGATCGCGAAACATCTCGCTCACTTGGACGGTCAGAAAACGCAGCAATTGCGGCAGCATTGCCTGATCGTGCAGAAGTCCCTCCTGCATCGCCGAGAAAGTATCGAACCCCAGTTGTTCGCGCGCCTTTTTCAGGCGGCGCTTGATCGAGGCCATCGCATAGTTGCGAAAGTCATAGTGGTATTTGAGAAACAGTGCTTCCAGCAGCAACCGGATTTCGATGTCTTCTACCTTTTCAACGGCGGTGGCTTCGCTCATTTGGGCATCCATACACGCACCAGCGACAGCAGCCTGTCGACGTCCAGCGGCTTGGCCATGTAATCATTCGCCCCAGCCTCAATGCAGCGCTCCTGATCGTCCGGCATTGCCTTGGCGGTCAGCGCAATGATCGGCAACTTCTTCCAAGTCGGGTTCCTTCGGATTTCAGCGGTCGCGACCAAACCATCCATCACAGGCATCATGACGTCCATCAGCACGAGCTCAATCGGGCGCCCGGGGCCAGATGAAGCTTTTTCGAGAACCTCCAGTGCCTCGCGGCCGTTGCGCGCGATCTCGACGATCGCACCGCGCGGTTCAAGAATGTTGGTTAGCGCGTAGACGTTTCGGATATCATCTTCCACCACGAGAATGCGACGCCCCTCCAACAGCGCATCGCGGTTGCGCGCCTTGCGGATCATCTTTTGCTGTTCGTCCGGCAGTTCCGATATCACCTGATGCAGGAACAGGCTCACTTCATCGAGCAGTCGCTCGGGGGATTTTGCCCCCTTGATGATGATCGACTTCGAGAAGCGCCTCAACTTCTGCTCGTCATCCGCCGAGAGTTCGCGTCCAGTATAGACGATGACAGGCGGGAAGGCATAAGCGCTCTGTGAGCTCAACGTCTCCAGCAACGAATATCCCGACGCGTCAGGCAACGACAGGTCAAGCACCATGCAGTCGAAAGTCTGGTGCTTCAGGAGGTCAAGGCATTCGGCGGCGGTGCTGGCGGTCACCGTCTCGACGTCCTGGGTGCCGATCAGTTTTGCCACCGCTTCGCGCTGCACCGGATCGTCCTCGACGACCAGGACGCGATGCATTTGTTTCGTAAACCGCGCCTCGAGCTTTTGCAGAACCTTCAACAGTTCTTCTCGATTGACGGGCTTGATGGCATAACCGGCAGCCCCGAGAGAGTAGGCACTCTCGGCGTGATCGCTCCCCGACACGACATGGATCGGGATATGACGGGTCAAGACATCATGCTTCAGCCGGTCGAGGACGGCGAGGCCCGATTGGTCCGGCAACCCTATATCGAGCACGACGGCGCTTGGCATGAATTCCTTCGCAAGCAAAAGCGCCTCTTCGGCGGTTGCCGCGACAATTGCCTGGAAGCCCATTTCCCGCGACAGATCACGCACGATGCCGGCAAAAGTGTCATCATCTTCGATTACCAGCAGCACGCGTTTTGTATTTGTCAGAACATCTCGGTCGTCGTCGATCCGGCGGATCGGCCTGGGCGTAACCGTACCTGCCTTTTGCGCCGTGACCGTCGTTGCGAGCGTTCCTGGACTTGGCGCAAGAGCTGTCGGCTTGGCCACATCGAACCGTTCCCCGATGGTAACGGTAAACGTACTACCCCGTCCCGCCTGGCTTTGAAGCACGATCGTTCCGCCCAAAAGCCGCGCCAGTTGCCGAGAGATGGAAAGGCCGAGCCCGGTGCCGCCATACTTACGGCTGATTGTGCCATCGGCCTGGTGGAAGGCATCGAAGATCGCCCGCTGATGTTCCTGTGCAATTCCGATTCCGGTGTCGCTGACGGAGAAGCTAACCTTGCCCTCGCCAACCGAACCAATCACCAAGGTGACCTTGCCGGTCTCGGTGAACTTGATCGCATTTGAAAGCAAGTTCTTGAGAATTTGTTCAAGCCGCAACGGATCGGTCTCGATAGTGAGCGGACATTCCTCAGCAAGTTCAACGGAAAACCCGAGTTTCTTCTCGGTCGCCAGCGGCAGAAACACCTGACGAAGGTTGCCGGCCAGTCGCTCGAGCGAAACGGTTTCCGGCCGGATTTCGACATGCCCGGCCTCGATCTTGGAGAGATCGAGAATATCGTTGATCAGGTTCAAGAGATCATTGCCCGAGGATTGGATCGTCTTGGCAAACTTCACCTGCTCCTCAGTCAGGTTTTCGTCGGGATTGTCCGCAAGCAGCTTGGCCAAAATCAAGGAAGAGTTCAGCGGCGTGCGCAACTCGTGGGACATATTGGCAAGGAAGTCGGATTTGTATTGGCTTGCCTGCTCTAGTTCCTTCGCCTTGGCCGATATCGATACGTTCGCGCGCTCCAGCTCGTCGCGCTGAGCCTCAAGCCGCTGGGCTTGTGTTTCCAGCTGAGCATTGGTCTGCTCAAGTTCAATTTGCTGCTGCTCGAGGTGCGCCTGAGATTCCTTCAGCGCCCGCCCCTGCTCTTCAAGCTCTTCGTTTGAAACGCGCAGCTCCTCGCTTTGCGTTTGCAACTCTTCGGACTGCCGTTGCGTTTCCTCCAGCAGGTCGTGAAGCTGGCCGCGATAGGTCGCTGCCTTCACGGCAATCGCGATAGCCTCCGATGCGCGGTCAAGAAAGGTGACGATGGTCTCGTCGATTGGCCCAAGAAAGCCGAGCTCGATCACCGAATTCACTGAACCATCGACCTTTCCGGTCTGGATCGCGAGATGGCGTGGTTTGTCCATCCCAAGCCCGGAACCGAAGGCCAGGTAACCATCCGGGACATCGTCGACGACGATTGAACCCCCTTCCGCAACCGCTTGACCCAAGAGGCCTTCGCGGGGTCGAACCGTCATTGGCAAGTTCGCCTCGGGCGGAACGCCACGACTACAAGCCCGCTGGAACGAACCATCACCGCGAATGAAGATCGCACCGGCAATGGCGCCTGCGTAAGGCGCCAGGAAGTCGAGAATACTTTTGCTCAGCTGCTCGATCGACTGATCGCCCATCATCGCCGACGCCAACCCGACCTGACCAGCCTGAAGCCATTCATCCCTTCGGCGGACGATCGTGGCCTTGCGAATGAGGAGGGCGATTGCTGCGGTCAAAGCAATTCCGAGAAGACCAGAAAGGAGAGTGCTGAGCCGCGCAGTCTTCTGCGCATTCTCCATTTCGGCCAATCGATCAAGGCGCACTTCCAGCTCAGCGCCCGACATGGCCGCAATCTGCGCGCGGACGGCATCCATTTCGATCTTGCCGCGATCGGAGTTTACCATCGCAATCGCCGCCTCAAGACCGTCGGCCCGTCTCCGATCGATGGTCGCCCCGAGTTCCGCGAGCTTGGCGTCCACATGTTGCCTGAGAGCCACCAGCCGCTGACTTTGGCCCGGATTGCTCGCAGTCAGTTGACCGATCTGATCGAGTTTTGGCCGAATGGCGCGAACTGCCGCGTTGTAGGGGGCAAGGTAGCCCCCACTATTGGTCAACAAAAACCCACGCTGACCGGTCTCGGCATCCTGAACAAGCGACAGCAGTTCGTCGAGAGAAACAATGGCAACGTGGGTTTGTACAATCCTCTCGTTGCCCCGTTGCAGGGCCTCCAGGTTGAGATAGGCAACGACGCTGCTTGCGACAAAAAAGAAGAGGGTGCCTGCCAGGCCGAGGGCCACGCCCGCTTCTAGGCCCAAAAGCGCGCGGAACGAGCGCGAACTCAAGCTCGATCTTCTGGTTGCGGTGGCGGACATTCAGACTCCGAGGAAAGAGCAAGCATTGAGTGGAAACAGCGACCGTGTGCTGACGGTGCGTGGCTGGATTGCGAAGACGTTCTGGTTCAGCGGCGGTTCCTGCCGAAGTCGGAATTCGACCAGCCCTGACGGATTCGCGCTGATTCTATGTTGCATTATCAAACCTGCCCGCCGAAGCGTACAAACTTTTGAAATAACAGGCCGTTTGTTCACCCGTCTGCCCCCAAAACCTTTCCCGCTAAACCGCGGAATGCTGAATTTGCGAGCTCTAACTATGGCTCCCTCGTTCTTTTTCCATCTCCCTGCCGCCACCTCATTCTCGCCAGGCACCGCCTGTCACATTTTGGTGACAGTGCACAGTGGTCACTGCAGTGATTTCACAGAGAGAAGCGCGGCCACTCCAGGAAGCGGTCCGCGGGCCCGACCAACCGCCACCGGGCAAATCCGTCTCCGTGGGCGGATTCCACCTTGGCGTTTAGGGCCTGCGGCACTGTCCTCTTTAGAACGACCGCGCCAAAACCCGAGCGCGGCAACTGATAGTCGCGACCTTCAGGGCCAGGGTGCTCATCCCAAGACATCGAAAAGGCAAGGCCTGCCGGGGAAGTGGCCAGCGCCCAGGTAATTGAAATCGTGCCGGCACGCGACCGCAATACGCCGCCCTTTGACGAATGAAGGGCTAACTCGTGGATCGCCATCCCAAGATTTTCGATTGCAGCTGGGGCAAGCGCGATGCCCGGGCCAGAAATCTGACAGAACGCTTCAGCATGAAACGCTGCGATCTGCTTTTCGACCAGGCCTCTTAGATCTGTTGCTTGCCAATCTGCCGACGCAATCAGGTCGTGGGATGCCGAAAGGGCCCATATGCGGTTTTCAAGGTCCTTCTGGAAAACCGCAGGTTCCGTTTCTTCGCTCCTGCTCTGCCGGATCATCGAAAGAATGATGGCATAGTGGTTCTTGACCCGGTGGTTGACCTCCCGCAGCAGCAGGCGAATTCGCCTTTCACGGTCCTTTGCGGATGTGATGTCGCGCGCAACCTTGGATGCTCCGATGATGCGGCCCTTGGAGTTGCGGATCGGGGAGATCGTCAGCGAAACGGTTACAAAGCTGCCGTCCTTGCGCTGCCTGACGGTTTCGAACGGTTCAATCCTTTCACCTTTGCGCAGGCGCTGCAGCAGATCTCGCTCTTCGTCGTGAAGATGAGTGGGTATGATCGTCAGGATTGATCGCCCGACCATCTCCTCGGCTGAGTAGCCGAACATGCGTTCGGCTGCGCCGTTCCAGGTTCGCACGGTACCATCGAGATCCTTGCTGACGATGGCGTCGAAGGACGACTCCACAATGGCCGCAAGCCTCGCTCGCAAGATATCTTCACTCCCCGCCTTGTCGAAAGAACCCAAGGGCATAGCTTACTGCTCCAACTTCACGAACATTCCCTTTCCCAAGGGCTACCAACCCCGTGGAAAGACGTGGACGTTGTTATTGTTCCAATGCCCTGAGCAACGAAAGCATGAGCGCTACGCGCCGGTCGCGATCACCGGAGTGCGGACGGCTGAACGGGTTCGATGTGCACTTGATCGATGCAAGCAAGGAAACGCCGACATTGAGGGGCTGGACCGGCCGGCTGGACATCAGGAACTTGCGCTGTCTCTCGACGTTACCTCTGTCAGAGAAATGCTGCCGCGTCCTTGCGAGGCCGACAGCAACCTTGAGAGGGAAAGATGACCAAGGGCGGGACGCGGGCCGATTTTGACCATGGCCGCTTCGCGAAGGGCCTCGCACGCGGCTTCGCCGGCGCGTTGCTTTTTGCGCTGCCTATGTTCCTCACGATGGAAATGTGGGAACTCGGCCTCTACATCGACCGCGACCGGCTGCTTATTTTGTTTGTGGTCAACATTCCGCTGCTTGTCCTCCTTGCGCGTCGGATCGGCTTTGAAAATGTATCGACGTGGCGCGAAGCGCTGCGAGACGCAAGCATTGCATACTGCCTGGGTATCGCGGCGAGTGTCTTTGTTCTTTTCATGATTGGCGTCCTAAAGATTGGCCAGGCCCTGCCGGAAGTGCTTGGAATGATCGCCATTCAGGCGGTCCCAGCCAGCATTGGCGCCTTGCTCGGCCGCAGCGAACTGGGGACACGAACCGAAAGCGGCGAGGACGAGAAGGATCCGATCGGCGAGACGCGGGGCGATGGTTACGGTGGCGAACTTTTTATGATGGTCGTTGGGGCTCTGTTTCTCGGTCTCAACGTCGCCCCAACCGAAGAAATGATCCTGATATCCTTTAAGATGTCGCTGTGGCACGCCATTGCCGCAATCTTGGCGTCGATCCTGCTGATGCATGGCTTCGTCTACGCCCTGTCTTTCATAGGCGGCCATGAACTCGATGAGAACACACCTGGCTGGCATGCCCTTATCCGCTTCACAACGCCGGGTTACGTCATCGCATTCGCGATCAGCCTCTATTGCCTATGGACGTTTCATCGGCTGGACGGCCTCGATCCAACACAAGCGATTGTCGCCACGGCTGTCCTCGCCTTCCCGAGCGCAATCGGCGCAGCCGCAGCGCGCCTCATTCTGTAGGTAACGTGATGGCAAAGACCCCGAAACCAGGCTCCGTTGAAAATCGTCGAGCGCATTGGATCGAATGGACGACCGGTGCGGTTTCCACCATCCTGATCACGGCGCTTATTGGCTGGATCAGCTATCAGGCTGCAACCCAGGCCGATGGGCCTCCGGACCTCTCGGTGACGATCGTCAGCAGCGCGGGGAGTGCTGGCGGATATCTGGTCATGTTCGATGTTAACAATGCAGCCGACCGAACGGCGGCCGCCGTCGTCGTACGTGGCGAAATCACCGACAACGATAATGTCATAGAGACCGCGGAGATCACGCTTGACTACGTGCCTGCGCGATCGAAGGCGCGGGGTGGACTGATCTTTCGCAACGATCCTGCAGGTCGCTCCCGTGTTTCCGCGACCGGTTTCAGCGAACCGTGACCGACGACGTGCGCCAGGGCGGTGTCAAGGAACCTGTTTGTGCTCTCGCGGTTAGGACCTGAACGCCAACGGGAGTGCACGATGACTTTGACGCTCAACGACATCTCCAACGAACTGAAGAATATCGACTTCGGCATGCTTTCGACAAAGAAGGCAGACGGAACCATCTCCAGTCGACCAATGAGCAACAATGGCGACGTGGACTATAGGGGGGACACCTGGTTCTTTTGCTTTGAGCAGTCACAAAAAATCACCGAGATCAAGGCAGATCCGAAGGTAGCCCTGACTTACACCGCTCGTCCGAGCCTTCTCGGCAAACCCGGTATTTTCATTGCAATCCAAGGGAATGCTTCGCTCGTGGGTGACAAGCAGACGTTTGCCGAGCATTGGATGAGCGAGCTTGAAAGATGGTTTCCCCAAGGCGTGGACACACCCGGTCTTTTAATGATCAAGGTTCACGCGTCGAAAGTCACCTACTGGGATGGCGATGAGACGGGGAGCATCTTCGCCCCTGACGACCACCCACAAGACTAGCGCGCAAAGCCCTCCGTCCTATGCACCGGCACCCGCGCTCGCTGTTCACTCTCAAGGCGGCCAAAAGCCCATAAAAAGCGCACATCTAGACCCACAGTTGCACGCGCTCCTAACGCACCAAACGCTTGGATGTTCCTTGAAAAAACTTCGCTTTTCGGCCCGCTATCAACGGAACAGAACGACCCGTTTTGCCGTTCAATCGCGGTGAACGCCGGTGTCGTATCGGCCCAATGGAGAACATACAAATGCTGAAACGGATTGCTACTTTCGCCCTCATCGCGGCATTTGCCAGCCCCGCTCTGGCACAGCAAAAGGTCGTTTGCGATGAAGCTTCAATCGCTAAGGCCGAACAGCAAGTCGCGCAAATCTCCGACGGCGCAAAAAAGATCGAGTCCACCAAGGAACTCACCATGGCGAGAGATGCCATGATGGCGAACGACATGGAGAAATGCACGTCGCATCTCGACAATGCCATCAAGGGCATGGACGCCATGTAGAGTCCGTCCGAAGGGAGCATTGATGCTGAAGCGCAGTGTTCCCTCAGTCTGCTGCATATAATCCATCATGCTGCTCACCGGGTCGAAACGAACGGAGATGTGGCTCTTATGATCTCAAATTTTTCCTCCGGATGCCCGCATCTCGAGGATCGAAACGAGGAACAAAATCATGAAAAATATCCTGCTAGCCGCGGTCTTCCTCGGCGTATCGAGTTTGGGCGCGCTCGCGCAGACCGCCACACCTCCCGCTACGGCAGATGGTGATACGCCTGCCGTGGCAACACCAGACACCACCAATCCAACAGCGCCCGTCGCCGGTGCCAACAGTTTCACTGAAGAACAGGCCAAGGATCGCCTTACTGATGCCGGCTACACCGATGTGACCGGTCTAAAGCTCGACGACAAGGGCGTCTGGCGTGCAACTGCCTCGAAGGACGGCAAATCCATGCAGGTCGCGCTCGACTACCAGGGCAACATTGTTGCCAACTAACTCCAGAACGAGGAAATCCCCATGAAAACCGTTAGTGGACTTTTTGACGACTATTCGGACGCCCGCGCCGCTGTGTCAGCCCTTGAAGATCGCGGCGTGCCGTCGGACGACATCAGCATCGTTTCCAACAATGTTGGGGATCGGTACGGCACTGCAAACGAAAGCAACGCGGCTGAAGGCGCTGGGACAGGCGCCGGTGTCGGCGCTGCGGTCGGTGGCATTGGCGGCCTGTTGACTGGCCTTGGGGTCATGGCCATCCCGGGTGTCGGTCCGGTGGTCGCAGCCGGTTGGCTTGCCGCGACCGCGGCGGGTGCTGCCGCCGGCGCGGTAGCAGGTGGTGCCGCCGGCGGGATTATCGGAGCGATGACGGATTCGGGCGTTCCGGAAGAACATGCCCATGTCTATGCGGAAGGCGTACGGCGCGGTGGCGCGGTCGTCACGGCACGGGTCGACGACGCGCTCCAGGCGGATGCCGAAGCGATCCTACGCCGCGGTAGCTGGGTCGACCCGGTGCAGCGTCGAGCTTCTTATTCAGAGCAGGGCTGGCGGCGCTTTGATCCGACGCTCGCTCCCTATACTCCCGATGAGGTTGAACAGGAGCGGCGGCGCTACAGGCGCTGATGTCCCCAAGGCGTCTTCTCGGGTCCTAAATTCATCCGTTGCCGGCATACCGGCATAATGCCGCTGGCAACGGATAAGCATTGCCTAAACCAACGAGGCAGGGCCTGCAGTCGGCTAAACTGTCTCGAGGTTCATAGAGCCGCGCCCGACAAACAGCACCATCATTCGTCTCAACAAATAACGGAACAAGTGCGTAGCTCACTCGTTCAAGAAATGTACCTGAAATAGCAATGGAGCGTCCCCAAAATGGATTGGAACCGTGTTGAAGGCAACTGGAAGCAGATTAAGGGTAAGGTCAAGGAGCAGTGGGGCAAACTCACCGACGATGACCTCGACCAGATCAACGGTAAACGCGAGCAACTCGAAGGCAAGATCCAGGAGCGTTATGGATATGCCAAGGATCAGGCGAGGAAAGATATCGACGACTGGTATTCAAACCAGCGTTTCCATTGATCCAAAGCTACCTCCACTCTTTATGTTCAAAGGCCGCCGTTCCGGCGGCCTTTCTGCTTGCTGCCTGGCTTCAAAGCTCAGCGAAAGGCAAACAATTCGCTATCTGGGTCGCGGTAGCCCAAAATCTCTGACGACACGATCTCCGCAGCGATCTGGCTGTAGGTAATGCCATTGCCCCCATAACCCATCACAGCATAGACATTCTCCAGCCCCGGAACGTTTCCGATAAGCGGCAATCCGTCAGAGGTAATGCCAAAAGGCGCGGCCCAAAGATAATCCGGTTCGCCGATTGGTATTTCCAGGAGCGCCGACAGCTTTGCGCGCAAGATCTGGGATTTGGCTCTAAGCTTGATAGGGTCCGCAAATGCGGTGGCGCTTTCTTCGTCCTCCCCTCCAACAATCACGCGACCATCCTTGGTCGAGCGAAAATAGAGGTATGGATCGGATGCCTCCCAAAGAACATAGTTCTTAAGCCAGTCAGGCCGTGGATGGTGCGGCTTAGTCGCAAGAGCCCAGGTGGATACCATCCGATGGCCTTGGTGGGCCACGACGTCGAGAAACTCGTAGCCCGTGCAAAACACAACGTGCTTGGCCAGTATGATTTCGCCTGTCGAGGTCGCAGCGGCGTTCCATCCTTCAACGCTGCGTACGTCGGTAATCTCCGTGTCGCCTATGAGCGAAACACCGTCCCTCTGGGCTTTGCGCCACAAGCCGGCTGTCAATTGCGCCGGATTTGCGGCTGCAGAAATATCGGACTCGATTGCCGCAGTCCGATTGAGACCGAACTCTTCGCGCAAGCAAGCAGACTTGAGAAACCTTGCTGAAATGCCAGCGGCCTGCCGCGCGTCGATTTCCAAGCGAAGCGCGCGGGCACCATAGGCATTGCCGGACAGATAAAGAGACTTCTTTTGTTCAAAGCCACAGTCGATTCCAAGACTGTCGATGAGCGTGATCAGTGCTTCCACTGCTCTTGCGGAGCGTTGCCATGCGCGCCGCGCCTTGTCCTGCCCAATCATCGTGGTGAGCTGGTGGAGCGGCACATCGATCTCGTGCTGGATCATCGCAGTGCTCGCCAAAGTGCTGCCTTGTACCGGCCAGCGTCGGTCGACGACGAGAATTTTCATGTCTCGCTTGGCAAGGGACAACGCCATCAGCGCCCCTCCGATGCCGGCGCCGACGATCAACACATCGACTTTGTCAACGGAGATGCGACTTTGCGCGACAACCTTGATATGACGCGTGTTGGACCACAGTGGCCGATTGGACCGCAATTTGCGCTTTCGCGTGATTTTCTCCAACTCTTTGCATCTCCATGTTCCGGTAGAGGTTGGATAGCCGGACGAACGCTCATTCTTCCGCTTTACTCTCGCTATCCATCGGGATCGCGATCCCTTGAATGCCTCAGCCGTCGCAACGCACGCCCGGGAGAGGCCGGTGCCGCCGAAGAATGTTCGTGCCGCAGTTGACTTGCGGGCTGCTCATCGCCCCGACACGGGCCGCACGCTGTTGCTCGCTTCGAGGCGCGCATCTTGGGATGGATAAAGGCAGTGCCTTCGAGGGCCGTTGTAGGGCTGGTAGGTGTTGTCATCGGCTCGATACGACTGATAGCGGACGGTACACGAGACGGTACGCGGTTCGGCCGTCGCGTAGCCCACGAACCGCCGATCGATTTGCGCCGTCCGGTCTTTGTGGATCGGGTACATGACCGCGTAAGGCGACTGGCACGTTCGTATTTGTCCACCGTATGAACGGTACGCGTTGGTTTCGGGGTTATAGGACCGGTAGCGGCTTGAGCACCAATCGCGGTGGGCTGTCGAGAGGCCGGTATGGGAGGTCACCAAGGTTGGAGCGGTGAGTGCCAGACGCCCCGATGTTCGCTTCGCCGAAACCGGGTTCGTGACGTAAGTGGAATAGACGGGCGGCAAACGCTGGTAGTTCTGCTGGCTCCGGTCGATCCGGACCGGTGTTGCGGTCCAAAGATCTGGAGCCGAAGCCGACTTCAGCAGAGGAGGTTCGGTGGGCTTGGCCAGCACGAGTGAGGCGACGGACGCAGCCGCGGCGCTGGCGCAAACGGACAATGCGATGCCAAATGCCAGCGATCCGATCGCTTTCATGGTTTTGCTCCTCTGCCCGTCACTGGGAATGCCTTTTGGTATCAGCGCGAAATCGAAAGCGATTGAATTTCCAACGAAAACGCCTTGCCGCGACGACCCTCGTCGCCGACAGTTAAATGCCGAGGTTGATTTTTTGTTCCCCTTACGGGCTTTGGTCGGGCGGAAATTCAGACCAAGGGCGTAGCTTGACCAGAACGAGGGTTATCGAGCACTTCGAAACTCCTGAAAAGAGCGCGGACTTGCAGATTGCCCGGTGGTCCCGTCAGCTGAGCGCAGTTGGCTGTCCATCGGCGAAATGCAGCAAGCCTGGCGCGCCAGACCCAGTTGTCATTGGCGGATCAAGCTTTCGACCCGCCGCGCCAGCACGTCAGCTGTGAAGGGTTTGGTGACCACTTCCATGCCATGGTCGAGGTGCCCGTGGTTGAGTACTGCGTTCTCCGCATACCCTGTGACGAAGAGTACGTTAAGACCGGGACGCTGGACGCGCACCGCATCCGCAAGCTGCCGTCCGTTCATGCCGTTCGGCAGCCCGACGTCGGTAACCAGAAGATCGATTGTGGGGCGTGCATCAAGCATTTTAAGGGCGGAAGGGCCGTCGCTCGCCTCCAGCACTTCGTAGCCCAGCTCTTCGAGAATTTCGACCGCGACCATCCTGACCAGGGGTTCGTCGTCCACGACTAGGATGGTGTGAACTCCGGTCGCTGCAGGCGCGGGCCCCGCGTCGGCTGGTATGTCGGAGCTATGATCTTCGGCCGCGTGGCGGGGCAAATAAATGCAGATCATCGTGCCCTTGCCCACTTCGGAGTATATGCGCACGGCACCACCGGATTGGCCGGCAAAACCGTAGACCATGGAAAGGCCAAGCCCCGTCCCCTGTCCGATCGGCTTCGTCGTGAAAAACGGATCAAAGGCGCGGGCGACCACATCCGGCGACATGCCCGTACCGGTGTCGCTGACGCACAAGGAGACATATTGCCCCGGCGGCAATCCACGTTGGGCCGCAGCGCGTTCGTCGAGCCACCGATTGCCGGTCTCGATCGTCAAGCGTCCACCATCCGGCATCGCGTCGCGAGCGTTGATGCAAAGATTGAGCAGAGCGTTCTCGAGCTGGCCAACATCGACGAAGGCCGTCCACAGCCCTCCTGCTCCGACAGTCTCGACCGCCACCCCAGGACCGACGCTTCGGCTGATCAGATCTTGCATACCCGCGACGATGCGATTGATGTCCGACGGCTTCGGATCGAGCGTCTGCCTGCGGGAAAAGGCAAGGAGGCGCTGAGTTAGGCCCGCGGCCCGCTTCACCGCCCCTTGTGCTCCCGTCATATAACGGTCGATCTCACCCACACGGCCCTGGGCGAGCCGAGTTTTCATCAGATCAAGGCTGCCGCTGATGCCGGCGAGGATGTTGTTGAAGTCGTGCGCCAGGCCCCCGGTTAGTTGCCCGACAGCCTCCATCTTCTGCGCCTGCCGCAGGGCGTCTTCCGCCTGGACAAGGGCTGCGGTGCGTTCCTCTACCCGTTGCTCTAGCGTTTCGTTGAGCGTGCGGAGGGCCGCAAGGGCATGGTCGCGTTCGGCTTCGACCGCGCGCCGCTCCTCGATATCGATCAGGACACCCGGAAATTTAAGCGCAACACCGTCACTGCTGCATTCCACGCGACCGTTCGCCTCGAGCCAGCGATACCTCCCGTCCTCGCGACGCGTCCTGTATTGGTGGGCATAGGCTCCGCCTTTTGCCAGGGCCTCTCTGACCGAGGCCGTCACTCGTTCCTGATCGTCGGGATGAACGGCGCCGACGATATCGGCAAGGCTCAGGCCTGAGCGCCCTTGCTGCGGATCGAACCCAAACGCGGCCGCAAAAGCTTCGTCGACCGTAAAGCGATCGGTAGGCACGTCCCACAGCCACGTGCCGATGATCGCCCCTGCGGCCATCGCCATTTGCACACGCTGTATGTTATCGCGCGCGTGGCTTTCGCTCTCGCGTAGCGCCGCTTCGGCCTTCTTCCTCTCGGTTACGTCGCGAAATAGGACCGCCACCTGGCGCAGGCCTGCCGGCTCGATGCGGGTGGCCGAAACTTCGATATGCCTGGCGACTGATTTGAACTCCTGCTCGAAGCGCACTGGTTTGCCGGTGCGCAACACGCTGCCATAGACGTCCAACCAGACATCCGCGTTGCCGGGTTCAATCTCCCGAAGCCGTTTGCCGACGATGTCCGAGATGCCTGTATGCCGGCCATAGCCGGAATTTGCTTCAAGGTGTACGTAATCGCTGAGCGGACCATGTGGTCCGTCGATGAAGCCAATAATGCAGAAACCATCGTCGATCGCCTCGAAAAGGGCTCGATAGCGTGCCTCTCGCGCGTCGTCGTCGCTGGCGTTATGGACCTTCAGCGCGGCGCCTCCCTGCGACAGGGCCCTCAGCCTCAGGATCTCGTCCTCGAGTTGCTCGCGAGACAGCGACTTGATGTCAGACATCGATTTCGGTCTTTCCCTTCGTCGTTCCTGTCACTGCCCTTTGCGCGTCTCTGGACAGGGTCTCGTCCCACAGCAGTGAAAGCGCTCCGACGATGGCATTTCTGCTGTAGGGTTTGCGCACGATCGGCACGCCGATAAGGTCCGGCGGCAGTTCTGCTCCCTCGCCATAGCCTGTAGCAAAAACGAATGGAGTGCCTCTGCGCATGAGTTCGCCGGCGATCCCGAACGAATTGGTCTGCCCGAGATTGATATCGAGAATCGCCAGTTCCGGAGCAGTCCTCTCGATATGTGCCATGGCCTGCTGCACGGAGCTCGCCGTCGAAACCTCCGAGAACCCTTCGTCCGACAGCATCGCTTCGAGATCAAGCGCTATGAGCATCTGATCCTCAACGATCAGAACCCTGGGGTTTGCACGGCCAAGGCCGCTTTGTTCGGGAGCGGCGGTACCGACCGTATATGTTTCCATTGTCGGACCTAACGCGGTGAGTTTGACGTGTGGGGAGGGGATGCTGAACTCTGCCTCAAGCCCCGATGGTTCGAAGCGGACGGAGCTGCGCCCATGAAGATCGTAGGGGACGCTGCGCTCGATGAGGGCACTACCGAATCCCCTGCGTAACGGCAGAGTGACGAGTGGACCGTTTCGCTCGCGCCAGGAGACGTCGCAATCGGAGCCGGTCATCGTCCAGCGCACCTCTACTTCGCCAGCCGTCACCGAAAGCGCGCCGTATTTGGCGGCGTTGGTCGCGAGCTCGTGAAACACCAGCGCCATTACCGAAAAAGCACGGCTGTCGAGCCAGACGGCAGGACCTTCGAGCGTTATTGTCGACAGATTTGTCCGGTAAGGCTGGAGTTCGGCCTCCAGGAGATCCGCCAGGATCCCGCCCCCATCGCCGCGCACGACCTGGTCATGCGCGATTGCGAGCGCCTCGATGCGACCCTGCAGCGTCGAAACATATTCTTCGAGCGAATTCTTGTGCCGTTGAGGGCTCGTCACCAGAGATTTGATGACGGCGAGGATGTTCTTGACGCGGTGGCTAAGCTCCTGGTTCAGCATCCGCTGCCGAACCTCGGACTTGCGCCGCTCGCCCGCCATCAGCTCGTTGTGTCGCAGCACCACCTCGACGATCGCGACCCGGACGATCTCGGCGATTTCCCGCTCGGCCTCCGACCAGGGCTGCGCCTGCGCCTGGACTGTCTCCTTCCAGATCGCAAAGCTCTTGCGTGGTGTCAGGCGGTCGCCGAGTGGACCTGCCTCATAGGTCTTTTCAGGATTGCCGGCCCAGTTGAGGGTCTGGACCAGTTCTTTGCGAAAAAACACCAGGCAATCCGAGCCGGTTTGCGAAAGGGGAATGGCGAGAACGCCCGAAAGCCGCTCGCTGTAGGCCGATGCCTCCGGGAACTTCTGTGACAGGGCATGTGTCGCCCAGACGCGCCCTTCGCTGACAGTGCGGATGAAGTCCAGAAGAGCGGCTCTTTCTTCGTCCGGCGGAGCGGTGCCGATCCCCGCCCATTTGCCATCGACCATGACGCCGATGCCGTCGTTTGCCAGCAACTGCGAGAATTCACGCAGGCTTTGGCGCAACAGCTCACCCACATCCTCGTGATGGGAGGACAAAATGAGAAAACGGTCGAGCGCTTCGCGTGTGCCGGCGACGGCCGCAACCCGGCGACGTTCCTTCAGAGATTTCAGGTGCAGCGAGAAAAATTCGCCGAACACTTCAAGCGCAACGCGTTGAGCCATCGGCAGGGCGCGCGGCGAATAATGGTGGCAGGCGATCAACCCCCAGAGCTGGCCGTCCAGAACAACCGAAATCGACATCGACGCGGCGACGCCCATGTTGCGCAAGTATTCGCAATGGATGGGCGAAACGCTGCGCAAGTGCGCGAAACTGAGGTCCAATGGTTCGCCGGATCCGTCCAGA
The DNA here is from genome assembly GCF_000697965.2 of Ensifer adhaerens. Classification (NCBI taxonomy): domain Bacteria; kingdom Pseudomonadati; phylum Pseudomonadota; class Alphaproteobacteria; order Hyphomicrobiales; family Rhizobiaceae; genus Ensifer; species Ensifer adhaerens. The sequence continues at coordinate 711,951 of NZ_CP015882.1, read as the reverse complement.
ACCGGCTCGACCGGGACGCGCGCACCGCTCGCGTCCGAAATGACGCGAATGGTGTTCTTGAGATAAAGTGCGCGGGCCTGCTGGGGGATATCGCTTGCTGGAAAATACTGGCCCAGAAAACTCTCAAGATCGGCGCGTTTCGCTTCGCTGACGACCTTGCCTGATCCGTCCTGCTCAAAGCGGTAGATCATCACGCGGTCATAGCCGATGGTACCGGCAACGATCCGGCACGCGCGCTGCACGAGACGGTCGACGTCGGTGATGTCCTTGATACGGCCAATCATCTCGCGCGCGATATGCAAGGGCTGACCGATCGACGGCGCCGGCTCGAACTCAATGATGACGGCCGACTTGTGAAGGTGGACGGCAATGTCGAACACGCGGTCGCCAAAAGCGACATCGAGCAAAAGGGCCGGTCGTGAGGCCGCTCCCGCGGCCGCAAGCGCATTGCGCAGATCATGCAACAACTTTGGGCCGAGCACGTCGACAAGAGGCCGCCCAAGGAGGCTGCCCTCCCAGGCGAGCATCTTCGCAGCGTTTGCCGATATGCGTTCGATCGTCGTGAACCCGACATTGCACGCCAGAAGACAACCGTGCGGTTGGATGCTCCCGGGGATATGAATGGGCTCCCTGTCGCAAGTCTCGAGGGTGACGGGTTCAACTGGCGACAAGATATGTACTTTCAAAGCAAGTTTGGGCGAGAGCAAACACGGCGTTCGCCGTGACGGCAGACCGAACGACGTCAAAATCGCGGGTTCGTTCGAGGAGCGACAGGAAGGACGGCCATCGGGTCGTGTCGTTCGCCATCGAAGCAAGGTGCTTCGCGCCGAAGGTTTCATCGAAACCAAGCTTCAACGCCCTCTGACGCAAGACCCGCGCACCGAGAGACGACCCTTCCACCACGTAGAGGGCACCGAGCAGCGCGCTTGGGTCGGAAAGATCGAAATCAGGCCGAATGCGGCGCGCCGGTGCCAAGCCGAGATCGCACGCGTCCTGAGCAAGCAGCTCTGCAACCCCTGATGGTCGCCAATTCCAGCCTTCAGGCCAAGAGACGTTCCTCAGCGCTTCGTCCATTATCGCACGAAACGGCAACACGCGCGCTACGTACCGGCGATAGTCCTCGATAGTGCTGAGCTCGCCGACCGCGGCGTCTACCCGCTGATGTGCATCCCGCGTCCTATTCCTCAATTCAACGCGTTCACTTCCGCGCATGCATTTTCCGCCTAATCATAAAATACGACCCGTTCTGTGGCACGTGGCCGAGGCAGGCCCCAGACTAAAATCGCTTCAAGAACTAGGGCATGGCCACGATTGCGACAAGGCAATCGCGTTCTGTTTTTGGAGATGAGAGTGAAGGGCACGGCGCTCGAACATCCAAGGCTGAAAAACGGCTTTCAGCGAAACGGCCGCGCAGGCATGGGAAAATTCCTATGATCGAGCGGTTCTATTGATGCACCCCGCAAGCGATCCAGGATCTCTCCGGATCGTGTGTAAGATGGCTCCCTCCTTGAGGACCGTCTTTTTTCAGCCACGTCTTTTCGAGTGCGCTGCACCGTCGCAGAGAGCAGGTGGGCACAGTTATCGTCGCCTCAAGAACGCGCTCCAGATATAACCTGCAACACCCGCGGTGATCAGAACCGGCGTGAGATGACGTCTGATACCGCTTTCTACCGTTTCTAAAACAACGGTCGCCTCGAGCGCCGCCAGTCTGGAAGTCCCGTCCGCTATGGCGATGAGGCGCTCGCGAAGCCGGGCCACGTCGGCCCGCAACACATCAAGCTGCTCTCTTTGCGTCGCCAGGCGTGGTGTCTTGAGAACCTTTGGCAGCGGGTCGTCACTCAACGACAAAATATCGCGTTCGCGCGGCTCGTCACTCATTGTTTGGTCCTCCTACGCCCGGTTTTTCTCAACGAGGAAAGGCCGCCCGTTGTTCCCTCGTTTTACCTTCCTCAGCGTTGACAATGTGCTTTTGAAAGCGGCGCCGGGTCCACGATGGCTTGCTGGCTGCGGAATTTTCACTATCCTTGAGGAATGAGGATACTAGGAATTTCAGGAAGTACGCGTCGGCTTTCCACCAATTCGGCCTTGTTGAGGGCTTTCCAATCCCTCGCTCCAGCCGATATCACCATTGAAGTCTTTGATAACATTGGTGAGCTGCCGATCTTTTCTCCCGATCTGGAGGGCGCAAACGCCCCAGAAAGCGTCATCCGCTTCGTCGAGAAAATTTCGGCAAGTGATGGGCTAATCATCTCCAGCCCCGAGTATGTTCGCACCATTCCCGGAGGCCTCAAGAACGCCATCGACTGGCTTGTCTCGGGGGAGGCCGTAATCGCAAAACCGATAGCCCTCATCCACGCTTCGCACCGAGGCGACGACATGCTCGCAGCGCTGCGCACCGTCCTTTTGACATTAAGCTCAAATTTCTCCGAGACGATTTTCTTCCGGCTTCCCGTTATGAAGGAGACGCCAGACGCAATCATGGAAAAGCTCATGGACCCCGCTCATCGTCCGGCGGGGGAGAAATTCCTCAAGGATTTTGCATCGTTTTGCCGAAGCCAGAACGGGGACGTCCCTGACGTGATCGCTATTTGACCAGCGGCGAGACGGACCACAACCCAGAGCGCTGTGGCTCCGTATTTCGAAAGTCGCATAAAGGCTATTGTTCCTGCGAAATATCCTGCCCCAAACACTTCCCCGGCGCAGCTGAACGTGGCAAAACGCGCCCTTCCCGCCTCCCATACCAGTAGCGGCCACTTCCCGATCAAGCACCAATTCAGATGAGCCGATTTCTCAGCCCACAGGTTAATGCCTGTCAAGCTACTCATCTGCACTCAAGGGATTTCATCGCGATATCCTCATTAGCCACAGGGTTTAGCCCGGATGGGCAAATAGAGTTCCGGCAAGCGGTGTGATAGCGAGCACCAGTCGTCTTCGGACGGGGAGGAGACGGCCAGAGGCCTGGCGCTCCAATCATAGCGACAGGCCTCGCCTGGGGATCCTTTGGCTAGTTTCCACGAGGACGCAAACGTTTTACGTCCTCGACAGGAAAAGAGACGACCATTCCCAAGCGGCATGATCCCGACAGGGGAGCAAAATGGGCTATGATTGGAACGGCACGCGGGTACGTTGGATGAAGGCTTTGCGACTTGGGACCGTGGTCGCGTTGGCGGCTGTGTTGATATCGGTAGCAACTCAGGTTGTATCCAACGCGCTCTAACCTGCAGACCGAGGCCTTCCGTGCATATGCGTTGTATCGCGGTGACTGTAATGTGGGCGCGTGAAGATCGTTGACCCTGCTCAGCGCTTAGACAACCCAGAGTACCGCTTTGCGCCTTCTAGTTCGGATCCCGCATGAAATGGAGTGTGTGGACGGCTCTCGAGGGGCGGTTTCTGTCGAAGTGGGCATCATCAACGCCCCGCTTTGCAAGCGAGCGGCCCCTTCGAACAGGGGGAATAGTTGTAAACAATCGTGCTCCTCTCCAATCCCTTCAGAGGCCTTCTCCTCATCGAGTGGGATATTGCTGGAACTCCGTCCCGCTCTACCTCTTTCTCCATCTCGGGCGGAGGAACAATAATGCACCCAGCGTCGCGACATCGAGCGGCAGAACCGACAGAGGCCAAGGGGGCGGCAACTGGAAAGCAATGGATAAGGAAGGCCGACGCCGACCAGACCAGAGCAAGCTTTCCCGAACTGTTCTTCGATCTCGTTTTTGTGTTCGCTTTGGTCCAGCTCGCAAAGACACTTGCTAGCGACTTCGGCCCCACAGCCCTTGTCGAGGCGGCGCTGCTCATTCTTGCGATCTGGTGGATCTGGATTCACTCGACCTGGGTTACAAACCTTCTCGATACCGAGCAAGATCCAGTACGGCTGATGCTCTTTCTCCTGATGTTTGGGGGTATCCTGCTGGCTATCGCCTTGCCGGACGCGTTTGGAGACCATGGATTTGCATTTGCGGTGATCTACTGCGCCATTCAGATGGGGCGTTCCTTTTTCATGCTCTACGCCTATCATCGCGTCGATGCGGCCTCTTTCCTGACGTTCCTGCGGATTACCCTCTGGCTAGTCCTTGCAAGCGCCTTCTGGCTTGTGGGTTCTCAAATGGAGACGACTCCGCGAATTGCATTTTGGAGTACCGCTCTTCTCGTCGAATATCTGGCTCCGGCCCTGCGGTACTATCTTCCTGGCCTGGGGAAATCAGCGCCCGAGACGTTGGACGTTTCTGGCAAGCATATGGCAGAACGTTGTGCGCTGTTCGTAATCATCTGCCTCGGTGAAACGATCCTGACGACCGGCCGCAACGCCGCAGAGCACATGGCGGACGACATGACCTTCGCTGTCTTCTGCAGCGCGTTTTTAAGCACCGGTTTCATGTGGTGGATCTACTTCCATCACGGCCAGGAAAAAGCCGCCAACAAAGCGGAGGCTACGTCGAAACCCGAGACATTGGCGCTCAATCTCTTCACATACGGCCATCTGCCAATCGTTTCTGGCGTCATCCTGACGGCAGTCGGAGAGGACTTCAGCCTGTCCCATGCCAAAGATGAAAGCACGATGCAAACCGCTCTGGCGATACTCGGAGGCCCGGCGCTTTTTTTGGCTGGCAACATCTGGATAAAGTTGGCCGCGGCGCACCAGTTCCCGATTTCGCACATTGTCGGGTTCGCGATCCTTGCCCTTGCAGGAGTGCTTTCTGCGCTTGCCGCCAATTATCATCTCCAGTTTCTGGCGACAGCGACCCTCTTTGGCGTTGCCATTTGGGAGTATCTGGCATTGCGTCGTGCTTCGGCTTCGACGGCATAACCGGAGCGCGAAGACGGCCGGCATAGCCGATAATCGAGACTGGGAAGGCGCGCCGGCGTCAGCAACATTAGGGCGCGGATCATCTGTCGCTTCAAGATATATGCGCAAGATATTGAAATTGAATGCGCTTTCGCCCTTGCGGCAACCTTCGGGTATCCAGCATATTCGCTCGCCGGTTCCCCGAAAGGGAACAACCGGCGATGGTACCAGTTATCTCCCGGTCACGAGCGGCTGCGCTTGTTGGTGGCTGCGCTTGTTGGTGATCGGTCGATGCCCTTCGAAAGCAGTCAGCTCATCGTGTGGAGGATTAGCTATGGACACGCTGGTACGGCATCGGCGGATCATGGTTGCCGGCATTGAGGTCTTCTATCGGGAAGCTGGACGACAAGATGCTCCGGTTGTCTTGCTACCACACGGATATCCGTGTTCATCCTACGAGTTTCGAAATCTAATGCCGCGGCTTTCCGACCGCTGGCACCTGATCGCTCCGGATTTCCCCGGTGCGGGCTACAGCGGGACGCCGGAGGATTTCGACTACAGCTTCGACGGATACGCAGCCTTTCTGAGCAGCTTCATCGACGCACTTAAGATCGATCGCTTCGTTCTGTATCTGCATGATTTCGGATCGCCGATCGGAATTCGCATGGCCATTCTACGGCCGGCATCCGTCGTCGGGCTCATCATTCAGAACGGCGACATCCCCTATGAAGATGCCTTGGGCCCCAAATATGCAGACATTGAAAAGACCTGGGCGCTTCCGTTGCCGGAAATGAAACGCGCATTGGCCGAGGCGGTGACCGAGGAGATTTTCCGGGAAGAGTTCCTGAACGACCTGGAGCCTAGTCTCGCAGAGGCCATTCCTCCCGACCTATGGAAACTGCATTGGTCCCTCATGACACCAAAGCGGAAGGAAATCGCCGTCAACCTGATCGCAGGTTTGAAGGAGAACCGGTCATGGTTTCCGCAACACCGCGGATATTTGGCGGACCATAAGCCCCCTGCCCTCATCGTCTGGGGACACAACGACCACTACATGCCGGAGAAATCTGCCCGAGCATATCTCCGCGACTTGCCGGACGCCGAACTTCATTTCATCGATGGCGGGCATTGGCTCCTAGAGACCCACCTCGATCAGGTAGCGCTGCTTATCCGTGATTTTCTCGCGCGGATTCACATTCGGCGGTAACCTGCCGGCCAGCTTCGACAATCGCGCTTTTTACGGCGCCGTGCGTTCCAACAAACGCTCAAAGGATGCGAGGCTGCGCGACTGCGCAGATGTCGGCTGGAACAAGCTGTCCATCTGGCAGTTAAACGCCTTGGAGCCACATCGATCTACAATCTTAAGGTTAGTGATGCAGCTGCATCGACGAATGCCCGACGCGCTGCGTCCGGCATCCTGGACACTAGAAAGCCCGTCTAGCAGGTGGCAATAGCCATCGCATATGCCGGCCCTTCGTGCAGGGACCAATGGTTTTCCAACACAGATAAGCTCCGCGTGCTTTGCACCCGGAGCAAATGCCCCTCGCGATCCAGTATCACCGGCTCGTTCCAAAGCCGGTCAACCTCCAAATCCATCATTCCGAATGCCTCCTTGGTGGTCGCCGGCGCATCAGACTGCTCTGGGACCGACGACCGCGAACAGGTTGAAGAAATGAAGCTTGGCTATTCCGAGCTAGTCCGATCGCCGGCGCGTAGTTCGGCACGGCTGACAATGGTCCTCAGCGCCTCGCTAAGAGCATTTTGGGAGGCGAACGCCATTCCCGGCACGACACCTGGATCTTCCTCGTGGCCTTGGATGACAAGGTCATCGCGAAGGTGTTCCATCAATTTGTGCCAGTAATCCGGATCGCCTGCCGCGATCGTCATAAGCGCGGTCAGGATCTTGCGGTGGGCCATCAGTTGCAGTTCAAGCGCTTCCATCGGGAACCTCGCTTTCCGTTCGAGCAGCCTTCAAGATCTTCGTGCAGGCACATCCACGACACGAAACAAAAACAAGCGCAGGGGACGTTGGTTCCCGGCCGGCGCTGCCTTAAAACCCAAGGGAACTTAATTGTCGGCCACGCATTGACTAACATTGAAATCCGGCAACCCCGAAAGGCAGCTACAATGCCTTCTATTCCAGTTCTCGACGATCAGACGCGGCCGCTTGAGACGCAGGTGGTCGATTTGATCCCGGCCTTGCGCGCATTTGCGCGAACCTTTGTCAGTTCAAGCTTCGAGGCTGACGATCTCCTGCAGGAAACGCTGTTTCGCGCGTTGCGCGGTATCGATGGTTTTCAACCTGGAACAAATCTCAAATCCTGGCTTTTCACAATCATGCACAACGCGTTTCGCACGCAGTACAAGCTGCGTAAGCGCGAGGCGCCGGGTGCCGTCAACTGCGCCGACCTTCCAATTCCCATTCCGGCCCCGCAGGATTGGTGCGTGTTGAATGGCGAGTTGCGTACCGCCCTCGAGGGGCTAGCACCCGACCACAGGGAAGTACTGGTACTCGTTGCCGGATACGGCCTCAGCTACAAGGAGGCAGCTGATATGTGCGATTGTGCGATCGGCACCATCAAGAGCAGGCTCAGCCGTGCGCGCGACGAACTTGCCTATCGCATGAATGGTGTTCCCCTCGAGTGATCGAGCCTTGCGCCCCGCTGACGACCATCTTTCAGAACCGGAGAACAAGATAGATCAAAGCGGCCGCTGCCATTCCCAAAAGCAAAGCGAGTCGTTTTGCAACGCGATCGGCGGCTTCGCGGCGGATCTCGCCAGCCTCACCCCGAGCTGATGACGCGGCGATCTTTCGGTCGGCGGACTCACTTTCCGCCCGATGACCGTCGTACGCTGCCGCAGCGTCGAGCAGAACCAGTCTTCGCCTATACTGCGTCCCATCCTTGCCTTGCCTTTCCACTTGGGAGAGATTGTCCAAAAGGTCGGCGCGTTTTACGACAGCTGCAAGCGCGTTTGACGCAGCGCGGATCGTTAAGGCATCCTTAGTTTCCCCGGTGCGGTGCGTCAGGCTTTCAACGGCGGCCACCACCTCCGGGGAAAAGCCAGAATCAAGCAGTCGCTCCGATGTCCAGCCAGGCGCCTTTTCGACAACGTCTTTCCGCGCCTCGTCGACAAGCTTGCGCGCGTTCACTTGCTGGTGCTGGATGACTGGGGAACCCACACCTTGAACGATCGACAGCGCCTCGATCTGCTAGAAATCTTCGAGGAACGATATCGGCGGAAATCGACCCTGATCACGGCTCAGCTTCCCGTGGCGGCCTGGCACGAAATGATCGGAGAGGCCACTTTAGCTGATGCGATTTTGGACCGTATTGTTCACAACGCTCACCGCATAACGCTCGAAGGCGACAGCATGCGGAAACGAAAAACGCCGACGCTCTTGACCGGCGGCGAAATAACCGAAATCAATCACCCGTAACAGCAACCAGGCAACCGGAATTCGATCGCACCCGTTGTCCGCGACTTAGCGAAACGCTTGTCCGCGACTTGCTGAAATGACTGTCCCGATCTAGCGAAATCCGCAAGGAAACGGGCCGCGAGACTTCGTTCGCCGAGGCATCCAGATCCAGGACGCTGTCAGCGACCGCCTCACCGATGCCACCTAGATCGACGCCTCTGAGATCGGCAGCGTGTCCGGCGTAACTTTGGTTCAGAACGATCGGCGCATCACCCGGCACGTCCGCGAGGTGTCGGGACGGCCGGGAGGCGCTCATTGCTATGTAGAACGCAATGCTCAGCAGGTACTGCGGTATATCTGCCCATAGATCAGCCCCTGATGGATTGCCCCCATTCTTCTTTCAGCGTCCTCGAGCGAATAGGCCTCGAGCGTCAACGCCCAAAGTCGGTCGTCCATCCAGTACTCCACTCCGTAAAGATACATCGGCCGGCCAAGGCTATCATGTGAGGCACAGTCCGGGTCAGGAGCATCTCGTGTGGCACGTGCGGATTGGAGATCGATAATCACTGGTAAAATCCTCTTTCGACCCGCCTAAAACGATCTGCCGGGGCGACCTGCGCGGCGTTTATCAAGATCAAACCGGCCGGGGGTCTGATGGTTCCGACATTTCCCACGTGCCGGCTCTCATATCGCCTAATTGACCGAGCCACTCCTAAGGGTCGCAAGCTCAAGTTGGACCCAGAAGCGTTGCCAAGCAGCTGAAGAGAGGCGTCGTTTGTTTGGTCGAGCTTTAAACGCCGTCCTTCGAGACGGTCACCTAGTATCCAAGATCGATTGCGCCGAGCATCGTCGCCATTACGAAAACGTCCGGCTCGCCTCCTGTAACAACAACCGTTCCGACACTTCCAAGCCCGAGTGTTCTTTCCAACCTCCCCGTGATCCCGGGCGAATAGGTGCACTTGTCGAGAATGCGAGCGGGCGGAATCAGGATTTGCAGGTTGGGGCGCATATCAAATCGCTTCAGTCGTTCTCGAGGATCATCGGGATGGCTAAATCTGGAAAGGAGACATCGAACAAATCTTCCAGCATTTATGACGAGAAGCTCTACGCCCCCGCAAAATCCCGGCCAGTTCTAAACTGGAACGGGATCGGGAAACGGGTGGCTCAAAAAGGCAGAGCCTTGCGCTCCGAACCGCCACCGCACGTCGGCAGCCCTCGTGACCCCAATACGAGGGCCTCGGCAGACATCCGTTTCGCCCTCCCCAACAGTGAGATAAAAAGGGGCCGCAAAGAGCGATCGTCCGTCAAGATGGCGGGTCACTCCGAGAGCTTGGCAAAGGCGTCCCGGCCCCGCGCACAAGACGGTTTCCCTGGCTGTCCCGCGCCTGATCCGCATCGTTCCAAGGCCCGTTTGCGGCTCGATCGCTCGGAGCAATACCGCGCTTGCGTCCTCGCAGACGAAGTTGAGGCACCAATGCAAACCGTAGGACCGGTAGACGTAAGCGGTGCCGGCGGGGCCGAACATCGCGTTGTTCCGGGCAGTTTTTCCAACGTAACTATGAGAGGCGGGATCCTCCCGCCCGTAAGCTTCCGTTTCCACGATCTTGCCGCCGATCCCATTTACTTCCAGAATGACGCCAATCAAAGCCTCCGCGACGGAAACGGCATCGCGCCCAAAAAATGCTGGAGTGATCCTTTCCAGTTGGTTGGGGTCGTGTCGCATGTTTACTCGCTAATCTTTTGGACTGCTTCAAGGCGTGGCATTGTCGAAGGCGGCGTTCGGCTGGTGCCAGAACCGTCTCGATACTCGAATACGTAGGCCGTGGGGCCCTCATTGCCGGCCACAGCGGCAGGAGCGACTGCACCCATTGCTTCGGGCATCGGATTCATTCAGCGCCGTAGCGAAAGAGGCGGTTTGGACAGCAGCGCCTTGGCATGGGCGATAAGCGGCTTCGTCATCCAGGCCCATTCGATTTGGCCACGTCGGGTGATGGAATCACCGCCTCTTTTCCCGTGTGTACCTCACGCACAGGAAACTTCGATGCTAATGATCTGCACGAAGATCAACCTGCATTGCCTAGGGGTCCTAGGAAACAAGCGCCTGCTCTTTCGATCGCTCTTCCCAATGCGCCGACACCGCTTCGATACTCAGGTCCTTTCCCAGTCAGGTCGTAGGAAGAACACTACTCCGCGTCCTCCGACGGCCGCCCGGCTTCCCCGCGCGGCGCGGTGGATGGAGCAACAATGGTGCCAGTTTGATCATCCCCGGTTTGACTGTTGGGAGGCAGACGCTCATGTTCCGCAATCTCCCTACTTGCTTGCTCCCAATGCCGGCGCTCCTGGCCCTCGGGGCGCCCCTCACGCTCCCAAATCTCGTAAGCGCGTCGCCGGATGAGTTCGTCTTTATCGTTCATGTTCAAGTACCTCCCTGCAGCCGTTGATCACTGAACCGAATACCGTCGCGTTTGTTCCAGCGCAGGCACAAGGTTGCTAGGAATTCATCGGGCACCGCCTCAGACGAGGCGCCCGGGCATCCTTATCCAATATGTAATCGGGGGGCTGAAGGGGGTTTCGATGACCTTGACAGAGCCAGAGTTCCTAGGCCGTAATTTTTCGAGAATGCGGTATACTGGCTGAGCGAGTTCGGCTTCGATGGCTGCGGCTCGATGCCGTCCAGGCTTGGGGCGTGGACGTAGCCGGGGAGATCATACTCGATGGCGACTGGACGAAGCGCGCGCCCGTATCCTCCCACCACGGCGCAGTGCCCCCAACGTCAGTAACATCCCCGGGTGAGGCAATAGGCGGGGTCAAATCTTCATTTCGCTTGACACCTCTCGTCGTTGGAGACGAGGAGCGCAGGCGTGATGTGATCCCTTATCGACTGCCGCACAGGCCGACCAGGTTTTCATTCAGTTGGAACGACGATTTTCCTTACGCCATCCATAAGATCGCAACCGGCGAAACCGGCGGTCACTACCGGCCCGATGCTGAGGCGCCGTCGCGCAAACTGACCGCCCTATGGCATTTTTCGCGCATTTCCGGGTCCTGGTTACGATACACCCGTCTCTTCTGAGGATCCGCGGTCGGAGATGGCGGAGCACGAACGTGCCCGCCTCATCGACGATCTCGTGCTTATGCCGAGGGCGGTTAAGGACAGCGGGCTGGAAAACCAGCATCCATATCCCGCGCTAAAGAAGGGAATCTGGTGGCTCGAAATGCACTTCTTGGAGGCAATATTTTTCTGCTCATCTTGTTTTTCGTCGCAGGCACTCTCGTGCAGCGGGCGATGGGACAGGACACGATTACCCGAATGAAGCTCTGCTCGCTCAAACCTCCGCAGCACCATATCGCTCCCAGCATACAGCGGACCGGCCGCTCGTTTCTGCCGCCATTGGGAACCTTTGGCGACGGCAGCGATTGGATATTCGTTGTCCCGGCCTGGCGGGTCGAAGGGATGATGACCTTCGAGCCGAGGACGGCATTGACGGAAATGGCAATGGAGAAACGCGATGGCCGAGCAGCTTGATGAACGAGGCGAACCCGAGAGAACGACCCACGGCGCTAACCGGACGAGGTTCTCGGCGCGGGAAACCCGTCAGGCGGGAATGGGTGTCCGTGTTTTCCTGGTGCTTGCCGCAAGTCTTTTCCTGGCGCTGCTCGCATGGGGATTTGTAGAATGGAGCCAGCCCGACGCCAGTCAAACAGGATCGGTAGAGCCCTCGCAACAGGCTCCGATGGAAAAGCCGCGGAGCACTGAACAGCTTCCGAGCACCGAGAGCCCGCAAGGCACGGTTCCGACAGACCGCACCCCCACCCGGCAGTCAGGCTCGGGCGCACCGAGGGAGAATTAACCCCAAACGATACCAACAGGTAAATGGGTACGAGGCCGCGCGGTTCCGCTCATAGTCGAATTGACCCCGACATAGCCTTGAAGGGTCTGCGCCCCGGCCAGGGAGGGGCCAGGCAAATCTTGCGGTTGCGGCGGAGGACTTGCGGACGTTGTGCCGGATAAGGTCATCGCGTCGTTGGATGCGGTCAAAGTCCTTCGAAGCTATGACGCGGTATTCGCCGTCAAGCTCGATCGAACGCGCAACTTCTCGGAACCAAGCACAGTGCACCTTGTTCTCCTCATGAAACGAGGAGCAAGGACGTGAACCCTCAACCCCGCGATCCGGGCGAGCGATTGCCGCCTGTACCACCGCCGAACGAGGGGCCGCGCCCGATCAGGGAGCTCGACCCCGAAGACATGCCGGATGAGAAGAGAACGCCAAATCCGGCCGCCCATTCACACCCATCACGGCTTTCGCACCGCGTCAAATGTCTTAATTCAGTCCATAGGGGCTCTCGTCATGGATGGCCGCCAATAAATCGTGCAACCAGGCATCGAGGCCCTGAGACCGGCGCCTTGTCCCGGCTAGCGCGATAGCGCGCTCAAGCGTACGCTCAACGAGCAGGTCGGCGGCCTCGGGAGGCGCTCCGGCCATCAGGAGCCGCGCCCTGTAGCGCAGCTCCGGTATAAGTTCACAGACCGATTGATCGGTTAGTCCGACATATAGTGGCGCCAAGTTTGACAGATTTTGGAGGTGTTGCTCAAAGACAGCATTTACGAGATCCGACGCGCCTGCACACTTGCTTAACCGTGCGGCCGACCGGAACCGTTCGGGCACGCTCATGTCGTCGTAACCACTAAAAAAGACCACGGGTACCGATCTGAGCGCGAGTTCGTCCGCCACGGGAAAGATCAGCTCGCCATTGAGGTTAATGTCCAGAACAGCAACTTGAACGTCGAAAGCCTGAGCAAGGCTCTTCAACGTTTCTTTTACTGTGGGCGTTGGGCCAATTATTGTCGCACCGGCCTTTTCGAGCCAAAGTGCGATATCATTTGCGACAAAAAATTCGTCCTCAGCAACTAGCACCCGCAATTGCTGCAGGTCCGGCATCACAAGCCATCCTTTTGCATTCTGACCACCTCAGTGTTTCCGGCGCGAGGGCCTGCTGATCGATTTCGTCGCCTGCCGTTTGTCCAGGGCTCGTTGCAGCCTAATGGCAAGGATCAGCAATCGATCCGGTACGTCATCAACTGGCACCGCATCGCTCTCGACCGGTCGGGACGCCACACCGCCTACCAGCAACTCCTCGTTTTCATCCTCGGCTTTTTTTCCCGGTGCCATCGTCTCAAACCTTGGTTATCCGAATGCCGCTCTTTCGGTCGTCCTCGCCGCCTATGGCGGCGCTTAAGAAGGATACGCTGTCGACAGCGAGAAGCCAAGCTTCCAAGCCCCAGGACATCCTGCGCTGGCAAATGGGTCACGAAAAGTCAGCGAGCGTACCGGGCATCCGATGAATCCGAACGCCGCTCGCCGCTGTGGTCAGGGGCGCTCGAACGAATGCGGCTGTGCGACCTTATCAGGTGGGTTGCCCAGGGGCACGGTCACCGTCTTTGTCGTTGAGCGGACCCGTAAGTTGTTCTGAACGTGGGGAACTCCGGAGAACAATTCGGCACAATCTTCAGCCCGGTGTTTGGCCTGCCTGCTCGATACTTCCCACGCAAGCGTCACCTCGCCGCTAGCAACCGCTACGTCTGAAGACATCGAGTCCCGACGGTCGCGGTAGCGGCATCCAATTGCTTCCTCGCGTTCATCCTCCTTGTCTAGCAGCTCTTCCGAGAGCTCCCACCTTCAAGACGCTGAAGCAGGTGCTCATGACGCCAGGACTTTAAAGCCGCTGCTGTGACCTCTCGCGTCGAAGAGACATCGTCACCGACCTTTGGCGTCAGGCGGTATGCAGCCGCTCCGGGAGCGCATTGGAACCAAATGCTCTAAAACGGGTTTGAGGGAACAACTAGGAGAGCTGATCATGAAGAGAACCGTCATGGCGAGCTTGCTGGCGAGCCTGTCTTTCGGCGGCGGCGCCGTTGCGCAAACTGCAACAGTCATCGTACCGGGCGAAGCTCAAACCTACCTACTTGACCAGAGCAGCCCTTCGGACGTGTATCAAGGCGACATCGCTGTAGGCACCCGTCTGCCTGATACCGTCGAAATCCAAACGTTTCCTGATCAGCCGGACTATGGATATGTCGTTCAAACGACCAAGGGGTGATGATCAATCGGCAACGACGCGCGGTGATCGCGATCCTTAAATGACCCTCCTCCCGAGTTTCGATGCTAGAGCCCCCGCTCGGCAAGTACGGGGGCAAACCGACGAAAACGACTTTATCGCTGTGTAAGGAGACCGCAAAATGCTTGGAACCGTACTTTTAGTCATTCTCATCCTGCTGCTCATCGGCGCTTTTCCGGCCTGGCCCCATTCATCCGGCTGGGGTTACGGTCCGTCTGGCGTTCTGGGTGTGGTGGTGGTCGTTCTTGTGATCCTCCTTCTGATGGGACGGATCTGATTGAGCCGGCGGGAAAGTCCGCAGGTAGGCGATGGCGCCGACCTCATCTACGTCTCCGACACTGAACCGGGTTACACCCGGTTTCGTTCCTCAAGCGGCTTTGTCTATCGGCGTCCGAACGGTGAACAGCTAAAAGATTCCCGCGTTCTTGCCCGTATCCAAGCGCTTGGCTTGCCCCCAGCTTACGAGAACGTCTGGATCTGCATGCAGCCAAACGGTCATCTGCAGGCGACAGGTTATGATGCGCGTGGTCGAAAGCAATATCGATATCACCAAGCATGGCAGGAGATGCGAAGCAACGCCAAATACAGCCAGCTTCCAGCTTTTGCTAAAACGCTCCCCCGCCTGCGACGCCGGATCCGCAAGCATATGGAGGGGCCTGTGGACGACCCTTTCACCGTACTTGCTGCCCTTGCGGCGCTGCTCGACCACGCGCCCCTTCGCATTGGAAACTCGACATACGTGAAGGAGAACGGGAGCTATGGCGCCTCAACCCTTCTTAAGCGCCACCTCAAGATTACCGACGATAGCATCAAGCTCAACTTCAAGGGCAAGGGCGGGCAACGTATCCGAAGACGGCTGAGAAATCCGCGACTGCAACGCTTACTTGAGGGAATCGCCGAACTCCCGGGTCGCCAGCTCTTCGTATCCGTGGGGCAAGACGGAAAACCCGAGCCAATCGAGTCGGGGCGCTTTAACCGCTATCTCGCAGAGATCAGCGGGGCGCCAATTTCGGCCAAAACGTTCAGAACTTGGGCTGGGAGCGTTGCCGCATATTCTGCCGCTCGCCAAGCATTCGCTCAGGGTCGACGCCCGACGATCAAAGAAATGTGCAACGCGGCGGCAGAGGCGCTGCACAACACGCCGGCCGTTTGCCGTAAGAGCTACGTGCATCCGGCAGTCCTCGCTCTGGCGCAAGCCGAGCAGAAAATCCCGCGGGTAAGGCCAAACGCAAAAGCCGTACCCGGACTTCGCGCCGACGAAATGCAGTTCCTGCGCTTTCTTAATTGGCTCGCCCGGCACGCACAGGGTTAGGGCTGTCCATTGTGCCTAAGTCTGCGGATAATGGCAGCCTCATCAGATTTCCAAAGCTTGCCGCAGAGTCTGGTCGATCAGCTTCTGCACCAGAAAGCCCATTTTGCGGTAAGACTCGCGTGCCGAAACTCCTGCGGCGCCGCTTATCGAGTTGTTTCAGTCCGGGCCGCATAGCCTGAAATGACCAGGCCTACTCTCAATGCGCGGTGGTTCAAGTTTTGGATTGCTCTGTCCGCGATCCCGGTGAGTGCATCTTCTTGGCTCGCGCGGGGGAAAGCAATATCGCAAGCCGCGGCAGTACCTCCCCCTTTTCTGCTGCACCTTCGGACCGCCGTCAGCCAATGCCGGTTTGTCGGCTAGGCTCCTCTACCCCAGTCGCGACCTTCGAGGCCAGTGAGGATGCTCTCGATCAATATCGCTCAACGACAATATCCGGACTGCGTGCGTGCTAACGTCGACGACGACGAGGCGACGAAACTTCGCTCCCAATCGCCCTTTCGTAGATGGTTCCTCATTCGGGGAAGCCGCGGCGCAAATCGCTGGAACGAAACTGTGGTTTGTATGTTTGGCTGGCCGAGGAGTGCACGGAGATGCGCATGGACACGTCGGCGCGAGATGTCAGCCCGCACAACACACCGGATTCCGATGCAGACGGCGTCGTCTGGCCGGAGAAACCGTTTGGCTCGGTCAAAGCTGATGACTGAGTGAGCTCGGGCTTTAGATCGACGGCATCACAGTCGGCCAACGAATGCTCAGCGCTTGTAACCGGAAAACGCAAGAAGCTTGTCCGTCTACAATCCCATCTGGCAAGGTTCACCGAATGCACGGACCGCGCCGACGGAAGGTAGACGGGAGCTCGGCTCGCCGGCACCTCTTCGATAAAGGAGGTTGAAAAATGCCCATGCTATTACGTTTTCTCATCTGGCATTTGTCGTCTGGATTTGCACTGGGAGCCCTCACCGCACTGGTAATCGCCGTTGGCTTCCCGCACGCGCTCGGTCATGATCGTGCGATCGAGCCCGTTGCTCTTTTCCTTCAGATATATGCCTTCGGGGCGTCGTTTGCTCTCGGCAGCCTCGGCACCGCGCTCATGGGAAAGATCGATTGATTTCGTGGCGCCGAGCCGAGTATCGTCGCGCTTAGCGACGCCCAGTCCTGGTTCGAGTATTTTCCGAACCGGCGATTGTAGTTTCGACGCTGATGCTTGTGTTGCAGTGGATATTCTTGCGCTATCGCGGCTCGCCCAAATCAAAGAAGGTCGACGCGGCAAACCATCAGACCACAAAAGACTAGCTGTTACGGGGTCTGGGGGCGAAGGGCGCATCGGCCCTCCGCCTAGAATATCGTAAGTTAAGCTGCAGCCTTAATATTTGCAGCGGACAAAGCCAACTTGCTCAAAGCCTTGTCAGTCGCACCCTCTTCCTGAAGGGTCTGATCGAGCAAGGCGACGGCGGCGTCCAACCCAAGCTGCTTGGCCCAGGTCTTCAGGGTGCCATATCGCGCAATCTCATAGTGTTCGACCGCCTGGGCCGCAGATATCAGCCCGGCGTCAAGGGCCGGACTTCCCTTGAACTCCTCGATGATTTCTTCGCCTTCGGCAATCAGGCCTTGAATAGCTTCACAGGTTTTACCCTGTGCGCGCTTGCCGATAATCTCGAAGACCTGTTGCAAACGCTCCACGTGGCCTTCCGTTTCATCGCGATGCTTTTCGAAAGCGGCCTTGCTATCAGGGGATTGCGCAGCCCGCGCCATTTTAGGCAGTGCCTTTAGTATCTGCCGTTCGGCGTAGTAAATGTCCTTCAACGTTTCGTGAAACAGCATGTCTAAAGTCTTCTCCGGCATGGCAACCTCCTTCGCCTTGGTGGGGAGCGGTTCTAACACCGTCCGGCTTCAAAGGTTCCGCAGTGGAACAAAAAGCACGAGTCGCTCTTTGAGGGGTTTACGCAAACCTCAAAGCCGGGTGATCCGCCAAACAAAGGATACGTCGGCAATCACGGGAAAGAACCAATCGATCTCGGGCAGTGGCGAGCCGGTTTCAGCGGACGTGCCAAGATCATAAATCCGGTCTCGCGGAATTCACTGCCGCCTTGGTTTGCCCGCTTGGACGGCTGCCCGCCGGAACGGACCAAGCCGAAGGAGAAGTCGTCGCGGCAGTTGGCATGGTTCTTCGCGCGATAGAGGAGCGCATAACACTCCGCGAAAAATGGCTGACGATGCGCGCGGCAGTGACCGTACTGCCGCCGCGAGAGCCAGTAAATCGGCGGGCGGAAGAGAGAGCAGGGATGCCGCGGCCTTGCGGCATGGATTGGACCAGGAGTTTGCACCGATCCGGCGTGACGTCACAACTTAAAGGCGCCTGGAACAATACTCACGGCTGCGGGTTCAATGCCCAGATTATTCGTTTCGGCCGTCTGGGAGAAACATATGCTAAAGTGGGCTATTATATTTTTTGTAATCTCGGTCGTAGCAGGCTTGCTTGGCTTCTCGGGTGTTTCTGCAGCAAGTGCTGGTATAGCGAAGATCCTCTTTTACGTCGCTCTGGCGATATTCGTGCTGTTTCTCGTCCTTGCCTTCATGGCAGGAAGCATTGCCTTCTAGCGCGAAGGTTCTGCGCCGAGGACGGCGCAGAACCTTGTCCTGAGACCTGAAGATTGTGAATTTGGCTGTTACTCGGCGCGATCCGGCTATTTTTCGTCAAAGCCCACATCCCATTATTTTTCGGAGTATTATGGCCCGGCGCCTGACGATGGCCTATCCTTAGACCCGGTCACGCAGTTGGTTTTGCGCTTGCAACGCCGCTGCTTTTCCGTCCGCCTGCGAAGGAACGCATTGCCCTTCGCTTCATTTTTTTGTCTTCAACGCATCGGATGGACGCTCCGGTTCGCGGTTGTTTTCGCCCACGGCGTCGCGATCGGAATCTGGTCCGTCTTTCGCTGGAAGATACCCCCGAGGTCTGCTCTCCTCCGGGCCTCCCAACGAGGAGACTGGTCGGTGGTGCCCGGTGCACCGTTTTTCGGTTTGTCAATGCCCATATGCAACTCCTCTCCTCCCACCCAACCAGAAAGCGGCGCACAGGTTCCGTGCCACGGCCTCCCGTGGGACAAATCAGGTTTCACGACGAGAAGCGCGGTCTCCCCGCCTCAACAGAAACTGCGCCCGCTTGCCGGACACTTTCGAAAAAACCGCTGCGCTGAAGTGGAGGACCGATTCCCGCAGGGAAGCCTCTGTAACTCGTCCAGCAGCCTCAGTTGATAATCTGAACGACACTACGAGTGCCAGTGTCCAGCACCGCGCGGTTGCCGACTACGACGTAGCGATACTTGATGTCTGGCCTCCGATGTTGAACTCACGTTCCGGCGTCGCCGCTTAGCTATCGGCCCTACGGCGAGTAGGCTGCCGGCCTTAAGATCCTCCTGATCACCTGTCGCGACCAAATCGCTTGCAAGGACCCTGCTTTTCGTCGGCCATCAGATCATCAGCATTTGACAAGTCCGATCCTTACTCCAATTCAGGAAGATGAGCTTGAGTGAAGTCGTGCGCGGCAAGGCGCATCGGGCAACAGCACGGGTTAAACGGTTCTTCGGCGAGAAACGGCGGCGCCCAAGCAGCCCCGTATCCTCGATGCGTAGCTTCTGGGGGCTGTTGCTCGCTTACTGGCTCTCTAATCGCTGGAGAGACGCTTGGGGCCTGACCATTCTCATCCTGCTGCTTACCGGATTGTCGGCTCAGGCAAGCGTATGGTTCGCGCTGACCTCAGGCGAATTGGTCAATCGGATCGCGAATTTCCACCACCCTACGGTACCGACAACGCCTGCGTCGCTTCTAAAGACCGCAGCGACGCTTGCTGCGATCGCGATCACAAGGGACGCGGGGTTTACTGCGGTCCGTCACTTCCTTTCGACCAGCCTACACCGAAAATGGCGCCAGTGGTTGGATGAACGCTTCAATCAGGCACTTCTCGATTCCAGTCACACCCACTTCCACTTGCAACAAAATGGCTTTGGTGGAGCGGGTGAAGCGAACACGTCATCGCCGGACAACATCGATCAGCGGGTGCAGGAAGCAATAAGGGGCATGACCGGCGGTGCAATCGGTCTGGGCATCGGCATCGCCGGGGTGGTGCTGTCGCTCGCGTTCGTTGGCGGTAAGCTGATCGAAACGTCGAGCCCGATCCGAGGGCTTGACGTTCTTGGGGGCTACGGCAGCGCCTTCCTGACGCTGCTGGCGATTGCGATCTACGTGCCCCTCAACACATTCATTGCGGCCAAGCTGGGAGGTATCCTTCAGGGGCTGTCTATCCGCATTCAATCGGCGGAAGGCAGTTATCGCAGCGAACTCAACCAGTTCTTGCGCCGCAGTTTTCACGTTGCGGTTATCAGAGGGGAGCCAGCGCAAAAGGCGCTCAATGTGCGCCGGTATCAAGATATTGACTACACATGGGCGAGGCTCAATCGGATTACCGCCGGCTATATGGGCTTTGAGCTGGTGCATAATTTCATCGGCTCACGCATCGTGGCCTACGCGCCGGGCCTGCTTCCCTATGTCGACAAGACCATCAGCCTACAAGACTATGTCACCGGTGCCGAACTAGCGACGGCCCTCATCAACGAATGCTCATGGTTTATTCATGCGATGCCTGACATCGCGACACTGCGGGCGGACGCGCGGCGCATAACAGAGCTTGCGGAAGCGATAGAAACGGTGCAGCGACCACAAGACTACTATGCTCAAAGTGGACCCGCCGCGTTTGAATATACCATAGCGGAAGCCGTAGAAGGCGGCTTGACCATCCATTCGGTCGAGCTCCTCCATACTGGTGAGGACGAGCCCTTTTTGACCGCCATTGAACTCAATTTCGCTTTGGGCGAGTGGACTTTGGTGATGGGTGAATCGGGGAGTGGAAAGACCTCACTTCTCAAGGCGATAAACGGTCTTTGGCCGCACGGTCGGGGCAAGATCACGTTGCCGGACGGTTTGCGAACTCTCTTTGCGGCCCAGGAGGTCAAACTACAGGGCGTTTGCCTGAAGGATCTCGTCTGTCTTCCGGATGACGCCCGTGAGCATAAGGACGCTGCGGTTTCCACGGCGCTTGAAGAAGCGGGGCTCCATGAAATTTCTGGGGAGCTCTTTGATGAGGGACGCGAGGGGCAGCAGTGGGACAAGCTGTTGTCCGGGGGTGAAAAGCAGAAGCTCGTTCTTGCGAAAGTCCTGTTGCTGAAGCCGGGTTTGCTCTTCCTTGACGAGGCAACAAGCGCTCTTGATGGGCAGGCGGTGCAAGCGTTTTATCAAGCGATCAAAGAGAATTGCCCGGAGGCGACGGTTATTGCCATTATGCACGATACCTCCTCGATCCAATCGGAGGGCGGAATTGATTTCTTCGATAGCGTGCTGGTGATTGAAGGAGGCATTGCTGAAAAGATGTCTATTTCGGCGTGGCGTTCTGCGCAGACGAACGCCCCACTTCGGTGATGCGGCAAGGCGTCGGCGGCACGTGACCATCGTGGCGAACCCGTGTCTCTCAACTACCAAAGCGATGGTTGGAACAATGCTTCCCGCTAGACGTTCTGTGCCGAACCGGAGTCAACGCAAATGCAAACCATCATTTGGGATAATCCTGTCAGGATTGGCGTGAATGGCGAGCGGTGTATCCACGGACCACAGGATGCCCTGCAATATCTGAGTGAGTTGCCCCAGGGCGGATGGTTCTATGAACGCGCAAGGAATCGCTGCCATGGCGCATTAGAGCGCGGCGAAGCGCTGGATCTGTCACGGAAAGCCTTCATTGGCGCAGCGATTGAAGGTTCATTCCCGATCCTCGATGACGACGTTCCTGCTATTCGGGAACCCTGATCACGAGTGACGGCGATTTTGCCCCTCGCCGTCGACGCTAGCTCTTCCCATCGCTCGCGCGAAATTGACCTGAGATCATTGACCACCTGAATATCGGCGAACAGACCGATGAGCAATTGCATGGGCTTTGCCTGGCGGCAAAGGGGGCTTGCATTTCCTGATCGATTTAATCGCGTTCAGATCCAAAGGTGCGGCCAGATAGGGGCATTCGACCCAGGGTGAATCAAAATCGATCACGGCGCCCGTTCCGAATTCGAGTACTTCACGCTTCCAGATCTTTTCGACCAGCACAGTCTCCAAATCAAGAGATGGCCGCAGAGGCGTCGCTGGGCTATTGTTGTTGGGTTCGGTTTGTGTAGCCAAGAGCATTTGGCATCATCAGGGGCGAGGAGATGAGCATCCTCGGAGAACGCAGACTGGCGGCAATCTTCGTTGCCGATATTGTCAGCTATTCACGTCTCGTCGAATTGGACGAGGCGTCAACTCTCGTGGCAGTCACGGACCTGCGCCGGAGACTGTTCGAGCCTCTCTTGGCGCAGCATCATGGGCGTCTCTTCAAGCTGACGGGCGATGGCCTGATCGCCGAATTCGGTTCCGTCGTCGAGGCTGTAGCCTGCGCCGCTGCGGTTCAAAAGCAATTGCCTGATTGGCAGGCGCGAATACCGGCTGAGCGCCGGATTGTCTTGCGTATCGGCATCAATCTTGGCGACGTACTGGTGGATGATCAGGACCTTTTGGGAGACGGTGTCAACGTGGCGGCCCGATTGGAACAGTGTTGCCCGCCAGGCGGTCTCCTTATCTCCGGGACAGTCTACGACCAGCTCTCTGGGAAACTCGACTGTCGGTTCGAGTTCGCGGGCGAGCAGCGTCTGAAGAATATTTCACGGCCGGTGCGGACTTACAGCTTGGTATTCGACAACGTCCTTGAGGGTGCGAAAGTCGCCTGGGCGTCGAGCGATAGACCTACGGTGGCGGTCTTGCCGTTCGAAAACATGAACGGCGATCCCGAACAGGTCTATTTCAGCGACGGTATCAGCGAAGACATAATTACGGAGCTGTCGCGCTTTCGCGAGCTCATGGTCATCGCGCGAAACTCTTCCTTCTCGTTTCGGGGGAAAATGTGGACGCTCGCGAGATAGGGCGTTCGCTCGGGGTTCGATACCTCGTCGAGGGCAGTGTCCGTCGCGCAGGCGAGCGCGTTCGCATCACGGCCCAGCTCATTGATGCTGGAAGCGGTGCCCATTTCTGGGCGGAACGATACGATCGCGCACTGGAGGACGTCTTCGCCCTTCAGGAAGAAATCTCCCAGAGCATTGTCGCAATGGTGGCCCAACGAATTATCCAAGATAGCGAGGTGACAGCCCGGCGACGTCAGCCGGAAGACATTCGGGCCTATGACCTCTTCCTCCAGGGGAATAGATTTTCCGACGTATTCACGCCTGAGGCCCAAGCACGTGCGCAAGCACAATTCGAAGAGGCACTCCAGATCGATCCAGGCTTTGCCCGCGCCCATGCGGGCCTCGCCTGGATTTATCTCAATCGTTCGGTCGAGATGAGCGTCGGAGTACCACGAGAGAAGGACGAGAACCGGATCGAGGCGTTTCACCAGGCCAAAGAAGCACTGGCGAAAGACCCCAACGATGCCCGGGTGCACTCCACCTTCGGATACATGTGCTTGATGTGGCGCGACTTCGAGCGGGCCGAGCGGCATTTGGGCCTTGCCCGGACCCTAAACCCTAACGATCCGCTGATCCAGATTTTCTGGGCCTGGGTCCAATCGTGCATCGGAAAGCCCGAACTGGCTCTGCACGCAGCCGAGATTGCTTTTCGACTCAACCCATGCCACCCCGCCCTGGTATAATTATTATCTTTCGCACATCATGTTTCGGCTCAGGCGCTACCAAGAGGCGGCCAGTCTATTGGAACAACTAATACTGGACGCACCAGGCCGGCGACACCCGCGGTACATGGCTTTGCGCGCGGCTGCCTTCGGTCACTTGGGGCGTCTCGAAGAGGCGCAGCAGTGTGGCAAGGCTTGCATCGCAGCAGTCAGCGCGTTGTGGCAAGGCGATCCGGCTGCCGGCCCAAGCGAACATGTAGATTGGCTCGTGGACGCTTTGTATCTCCAAAGGGCCGAGGATGCAGATCGACTGCGTGAGGGCCTGCGCCTCGCCGGCTTACCGGCTTGAGTATCAAGTCTGGCGATGGCTGGCCCGACCAAAGGAGAGCCTAATCGCCCTGTCAAGGAGCACTTCGCAATTCAGTGGCCGCGGCAATGCCATTCGAGAGCTTCCGCCCGTCACTCGGGTCGGACAGTCCGAGCGATCGAAACTCGCTCCCGGGCTGTGCCTTATTCGACACGCCAGCGAAGCCGGGCGCGTTGCCTGAAACCCGGCTGCGAAGGCCCTCTACCGGCAATCGTCACCATTGCCTTGCGCGACCAATTCACCTTCGCGAAACCTCAAACAGTCGATCGAGCTGCCTGCATTCAGGATGCGGACTCTGTATGGACTGGACATGACGCTGATCATGGTTCCACCCGTTGGCCGCCTGCACTGGTGCGCTGAACCGGTCCACATGCACTCCATCTCTTCGGCGCTTTCAAAAATGGTGTAACCATTTGCCTGAAGTGCACGCTGGACGTTCTCCCGCACGTTTAGTGAGACGGAGTTCTCATTCTCCTCGCGCGGATCGCTCCTTTCGGTCGTGGGTGCCTTTGCCTCCTGCCGTTCGCGTTGCTGTTCCTTGAGGATTGCGATCTCGGCCTTGGCTCGCTCTGCCGCGGCTTCCGCAGCGATCGCCCGCCGCTCCGCCTGCTCCGCCCTTTCGGCTTCGCTTTCAGCGCGTTCAGTTGCTTCACGCTGCGCATTTGTTGCGGCCTCGAGTTCGTTGACACGGCTTGTCTCAACGCCATTGAATATCGCTTCAACCGCAGCCGTTTGCGCCAAACACTCATCGACAAGCGCGGAGACACGGGACCGGGCCTGCATCGGGCTATTCACAAGATCGGCAGAAAACTCCTTCTTCAGGGTTTCGGCATTTTCCTCGGCTTCGGACGTTTCAACCCTGCTGCGCATGAACGCGAGCGCGCCACTCACAGCGTCCCGCGCGTCGGCAAATCCGTCGACATAGCTCTCGTAGCTCCTGCCTGCTTCCAATCGAGCCGCGCAAGACGCAAGCTGAGCGACGATATCTGCCTCTGCGGTTGCGGCCGAAACCGTTTTTGGAACGAGGAACGCGGCAGCAATCAATGCTGTGCAGACACCAGTCCCTGCAGTGGTCAATTCATCACCCATTTGCTCAGATAACGAGATTCTGGAAATAAGCGGCGGAAGAAGGAAGCGGCGCGAAAGATCATGGACCAATCTTGCTTCGCCGGTTTGTTCCTTAAAACTTTATTCTGGCGCCACCCAACACAGCGAAGCTATCTTGAAGATCGGCGGTCTCCTGGTCGAGCGAATAGGTCCGGGCTCCAAGGTAGAGTTCCGTCTGTAGATAGTCGAGGTTCTGGACAATCTGCGCGCCGAAGGAATCGCTCTTGCTGCCCCTGCCCGCGATGTCCTTGCCAAAATAGGCGTCGACCGAAAACGCGGTTTTGCCGACATCGAAGATATCCGCCTGATAGCCGATCTTTACGTAGCCGTAGCGTCCATCAACCGTCTCCTTGTCCGAGTAGCCCGCTGCAAGGGTGAGGCTGAGCCCGGTATCGAGATGCAGGACCGAAACGGACGCATCGTATATCGAGTTGCCATCGCCGGGCCTTGAAACGGCAAGTGCAGCTGCGACCTTGAAAGCGTCGTAGGTCTCATTGTATCGAACCGCCGCGTCCCAGACGGTGACGTCGGTTTCCTCCGGAACGACTTGTGTTCCGACCGACGTCGCAAAGCTGAAGCCGCCAAAGGCCGGGGTGTCGTAGCGGACGCGCAGCTTGCGGCTAAGGCCGTCATAGTTGGTGAACGCGTCCTTTACGCGGACCGTCGACAGCGTACCGTCGGAGTTTCGGAAAAACGGTCCGCCGGCCATATCCGACACCAGCGAGTAACCAACAACGTCCGTGCCGGACAAATCCACCTCGGCGGTCGTATCCGACGCCATGCTGCCCTGGCCGAACCAGAATTTGCCGTAGTCCTTCGAATTTAGATAGATTTCCGCCTTGCGCAGCAGATCGGTCCCCCAGTCGAAGTGATCCTCGTTCAACTGGTTCACATTGGTTGTCGAGTAAGGGTTCCACTCCCATTCGAGATTGGCCCCGAAAGACCAGTCGTTTTCCATGAGGCTGTAGATGCGAAAGCCCGCGCGTGACGACGAGTTCCCATTGTCGGCCGGAAAATAGTTATCCGTTTGCCCGCCGTCATCGTAGCTCAGCAGGCCCTTGTTGATCTGACCGTAGAATTCGAAATAAGCATTGTCGTCGCCGAGCCGCAGCTTCGGTATCCAATGCTCGGCTTCCTTGCTGGCCTGCGCCGGCTTTGCTGGCTCCTGGGCCGAAGCAGGTGCCGCAACCCCCAGTGCCACGCTGAAAAGTGCGGGTGAGACTACGTGTAATACATGCCGCATCAAAAGCACCTTTCAGTCACGGGCGATTCGCCTTGTCGGTCCGCAGTCAGTATTCGCCACTTTACTTTAGAAGTCTGTTGCAAATTCTCGTCGTGCACTTGTTTTGCCGCTGATCGATTAGATTATTGGCTTCTTATCCGGCGATGATACCCACGATCACCGTCCCCCATGTGGTGAGCAGTATATGGCCGATAGGCACTGCAGGCGTGTAACCAAGGACTGCTACCGAGCTCCCCGACCTGTCCTGGACGGCGGCCATGCCGGCCGTCATGGTCTGCGCGCCGGCTAGTCCACCCAACAACAGTATGGGGTTCATGCCAAGCACGTAGCGTCCAAAGTAAAGGCCTACGATCAATGGAACCATTGTGACGATGATGCCGCCGACCAGGAGCCCGACACCCGCTTCCGCGATAGCGGGGCCAAATACCGGACCTGCATGAAGGCCAGTCATCGCGACGAAGGCGGCAAGACCAAGCGCGGTCATGAGTGACACCGCAGCATCCGGTATGCGACCAAAAAGTGGAAAGCGCGTGCGCAGGTGCCCCACCACCAATCCGGCGAGGAGTGTGCCCACACTGGTGCTCAGCGAAATCCTCATGTCTCCGATGGGAAACGTGACGAGAACGCCGACAAGTCCGCCCAGGAAGATCGCAAGGCCGAGGACCAGGAAGTCCGTTGCAGTGGCCGGCGCGACCACGACACCAATGCGCTTGGCGGCGCTCACCACGACCGGTTCCGGGCCGACGAGGCGAAGGATATCCCCGCGCTGCATTGTGATCCCTGGCGCAAGAGGAATGTCCTGGCCGCCACGACTGATCGTTCGCAGATAGAGGCTTCTTGTCCAGCCTTCTGTCGCCACATCCGCAATGCTTCGGCCATTAAGTTCAGGGCTCGTCAGCAACACGTCGGTCACCGATATCGGCACGTCCAACAGCTCACGATCCTCGACTTCCTCGGAGCGCTGACCAAGGACGGTGACCAGCACCTCTCGTGTTCCGGACACCGCAACGATATCGCCAGGTTCAATCACAAGCTCGGGAGCGGCCTCAAGGATTAAGCCCCCGCGTCGCAGGCGTTGAATGAATAGTCGATGCTCCGGAAATGTTGCCTCGGCATCAACGACCGATCGACCGGCGATCGGCGCGCCCTCCGCTATCCGGTAGGCGCGAATTTCGAACCTGTGCCAGGCGGACGCGACCCCGGTGGCCTTTCGGGTTATCCCGTATTCTTTCTCAAGTTTTAGCGCCTCGGCGACGAGGTCGATGCCAAGCAATTTTGGACCGACAACGCTGCAAAACAGGATGACGCCAACAGCGCCGAAAACGTAGCAAACAGCGTCGGCCACGGCGATGTGGGCGACAAACCGTGCGCGATCCGCCTCGGGCAGCGGCAAGGCGTTGATCGCTTCGGTGGCAGTGCCCATTGCCGGACTCTCAGTGAGCGCGCCCGACAAAAGCCCGGCTCCAAAACCAGGGTCCAAGCCAAGGATTTTCGCGACCACGACGGCTGTGCCCAGCCCGGTCACACAGACGACCACCGCAAGCAGGACAGGCTTCATGCCGTCCCGTTTCAAGGCCTGCAAGAACTGCGGCCCGACTGAGTAGCCGATACCGAAAAGAAACAGGAGAAAAAGCAGCGACTTCGCCATCCCGGCAATCGGAACATCGGCGAACTGACCGATGAGGATACCGGCGAACAACGAGCCGGTGACCGGACCCAGACTGAAACCTCCGAACTTGAGGCCTCCGATCAGGTACCCGATGCTGATTGCAAGGAATACGGCAAGCTCAGGATACTTGACCAGGAATTGCTCGATCCAAATCATGACCAGACGAAGTCCCTCCCACCTCAATCAAGGGCCAAGGCACCTTTACCGCCGACCCCAAACGTTCATGCAAACCGGCAATCCATGCAAAGCATTGGGGGTCGAGTTCGTCCGGATAGCAGCCCGCGGACCCGTGGAAGCTCCGGCACTACCGTGCTTTCGCCGATCGTTTCGCCTTGGCCGCAACTGCATCAGGTTTGACCAGCTTCAGACCCCTTGCCTTCTCGTAGCCATGGATCTCCTTCACATCCAGCTTCCGCATGAAGTCGA
The DNA here is from genome assembly GCF_000697965.2 of Ensifer adhaerens. Lineage (NCBI taxonomy): Bacteria > Pseudomonadati > Pseudomonadota > Alphaproteobacteria > Hyphomicrobiales > Rhizobiaceae > Ensifer > Ensifer adhaerens. The sequence continues at coordinate 683,822 of NZ_CP015882.1, read as the reverse complement.
TCGTCTCCTGCGTCAGGACCTGACCCGGCACCATGATAGGGAACCCCGGGGGATAGGGGATGACGAAGTTGGCCGAGACCATTTCCGGACCTTCCTTCAGCCGCTTGTCGCACTCGGCTCCGATCAGCGGTACGTATTCGCAGACCGAAGCATCATAGGCGTGGAAGAAGGCGGCTCGCATGTCGCCTTCGGGCGACGTGCGTCCCGCGTCACCGCGATACAACGCGTGGAAGTGACTGAAATTTGGAAGGTCCGGCACATCCGTCATCAGCGACTTTACCCGTGCAGCGAAGGCAGCCCGCTCGCCCTCGCCGCCATCGGCAAGCCGTTTTTCGATACCACGGCAGATCTCGACCAGGACGCGAACGAGATGCGCGATATCACTGCGGGTATTGTTGATGTTGGACTGCAAAAGCACGCTGTTTCGCGACGTCTTGTTCAGCTGGATATCGTACTCGTTGGCCAGCAGCCCCTTGAATTGGGTTCCGTCAAAGCCAGCCGTTCCACATACCAGCGTCATACGCGTGGGATCGAGGTAGAATTCGTCTTCGTTCATGGCTTTCACCGCCGTGGCCCAGGTCGCACCCGGTGCCAGGTAGTCCTTGAACCCTGACTGGCGATACTGCGCAGGGATCATCTCATCCGCACCGAGAACGCGGAAATACTTCGAAATCAGCGGATGTTCGTTGATCGCCCGACGGATCTTGAGAGCGATCTCGATCGCGTTCATCACCAACCCATACCCATCGAGCTCCATCTGCCGGCGTGCAACGTCGAGACTGGCGATCAGCTGCTGGTTCGGACTTGTCGAGGCATGGGTGAACACCGCCTCGTGGAACTGGGCTTCGACGGTATGAAAATCGACATCCTTGACGAGCAACATTGAGCCTTGCCGGATCGCTGACATCGATTTGTGCGTCGAATTGGTCTGATAGACCCGAAGGCGAACAAGACGCGGATCGGGAAGTAGGCGTGCGGCGAGCAGCGCTTCGTCGGACGGCTCATCGCCAAGGTCCGCACGCTGCTTTTCGTAGGCACTGACCGACGCCGGATCCTGCAACCAGCTTTCGATATCCGCTGCTGCCCCCATGGCCGTGCGTGGCCGCAGGAAGGGTGAAAATCGGGCAAATCCGGACCACGCTTCATCCCAGAGGAAGATGAGGTCCGGCTTGATGGCGAGACACTCCTCCATCACGCGCCTGACGTTATACATGTGCCCGTCGAAGGTGCAGTTGGTGAGGTCGAGCAGTTTCAGCCGGTCCAGACGCCCTTCCGCCCTTAACGTCAAAAGCGCTCGCTTGATCGTCGCAAGCGGCACGGCGCCGTACATCGAGTACTCGGTCATCGGGAACGCTTCGACATAGTAGGGCTGCGCGCCGGTCAGCACCATGCCGTAGTGATGCGACTTGTGGCAGTTGCGATCGACTACCGCAATGTCGCCGGGCGCCAGAAGGGCCTGCACGGCCATCTTGTTGGAGGTGGAGGTGCCGTTCGTCACAAAGAAGACGTGGTCAGCGCCAAAGGCACGTGCCGCCAGCTCCTGAGAGCGTTTGATCGTACCTGTGGGCTCCAAAAGGCTATCGAGACCACCCGTCGTCGCACTGCTTTCCGCAAGGAACAGATTGAGCCCATAGAATTCGCCCATGTCGCGGATCCAGTCAGACTTGAAGACGGATTTGCCGCGCGCGATGGGGAGCGCATGAAATGTACCGATGGGCCGTCGCGCATATTTCTTAAGATTGTCGAAGAAGGGCGTTTCATAGCGTGCCTGCACCCCTTCGAGGATCGCGAGATGCATCTCCAGCGGCTCCTCCACCGCGTAAAACACGCGCCGCACCGCATCCGCCGTCGGATCTCCGGCGATCTTTTCGACTTGCCGGTCGGAAAGCAGATAGACGTCGAGTTCGGGCCGGATGCGCTTCAAGCCGCGCGCCAGGCGAAGCGCCGACATGTCTGGTCCCTCGGTTTCTCCCAGCGGATCAAGCACCGATCGAAGCACAGGCGCGTCGTGCCGTGAGCGGTAAGGAAAACCTTCAGCGAGCACGATAGCGATAATATCGGGGTTCAGGGCGGCCGCGCAGAACGCATCCTCGAAGGACCCGACCAGCACCGGCTCGTAAATGAAACCGTCCTCTGGCCGGCGCAGCCTCCTAATCTCTGCGGCGAATGCCTCCCAACGCGTGGCCGGCTGACTGTTGACGAACAGAACTTCGAAATAGGGCCGGCGCCCGCGAGCCTCTCCGGTTCCCGGCGGCATGATATCGGTCACTTCGGCTCCTGACATTTCGTCATGCACGTCCCATTCACTTTGGCGGCCGCGATAGGAATGGCTGAGCAGCCCATTGGAGATGCGTCGTGCAAGCCTTGCCGCTCCACCGGCATCGTCGGTGGCAATACGCTCTGCCAGAACCGAAAGCAGCCGTCTGCCCGGATAGGCGTAGTATTCCTCCGCCGGTGCCACAGCAGAAATCGCCGCTTCCAGGGCAGCCCGCGCGCCGCGATTGGCGGCCCAGGCGTCTGCCAGCGTCGTGATCTCACGCCAATTGTCGGCGCGTGCCGAATGGATGAGCAGAAACTGATCTACTTGTGCGGTCTTGTTCGGCATAGCGCGCTCCCAACTCGGCTCGTATGGGCTACCCGCGGCCACCGATCTGCGGTTTTCGTCAGTGGTCGCGGCTATTATTATCGACGCAATAAATGGGACGAAGCAGTCTCAAGAAAGGGTCTCGGATCCCGCTGGCCAGGGCTTCGAAAGACGAACCATCCCGGTCCGATAAGAAGCCGCCTACTGGAAAAGATGCGAGATACATGCCTGTAGTCGAAGGGACGCGGCACCTCCGCATCCCCATTTAACCCGGAGATGCGCTAGGTCATCATCATCACGAGCACCATGCCCCAGATCGTCAACAGGGTGTTGCCGACGGCATAGGTCACAGTATAGCCGAGGCCTGGTATCTGGCTCTTGGCGCGATCGTTGATCATCCCGAGCGAGGCAGTCGTGGTGCGCGCGCCGGAACAGCATCCCAACAGAATAGCAGGGTGGAACCGGAACACATATTTTCCGACATACATTGCCAGCACGAGCGGGACGGTCGTTGCGAATATGCCCCAAAGGAACAGGCTGAAGCCAAGCTGCTGCAAGCCAGCTACAAATCCTGGACCCGAGGAAATACCGACCACCGCGATGAAAACGTTGAGACCGACGGAGTTCATGAACCAGACCGTCGATGTCGGTATTCGTCCGAATTTCGGCCGCACGGAGCGGAGCCAGCCGAAGAAAAGCCCGGATATCAATGCGCCTCCAGACGTGGACAGGGTAAACGGCACATCGCCGACCTTGTAGACGAGCGCACCGAGCAAGCCACCGATGGCAATTGCGGCGCCGATGAAGGCGACATCGGCAATGTCACTCGGCCGGTCGGCCACACCCAGGGCTTTGGCGGCAGCCGCGGTGTCCTGCGTTCGCCCGACGATCGTCAGGATATCGCCGCGGTGGACTTGCGTGTTCGGAAGGATCGGAATTTCCGTCGCCGTAGCGCCACGGGCGATCCGGCGCAGGAACACGCCACGGGACGTTGGCCATTGTGCCAGTTCCGCCAGCGTCTTGCCGTTCGCCTCCTTGGTTGTGACAAGAACATCGACCCCTTCGACCGGCACGGCCAGCAACTCGCGGTCGTCGACTTCCTCTGCCGTTTGACCGATCACGCTTACCAGCACTTCGCGCCGCCCGGCCACGGCAACGACGTCGCCTGCCTGGATCACCGTGTCTGCCGTAGCATCCTCGATCTTTCCCCCGCGACGAATACGTTCAATGAAAATCCGCTGCTCAGGGATCATCGATTCGGCTTCACGTGCCGTCTTGCCGACGACCGGCCCGCCCTCGCGGACCCGATAGGCGCGCAACTCGTAGTGGTGCCAAGCGGTTCCAGCGCCCCCCGCTTCCTTCTTGCCACCCTGCTCGGCCTCGTAGCGTTTGCATTCCGCCTCCAGGTCGATACCCATGAGCGCAGGACCGATCAACGCCAGCACGATGGCCGATCCGATCGTTCCGAAAATATAGGTGACGGCATAGGCGACCGGCATGGCGTCCAGAAGACGTTTGGTTTCTTCCGGCGCCAAACCAAGGCGATTGATGGCATCCGTTCCCAATCCCATCGACGCCGAGATGGTCTGCGAGCCTGCATAGAGCCCCAGCGCGGAACCCACATCATAACCGGCTATCTTGGCAGCGATATATGGCGCTCCCAGGCAAAAGACACACACAACCGCCGCGAACAACGCTTGCGGGAGGCCATCCTTCGCGATGCCCCGAACGAATTGCGGCCCGACGCCGTAGCCGATCGCAAACAGGAACATCAGAAAGAACGTGGCCTTGAGCGGCGGCGAAATGGTGATCCCGAGTTGACCGATGATGACGGCAGCGATCAGCGTCGCAGTCACCGCACCGAGGCCAAGGCCTTTGTAGGTGAATGAACCGAAGTAGTATCCCAGCGCCAATGAGAGAAAGATTGCAATTTCAGGATATGTGCGAAGCGTGCTTACGAACCAGTCGATCATAATAACATCCCCAAAACGTGGTAATCGGGACAAAATCAGACTAAGCGCTCATCGCTATTTACGCGAGAATACACCCATGCCCACCCGTTACAAGACATTATTTGTTTATAGTAATACTAGTATGAAAAACGCCGCGGTAACCGCCAGAACGAAGGACATCTTACGCTCTTTGTGCCCGTTCATGCATTCCTGGAGGAAACTGTTAGATGGCCTTGATCCGGGGGCGGCCCTGTCGCTCTATTAGCAGTCTGCGACTCTGCGGAAGAAACCAGAGGCGATCGAAACCTTAAATGCTCCGGTTAGAAGCCGCAGGTCGGTCCAACGGTCGCCTGCGCGTCCCCGAGATCTGGCTGCGAAGGCTTCCTGTGAACCTTTGGACTGTCCGATCAATCGCGTTCCGGGGTGGTTTCGTCCATCCGTATCTGGCGCAACATGCTGCGCCCAGCAATAAGCATCTCGACAAGGAATGCGACAAGCGATCCGATAAGCGACAGGATCGCACCGCCGAAGAACCAGAAGAGATTTTCTTCACGAAACCCGAACTGAAGCGCACCGGCGAGTAGATTGAGGATTGCCCATCCAGTGCAGATCGCGGCAAACGTCCCGAGTGCGACAGCTATTTCCAGGGCAAGCGTACGGCGGCGCAGATAGTCCAACTGCGTGCGTCGCCCGCCCCCTCGCTCACCTTTTTCCTGTATCGCATTGAGCCGATCGGAAACCCTGCCAAGACGCATCTCGTAGACACCGACGAAACCTGCCGTACCAGCGAGGAGAAATACCGGCGCCAGAGCAGTTTGGACAATAGAGGCAAGATCCGTGACGATTGCTGGTGTTTGCATGTGTGCTCTCAACAACTTTCGCGCAATAGAACATTAGCAATCTGTAGCGGCCTCCCCAAAAGGCAAATCACTATAAGCGGGCTCGGGGGGGCGGTCACTTACGATTGAAGGCCAAAATGGCCGCAGCCACTCCAGGGCAAATTCACCCTTTCGTGTGCTCGTGAAAAGAACAGGAAGCACGACCTTTGTTACGTCAAAAGAAGCGGAGAAGGCCAAAGGCAAGCACGGCCTGCCAGAACATTTGACAGAAAATCTTGCACCAGCTGAGAAGCTCGTTGCCAGCGCCGGCGGCGCCCTGAAGAGGAACGACGTCAACACGAACTACGCGGCCTGGCCGTGAGCCACCTGCACTTTTGGGTACGTGCGCCAATAGGGACCGCGTCTTGGTCCTTTAAGTCAGCAGTTCACCCATGGAGAGCCTGCGAAACGCGAGGCAGACATTGGCGACAAGCGCCTCCTTTTTGGGGCCACGGTCTGGGTAGCGGGTCATGTTGTCCTTGTGCATGAAGACGTAGCCGCCGCGCGCCGTCGTCGTCGGGTACTGCCAGATCCAGTCCGCAGGCTACAGGTCGCCCTTACTGGAAGAGCTCGGCATATCTGCTCGCAGGCGCATTGCTTTCAGTTTCAAGGATCGCAGCGACCTGGTCGTCTTTCAGTTCGGCGCCGTAAATGAGCTTGTAGTTGTCGAGGATCTGCTTCTTGAAGGTGGGAGCAAAATCGGCCCCATGGGCGACCGCCGCCAGCCATTCCGATGTCAGGAAGATTTCCGGCGCATCGGGGGTGCTGGCAAAGATCGGCTGCTTGTATACGCGCTTCTCCTTCACGGCCTTCAGGCTGGCAAGGACCGGGTTGTTGAACAAATCCTTGGGGTTGAGGTCGGTCGCATAGGCGGGAATGATGATGATGTCCGGGTTCCAGACGAGCAACTGTTCAAAATCGACGGTTCGCCACCATTCACCGGTTTTATCCGCCGCCGGGTTGGTGACGCCGCTGAGGGAAAGATCCTGCGAGCCATTGGCGATGACTTGGATCTGGTCGGCGACGTTGTCGATGTGAAGGACAGACGGAAGCGCCGACTTGTCGAGCTTGGCAACCTTTTCATTGAGGGCCTTCAACGTTTCGGACTGTGCTTCAGGATTGCCTGGGCGCGGTCGTTGCGGCCGGTCATGTAGCCACTGAGCGTGACATAGTCGAGCCGGTCCTGCTCGGAGCAGCATTGCCAGCCGACGAGAGTGAGCCCCACCCGCTCCAGCGGTTCGATAAGCTTCTCGTCATGGGTCCACTGGATCACCACGTCGGGTTTTTCCGCAAGGATCGCCTCGACATTCGGTACGAAGCCATCCTGGGCGGCACTGGCATTGATTTTGGCCATTTCCGGGAGCATCTCGGCATAGATGCCGCTGGTAAAGTACCTCACCAGCGAATCCTTGTTCATGCCGACGATGCGATCGGCCTTTTCGTCCACGGCACGATAGATGATCGGCGCCGAGCGAACTGTCGTCACGACGCGTTCCGGCGGTTTTGCAAACATGACCTTCTTGCCGCGGTGGTCGAGGAAGGCCGTTTCGGTCGACGCCGCGGCCGGCAGAAACGCCGATAGGGACAGTACCAGTGCAGTGAATGTCTTGAGGCGGCTTGACATATACGCTCCATCGCAAGGTCGGTAGGTTCGGACCAAGTTCTGCCAGTCAAGTTATCGCGCCGTGTCCAGCGCTCCGTAAATTTTTAGGGAGATTCGCCAGAAGATGCTGCTGCACCGGACGAATAGCGCGGTCTGCCTCCAGGCACCAAGGCAGTTTAGTAAACCGCATCGGTCGCGCGAAGATGCCGAGCCAGTCTACGGTTGGCGGCAGTTGACGATTTCCGGAGGTCTTCCCCGTCAATAATTGACGGTTCCCTCCTCACCGCGGCTGCAACGCGCTCGTGCGGAATGTAACCGTTACGTTCTTCAGTAGCACGATATATTCGACATAATGCTGACGAAGAGCGAACCTGGGGAAATACTGTGTGGTTTAAGCGGCTCTTGAAATGGGCCAATCGAGAATGTGACGAGAGGAGTCAAACATGAGCAAGCGGCAGCCCAAACAAAGCGGCTGGCAAACTACGCGGGACCTGAAGTGTTGAGGAATCCAGGTTGGAACAAGCAAAGGAGTGGCTGGAGTCGCTGGGCTCTGGTTGTTCTGACTGTTCCGCCGGCGATTCTGCTAGCCGTGGCAGCCGCCTGGGCCTCGCTTGCATTATGGTATCGTCTTCCCGTTTCCGAATTCACAAGAGGTTTTATCGCCGGACTCTTTGCACTTGTCGGGCTTTTGACGGTCGCCGCGCTGTTTGGCCGCTGGCGTCTCAAAGCTCTCCTGGTATTTGCAGTTGCGTTCGCAGTTGTCTTGATTTGGTGGAGGACGATCAAACCCGTCGAAGACGGTTCGTGGGCACCTGATGTTGCACGACAGGTTACAGGCGAATTTCACGGCGACCTGCTGACACTAACCAATGTTCGCAACTTCGAATGGCACAGCAGCACGGAATTCGTCGAACGGTGGACCACGCGGACCTACGATATGAGGAAGCTCCGAACAGTCGACCTGTTCATGTCCTATTGGGCGGGGCCAGAGATTGCCCATGTAATATTCAGCTTTGGATTTGAAGGCGGCGAGCAGCTCCCGTGGTCGGTCGAAGTCCGTCGGCGGGTTGGCGGCGCGTTCTCGCCGCTCGCAGATTTGTTCAAGAGCAATCCTTTGGTGATCATCGCAGCCGACGAACGGGACGTGGTGGGCGTCCGGTCAAATTTCCGCAGCGAGGATGTTCAAATCTATCGCCTGAAGGCGTCACCTGACCAGGCGCGTGCGCTTCTGCGCGAGTATGTTACAGACGCCAACGCTCTTGCCACAACGCCGCTCTTCTACAACTCGCTTACGACCAACTGCACGACGACGGTTGTCAAGATGATGCGCGTTGTAGGAGACTCGATCCCGTTCGACTGGCGTCTCATCGTCAACGGGTATCTTCCCGACTACGCTTATGATCGGGGGGCGGTCGATACGTCAGTGTCGCTCGCAGAACTCAGAAATGCCAGTCATATCGGCCAACGTGCTCGGGACGACGGGTTGTCGCCAAATTTCTCAAAGGCAATAAGACTCGGCGTGCCTTCGCCAGTGCCGCAGGGCTCGCCTTGAAGACGGCGAACGGTCATCAGGGAGCTCATCAGCAATCCGCAACAGCCTGTTTCATTCTTCGCTACGTGCGCATGTCAGTCTTCTGATGGAGTTTCTTCCCCGAGCCAACTGGGCGTGAGCCTTGCCCCGCCTTCCCCGGCGGGGTTTTCTTTTGGACGATTTTGCGGGGCGCGCCAGCCTGGAACATATGGTGTTCCCTACGCCCCAACAAACTCCATGACCTCAAAAGCAAAAGCGCCCGCAGGAGATGCAGGCGCTTGGCAATTCTTCAGTCTTTAAGATCGCCTTAGCGGGCGAAGGCCGTACGTGCGACGCGGTCGATGTCGGCGCGTTCGATGCCGAGGTCGCGAAGTTCGCGGTTCGACATGCGGCCCAGTTCGGTGACCGTCTGACGGTACTTGCGCCAGTTGTTGATGGAGCGTGCGATGTTCATTTGATCCCCCTTTCAATGGGCTTTCGAAGCCTGGCTGCCAGTCCGTGGCGCCTCGTTTCGCTTCGATGAACACCTTATAGCTCAGGCTTTCCGTAAGTTGCAGCGCTGAAAACTCAGCGCTCCCATGTGGGAAATGCATAGGCGGTCGCCAGCCGACGGTTCAGCTGCGATGGCCATGAACCATCATGAGAGCTGTGCGTTACATGTCAGATCGTGAGGTAAAGAACATGGCGCGAACTTTTAGAAGCCAAAGCCACCGGGCGAACCTACTCCATCTTGCACTCGCGGTGCTCGCAATGCTGTTCATCGCAGCGATAGTGGCACTGCTTTAGGCTCGTGCAGGACGCCATTTGCCGCCACGGATCGGCGCCACACATTGGCCCGGCATGTGTCGCTGAGGCCGATTACGACAATACCAGTTTAAAACCTATGAAAAATTTTGCATAAGGGGTCATCCGGAAAGGTGATCCCCATGAACGATCAGACAACGCTCGAGTTTCTTGCCAGCCAAATGTCGGGCGACAGCGGCGAGCCGCTCTATCGCCGCCTTGAAGAGGCGATCAAACAGGCCATCAGCGCCTCGACACTCCGCCGCGGTTCGGTCATCCCCAGCGAGCGGGACTTGAGCGAGGGCCTTTCGATTTCGCGCGTGACGGTGCGCAAGGCGATCGAAGGGCTCGTCGCTGATGGCCTGCTTGACCGCCGCCAGGGGGCAAAGACCGTTGTTTCATCACGTGTCGAGAAATCCCTGGCCACGATGACGAGCTTCTCCGAAGATATGCGCTCGCGCGGGCTGGAACCCGGTTGCACCTGGATCTCACGTGAAATCAGCCGCCCGTCACCCGCTGAAATGATGGCGCTTGGCATTCCGGCGGGAGAAAAAATCGTACGCCTTAGACGATTGAGGACGGCCAACGACACGCCGATCGCGATCGAAACGGCATCGCTTCCCGCCCGCTTTGTGCCGGATCCGGACGCCATCGGCGCGTCCTTGTACGAATATCTCGCAGCCCACGGCGCTTTGCCTGTCCGGGCACTGCAGCGCATGCAGGCAAAGCCTGCAAGCGATGAAGAGCGACGCCTGCTCGCAACGCCCGAAGACACGAGCCTGCTCGTCATGGAGCGGCGCTGTTTCCTGGCCGATGGGCAAATTGTCGAATTCACCCAGACCAAGTACCGGGGTGACGTCTACGACTTCGTTATCGAGCTGATGAGGTAATACCAGTATAATTCCTGTTGCAATCTGGTCTTACACTGTTACCGTGAGGCCTCCATTGGGAGAGCCTGCGTGACCTTCGACATCCATAGCCTCAAGCACGGTCTGATCGTTTCTTGCCAACCGGTGAAAGGCGGCGTCATGGACAATGCCGCCATGGTTGTCGGTTTCGCCTTGGCCGCGCTCGACGGCGGCGCAACCGCCCTTCGCATCGAGTCTGCAGACTATGTTCGCGCCGTGCGCCAGGCGACCGATCGGCCAATTATCGGCCTCGTCAAACGCGACCTGGAGACATCGCCGATCCGCATCACCCCCTTTGTCGAGGACGTCGATGCTCTGGCGGCAGCCGGCGCCGATATCATCGCCTATGATGCCACTGCTCGCGAACGGCCGGTTGCGACCAGGACGCTGATCGAGCGCATTCACGCCGGCGGCAAGATCGCCATGGCGGATTGCTCTGTTTTCGCCGACGCCGAGCGCGCGCTTGCCGAAGGTGCCGAGATCGTCGGCTCAACCCTTGCTGGCTACACCGGACCGGTCGAGCCGACGGAGCCGGACTTCGCGCTCATCGCCGCCATGCGCGGCCTCACCCCTCACGTGGTTGCCGAAGGCTGTGTGCGCACGCCCGAACAGGCCGCTCAGGCGCTGCAGGCGGGGGCCTTCACTGTCGTCGTCGGTTCCGCGATCACGCGTCCCGAACATGTGACGGCGTGGTTCCGGCAGGCGCTCGATCAAACGCTTGCCGGAAGCGAGGCTTGATCATGACTGAGCCCCGGACCGTTCTTTCGATCGATGTCGGCGGCACGAAGATGCTGGCTGCCCTTATCCGGGGAACAGAGATCGTCGACACGCACCGGATGCCGACGCCCCGCCAAGGCGACCCGACCCAGTGGCTCGCCGCACTCTTCGGTGCGATCGCGTCCTGGCGCGGTGCGTACGGCTCGGTCGGCGCCGCGGTCACTGGCATTGTCGATAACGGCCAATGGTCAGCGCTCAACCGCAACACACTCGCCATACCTGATCGGTTTCCGCTGACAGCGACGATCGAACGACTGGCTGACGTGCCGGTACTGGCTGCAAACGACGCCCATGCGGCCGCCTGGGGTGAATACGCCTTTGGCGCAGGCAACCGCGAAGACATGGTCTTCCTGACGATCTCCACCGGCATCGGCGGCGGCATCGTCCTGAACGGGCGTCTGCTCGAGGGCCTCGCCGGACACTTCGGCCAATCGCGTAGTGCCGAATGGGCTGATGATGTGCTCGAAGATCGCGTGTCCGGCCACTGGATCGCCAGGGAGGCATCCCCCCACCAATCCGGCGCCACCGCGCGCGACGTCTTTGCCGCGGCCCGAAATGCCGATGACTGGGCCAGGCGCATCATCGAAACATCCGCGGGGCGAACCGCGCTGCTCTGCCGCAACATCCAGCTCACGTTGGACCCGAAACGCATCGTCATCGGCGGCAGCATCGGCCTGGCCGAAGGCTATCTCGCCGCCGTCGAACGCGCACTGGAACCGGTGCCGCCACGCCTTCGACCATCGCTACACGCCGCCGCCCTTGGGGAGAATGCAGGGGTGATCGGCGTTGCTAATCTTGCAGAGTGTCAACAAAACTTGAGGGAGAACCAAAAATGACATTTGCGACAACGAAAAGACGTGCGCTGCTCGCCGCAGCGGGTATTGCGAGCCTGCTGGCGGCCACGCCGGCCCTTGCGGAAGTAACGGTGCTCGGCTGGCCGGGCGGCCCGGAAGAAACGGCACTGCGGGCTGCCGCCGACGCCTACAACGCCAAGTCAGACGTTGCCGAGAACGACAAGGTCGAACTTCTGTTCTTCAACCGAGACGGCTTCTGGGACAAGCTGCAGGCCGATCTCGCCGCTGGCTCGAAGGCCTTCGACCTCAACCTGCTCGCTACCTATTCGATCGGCCGTTACGCGCCGTTCATGGAGCCGGTCGAACTTTCGGGCGAAGCCAAGGCGGTCTATGGCGATTCCGTACTGTCGACCATGCAGTACCAGGGCAAGCAATATGGCGTGCCAACCGATCTCTCGCTTCACTTCATGTATTTCCGCAAGGACCTGATCGAGGCCCTGCTGAAAGATGACGCCGGCAAGGCGAAATATGCCGAGATCTCGGAGAAGTATCTCGGCAAGAAGCTGGAGCCCAAGATCCCGGACGAGTGGACCTGGGACGATTACGCCGCCACCGCGCTCTACTTCACTCAGGCGGTCAACCCGGACAGCCCGACCCGCTACGGCACGGTGCTGCAGCTCAAGAACCTTCTCTTCAACATCATGGTCTGGCAGTCGGTACCACGCGCCTATGGTGCGAACTGGATGGACGACAGCGGCAAGATCACCGTGAACTCCGATGCCTATCGAAAGGGCCTCGAGATCTACAAGCTGCTCTACGACAATGGCGCATCACCGAAGGACTCACTGTCTTACGAATTTGCCGAGGCGAATGCCGCCTTTGCGTCTGGCCAAGTGGCCGCAATGCTGCAATGGAATGCGGCAGCCGGCGACCTGACGAGCAAGGAGAAATCCCCTGCTGTGGCAGACGTGACCGAAACGGTCGCACCACCTGCAGGTCCTCAAGGGCGCTTCACCCATATCCACGGCCTCGGTTTCGGCCTCAACAAGAATGCCGAAAACAAGGAGGGTGCGGCCAAGTTCGTGAAGTGGCTGTCTTCCAAGGAAGCCGCGCTGATCTACGCCAAAAACAACGGCGCACCAGCCCTGACGCCGGAAGTGGTCGTCGAGGTCGCCGATTCCCGGCCTGATCTCGTCAAGCTCGGCGAATTCGCCGGCAAGTACGGTTACGTCATGAACGGTGCTACGTCAGCCAAGGCGCTCTCGGTCTACGAACTGCAGGCCAAGGAGTTCACCGGCTACTGGTCCGGCCAGCAATCGATCGAGGATGCGCTCGCTAGCACCGAAAAGGGCATGGCAGACCTGCTGAAGTAAGTGAAAGGGTTGCGGCGTCCACCAGGAAGGCCGCAGCCCTCAACGACAAGCGGGTACCGGGGAATCTTTCTCCACCCCACTTGCCAGTGCTCCGCACGGGATCCAGGTGCGCCGCGTCCGCGGTGCCAAAGAGCCATCCAGCTCAAGGATTTGGGCTGGCTAGATCTCCTGTAACAGGCACTGGGAAGTGGACCGAGGAAACACCTTGCGTCCCCTTGCCCGACCGACAACAGACACAGATCGGTGCCATGACGATAGCCAGACCGCAATCCAATGCCCCTGAGTTCCGGCTGCTCGCCACGCCGCTCGTCCTCTTCCTGCTCGTTTTCCTGGGCTTCCCGGCCCTCGTCAATCTGATCTATTCGGTCTCCGAGGTCTCCTTCGAGACGCTACGCCAGCCGACGTTTACCGGGCTCAAGAACTTTCTCTCGGTCTGGAGCGATGCGGCTTTCTGGCAGGCGAGCTGGTTCTCGCTGCGCTTCGGCCTCTTGACCGCTATTCTCGAATGCCTGCTCGGGCTGTCGCTGGCGATCTTCCTGTCGCCGCTCATCGAAAAACGGAGCTGGCTGATGGCGATCCTGATGCTGCCGCTCATGGTCGCGCCGGCACTGGTCGGCCTGATGTACCGCCTTGTCTTGCACGAATTCGTCGGGCCGGTACCTTATTATCTCTGGACCTATTTCGGCGCCAGCATCTCGTTCCTTGGGCCCGGCTCCGCCTTCTGGACCCTGGTCGTCGTTGAGACGTTGCAGTGGACACCATTCACGCTGCTGCTTTTCTACATGGCTTATCAGGCGATCCCTTCCGAGATTGCCGAAGCATCCGCAATGGACGGGGCGCGAAGCCTGCAGCGCCTGTGGTTCATCGAACTGCCGATGATGGGCCCTACGATCGCGGCCGCGTTGCTTATCCGCTTCATCGACGGCTTCCGGGTCTTTGACAACGTCTATGTGTTGACCGGGAGCGGTCCCGGCGGATCGACGGCATCGCTGTCGATCTACATCTATGAGGCCTTCTTCAAGCAGGGCGCCATCGGCAAGGCGGTTGCCGCCTCAGTCGTCCTGTTCGTCGCCTCCTTCGCCGTGCTTTATGGCCTCAATGCTCTCGCCAGCCGGCGGAAAGGAGCCAAGCGATGATGTCAGTACTCCGTTGGTTCGTGTTCGCTGTTGCCGCCATCGGCTTGAACTTTCCGGTGCTGGTGACGCTTTCCACCTCGTTCAAGAGTGCGCGCGAGCTTTCCGGCAACCCCGGTCTCTGGGTCCAGGCCCCGACATTTGAGAACTACCGCGCCGTGTTCGAGGTCTCCGATCGGCTGAACATCTTCCTCTATCTGTTCAACAGCCTTGCTGTGGCGCTGATGGGAACGGTACTTGCCGTGGCGCTGGCGCTCCCCGCAGCCTACGCGATTGCCCGCGGCAAGATTGGCGAACGCACACTCCTGCCCTTTATTGTCAACCTGCGCGCCGTGCCGCTGATCATCTTCGCCATCCCGCTCTACATGATGTTCCAGTGGCTTGCGCTGCTTGATACGCGCCTGGGGCTGGGGCTGATCCTGACGATCGTCAACCTGCCGCTTGCGCTCGTCATCCTCGTCAACGCCATCCGTGACCTGCCCGCGGAACTCGACGAGGCTGCCCTCATGGATGGTGCAAACCGCACGCAGATCCTCATCAAGGTCGTGATGCCGCTCTGCCGGCCGGCGATCGTCACCAGCCTGATCTTCGGCTTCATCACCGCGTGGAACGAATTCCTCTTCGGCCTGATGCTGACGACCTCGAAGGCAGTTCCGGTCACGGTCGGCGCATCCTTCTTTTTTGCCGCAAGCGGCGGCGGTGTGCAGTGGGGCGTAGCATCGGCAGTGATGGTCGTCGGCGCTTTGCCGCCAATGCTGCTCGGCCTCGTGATGTACCGCCAGATCAGTGGATCGATGACCGCCGGCGCGGTCAAGGGTTGATATTCCAGGAGACACGCATGGGAACGATTTCGCTCAGGAAAGCCGGAAAGCGCTACGGCGCAGTTGAGATCATCCGGGAGCTCGACCTTGAGATCGCCGACGGTGAATTCGTCGTCATCGTCGGGCCCTCCGGCTGCGGCAAGTCAACGCTGTTGCGCATGATCGCGGGTCTCGAGGCAACGACCGACGGCCAGATTTTGATCAATGGGCGGGATGCGACGTCCGCTTCGCCGGTCGATCGTCAGCTCGCCATGGTCTTCCAGTCCTATGCGCTCTATCCGCACATGACGGTGCGGCAGAACATGGGCTTCGGCCTGAGGCTCGCCAAGGTGCCGTCGGCGACCGCAAGAGCCAAGATCGAGGCAGCGGCGGAAACGCTGAAGCTCACGCCCCTTCTGGACCGCTATCCGAAGGAGCTCTCGGGCGGCCAGCGCCAGCGAGTCGCAATCGGGCGGGCAATTGTGCGCGAGCCGGTCGGCTTTCTCTTTGACGAGCCGCTTTCAAACCTCGATGCGGCGCTGCGCGTCGATATGCGACTTGAGATCGCCAAGCTGCATCGCACGCTTGGCGCCACCATGATCTATGTGACCCATGACCAGGTGGAGGCGATGACGCTGGCCGACCGGATCGTCGTGATGAAGGACGGGCGGATCATGCAGCAGGGTAGCCCGAGAGACCTCTACGAAAAGCCGGCGAACCTTTTCGTCGCGCAGTTCATCGGCAGCCCAAAGATGAACCTCCTGCCATGCCGGCGCGACCAGGGCGGCCGCCTCGACCTGAGCGGCGAAGGCGATCTAGCGCTTCCCATGCCAGGGACGGTCGAACCCGAGAAACTGGGCGCAAGGCCCGAGCACTTGGCGCTGGTTGCTCCGGAAACTGGGCATTGCCGCGGCGTCATCGAGGCGAGCGAGTATCTCGGCGGCAATATGAGCGTCTTCGTTCGCGCCGGCCGGCTCGGCCTGATCAATGTCAGCGCACCGGCCGACACACCTTTCCGCGTTGGCGAAGCCGTCGGGATCCGGATCGACGAGAGCCGGTCCTCGCTGTTCGATGGTACGGGCGCAGCAATTGGTGCCTGACACTGGGGGATCCCTCGAAGGCCTTTGAGCTAGGCAGGCGCTCAAGCGATCGGCAGCGTTCAGATGGCAAAAATCGGTTCATTGGCCGATTTCACATCAAACGCTGTGGACCCTGGCAGGCGAAAGAAAAGCCTTCGATTGACCCAACAGCAAGCATGCACATTGGGGAACAGTTAAAACTTGTAGGTCGGACAGCCGACCGTGCGATTTCACATAGATACCCAGCAATCATGAGCGATAATGGTACCGAATGCCGACGAGCAACAGGGTCGTCCTGGCCGGGATGGCCCAGCGAAGTGCTCGTCGCTGTAGCGCTGAATGAAAGCCGATGAAATGTCGCGAAAGTATCTAGCACTCCAGGCCGACGGCGCCGTTGGAAAGATGGAGTTGAACCAAGAGATCGCGGCCGCGCTCGAAAGGTTGCCGGATGATCCTTCGCTCTACTTCGATCTTGGAGAAGCACATCTGCTTATTCCGCTCGAGCAGCTTGTTAACGCGCGAATGCGCGAACGAGGCATCATCAGCGCGAACCGCTATATGCTTGCGTCGGCGCGCGGCAAGCAGGAGAAGCGAAAACCCCTCACTGTACACGCCCTTGGCAACGGGCTGTGGCTCGTGGTGGACGGGAATTCAACGCTGCTCAATGCTCGTCATTCCAATTGGCGGGCTGTACCTTGCACCACGGTTGATAAACCGACGTGGGATCCGAGCTCAGCCTGACGATCACAAGTGCAGACGTAGATCCGGGTCGCGGGGTTGGCGCCTACGGAGCCAGCGCAGGTGCCTGGTGCGCCACCCCATCCTGAATAGCGCGTTCTTCCGCTGGCAGCGCCAGCAGATGAATGAACATTGGACACTCCAATCCTGTCAGCACAGCATGCCGGGCAAAGTGGCCGTGTGGCCGAGGCGAGCGGGGTTTGCATGGCACCCCCGCTTCATTCAAAAACGCCCTCGGCGATCACCCCCTACGACTGTGAGAGAGCCCCGTAACCCGGCCGTTTATAGAGCGTGCTTTCGTTCGCCACGATTTCCGGGTCGTAGACACTCGCATCCCACTCCGCCGGATCCACTTCCAAGATGGAAACGGAAAGCGAAGCGTCGCTTGAGCCTAGGATGGTTTTCGCAGCTTCGACCACTTTCGCGGCGAATTCCTGTTTCTGCTCCTCGGAGCGGCCAAGGAACATCTTTACGACTATGTGCGGCATTTCCATTCCATTCGTTGATACCAAGTGCCATGACGGGAAGACGACAGGGCCCAAGGGCAAGCCGCAAATCCTGCCGACCTCGACGAGCCCACAAGGTGATTGCGGACGATCAATGCCAACTCATTGCCATTGCTTGCGTCTACACTGACCCTATCATCCCGATACCAGGTGCTTTCGCGAACATCAAAGCTTGATGACGGTCTTCTTTGCAAGCAACCCCTGCGGAGCAAAGAGCAGAACCCCGATGACGAGCAGGATAGTGAAGGCGTCGCGGTAGCTGAGCAGGCTTTCCGGCAGATAGGCTTGCAAGAACACTTCGATGAAGCCGAGCAGAAAGCCGCCGGCGACAGCGCCGGAGAGGCTGCCGAGCCCACCGATAATTGCGGCGATAAAGGCTTTGAGCACTGGCAGGAAGCCCATCAACGGATCGACACTGCCGCGCTGGGCCACCCAGAGGATGCCGGCGACGCCGGCAAGCAGGCCGGAGATCGCAAAGGCGGTAGCGACCACCGCATTGGCGCGGATACCCATCAGCCGAACGATAGCGAAATCTTCGGATGCAGCACGCATGGCACGACCGAGCACGGTCGTGCGAAGGAAGAGGTTCAGGCCGACCAGCATGATGATCGTGACGAGGATCGACGTTCCCTGAATGAGGCCCAGATGCAGGCCGCCGATCTCGATCGTGCCAGAAAAGCTTTCGGGCATCGGCACCGGCTTCGGACGGGCGGAAATGAAGTTCTGGAAGATCACGCGCAGGATCGCGCTAACGGCAAAGCTCGTTAGAAGCAGCGTCGTGCCACTGGCGCCGCGCACCGGCCGAAAGGCGATGCGCTCCATCAGCATGGCAAGCACGATGGCGATCAAAAGAGCCGCGCAGACAGCGAGCGGAAACGGCAGGCCCAGCAACAGGGCAAAGCAGAGGCCGTAGCCGGCAGCCGTCATCAGTTCGCCATGGGCGAAATTGATGAGCCCCATGATCGAGAAGACGACCGCAAGGCCAAGCGCCAGAAGCGCATAAGTGCCGCCGAGGCTGAGCGCATTGACGAGTTGCTGCAGGAACATATCCATGAATTGACCCTCCACGCGCTCGGCTCAGGCGCCGAGATAGGCGCCCTGGATTTCGGTTGAATTGCGCAGTTCGGCGGCCGTGCCCGAAAGCACGACCCGGCCATTGGCCATGACGTAGCCCGCGTCAGCAATCTCGAGCGACAGAGAGACGTTCTGCTCGACCAGGAGGATCGTCAGGCCCTTTTGTCTCAGCCCGGCGATCAGGTCGAAGATCAGATCCACCACCTGCGGCGCCAGGCCGAGCGAGGGCTCGTCGAGCAGCAACAAGTCAGGCGACGACATCATCGAGCGGGCGATCGCGAGCATCTGCTGTTCGCCCCCTGAGAGCGAGCCGGCCTTCTGGGTGAGGCGTTCTTTCAGGATCGGGAATCGCGAGAGCATGTCTTCGCGCACCTCTGATATCGCGCCGCGCGCCTTGTGCATGGCGCCGCCGAGCAGCAGGTGTTCGTCGACGGTGAGGCTCGGGAAGATGCGCCGTCCCTCGGGCGTCAAGGTCATTCCGAGCCGGACAATCTGTTCCGGCGCGAGGCCGGAAACATCCCGGCCGTTGAAAGACACACGTCCGGCCTTCTTTCCCGCCAGACCGACAAGCGCGTTCAGCGTCGAGCTCTTGCCAGCGCCGTTGGCGCCGAGCAACGTCACGATCTGCCCTTTGCCGACGGCGAGATCAACACCCTTCAGGGCTTCGACCGCACCATAGGCGACCTTAAGGCCGCTCACTTCCAGAAGCGGCTTCAGAACGGGAATTTCACTCATCATCATCGGGCAAAGTCCTTGCCGTGGATTGCAAAGCGCCGCCGGCGCAGACAGGCACGATCCCCGGGGAAATCCGGGGACCACCACAGGTGATCGATCAGGGGGCTGGAACGTCGGCGGCCGCCGGAACGCCCTGACTGATCAGCTGGCGATTGCCGCTTTCGATCTGCACCAGCGATACCGAGCGCATCGGCATCCCTTGCGTGCCGGCATAGCTGATCGGGCCGGTCACACCCTGGACGTTTTCGAGCGAGGCGATCGCGTTGCGTATGGCAACCGGATCGATACTGTTTGCCTCCGTCACCGCCGCGTCGATCACCTTGCCAAGGTCGTAGCCGTTGGCGATGTAGACCGTATCCGGCACCTGACCGTATTTTTCCTTGTACTTCACGTTGAAGTCAGCGAGCGGGCTGCCTTCGCTGGCAAATCCTGCGGTTGTAAAGACAACCCCGTCGACGGTGGCACCAAGGCCGAAGGTCGTGGGCGAATCGATGCCATCGCTGCCGAGGATCGGCGTGGCCACCCCTGCACCGCGCAGCTGACGGATGAAGGCTGGGAAATCCGGCTCGTAGGCCGCCGTCATGATGACGTCGGGCGCCGGGTTCATCGCCTTGATCTTGGTGACCTCGGCGCCGAAGTCCTGCTGGCCCATGCTATAGGTGCCCTCACCGAGCAGTTCGCCGCCCTTGGCTTTGAACGCAACGGCGAAATACTCCGGCAGCTTCAGAGTATAGGCGCTATCCGGCGACTTCAGGATGTAGGCCTTCTTGTAACCCTTCTCGAACGCGTAGGTCGCAAGAACAGAGGCCTGGACGTTGTCGGCCGGATAATTGCCAAACATGTAGTCGCCCACCGCAAGCGGCATGGTCGGCGTCGTGGCGCAGAAGGAGAAGGCGGGGATCTGGGCTGCCTGCGTCACCTGGCCGGCAGCAATCGACGGATCGGCATCGCAAGGCGTGATCACGATCTTGACGCCTTCGTCAACCAGCTCCTGCGCCACCAGCGCCGTCTGCGCCGCATCCGAGCGCGTATCCTTGGCGACGAGCTTGATCGGGAATTTGCCGGCAGCACCACCGGCCGCATTGATCTCCTCGACCGCCATTTCCAGACCCTTCAGCGACGGCTGGTCATAGGGTGCAAGACCGCCGGTCTGTGCGGTCGCAAGACCGATAACCAGATCGTCTGCAAATGCGGGTAGCGGCGACAACGCGATACCGCCAAGCATGGTGGTGAGGCACAGGGCCGTGACGTTCTTCTTCATCCGGAAAGCTCCCTCTTTTGATTTATGCTGGTTTATGCAGGCCCGGCGCGCCGGACGGCAGAACGGGGGTCCCGACGGGCGCGTTGCGCGCCTGCGCCGCTGAGCGGCGGCGGCCGATGTAGGCCTCGATGACATCAGGGTTAGCCTGGATTTCCGCCGGTGTGCCGATGGCGATCTGCTGGCCCTTGTTGAGCACGACGACAACATCGCAGAGCCGCATGATCAGCTTCAGGTCATGCTCGACGACGAGCAGGCCGAGGCGGTATTTCGCGCGGATGCGGTCGAGCACATGCATCAGTTCCTCGGTCTCGGCCGGGTTCATGCCGGCAGCCGGCTCGTCGAGCAGCAGGTAACGCGGCTTCAGCGCCAGCGCGCGGGCGATTTCTAGCCGCCTCTGCGCACCGTAGGAAAGCGTGCCGGCCAGCCGGTCGGCAAATTCCGCGAGGCCCACTTCCGAAAGCACCGTCAAGGCACGGGCAGCGGGATCCTCACCGCCCGCCTTCAAGGCGCTCGCCGCAACCGTGACGTTCTCGATGACCGTTAGGTTCTTGAAGAGACGGATGTTCTGGAAGGTGCGGGCAAGGCCCGCGACGGGAACCGCGTGAACGGCAAGCGACGCCACATCCTGGCCATCGATCAGCACGCGGCCCGTCGACGGCGGCACGACGCCGGACACACTGTTGATCAGCGTCGACTTGCCCGCACCGTTCGGGCCGATAAGGCCAGTGACGATACCGGGCTTGATCTCGAAATTGGCGTTCTCGAGCGCCACGAGGCCGGCAAATTTCTTGCCGAGATTTTCGACCCGGAGAGAGCCGTGACCGGCTGCAGCGGCCTCGGACGCAGGCACGCTTTTCACCGGCACAACGTCCTTCTCTGTGGAGCGCTTGAACCAGCCGAAGCGCTCGTCAAGTTCGCGCACACCGAAGAGGCCATCCTGCAGGCGGTACATCACGACGAGGATTGCCACGCCGATCCCGATGTCGGTGAGGCCGAAGACGGTCGGCAGCTTGAGGAAGCCGAGATCGACGCCACCCTCGAGCTTGCGCAGGAGTTCGACAATCAGCATGATTACGGCAGCGCCGCCGACGGCACCCGAGACGGTGGTGATACCGCCGAGAATCAGCATCGCCAAAAGCATGAAGGTGAGGTTGAAGTAGAAGTCTTTCGGCGAAAACGCGCCGAGGAAATGGGCCAGCAAGGCGCCAGCAACGCCTGCAAGCACCGCACCGAGAACCCAGGCGAAGAAGCGCTGCAGTTTGACATTGACGCCGACGGCGCTCGAGGCGATCTCGTCTTCGCGCGACGCCCGAAGCTTCAAGCCAGCACTCGAATCCCGATAGAGACGCGCAACCACCACGGCAGCGATAGCAAAGGGCACCGCCACCCAGAGATTGACCGCGCGGGGAATACCAAAAAAGGTCTGGCTGCCGCGGGTGAAATCGGTCGAGGCGACGAGCACAACATGCACGATGACGAGGAAACCAAGGGTCGCGATCGAAGCCGATGAGCCGCCAAGGCGCGCCACGGGAATGCCGATCAGCACCGCGACGAGCGCAACCACGACAAGCGCAATCGCAAGTGCCGGAAGGAAGGGCATGCCCATCCCGGCCAGCCATTCCGGCAGATGTGGCAACGCTGTCTTTTGGATGATCGGATTTAGCGTCAACAGACCCGACGCATAGGCACCGATCGCCATGAAGCCGACATGGCCGAAGGAAACGATACCGGAATTGCCGGCATAGATGCCGATGCCGAGCACGGCGATGACGTTGATCATGTAAAGCGTCACCAGGCGCTCGCCGCTGCCCGGAAAGAACAACGAGGCGATGGCGGCAGCGGCCAAAAGCGGCAGCGACGCTACAAGGATACCAACGACGGTTTCTCGCCTGACGCGCACCATCCGCATTCCCCCAGATTTTGGCCCGGCCGCGTATTTTTTGGCTCGGGTCCGTTCCCGACATGAACGTTATCGCAGATCGACCAAATGTCAATCTTGTTTCAAAAAACATTATCTGCTAGCAATTATGTAACAAAAATTAGAAATCGGAATTCACGCCATCGTTTTTGGGAGGCAGAAATCGTGGCAATCCGGGACCGACTGACAGACGGCGCAATTACCTTCACGCGCTCGGAACTGAAGATCGTCAGGCAGCTTCTGTCGAATTATCCGGCAGCAGGGCTGAACACGGTCGCGCATCTCGCGGCCGCTGCCGGCGTCAGCAATCCGACCGTCGTGCGCTTTGCCAACACACTGGGCTTTGAGGGTTATCCGGAGTTCCAGAAGGCGCTGCTCAGTGAAGTCCAAGAGCGCATGAGCTCGCCGCTCTCCATGCTCGACGCGCGCCGCCCGTCGCTGGAACAAGAGAACTTCTACCAGTACTTCCTTCGCGCCAGCATCCATGCGCTGGAGTCTTCGATGCAAATGCTGCCTTCGGAAGACTTCGAGGCAGCCGTGGATGCGGCGGCCGACATGAGCGCTCGCATCCATTGCCTCGGCGGCCGCTTCAGCGGCTTTCTCGCGGGCCTCCTCTGGTCGCACATGAAGCAGCTCAGGGGCGACACGCGCTGGATCAACGGCAGTCAGGCCGACCAGGTCGATCAGCTTGTCGACCTCGGCAAGCGCGACGTGCTTTTCGTCTATGACTATCGCCGCTACCAGAACGACACGATCCGCTTTGCTCGTCAGGCGGCCGAGCAAGGATCGCGCATCGTCCTCTTTACTGACCGCTGGCTCTCGCCGATCGCCGATTTCGCGACAGTGACGCTGACGGCACCCGTCGACACGGTCTCGCCCTACGACACGATGGTGCCGGCGATTGCCCAGACGGAGGCGGTGATTGCGGCACTTACCGCCCGCCTTGCCACGCAGTCACGTGGTCGCATCGAGCGCATGGAGGACCTGCGCCGCGGATACGCCATCACGGAGGACGCCTTCAATCCAGCCGTTGAAGACGACCGCTGACCTTTTCCGCCGTCCCGGCGAACCAGAACAAACCGAGGAGAATTCGAATGAGTGCAGTCACTGTCAAGGTTGGCGACGATCGCTTGAGGCGCGACAGCGCCTATGAGGCTGGCCGCACCTCGCTGCTGTTCGTCGACATGCAGCGCATCTGGTGCGAGCCGAACCTCGACCCGATCCACCCGCAGGACGCCGAGAGCTATTATCACAGGCGCCTGCGCCAGACCGTCATCCCCAACCAGGTACGCATTCTGGAGGCGGCGCGAAAGGCCGGTTGCGATGTGCTGCACACGATCATCGAAAGCCTGACGCTCGACGGCCGCGACCGCTCGCTCGACCACAAGCTCTCCGACATGCACGTGCCGAAAGGTTCTCCGGAGGGGCAGGTCATTCCGGAACTTTCGCCCATCGACAACGAGATCGTGCTGCCGAAGACGTCGTCGGGCGTCTTCAACTCGACCAACATCGACTACGTCCTGCGCAACCTCAACACCCGCTACCTGATCATCGCCGGCGTCATCACCGACCAGTGCGTCGACATGGCGGTGCGCGACGCCGCCGACCGCGGTTACCTTGTCACCGTCGTCAACGACGCCTGCGCCACCTATAGCGAGCAGCGCCATGACGCGGCCCTTCGCGCCTACTCCGGCTATTGCTGGACGACCGACACTGAGACGGTGGTCAGCCGCCTCGGCACTTTGCGCCAAGCCTGAGTCGCCGCCTAAAAAATGAACGAATAGAGGGGAACCCCATGACGGAAACCAACAACGGCAAGGCGGCCGCCGCACTGACGGAACTTGCCACCTTCGTCACGACCGACATCGCCGGCATCACGCGCGGCCGCAGTTTTGCGGCTTCCGAGATCGACAGCTACCTGCGCAAGGGTGTCGGCTGGGTGCCGGCCAACCTGGCGCTCACGCCCTTCGACCTGATTGCCGAGAACAATCCCTGGGGCTCGGCCGGCGACCTCCGGCTGATGGCCGACCCCGACAGCAAGGCGCGCGTCACCTGCCTGCCAGACGAGACGCCGCTGCATTTCTATCACGCCGACATCACCGACCTCCAAGGCAATGCCTGGGACTGCTGCGTACGCAGCTTCCTGAAACAGACGCTGAAGGAATACGAACAAGTCGGCCTCAAAGTCATTTCAGCCGTCGAGCAGGAGTTCCAGTTGCTCGGCGTCGACTGGCCGGATGCGCCGTCCTTCGGCCTGCGCGCCCAGCGCCGTGCCGAACCCTTCGGGTCTCTGCTGATGACCGCTTTGCAGGAAGCCGGCGCCGAGCCGGAAATGTTCCTGCCGGAATTCGGAAAGGACCAGTTCGAAATCACCTGCCGTCCCGCCGACGCGCTGACCGCCGCCGATCGCGGCGCTACCATCCGTGCAATCACCAAGGAAGTCGCCGCCCTCTTCGGCTGGAATGCGAGTTTTGCCCCGAAGACGGTCTCGAATGGCGTCGGCAACGGCGTGCACCTGCATGTGAGCTTCACCGATCTTAACGGCAATCCGGTGACCTTTGACGCCTCGCGCCCCGGCAGGCTCTCCAAGATCGCCGGCGCCTTTGCCGCCGGCGTCATCAAGCATCTGCCGGCGCTGACCGCCTTTACCGCTCCGTCGGTGCTTTCCTACATGCGGCTCGTGCCGCACCATTGGAGCGCCGCTTACACCTGCCTTGGCGAAAAGAACCGCGAAGCGACGCTCAGGATCTGCCCGACACTGGACCTTCCCGGCAGCAATCCGGCCAGGCAGTTCAACATGGAATACCGCGCCGCCGACGCATGCGCCAGCCCGCATCTGTCGCTGGCCGTCTTGTTGAAGGCCGGCCTCGAAGGCATCAAGGCCGGGCTCGAACAGCCGCCCTTGATCAATTCCGACCCCTCCGATTTCTCGGCGGCAGAGCAGGAGAAGCTCGGTATTCGTCGCCTGCCCGCGAGCCTGCCGGAAGCTCTGGATACGCTCGTCGCCGATCCGGTCGTCACGGGCTGGTTCTCTCGAGATTTCCTTGACTGCTACATGGCGATGAAGCGCAAGGAGATCGAGATCGTCGATGGGCTCTCGCCGGACGAACTTTGTGCCCGCTATGCGGCGGTCTACTGATTGACGGATGGGCAACCCATGACCTCGACAACGGCCATCAAGAGCCTAGAACCCGGCGCGCGACACGACCCGAGCGCGCCGCTGCTTTCGATCGACGAACTGCCGCCCTATGCGGTCTTCAACCCGGACGGCACCTCCCCGATCCTGCTCTTATGCGAGCACGCCTCCAACCGGATGCCACGCGCGCTCGGCGATATGGGGCTTCCGCTGCACGAGCGCCAGCGCCACATCGCCTGGGATATCGGCGCCATGGCGCTGGCTCAGCACCTAAGCCTCAGCCTCGATGCACCACTGTTCTTCACCAACTATTCAAGGTTGGTGATTGACTGCAACCGGCCGCTTCCCGCCCCCTCGATGATCCCCGAGATCAGCGAGACGACGGAGATCCCCGCCAACCGAAACCTGAGCGACGAAGAGCGGCAGCAGCGGATCGATACGCTGTTCACGCCCTTCGCTGAAGCGGTCAGCCGCCGTCTCGACCGGCTCGAAGGCGAAGGCAAGCGGCCATTTGTCGTCGGCATCCACAGCTTCACGCCGGTCTATTTCGGCAAGCCGCGCCCCTGGCAGGCCGGCATCCTCTATCGCGACGCCGTCGATTTTGCCGGTTCGCTGATCCGAGAACTGGCCAGCGAAAGCCAGCTGACGATCGGCGACAACGAGCCCTACAACATCCATCCCGATGAGGATTACACCGTGCCGGTTCATGCCGACGCGCGTGGGCTTCCGGGCGTTCTGGTCGAGGTGCGCCACGATCTGATCGATACGGATGCGGGCGTCACTGCCTGGGGCGAGCGTCTCACCCGGTGTCTTAAAGCTAGCGTAGGGGAAGCCCCGTGACCGCACTCTACAAGAGAGACCAAGCGGCAATCGCCAACCTGCAGAAGCTGCGCTTCTTCCCGCTTGCAGTGACCGGTGGCCGCGGCGCGAGGCTGACGGAGGAAAACGGCCGCGAACTGATCGACCTCTCCGGGGCATGGGGGGCGGCGAGCCTTGGCTATGGCCACCCGGCGCTGGTTGAGGCAATCTCCGGTGCTGCGGCAAATCCCGCCGGCGCCAGTGTTCTTTCTGCCGCCAATGGACCGGCGGCGGCCCTTGCCGAAAAACTCCTCACGGCCTTTCCCGGATCGGGCGACAACAAGGTCTGGTTCGGTCATTCCGGATCCGATGCCAACGAGGCGGTCTTTCGCGCTGTCACCAAGGCGACGGGACGGTCGGGCGTCATCGCCTTCGTCGGCGCCTACCACGGCTGTACCGTGGGCTCGATGGCTTTTTCCGGCCACAGCGTCCAGGCGGGCGCGACCAAGGCGGACGGACTGCTCCTGCTACCGTACCCCGATCCCTACCGGCCCTACCACGACGACCCGACAGGTGGTGCGATACTCGCAGAATTACGGGAGCGACTTGAGGCGGCGCCGGAGCGTTTCGCGGTCGCCTTCATCGAGCCGATCCAGTCAGACGGCGGCCTGATCGTTCCGCCAACCGGTTTTTTTAAAGCCTTTTCCGCGATCTGCCGGGAATTCAATGTGCTCGTCGTCTGCGACGAAGTGAAGGTCGGGCTTGGCCGCAGCGGCCGCCTGCATTGCTTCGAACATGAGGATTTCGTCCCCGACATCTTGACCATCGGCAAGGGTCTTGGCGGCGGGCTGCCGCTTTCTGCCGCGATCGGCCCGGCACGCATCCTCGATTGTGCCAGCGCCTTTGCCATGCAGACGCTCCACGGCAATCCGATCTCTACTGCCGCCGGCCTTGCCGTTCTTGAAACCATTGAGCGCGACGAGCTTGCGCAGGAAGCGGAGCGCAAAGGCAAACTGCTGCGCGACGGCCTGGCAAGGCTTGCCGAACGATATCAACTGATCGGCGATATCCGCGGTCGAGGTCTTGCCTGCGGCGTCGACCTCGTTCTCGATCGGCAGACACGGGCTCCAGCGCGAGCGGAAGCAGCAAAACTTATCTATCGGGCCTATGAACTCGGCCTCGTCGTCTACTGTGTCGGGATGAACGCAAATGTTCTGGAGATGACTCCGCCGCTGACCGTCGCGGACACCGACATCGTTCAGGCATTAAACGTTCTGGATCGAGCTTTCGCCGAAGTCTCCGACGTTCCGGATACAGTTGTTTCGCAGTTCGCGGGCTGGTAAAGGCAGTCTCAAGACCTAAGCTCGCGCCCGCCACAGTTGGGATTTTTAGGTCCCACCTGTCGTGACGCGCGCACTGATGATGGCGGCGTATTTCCTTTGGCTGGAACCAGCGTCTTTGCCGTACGTTGAGAACCCGCCACAGTGCTCTAAGTCATTAAGGGTTTGAGCGTCTTAAAAAATGCCCCGCAATCCTCACGTCTCTACACGAAGTGGCACTGGGTCGGACGACCATCAAAAGGCGGAAATGCTCGCCCAGAGAGCCCCCGCGGGAACAAAAGAGGCCGATCACAGCGCAGACGCTGACCCGTTGATACGAGCTGGAACGAGCGAACGTCCACCTCTGCCGTTTGAGCAGACCCGACAGGCAGCGCACGCTCTGCTTCGTGCGCTTCACTACGATTTGCGGGCTATCTCAACAGCGGTCAAGGTCAAGGTCCGGGCGGCTGCTTCGTCCGTAAAGACCAAGGTCCAGGCTGCGGATAAGCAAACTCTTTCATTTCTGCTGAAAAATCTCGGCGGGGCACTTGCGAACGCTCCCAAAAAGGCAGGACGAGCGCTTCGCCGGTCTAGCCAGCCTGTCTTGCAAAGGAAAGCCAGGTGGAAATCGGCGGTGCGGCTGACCGCCGTTTTCTGTATTCTGGTTGGTGTAACGGGGTTGGTGTGGGCGCTAAAAGATGTCCCTTGGGCCGAGATCCGGGACGGTACACTAAAGCCTATCGTGGTGTTGGAAACCGCGGACGGTCAGCCGCTGGTCAGACAAGGACCTTATCAAGGACCTTACGCACAGTTCGACCAATTCACGCCACAACTGATCGATGCGGTACTGTCTGTTGAAGACCGGCGGTTCATGGACCACTTCGGCATCGATATCAGAGGCATCGGACGAGCGCTTCTTCGAAACCTCAAGGCAGGGTCGGTTGTGGAGGGTGGTAGCACGATCACCCAGCAGCTCATCAAGTTGCAGTATCTCGACAGCGATCGTACGGTAAAACGAAAGATACAGGAGTTCGTGATTGCCCTGTGGCTGGAGTGGAAACTCGGAAAGCAGGAAATCCTGACGCGTTACCTCAACAGCGCCTATCTTGGCGCTGGCGCAACGGGTATGCCGGCCGCCGCACGCATTTATTTCAACAAGGATATCGGAGCGCTAAACCTTTCGGAATCGGCGCTTCTGGCGGGATTGTTGCGGGCTCCTAGCCTATGGAACCCGATCGACAATCTTGAAGGTTCCCGAAAGCGCACATCGGTCGTCCTCGACGCGATGGTTGCGAACGGCAAGGTTGACGCGTCAAAGGCTGCGCAGATCAAGGCGAGCTTTGCTACCCTCCACCCGACAACGCCAACGCCCCGATCCGGCAGTTGGTTTGCGGACTGGGTCTCACCGCAGGCGAGCGAAATCGCCGGGACTTCGCCGGGCTCGACCACAGTTCGAACGACGCTTGTTCCCCGGCTTCAGGGGATTGCCGAAAGGGTCATCAAGAGGGCCTTGGATACTGAGGGAAGAACTGTTGGTGCATCTCAGGCCGCATTGGTGGCAATGACCCCGGATGGAGCGGTTGTGGCCATGGTCGGCGGCCGCGATTACAAAGAGAGCCAGTTCAACCGTGCCGTCACGGCAAAACGGCAGCCGGGCTCCACCTTCAAGCTGTTCGTTTACTATGCCGCTCTGAAGGCCGGACTTTCCTTATCCGACCGGGTACTGGACGCACCGATCGAAATCAACGGCTGGTCACCAGAGAATTCCGGCGGCCGCTATCGCGGCTGGGTCACGATCGCTGAGGCCTTCGCCCGGTCTCTAAACGCGCCAACAGTGGCGCTCGCCCAACATGTCGGCCTTGACAAGGTGATCAGTGCCGCGCGTGAACTCGGGATCGACGCGCCACTTGTCGATACGCCTTCGCTGGCGTTAGGCACGTCCGAGGTCAGCTTGCTTGACCTGACAAGTGCCTATGCGTCCGTGCAATTCGGCAAGGCCCCCGTTGAACCCAGGGGAATTATCGAATTTCAGGCTTCGAACCAAGCAACGGCTTTTCGAGTCGGGGCAAAAGATACGCCAAGCGTGGATCTGGCCCCCTATCGGCGCGATCTCCTTTCCCTTCTACAGCTTGTTGTGGAACGCGGTACCGGGCGCGCAGCCGACCCCGGCGCGTTTGCTGCTGGCAAGACCGGCACCAGCCAGAACAATCGTGACGCTTGGTTTGTCGGGTTCACCGAGCCGCTTGTCGCAGGGGTCTGGGTGGGCAACGACGATGACACGCCGATGAAAGGCGTAACGGGCGGGGATATGCCAGCGCAGATTTGGCGGGATTTCATGCGGGAAGCGTTGGCGACCCCCGCAGCGGGCGTTCTGGTTGACGACAGCGCTCCGCCTCAGAGCTGCAACATCACCGCTTGCTCTCGCAGCTATCGCTCCTTCCGGCCATCGGACTGCAGCTACCAACCCTATTTCGGGGAGCGAAGGCTCTGCGAAAAATGACGAATACGTCGGATCAAATGCGAACCGCCCACAAAGGCGGCAAGCCTCGATGCCTTCCCCTCTCGGAACCGGCCAAGGCGGCCCAGCAAGCGGGAACCTTTTCCGTACATTCGTGTTTTTGCTTTGCTGATGATCTCGGATCCCTCCGGATCAAGGTAGGAGCCCCATCATCGCTCCGGCGAAGGTGGGGCTTTTTCACAACGCCGTCAACGCTTCGTGACAACACCGCGTAGCCGAGGGCCGCCGCCAGGCCGTGCGCAGGTCGTGCAACTGGAAGAGCTCGATCCGCTGTAACAGCTCGATCCGCGGACCATGGTCATAGCGATGACGGCAGACGTGCAATGGCCATGAGACAATTCTGCCCGAAGAGCGTTATGTAGTTGGTATGAGCAGATTCACGGAAGCCGAAATCGCATTGATCGAGCGCCTACGCGCATTGAAGGCTATGCCGGACATGTCCATCAACGTGTTTGAAGTCGGCGATCCTTTGACCTCGGCAGGATTCTCGCAGGATGAAATCCTGGAGGTGCTCTACGCTCTTGAACAGGACAAAATCATCGCTCTGTTGCCTGGAAACCGACTGACAATGCTCAAAGAACTGCCGAATGGCTAGTGTGGCGCTGCGGGTTTGGCCGTAAATTGCCTCACCAAGTGCAACACCGTCGAGCTTGCCCTCGACCAAATCTCGACCTCTTTGCCCTCGGTCATAAGTATCCCCGTCTCCTGGCCCTGATGGCCATAGGCGCTGGCTCGTATGCCTATGGGTAGCGAGCACCCCGAGCCACAGTATGCTGGATCCGTCATGCCTCTCCTCTCCAGTGAGACGCATAGGTCCGAGCAGCCTTCACGACCGCAAGCGGCCTTCGAAGAATGGTAGGCGGGTGATGAACGCGTTCTCCACCGGGAATAGAACACAAACTCGCACTACCGCGCGCACTGGCATGCGCGACCAACGCGTGAGAAAATCGCGTGCTGCAGGGCGTGTGCGCTACTCGCTTTGGCGGAAATTGCGGATGCGATCGAAAAGGACTGCAAGGATTATCGCGCCGCCGATGAATGTCCCCTGCCAGAACGCATTGATGCCGAGAAGTCCGAGGCTATTGCGGATCACCTCGATGAGTGCCGCACCGACAAGTGCGCCGAAGGCAGTACCTGCGCCGCCAGCGAGATTAGCGCCCCCAATCACTGCCGCAGCGATGACCTGCAACTCCATGCCCGCTCCAATATTGGTCGTCACAGCACCCAGCCAGCCGGTCTGAATGATGCCGGCGATGCCAGCCGACAGCGCCGAGATCATATAGACGCAGACCTTGATGGGTCGTACGGGAAGGCCCGTGGCAACGGCCGCCTTTTCGTTGCCACCAATGGCGTAAATGTAGCGGCCGATCCGCGTCCACCGCAGCACGAAGCCGGTCAGGAGCGCCAGCACGATCATGTAGATCACTGGATTGGCGATACCGAAGACCGCCCCACCGCCCAACGCCAGCAGCTTGGCATGATCGGGGCCAAATTCGAAGACGACAGTATTGTTGGACGCGACCATGGCCAGGCTCCGGGCAACCGAGAGCATGCCGAGCGTTACGACAAAGGGCGGAAAGCCGAGATAGGCAATCAAGATGCCATTGAACGCGCCGATCACTAATGCCGTGGCGACCGAGACGGCAATGCCCGTCCCTATGCCGTATCCCGCATGCATCGTGACTGCAAGTACCATACTGCACAGGCAGAGCACCGACCCTACCGATAAATCAATCCCACCGGTGATGATGACAAGCGTCATCCCGAGCGCGATGATTGCGATGAAAGTGACGTTGCGGGTGATGTTGTAGAGGTTCTTTGCCGTTGCGAAACTGTCGGTGGCGAATGACAGGAAGATGCAGGCGAGAACGACGGCGACCAGTACCCAGAAGGTCTGGCTGCCCAGGACTGTTGCTGCGAGCGTGCGCTGCCTATGGGCTATCGTCTCGTGCAGCGTCGTTGCCATGTTAACCTCGCGTTCCTCCGGCGCAAAAGACCCAGATCGTTTTCCGCTATCCACCCTCAATGGCGCCAGTAATAAGTCCTGTCACCTCTTCCGGAGAGGTCTCGATGATTGGCTTGTCCGCCACCTTTCGGCCTCGGCGCATGACAACGACGCGATCGGCGACATCGAATACGTCGGGCATGCGATGGCTGATAAGCACAACCAGAATGCCACGATCGCGCAGTTGTCGGATGAGATGGAGCACTTCAGCGACCTGGCGCACGGAAATGGCCGCGGTCGGCTCGTCCATCAGAACGATTTTCGCCTCCGAAATCATCGTACGCGCAATCGCCACCGCCTGGCGTTGACCGCCCGACATCTGTTTCACGAGGTCGCGTGCTCTGGTCTCGGAACGGAGTTCCTTAAAGATCTCCGCGGCCCTCCGGTACATTGCCTTGTAGTCGAGCACGCCCAATGGGCCGATGCCCCGCCTCAGTTCGCGTCCGAGAAAAACGTTCGCCGCCGCGGTGAGATTGTCACAAAGGGCAAGATCCTGGTGCACGATCTCAATTCCGAAGTGCCGCGCCTCGACCGGGCGATGCAGCACGATTTCGCTGCCATTGAGGCGCATCGTGCCTTCGCTCGGTCGAAAGTTTCCCGCAATCATTTTGACGAGAGTCGACTTGCCGGCGCCGTTGTCGCCCATCAATCCGACAACCTGGCCCGCCTCTAACGACAGCGAAATGTCATTGACGGCCTGTATGGCCCCGAAGTGCTTGGAAATATTGCTGAGTTCTAGCAGCACGACCAGCCTTCCAAACTCCCAAGACGCGCGGCCTTCACCAAGGCGCGTCACAATATGCCCGCCCCTTGAGTGAGAGATTGCTTATTTACGCAAATCATCACAACCGCGTCAATGATCTCTCGTCTGATAAACCTTATTTGTATGACAATTAGACATTGACGAAAGTCGCAATCATATATTAGCTACTACTGGGAGATAAGCATGCTTATCCTTGTCACCGGGGCAACGGGCAAGGTCGGGCAGCACCTCATATCCACGCTGCTTGACCGACCACGTTTTTCGAAAGCGCGCATTCGCGCGCTCTGCCACAACCGCGTGCTCAATCCAAGCGAGCGCCTCGAGATTATCCGCGGCTCCATCGCCGATCGCGCGGTCGCTGACGCCGCGGTTGCCGGCGCGACCCATATCGTGCATCTGGCGACCTGCAAGGAAACGCCCGCCGACGTCATGGATGTGACCGTCAAAGGTCTCTTTTGGCTGCTCGAAGCGTTCAGAATGAGCCCAACAGCCCGGCAGTTCATTCTGATCGGCGGCGACGCCGCGGTCGGCCATTTCTTCTATCGCCATGAAGGACCGATAACCGAGGTGACACCGCATCGCGCCTATCCCGGCAGCTACGCGCTCTCCAAAGTCCTCGAGGAGGTGATGGTCGAGCAGTACTCAGTCCAATATGGGATGAACGTCTGCTGCCTGCGCGCGCCGTGGATCATGGAAAAGGACGACTTCAGGCACTCGCTTTCTTTCGGCGACGACGTTTTCGGTGGACCGGACTGGAAGACGTATTTTCCGCCCCATGAAGCCAGGCGCCACGCAAAGGCCGGAACCGTACCATTACTGCGCGATGCCGACGGAAGACCGCTCAAGCGCAACTTCGTCCACGTCAGCGACCTTGTGTCAGCGATCCTCAGCACGATCGACAATCCGCACGCAGAGCGTCAACGTTTCAACATCGCCATGGATCGTCCGGTCGATTACGGCGAGGTCGCAAGCTATCTCGAACGCACGCGCGGCCTACCGTCGGTCGATGTTCCGAGCCATTTCCACTCAAACTGGTTGGACAACAGCAAGGCAAAATTCCTGCTGGACTGGCAACCGGAATACGATCTCGAAAAGCTTATCGACCAGGCCTTTCAATACGAGCGTCCACCAAGTGACCCTCGTATCGTCTGGTATCCGGGTTGATTTGTGCCGCGGACAGAGGGTGTCCGCTTGTTTCAACGGGAGGATAAAATGAGGAAAGCATTGGTGCTCGCAGTCGCAGCGCTGGCGCTGGGCGCCGGCCCCGCCGGCGCCCAGACGAAAAAGCAGCTCGTCATCGTCGTCAAGGGTCTCGACAATCCCTTCTTCGAGGCGATCAATCAGGGTTGCCAGAAGTGGAACAAGGAAAACACAAGCTCGGAATATGAATGCTTCTATACCGGCCCGGCGTCGACTTCCGACGAAGCAGGAGAAGCGCAGATCGTCCAGGACATGCTCGGCAAGCCCAGCACGGCTGCGATCGCCATTTCGCCTTCCAACGCCAAGCTGATCGCCCAGACGTTGAAGTCGGCAAACCCGACAGTCCCGGTCATGACGCTTGACGCCGACCTTGCCAAGGAAGATGCGGGCCTGCGAAAGACCTATCTTGGTACCGACAACTATACGATGGGCGCGCGGATCGCGGACTACATCAAGAAGGCAAAACCGAACGGCGGCAAGATCTGCACGATCGAAGGGAACCCTGGCGCTGATAACATCCTGCGCCGTGCTCAAGGGATGCGTGACGTGCTGACCGGCAAGGACGGGCTGGCCGAGCTAAAGGGTGAAGGTGGCTGGACCGAGGTTGCTGGCTGCCCGGTCTTTACCAATGACGACGGCGCCAAAGGCGTGCAGGCGATGACGGACATTCTTGCGGCCAATCCCGATCTCGACGCCTTCGGCATCATGGGTGGTTGGCCACTGTTCGGTGCGCCGCAACCCTATCGCGATCTGTTCAAGCCAATGGCAGACAAGATTGCGAAGAATGAATTCGTCATCGGCGCGGCCGATACGATCGGAGAGGAAGTGGCGATCGCCAAGGAGGGTCTCGTGACCGCACTTGTCGGCCAACGACCCTTCGAAATGGGCTACAAGGCGCCATCGGTCATGCTCGACCTGATCGCCGGCAAGCCGGTAGACGATCCGGTATTTACCGGTCTCGATGAATGCACCAAGGATACGGCCGATACCTGCATCCAGAAATAGGAACGGTGGCCGGAGCGCCCTTTGACGGCCTCCGGCGCCTCCGCCCCATGAGCAGCGAGCGCGGTCAGCACGCTTGACGGCCGGCCGCGACTCCTTGCAACGACCCCGCTTGGAAGTTCCCTTCGGCGAACTATCATCGACAAGACCATTCCCCAATTTTGCAAAGCACGGAGAGCGCAATGACCAAGCGGATCATCTTCACCGGAGGTAGCGGCAAGGCTGGTCGCCATGTCGTGCAATACCTCCTCGAGCAGGGCCATCAGGTGCTCAACCTCGACACGAAGCCCCTCGATAACCCGAAAGTACGCACGCTGATCACCGACATTACCGACAGCGGCCAAGTGTTCAATGCACTGTCGAGCTACACCGGCCTGCACGAATTCGACCCGTCGCTTGCGCCGCAACCGATCGATGCCGTTGTTCATTTCGCGGCGATCCCGCGCATCCTGATCGCGCCTGACAATGAACTCTTTCGCATCAATGTGATGGGCACCTACAATGTCATTGAGGCCGCGACGAAACTTGGCATCCGCAAGATCGTCCTCGCATCCAGCGAAACGACCTACGGTCTCGTCTTCGCCAATGAGCCACGAAACCCGACCTATTTTCCGCTCGATGAGGACTATGACGTCGATCCGATGGACAGCTACGCGCTCTCCAAGGTGGTGAACGAAAGGACCGCGCGCGCCTTTGCGCTCAGAAGCGGAGCCGACATCTATGCATTGCGCATTGGAAATGTG
This sequence comes from Ensifer adhaerens, assembly GCF_000697965.2. Lineage (NCBI taxonomy): Bacteria > Pseudomonadati > Pseudomonadota > Alphaproteobacteria > Hyphomicrobiales > Rhizobiaceae > Ensifer > Ensifer adhaerens. The sequence continues at coordinate 647,911 of NZ_CP015882.1, read as the reverse complement.
ATCGAGCCCAACGAATACCACCTTTTCCCAGGCTGGTTTGCCGATCCTGGATTTCGAAAGCGCATCGCCTGGAGCTACATCGACGCGCGGGACCTCGGCCAGATCACCCTCAGGGCCATCGACACGGATGGTCTCGGGTTCCAGATCTTCAATGCAGCGAACGACGAGACGTCTTCAGACCTTCCGACGCAAGAGCTGATCGACCGGTTCTATCGGGGCGTACCGGTCAAGGGACAGCTTGGCGAATACGAGACACTTCTGTCGAACCGGAAGGCGCGCGCGATGCTCGGTTTTCAGCCGCAACACAGCTGGCGGACCTATGTTGGCGGCAGGTGATGCAATGCGTGGCTAGAGGGTTCGAGATACGAGAAAAGATGAATGGCTGAACAGCGACCAGAAAAACTCTCCGCAGGCTCGGGTACCGCGGAGGCGGCGCGTGCGACCCGACGGCTCGACGCGCCGCGCATGTCAGGGCCGAGCGTTCATATGTCGCTTGCCGAAGATATCGGGCTCAGGATCGTGCGTGGCGACTATCCTCCGGGAACGATCCTGCCGAACGAGGCCCAGTGGACGGAAATCTTCAATGTAAGCCGAACCGCTGTCAGGGAGGCGATCAAGATATTGATGGCCAAGGGGCTACTCGCATCGCGTCCAAAAATCGGCAGTTGGGTGGAGCCGAAGGAGCGTTGGAACCTGCTCGACCGCGACGTCCTGAGTTGGTACGCACACTCGCCGGATCGGATCCAGTTCCTCAAGACCGTACAGGAATTTCGTCACATCATCGAACCGGAAGCCACCGCCCTTGCAACGATCCGCCGCAGCGAAGAACAGATGGCCGAAATCAGCGAGGCGCTGAGAGACATGGGGCAAGCGACAACGCTGCAGGCTCGCACCCAAGCTGACACGCGGTTCCACCTCGCGATCCTGCGCGCTTCCGGAAATGACCTCCTCATTCCGCTCGGGACGTTGATCGAATCCGCACTCAACCACCTTTTCCTGCTGGTAACCCGGAACGACAGCACCCTCGTCCATGCCCTTAGGCTCCATGAGAACATCGAGAAAAGCATTCGGCTTCAACGCCCGAACGCGGCCCGTAACGCCGTAAGGCGACTTTTAGCGAACACCGATGCACTCATTGCGCATTCAGAGCGCAACATGTGAGCTCAGGGCGCGCCGCACGTCGTCGTGAACAAACTGCTGCTGAGAACTACCCATGCGGTGGACCGGCTAAGGCCCCCCGCGCAGCGTCAGGCCGAGGATCGCGATCGTGACAGCCTTTTACGGCTCGTGGCGTTCACGCAAATTCCGCGTATCGCGCGACATTGTGCTGCAACAACGCGAGCATCGTGTCGCGCAACGGATCTCGCACCGCTTTCATCCAGGCGGCTGAGAGGGGTAGTCGATGCATCGGCGATCCCGATGGATGAGCGAGCGGGATGTAGCTCACACCTGACACAGCAAGTTTCGAGGTCCAGCGTGGAACGATGGCGGACCCGATTCCGGCGGCAACCAGATTGATTATCGTCTGCTTTTCATCGGCTATTTGTGCGACGCGGGGACGCATGTCAAAGTCCGCGAACAATCCCATTGTGAGGTCATGACTGTGCGGTCGCGAGCGGCGTTCTGGCACGATCAATGGCTCTTCCGCCAGATCCTGGACGGTAATTTCAGACCGTCCAGCAAGAGCACTCCCCATTGGTACCGCAACAACTGCCGTTTCATGAAACAGCAACTGCACATTCAGAGTGCGGCTGATCCCATCGCGAGGACGGATCAAAACAAGGTCGAGGCGCCCGGCCAGCAGTTTCGGAATAAGCCGGACAGACTTGTCTTCAATGATCTGGGTGATGACATCAGGCGCCGCCTCCCGAAAATCCTGCAAGAGCAACGGTAAGAGACCGGCGGCAGCACTATCGATCGCGCCGATGCGCAGTATGGCGGACGGCCTGTGTCGGGCTGCACGAAATTTTTCGGCAACTTCGTCAAGCCGCCCCAGGAGCGGCCGCACTTCTTGCAAAAGCGACACGCCGTCATCGGTCAGGCTCACGCTTCGGGTTGTTCTACTCAACAACTGCGTTCGCAAAGATTCTTCCAGTAACCGGATGTGCCGGCCGAGCGAAGCAGGCAGCATGCCCGTCTTCTGGGCAGCTCTTCCAAAGTGCAGTTCTTCGGCGACCGCGACAAAACACCTGAGCTGTTCGAGTTCCACCCCCACGCCCTCCATTATATCAATAAATTATATAATTGCATGAACCTTCATGCGCAGGAAGGGAGAAACTAACCTTCTCGACAAGCGCGAGAGGACGCGCCGGGTTCGAACATAGGGAGGAGCTTGTTTTGACGAGCGACCGGGAGACGCGCGTATTGCGCAAAATCACATGGCGCATCGTGCCATTCATCATGGTTCTCTACCTGATCGCGTTCATCGATCGCGTGAACATCGGCTTCGCGTCTTTGACGATGAACCAGGACCTTGGATTTTCATCGACCGTCTTCGGCGTGGGCGCGGGCATCTTTTTTCTCGGCTACTTTCTTTTCGAGGTGCCGTCGAACCTCATTCTCCACAAAGTCGGCGCCCGCATCTGGATTGCCCGGGTGATGATTACTTGGGGCCTGGTATCGGGCGCGATGGCGCTGGTCCAAGGCACGACGAGCTTCTACACCCTGCGCTTCTTGCTGGGCGTGGCCGAAGCTGGGTTCTTCCCAGGCATCATTCTTTATCTGAGCTATTGGTTTCCTGCGCGTCGCCGAGCGGCTGTCACCGCGATGTTTATGGCAGCTGCTCCGCTTGCAACAGCCATCGGGTCGCCTATTTCTGGCGCCCTTCTCGAGATGCATGGCATCTGGGGCCTGGCCGGCTGGCAGTGGATGTTCATCATCGAAGCTGTTCCGGCGGTAATCTTCGGTGTCGTCGTATTGTTTTTCCTGACGGACCGACCGGAAAAGGCAAAGTGGCTTACCGACGACGAGCGTGCTTGGCTTGTGAAGACCATGGAGCAGGAACAGGCCGGCAAGGTGAAGGCAAGCCACGGCATCTGGGCAGGGCTCGCTGATGTAAGGGTCCTTGCACTTTCGCTCATCTACTTTGGCACGTCAGCAGGTCTCTACACGCTCGGAATCTGGGCACCACAGATCATCAAGAGCTTTGGCCTTTCGTCTTTCCACGTTGGTTTGATCAATTCCATTCCAGCTGTTTTTGCTGTGATCGGCATGATTGTCTGGGCACGCCATTCCGACAGGACCGGCGAACGCACTTGGCACGTTGTCGGTGCCTGTCTGCTGGCTGCCGCGGGCCTTGTCTTTGCAACCGGTGCGACGACTGTGTTTGCCGTGATGATCGCCCTGACGCTTGTGAACATCGGGATCAGCGCCTCCAAGCCGCCGCTGTGGAGCATGCCGACGATGTTCCTCTCAGGCCCGGCCGCAGCCGCTGGTATCGCCACCATCAATTCATTGGGCAACCTCGGCGGCTTCGTCGGCCCCTCGATGATCGGCTGGATCAAGGACACGACAGGGAGTTTTGCCGGTGGTCTCTACTTCGTCGCGGCACTGCTCGTGATTTCGGCAGTGGTCACTCTGATCCTTGCTCGCGGGGCCTCCCGCGAGGCCACTCGGACGGCTTCCATTCAACATTGAAATCCAGATTGGAGAACAACAATGCGCGAATACAAAATTGCAGCGATACCGGCCGACGGAATTGGCCCGGAAGTGATCGCAGCGGGTCTTCAGGTCCTTGAGGCGCTGGAGAAGCGTAGCGGCGACTTCAAGATCCACTCCGAAACCTTTGACTGGGGCTCGGATTACTACAAAAAACATGGCGTCATGATGCCGGCCGATGGTTTGGAGACACTCAAGAAGTTCGACGCAATCTACTTTGGTGCGGTTGGTGCGCCGGATGTCCCCGATCACATCACGCTCTGGGGCCTGCGTCTTCCAATCTGCCAGGGCTTTGACCAGTATGCCAACGTCCGACCGACCAAGATACTCCCAGGAATTACTCCGCCGCTGCGCAACTGCGGGCCAGGCGACCTGGACTGGGTCATCGTTCGAGAAAATTCCGAAGGCGAATACTCGGGCCACGGCGGTCGCGCCCACAAGGGGCTGCCGGAGGAAGTTGGCACCGAGGTTGCCATCTTCACACGCGTCGGCGTTACCCGCATTATGCGCTACGCCTTCAAACTCGCCCAGTCGCGGCCGCGCAAGCTCTTGACCGTCGTCACCAAGTCGAACGCGCAGCGGCATGGCATGGTCATGTGGGACGAGATCGCTGCCGAAGTTTCGAAGGAATTCCCGGATGTGACCTGGGACAAGATGCTAGTCGACGCGATGACGGTGCGCATGACCCTGAGGCCGGAAAGTCTTGACACCATTGTAGCGACCAACCTGCATGCCGACATCCTGTCGGATCTCGCCGGCGCCCTTGCTGGTTCCCTCGGCGTCGCACCGACTGCCAATATCGACCCGGAGCGTCGCTTCCCATCAATGTTCGAGCCGATTCACGGCTCAGCTTTCGACATCACCGGCAAGGGCATCGCCAACCCCATCGCCACCTTCTGGACGGCCGCCCAGATGCTCGAACATCTCGGAGAAAAAGACGCTGCGACAAGACTGATGACGGCTGTCGAACGCGTCACCGAGGCAGGCATCCTCACCCCTGATGTCGGCGGCACCGCCACCACACAGCAGGTGACCGATGCCGTTTGCGAGGCGATCGCCGGCTCAAACATCCTCGTTGCTGCCGAATGACCTTTAGCGATACATCCGCCCGCGATGCGCTGCGTCAAATGTTCGACGCAGCGGTCACCAGCGCGGATCCGGTTAGAGTGGTGTCAAACCACCTGCCCGATCCGCCCAAGGGCCGCTGCATCGTGATCGGAGCCGGAAAGGCTTCGGCTGCGATGGCGGCGGCACTCGACGCCGCATGGAGCGACGTTGAACTTTCCGGACTAGTCGTGACGAGGTATGGCCATGCAGTTCCTGCCGGGCGCATCGAAATCGTCGAAGCGGCCCATCCGGTCCCCGACGCGATGAGCGTTGAGGCGGCGACACGTATCCTTGAGAAGGTCCGCGACCTTGGGCCGGACGATCTGGTCATTGCCCTGATTTCAGGCGGCGGTTCCGCTTTGCTGGTTGCTCCAGCCGGCAACATGACGTTGGCTGACAAGAAGGAGGTCAACCGGATGCTGCTTGCCAGCGGTGCGACGATCTCGGAGATGAACACCGTTCGAAAGCAGCTTTCAAACATAAAAGGCGGACGGCTCGCGCAGGCAGCATATCCTGCAAGGGTCGTCACGCTCGTGATCTCCGACGTGCCGGGCGACAACTCTTCCGAAATTGCCTCGGGACCCACTGTCTCCAACGAGACGGGCGTTGTCGAGGCTCGCGAAATCGTCGCGCGCTACAAACTCGCTCTTCCACCGGAAGCGATCGCCGTTCTCGACGGTGGCGGCTCCGCGGCGGCGAGCGCCCCGATTAACGCAGAAACGCGGCTGATAGCCTCACCGTCCACAGCCCTGCATGCGGCGGCACAAGTTGCGCAATCTCACGGGATCCGCCCCTTGATCCTTGGCGATGCGCTTGAGGGAGAAGCGAGAGAAGTCGGTACAGTCTTTGCCGGCATCGCGCTCTCCGCGCGCGACAAGGGCTTACCGGTTGCGGGACCAGCCGTGCTCCTGTCGGGCGGAGAAACGTCCGTGTCCTTGCCGAAAGGCTCGACCGGACGTGGCGGCCGCAACACCGAATTCCTGCTGAGCCTTGCGATTGGCTTGAGTGGTGCAAATTCGATCTGGGCAATTGCCGGAGACACAGACGGTATCGACGGTCTCGAGGACGCTGCGGGTGCTTTCGTCACTCCTGACACCCTTACCCGTCTGCAGCAAGTCGGCATTGCTCCGCGCACCGCGCTTTCACAACATGACAGCTACACCGCATTCAAGGCGATTGGCGACCTTGTCGTCACCGGGCCAACACTCACAAACGTCAATGACATACGCGCAATCCTGATCGGATAGAAATCATGCTCCCACGCAGCAACCGCAAGGCCAAGATCGTTGCGACGGTCGGGCCGGCTTCAAATTCGCCCGAAACGCTCAAATCGTTGTTCCTCACCGGCGTCGGACGGACCTTCAAACTGTCATCGTCAGCGGATTCCCGTTCGCGACTGAAGGCAGCACGAATAATCTCCGTGTCGCTCAGATCGGGAAAGCATGATCCTCGAAGCGGGTCGAGCCACCGCTGAGAACCGACGAGTTGGCCGGGAACGCGCAGCCGAGGCGTCGGCAGGCTCCTTTTTTGGCGGTGCGCGCCTGGATAGTTCGGGCTTCAATCGGCAAGGCGGCGCTGGGTATCGGCATCGAAAAGATGCATGCTGCCGGGAGCAAAGCTCAGTCCGACCCGGTCGCCTGCTCTTGCGACCGATCGGCCATTGAAGACCACCGACAGCTCGGGCGTGGTTGCCATTGTCAGAAAGCACGTCGCACCGGTCGATTCGATCATTGCCACTGGTGCTGAGAGAATGCCCTCATCGGCTGCCGCAAGTTCGATATGCTCCGGACGCAAGCCGACGCTCAAGGCCTGTCCTGGCTGCACCGTCCGGTTAAGGGCGATCGTTTGTTTGGTACCGACATCGAGGATGATCGAGCGTCCGTCCGGACCGCCGACCGCGGGCAGGAAATTCATGGCAGGAGATCCAATGAAGCCGGCCACGAACTTGTTAGCCGGCCGGTCATAAAGCTCAAGCGGACTGCCCTGTTGTTCGATGACGCCGTCACGCATGATGACGACATGGTCCGCCATTGTCATCGCTTCCACCTGATCGTGCGTGACATAGACCGACGTGGCGCCCAGCCGATCGTGCAGCGCGCGGATTTCTTTGCGCATATGAACGCGAAGTGCGGCATCAAGATTGGAGAGCGGCTCGTCGAACAGGAACGCCTTTGGGTGCCGGATAATCGCCCGGCTCATCGCTACGCGTTGCCGCTGACCCCCGGAAAGCTCGCGCGGGTAGCGCGCCAGGAGATGCGTGAGCCCGGTGACGGCGGCAACTTCATGTGCCGCCTTCTTGCGTTCGGCCTTGGCAACGCCCCTGATGCGTAGGCTATAAGTCAGGTTTTCCTCAACCGTCATGTGCGGATAGAGCGCGTAGGACTGGAACACCATCGCCACATCGCGCTTGCGCGGCGGCACTGCATTCATCACCTCGCCAGCGATCTTGAGCGTACCGGACGATATGCTCTCCAGGCCCGCCAGAGACCGCAACAACGTCGACTTCCCGCAACCTGACGGACCGACGAGAGCTGTAAAGCTGCCTTTGCGGATCGAAAGCTCGATGTCCTTCAGCGCATGGTAGGCACCATAATACTTGTTGACGTTCCTTAGTTCGATCTGGGCATTCATTTGAGCGCTCCCGAGGTAAGACCAGAGACGATGCGGCGTTGCAGGAGGACGAAAATGGCGAGGATCGGCGTCACGTAGATCGCCGCGTAGGCCATGATATTGTTCCATTCATTGGTGTTTGGCCCCATGAAGGAGTTCAACCCCACGCTTGCCGGTTGCAGCTCGACGGCCTGGATCATCGATTTCGAATAGACGAACTCGCCAAAGGCCTGCATGAAAATCAGGATCGCACTGACGAGGATGCCGTTGCGTGCGAGCGGCAGGACGATATTGAAGAATGCGCCGACCCTGGAGTTGCCGTCGACAAGGGCTGCTTCCTCCAGTTCCTGTGGCACGCTCATGAAGGTCGCGCGCACCAGGACGACGAAGAACGGCATGCTCTTGGCCGCAATCGCCAGGATGACGGCAAGCCGCGGATAGTTGAGCAACCCAACTTGCGAAAAGCCCACGAAAATCGGCGTCACCATCAGCGACGCCGGAAGGACCTGCAACATGAGGATGAGGAAGAGCCCGATATCGATCCAGATGTTGCGATAGCGCGCCAGCACGTAGGCGCAGCCAACACCAAGCACGGTGATGACGCTGACCGCTCCGCAGGCGATGACCAAGGAGTTCCAGATGTACCGGCCCATGTTCCGGCTCTGCCACACGTTGCCGAAGATTTGCCACTGGGGATCGCTCGGCCAGAAGGTCGGCGGAGTGGCAAACATCTCCGACCCCGATTTGATCGTGGTGATGTACATCCAGTAGAGTGGGAACAGATAAAGGCCGGCGAGAATGATCGCGATTGCGAGAAGCAGGCGATCCCGGGATACGTTGCTCATCCGCGCACCTCATGTCGTGTCGAACGCACGTAGACGACAGAAGCGATCATCACAAAGACGATCATGATCACCGAGATCGTCGCGCCCTTGGCGAAATCGTACTGCCGGAAAGACAGATCCCAGGCCCAGTATTGCGTGACGTTGGAGGCATTGTTCGGCCCTCCGGACGTGATCGAGGCGAAAAGATCGAACTGCTGCAGCGTGAAAATGAGCCCGAGCGCGATGATGGCCCCTACGGACGAGCGCATCATCGGCAGCGTGATCGTCCAGAAGCGTTGCCAGACATTGGCACCATCCAATTCGGACGCCTCATAAAGGTCCCGCGGAATGGCCGACAGACCGACGGACATCAGGATCATGTTGAAGGAGGTACCGAGCCAGATATTCGCGATGATGACGGCCCAGAGCGAGTAACCGGGATCCGAGCGCCAGAAAATATTGCTGTCGATGAGGCCTGTTTCCCGCAGCATGAAGTTGAGCACGCCAAAATCGCCCGACAGGATCCAATTCCAGATCGCGCCAACCACGAGGCCAGGCATCACCCAGGAAACCAGAAACAGACCCCGCACCCACGAGGCGCCTGGAAAATTTGTCCAAAAGAACAGCGCCAGTCCAAAGCCGACGAGGAACTGACCGGCGATCGAGGCGACGACGAAAGTCGCGGTATTGGCCAGGATCGGCCAGGTTTCCGGCTGGGCGAAGAGATCGCGGTAGTTCTTGAGACCGACGAACGGGCGCCAGAAGCTGCCGAGGCTGAACATGTCCACCTCCTGGAAGCTCATGGCGATGTTGTAGAGCAGTGGCAGGCCGGACAGGGTTAGCAGGAAGGCGAGCGGCAGGCTCACGAGGCCGATATCGAAGCCGCGGCCGTCGATGATGCTGGATAGAAGGCGTTTCATGAGCTCCTCCGCCGCCAAGGCCTCAGCGCATTTGGGCTGACGCAGCTTGGCCTGCAAACTAGACAACCAGAACCACGCCGGCATAGCCGGCATGGTTTTTGCGGGTTTCCGTCCCAGCGCCTCAATGCGATCGAGCGCTTGCGGAAGGCGGCCCGGCTCTCCGGTTCAGGCGGGATGCCTCTAGGCCGCCTTGGCCAAGACTTTAGCCCAGGACTGCCTTTATCTTTTCAGCAGCCTGGTCGAGTGCTTCCTTCGAGCTCATCTGTCCCGTCAACGCTGCCTGGATTGCATCCTGGATTGCCTTTGAGATCTTCGGCCATTCCGGGTGCGGGCCGCGCGGCTTTGCGTATTTCAACTGCTCATTGAAGACCTTAAGGGCCGCGTCCTTGAGCGGCACGCCAGTCTCCGGAATAGCGATGTCGGAACGGGCGGGAAGCTGGCCGAAGTCCTTGAACATGCGATCGTCCTGCGAGACGAAGTACTCGAGCACCTTGAACGCTTCGGCAGGGTGTTGCGTGTTGGAGAATATCGCCCAGTTGAAATCGCCCATGGCCGATGAACGCTCCGCACCGAGCTCAGGCACGGGCAACAGAGCGACACCCCAGTCGAACTTCGCCTCCTTGACCATCCGGTCGAGCTCCCACGGACCGGAGATGACCATGGCGGCGTTGCCGGAGTTGAAGGTACCGGTCGAATCCCACTGTCCGCGGGTGAGCGTGTCCGGCGACGCCAGCTTCTCCGTAATGATGGTCTTCCAGATGTCGAGCGCCTTGACGGCGCCATCCGAATTGATGTGCTCGTAGCCACCACCGGCCATTTGGGCCCAGGGGAGAAACTGGAAGGTCCCCTCCTCGTTCGCCTTAGCTGAAAACGCGATCCCATAAACGTTGGCCGCAGGGTCCGTCAGCTTGCGAGCCGCATCGACGAGTTCGTCCCAGGTTTGCGGCGGCTTGGAAGGATCGAGGCCCTTCGTCTTGAACATGTCCTTGTTGTAGTAGAGCGCAATCGTGTTCGTGGCCTTGGGAAGACCGTAATTCTTGCCATCCCACATGGTGGAGGCGAGCGGGCCAGGGAAATAGGTCGACGTCTTGACCACCGTCGACTTGGCGATCATATCGGTGAGATCGAGGAACGCGCCGCGCGACGAAAAAAGCGCATGCTCAGGATTGTCGATAGCGATGATGTCGGGTGCCTGCCCGGTCGAATAGGCGCGCATCGCCTCGCTGACGACGTCGTCAAACTGGATCTGGCGGTACTCCACCTTGATGCCAGTGTTCAGCTTGTTGAAGTCCGAAATCAAGTTCGGTGCGGGTTGAATATCGCGATCGAGCGACCAGACGCTGATCGTGACATCCTCCGCCTTGGCGGTGAGGCCGAATAGAGAGACACCTGCAAGGGCGAGCGCGCCCAGGATTGCGGATCCGCGGATAGCCATTTTCTCCTCCTTTGATTATCCCCGAGCCGGCATCCTCCGTGCCGGCCAACATGCACGTCTCAGACCGGATCGATGACGAAGTCGCCGCCCCGGCACGTTTTGAGGTAATTCAGGCCGTGAACCTGGCCGGTCATCTCCAGATCGTCGCGATAGACCGGGTCATGCCAGCCTTCGATATCGATCGAGCCGGACCAACCAGCCAACCGAAGTTCGGAGATCACGTCGGTCCAGTTCGTGTCGCCAAAGCCGGGCGTACGCATGAAGACGAATTTCTCTTTGCCGAAGATCCCGTGTTCACGGATGACGTCCCAGCGGATGGTCGCGTCCTTGCCGTGCACGTGGAAGATCTTGCTTGCCCATTTGCGGATCTGCGGCAGCGGATCGATCAGATAGACCATTTGATGGCATGGCTCCCATTCGAGCCCGATGTGGTCGTCTGGCGTCTCGTTGAAGATCAGTTCCCAGGCATCCGGATTATGCGCGATGTTCCAATCGCCGGTATGCCAGTTGCCGTCCATGGCACAGTTCTCGAATGCAATCCTTACGCCCTTGTCGGCGGCACGTTTCGACAGCTCGGACCAGATTTTCCTGTAACGCGGCAGGCTGTCGGTCAAAGGCTTGCCGCGAAGGCGGCCGGTGAACCCGGCAACGCAGGTCGCGCCGAAGTGGTGGGCATTGTCGATGCAGTCTCGCCAGCCCTGCAAGGTCTCTTCGTCGATCGCGGTCGTCTCCAACGGATTGCCGAACATGCCGATCGTGGAGATGGTGATGTCACGATCGCCGACCGCCGCCACGCAACGCTTGCCGAGGTCGGCGAGGTCCTGGCCATTCGTCGTTTGCCAGAAGAAGGGCTCGAAACTCTCGAAGCCCATGCCCGCGATCTGGGCGATACGCCTGTCGGCACCGCCCTTCGTGGCAGAGATCATCGTGCCAATACGGATGGATTTGCTTGGGTTGATCAAAATAGGCTCCCTAGGCTGCAATGGTGACGCGTTTGCCATCCCGCGCGCTGTCGATCGCGCCGAAGACCATGGCAAGGCTCTTGATGTTGTCGCTGCCGTCGGTTTCCGGCACGGTTCCCGCGTCGATCGCGCGGATGAAATTCTCGATCACGCTGGCATGCCCGTTCGTATCGGCGAGATCTTCGGTATCGGGCACCGCAACCGGTTCAACGGTGCGCATGAAGCCCTCCTGACCCGTAACGACTTTGGCGTCAAAGCGATCGCCGCCATCCCAAAGCAAGGTGCCCTTCGAACCGGTGATGCGCCACGCGCTCTCCCAACTGGTGTTGGCACCCTCAGCGCACCAGGAACCGCGATAGGTGAAGGCGACATTGTCGGAGAACTCGAAGATCGCATTGGCGGCCGCGCCATGGCGATACCAGGAGCCCTTGGGATTGTATTCGTGGCAATAGACCGCGAGCGGGTCCTTGCCCGACATGAAGCGCGCTGCATCGAAGGTGTGGATGGCCATGTCGAGCAGCAAGACATTGTCCATCTGCTCGCGAAATCCTCCGAAATGCGGGCCGAGGAAAAAGTCGCAATGCAACGCCGTCAGCTCACCGAGAACGAGCGACTCGATGAGGCGGCGTATGCGCCGAACACCGCTGATGAAGCGACGGTTTTGAACGATCGCATGGATCCGCGAGGCCGCTGCAGCAAGTCGACGCAATTCGCGTGCCTCGCCGAGCGAGGCGGCCATGGGCTTCTCACTCAAAACGTGGCAACCATGCGCAAGTCCGGCGGCCACCACCGCACGACGTGCGGCCGGAACGACGATGTCGAACAAAAGATCTGCGCGGCTCTCGCGAAGCACGGTCGGCAGGTCCGTTCCGATAACGATCCCGCCAAGGTTAAATTCGGTAGCGAGCGCCTCAGCAGTCGCCTGGTCGAGATCGACGAGGCCAACAATCTCGACTTTCACGCGAAGAAGTTCGCTCTCCGTCAGCGCCCTCAGCCAGCCTTTGGCCATAGCTCCGCACCCGCACAAAACGGCCCTGTATCGCACGTGATTTCCTCCAAGAAACGGAAGCAGCAACTCCTCAATTGTCTTCCGTAAACGTTTACGATACTATGCGGCAAAGGGTTTTTATGTCAAGAGGTGTGAAAATGACCAGTCGCGGGTCTGGGGAGGAACGCGGAAAAATGAAGGGGATTCGCGAGCTTGCCGAACACCTCGATATCTCGATCGGGACAGTATCCCGGGCGCTGAACGGTAAGCCCGACGTCAACGAAGAGACCAGAAAAAGGGTGCTCGAAGCAGCCGAGTCCCTTGGTTATGTCGCCAACCAATCGGGCCGTGCGCTCCGCAAGGGCGCGACCGGCGTCATCGGCTTCATGATGCAGACCGGCTCCGAAATCACCGGCCAGGGGGACACATTCTTCATGAGCGTCTTCGACGGTGTCCAGACCGTCTTTGCTCGTCACAAGCTCGACCTCGTCGCCCTGCTCTGCTCCTCTGAGGAGGATCCGAACGACTACTTGAAGCGCGTTGTCGCGCGCGGTTTTGCCGACGGCATCATCCTTTCCGCAACAAGGCGACACGATGCCCGCTTCGAGCTGTTGTCCAAACGCAAGATCCCGTTCATCACGCTCGGACGTAGCCTGACAGATGTCGGTCAACCCTGGCTTGATCTGGATTTCGAGGGCATGGCTGAAGCATCGATCGATCGGCTGGTTGCGCACGGCCACAAGCACATAGCGATTACGCGGCCGCATGACGACATGAACCTGGGCTATGTGTTTGAAGATCAGTGCCGTGCGACCCTGGCCCGACATGGGCTTCACCTCGACGAGCGTCATGTGTTCCGCTCAACCCCGAACGAAGCGGGAGGGTATCAAATCGCCCGGGAACTGAGTGCGCTTGAGACCCGTCCGACGGCGATTGTGCTCATCAACGAAGCAATCACTGTCGGCCTTTATCGCGGACTGGTGGAAGCCAGCATAAAGCCCGGACGGGACATGGCGATCATCGGTCGTCAAAGTCCGCATTCGCAATTCCTGTCGCCCCGATTGACGGCTTTCAGCCTGTCCCTACGCGATCTTGGCATAGCACTTGCCGAATCCCTGCTTGGTACGATGCCGGCTTTTGCCGACATTTACCCGGTGAGATCTGCGCGGTTCCTCTGGCCCATGACGCTCGTCCCGGGTGAGAGCGACTGATCGACACGTTTGCTGACACTTTCGGCGAAGGCCATCATCAGCGGACCGACGCCCTTGGGATCGTCGCTCACCAGCCGTTCTGCGAGGTAGTAGCCGGGCGTACCGTCCCTGTACGTGCCTTCGAAGCCTCCGAGACCTGCAACGCAGACGATCGTCGTCAGCCTGGTTATGCCCTGGGCGTCGGCAATGAGCCGCATAGAGAGCAGAGCGTCGAGTGCGCGGCGGCCGGCCGCGATTGTCTCTGACGCTCGATCAGGTTCGACGAGCCCAAGGCGTGCGGCGCGGATCAGCGCATAGGCAAACATGGCGGAGGCCGAGCTTTCCTCGTAGTTGCCTTCGAGGTTCGGTGCGTCAAGCACCTGCATCCAGAGGCCAGACGATGTCTGCCGCGCCATGAGTTCCCCCAAAAGCTGGCGTGCCCTCAGCCGATGAGGACCGGAGATTTCGTCATCAGGTAGAAGCGCCAGCGCATCCACGAGCGCCATCGCCAGCCAGCCAACAGCCCGTGCCCACACGGCAGGCGATTTGCCTGTCTCCGGATCGGACCACAGCTGTTTTCGGCTGTCGTCGTAACCATGAACATAGAGGCCGGCCGGGGTCGCCGTTAGCGAAAGCGCCGTCGAAAATTGCCGAAGGGCGTCAGTAACAAGCGCCGGCCTATCCGTGGCCAGCGCATATTCGATTTGAAACGGCAGGCCCATATAGAGCCCATCGAGCCAGACCTGGTGTGGGTAGCGCTTCTTGTGCCAGTAGTTGCCCTGGGGGATGCGCGGATGGCTTTCGAGTTGACCAGCCAGATGTTCTGCCGCCGCGAGATAGCGGGCGTCGCCGGTATCCCTGGCCAAGGCAAAGAGCGATCGTCCGGCGAGAATGTGGTCGATATTGTATTCTGTGGGATCGTAGCCGAGGAGTGAGCCATCGGGCCCGATTTGCCGATCGGCCAGCCGGTGAAGATGGTCCATCCAACGTTTCTCGCCCGTCGCCTGAAACAGCAGCTGAAGGCCTCGGTAGAGGCAGCCGTCTTCGTAACACCAGCTCCCGCCCTTGTAGGGACTGTAGCGATGCGCGAACTGGTCGAAATAGTCGGTCGGGTTCATGGGATCTCTCACTCGAAGTGCGTTGATATCGCGGCGGTGCTCAGGAGCGCCGGCTCGTCGCAATCGACGTCCGCTTGTTCCGAGACGATCGTTTCATGCCGCATCGGTCGGATCCCGTCGGCCATGACAGGAGGAGCGGCTGTGGCCTCGTAGTTGAAGGAGACGATCTTGAGCCGACGAATTTTGATGTTGCGGATTGGGGCCTCCGGCAGGCCAAGGAAGGTACCGGCGACATGGGCCAACTTCCGGATCTCGACATCCTCGATCGTGACGCCGTCGATGACAGGCGTGCCCACATCGACTGGAGCCGGCTGGCGGGATTGCACCCAGGCGTCGTGGCCGTCGGCATCGCAATGGTAGTGTGCGTTGGCAGAAAGCGCGGTCTCGACGCCGTCCATAAGAACGCTGCGCATAGCGATATCGGTGATCGCTCCACCACGCCCGCGCCGCGTCTTAAGGCGCAGGCCGCGATCTGTACCGACCATGGCGCAATTCTCGATCGAAACGTCGTGCACGCCACCAGACATTTCCGAACCAATGACGAGCCCCCCGTGGCCACGCTCCATCAAGCAGTGGCTCACCCGCACGCCACGCGTTTCGCTCAGATGGTCATCCTCACCATTTGGGCCGCGTTTGCCGGCCTTCACGGCGATGCAATCATCCCCGACGGAAAAGCGCACGCCGGTGATTGTCACGTCGCGACAACTTTCAGGATTGAAGCCATCGGTATTTGGGCTGTCGAACGGAGCGGAAATGAATAGTCCTGCCGCCGTCAATTGCCTGCAGCCCTGCGGGTGGATCGTCCAGGAGGGCGCATTGCGGATGGCAAAGCCAAGGAGCTGCACATTTGAGCAGGAAACGAGATGAAGGCCGCGCGGGCGGCGTGCACCGTCACGCGTTTCTTTCGGCCAGGTCCACCAGTCGCCCCTATCGCCGGAACCGTCGAGCGTGCCCTGCCCCTCGATTGTCAACTCTTTCACGCCAACGGCATGGAGCGGAGCTGCGAAACAGTCGGCCGGAAGGCCTTCCCAGCTCCCCAACATCCGGCCGGACGCGTCACGGGCGGGCAGGATGGGCCATCCGCGCCGCACCGACGGCGCTCGCAAGACCGCCCCTTGGGAAAGGTGGAAAGTCATGTGGCTCTTGAGTTTGACCGGAAATGCCGTCCAGACCCCAGCCGGCACCCTCAACGTACCGCCCACCGGAACCGCAGCAACGGCCTCTCTCAAAGCAGCCGCATTCCGGCGGGCACCGTCGAAATCCTCGGGAAGAACATCAAGGACAAGACCAAACTCGGCGGCGTCGACGAGCCCCGCGCAGGACGGGGTGTCAAACTCGACCGCTTCAAACCCTTCCGCTTCGAAGCGGTAACGTGTGCGAGGTTGAAGCTCGTGCAGCAGAGGCACAGCAAGGGAGGTCTCTCCCTGCCGCATCTGATTGTCCCCGTCGGACGAGGAAAGGCGCCACTTCGCTGTCGCCGGCAGGTGGTATAGCGCTCCGCGTGCCGGCAGGCAAAGCGCCGCCGTTCGCGCCGACAGCGCGATGATGGATGGTCGGGTCATGATCTCTCTCGTGTAGGCTTCCCGTAGGGCGCAGGGACGCCCGCCGCGACAAGCAACGGCGGGCAGTCTTAGCGATCAGTCAAACTTGGCGAGAACGTCGTTCACCGTATCGATGATCTGTTCTGCCGCCTCCTTGGCATCGAGCTGCCCGTAGGCGTATTCCTCGAGCGTATCGATGAAGGCGGCGCGGATCTCTGGGTGTTCATTGAACGGCGAAACCGTCGGCCCGCCGGCGGCCAGCACGATGGCATTGGCGGCGCGCACCTCGGGCTCGCCCTTTTCGCCAAGGCGAGTGGCAGCGGCCTTCGACGCCGGCAGGCCGCGAGAGGTACCGAGTGCATCGATCCCCTCCGGCTCGTTCAACAGGCAGTTGACGATTTGCGCCGCAGCCGCTGGGTCCTTCGAATTCTTCGAGATCGAGAACACCATGGAGGGCTTTCGATAGACGCCGTCCGTTACCGCATCAGCAAGCTTGAGCATCGGCACGGGCGTCAACACCTGACCGTCCTTCAACGGATCGGCATACTTGGAATAGGTCGAATCCCATTCATAGGAACCGGCGACCTTCCCCTCGGCCCAAGAGGGTTTCTCGAACAGATTGACGTTGCCGTCGGCGGCCTCTTCCTTCTGGGAGCGAATGGCGCCGGTCTCGACCAGCTTGCCGAGGAAGGAAATGCCTTCAGCCAGCTCCTCAGGTGTCCAGGCAACACGGTTGGTCTCAGGATCGACGAGATCCTTTCCGGTCTTCTGGACGACGGCCAATGTCGTTAGAAGTTGCGCGGTCTCCTTGACGGCGTTGAAGGTGTAATAGTCCTTGCCAAGCTTCTCCTTAATCGTTGCCGTCGTAGCGAAGAACTCTTCCCAGGTTTTCGGGATAGGCACCCCGGCCTTCTCGAAGGTCGTGGCATTGAAGAAGAAGACGCGGCCGGTGGTCGAGACGGAAAGCCCCTGCAAGACGCCGTTCATTGAGCCCGCCGCGAGATCGGCTTCGCTCCAGTTGGAAAGATCGATCGCCTGGAGCGTCCGCAGGTCCGCAAAACCGTCACCATTTTTCGAAAACAGCGGCAGCCACGGCCAATTGACCTGCACGATATCGGCCTCGGTCTTGCCGGCCATTTGGGTCGTTAACTTTTCGAGGTAGCCGTCAAAACCAGTGAACTCGCCTTTGACGGTATGGCCATATTTTTCACCGCAAGCTGCGATCGCCTTCTGGGTGGCAACGTGGCGGCTCTCGCCGCCCCACCACGCCATGCGTAGCTCAGCGGCGTGCGCTGCCGTGGCGAGCGCGAGAGCGCCATATGCAACGCTGGCGAGCGCAGCGTTCTTTACTGTCATTCTCATTGGTTTCTCCTCCTTGAAATTGAACGACGCATCGCCTCCTCAAAGCGACACGTTGCGGCCATCGGTCTTGTCGAAAACATGAAGCTTTCTGGGGTCGGGGCGCAGCCGGATCAGATCGGAGCGGCCAAGAGCCTCGAATTCGGCGGCGCCCACTACACTCACCAGCTTTCGACCCTCGAGATCGGCGTGAAGGTAGACTTCATGGCCCATGAACTCGGCATTCGTGAGTTTCGCTGTGAACGCAGGGCCGTCGGTGGCGAGTGAGAGGTGCTGCGGGCGCATGCCGAGCACCGCCTCTGCCGGCCTCGCCGAGAGCCTTGCTTGAAGGTTGGAGCCGAGCGGCAGGCGCTGGGTCCCGATCGAAAGATGCCCGTCGACAAGTTCGGCATCGACAAGGTTCATCTCGGGGCTGCCGATGAAGCCAGCGACAAAAAGGTTCGCCGGGCGATTGTAGAGCTCCTTCGGCGCGGCAACCTGCATGATGTGGCCCGCCTGCATGACGCAGATGCGGTCGCCCATCGTCATCGCCTCGGTCTGGTCGTGTGTCACGTAAATGACCGTTGAGGATAAGCCTTCGGCCTTGAGCTGGCGGTGCAGGTCGGTGATGCGGACCCGCATCGAGGCACGCAGCTTGGCGTCGAGGTTGGACAGCGGCTCGTCGAACAGGAAGACGCCGGGCTTCTTGATCAATGCACGCCCAAGCGCCACGCGCTGAGCCTGGCCGCCGGAGAGCTGCTTCGGCAACCGATCGAGCAACGGCTCGATTTCAAGGATCTTGGCTACGTGAGCGATAGCCGCGTCGATCTCCGCCTTCGGCTTGCCGGCAATCTTCAACCCGAAGGCCAGATTGCCGCGCACTTTCATGTGCGGGTAGAGTGCATAGTTCTGGAACACCATTGCGATGGAGCGTTTGCCGGGCGGCAGGTCGTTAACCCGCTGGTCGCCGATCACGACCTCGCCTCCCGAAATCTCCTCGAGCCCCGCGACCATGCGCAATGTGGTGGACTTGGCGCAGCCAGAGGGACCGACGAAGACCATGAACTCGCCATCCTCGATATCGAGATTGATCCCGTGCACAGCCTTGAATGCGTTGCCGTAGACCTTTTCGAGGTTCTTCAATTGGACCTTAGCCATGTTCAGCCTTTGACTCCCCCAGAGGAGATCCCTTCAATGAAGTACCGTTGCGCAGCGAAGAAGACGACCAAGGCAGGCGTGATCGTCAGCACCGACATTGCGAGAATGCGGTTCCATTCGAAGGCTTCGGTGGTGTCGATGGAAAGTTTGAGCGCGAGGCTCACGGGATATTTGTCGACCGATGACAGGTAAATCAGCGGTCCCAGGAAGTCGTTCATGGTCCACATGAACTGAAACAGGCAGACAGAGATCAGCGCCGGCGCGAGCATCGGCACGACGATGTAGACCAGCGTCTGGAGACTGTTTGCGCCGTCAACACGAGCGGCCTCTTCCATATCCGCCGGAAGCGAGCGCAGGAACTGCACCAGCATGAAGACGAAGAAGGCATCGCCCGCAAAGGCGGAAGGTACCCAGAGCGGCAGGAACGTGTCGAGCCAGCCGAGATCGCGAAAGAGAATATACTGCGGAATGCGGGTTACAACATTTGGCAGAAGCAGGATGGCAATGACCGAACCGAAGAGGATCTTCTTCAGCGGAAAGTCGAACCTTGCGAAGGCATAAGCCGCCATCGTGCATGAGATCGCCGTACCGATGACCTTCGGCAGAATGATCAGGAAGGAATTCCAGAAGAACCGGCCGAACGTATAGGGCGTCGACGTCTGCCAGCCCTTTACATAGCCGTCAGCCGTCGGATTTGCCGGCATGAAACCAGCACCAGAAAAGATCTCCGAATTCGTCTTGAAACTCGCGCCTACCAGCCAGATCAGCGGGTAGAGCATGACGAACCCAACAGAAAACAGAAGCACATAGCGAACCGCCGTGGAGATCAGGCGGACCCTTGCCCTGCGTGCAGCCACGCGATCGTTGAGAGCTTGAAACTCGGTCATCTCGTCAGCTCCTCTTGTCGCCGGCGTAATAGACCCACTTCTTGGAGGACCAGAAGGCAACAAGGGTCAGCACAGTGATGATGGCGAAGAGCACCCAGGCGATAGACGAGGCGTAGCCCATGTTGAACTTCTTGAAAGCCTCGTCATAAATGTAGAGCGGCAGCAGATAGGTCGCCTTGAGTGGGCCGCCCTGGGTGATGATGTAAGGGCCGTTAAACTCCTGGAACGCCTGAACCATCTGCATGATCAAGTTGAAGAAAATAACCGGCGTTAGCAGCGGTAGGGTGATCCAGAAGAAGGTGCGCACTTTGCCGGCGCCGTCGATGGCGGCCGCTTCATAAAGTGACTTGTCGATCGATTGAAGGGCGGCAAGAAAGATCACCATGGCCGAGCCGAACTGCCAACAGCGCAGCAGCGTGATGGTGAAAAGCGCATTCACGGGATCGCCGAACCAATCGACGGGCGCGATACCAAGGGTCGAAAGCGCCATGTTCGCAAGGCCCTGCGAAGCGAAGACATAACGCCACAAAACGGCAATCGCGATCGACCCCCCAAGGATTGAAGGCACATAGAACGCCGTTCGAAAAAGACCGATGAATTTCAACCTGTGGTTTAGAATTGCAGCGATGAAGAGCGCAAAGGCGAGCTTCAAAGGCACGGTAATGAACACGTAAAGCAGCGTTACGTTCAGCGACTTGATGAAAGTCCGGTCGCGGGTAAACAGCCGCTCGTAGTTGGCGACACCTGTCCAGCGCGGCTCGCTCATCAAGTCGTAACTCGTGAAGCTGAGATAGAATGAGCCGATGAACGGAATGGCCGTGAAGATCAAGAGGCCGATAATGTAGGGCGCCAGATAGCCAAGCCCTAAAAGACGATGCCCTTTCATGCCGGCCCTCCCGGACGGCACTGCAGAGCGGCCATTTTAGATACGGTTTCGTACAAATTACGCTCCCGGAACGGCGCAGACAGGCGCAGGCTGTAGCCTCCTTCCCGTCCGCTGACCGATCTCCTCCCAGTTCGATGCGGTGCGTGCATGCATTTCTGCGATGACATTCACGTATTTTTGTCGCAGAATGAATTCACAAAGGCGAGGAAAAAGATGGACGAAATTGAAGGTGGAATTCTCTCAGCTATTCCACCGGCGGCGCTGACGCTTAATCTGACCCGCGCTGCTATCCGGATGGAGCATTCGCAGACTTGGCGCATCGACAAGTCGAACCCGGTCGACGACCTCGTCATCTGCCTTGAAGGGCGCGGCCACTATCTGGTCGACGGCGAGCCACGCGTGATGGAGCCGGGTGATGCCATGCTGATTTCGCGCGGCCAGCGCTTCATCGGATGGAGCGAGGGACCGGAGACGTATCTTGGCCTCGCCCAGCATTTCACTCTTGATATTTACGGCCGCCACAACCTGGTCGAGCAGATGGATTTGGTGCCGAAGTTGAGACTGGCGCGGTGGGGGTTGCTTGAGCCGTTGGCGCGCCACTATCGTCAAAGCGCGCCGCCCTCTTCCGTGACGCTTGGCCAGCACCACCTGTTCATGGTTCTGTTGATCGCTTTCATCGAGGATGCGTTCATCGGGTGGCGAGACCATGCCACCTACCAGCCCGAGGGGGCAGACGCGATCGATCTCGCTGTCATGAAGGCCGCAACGATGATCTCCGCCAACCCGCTCGACCCGGATATTGCGACGAAAGCGGTTGAGGCATCACCCTACAATCGCGATTATTTCCTGCGGGAATTCCAAAAGCGCGTGGCGCGCACGCCGCGCAAGTACCAGGAACTGAAACGCATGGAGCGGGCGATGCACTTTCTCGAAGCAGGGCTTTCGGTTTCCTCTGCGGCCGCGGAAGTCGGCTATCCCGACCCCTACTACTTCTCACGCATGTTCAAGCGAACTCTGGGTCTCAGTCCACGCGATCACATGAAAAGGGTTCGCCAAAGCCGAGATGGCGGCCTCATGCACCTCGACGAGCGCGAACAGGCCCTGGTACTTGCCGACGGGCTTGCGGGCGACTAGCTCGAAGTGTGTTGGCGCTAAGCCGGACAGACAAGCAACCATGTGTCTCGCCGCGATGATGTGGGAGAACATACCCGGCAATTTCGGAAATGGCCCTGGTCGGCACGCGTGTCAACAACACTTTCATGTCTCGGGCATCTTGAACCTGGCGAGCGCGTCACGATCGATCTCGATGCCAAGGCCGGGCGCATCGGGGATGGCAACGACACCGTCGACCGCCTCGATCGGCGCCTTCAGCACCGCCTGCCGGAACGGGTTTTCCGTCCGGTCGAACTCCAGGATCGGTTCGATCGGGTTGACCCGCACCGGATCCGGCGTCATCGCCGCCATGAACTGCAGCGCGGCAGCGATATGCACGCCCGTGCCCCAGACATGCGGCACGATGCCAACGCCGTGCAGCGTCGCAAGGCTCGTGATCTTCGCCATCTCGGAAAAACCGCCGCAGCCGCAGAGATCCGGCTGCAGGATATCGACGGCACGGCTTTCGATCGCCGGCCACATGCCATAGCGGCCATGCCAGGTCTCGCCGCCGGCAACCGGGATCGGCTGGCCGGCCCTGACCGCGCGATAGGCGGAAAGCTGTTCCGGCACGACCGGCTCCTCGAACCAGTCGATGTCGTAGTCGGCCGCCGCCTTGCCAAGCCGGATCGCCTCGGTGACGGTGTAGCCATGGTTGGCGTCGATCATCAGTCGCATCTCGTCGCCGATCGCCTCGCGCACGGCACGAATGACACGCAGGTCTTCCTCGATGCCGAAGCCGATCTTGATCTTGCAGGCATGGAAGCCTTGCGCCCGGCGCTCGGCCATCTCCAGCGCATTGTCGGAGACCCGGTCGACGCCATCGCGCTTGAAGCTGCCGGTCGCATAGGCGCGCACGCTCTCGCGCCAGCGCCCGCCAAGCAGCATGGAGACGGAGGCACGATAATGTTTGCCCTTGATATCCCAGAGCGCGATATCGATGCCGGAAAGGGCGGTAATCGCAAGCCCGCGCTGCCCCTGATCGCGCAGCGCGTTGTAGAGGATCGCCCAGAGCTTTTCCGTCTGGCGCGGGTCCTGGCCGATCAGCCAGGGCGTGTACGCCGCAACCACCGCCGCATTCGGCCGCGCCGGGCCGAGGCACTCGCCCCAGCCGATCGTGCCGTCGTCGCACTCGATCTCGACCAGCACATGGGCGCGACGGTCAAAACGCATGGAGGCGCTTTCGAACGGCACGGCCAGCCGATGTTCGAGAAGGTGGGTGCGGACGGCGACGATCTTCATGGGCTATCCTCGCAAAACGCTCATTTCTGACGCTTGTTCGCACCGATGAGCGCGTCGAGCATGGCGACTTCCTCCTCGGTCAAGTCTTTCAGCGGCGCACGCACCGGACCGGCATCAAAACCCTGCAGCCGCACGCCGGCCTTGATCGCCGACACCGCATAGCCCTTGGCGCGGTTGCGGATGGCCATGAACGGATAGAAGAACTCGTTGAGGATGCGCTCGCAGGTGGCGCGCTCGCCGGCGCGAAGGGCGGCATAGAATTCATTGGCAAGGCCCGGCACGAAATTGAAGACGGCCGAGGAATAGGTGGTGAAGCCGGCACCGAGATAGGCCTCGGCAAACAGTTCCGCCGTCGGCATGCCGCCGAGATACATCAGCCGGTCGCCCATCTTGGCGGTGACCTGGCGCACCAGCCCGATGTCGCCGGTGCCATCCTTGAAGCCGATCAGGTTCGGGCATTCGTCGCACAGCCTTGCAAGCGTGTCGGCCTGCAGCACCGCGTTGTCGCGATTATAGACCATGACGCCGATGCCGACCGACTGGCAGATCTTCTTCACATGGGCATAAAGCCCTTCCTGCGGCGCA
Organism: Ensifer adhaerens; assembly: GCF_000697965.2. Classification (NCBI taxonomy): domain Bacteria; kingdom Pseudomonadati; phylum Pseudomonadota; class Alphaproteobacteria; order Hyphomicrobiales; family Rhizobiaceae; genus Ensifer; species Ensifer adhaerens. The sequence goes on along the minus strand of NZ_CP015882.1, from coordinate 624,311 downwards.
TCGATCAGATAGTGCGGCAGAAGCAGGATGCCGTCGGCACCGACGCGCTCGACCGAACGAGCGATGTCGACCGCCATCTCCGTGCCATAGCCGCAGCCCGAGACGATCGCCGTGTCGCCGGAAACGTCCTTGGCCGCCCTGACGATGCCGGGGATCTCGTCCGGCTTCAGCGAAAAGAACTCGCCGGTGCCACCGGCCGCAAACAGAACCGGGGCCTTGTAGCCGGCCAGCCACTCGACATGCGCCCGATAGCTGTCCGGCGCAAACCGACCCTCCGCATCGAAATGCGTCACCGGGAACGAAAGCAGGCCCGATCCAAGCGCGGCCTTGATCTGCTCAGGGTTCATAACGTTGATTTCCTCTATGGTTGATAGCCCCAGATAATCGGGATATCACACCAATGTCAACAGTCATCATACAACTCATCATACAAGTCATCTTAGCGCGCCAGCCAACCGCCATCGACATTCAACACCGCACCATGGATGTAGTTCGCAGCCGCCGAAGACAGAAACACGGTCGCACCCGCAATGTCTTCGGAGCGCCCCCAGCGGCCCGCCGGAATCCGCTCGAGTATTGCCTTGCTACGTTCAGGATCTGCCCTTAGAGCCTCGGTGTTGTTGGTCTCGATATAGCCGGGCGCAACCGCATTGACGTTGATGCCTTTTGACGCCCATTCGTTGGCGAGAAGCTTCGTGACGCCCACAACGCCATGCTTGGCGGCGGTGTAGGACGGTACGCGAATTCCGCCCTGGAAGGAAAGCAGCGACGCGATGTTGACCACCTTGCCGGACATGCCCTTCGCAAGCAGCTCCTTGGCAAAAGCCTGGGTCGTGAAGAACAGTGCCTTGAGGTTGACATCCATGACTGCATCCCAATCAGCTTCGGAAAAATCAACCGCGTCAGCGCGACGGATGATTCCGGCGTTGTTGACGAGAATGTCGAATTCCGCACCGGCAAATACTCCGGTTGCCGCCATCGGATTGGCGAAATCAAGCGCCAGTGCAGTCGCCCTTCCCCCGGCCTTGTCGATGAGCGCAAGGGTCTCGTCGGGCGCCCTGCGCGCGGCGCAGACAACCTCAGCGCCCGCCTGAGCCAGGCCAACTGCGATCGCTTGGCCAAGACCAGCATTCGCCCCTGTGACGAGAGCCTTATGTCCTTCAAGAGAAAAGAGATTTTTCATCGCAGATCCGCCGGTTGAATGAAATCCATATCCGTGTAATCGACGTTGTCGCCGGCCATCGCCCAGATGAAGGTATAAGAGCCGATGCCCGCGCCCGAGTGGATCGACCATGGCGGCGAGATCGCGCCTTCCTCGTTGGCGATAAACAGATGCCTCGTCTGCTGTGGCTCACCCATCAGATGGAGCACGCGAGATTTTTCGTCCATACCGAAATAGAGATAGGCCTCCATGCGGCGATCATGCACGTGGGAGGGGATCGTGTTCCAAACGGAGCCGTCTTCGAGCGTTGTGTAGCCGAGCACGAGCTGGCAGCTTTCCATCACGAGCGGGTGGATGAACTGATTGATGGTCCGCTTGTTGGAGGTTTCCATCGCGCCAAGCTTGACCTCCTTGCTTTCACCGAGTGTCACAAGCCGCGCCGGCAGGCTGCGGTGCGCCGGGCAGGAGACGATGTAGAAACGTCCGCGTCCGGCAAACGTCACCGCACCAGAACCGGCCCCGAGATAGAGCACATCGCCGCGGTTGAGCGCGTATATCTCATCACCGGCTGTCACCGTACCGGCCTCACCGATGTTCACGACACCCATTTCGCGCCGGTCAAGGAAGGACGGCGTCTTCGTTTCCTCGACCCGATCGAGCGTCAGCGCAGCACCGTTAGGAACGGCACCTCCCATAACGAAGCGATCGTAGTGCGTGTAGACCAGCCGGATCTCACCGGGCCGGAACATATCCTGCGCCAGGAAATGCTTACGCAGGCCTTCTGTATCGAGCGCTCGCGCATAGTCCGGATTAACGGCCTGCCTTGTTTCGACGGTCAGCATTCGGTCCTCCTTTGAGGTATTGCGAACAAGAGATAATACATGTAAGTCCGTATTGTATGATAACGTGTTCAAGGTCAAGACCCGAATGAAACGCCTCCTGATCACGGGCGCGGCTGGCGCGCTTGGCCGCGCCTTGCGACCGCGACTGGCGTTGCTTGCCGAAACAATCCGTCTTGGCGACATCGCACCGGCTGATGTCACCGGCCCCAACGAGGAATGGATGCACTGCGATCTCGCCGAACCATGGGCCGTCGACGCGATGGTGGCGGGCTGCGACGGTATCGTGCATCTGGGTGGGATCTCCGTCGAACGCCCGTTCGACGAGGTTGTCACCGGCAACATCGTCGGCCTCTACAATCTCTACGAGGCCGCCCGCGCCCATGGCTTGCCCCGCATCATCTTTGCAAGTTCAAACCACACGATCGGCTACTATCCGCAGACTGATCGACTTGGGCCCGATGCACCGTTTCGCCCCGACGGGCTCTATGGTGTGTCCAAATGCTTCGGTGAATCGCTCGCCCGCCTGTACTTCGACAAGTTCGGACAGGAGGCAGCACTGGTGCGCATCGGCTCCTGTACAACTGAGCCGATGGACCATCGGATGCTGTCGACCTGGTTTTCTCATGGCGATTTCGCATCGCTGATCGAAGCCGCTTTCCGCTCCCCAGTGCTTGGTTGCCCAGTCATTTGGGGCGTTTCAGCAAACGACAGCTGCTGGTGGGACAATTCGCATCTGACTTGGCTCGGCTGGAGGGCGAAAGACAACGCCGAGGCCTGGCGCGAGAAAATCGAAACGAACGCGGCGAAACCAACCCCCGACAAATCAATGGCGCGCTTTCAAGGCGGTGCCTTTACCGACAATCCTATCTTCAAGGAGTGACAATGACCTTCACCCCTCACGGCAAACACCTGGTTGCGGGCGAGTGGATCGCGACCGAGCAGACATTCAGCAGCGAACCGGCCCATGGTGCCGCGTTTGACTTTTCCGTCGGCACGCCGGATCTGGTCGACAGGGCCGCAAAATCGGCCGAGGATGCCTTCTGGTCCTATGGCCATTCAAGCCGGAAAGAGCGCGCGGCATTTCTAGAAACGATTGCCGATGAGATAGAAAGCCGCGGGGCGGCCATTACCGAGATCGGCAGTGCAGAAAGCGGTCTGCCGCCCGCCCGGCTAGAAGGAGAACGTGGACGCACCACCGGCCAGCTCCGACTTTTTGCAGCCCATCTCGAAAAGGCCGACTATCTCGACAGACGCCACGATGAAGCGCTGCCTGACAGAAAGCCCCTGCCGCGCCCCGACATCCGACTGCTTCAGCGACCTGTCGGTCCGGTTGCGGTGTTCGGTGCCTCCAATTTTCCGCTGGCTTTCTCGACAATGGGCGGCGATACCGCGTCGGCTCTTGCCGCCGGGTGCCCGGTCATCGTGAAGGGCCATTCAGCCCATCCTGGCACGAGCGAAGTGGTTGCCGAGGCTGCCCACGCAGCGATCAGGAAGCAAGGGCTTCACCCCGGCGTATTCTCACTCATCCAGGGCGGTCGCCGGGACGTCGGCACTGGCCTCGTTACACATCCCCTCATCAAGGCCGTCGGCTTTACCGGCTCGCTTGCGGGTGGCCGCGCGCTTTTCGACCTATGTGCGAAGCGCCCGGAACCAATCCCCTTCTTCGGCGAACTGGGTTCGGTCAACCCGATGTTCATCCTGCCCGAAGCCGGCAAGGTCCGCTGCGAGGAAATCGCCAAGGGTTGGGCAAGCTCGTTGACGATGGGCGCCGGACAATTCTGCACCAATCCAGGCATTGCCGTGATCGCAGCAGGCGAGGCGCCAGCGTTTGCGGAAAGCGTGCGTGCGGCGCTTTCGAAGATCGGCGCACAAGTGATGTTGACGGATGGAATTGCCAAAGCGTATCGCGATGGGCGCAATCGCATCGCCTCAGGCAGCGGCGTTCGCGACGTCTTCACATCCAGCTGCGATCGGCGCAACGTCACACCCAATCTCTTCCTCGTCTCTGCACGGGACTGGCTCGCCAACCATACGCTTTCAGAAGAAGTCTTCGGCCCGCTCGGCCTCATCGTCACGGCCGAAAGCATTGAAGAACTGGTCGTCGTCGCCCAGAGTTTCGATGGCCAGCTGACTGCAACTCTTCATCTCAACGACGGAGACACCGATCTTGCACGCCAACTTATGCCGATCCTGGAGCGCAAGGCCGGCCGTCTTCTCGTGAACGGATTTCCCACGGGCGTGGAAGTCTGCGACGCCATGGTTCATGGCGGGCCCTATCCGGCCTCTACGAATTTCGGCGCGACCTCGGTCGGAACTATGGCGATCCGCAGGTTTCTGAGGCCCGTATCCTATCAGAATGTACCTGACGGGCTTTTGCCTGCTGATTTGCTATCGGATTGAGGAGCGATTGCCTCGTCCGCCATCTTTGGCGTATCCAGAGATGAAGCGGCAGGTGCCGCCACATCCTGGAACCGGGCAACCACATGACGATAGCGACTGCTTCCGATACGAACGCCCCGCAGCCCAGGACCCTGGTGGCAAAGGTTACCGACGTTCTGCGCTCCCATATCGCCGAGGGCCGCTACCGGCCCGGCGACCGCCTGCCATCAGAGGCGCAACTGACCAAGGAATTTAACGTCAGCCGCACTGTCGTAAGAGAAGCGATTGCAGCACTGCGTTCCGACGGATTGGTCGAGGCACGACATGGCGTCGGCGTTTTCGTGCTGGAGCCTGCCCCGGCCGCAAGAAATTCGTTTCACAACGTCGATCTCGCCCGCGTCTCATCATTGATCGAGATGCTGGAAATCAGAACGGCAGTCGAAGGCGATGCAGCCGGGTTGGCCGCGCTTCGCCGCTCCCCGGGACAGGAAGGCAAAATTATCGAAGCGTTCGAAGCATTTCGCATCCGCGCCGAAAGTGGTGAGCCGACCGCCGAAACCGATTTTGCTTTTCATCTCGCCATTGCCGAAGCGACGAACAATCCAAGGTTTGCCGAGTTTCTCCATGTGCTCGGGCCGGCTGTCATCCCGCGCCGTGCGGTCGCCCGCGAGGGAGAGGAAGCCGCCCTTCCCTCCGTCGAGATGCGCCGGCTTCTCGATGAACACGAGGCGATACTCGACGCGGTCCATAGCGGGGATGAGGAACAGGCTCGCGCGGCCATGCGCGATCACCTGAAGAACAGCCAGACACGATATCGCTCCATGCTGCGAACCTTGCGCTAGCACTGGTTGAGAGAGCCGCACTTGCATTCGAACAGATTACGACTAACATGCCAGACAGGTTTGAGCATGTTAGGACGAAAATGGAAGCCGTAAACACTATGGAGCGTGGCACGTCGCTTGCGGCAAAAATCAGCGCCGCGCTGCGTCGCGATCTGGCGGAAGGCGTGTTTCGCCCCGGCGACCGGCTTCCGAGCGAAAGCGCTCTGACGCGCGAGTATTCCGTCAGCCGCACAGTCGTAAGGGAAGCGATTGCCATCCTTCGCGCCGACGGGCTGGTCGAAGCGCGCAAGGGCGCCGGCATATTTGCCCTTGAGACAAAGCCGGAAAAGGAGCAGCCTTTCAAGGATTTGAAGACCGAGCGGATTTCGTCGGTCATAGAGCTTCTTGAACTTCGGACGGTTTTCGAGGTGGAATCGGCAGGGCTGGCGGCCGCGCGCCGTTCACCCGCCCAGATCGAAACCATCCTTGAGGCCCATCATCGTGTTGGCGAGTGCCTGGCAACTGGCAATCCTACGCGCGATGCGGATTTCGAGCTTCACCTGGCGATTGCGGAAGCCACGCAAAACCGGCGTTTTCCGGAGTTTCTCCAACTGATCCGTACTGGCATCATTCCGCGCGGCGAGTTGCAGGGATCTGCGCCGGGGTCGCGCCCGAAGGACTACAACCTCCATCTTCAGGAAGAGCATGGCCAGATCGTTGAGGCAATCATCGAAGGCAATGCTGAAGCGGCGCGCGAGCGCATGCGCGCCCACTTGCGGGGAAGCCTTGATCGGTACAACGCGCTCTTGCGTTCCCGCACCATGAGCCCCGACGCAATTTAATAGACGCGCAGAGTTGTCATACAGGCGAAAGGACATGTATGGTGATGTTGTCATACATCACCTATGAGGTCCGCATGTCTCTTCCTACTTTCCCCACGATTTCGACCGATACCGGCGTCACCCGCCAGGTGCTTTCAGATTCGCCTGAGCTCATGGTCGTCTCCTTTCGCTTCGAAAACGGTGCAAAAGGCAAGCTCCACCGCCACCCGCACGTGCAATCGACCTATGTGGCGCGCGGCAAATTCCGCTTCTTTCGCAATGGACAGACCTATGAATTGAAGGCTGGCGACAGCCTCGTAATCCCCGGAAACACGGAACATGGCTGCGAATGCCTGGAGGCAGGAGAGCTCATCGACTGCTTCACACCCCGCAGAGATGACTTCCTCTCCGTCAGCTCTGCTTGACACTCGACATAACCTGTGACAGGTTCAGTGAAAGTTGTCATACAGGATTGGAGCCTGTAACGCCTCACCGCAGGCGACTGACAAACGGAGGAACCATGTCAATTCGTCGCCTACGCTTCCACGGCGTGGCCGGGCATGTCGGGACCATTGCGGTCACGTTGCTCGGCCTTCTGCTCCTGACGTTCTTCATCGGCCGCCTTATGCCTGCCGATCCGGTCCGCGCGATCGTCGGGGAGGACGCAACCCGCGAGACCTACGAACAGGTCTATCGTTCGCTCGGGCTTGATCGACCTCTTTGGGAACAATTCGCCTACTATCTTGGAGACGTTTTCACCGGCAACTTCGGAACCTCCATCCGCACGGGCCAGCCGGTCATTCAGGATATCCTGCACGTGATGCCGGCAACGATCGAGCTTGCAACCTTCGCAATCCTCATCGGAGCCGGCCTCGGCGTTCCGCTCGGAGTGCTTGCTGCCGTCAACAAGGACCGCTGGCCCGACCATGTCGTGCGCGTCTTCAGCCTGTTCGGGCACTCCATGCCGATCTTCTGGACCGGCATGATCGCGCTTATCGTCTTTTATGCTTATCTCGGCCTCGTCGGCGGCAGCGGACGCATGGACCAGTTCTATATTGGCCTTATCGAGGAGCGGACCGGATTCCTGCTGATCGATAGCCTGATCGCCGGCGAAATGGATGTGTTTTGGTCGGCCGTCAACCACATCATCCTGCCGGCGTCGCTGCTTGGCTACTCCTCTTCCGCCTATATCACGCGCATGACCCGCAGCTTCATGCTGGATCAGCTCGGTCAGGAATATGTCACGACGGCGCGCGTCAAAGGCCTTTCTCGCAGCCAGACGATCTGGCAGCACGCCTTCATCAACATTCGGGTGCAACTGGTCACCATCATTGCGCTTGCCTATGGCTCGCTGCTCGAAGGCGCCGTGCTGATCGAGACGGTCTTCGCGTGGCCGGGCTTTGGCCAATATCTCACCAATAACCTCATTACCGGCGACATGAACGCCGTCATGACCTGCGTCCTGATCGTCGGGATCATCTTTATCGCCCTCAATCTTCTGTCCGACGTTCTCTATCGCATCTTCGACCCGAGGACACGCTGATGACCACCCAAGCTGAAACTGCGTTCCGCTTGCCGGCTCCGCTTTACGCACTCAAGAACATCGTGCGCTTCCTGTTGAAGAGCCCAACCTCGACCTTCGGTCTTGCGGTCCTGGTGCTGCTCGTCCTTGTCGCAACCTTCGCGCCGCTGATTGCCACCCATGACCCCTATGCCCAGAACCTCGCAAACACGCTGCAGGCGCCTGGAAATGGACATCTGTTCGGCACCGACGAGCTTGGTCGTGACATCTTCAGCCGCCTGGTCTGGGGCTCGCGTATCACGCTTACGATTATCTTCCTCGTCTCGATTGTCGTTGGCCCAATCGGGCTCGTCATCGGCACGACTGCCGGCTATCTCGGCGGGAAGGTCGATACCGTGATGATGCGGATCACGGACATCTTTCTCTCCTTCCCGAGCCTCATTCTTTCGCTCGCCTTCGTTGCAGCGCTGGGTCCAAGCCTGAACAACGCCATTATCGCGATTGCGCTGACCTCTTGGCCACCGATCGCACGCCTCGCGCGCGCAGAGGCAATGACCTTTCGCAAGGCGGACTACATCTCGGCAGCCAGGCTCCAGGGCGCATCGGCCACACGCATCATCGTCAAGTCGATCATGCCCATGTGCCTGCCCTCGGTGCTCATTCGCCTGACACTGAACATGGCGACCGTTATCCTGACGGCTGCCGGTCTCGGTTTTCTGGGGCTCGGCGCCCAACCTCCGCTGCCGGAATGGGGCGCGATGATTGCGACAGGCCGCAAGTACATGCTGGACAGCTGGTGGCTCGTCACCTTCCCGGGTGTCGCCATTCTTTCGGTCAGTCTCGCTTTCAACCTTCTCGGCGACGGGCTGCGCGATGCGCTAGATCCGAAGCAGATGAACCGGAGGTAGACCGATGAGCCAAGACATTCTTCAGGTCGAAAACCTCCGCATCCGCTATGGCGGCGCAGCGACCGATGCCGTGCGCGGCGTGTCCTTCACCCTCGGCCGCGAACGCCTTGGCATCGTTGGCGAGTCCGGTTCCGGCAAATCGACTGTCGGACGGGCCTTGCTGCGACTTCTGCCGGGCGCCACGATTACCGCCGACACGCTGCGCTTTGCCGAGCTTGATCTGACAGCCCTTTCGGAAAAGGAACTGCTCAAGGTTCGCGGCCGGCGCATGTCCATGATCCTTCAGGATCCGAAATTTTCTTTGAACCCTATTCGCCGGGTCGGTGACCAGGTGGCGGAAACCTATCTGCGGCATTTCAATTGCACCAAGGCGGAGGCGCGTGAAAAGGCGCTCGCCATGCTGTCGGCAGTCAAGATCCGCGACCCGGAGCGCGTTTATGACCAGTATCCGCACGAGATATCCGGCGGCATGGGGCAGCGCGTGATGATTGCCATGATGCTGCTTGCTGATCCCGAGCTCGTCATCGCCGACGAACCGACCTCGGCACTCGACGTCACGGTGCGACTTCAGGTGTTGAACATTCTCGATGGGCTGGTGCGGGATCGCGGCATCGGGCTCATCATGATCAGTCACGATTTGAACCTTGTACGCAATTTCTGCGATCGCGTACTCATCATGTATGCCGGCCGTATCGTTGAAACGCTGGCCGCCCGCGATCTCGACAAGGCCCAACATCCTTACACGCGTGGCCTGCTGGCAGCTCAGCCGCGGATCGGCGGCCCACGCGCACCGCTCCGCGTGCTCGATCGCCGCCCCGAATGGCTGGAGGAGAAAGCCTGATGTCCGTCTCTATCGAAGTTCGCGATGTCTCTATCACCTTCGGTAGCGGTCCCACCGCGGTCAAGGTGTTGCCAACCGTCACCTTCTCCGTGGCGCCGGGCGAATGCTTCGGCCTCGTCGGCGAAAGCGGATCAGGCAAGTCCACGGTCCTGCGTTGCATCTCTATGCTGACCGACATCTGGACCGGCGACGTACTGATCGGCGGCAGGTCGGTGCGTGACATGCCGCTGATTGAGCGTTGCCGCACGCTGCAGATGGTCTTCCAGGATCCCTACGGTTCGCTGCATCCACGCCAATCGGTTCGCACGGTGCTGAACGAGCCTCTCGTCATCCACAAGCTCGGCGACCGGGAGGAGCGCATACGCAAGGCAATCACGGATGTGGGGCTGCCGGTCTCCTTCCTCGATCGTTTCCCCCACCAGCTCTCGGGCGGCCAGCGCCAGCGTGTTGCGATCGCGCGGGCGCTGATCCTCGAACCTTCCCTGCTGCTCCTCGACGAGCCGACGTCGGCGCTCGATGTTTCGGTGCAGGCGGAAATCCTGAACCTGCTTCAGCGTCTGCGTGAGGAGCGCGGCTTCACCTACATCATGGTGACGCACGATCTGGCCGTCGTGGACCATATGTGCGACCGTTTCGCGGTCATGTTGCGCGGAGAAATCACCGAAGTGCTGCCGCGCGAGGCGATCCCCGGCAACCAGGCAACCCACGCTTACGCGCGTGAGCTGATCGGCGCCTCGCTGGAGTACGAAGGCTCGCACTGAGCAAGCCGCATCTCCTCCCAAAAGAAGACTCCTCCTCCCCAACTCGCCCGGTCCTGTGCCGGGCTTTTCCTTGCCTGATGGCCCCGGTTGAGGACTATCGGTGTCTGAGCTTGCCAATGATCCCGGGAGCACGCCTGCGACCCTTTCGGCGCGTGCAGCCCGGGCATGTGAACCTGGCCGCGGCACGCTTGCCAATCGCTGCCCCTCCCCAGACGTACCGGTGATGAAGGTCTTCGCGAGGCGAGGGCGATGGGTAGGCAACCACGCAAACCCGCACAGATGAGGAATACTTCGGCTTCAAGCGAGAGGAAACCGAACAGCGGCAGCCACGGGGTGACGTTGCCGATTTCGTTCCGCATGCGTTGGCGCCCGGCCGACGGCACTTTTCAATGCAAAAAGAAGGCGCATGGTCAAATGCGCCTTCTTTCCTTCATTTCATTAAATTCCCGGAGCCGGTCACCGCTCCTTGGTGACACCTTCGAAGCGCGAGAGCCAGGGGCTGACGATCATCCCTTTCACATCGCTGCGGTACGCGGCCGTGTCGACCACTTCCGAGAAGGGTTGGATCGACATGACGACCTCGTCCATGTACTGCTGCACGCCCTCGTAGAGCTTGGCCTGCTTGGCCTGGTCGCGCTCAACCAGGGCCTCTTCGATCATCTTGTTCAGCTTCTCGTCATAGAAGCTGGTGCGCCAGCTCTGATAGTTGGTGAGCTTGGCATCGTCCGAATTGTCAGGATTGTAGGCGATAGAGCGTAAATTGTTGTCGGGGTGCGGCTGCTGGCCACCGCCGCCGCGGCCGAGAAGCAGTTCAAAGTTCCGTTCACGCATCGCGCCGTAGATCTGGTCGCCCGAACCGCTGATGAGCTCCGCCTGGATGCCAGCCTGGCTCAGCGTGTTCTGGATGGCCGTCGCAGCCTTCATGAAAGGATCTTCAGACAGGACACGCAACGTCGTCTTAAAGCCGTCCGGGTAGCCTGCCTCGGCAAGCAGCGCCTTTGCCTTGGCCACATCAAGTTTGTAGCCTTCGTCCGGCAGCGCGCCGAGGACGCCTGTCGACAAGGGCCGCTGATGCAGCTTGCCGTAGTAGGGCATGACAGCCTTGTCGAGACCCTCGTAATCGATCAGGTAGCGCAGTGCTTCACGCACTTTCTTGTTGGCGAAGCGCTCATCCTTCATCGAGACGCTGAGGTAGTAAAAACCCGAGCCTGGTGTCGATGCGATGGCGATCGCCTCGTCGGCCTCTAGCGACTTCAGGTCCGGCGCCTGCAAGGAATAGGCAACGTCAATGTCGCCTTTTTCCAGAAGCAGCCGCTGCGACTGCGATTCCGGCAGATGACGCATCAGCACCCGCTTCATTGCGGCCTTTTCACCCCAGTAGTCGTCGTTGCGCGTGAGGATGATGTACTCGTTCGATTTCCACTGCGTGAGCGTGAAGGGGCCGGAACCGGCGGAGTTCAGGGTCAGCCAGGCGGCGCCAAGATCGCCGTCCTTCTCGTTTTCGAGAACCGTCTTGCTGTCGAAGATGGAGCCAGGTCCGTTCTGCGCAAGGATCATCAGCAGCAGGTTCGGGTCGTCGGGTTTCGGAAGATTGATAACGAAGGTGTGGTCGTCTTCGGCGACGAAGGCTTTGTCGGCTTCTTCGAGCGTGAAGCCCCTTGTTTTCAGGAAAGAAGACTGCGCGAGATTACGCGCAAGCAGGCGCTTCAGGCTCCAGGCAACATCCTGAGCCGTGACGGGATTGCCCGACGCAAATTTCGCATCGCTACGCAGGTGAAAACGAATTGAATCGCGATCGGCGGAGACCTCCCAGCGCTCGGCAAGGCGTGGCTGGACACTGCGGTCCTTCGGCGAAAGGATGACCAGCGTATCGTAGATGTTGTTGAGGACCTGTACGGTCTCGCGGCCAGTGATGGCAGCGGGATCGAGCGTCAGGATGTTGCTCATTGTCGTTGCGACGACGAGTTGATCTTCCGGAGTTTCGGCGAACACGCCGTGTGGCGTTGAAGCGATGAGAAGCGCGCCGAACGCGACCGTTGCTAGAAAGCGTTTCATGTTTCCTCCTATTGCGGCCGCCCATGCGGGAGTTCGGCCTTCCGGTTACAAGTTCTGCCCCACCTGTTCCTCCACAGGCACCAGGACAGATCAGCCAAGAATTTCGGCAACGGGTGCTGCGAGCGCCCGGCCAATCGCCGCCGTGGCAGCGGCTTCCAGATGGACCCCATCGACCCGCGAGGCGTGTGCGACAGAGCCGGCATCAAAGAAGGCGTGTCCAAGTTCATCTGCGAGCTTGCGGTAGAGCGGAGAAAGCCGCTCTGATTCAGCAATGCTGCGTCCCGCCGCTGGCACCCCGCCCGGACCGGCGCAACAGGGTGGAGGGGCGACGATCAGCATTTTTGGCCTCGCACCACTTGGCTTGTAGGGAAAAGTGTCGATGATTTGCGCCAACCGGCGCACGCCGGAGACCGCTCCCTCCGCCCGCCCGCCATGCACGGGCTTGATGTCATTTGTACCGAGCATCACGATGATGAGGTCGAGCGGCATGTGGCTTGCGAGCGCTACTTGCAGCGCCTTGGCCCCATTGCGGCACGCCGGTCCACCATGGTCGTCATAGCAGGTTGTGCGGCCACCAAGTCCTTCGGGAATGACCTTTGCCGCACCGTTGAGTTCACGCGAGAGCACCTCGGGCCAGCGGCCTTCAGGCGGATGGCGTAGCCCGGTCTGTGGATCCGCTCCCCACGTCAGGCTGTCTCCAAAAGCGAGAATGGTTTTCATGAAAGATACCCCGCTTCTCACCGCACGCGGTTGTTCTCGATGAACTCGAAGTTGATATCCTCGCCGAGCCCCGGCCGAGCTGGGACATGGACATAGCCCTCGCGATCCATTGGATCGGACAATGACTTTAGGTAGTCGTGCCCGTCGTCGTATTCGAGGAACGGGTGAAGCAGCCCGCGTTCGTACCAGCGGCAATTCTTCGTCGCCGCGACGACATGCAAGTTCATCGCCGTATTGCCGTGTACCTCGCACTCCATCCCGAAGGCCTCGGCAAGATGCATCGTTTTTAATGCCGGCGTGATGCCGCCCACGTCATTCACCCCGGTCCGCAAGATGTCGCAGGCGCCCGCCTTGATCCATTCGGCACGGTGCCAATGCTTGCCGCCAGCGCTTTCCGGACCAACGACGGGGATATCGAGATTGTCGGCCAGCCACTTGTAGGAAGACAGCGACTGCTCATCCATCGGCTCTTCGATCCAATCGAAGCCGAGCTTTTCCAGTCCCCGCCCCAACTCGAGCGCATCCGTGCGCGAGTACCAATGAAAGGCGTCGATCATCAGGCGGATATTCGGTCCGACGGCTTCGCGCACGGCCGCACAGGCCTTGATGTCCATTTTCACATCCGGCGCCCAGCTGACAGGCGGCATCCAGGTGTGCAACTTGATGCCCTTATAGCCGCGCTTGACGAGAGCTTCGGCAAAGCGACCATAGTCTTCAGGTGTTGCGAGCCCCCCTTCCAGTTCGTCGCCGCACATGATGGAGCCGTAGGCCAACACCTTATCGCGATAGCCGCCCACCAACTTGTATACAGGTTGGTTCAAACTCCGCCCGGCGAGGTCCCAAAGGGCGCAGTCGACCACCGCGAGCGTGCGATCCGTCAACTGCGCGGCCGATCCGCGTTGCCAATGGGCAAGGTCCTGCCAAAGCCGCTCGCGATCTCGGTGGTCCTGGCCAATCAGGACTTTCTTGACGAATTTGTCGATGACATGCGACCGCACGATTTCCGGCGCCGTGAAGGAATGCCCCTCCTGGCCGTCCTCCGTGCGAACAGTCAGCATAGCTTGCTCTACCTGGTGCGGCGGGCCTGGATGCGCGTGACCGGCGCTGTCCGAATGGCGGCGCGTGGTCGTGCGGAAAACCCGCACTTCGACGTCAGTGATGATCATTGGTCCTCCGGCATGTGAAAGGCGCGGCCTGGCCACACCAACTTGTCTAGGGCTAGATTAGACAGATATCAGTCAATCTGTCAAACCTGTATGACATGTTTTTAGAATATACCTGATAAGAACCCGGCCGCCCTGTGATCTCGCATAGATCGGGACGCAAGCCATGATGCGAGCGGAGCGACAACTTCGTGCTCCAGCAGGGCGAGCGACCGGCCAACGTGTGAGATCAACATCGCGTGCCGAACGAGGGGAACATGCGCAACAGCAACGGAAACGACCGTCCACTCGCGGGCTGGGTAGGTTTCCAGTCAGCCCCCGAGGATCCAGACGTGAAATTGCCCTCGATTGGAAATCGCGCTGGCTTGTAGCAACGCTCGGCAGACCCGTCCTGATCCGGGTTTCTTCGCGGTTACGCACCGCTGAGCAGGGCTTCTGGTAGAAATCGAAGGCCGTGTCACCGGCAGCGCCAAAGTGGGGGACCCCATTCCTTCACGACACGCTTTGGAAGCACAAATGCGGCGGCGAGACTGCCCTATCCTTTTTGACTGCGACCGCTACCAACGAAGGGCTATCGAAACCACTCCCTGTCCGCACGATGTAGGTCTGATCCTTCGCATACCTTCGCCATCACCTCAGCGGACAGCCTTGCAAAGATGACCTTGAACGAAGCAGATCCTCGCCGAAAATACGCTGTCCGCTATCCGGACGGACTGACATCACAAGAAGCAATCGCCCTGCTCGAGCAGGCATGCGCCGACGTCGCCCCGAACCTAACACTGAGCGAAATGAGTGACGGAGCCACGGTCGAGGGCGAGCCCTGGCACGTTCTGTCGGTCTGCTTGGCGCTGCCGCTGTTCGAGTTGACTGAGATACTCTAGCCGCCCTCGCCAGCTATGCGCCTTTGCCCAGCCCCCCAACGGCCGTGAAGTCCGCGTCAAAGGACCAGACGTCTACCGGGGAGCGTTTCCCGATCCGTGCTACTCGCCGGTGCTGGAAAGCAATTCGTCGAGCTGATCCAACTGCTCGGGCAATGCGGCCGCCCCGCTCTGCAGTGCTTCCTCAAGCGCTTCCTTGGACGGATAGACTTCGTGGAAAGTCAGCAACGTTGTGCCGCCCTCGTCCTTAAAGGTCACGGTCGTGATTGCGCCCTCTTCGCCCTCATCGTTGGTCCAGACTATGCGCTCGTTCGGCACCACCTCAAGATACTTGCCATAAAAGGCCATGGTGTCCGAACCGCCGGCGCCGAATTCCAGCCGATACCTGCCGCCGGTACGCACGTCCATCTGGCACGATACGAGCGAAACGCCAGGTGCCGATTTTGGCACCCACCAGCGCTGGAACAGCTCGGGCTGGCTCCACGCCCTGTAGACCATGCTCGGCGGCGCATTGAATGTCCGCGTTACGACGAGTTCGCGGTCCCCTTTGCGCTCGACTGACGTGCGGTTCTGCGCGCCAGCGGCTTTGTTGACTTGCTCATTCATCGCTTACCTCCCGTTTCAGTTCGCTGATGATCTCGTCCAGTGCTGCGAAGCGGGCCTCGAAGAGTTTGCGATGCGCCTCGATCCACTCGGCCTCCGCCTCAAGGCCACGTTTCCCAAGCTTGCAGGTTCTCACCCGTCCGACCTTCTGCGTGACGACGAGCCCCGCCCGTTCGAGAACCTGGATGTGCTTCTTCATGCCGGTCAGTGTCATCTGGAACTTGTCCGCCAGACTGGTGATCGACGCGTCCCCTTGCCCAAGTAGATCGATGATCCCGCGACGGGTCGCATCGGACAGCGCCGCGAACGAGAGATCGAGAGGGGCATTATAATACTGAACCATGTAGTTCAGTATTTAACTTGCTTCCGAAGGAAACGCAAGCGGCGCGGCGGGGGACGCTTTCACTTCTTTTTAACCACGAATCGTGAAACTGCGCAGATCCGGAGGCATGATGCCGACGTTCGTCTAGGGTAAAAGTGCATGCGTAACCCGCAAGATCAGAAGCTCACCTCCGGCGCGACCAATTCGGAACCCGGCTACCTCATCACCCGCCGTGCCCTGCTTTCGAACCTCGGCGTCATGACCCTGCTTGGTGCCTCCGGCTGCTCGCAGTCCCTCGAACTCCCATCGCTCGAGCCGTCCAGTCGGATGTCGACTGCGAGCGTTGACTATATGTCGACCGGCGCAATCCCACCGATCAGTGTCGACAGCAACATCACCGACAACAGCACGATGTATGCCTCGCTGAACGACAATGGCTTCGTCATCCCGGCAATCCCATTCCAGAAGGTCAAACCGGAATTCCGTCGTCAGATCGTTCGCGACCCTACCGGCGAGGCGCCGGGCACGATCGTGGTGCGGCTTAGCGAGCGGCATCTCTATTGGGTGCAGGAAGGTGGCGAAGCGGTCCGCTACGGTGTCGGCATCGGCAAGGCCGGCTTCGAGTGGAGTGGGCGGGCAGAGATCCAGTATACGAAGGTGTGGCCGACCTGGACGCCGCCCAAAGAGATGATTGCGCGCAAGCCGGAGCTGGTGAAATGGACGGGCGGCCAGCCGGGTGGCCTCGACAACCCGCTCGGAGCCCGGGCACACTATATCTTCAAAGACGGCCAAGACACCGGCTATCGCGTGCATGGCTCACCGGAGTGGTGGACCATCGGCACACAGGCATCTTCCGGTTGCGTACGCATGATCAACCAGGACGTTGTCGATCTCTACAACCGGGTCAAGGCGTCGCCGACCAAAGTCCCGATTGTCGTCGCATAAGAGGGCGCTTCGAGCCCATTTCCCGGGATGCCAAACACCCAGGGCCAAGAGGATATGCGGATAGAGCCGCCGCCATCGCGGCCGAAAACGAGCCGCAAACTGGGCTGCAGCTTCCGAGCCACCAAATGAGCCACCCGGCATGCGCTCAAGACTCGTTCTGCCCTTTAGCTACCCGAACAGGGGCGCTGCACGAACTCACCGCACCGCTCCTTGAGCAGCCGGAAGGCGAGGGATGCACCGGCGACGACGGTGAGCACGCGCACAACATGGTGCAGTACGACAAAGGGCACTTCCACATGCAGCGACAAGGCAATGAGGCTCATTTCAGCGACCCCACCGGGAGAATAGGCAAGGACATAGGCAACGAAGCGGTCGCCGCCGGCCAGCGACAACAGCCAGGCGAACATGACGGTGGACAGAAGCATCAGGACCGTCGCGCCAGCGGCTAGCGCCAGCGCGCGCAAGATCAAGCGCGGCGAGGCATTGGCAAAGCGGCATCCAATCGTCGCGCCGATCACGACCTGCGCACAGGCGAGAGCGGCCACCGGCAGTTCGAAATCCGTCACACCAACCAGATGCAGGATGGCGCTGGCAAGCATTGGCCCCACGAGAAACCGTGCCCGGCAGTTTTAGAAGCGCGCCAAGGGCAACGCCACCAACGACTGCACTGCCAAACCAGATAACGTCCTCCGCCGATATTGCCATTTCACCGGCAGAAAAGATGCCCGTTCTGTCAATGGTAATGCCTGCAAATGTCTGGATCAGAAAAGGCAGAGTTAAGACGACGAGGAAAATCCGGGCAGAGTGAATGAGGGCAATCATGCGCTCATCGCCGCCCTTTTCCGCGCCAAGTGTGATCATTTCGACGAGCCCCACCTGGCATAGCCGAGAAGAAGGCGGTGACGGGATCAAGCCTGGCAATCCACCGAAAATAAACAAAGGCCAGTGCACCGGTGGGCGCAATGAAGGCGACCAAGCCGACGAGCGAAATGCTCCAGGCTGCCGCATGCGCGAATGCATCCGGTGAGAACGAAGTGCCGAGCATCGCACCGATCACCGCTGCCATCGGTGGTCTGGCCTGTTTTGGCAGAGAGACGGGAAGGCCTGCAAAGGCACAGACGGCCGTAGCCAGCATGGCCCCCAGCAGCCATGCGAGCGGCATATGCGCGAGCCACATCAAGGAGCCGCCGAAAGCACCTATGGAGAGCGTCAGCGCAAATCGCCCGCCCGTCTTCCTACCGGCGCGGTTCACCGGAAGCTCATAACCTGGCGCGTGTGCGTTACGACGGGTGTGGTCGCAAAGCACGGACCGACGATCTTGCGCCAAGTCTGAAAATCCGCCGAGCCTCGAAACCCGACCGTGTGATCCTCGACCGTTTCCCAATCGACGACGAGGCGATAGACCTGCGGCGTCTCGATGACACGGTGGAGAGCGATCCCGCGACATCCCCTGGCGTGGAGGAACAGCGGAGCGGCCTTTTCGACGCCCCGCTCGAAATCACCCTCCATCCCCGGCTTGATGGTCAGTTCTGCAACTTCCTGGATCATGCCTGGGCGCCCGGCTTGTGGCCATGCTCGGCGTCAATCGTGTGCTCCTCGCCGGTGTCGATCATAGTCCGGGTGGCATCGATCGATGCATAGACCCAGAAGATCCGCATGGGCTCCGTCTCCGACGCATTGATGAAGCGGTGCGGAACGTTCGCCGGTATCCAGGTCGTATCATTGGGTCCGAGGGGATAGCGCACACCGTTGATCTCGGCGATCGCCTCGCCATCGAGGATCATTACGCTTTCCTCGCAATTGTGCTTGTGCATGCCAATCGCAGCGCCTGGATCGAACGCGGTGATGCCGTTGATCATGCTACTTGAGCCGCACTTGCGCGTGACCAGCGGCGTGGTGCGTGCGCCGTTGCCACGGTCGTTGGTCTTCAATTCCCTTGGCCGCAGTACGGCCGGCATCGCAATGCTCATCGTGCTCCTCCATGTGCTGTCGCCGGCGTCTGGGCGGCGCCAATCCACACGGTCTTGATGTTGACGAACTCGCGGATGCCGTAGACCCCGAGTTCGCGCCCGTAGCCGGAGCGCTTGATGCCGCCGAAAGGGTAGCGAGGGTCGGAGGCGACCATGCCGTTGATGAAGACGGCGCCGGCTTCGATGTCGTGCGCAAGCGATCGGGCGCGTTTAAGATCGCTGGTCCAGAGCGCGGCACCGAGGCCGAATTCCGTCTGGTTGGCGAGCGCCACCGCCTCTTTGGCATCCTTAACGCGGATAATCGCCGCAACCGGCCCGAAGGTCTCCTCGCAAAACGCAGCCATGTCGGGGCGGACATGGTCGAGGACCGTCGGCGAATAGTAGAATCCATCACCTTCAAGCGGCGCACCGCCAACTCTAAGTATCGCGCCGGCAGAAAGGCTGCGCTCGACCTGTTTGTGCAGGCCAGTCATCAGGTTCTCCCTGGCCATCGGGCCGATATTCGTTTCGCGCTCCATCGGGTCGCCGATCTTCAGCTTCGCCACCTCTTGTAGGAAGAGTTCAACGAACCGGTCGGCGATGGTTTCCTCGACGATGAAGCGCTTGGCATTGACGCAGGATTGGCCGACATTGATATAGCGCGCCTTGACTGCGATCTTTGCCGCCTCTTCGAGATCGGCATCGCCGAGCACGATGAACGGGTCCGAGCCGCCGAGCTCAAGCACCTGCTTCTTCAAGGCCTTACCGGCCTGGGCAGCGACAATCGCCCCTACTTCCGTCGATCCCGTCAACGTCACGGCGGCGATCCGATCGTCCGCGATGATGCCGGCAACCTTCGACGGCTCGATCAGCAGCGTGGCGAAGAGACCTTCAGGGCAGCCGGCTTCCCGCATCACCTCTTCGATCGCGAGCGCGCATTCCGGAACATTGTTGGCGTGCTTCAAGATTGCGCCATTGCCTGCTGCAAAGGCCGGGGCCGCAAAGCGGAAGAACTGCCAGAACGGATAGTTCCACGGCATGATCGCCAAGACCACACCGAGCGGATCGAAGGCGATGACGCTCTCAGCCGCGTTCGACGCCACCGGTTCATCCGCAAGGTACTTCGGCGCATTCTCGGCGTAGAAATCGCAGTTGTAGGCGCATTTTTCCACCTCAGCTTCGGCTTCTACGATCGGCTTGCCCATCTCGCGGGTGATCATGGCGGCATAGCGAGACTTTCCGGACCGCAGCACCCGCGCCATGGCGTAAAGAAGCGTGCAGCGCTCAGCGACTGGCACTCTTCGCCAGCCGGCCTGTGCCTTCGCCGCCGCGCTCAACGCCTGGTCAACATAGGCATCGTCGTGAAGGTCGTAGCGCGCGAGCTCGCGGTCGTTGGCCGGATTGATGGAAACGATCATGCTCTTCTCCTGGTTTCTGATCTCGCCCGCCAGGCGGCGAGAAATGTCAAACTCTCGGCAGTGTTCGCCGAGGGTGTGAACTCGAAGCCGACGGCGCCCTGGAAGCCATGCGCTTTGAGTGCCGAAAGGACCGGTTCGAAATCGATCGTCCCAGTCCCTGGCTCTTGCCGCCCCGGATAATCGGCGATGTGGACGTGCCCGATGCGATAGGCATTTGCCGCGATCCACCGAGCCGGATCGATGCCGGTCGCGCTCGCATGGAAGGTATCGAGGAGCAGCAAGAGATTGCCGGGACCAAAGACATCCTGCACGTGGCGCGCCTGCTCCAGTGTGGAGAGCGCATAGCCTGGCACCGACCGCTCACTGATCGCCTCGATCAGGATCTTCACCGGCGTGCCGGCGGTTCCCTGGATGGCGTAATGCAGGTTCTCGAAGTACACGCTTTCGGCGTCTGCATCGCTAGGTGGAATGCCGGCCATCGGGTGAAGGTAGGGCGCATCGGCGGTGAGCGCGAACTCAAGGGCGTTATCGAAGGCTGCGCGAAATTCGGACTGCCGGCCCGGCAGCGCGGCGAGACCTTTTTCGCCCTTCGCGAGGTCGCCGAATGCGCAGGAGAGCTGCGCAAAGCGGAGACGGTGTTTCTCTAAAAGACCGCGGATGATCGCCGGCTCGAACGTCTCCAGATAAGGGTGTTCAATGGCATCAAAACCCACCGCAGCCGCCGCTTCGAAGCGTTCCTCGAAGGGTAGCTCCCTGAACCGATAGCCGATATGGGCCGAGAACATGGACCGCGTGGTCACCGCACCATCCCCTCAGCAAAGATCGCGGGCGCTGACGAGCACGCCGTCCGCATCCGCATAGAGGTAGGCGCCGGGCGCGAACGTGACGCCGCCAAATTGGACCGGTATGCCCGTCTTGCCGGCACCGTCTTTCACGGACTTCTTCGGTGTCACCGAAAGGCAGAAAACGCCCACGTCCATCTCCGCGATCTCAGCACTGTCGCGCACCGCACCGTTGATCACGATGCCGGCCCAGCCATTGTCGCGAAGGATCATCGCGATCTGGTCGCCGAGCAAAGCGACGCGGCTCGAGGCGCCACCATCGACGACCATGACCCTGCCCTCGCCCGGCTTCTGCAGTTCGGCCTTCAACACAGCATTGTCCTCGAAGCATTTGACGGTCGCAATCGGACCGCGGAAGGACTTCGTCTTCCCGACTTTCAAAAAGGGAAGATCGCAGAAGTGCACTTCCTCCCCATGCGCATCGACGAGATCAGCCGTTTTCATCAGTTTCTCCTTCAATAGCTGCCGAAAACGGCCTTTAATTCCGTGACGTTTTCAGGGGAAAGCATGCGTTTCGGCGCATCGCGCAGCAGCACCAGCAGCTTGGCAGTTTCCTCCAGTTCCTCGGCTGCGTAGACCGCCGATGCGATATCCTTGCCGGTAACGACGGGGCCATGATTAGCAAGCAGCACGGCGGCATAGCGACCACCAAGCTCCGCGATCATGTCGCCCATGCTTTCATCGCCCGGCTTGACGTAGGGTAGCAGCCTCACTTGCCCCACGCGCATGACGACGTAAGGGGTGAGCGGCGGAATGCAGTCGTCCGGATCGGTGTCGGCAAGACAAGAGAGAGCCGTGGCGAAGGTCGAGTGGAGGTGAACCACCGCACCTGTCTGTGGTCGCGTTTCATAGAACGCCCGGTGCAGGAACACTTCCTTCGAGGGCTTGTCTCCGGAGATGTGCCGGCCGCTGCGATCGAGCTTCGAGATACGTGCAGGATCGAGGAAACCGAGGCACGAATTCGTCGGGGTCATCAGGATCCCGTCCTCGACCGCAGCACTGATGTTGCCGGCGGAGCCGACCGAGAAACCACGGTCGAACAACGACTTCGAAAGCCGAGCGATCTCGTCGCGCATCCTGATTTCAGCACTCATCTGCCTGCGAGCCTTTCCAACGCTTTGACAAAAAAATCGGGGGCGCCGAAATTGCCGGACTTCAGCGCCAACGACACAGCTTTTGCCCCACCCGACAACAACACCGGCACCCCGGGATCGATTTCCGGCCCAATCGTCAGCGCACCGAGATCGAGTGCCGAAACGACCGCCCCGGACGTTTCCCCACCGGCAACGACGAGGCGACGGACACCAGCCTTGACCAGTTCCTGAGCCGTTTTCGCAAAGAGTTCATCGAGCGCCGCGGCAACCGCTTCCCGGCCGAAGCGCGCTTGGACCGCCTGGACCTCGTCGGGGGTGCTCGAGGAATAGACGAGCGGCGCCCTGCCCTCGTTGGCAAGCAGGAAGGATGTCAGCATGGCGGTCGTCACCGAGCCGGCCATGACACCTCCAACGTCGATCGCGAGCGTCGGGTGGTTCTTGCGGTGGATCTCGACCTGTTCGCGGGTCGCACCGGAGCAGCTTCCGGCGAGAATGGCCTCCGGCCCATCGACGCCTGCGACGCTGGCGCTGGTTCCGGCAGCAAGGCCTTGCTCGATGAAGTTCGCGGCAAGACCGATCGCGATGCCAGAACCTCCCGTGACAAGGCGATCTCCCGCCGCAGCACGACCGATTGCGACGAGATCGTCATCCGTGATTGCATCGACGATGACGAGCGTGCGATTGCGCTCGCCGTTCTCCCGCAGCGCTGCTCCGATTTCGGCCGAGCCTTGCCGCACGACGGCGATCTCGACATGTCCAACCTCAGTCGTCGACTGGAGCCGCAGCCAGCGCCGGATGTCCGCATCGGTCATCGGGTTAAGTGGATGGTTTTGCAGGCCGGACTCGCTCAGAAGCCGATCCTTCACGAAGAGGTGACCGTTATAGACCGTTCGGTCGGCACCGGGAAATGCGGGGCAGGCAATCACGCCGCTGACGCCCAAGGCCTCAGCAAGCGCTTCGGCAACCGGGCCGATGTTGCCGGCCGGAGTGGAATCGAAGGTCGAGCAGTACTTGAAGACGATCTGCCGGCACCCCTGATCGAGCAGCCAGCGCAGGCTTTCCAGCGACTGTTCGACGGCCGACGCTACATCGATCGACCGGCTCTTTAGCGCAATGACGCCGGCTTCCACCTCGGGCTCGGCCTTTGCACGAGGGATTCCAAGGTATTGTACCGTGCGAAGACCACCCTGCCGCGGCAGGCCCTTGGCGAGCGTATTCGCGATATCGCTTGCCCCTGTAAAATCGTCTGCGATAACCCCAAGCAGCATTGAAGGTGTACTCCCGAATTTCATGCTGCGCCGAGAAGGCGCTTGAGTTTGTCGATGGCGGCATCCGGGCTCGACAGAACCGGGATGTCCGTCACCGCCCGCACCTCCGGTACGGCGCGTGCCGTGGAAAAATGCGCAAGCACGATGCTGTCGAAGCCACGCAAACCCGCCGCCGCTTCGGCGACGAGCCGATTGTGGGTCTCTACATCACCCGCCCGCACCGCCTCGATCGCTCCGTGAACCAGGAAGCTCTCCATGGTCGCGGTCGGATCGATCCTTTCGGCCTCTTCCAGAAACTCCGCCTCCATGCCGTCGCGCGCAGGCGGGAAGGTGTAGAGCATGGCAGTCCTGCCGCCTTTCCGGATCGCAGCCTCGAACATCGCCTCGTTGGGTTTCAGCACCGGGATGTCGACGGTCGCCGCAGCCTGCTCGATCGCCCGACCGAAGGCCGAGCAGGTAAACAGCACCGCCGCACTCCCGATCTGCCGCGCATATTGGGTCAAGGCCTCGATACGGGCCGTCAGGACTTCGGTGATGTCGGCGCTGGCGGCACGGTCGGGCGAAAGGCTGTCTTCCAGGAGGTTGACCAGATTGGCGTCCGGCCAGGCCGTTGCGAAAGCAAGTTTGATCGGTTCCATCGCGATCGGCGTTGCATGGACGAGCGTTATCCGAGGCTGTCTCGACATGAATATACCCTTGAATGGAGCGGTCGCCGCAAGAAGCAGCGACCGCCTGGCGGCCTTCGCTAGCGTTGGCCTGCCGAGAACACCCAGACGCTTTCAGATGGAATTCGTGCCCAGACCGTGCCGGTCGCAAGCTGCCTTGCGCCGTGTGCCTTGGCGACGAAATCACCGCGACGCAGACGGTATTCCCAGCGGTCGCCGAGATAGATACTGTCGTCGAGGTTCATCTCGAGCCCACCCGCCTCGGGCTGGTCGCTGACGCTGATCTGCTCGACCCGGATCACCGCCCGCGCGTCGTCGGATGGGTTGACGCCGGAGGCATCGCGCACGGTGCCGTCAAGGCTCCAGTTGTCGCCGCCGATGACGGCGCTGCGGCCGTTGATCGACTTGACCTTCGCCTTGACGATGTTGTTCGCGCCCAGGAAGTCAGCCGAATAGAAGCTGTTCGGGTTGGAATAGATCTCCTGTGGTCCGCCTTGCTGAACGATGCGACCGTCCTGCAGCAGGAGAATGTTGTCGGCTGCGGCGAGCGCCTCGCTTTGATCGTGCGTGACGAGGATAGCGCAAATTTCAAGGTCGAGGATCAGCTTGCGGATCCAGTAGCGAGCCTCCTCCCTCAGCTTCGCATCGAGATTGGAGAGCGGCTCGTCGAGCAACAGCACGCGCGGCTCGTAAACCAGCGCCCGGCAGATGGCGACGCGCTGTTGCTGACCGCCCGACAGTTGCGACGGGAAGCGATCGGAAAGATGGCCAAGACCCATGCGCTCCAGGATCGCCTGCACGCGCTTTTCGATATCGGCCTGCGTCACGCCGCGGAGCTTCAGCCCGTAGCCGACATTTTCCTTGACGGTGCGATGTGGCCAAAGAGCGTAGGACTGAAACACCAGACCGATGTTGCGCTGCTCGGGCGGAAGCGCGAGCTTCTTTTCGCCATCGAGCACGGTCTTGCCGCCGATGACAATCTGGCCAATCTCCGGCTGCTCGAGCCCGGCGATACAGCGCAACAGTGTGGTCTTGCCGCTGCCCGACGCGCCGAGCAGGGCGACGATGGAGCCGCGCTGCGCGGTGAAGGACGCGCCTTTGAGGATCTGCAGACCGCCCAGCCACTTCTGGACATTGCTGACAACGAGTTCAGTCATGGATTTTTGCTCCCAAGCGGAGGGCGAGTGCGAGACCTGCGCCCGTCAAGACGATGCTGATGAGGGAAAGAGCGGCGATCGTGTTCATGGCGCCGGTCTGAAGAAGGGAGACCATCAGCGAACCGATGACTTCCGTGCCGGCGCCCATGAGGTAGACGCCGGTCGCGTACTCGCGGAGGAAGATGATCATGATGAGCGCCCAGGCACCGGCCAGACCCGGCCGGACGATCGGGATCACCACATCCTTCCAAGTGCGGCCGATCGTGGCGCCCGTGGTGCGCGCGGACTCCTCGAGCTCCGGCGCAACCTGAATGAGCGTGCCCTGCAAGAGGCGCAGACCATAGGACAAGCCGACGACCAGATAGGCGACGAAAAGGCTGACCAGTGTTGGCCTCAGCGGCGTAAGCAACGGCACAAACAGGAAGACCCAGAAGAAGGCAAGGCCGACGACGAGGCCCGGAAGCGCACGCGGCAGGAGTACGATATAATCCAGCACCGTGTTCGACATGCCCCAGTTGCGGTGACCGGCCAGGCCGACGGCGAGATAGATCGCCACCGCCGCAGCACCACCGACCACCGACAGGATGATCGTGTTGACGATACCGTTGTAGAGGCTCGGCACTTCGAGCATGCGGCTGAAATTGGTGAGCGTCAGTTGGTCGAAGAGGTTGACGCCCTCGCCCCAGGCATCGACGAAGGCACGTACGGTGATGCCGCCGATCGGGAGGACAACCGATACGAAGAGCCAGAAACCGATGAGCGAAAGGGCAATGACCTGGCCGCTCGCGCCGAGTTTCAAGGTGGCGACCCGGGCACCCTTTCCGCCGAGCGCTGCATACTTGCGAGCATTGCGCAGCAGCCTGCGCTGCATCCAGACGAGCGGCAGCGTGATCAGTACCAAAACGACCGCGACGACAGCCATGAGCTGATAGGTCGGTGTGCCGAACAGCGTCGTCAACTTGTAGATATAGGTGGTCAGCACCATGATCCCGTTCGGATCGCCAAGAACGAGCGGAATGCCGAAGGTCTCGAAGCCGAGCAGGATGTTGAGGGCCGCCGCAAAAATCAGCGCCGGCAGCACCATAGGCAGCGTGACGTCGCGCGAAACCTGCCAGACGGAAGCGCCGGTGGTGCGTGCGGCTTCTTCGAGGTCCGACGGCAGGTTCCTCATGGCCGAAGAGACATAGAGGTAGACGTGCGGAACGTGGCTCAGACCGGCGATCAGGATCATGCCCGGCAGGCTGTAAATGTTCCAGGGTACGAAGCCCAGCACACTGCGGACGAAGAGCGAGACGAAACCGGTCGGACCGACCGACACCGTGTAGCCAAAGGCAAGCACGATAGACGAAATGAACATAGGCACGAGCACGAGGATCTCGAGCAGTCGCTTGCCCTTGATGTCGGTGCGCGTGATCAGAAAGGCGAGCAGACCCCCGAGCGGCACTGCGATCGCCACCATGCCGAAGGAGAAGATCGCCGTCGTACCGAGAGCGCGATAGAAATTCTTGTCGGTGAAGACGTACTTGTACGCATCGAAGCCGAAGTGCGCACGGGGGCTGAAGAACGCAGCCGTCAGGAAACTCTGATAGATGATCAGGCCGACGGGTGCCAGGACGGCAACCGCGAGCAGACCGATGACGATGCGCCGATAAAAGTTTGCATTTCCATGCCGCGGCATCTTTGCCGGATACTTCTTTTCGGCTGCGGCTTTCGTCAAAGGGACTGCAGCCGGTGCTTGGATGTGGGTTGACATTCTATGCCTCTCGCAAACGGTGGCGGAACCGCGGCGCCTGAGCGCCGCGGTCGGCTAAGCATCAACGGCCGAGGGCGGCTTTCCAGTCGTTGAGGAACTGAACGCGCTTCATCTGGTCCATGTATTCCAGAACACCCTCGTCGACGGCGATCGGCTTCAGGCCGCCGCCGACGCGTTCGTTAAGCGTCTTGATGTTGAGGCCGGCGGTCACGTCTTCACGGATCGACGGCAGGCCGCCTTCAGCCAGAAGCGACTGGCCTTCGGACGACAACATGAAGTCGACGAAAAGCTTGGCCGCGTTCGAATGCGGAGCGTCCTTGGTGATCAGCGCCAGACGCGAGAAGGCCGGCGTATAGTCCGTGGCGAAATGCACGCCGAGGTTCGGGCTCTCCTTGACCCAATCGAGCGCGTAAGAGCCGATAATGTTGATGGCGATGACGTTTTCACCCGAAACGACCGTTTCCTTCATGCCGCCGGAGCTGGAATAGATCTTGGCGCCATTGTCGCCCATGGCCTTAGCAAGATCCCAGAAATCCGGCCGGTTGCGTGCGTCGTTGGAGTGGTGCAGGAAGCCGGAGCCGCTCTTTTCAGGATCGAACGTGGCAACCTTGCCCTGAAGCTCGGTCTTGTTGCTCTTCAGGAACGTGATCATGTCGCCATAGGTCTTCGGAAGCTTGTCTTCGGAAAGCGCCTTGGTGTTGTAGATCACGCCGATCGGTTCGACCGTGGTGGCGTAGAGCGTGTTCTTGTAGTTGGCCCAGCTCGGAAGAGTGCCGGCTTCAGGTGAAGCGTATTCGGCCGCATAGCCATCCTGAACCAGCGTCATCTGCAGGTCCATCGCCGAACTCCAGACGATGTCGGCGGTGGTCTGGCTGGCGGCGGCCTCCGAGATCACCTGGTTATAGGCGCCGTTCGTCCCGAGATCGTTATAGGCGATCTTGATTCCGTACTTCTTGGTAAAGGCATCCTGTAGCTTCTGCGACTGGGCAGCATCGGTCGAGGTGTAGATCGAAACGGTGCCCTCCTGTTTCGCCTTGGCGATGAGTTCCGCATAATCTGCTGGATAGCCCGCGGGTACTTCCTGCGCGTGCGCCGAAAATGCCGTCATGACCGCGGTGACCGCAACGGCCGCAAGGCGGCCGGAAACATACTTGTTCATCTTCTCTTCTCCCAAAAGACGCCCGGCTCCAAATCTCCTCCGGGCAGTTTCGCGAGGGCCGTTGCCGCCCTCGCGTCTCCATGTCCACTCTTTGGCTTTTAATTATCCAAAGTACAAACCTCGATCAGGCGCTCGCAAGCTTCCGATCACCCTCACCACTGCGAACAGCACGTGCCACGAGCGAACCAAAAGCATCCGTGCCGGTGCTGCCGCCGAGGTCGCGCGTCCGCGCGTCGGGGTTCGCGAGAACCTCGTCGACCGCCCGCTCGATCTCCGCGCCCGCCGCTTCAAATTGTGGCAGACCGCGCTGCTCGCCGAGCCAGCTGAGCATCATGGCTGCGGACAGGATTAGCGAAGTCGGGTTGGCGACGTTCTGGTTCTGGATATCGGGGGCAGAGCCGTGCTGCGCCTGGGCACAGACAAGACCTGTCTCGGCATTGGCGTTGATCGAACCGGCCAAGCCGAGACTACCCGAGAGCTCACTGGCGAGATCCGAAAGAATGTCCGAGTAGAAATTTGTCGCGACGATCACGTCAAACCGCGAGGGGTCGCGAACCAGATGGGCAGCCATCGCGTCGATGATGAATTCGTTGAGCGTGACCTCGGGGTATTCGGCGGCGACCTTGCGTACCTGCTGAAGGAACAGGCCGTCCGTAAGGATAAAGTTGTTGGCTTTGTGGACCGCAGTCACCTTCTTGTTGCGCTTCATGGCGAGCAGGAAGGCCTGTCGCGCTATGCGCTCGCAGGCAGAGGCGGTGATTTTGCGCACGGAAAGTGCCACGTCCGGCGTCGGCATGAACTCTCCCGTACCGGCATACATGTTGCGATCGGGATAAAAGCCTTCCGTCGCCTCGCGCATAATGACGAGGTCCATCTTCTTGGCGTCGTTCAAGAACGGACGGGAGCGCGCCGGACGCACATTCGCGTAGAGGTCCAGCTTGACGCGGAAGCCTGCCGAGACGTTCACGCCACCCTTGTCGCGGGCCGGATAATCCATGTGGGACTGGGGGCCCAAGATAATGCCATCAAAAGTGCGGGCACGATCCAGCGTCTCGTCGCGAAGCGTCGAGCCGAATTTTTCCAGGCTCGCGAAACCGGTGTCTTCGAAATGGTACTCGAGGCCGAGATCGAAAGCCGCGTCGGCTGCCTTCAGGACCTCCATGGTTGCCGCAGTGATCTCCGGACCGATTCCATCACACGGCGTCACGAATATTTTCATCAGCTAATCTCCCATGAGGCGACGAGCGAAGTCGCCGCTCTACGTCACGGGCGAATTATTGGCTTTTTAAATCTGAAAATGCAATCTCTATTTTTCGAGATTGTCTTTTTCATGCGCTTGGTGCGACCAGGACCAGGTAATCGGCGACTTCTTCGACAGCGCGCCCCCAAGGTGCCGACGCATAGCGTAGGAAGCCTCGACGACCTCGCCGCGCTCAAGAAGATCAAGGATTTCGAGGTGTTCCTGGCATTGCCGTACCGTACGGCTACGATCGACGCGGGATCGATATTCGAGGAGGCGTCGCATGCGGTTTACCCGCACTAGCGAGATGTGGAAGAAGGGATTGTTTGACATCTTGATGAGCTCTTCGTGGAAAAGCGCGCCATTGTGCAGAAGGCGCTCCGCCGGTAGTCGCTCGATGTCCGTCTCAAGCATGCGCATCTGGATGCGCCGTTGCTCATCGATGATCTTTCGATCGAGGCTGAACTCCGGCTCAAGCATGGCGGCCGGCTCGATCAGCATGCGAAAACGATAGATCTGCTCGAAGGCTTCCGGTGTTTTTGCGACCGGCAGGAAGCGCCAGCCATAACCCTGCTTGCGCTCAGCCCATCCTTCACGGGTCGCGCGCATCAGCACGTCGTTAACCTGGGACTTGGTCAGTTCGTAGCGCTCGCGCAGCGTCTGCTCCGTGACCTCCGCCGGGATACGGTCGGTTAGCCAGTCTTCGGCAAGGCGCTGGTAGTCGTTCGCAACTTCGAACGGCTCGGCGTCTTCACGGACCCGCTCGGCGATGGCACCTGGCGGTTCTTTCACAAAGAAGCCGCGGTTCTCCTTCTGCTCCAGCAGCCCCTGCCCGGCTAGGATCTCCATCGCCTCGCGGACCGGTGAACGGGAAACGCCGAAACGATCGGCCAATTGTTGCGTCTTTACATGGTCGCCGACAGTGAGCTCTCCCGATGTCACAAGCAGGCTGATTTCGTTGGCGATGGTCTGGGCCAATTGGCTGGAACGCATGTCGATATTCCCCGGATTCGGAAAGCTTTGCCGGGTCCAACGATATTTCACCCCACCGCCAAAGGGAACTGACATCCCTTCTTTTTGCATATTTCGCCAACGAAAAAGCCAAAGGAAGGCGGTCCATTGATTGACTTTGCTGCTATTGTGGCTTTTTAGTTATAAAAAAGCAATATAGGAGCAATCGACATGGTGCTGCGCATTCCTTCGGAACACGGAACGCTGAACGCAATTGACCTGCGCACCGCTTTTGGTCCTGACTTCGAATGCCTGCCCTGGGTTCTGCGTAATCTCCTTGAAAACGTAGCGCGCAAGGATGTGGCTCGGTTATCCGCCACCGTTTCGGCCCTCAAGGCCTGGCTTTTGACTGGCACGAGCGAGGCAGAAATCGCATTTCACCCCTCCCGTGTCCTCATGCACGATACGACGTGTGTGCCGGCTCTCGTTGATATTGCCGCCATGCGGGACGCGGTCGCGGATGCTGGTGGCGATCCGAGCGAATTGAGCCCCGTTCTCCCGGTCGACGTCTCCGTCGATCACAGCGTTGCCGTCGATCGCTACGGCCAGCCTGATGCCCGCCGTTTCAACATGCAACGGGAAATGGACAGAAACAGCGAGCGCTACCGCCTGATGAAGTGGGCAACCCAGGCTCTACCGGGTGTCAAGGTGCACGCCCCAGGTACCGGCATCATGCACACGATCAACCTCGAGCAACTCGCAAAGGTGATTTCCATCGAGGAACGCGATGGAGAAAAATGGGCCGTACCCGACACGCTGATCGGCACGGACAGCCACACGCCGATGATCAACGGCATCGGCGTATTGGCTTGGGGCGTCGGGGGTCTTGAGGCCGAAAGCGTCTTTTTTGGGTTTCCTGTGACGCTACGCATTCCCGATGTGGTCGGCGTGCGGTTGATGGGACGGCTCGCACCAGGCGTTCTGTCAACCGATCTCGCGCTGGAAGTGACCCACCTGCTGCGGCGTCATGGAATATCAGGGGAATTTGTCGAATTCTTCGGCGAGGGTGTTTCGACGCTTTCGGCCGGAGACCGCGCCGTCGTCGCCAATATGGCACCGGAATACGGCGCCTCGACGGGTTACTTCCCTATAGACGAACAAACCCTTTCCTATCTCGCCCAGACGGGTCGCTCTCCGTCCCATTGCCAACTCGTCCGCGACGCGGCGAAGATGCTCGGCCTCTGGTTCGAGCCTGCCGTTTCGCCGCGCTATACCGGCGTGATCGAGCTCGACCTTGCGGCGGTCGAACCCTTGATGGCCGGTCCACGCCGCCCGCAGGACAAGCTGCCATTGGCCGATGCCCTAGGTGCACTTGAGACCGCATGCGGCCGGCCCTTGGAGCAAGGCAAACCCGGCATACCGGACGGCGCAATCGCGATCGCCGCCATCACGAGCTGCACCAACACGTCGGATCAACGGCTGTTGGTCGCGGCGGGCCTGGTTGCCCGCAATGCGAACCGGTTGGGTCTGCGCCCACCCTACTGGGTCAAGACATCGCTGGCACCCGGCTCGCCATCGGCCGAGCGTTTCTTGAGGCGCAGTGGATTGCTTGCTGATCTTGAGGCCGTCGGGTTCGACATCGTGGGGCACGGGTGCACGACCTGCATCGGAAACTCTGGTCCGCTTCAGGGCGATATGGCTGAAGCAATCGCCGGCGGCACGATCGCGGCAGCACTGCTTTCCGGTAATCGCAACTTTCCTGGCCGCGTGCATCCAAGCCTCCAGTTCGGCTTCCTGGCATCGCCGCCTCATGTTGTGGCTCTGTCGTTGATCGGAAGGTTCATTCCAAACCCCATGAAGTGGGAAATCGCCCGGAGCCCGGAGCAGACAGCCATTCATCTCGGTGATTTGATGCCTGGCAGTGACGAGATCGACGCTGTTCTCAAGCAGCATTCCGACGCACAAGATTTTCCCCAGGCTTTCCTGGATGCGGAACGAAATGATGCCTGGCGCGCGCTGGCCGCTCCGAAGTCGCCGACGTTTCCGTGGAACGAAGCCTCAACCTACATCCGCCGGCCACCCTTTGCTGCTGTGGAGACAGCCAATCGCCTCGGAAACTACAGGGCACATCCCTTGCTCGTGTTGGGGGACGACATGACGACGGACCATATCTCGCCCGCGGGCCAGATTAGCGCTTCGAGCTTCGCCGGCCGCCACCTCGTGGCCGCTGGCGACCCTGCGGACGATCTTAACGTCTACGCCGCACGTCGCGGTAATTGGAAAGCAATGGTGCGCGGCCTCTTTGACAATCGTACAGCCGCCAACCACCTCCTTGGCGGAAGGCCTGCATCGATGACCATCCACGCGCCTACAGGGGAGGAAGCGCCGCTGTGGGAGACGGCGGAGCGCTACCGATTGGAGCACCGGTCCGTCGTTATCATTGCAGGGCAACGCTATGGCGCTGGATCGTCGCGAGACTGGGCCGCAAAAGGCATCGGGCTACTCGGCGTTCGCGCCGTGATCGCCTTGAGTTTTGAGCGGATTCATCGAACAAACCTCATTGGCATGGGCATCCTTCCTATTCTTCTGCAGGAGGAGGAAGTGCCGCGGATAACAGCCACCGATCTCCTGGAAGTCAACGCGACGACCATTTCTCCGCGCGGACCCGTGCCACTGGTCTTGAGACGTGTTTCAGGTGAATGCCTGCGATTGACGGCCCGAGCAGCCGTGGAGACGGGGCAAGAAGTAGAGAGCCTCCTAGCAGGCGGCATGATCCCCCAAATTCTGGGTCGCCACTTCAAGCAACGCGGCTGAAGCAGCAACCACCACGGTGTCGGAGAGCATCGAAGCGACCCGACACGTTCTGGCAAGCGGGCGCCTCGCTGGTCAGTAGTACGGCGACACACATTCCTGGCGCGGCCCATAATAGGGTTGGAAGGAGTTGTCGTAGGCACGGTACGAACGATAGCGGTCATAGCACCATTCGACATGCGACGACGGCGCGTTGGAATAGACCTGCCGAGGCGGTGAGGCGATTGCGCCACCGATGATCACTCCTGTCCCGAATGCGGCCAGGGGATACCACCATCCATCACTGTGGCGACGGTACCCGTCGCGGCGGTACCGGTAACCCTCATAGCCATTGTAATGGCCGTATCGTGGAGCTGCATTGTAGCGGTTGCTGCCGTAGCGGTAGACGTCGTAGCCGCGCTTGTGCGGCGGTCCGCCGTAATGGCCTGGCTTATGATGGATTAAATCGACCGGCTGGGAGGTCTGCCCAGTGGAAACAGCGAACATCGGAACCGCCTGCGCCGAGACCGCCGATAGCGCCGTGCCGGCGGCCAAGAGTACTGCACCTATTTTCTTCATAAATTTCCCACCTACAGAGTCCTAGCGATCGGCATTCGACCTCCAACGGGTCAAATGGGCTCGGCACCGTGCAGGTGCCACCGATCATCAACAGATCGAATCCCTCTGACCAAGTTAGTTACTGCGAGAGGTTCCGCCATAGGACCTCAGTCTTATGGCGGCCGGCAAAGGTCTTATGTGCTCGGCAAGCGCATCGGTTGGCGCGGCACAAAAGGCGTCGCATTGGCTCATTCCGGGCGAGCCCGGCCGCCGTGAAGGAGCATTTATCGATCACCAAACGGCTGTCGCTCAGTTCTCAAAAAAGAAGAGTGGCGGGACGCGCTAAATCGGCCCCCGACCACAAGTTACGGACGATCTCTCATTCCGCGCTTGAAGAGACCTCGCGCAGCCACTCGATGAACAGCCGTCCGCTTTCCTTTTTCGGTCTTCTCGCCGGCACCACGACAAAATATGCCGCCCTGGTGCGAATGGAGGCTTCGGTAAGGCGGACCAAACGAGTTTGCCGAATAAGGTCAGAGACAAGGCGGTTCCAGCCGAGGGCAATGCCTTGCCCGTTCATCGCCGCATAAATGGCTTCCGTATAGAAGCTGCATCGCAGGCCGCGGGCGCGTTTCGGCGCTTTTACGGAAAATGCTGCAAGCCATTCATCCCAGCCCGTCCATGTCGGGTCATCAATATCGCTCGTAATCAGCGGATGATTGATGAGGTCTCCCGGCGTGCGGATCGGATCCGCCGTGGCCAGATAATCTGCACTGCAAATCGGGAAAACCTCGTCCTCGAACAGGAACTCCGCCTGGCCGTCTGGCCAGGTACCGGTCCCGTAGCGGATCGCCAGGTCCACATCGCTAGCCTCGATACTCGTTCGAGCATCCTGTGTGATGATGCGAAGCTTGATTTCGGGATAGGCTCGAGAAAACGCAGCGATCCTTGGCAGCAGCCAGAAATGTGAAAAGGAGATGGTCGCTGCAATTGCCAGCTCGTCATCTGCTCCCTCCGACCGAAGATCCGCAACGGTGTCGGCAATAAGATTGAACGCGTCGCCGGCCGCTGCGTAAAGCAGCCGGCCTTTATCAGTCAGTTCGATCTTGCGATGAAGCCGCCGAAACAAGGGGAACCCAAAGTCCTCTTCGAGCAAATGGATCTGTCTGCTTATAGCCGCCTGCGTCACGCCGAGTTCCGTCGCGGCCCGTGTGAAGCTCGACAATCGAGCCGCTGCCTCAAAGGCCGTCAGCGCGGTGAGCGGCGGGAGTTTCTTCCTCAGATTGACCATCTTGGATCCATTACATTTGGTAATGTGAAACGCGCATATTTGTGCCGTTGAGCGACTGCCGCGCCTGAGCGATCCTCTTTGTGGAGCCCCTCGAGCTTCCGATCGGAACATAAGGTGGAATTATGCTGCAGACATTTTCTTCTCCCATATCATCGCTGCTTGATGCAAGAGCGGAGGGCCATTCGCTTCCCGCCGGTCTCTACACGCGAGAGGATGTCTTCGAGGCGGATCTGGAGGTCTTTTTCCGCCGGCACTGGATCTGCATTGGGCTTGAATGCGATGTACCGGAGCCGGGCGATGCAACCGTCGTCGATATTGGCAAGACCAGCCTCATCCTCCTGCGCGACGATGACGGCGGGATCCGCGTCATGCACAATGTCTGCCGCCACCGAGGCGCCCGACTGCTCGATCCAGGCAAGACGATCGTTTCGAAGCTTGTCTGTCCCTACCACACCTGGACCTATGAGCTTTCCGGTGAACTGAGCTATGCGCCCCATATGGGCAAGAGCTTCGACAAGGAATGCCGCAGCCTCAAGCCCGTGATCTTCAAGTCGGTTGGCGGCCTTGTTTATGTCTGCCTTTCGAACGATCCGCCCGAAGATATTGAGCGTCTCGTCGGGGTCATGGCAGAACGGCTTGCTCCCTACGATATCGCCAACGCCAAGGTCGCGTATGAATCCGATGTCATCGAACAAGGCAACTGGAAGCTCACGATCGAGAACAACCGTGAATGCTACCACTGTTCCGCCAACCATCCCGAGCTCTGCGTCTCCTTCGTCGACCTCGATTTCGGCTTCGATCCGGACGCTTTGAGCCCGGAAGATCGCGCCCAGGCGGAGGAGCATTTTTCGCTCTATGAGGAGCGCACCAGGCGGTGGGAGGCAGATGGCTACCCCTCCGCGGCGGTCGAGCAACTGGTGGACTGCACCACCAACTTTCGGACGCAACGGCTGATCATTTCGGGGGCGGGCGAATCCCAGACGCCCGACGCGACCGCTGCCTCGGCAAAGCTGCTCGGCACGATGTCGCGCAAGGATCTCGGCGACATGCATCTCTGGGGTCACAACAGCTGGAACCACTTCATGGGCGACCACGCCGTCGTTTCGATCGTCATCCCCCTATCGGCCGACAAGACGCTCGTGCGGACGAAATGGCTTGTGCACAAGGATGCCGTCGAGGGGGTCGACTACGAACTCGAAAAGCTCACCAACGTCTGGATCGCCACAACCGAGCAGGACGCCGAACTGGTCGCCCGCTCCCACGCCGGCGTCGAAGATCCCGCTTACGTGCCGGGTCCCTACTCGCCCTTCTCCGAAACAAACCTCGACAAATTCGCGTCGTGGTACATCGATCGGATGCGCGCCCATGGATACTAAGAGCAACTTTTCTCCCGCCGGGCGTCTCGAGCCGAGCGATATCTGGAGCCGCGACGCGGACGAGGACCTGGTCTGCATCGATGTCCATCAGGAAACACACGACGTGAAGACCTTTACCTTTGCGTCCACCGAAGGCAAACGTTTTGCCTTCGAAGCCGGTCAGTATTTCCTGTTCGACCTCGATATCGAGGGCGAGCCGGAAAGCCGCTGCTACAGCATCTCGTCCTCGCCGAAGCGCAGCAATGCGTTCTCGGTGACCGTCAAGCGCGTCGCCGACGGCAAGATCTCGAACTGGCTTCACGATCGGCTCACGGTCAACGCCAAGGTCAAGGCGAACGGTCCCCTCGGCCAGTTCATTCGCCCGAACGGTCGGAAGTACCTTTTTCTGTCGGGAGGGTCGGGGATCACACCGGTCATGGCGATGGTTCGCGAATTGGCCGATACATGCGAGCCTGTCGACGTCGTCTTCATGCACGCGGCGCGAACCCCGAAGGACCTCATCTTCCGCGACGAACTCGCGTCACTCGCCTACCGGATGAAGGGCCTGCGCTTGCAGTTTCTGCCGGAAGTCGTTACCGGCGAAACCAACTGGCATGGCCTGACGGGACGCATATCGGCTGCTTACTTGCAGCTTGCTGTTCCCGATATCGCCGAACGCATTGTCATGTGCTGCGGCCCTGCCCCGTTCATGGCGGCAGCGCGCACGATCGCTGCCGAACTCGGCGTTCCGCAATCCAACTACATCGAGGAGAGCTTCGATGCGGCCGTGATCGACACCCCGGATATTCCTATCGTCGATCAGCCGGCGACCCGAACGTTCCAGGTCGAGTTCTCCAAACAGGGCCGCAAGATCGAAATCGGGGGCGAGCAGACCGTGCTTTCCTGCGCAAAGAAAGCGGGCGTAAAACTCGCCTCATCGTGTTCGAACGGCGTCTGCGGCACGTGCAAGTCCAAGCTCGTATCGGGTTCGGTCGAGATGAACCACAATGGCGGGATAAGGCAACGAGAGATCGATGCTGGGCTTTTCCTTCCTTGCTGTTCGAAGCCGCTCAGTGATCTCGTCGTCGATCGCTAGGCTTGGCCTAGCGATCGACATAGCGGACAGTCAGCGGTCTGACTATTAGGCAGGAAGCGCGCCGCTCTTCTTGGCCGCCCAGGTGGCGAGAACGTCCATCAGGACTGGGTTGAGACAGTCATAGGGTTCGAGGCCCAGTTCGCGCAGCCGCGCGCGCATGCTGTCCATTCCGGCCGGGTCATAGCCGCTCTCGATGATCGACGATACGAAGGCGGCAAAACCCGGTTTTGCCCAGCCTGCCTCCTGGAAGCGCTCAGGATGAACGAAGGAAAGCCCCTTGAACGCGTGGTCACGCTCGACCGGGCCGTACATGTGTACGCCGCAATCCTTGCACGCATGTCGCTGGATCAGCGCCGCCGGGTCCACGACCGCAAGCTTGTCGCCATTTTCGAGCACCTCGACATTTTCCGTTGGCGCGACGGCGACAACCGAGAACGCGGCACCATCTGGTTTCCAGCACTTTGTGCAGCCGCAAGCATGGTTGTGGGCGATATCACCCTTGACGCGCACTTTCACGGGATTGCTCGCGCAGTTGCAGACCAGCGTGCCGCCGGAAAAGGCAGCGTCCGTCGCCTTGAACCCGCTGTCGAGGGATGGATGGATCGCAATGCTTGGCATGGGCTTCTCCTCCTTCTGGCCGGCGCACAATGCCCGGCTGCTTGTTGGCGCCGCCGGCTAGATCACGCTGCGGCGCAAAAAGTGCATTTGCAGTCTGGAAACGGTCCTCAACCCGCGCTCAGTATAACACCACGCTGCGAATGCTCTCGCCCGAATGCATCAGTTCGAAGCCCTTGTTGATGTCTTCGAGCGGCATCGTGTGGGTGATCATCGGGTCGATCTCGATCTTGCCTTCCATGTACCAGTCGACGATCTTCGGCACGTCGGTGCGGCCGCGCGCACCGCCAAAGGCGGTGCCCATCCAGGTGCGACCGGTGACGAGCTGGAACGGCCGGGTGGAGATCTCCTGGCCGGCGCCGGCAACGCCGATGACGACCGACTTGCCCCAGCCGCGATGCGAGGCCTCGAGCGCCTGGCGCATCACCTTGGTGTTGCCGGTGCAGTCGAAGGTGTAGTCGGCGCCGCCGATCTGGTCGGCGCCGCGCTTGGTCATGTTGACGAGGTAAGGCACGATTTCATCGCCGACCTCCTTCGGGTTGACGAAGTGGGTCATGCCGAAGCGTTCGCCCCAGGCCTTCTTGTCGTTGTTGAGGTCGACACCGATGATCATGTCGGCACCGGCAAGGCGCAGGCCCTGAATGACGTTGAGGCCGATGCCGCCGAGACCGAAGACGATCGCAGTCGCACCCATTTCCACCTGTGCCGTGTTGATGACGGCGCCGATGCCGGTCGTCACGCCGCAGCCGATGTAGCAGATCTTGTCGAACGGCGCGTCCGGGTTGACCTTGGCAACCGCGATCTCCGGCAGCACCGTGTAGTTGGCGAAGGTCGAGCAGCCCATGTAGTGGTGGATCGTGTCCTTGCCGATCGAGAAGCGCGAGGTGCCGTCGGGCATCAGGCCTTGGCCTTGCGTCGAGCGGATCGCGGTGCACAGATTGGTCTTGCGCGACAGACACGACGGGCAGGAGCGGCACTCGGGCGTGTAGAGCGGAATGACATGATCGCCCTTCTTCACCGAGGTCACACCCGGGCCGACGTCGACGACGATGCCGGCGCCTTCATGGCCGAGGATCGCCGGGAACAGGCCTTCCGGATCGGCGCCGGACAGGGTGAAGTCGTCGGTGTGGCAGATGCCTGTGGCCTTGACCTCGATCAGCACTTCGCCGGCCCGCGGGCCTTCGAGCTGAACCGTCATGACCTCAAGCGGCTTGCCTGCCTGAACGGCAACGGCGGCGCGTACATCCACTGTGGTATCCTTTTCGTTGATGCTTCAATCGCGTGGAAGGGCCAACCGAACCACGGTCAGCCCACCTGGGTTCGGTCGCTTAAAAACGGACCTACGAAGCCTTCTGCAACTCCGGCAGAGCGTCGAAGAGATCGGCAACCAGTCCGTAGTCGGCGACCTGGAAGATCGGCGCCTCTTCGTCCTTGTTGATCGCGACGATGACCTTCGAGTCCTTCATGCCGGCGAGGTGCTGGATGGCACCGGAGATGCCGCAGGCGATGTAGAGATCGGGGGCAACGACCTTGCCGGTCTGGCCGACCTGCCAGTCGTTCGGCGCGTAACCGGCGTCGACGGCAGCGCGCGAAGCACCGACGGCAGCACCGAGCTTGTCGGCAACCGGCAGGATGAC
Organism: Ensifer adhaerens; assembly: GCF_000697965.2. Classification (NCBI taxonomy): domain Bacteria; kingdom Pseudomonadati; phylum Pseudomonadota; class Alphaproteobacteria; order Hyphomicrobiales; family Rhizobiaceae; genus Ensifer; species Ensifer adhaerens. Next base: position 584,730 of record NZ_CP015882.1, on the reverse strand, counting down.
TTCCTGGAATTTTTCCGACGAGCCGAGCGCACGACCGCCCGAGATGATGATCTTGGCAGACGTCAGCTCCGGGCGGTCGGACGACGACAGGGCATCGGCGACGAAGGAGGAAACGCCGGGGTTGGCGGCAGCCGAGACGCTCTCGATCGCCGCCGAGCCGCCTTCAGGGGCGGAAGCGAAGGAAGCGGTGCGCACGGTGATGACGCGCTTGGCTTCGGTCGTCTGCACCGTCTGGATGGCGTTGCCGGCATAGATCGGGCGCAGATAAGTATCCGACGAGACAACTTCGATGATTTCCGAGACCTGAGAGACGTCGAGCAGGGCTGCGACGCGCGGCATGACGTTCTTGCCGACCGAGGTCGCGGCGCTCACGATGGTGTCGTAGTTGCCGGCGAGCGAGACGATCAGGGCCGCCAGCGGCTCTGCCAGGTTGTTGGCAAGCGAGGCGTCGTCGGCAACGATCACCTTGGCAACGCCCGCAAGCTTGGCGGCCTGTTCGGCTGCAGCCTTGGCGCCGGCGCCGGCGACCAGCACATGCACATCGGCTCCAGTCCCACTGGCGATTTTCGAAGCGGCGCTCAGCGCCTTGGCGGTCTGGTCGGAAAGGTGGTTGCTGTCGTGGTCAGCCAGAAGAAGAATGGCCATGATAAAATCTCCCTTCCTTAAATCAGAGCACGCCGGCTTCGACTTTAAGCTTTTCGACGAGCTCGGCGACCGACTTGACCTTGATGCCGGCCTTGCGGCCCGACGGCTCCTCGGTCTTCAGCACCTTGAGGCGGGCGGCCGTGTCGACGCCGAAGTCGGCCGGGGTGTGTCTGTCGAGCGGCTTCTTCTTCGCCTTCATGATGTTCGGCAGTGAGGCGTAGCGCGGCTCGTTCAAACGCAGGTCGGTGGTGACGACGGCCGGCAGCTTGATGTCGATCGTCTGCAGACCGCCGTCGACTTCGCGCGTCACGGTTGCCTTGCCATCGCCGATCTCGACCTTGGAGGCGAAGGTGCCTTGCGCCCAGCCGAGCAGGGCCGACAGCATCTGGCCGGTCTGGTTCGAATCGTCGTCGATTGCCTGCTTGCCGACGATGATCAGGCCCGGCTGTTCAGCCTCGGCCACGCCCTTGACGATCTTGGCGACAGCGAGCGGCTCGACCTGGTCTTCGGTCTCAACCAGGATGGCGCGGTCGGCCCCCATGGCGAGCGCCGTGCGCAGCGTCTCTTCGGCCTTGGCCGGACCGACGGATACGACGACGACTTCGTCCGCCTTGCCGGCTTCCTTCAGCCTGAGCGCCTCTTCGACCGAGATTTCGTCGAACGGGTTCATCGACATCTTCACGTTCGCAAGCTCGACGCCCGAACCGTCTGCCTTCACCCGGATCTTGACGTTGTAGTCAACGACCCGTTTCACCGTCACAAGTATTTTCATGGCAAACCTTTCTCCCGCGCTCGGTCTCGGCCGAACGCCCTTTCGTCAGTGCCTCGGTCGATCAGGCAACAATGCCCAGAATGCAAACAGCGGTTTCTCACCCGACCGCATGGCGTGTCTGACGCCAGGCGGATTGTAGAAGGAACCTCCGATCCCGGGTGAGAACCATTCGGAATCGCCATGCTGAAACTCGCCTTCCGACAGGACGAGGTACGTCTCTTCCGGGGCGTGGTCGTGGTCGGGATAACGCACATACGGCGCCATCAGCGTCGCGCCGAGCCAGAGGTCCCTCCGGTCCTCCAGGCCACCCGGTCCGGCGATCATCGCATTGGCGTGGCTCATCAAGAAATTTTCGCTGGCCGTATGGTCGTAGACCGAGCGCCACTTCCATTCGAGCATCGGCTCAAGGTCCGAGAAGCGTCTGATTAGCGTATCCAGGGACGATCGGCCGGTTTCTGCAGCCAGCACACTGTCGAGATGTTGGCTGCAGACCGGGAGGCGCTTGCCGATGTCCAGACGTTGCGGTTGCGGCGCTTCAAGCTGGGCAAAAATCTGCATGAGTGACTGGCGCGCCCGCAGAGCCTGTGAAAACTGGTTGAACGCGACAAAGGCCGCGTCCAGAAACGCTTGCAAGGCGTCAAACCGCGCCATTCTCAGATGTCCTTGGCAAGACGCAGCGCATCGTAGATAGCCGCATGTGTATTGCGGGCCGCAACGGCATCGCCGATCCGGAAGAGTTGATAGGCGCCCTCCGGGTTGCGTTCGACGGACTGCGGCGTGCCGGCAATAAGCTCGTCGTAGGAGACTTCGCCAAGGTTCCGCGAGCCAGGCTTCAATTCGAAATAGAGGTCGTCCAGCGGGATGGTTCCGTGGTTGACGACGATCTGGTCGAAGGTCTGCTGCTTGGCAACGCCGCCATAGTCACTGCCAACATGGGCGATGATCTGGTTGCCACTCTTTTCAACCGACTCCAGCCGGTACGTGACTGTGAAGGTGACGTCGAGTTTCTGCAGCGAGCGCATGTAAGGAACGAGGTTCATCGCCATGACTTCGGGCGCGAAGGAGCGGTCCGGTGTCATGATTTCCACCTTGGCACCGGCCTTGGCGAGGAACTCGGCTGCCTGGAGGCCCGCATGGTCGCCGGCGTCGTCGAAGATGAGCACGTTGGTTCCAGGCTTCACATCACCGGAGATGATGTCCCAGGAGGAAACGACGAGTTCGTTGCCCTTCGACAGCACCTCTGTGTGCGGCAATCCACCGGTAGCGATAATGACGACATCGGGCTTTTCGGTGAGTACCGTCTCAGCCTCGGCCCAGGTATTGAACCGGAAGGTGACGCCGAGCTTTTCGCACTGGCTCATGCGCCAGTCGATAATGCCGATCATTTCCCGCCGGCGCTCGCTCTGGGCCGTCAGGCGGATTTGACCGCCCGGATTGTTCGCGGCCTCCAAAACAACGACCTCATGACCCCGTTCCGCCGAGACGCGAGCAGCCTCAAGGCCGGCCGGACCGGCACCGACGATGACGACCTTCTTGCGAACGGCAGCCTTCGGGATCCGATGCGGCATCGTTTCTTCGCGACCGGTCGCCGCATTGTGAATGCAGAAAGCCATGCCACCTTGATAGATGCGGTCGAGACAGTAGTTGGCGCCGACGCAGGGGCGAATATCATCCTCGCGCTTTTCCATGATCTTCCGCACGATATGCGGGTCGGTCATGTGGGCGCGGGTCATACCGATCATGTCGACCTTGCCGGCAGCGATTGCGTGACGGGCCGTCGCCACGTCCTGGATCTTGGCGGCATGGAAGGTTGGAAACTTGGTTGCCGCGCGCACATCGCCGGCAAAATCCAGATGTGGTGCGCTCGCCATCCCCTGAATCGGGATGACATCTGTGAGGCCCGGATCCGTATCGATATGACCGCGGATGACATTCAGATAATCGATGAGGCCGCTTTCCTTGAGACGACGGGAAATCTCCAGGCCTTCGGCCTTTCCGGTCCCGCCGGGAAGACATTCGTCTGCCGTATAGCGAACGCCAAGGATAAAGTCGTTGCCGACCCTTTCGCGCATGGCCCTGAAGACGTCGAAACAAAAGCGCAGGCGGTTATCGAGCGAACCTCCATAAGGACCGTCGAGTTCGTTGGTGAGCGGCGAGGTGAACTGGTCAATAAGATGCCCGTAGGCTTCCAGCTCGACACCATCCATACCGCCCGCCTTCATCCGTTCGGCGGCGTCCGCAAAGTCCTTGATAATGCGCTCGATGTCCCAGTCTTCGAGCTTCTTGGGAAAGGCTCGGTGCGCTGCCTCGCGATGATGTGAGGGTGCAACGACCGGGAGCCAATCGCCCTTGTCCCAGCGGGTACGCCTGCCGAGGTGCGTGAGCTGGATCATGATCGCAGCCCCCTCTTCATGCACGGCGTCGGTCATTTGCCGGATCCAAGGCACGATCTCGTCCTTGTATGCGAGCAGGTTGTTGAAGACCGGAGGGCTGTCCTTGGACACTGCCGCCGAGCCGGCGGTCATCGTCAGCGCCACCCCGCCCTGGGCCCGCTCAACGGTATAGGCGCGGTAGCGGTCCTTCGGCATGCCGTCTTCGGGATAGGCAGGCTCGTGAGACGTAACAATGATGCGGTTGCGCAGGGTCAAATGCTTCAACTGAAACGGCTGAAGCAGGGGATCGTTCGACATGCGACGGGCTCCGGTTTATGGGAATTTATCGCAACGGTAAGCGGAAATGTACATAGGTGTCAATAATCAAAAACACCGTGGTTCAGATATTCGACACATATGTACATTTTGCTTGAAACGGCCGTTTGGATTTGTTAGGAGGCAATCATGGAACAGGCGATGACTGACACTGGCTGGCGCGGTTCTCAGGAGGGATGGCTCGAGGCCGCCTATGACTCCCTGCTCGAGTCGGGCGTGGACTCGGTGAAGATCCTGCCGTTGGCCAAACGGCTCAATCTTTCCCGGACCAGCTTCTATTGGTTCTTCAAGGACCGGGAGGAACTGCTGAGTGCCCTCGTCGCGCGCTGGAGGGAGAAGAATACCGGCAATCTGGTCAAACAGTCCGAAGCCTATGCGGAGTCCTTGGCCGAGGCGATGCTGAACGTTTTCGACTGCTGGGTGAACAAGGAACTGTTCGACTCCCAGTTCGAGTTCGCCGTTCGCAGCTGGGCGCTGCAATCGCCCGAGATACAGGCCGAAGTCCATGAGGCCGATCAGGCGAGAATGGAGGCGCTGGGCCGCATGTTCATGCGGTTCGGATATGACGCGGGACCGGCGGACGTTCGCGCACGAACGACCTACCTGGTCCAGATTGGATACATCTCGATGCAGTCCAAGGAGGATCTTGCGCTCCGCATGAAGCGCATTCCGGAATACATCGCGATTTACACCGGACAAACACCACAGCAGAGGGAGCTCGATCGCTTCTTCGCCCGGCATGGCTACAAACCAGAGTGAGAGAAGCATGGAAACGGGCGGGCCTTTGAGGGTTGGCGTAATTGGTGGTGCGGGATGGCTGGGCGGAGCAATCGCCGACGCCATTCTCGACGCCGGCATCGTCGAGCCTCAGAACCTGTCGCTCTCCTATCGCAGCGAGCGCCCCGACCGTTTCAACCGCTCCTTCTGGACATCGGACAATCAGGCACTTGCCGACCGCTCGGACGTCATCGTTCTCTCCGTCCGTCCGGCTGACTGGCTCAGCCTGAACGTTGTTGCCGAGGGCAAGCTTGTCATCTCCGTCATGGCGGGCATCCGCCTCAGCGCCCTTGTTGAGCATCATCGGACGGACCGCGTGGCCCGAACCCTGCCAAATGCGGCGGCCGAAGTCCGCAAGTCCTATACGCCGTGGGTCGCAGCCGCCGGGCTGCAGAACGACGATCGAGACATCATAAGGGCGATCTTCGATGCTTGCGGTTCTCAGGATGAAGTGCATTCAGAAGCGGAAATCGACTATCTGACCGGCCTCACCGGATCCGGGCCTGCCTTTCCGGCGCTGCTCGCCGAAGCGATGATGGCAGACGCCGTCTCGCAAGGACTGGCTCCCGAGATCGCCAAGCGTGCCGTCAATACCCTTATCACGGGTGCCGGTCGGCTGCTTGAGCAGCGTGACGACTGTCCGACCGACATTGTCCAGACCTTCCTCGACTATCGCGGCACCACCGCGGCCGCGATCGAGGAGATGCGCGCGGCCGGATTCGATACCGCCGTCTCACGCGGATTGAGGGCTGCGTTCAGGAAATCGGTTCGCATGGGAGAAGCCTCCTAGCGTCGTTGAGACGGGGTCCGCGGCGCCCCGCCTCAGAAGAAAAGCCGCCAAAAGAGGGAACGATAATGAAAAGCTTGCTAGCATCGACATGCCTGTTCCTTGGGACCGTCGCCGGTTCGTCGCTCGCCAGCGCGGCAGACTGCGGCAGCGTCACCATCGCCAGCATGAACTGGCAAAGTGCCGAGGTCATTTCCAATCTCGACAAGATCATCCTCAATGAAGGTTACGGCTGCAGCGCCGAAATCACCATCGGCGATACCGTACCGACGATCACCTCCATGGCGGAAAAAGGCGAGCCGGATATCGCGCCCGAGGCCTGGATCGATCTGCTTCCCGACGTGGTCAAGAAGGGAACCGAAGAAGGCCGTATCGTAAAGGTCGGGTCTCCGCTGCCCGATGGCGGCGTTCAGGGCTGGTGGATCCCGAAGTATTTCGCCGATGCCCATCCAGACATCAAGACTATTCCCGATCTCCTGAAGCATCCCGACCTCATCAAGGACCCTGAAGACCCGAGCAAGGGCGCGATCTTCAATGGTCCACAGGGCTGGGGTGGAACGGTCGTGACCGCACAGCTCTACAAGGCTTTCGAAGCAGAGAAGGCCGGCTGGACGCTGGTGGACACCGGCTCGGCAGCAGGCCTCGACGGCTCGATTGCCAAGGCCTATGAGCGCAAGGAAGGCTGGGTCGGCTATTACTGGGCACCGACCGCCCTGCTTGGCAAATACGAGATGGTGCAGCTTGAGGCAGGCGTCCCCTATGACGCAGCCGAGTGGAAGCGTTGCATTACGGTTGCCGAATGCACTGACCCGAAGCCGAGCGCCTGGCCGGTCGATACGATCGTGACACTTGTCGCCAAGCCCTTTTCCGAAAAAGCTGGCCCCGAGGTCATGGAGTACCTCAACAAGCGCTCCTGGAGCAACGAGACAATCGCCAAGTTGATGGCCTGGATGACCGACAACCAGGCGAGTGGCGAGGAAGGTGCAAAGCACTTCCTCGAAGAAAACCCGGATATCTGGAAGAAGTGGGTCTCCCCAGAGGCCGCCGCCAAGATCGAGGCTGCGCTCTAGTCAGCACGGCCGAAAACCCGGTGCGGTGTGCCTTCAGCATATCGCACCGTTCTCGCCGACATAACAACAAGAACGCATCGGCTCTTTCGAGAAGGGGAACCGAATGGACTGGTTTTATCAATTTCCCAGCATGGACGACAACGCGCTTCGAAACCTCAAGAAAGTTATCGACGAAACGTTTCGCGGCTTTACCCGAAACTACGGTGATCTGATCGAGGGCTTCTTCGTGCCGCTCCAGCATTTTCTAATCGCTTCTGAACGGTTCATGACCAAGACGCCCTGGCCGATCATCACGCTCCTCATCCTCGCCATCGCCTGGGCAGCGACCAGAAGCATTCGCATCGCCGCCGGCTGTCTCGTGACGCTGTTGCTCATCGGCTACTTCGACATGTGGGACGATACGATGCGGACGATCTCGATGATCTTCGTCTGCACGATCCTGTCGATCGCGATCGGCCTGCCGATCGGCATTCTCATGTCGCGCTCCGACAGGGTCCAGCGGGTCGTCAACCCGGTGCTCGACGTCATGCAGACCATGCCAAGCTTCGTCTACCTGATCCCCGTCGTCATGCTGCTCGGCATTGGCAAGGTGCCGGGCCTGATCGCCGTCGTCATCTACGCGATCCCGCCGATGATCCGGCTCACCAATCTCGGCATTCGCCTGGTCGACAAGGACGTACTGGAGGCGGCCGATGCCTTCGGCGCCGACAACCGGCAGAAGCTCTTCAAGGTGCAGCTCCCGCTTGCGCTTCCGACCATCATGGCAGGGATCAACCAGACGATCATGATGGCGCTTGCCATGGTCGTCATCGCCTCGATGATCGGTGTTCAGGGTCTTGGCCAACCCGTACTGAAGGCGATCGCCAACCAGTACTTCACGCTCGGTATCTTCAATGGTCTTGCGATCGTCGGCATCGCCATCATGTTCGACCGGGTCAGCCAGGCCTATGGCGAACGATTGCAGAAGCACCGGGAGGTGGTCCATGGCTGAGCACGCTTTCGGCGGCATCGCAATCCGCCATCTCTATAAGATCTTCGGACCGGATGCCGGGGCTCATGTCGAGGCGGTTAGGAACGGCCTCACCAAGACCGAACTGAACGAGCGTCACGGGCACGTGCTCGGCCTTCGCGACATCAACATCGAGATGCCGTCGGGCTCGATCCAGGTGATCATGGGGCTTTCCGGCTCGGGCAAGTCGACGCTCATCCGGCATATCAACCGGCTGATCGATCCGACGGCCGGCGAAGTTCTCGTCGACGGCGTCGATGTGGTGAAGATGCCAGAGGCGGAACTGCGCGAGTTCCGCCGCCACCAGACCGCCATGGTGTTCCAGAAGTTCGCGCTGCTTCCGCATCGAAGCGTGCTCGACAACACGATCTTCGGCCTTGAAATCCAGGGCGTAGCGCGCGCACAAAGCATCGATACTGCCATGCGCTGGCTGGAACGGGTTGGACTTAAGGGCTTCGAGCACAAGTATCCCAATCAGCTCTCCGGCGGCATGCAGCAGCGCGTCGGGCTCGCCCGCGCGCTTGCCAACGACGCACCGGTGCTTTTGATGGATGAGGCCTATTCAGCCCTCGATCCTCTCATCCGCACGGACATGCAGACGGTGCTTCTGGACCTGCAGAAGGAGATTAAAAAGACGATCGTCTTCATCACCCACGACCTCGACGAAGCGCTGAGGCTCGGTGACCAGATTGCCATTTTGCGCGACGGCGAGGTCATCCAGCAGGGCACGAGCCAGGATATCGTGCTGAGGCCTGCCGACGACTATGTCGCCAATTTCGTCAAGGAGGTGAACCGGGGCCGCGTTGTCCATGTGGAGGCGATCATGGCACCGCTTGGCGCAACTGCAGCCGACAGTGGGCAACGGATTGCCGCCGATCTCACAATCGAAGAAGCGGTCCGTACGCTCGCCTCTGCGCCCGAAGGTGATATCACCGTCGTCGATCCGTCCGGAATGCCTCTCGGCACTGTCACCTTCCGCCAGCTCGCGGGCGCCATGGTCAATGCGCACGAGACGAACGATCGCGCAATGGCAATCGCGGCCAACGCGGCGTAAGCGCGGATCGGCCGGCGAATGCCATTCCTCCGGGCGGCCGGTCCTCCGCCCGGAAAAGCGCCAAGGGTGGCTCCTCCCTCATTCCATTCCAGTCCCGATCCCCTCCCCGCCAGGAGTTGCGCCATGTCCAAGAAATTTCCTCGGCTGTTTTCCCCTCTCAAACTGCGGTCCCACACGCTGAAGAACAGGATCGTGTTCGGCGCGCACACGGCGAACATGGCGGTCGAGGGTCTGCCGACCGAACGACATACCGCCTATTACCGGGAACGAGCGATCGGCGGCGCCGCGATGATCGTCGTCGAACCCATGCCCGTCCATGCCGCAGCCGTTTTAACTCGCGGCAATTTTCGCCACTCCGATGACAGTGTCATCCCCCATCTCAAGAAGGTGGTCGAGGCGATCAAAGGGCATGGAGCCATAGCGATCCAGCAGCTCTATCACGTCGGAGCGCATGGGGATTCCGACAATTCGTTCCATCCGCATTGGTCGCCTTCGGGCGGGCCGAGCTATCATGACAGCGACGGCTCGCATCCGATGACCGAAGCGGAAATCCTGGAAACGATCGATGGCTTCGTTGCGGCGGCACGTCGCTGTCGGGACGCCGGCTTTGACGGCGTCGAAGTATGGGCTGCCTATCTCGGTTTGGTCGACCAATTCTGGACGCCATGGTGCAATCGGCGCGACGATCAGTGGGGCGGTTCGCTTGAAAACCGCACGCGGATGTCTCGGGAAATCCTGACGCGGATCAGGGACGTCTGCGGGCCAGATTTCATTGTCGGCCTTGCCGTCAGTGACGAACCGGACGTGAAGGTTGCGCTTCAACGCGACGAGCTTGCCGAAATCATCCGACTGCACGACGAACTGGGCCTTATCGATTATGTCACCTGCGGCTCTGGCGGCTACCTCGATTTCTACAAGCTGATGCCGACGTTCCTCTGTCCGGAAAAACTTGGCGCCGATCTCGCTTCAGTCCTGAGGAGTGTCGTCAAGAACGCGCTTGTGATCGCCGAAAGCCACATCCGCACCCCCGAAAACGCCGAAACGGTGCTCGGCCAGGGAGCAGCCGACCTCGTTTCGATCGTGCGCGGGCAGATCGCTGATCCGCATCTTGCAAAGAAGGCGGCCGAAGATCGCCCGGAGGACATTCGCGGCTGCATCTCGTGCAATCAGATGTGCTGGGGACGCCGGTCGCGCGACTACTGGATCAGCTGTCTGATCAACCCGTCCGTCGGCCGCGAGGCCGAATGGAACGGCGACCGCTTTTTGAAGACCAGCGATCCCCAGCGCGTGCTGGTCATCGGTGGCGGCCCAGCCGGACTGGAGGCCGCCCGGGTGGCCGCCGAGCGTGGCCACGAAGTCGCGCTCGCCGAGGCGTCGAACCGGCTCGGCGGTAACTTCCTGCTCGCAGGCATGCAGCCACGAAGGGCCCAGATCCTCGATCTCATCGCCTGGTATGAGCGCCAGCTCGAAAAACTCGGTGTAGAGGTTCGCCTCAACTCCTATGTCGAGGCCGAGGACATCGATCCTTCCGAGTTCGGGCGTGTCATCGTCGCCACCGGCTCCTATTCGCCGGAGACGGTGTTCCAGAAAGCGCTGCCGGCGGTCGAGGCGATGCCGGGCCTGGCGAAGGGTAACGTCTTCACAGTCGAAGCCGTCATGGCGCGGCAGGCAAGGCCGGGCAAGCGCGTTCTGCTTTTGGATGAAGGCGGCGGCTGGCGCGGCTGCGGCACCGCCTGGAAGCTCGCCGAGGAGGGCCACGAGGTGGCGCTCCTGACGCCCGACCCGTTCGTCGGCAAGGAGCTGCAGCGAACCGCAGCCGACGTTCCGATGCGGCAGGCGCTCAGGAAACTCGGCGTCACATGGATCGTCGAAGCCAGCGTCATCGAATGGCACGGCAACGGCGCGACCATCGTCGACCACACCACGGGAGAGTGTCGCTTCATCGACGCGGATGCCTTGGTGACGGCCACCACGAATGCCCCGGCCGACTGGCTGATGCCGGGGCTCGCCGAACGCGGTATCGCTACGCGCCAGATCGGCGATTGCGCCGCACCGCGGCAGGCACCCTATGCGTTTTATGAGGGTAGGAAAGCGGGACTGGAGATCTGAGATGGAAGAGGTCGAACTCAACCAGAGGCAAGCAGAAGATCTGGCGATGAGAGCTTGCCTTGGTGCCGGCGCCAATCCGGCGAGCGCCCGATCGCTCGTGGACGCAACAGTGTCGGCCGCCCGCTTCGGCCCGAGCGCGGTCGGGTTTCCGCACCTCGTCGATTATCTGAACAGTTTTCGCGAGGGGCGCATCAATTGCGATCCCACGCCGGCCGCCACGCGCCCCTTCCCCGCTCACATCACCTGCGATGCCGACCGAGGCATCGCGCAGCTCGGTTTCGACCTTGCCTTCCGCGATTTCGTGGATGCTGCCCGCAACTTCGGGATCGCGCTCTTCACCCAGAAGAACAGCTATACAACGGGCGAGCTCGGCTACTACGTGCGCAGGCTCGCGCTGGAAGGCCTGAGCGGTCTTGCGGCGACCAACGCGAATGCCATGGTCGTAGCAAAGGCAGGAGGACCGGCTGTCTTCAGCACGAACCCCATCGCCTTCGGATTTCCGCTCGGCGCCAACGCGCCGCCACTCATCGTCGACCAATCGTCAAGCGCGACTGCCTACGTCAACATTGCCGCCGTCGCCGCCGAGGGACGAGAAATCCCGGAAGGATGGGCGGTCGACAACGAAGGCGCCGATACCCGGGACGCCGAAAAGGCACTCTTAGGCGCGCTGCTACCCTTCGGTGGCCGCAAGGGTGCGAACGTCGCGCTCCTCGTCGAAATGCTGTCGGCCGGACTTTCCGGTGGCTCCTGGTCGCTGGACGCATCAAGCTTCAGAACGGGCGATACCTCGCCCGCCGTGGGTTTGACGGTGATTGCGATGATGCCGGGCCCGCCAGGGAGCGACCACATCGCCCGCGCCCACCAACAGGTCCGGCGGCTCAAGGAACTTGGTGTCTACGTTCCAGGCGTTAGCGGCAGGCCTCGCTCGATTGACCAGCCATTGCGCGTGTCGCGCGCTGTCTTCGACGTCATTGGTCGCTTCGCGTCCAAGTGGGATCAATCGACTGGCGCACGAACGTAAGAATACCTGCCGTCTCAGATACGCTACACGCCGAGAGAAATCGCCATCCCTTCCTGGGCGGCCTACACCGCCATGTTCTTGCGCGACAGATCGAGGTGAGCGCGAACCAACGCCTCAGCTAGGTCAGGATCGTGGTCCGCAATTGCATCGATCATTTCGTCGTGCCGGCGTGACGCTTCGTGCAACTCTACCAACATGATGCCATATCCGAACGGCAACCTGTTTGAGCCATGGACAGCCGTGTTCGGTCATGACGCAGGCGACCGCAGAATTCATCGGTGCTTGGGCATCATAACATCGATAGTCAACTCGGCAACGGCACTCGAAGCGCCAACGCTCTAGCGAGGGCGACATCGCTATCCTTGAGCGAATGAACGAGGCGCACCGGTCCGTCATTGTCTCGCACAGGCATTACCGCTCAACCGACCACAGCAAGCTCGAGAGCCCGCTGATGCGCGGCCGCGGCTGCCTCCCTCAGCAAAGCCGCCAGACTCGGCTCGGCCATGAGGACCTCAAGTGCCGCAGCAGTCGTGCCGTTCGGGCTGGTTACTTGCTGGCGGAGCTCCGTGGGAGAAAAGACGCTGGCGCTGGCGAGAGTTGAAGCACCGTCAACCGTCTGCTTCGCCAACGCATGCGCAGTCTCTACCGGCAGACCGACAGCGATACCTGCCTCGGTCAAGCACTCGATGAAATGGAAGAGGTAGGCCGGCCCCGACCCCGATATTGCAGTCGCGGCATTGATGAGCTCTTCTTCCGGCAGCCAATGGACGTTTCCGACGGCTGCCAGAAGATCACTCACATAGGCCATCTGAACGTTACCGGTGTGCGCGTTGGCAAAAGCGGCAATAACTCCCATGCCGATCGACGCCGGCATGTTGGGCATGTCGCGCACGATCGGCACCGCACCAAGCGTCGCCTCGAAGGTCGCGATCGGCACGCCGGCGGCGATGCTGACAAAGGCGGCGGTTGCGCTAAACCGCCGGTATGTCGCAAGCATCGAGCCGATGACCTGCGGCTTGACGGCGACAATGAAGGCGCGCGGCTGCAGTGCCTGCGGCAGCTCGGACGCATCCGCGTAGGCCGCAGCGCCCGCTGCCACTGCGCGCCGGCGGAGGGCCTCCACCGGCTCGACCACATGAATTCGGTCAGCGGCAATGCCAAACCGGGCCACCCAGCCTTCAAGCAGCGCAAAACCCATGTTGCCGCAACCAACCAGCACGATTTCGCCAGACTGATCCATACCGTCGCTTCCCTTCATGCGCGCACTCGGCCCAAAGCACGCCAGCCCTATTGCTGCGCCAGTCGGTCCCAGCAATCGCCGAGTGCGACAGGCGACCGATGCTTCATGATCCGCTGGCTCGGCGTGCGTTCGAACTCGTCGACAACGGCGATGTTGCGCGAATGAGCCGGAATCGCCGGTGTGCAGCGCGCCCTCCAGCGAAGTGCGCACGACGATCTCGCCCCTGCCCCCTGTCGGCACCGGCTCGCCCTTTTCGTGGAGGATATCGACCGAGAACCAGGGCATCGGTTGACCCACGGCGCCGACAACGCGCAAACGACCGTCAAATCCAATTGACTATAAGCCCTCCCAACACTATGTTGGCAGTTAACAACTAACCCAGCATCCTGAGAGACATGGGCTCCGGGCGGTTGGGGGAAAAAGCCGGCGCAAGCCGGTTTTTTTATGCCCGGGAGCAAGGAGTGCCAGCGTTACGAACACGCGTCTATATCGACGGCTATAATCTCTATTATGGATGCCTACGCAAGACCGCGTTTAAATGGCTCGATGTTCTCGCCCTATTCGAGGCGCATATACTGCCGAGCATCCTTTATCGTCCCGAACCGGGCGCCGATCCGGCGACGATGATCCTGCACCCGGACTGTGCGATTAAATACTTCACGGCGAAGATTATCGACAGCGCGGCCAAGGGAGAGGATTCGGTCTCGTCGCAGGCTCACTACCACAATGCCCTGACGGCGCATTGTGCCGGACGGCTTTCCTTCGTGATGGGCTATTATTCGCTCTACAAGGCCAACCAGCATATCGTTCCGGCGGATGATCCGAAACGCTGGCCGCGTGACTGCGACAAGATCCAGGTGTGGAAGCTTGAGGAAAAGCAGTCGGATGTGAATCTGGCGCTCCAACTCTACGACGACGCGCTGAGCGGGGACGTCGACCAAGTGGTACTTGTCACCAATGACACGGACCTGGCGCCGGCACTTGAGATGCTGAAAGCGCGTTGCCCCCATATCGTCCGTGGGCTGGTGATCCCGACGCGCAATGTCGGCGCTGGCGGCGATCTTGAGCGCGAGGCGAACGTCTCGCTTGCGAAGCTCGCCCATTGGGTGCGGCGGCATATTTTGGATGAAGAGCTGCGCGCCTCGCAATTGCCGGATGTCGTTCCCGGCCGCCGTCGTGCCAGCATCAAGCCACACTCATGGTATGCGAAGCCGCATCACCTTGCGAAAATGCTGGAGATGGCGCGCCCGGTCCTGCGAGGCGAATGCGAGATCCTGAAATGGGCACGCAGAGAAAGCGTGCATCTCGGCGGCCGTCGGCCGATCGATCTGATCGCGACGGACGCAGGCGCGGCCGAGGTCTTCGACTACATCGAATCCTATATCCGGGAGCAGATCGAAAAGGCCGGGGAGCCGGACGATTTGTCGTCCTGAACTTGATGGGCGGAAGGTAGTTCGAGGGGTGGGGTTTCGGGGCAAAACTTACCTTACGTCGATGGTGTTCAAGTTGCTCGGTCTGGCAAAGACGACGCTCAGCCTGTACCGCACCTTGCTGCGCACCTGCGCGGGAAAGACAGCCGGCGAGCGTGGTTCCGCGGAACTACGCCATGATCTCGCGCCCGCGTTCGTTGACCAGCGTCCTGGCCACCACGTCTTCTTTCGATCTGCAGCAGCGTGCCCGCAGGGGCTCCATGGCACACCCCTGTCATGCGCGGAGCTTTATGCTGGAACAGAATGTAGCCCTTACTAACCCTGCACAATCGACTGAGCCGCGTGTTTTACCGGCGTGGCGCAACGATCGTTGCTGCAAGCGCCAGTCGATTCAAGCTGCGCCCACGCGTCGCCTGTTCAGTCGTCAATACGAAACCCGACCTTCATGACCACCTGGTAGTGCGCGACTTCGCCATCCTTGATGTGTCCCCTGATCTGGTCGACCTCGAACCATTCCAGGTTTCTCATGGTCTTCGATGCACGCGCGATCGCGGTTTCGATAGCGTCGGTAACAGACGACTTCGAACTGCCGACCAGCTCTACCTTCTTATAGACGTGATCACTCATAACAACCTCCCGTTTGCTTTGAGAAAGGACATCCTACAGGCAAGCTGCAATCCTTGCGCTAACAATCAGCGCAAGGAAGTGTCTGGCTCTATTGTCGCATCAATCTTTTAGCGACCTGTAATTTTTAAATGCCAAATGCATAAATCAAAACTATTGCTTAACACTGGTATGTACCAATTCCGATACGCGCACTTTCGGACATTCTTCCTGGCGTGCGGTCTAGAGCTTCTTGTCTGTCGTTGGTTTTCGCAAAGAGAGAGGTTTGCAAGCACATGAACGACTGGAGTACGGACGGGCGTGGCAATGTCCGGTCCTCGACCATCGTCGGCTGGAAAGCCGAGCCGGCAAAAGGCGATGAAACGGGCGACGTTTTCTTGAGGATCGAATTCAGCGTCGACCCTAATCTCACGGATGTGTCGGCGCTGCAGTTCAGATTAACCAGACAACAGGCCGATCACATCAGTGGGACGTTGGGAGGCCTTGCGGATCGGTCTTCATCGCTGCGGGGTGTCTGCCGGGAGGCCGGCGCGCTCGCTCTGCAACGAAAATGACCCAAAGCAAAGGGACGTTCGTGACCACGCGGAAGGAAATCGCCGATCGCGTCGTTGCGAAATGGCCAGAGTGCGGCATGGCGATCGAGCGTGATGCCGAGGTCGAGGTCCTGCTCAAGCTGCGGTTCACCGGCGATGTGCCCATCGATTGCATCCGGCGCAGATACCTCAAGTTACTTCAAGAACGCCGGCCAGGGCGCAAGGTCGATTGAAAGCCCTTGGCGGACCAAACCAAATGCGGAACGGGAGGCGACGCTGATGGGATATGACTGGAACGGCCGTCGCGAACGCCGTATGAAGATCGCGAGGCTTGGAACAGCCGTGGCTTTGGCAGCGCTCCTGGTATCGATGGCGGCCAAAGTCGCGAGCGAGGCCCTCTAGGCCACGGTGCTCGCTACGGCTCGTCGGGCGTCGCTTTAAACATCGCATGGAACACGTCTATGCATCCAGCCTCAATTAAGCATTGTTTGCTCGGAGAGGAGACAGTTCATGCCTACAATTGGCAAGTCGCCCGCCGGCCTCCGCACAAGCATGCTGGGTTTGACCTTCGCCCTCACTGGTAGCGTGGGTACTCGTGCTGGCCCTGGCGGCCTGATTTCAAGACCTCGGAAAATCTGAACTGGTTCGATGAAAACCCGGACTGAAATTACGACGGATCTTCGACAACTGGGCGTTCGAACGGGCGATCTTGTGATGGTTCACGCCTCCTTGAAAGCCGTTGGTGCTGTCAAAGGCGGGCCGACGGCCATTGTCGGCGCACTTCTCGATGCGATTGGATCATCGGGCACCCTTATGGGCTATGCCTCATGGGACCGCTCACCCTACGAGGAAACTTTGAATGGCGTCCGGATGGCTGATGAAGCGCGTCGTACTTGGCCGCCGTTCGATCCCGCAACCGCTCGCACCTATCCGGGTTTCGGCCTGCTCAACCAGTTTCTTGTTGAAGCGCCCGGCGCACGCCGTAGCGCTCATCCCGACGCATCTATGGTTGCGGTTGGGCCACTTTCCGAGACGTTGATCGAGCCTCATCGGCTTGGCCAGGCCTTGGGAAATGGCTCGCCAATCCAACGATTTGTCGAACTAAGGGGAAAAGTGCTCTTGCTGGGCGCCCCTTTGAACTCCGTTACCGCTCTCCACTATGCGGAAGCCATCGCCGACATCCCCGGCAAGCGGCGCGTGACTTACGAGATGCCGCTTCTTGGTCCGAATGGTGAAACGGTATGGGAGACCGCCGAGGACTTTGACACCAACGGCATCCTTGATCGTTTTGCGGTCGCGGGCCAGGCCGACGCGGTCGAAACGATTGCGAATGCCTACGTTGCCACTAGCCGGCACCGGAGCGGGACGGTCGGAGATGCGTTCTGCCACCTCTTCGACGCGCGGGACATCGTGTCGTTTGGTGTAGCATATCTCGAAAGCCGATTTGGCAAGGGTGCGTAGGCACCGCGAAACGGATCCACGAATACGGCGGTGGTCGCGGTGCCGCTCAGACGGACAAAGTGGGTGTACCAGGCGGCGGCCGCGAAAGCGAACAAAGCCGGTTCGCGCGAACTGTCCGCCCGATCCGCGATTGCGCAAGTCAGGTTCTTCTTCCGTGCAGCAGCCATTCCCTACCTCGCCGTGGAGCGTCCCTTATGGTGCCATGAGGACCGTCTCGTACCAGCTGGCGCCAGCCAGTGGCAGGCCTCCCAGTCCATAACGATGCGGGCCGCCCCATTCGGACGGAAGACTTGGTCCTATCCGGTCGGCGTCGAATGTCAGCGACGGCTCAAACGCCGCTGCTGAGATATTCCGCAGCAGCCCGCGGCTGCGCTAGAGATCCATCCATCCAGCTTTCGCCGGCGCGTTGCCTGGAAATCCGGAGATTGGTGACCGCGCTGGCGACGGCGCGGAACGCACAGAGACCGATGTAAATTACACCTGCCCAGAGACTTCAGGTGTTACGAACGTAACATCCACGCCGTGACGCGTTTGGTATCATACAATCGGGAAAGTAGTTCCTTGAACACTCGGTTGTCTTGCAACTTATGCCTTTCGACAACGCGACTTGTTAACTGATCGCTTCCTGCATCAAAAAGCAAAATCGCAAGGGAGGATGCCATGATGAAGCTATTGCTCGTGCTCATTGCCCTGACGTCATTCGTGCCTGCGACGGCAGCTGCACAATGCAACCCGGCGGTACAGCAGTGCCGTTAAGGCACTGCCCCAAACTGTGATTTACCACCATGCCGAACCTTGTCGCGCTGCTCTTCGGAGCGGCGATAGTCCTATTTTATTCTTACGGGCGCTTCAACCGTGTCACCTACGAGGGCGGGCGGCAGATGGAGCGGCTTGTCAACCTGTTGTCGCCCGACAAGCTTCGGGCGCGGCGCATCGTCATGCACGCCTACGCATGCTACGCGCTCATACTTCTGATCATCTACTTCTTCCTCTGCGCCTACGCGGAACTCCTCCCAATGCTCGGTGGCCCGGATCTTTCGATCGGTGCGAGCAAGCTTCCCGTTCCTTCCGTCGATGCCCCGGTAGCGATCACCACAGGCTTCACCCCGGGCAGCAACAGTGCTGCAAGCACCTGGATGCAGCCTCTGTCCACCATCGTCGTTCCGTCGGTCGTGCGGGACTTCGATATCGGCATCGACGCATCGGTCTCGCTTGCCATCGCGCTGATCATGGTCGGTCTGGCACCCAGTTTCCCGCTTCTGGGAAGCTTCGAGGATTGGATGCGAAGTGCTGCCCACCGCCTGGCGGGTATTCCCACCCGCGTCATCGGCGCCAGTGAAGATCTGCGCCGGAAGGACCTCGCGATCTCGGCCGACAGCGCGTCATCCCTCGAAAAGAACTCCCTCCTCATTCCGCGCAGCAATTGGGAGCGTATTGATCATTATCAGGCGGCCGCGAAGGATCAGTTGAGCGAACCCGAGGACTTTCGTCTCGATCTGGAACTGATCTTCTCCGTCTCTGCCTGGATCCTCGACCGCAAGCTGAAGCTCGCCAACGCCCCCGCGCGGGAGCGTTTTCAGAAACTTGAGGAAGAGCTCAGCAAGCGACGGGATCAGTTGGTCGTGGATCTGGACGAGAGGTCGGGCTACGGGTCAGGCGCGGCGAAGGAAGCGCCTGTCAGCAACGGAGCCGCCGATGCAAGCCTCGGCGAACGCAAGAGGGCGACCTGGGAGCGATTGGCGTCGGATGCCGACGACCTTGCAGACGATCTTTGCATCCTGCTCGCGCTCTATGTCGAGCACGAGATCATCGTCGTCTCGCCGGCGACGGCAGACGAGGCAGCGGCACATCAGCAAGTCGTTGCCCGGAAAAAGCTCGAGCAGTTCCTCGGCGCCCTGTTGTACCCCCATTTAAGCGCTGGCTATCGCAGATCCTACGCGACGTTGACTGCGCTCTGGGCCCTCGGCACCGTGCTCTTCGTCAGCCTCTTTTGGAGCCTGCTACCCGGTCGGTTTGAAAGCGAGCTCGTATGGGGTAGCCCCGTCAATGTCTATTCTCGCACGCTGACCTACATCTTCTACGCGTTCAACAACTACTGCATCCCGATGATTGTGACGCTCGCGCTTCGCGACGCAGGCATGCAGTCGCGTCGTTGGCAGAACATGCGCGAGGCGCATTGGACCTCGTGGTTGCCGCAAGCCGTGCTCGTCGTTTTCGTGTCCTGGGCCGTCGCCGCCGTATTCGTCATGGGGCTGCAGCTCTGGAAAACCGGCCTCGACACAGGTTGGGCCGCCGGCGATCAAGGCCTCTCGCTGTTCCTGCAGCTTTCGTTCGAATACAACGCGCCGACGGCCGTTCGCGGCGCCGTACTTGCCCTGATCGTGGCGTTCCTGCTCGATGCATGGTTGGCTCGGGCACTGTCACTCTCGCTGCAGCCGACGTATCTCTCAAGCCTGATCTGGGCGGTCGGCGCATCGGTTGTCATGGCCGTCTGCGGAGGGGCGACCCGTTACCTGACATCATGGGCAACGAAGCCCGCAACCACTCTGAGCCTCGACGCAATCGATAGAGGTCTCGTCGTCTACTCGGCGATGTTCTCGGCGTTCATCGGCTTCGTCGTCGTGTTTTGCGTCACGGCTGCTCTTCTCAACCAACGCGGCGGCGCCGAGCGCTTCCGTTCGGGAAAGACGCCCGCACGCGTGGCGCCAAGACCAACACCCGCGGAGTAGCCGATGCGCCCACTGCTCGCCAAATTCGTCGTCGCCGCACTCGTCCCAGCGCATGTCCTCTCTTACACTGCGCGTGCTGAGACGCTTGACAGCGGTGAGATTAGGATTGGGGTGCGCGAAGATGCGCGACCCTTCATCTGGCGGGACCAAGACACCAAAGGCTATCTCGGCTTCTTTTGGGATATCTGCACCGAGGCCGTCCAGCGTGCGGGATATCATTTTAGCGAAGAGGGCGTGGACGCAAAGAAACGAGCCGCGTTCCTGAAAACAGGCGACGGCGACTACGACCTACTTTGCGATCCGACGACGATCACGCTCAAGCGGATGCAGAACTTCGCCTACAACGGGCAGGCACCCTATCTTGCGTTCTCGCCCATCGTCTTCGTGGCGAACGGCTCATACGTCAAGGCGCATCTCGATCCACGTTCGTCAGAGGCAGCCGGAGACCTTCCCAAAGACGCACCGCCCAAACCGACCTGCACGGACGTGTTCAATTGGCTGAAACAGGCAAAGGGCGAAGATCTGAAGACGAGAAGATGGTCGTCGGTGCCCGCGAACCAAGCCACCCCGCCCAGTACGACCCAACCTGCAGCAACCGCCGGAAACGGCCTTCTCGGCTGGCTGGAACAGAAGTTTGATTTCACTCTCCAGCAGCCCACGAAGGAAAACACCGAGAAGAAGAGAACCTTTGAGATCTGGGGCTACGTCAAGGGATCTACGATCGGCGACACGCTGAAATCCAATGCGGCGCACCTGACGCAGGACAACTGGATGATCTGCCCGCGAGAAATCGACTCGCATTCCGAGGCGGCGGAGGAATTTTGTAACGGTCGGCTGGCCCGCTATTTCGGGGATGTCGATATCATCAAGGCCGCACTTGCCGACTATGGCGAACGTACCGGTACCCGTTGTGCTGCCGACACCACACCGACCACGGAAGGCACATACGAGCCCTACGCCCTCGTAGTCTCATCTCGCCGTTTCCCCGATTTCCCCGAGCGCATCACACTTGCGCTTTACGGCATGTTCGAGGACGGAACCGTCGAGCGACTGTTCTCAGGTCATTTTCCCGGGACGCAAAAGTCTCAACATCTCGCCACCCTGTTCCGGATCAACAGCATTCCGGCGGGAAGCGACATGACTGAGAAGCCTGGGTCTGGTGCCGGTGCGCAGCAAGATCCGGTGCATTTGCCCGAGGTTTCGCAAAGCATTTCGAAGACGGACCGCTAGCCGGCGCCGACGACGCCGCATGTGGGCCGGGATCCGTAAGCTCAAGAATACGGACGAGGCGACCGGCGTCACGGTCACTGGGACTAACCACCGATCGCCTATTCTGCCTCGGCAGCGTGACCGCAAGCCCGCAAGGGCCTAGAACGTGCCTAGCCGCTCGCTTACCGGCGGGCAGTGCACGATTGCTGGCAATGCTGGTCCGTGCGGACACGGGAAGCGGATTGGACCATGGCAGTAGGTCACGGGCACCACCTGGCGATCTCTTTTTTGCGGCGCATTCTCGGGTGGGCCATCAGGCTAGGGCCCCCTGAAAGTTGCTCGGCCCCAAACGCTGCGGCACGGACGTCCGGCTCCACAAAACCGATGACGGTGCAATGCGGTTGCGAATGTGCAGTGTCGCCTTGACCTCCGGCTCAGGTGAAATCCATTCCAGCTTTGGCTTCACGAGCGGCCAGACGAAAATGCACGGCAAGACCTCCTCGTCTTGCCGTGCATCGTCCCGTCCAGCCCCATGAACCGGGCGTGTAGGTATTTTCAAACGGTCGCGACCTGGGCAGTCTGAGCCGCGATCACATTGGGCGCCACTGGGCGCTGCCCCCGAACCGGGACATTGAAAAGCGGAGCGAGATTTCTGGGCTTGTAGACTTGCTGCGCGCGCGCCGACGGATCGTCGTCCGGAGAAAAGGAAACTGTCTGCCCATAGCGCGCGATCACGCTTTCATGAAGGGATTCGTTGATCGTGCGTTGAGCGATGCCCTGTCCATCGCGCGGCCGGTAAAGCGTTTCGTAGTAATTCACCCTGAACGGCTTCTCGCAGATTTGCCGGAATGTCGGCGTCAACCGGTCCTTAAGCGACCAGCCTGCACGCGAGTCGTGATGCGGGGCGCTGACGTCGAGTCCTTTCGGGAGCATCGTCCAGTCGATCACAAGCCCGCAGGCCTGCGCCTTTTGCGCCATCCAGACCAGCGGGATATCGGCCAGTGAACGGTCGACATACCCTCCGCCAACGTCTCCATGGCTGCCTGCGAACCAGACCTGCTCTATCTTGCAATTGGCCGGGACGTCGCCTGTCCAGAGCGTCGGCACGAACTCGTCTCGCGACTCATCGATGGCCATCGCGTGGTAGGCGTGGCGCGTTATCTTTGAGGCCGTGGTATTGTGGAATCCATATTCCCTGTAGTTGAAGCTACTGAAAATGTGGCTGGGGACGCCCAGCGCGCCGACCGTGTCCCAGACCCCGAGCATCGTGACTTCGACATCCAGGTGCGCATCCGTCGAATATCTATCAACGAAATCCTTCGGCGACCGGTCCTCGGTGGTTCTGTAATACTGCCAGGCGTTGCGCAGATCCCCGAGCCGCTGCCGTCTGAGAAGTCCGCATGAGGCGATCAGCCCCGCCAGGCTGCGCGCGGAAAAGGCGCCACGCGAGAAACCGAACAGATAGATCTCGTCGCCTGAAACATAATTCTGGGCGAGGAACATGTATCCGGAGCGGATGTTCTCATCCACGCCAGTGCCGATCGCGCCATCCAAAAGGCGTTGAATTTGCAGGCCGGACGATCCGATACCGCGCAGGTACAGGACAGATTGCGGAATGCCGCCTCTTTCGTCCTGGCAAGCACGAATGGCCCTCGCGATCCGCGCGACATTCGTTTCGGAACGGGCACTATCGGCGTCGTTCCAGGTTCCGTCGAAACAAACAACCAAGCGTTTCATCTCTTTTTTCCTTTATGGCCCTGATGTGCGTTTCCCTGTTGTCTTGGCGTGAGCAGCCGCGGTTCTCACGCGGCCGGCGCTTCAAGCCCGCCCCGAAGGGCGCGGACCCATTTTTCAACCTTGCCCATCACGCCCCAGCCGCTGATCGCGGCAAAGACAGGGAAGGCGGCCGTTACAAGCTCGCTGCCGAGCCCTCCGCCAGCATGCGTCGCCGCCGCTGTGGCGCCCGCGTTCGCCGCCCCCTCGATCAAGGGTGCAGCGATCGCCGTGACCGGCGCCAGCTGCGGAAAGAAGATTGGCAGAAGGGTCGTGGCGAGCATGCCGATGGCACCTATCGCGGTCTTGCGGCCGTCGAGCGCATTCCCGAGCGCCTTTCCGAGCGCACCGTTGACCGGCGTCAGGTCAGGGTCGCTGACCGATGCGAGCGGGTCCGGTTTCGCGCCATTCAGGACAACGCCATTGATCGTCGGTTGGGTGACAAGTGCCCGCAAGACATCGACCAGCCAGGTCATGTCGCCCTGGTTGGCGGGCTTGTGTCCGCGCGACATCGCAGCGAGCGCGAGGATCTGTTGCAGCAATTGTGCGGGGTTCGCCTCGGTCGTCGCCGGAGCCGGTGCCGGCTGCGTGATAACAGGCATGGTCGTTTCCTCCTGTGGGACATCGTCCTGATCGACGAGCAAGTAGTAAAAAGTCTCCTGTCCATGCTTCTTCAGCAGACCGTCTAAGAGGGTCTTGAATTCGTTCCACTGATGCGGTGGGACCGTCTGGCAACCGAGGCTTGAGGTGGACGTGACGCCGCCGCGGTGGAGATTGATCCAGAAGCGGCCATCCTGCGAATCCGTATCCTCACCGGTTTCATCACGAATGACCGTGCAGTCGCTGTCCTGCCGGAAGGCGGGATAGGGTCCGTTCTTGCGCCCAAAACCGTGTAGACCGGGTCTGTACCGGATCGCCTGGCGTGGCTTCAGCCGCGCGATACCGCGACCGAAACGGCTGGGATCCGTATTGGCGTTGAAGTTGTGGACACCGCTCGGCTCGACGATGAAGATCGCGTCGTCGTAGACGCCGCGATCGTTTGCGCTCTCCTTGCCCATCGAGTTGAGGTAGTAGCCGCGCACGGCGACCAACGTCACAGCGTCATCACGCCCCTCTTCCGGGATGAGGTTTCTAAACTCCTGAAGCACGGTGTTCGTGAGCGCGGCGGATTGCTTGGGCCGGTTGAGCGGGAGAAGCTGCGAGATCGGATTGGCCAGCAGTTCTTCGGTGGTCTGTTCTTCTTCCGAGTTCGGGGCACCCCCGAGGAGCGTCTCGATCTGGTCGGCGGTGAAGATTTCCTCCGGGCCGCCCCTGCTCTCCAGAACGCGGATCTTCGGGCTGCCATACTCTCCCTTTGCGAACATGGCTGCTTCGCGCTCGCGACGGGCGACCAAGCCGTCGAGCACCTTGCCGTTGCTCTTGTTCCAGCGCGCAAATTCGGCGGCCGCGCCAACAGCGTCTCCGGCATTGAGCTTCTGCGTCAAGCCTGCCTTCGATATCGCGCCCGTATTGAAGTGCCACGACACAAGGGCATCGAACTGATGCTGCGCCACCGGGGTCCTGACGGCTGCCTGAACCTGTGCCTCGAACTTGGCAAGATCGGTGCGGAAGATGTTGATCGCCTCCGTCAGGGTGATCGTCAGGCCGGAGCGGGGAACAGGTGGACCGGCCGCCGCCGTATGTCCGGCGCCGACCGTCATGGTTCCTGTGCCATCGTTGTAGGCTGATAGGACGATTGCCTCTTCGGCGAGCATGGCGCATATGCCGCGTACACTTGTCTTCACGGAAGCCTCCCATCGTTTTTGTAGCGCGCTGTTGCCCGCTAGTTCTGCCGCGGCTGATGGTCGGTTTGCTGTGCGTTCAAGTTGGCACGGTCACGCCACGCGGGACCTGCCAATCGCCCAGACCAACGCCAGGGCATGTCCAACCGCCGTCGGGCTCTCCTTCACATTGGGACAGAGCCGTCAGATGGTCGTCGGGTTTCGTATGCAACACTATGGAAAAGATCCAACCCGTTGAAAATTCAACGAGAAATGTTTACTTTGGCGACAAAACAAGGATATCCGTCGGATTTTCGGACGAAAATCCCTGACATTTAGTATCGGACATAGCCTTTGACTGAATTTATTCAGCCAGCCTTTCGATACTTTACATGACGAGTGCCGACGAACCTGTTCCAAATGTAACAGTTAATTCCAACAGAGCTCGTTACAATTGTGAATGATATACGC
Source organism: Ensifer adhaerens (assembly GCF_000697965.2). Classification (NCBI taxonomy): domain Bacteria; kingdom Pseudomonadati; phylum Pseudomonadota; class Alphaproteobacteria; order Hyphomicrobiales; family Rhizobiaceae; genus Ensifer; species Ensifer adhaerens. The sequence continues at coordinate 559,548 of NZ_CP015882.1, read as the reverse complement.
GACAGCTCGATTATAGAGCGGGGGCAGCCATGAGCGCCATGCCGCAAGCATCCCACTGGCTGTGCTGCTTACCCGGATGGCATAGGTTCAAAAACAATTGCACGACGTTGGTGATTTGCGCTGTTTGTCGCGAGACTAGGTCGCGACCGTCGGGAGAGGCACTACATGCGTTACCGCTTCGCATTTCCCCAATGATTTGATCGTTTCAGTGTACATATTGCGAGCGCCGATGCCTCACAGCCACATCGCAATCACTACGTGGCGGAGCCGCCCCCGACGAAACGTTACGCGATTTTTCTAGCGCTCGCGTCGCGTCATTGGCTAAGCCCAATGTATTACGCAAAGTGTCCATTTGGGCGGGTTGCTATGCGGTTTCCCGATCGGCAAACTGCACCTGCATTTGCACACACCGCCATCCTATTTCGACGCAGCCGCCGTTGCGTTTACGGTTCATGTTTCCGTGCAACTGCTTGATATTTATAAAACTTGTTACCGACAATATTTGAGCGCGCGAGCCTCCGCCCCCCTGCGGAGGCTCATTTTCGTTGTGCGCACGGCGTACGCTAAACCGGTTCTCTGTATATTGTTCTTGGGTCAAGCAAGCGCGCCAGCACCTCGTTCGCGCCGTCGTTGACTGGATTTTCCGGTGCATTGCCCGGGAACCCATGTCGCACCGCCAGGCGCGCCTGCGCGCCTGGTGGACCGATAAGCGTTCCCGCCATACCTACCGTTCGATCATGCGGTTCCAGCGCTTGTTCCATTCCTGCCGGTTCTGGTTGATCGCATCCCAATCGAGGACCTTGGCGGTCTCCATGTTGGCCTTAAACGTCGAGAGCTTCGCGTTTGCCGCATCTGTGCCGGCCTTGGCGTTGATGTTTGACGGGATGATGTTGCCGTGGTCGAGCGCCAGGCTCTGTGCCTCGGCGGAAAGCAGGTAGTGGGCGAGCTTCTGACTGAGTTCCGGTTCGCTGTTGTTGGCGATCACGCATTCGGTGACGGCGAGCACCACGGAGCCTTCCTTCGGCTGGGCGTATTCCACTGGAATGCCCTTGTCCTTGAGGTTGTTGACGGCCGTTGGGGTCAGCGGGAAGATCGCTGCCTCTCCGGTCTGCACCATTTCGGAGATCTTCGCCGAACTCGGGATGAACTCGATGACGTTCTTGCCGATCGTATCGGAGAACTTGTCGAAACCCGGTTCAACGTTGGTCTCGTCGCCGCCCTGGATGCGGTTGAACATCAGGAAGGCGTGCAGGCCGAAGCTCGATGCGGAAGCCGACTGGAACACGACGGCGTTTTCGAATTTGGGATCGGCCATGTCCATCCACGAGGTCGGCGCCGGCCAGCCCTTCTCGTCGAAGAGCTTCTTGTTATAGGCAAGGCCAGTCATGCCCATGTCGACGCCGATCGCCATGTCGTCTTTCAGGCGGGCAGCCATTTGGATCTGGTCAAGCACCGGATCAGCAGCAATCTTCTGGCAGAGACCGCCGCCGATGGCGCGCACCATTACGCCATCGTCAAGCAGCATGACATGCATCTGCGGATTGTCCTTGGCGGCGGTTGCCTTGGCGAGGATGTCAGCGGATGTGCCGGGTACGACGACGACCTTGACGTCGTTCGCCTTTTCGAAAGGCGGCAGCACGTGCTCCGTATAGGCGCGTTCGAAGTTTCCGCCGTTCATGCCGATGTAGAGCGTCTTGGTTTCCGCCGAGGCACAATTCTGCTGCACAACGAACGCCAGCAGTGCGAGGGCCGTGGTTTTGGTAAGCCGTTGGTCGATCATGGTATTCCCCTTTCTGTTTACAACGAGGCTGCAGTTTCGGCCGCCACCTTGCGGAAGCGGCCAATGGAAAAGGCGTCTATCGGCGTAGTGCTGCGGCCCGCGGTGACGAGTTCTGCGAGCACTTCGCCGACGGCGGGCGCGGTCTGAAAACCTGCGCCGCAGAAGCCAAAAGCGTGGAAGAGGCCTGATGTCGTCTCGCTCGGGCCGATCACCGGGTTGCCGTCGGGCATTTCCGCCTCGGTTCCAGACCAGAAGCGGATGACCTGGGCTTCAGCCAGATGCGGAAAGAGCGTGATTGCACGCTGCATGACGGAGGATGCAGCCGTCACCGACGGACGCGAATAGTCGGGATCGCCAAGCGGCAGGCCGCGACCGCCCCCCATGACATAGTTGCCGCGCGCCACCTGCCGGCCATAGAAGCTGCCGCCCTGTTCACCCATGCTGACGGGCAAACGCAATGGCAGAGGTTCGGTGACCACCATCGAGGGATAGATACGTGTCAGCGGTACAGGCTCGTTGAAATTCGCGGCAAAGCGGTCGGACCAGGCACCGGCGCTGTTGACCAGTTGTTGGCAGCGGATCTCGATGCCGTCGCCGGCGAGGATCTCGAAACCGTTTCCGGTCGCAGCGACCTCGCGCACCGGCGTCTGCTCCAGTACCATCGCGCCGGCGCGCTCGGCGGCTCTTGCGAAGGCGGGCGCAACGAGACGCGGATTGGCGTGGCCGTCATCGGGGCAGAGCGACGCGCCGACCGCCTGGGCGGAAAGCCAGGGGAACCGGTGCGCCAACGCCGAACCGGCAACGAGCTCAAGCCCCAACCCATAGTCCCGAACCGTCTGGGCATAGGCTTCGAGCTTGGCGAAATCCTTTTCCGTGCGGGCGAGCTTCAGATGGCCGGAGCGCATGTACTCGGCATCGATGCCGACCATTGCCTTGAGTTGCGGCCAGATACCGTGTGCGCGCTGCGACAAAGGCAATTGTTCGGGGGCGCGGCCCTGCCGGCGCACGCCGCCATAGTTCACCCCGCTCGCCTGCGCGCCACAATAGCCCTTATCGATGAGGGCGACTGAAAGCCCCGCTTTACGCATGGCAAGTGCTGCGGAGCTGCCCACCAGCCCGCCGCCGATGATCGCGACGTCGACGGAGATGCGCCAGCTCATGACCGAGCCTCCGCTTTTACGGCAGCACCGAAACCAAGCGGGATCGGCTTGACCGGCGCCTGAGCGCGAAGGCGACCAACCTCACCGGGCGAAACGCCACAAAGCCCGCTCAACAACTCGGTGGCAGCGGCGGAACACATGCGCCCCTGGCAACGTCCCATCCCGACCCGGCTCAGCGCCTTCAGGCGGTTGATCTCGCTGATGGAGCCGCTCGCAATGGCGCGGCGTCCTTCTGCAATGGTAATCTCCTCGCAACGACACAGCGTCGTCTCGTCCGGGACCCTCTCGAACCAATCAACCGGGAAGGGAAAGGCACGTTCGAGGATATCACGCTGCCGCAGGATCGCTTCGCGAGCCGCCAGCAGGCGCGCTCCATCCGCTGATGCTTTCCCCGCATCCTCGAGCAGAGCGGCCGCGGCGAGCTCGCCCGAGACTTCCGCCGCATCGGCGCCGGCAATTCCGCTGCCGTCACCGGCAACGTATACGTTGGCCCGGCTAGTGCGCCCCATGGCGTCTCGCTCAGGCAGCCACACGCGATCGCGCTCGTCAAAACAGAAACGGCAGCCGGCAAGATCGGCAAGCTGGGTTTCTGGCCGAAGGGCAAAACCGTAGGCGAGCGCGTCGCAGGATACCGTCTCGACGACCTCACCTTTGCTTGCCCGCCGACGGAAGCGAAGACCTTCGACCTGGCCCGTCCCGAGGACCGCCTCCGGCCGCACGCCGTTGCGGATCTTCACGCCGGCCAGCTGGAGCTGGAGCCCGTAGAAAACACCAAGCCCGACGATGCGCGGCGCATGGATGGCAAGCGACAGCAAGTGTCGCTTCGACGTGATGGGTGCTGTGTCGAGCACCGCCTCCACGCACGCGCCGGCCTTCATATATTGCCAGGCAACGAGGTAGAGCAGCGGACCGGAGCCCATGAAGACGATGCGGTCGCCAATTGTGCAGCCCTGGGCTTTCAGCGCCACTTGGGAGGCGCCGAGCGTGTAAACTCCAGGCGTCGTCCATCCCGGAAATGGCAGCACGCGATCGGTCGCGCCGGTGCACAGGATCAGTTGCGAAAAGCCGATCTGCCAATGCACGCCGGCCAAAAGGACATCGAGCTGATTGCCGTGCTCAGCCGCCGAAACATTCCAGACCAGCGTTTCGGGGCGATAGTCGATCGCAGGCAAGAGTGCCTCGAAAGCCTCGTGTAACCTTCTTGCCTTGCCGGCTTCCGAACCATAGCGGCTGCGATAGGATCGACCGTCGTCGATCAGCGGGCGTCGATAGATCTGCCCGCCAGCGCGCTGACCTTCGTCAAGCACGATCGGCCTGAGACCTGCGCGCACGAGGCGCTCGGCGGCGCGTATGCCTGCCGGTCCGGCGCCAACGATGACGGGCTGCAACGGCTCAGTCATGGGCCGTCTCCGACACCGCGCCGAGATCGGTGATGAAAGCCATGCCCGCGAGCAAGGCGGTGCTGCAGGCGCGGACGCGGCTGCCTTGCGCCGTCATCACATAACAATCCTGACAGGCGCCGATCAGGCAGAAGCCGGCCCGCTTCTCCCCGGTGAATTCGCTCTGTCTCAGGTGACCGCTCACCGAGAGTATTGCCGTCAGCACCGTGTCGCCACGGCGCCCGGTTTGGGCCGTTCCGTTCAATGTGAAGGGCACGGGTGTCTCGTCCAGGCGGTAGCGCCGCCGAAGCAACGGGTTCATCGACATCGGATATCAGCCCTTGCCCACAAGCAGCCGGTCGAGACCGAACAGGCGATCCAGGATGATCATCGTGATGGTGGCGAGCGCGATCATGAGCGTCGAAACGGCCGCCATCATCGGATCGATGGATTCGCTTGCGTACATGTACATGCGGACCGGCAGCGTTACCGTCGACGGCGACGTCACGAAGATCGACATGGTCAGCTCGTCAAAACTGTTGATGAAGGCGAGCAACCAGCCGCCGCTGACACCTGGCAGCATGAGCGGCATGGTGATCCGGCGAAACACCGTCCACTCCGCAGCCCCCAGCGTGCGCGCCGCATTTTCGGCGTTGCGGTCCATGCTGGTGAGTGACGCCAGGATCAGCCGCAGCGTATAGGGGGTGACGACGATCGCATGGGTGGCGACAAGCCAACCGAAGGACCCGCCCATGCCCATCAGCGAGAAGAGACGCAGGAAAGCGACGCCGAGGACCAGGTGCGGAATGATCAGTGGCGACAGGAAGAGCGCGTTCAGCGCCTCACGGCCGCGGAAATCGTAGCGGGTGATCGCCAGCGCCGCCGGAACCGCAAAAACGGTGGAGATGGTGGCTGACAGCAGGGCGAGCCTTACGCTGTTGCCGAAGGACGACATAAAGTCGGCATGATGGAAAACCGCCTTGAACCACCGTAGCGACAGCCCATTCCAGGGCATCGCCAGGGTGTTTTCCGGCGTGAAGGCCACGAGGCAGACGACCACCATCGGCGCCAGCATGAAGACGACGACAAGGCTATGGAATGCGAGAGCGATGGGTCCGTTTCTCTGCATGGCTTCAACCCAGCTTGCGCTTCGCCTGCCGCTCGATGAGGCGGTTATAGGCGAGCATGATGACGAGATTGGCGACAAGCACGATGATCGCGATGGTCGCACCGAGCGGCCAGTTCAGCTCGATCAGGAACTCGTCGTAGACAAGTGTTGCCGCCATTTTCAGCCGCCGGCCGCCAAGCAGGCCGGGGATGGCAAACGAGCTTGCCGAGAGTGCAAAGACGATGAGGCTGCCCGAGAGGATGCCGAGAGCCGCCTGCGGAAAGACGACGCGACGAAGGGCGGTGAAGCGCGAGGCGCCGAGGGTGAGCGCTGCCGCCTCGACCGTCGGGTCGAGTTTCTGCAGAACGGTCCAGACGGGGATAACCATGAACGGCAGCATGATATGGACGAGACCGATGACGATCGCCGTCTCGGTGTAGAGAAGCTGCACCGGGTCAAGGCCGACAATGGCAAGCGCGCTGTTTACAAAGCCGTTCTTGCCGAGCAGCATGCTCCAGCCGAAGGTGCGCACCACCACAGAAACAAGCAGCGGGCCGATGATCACGAGCAAGAAGATCGACCGCCAGGGCTTGCGCATGTTCGAGAGCACGTAGGCCTCCGGCACACCGATCGCCACCGTGATGACCGTCGTCAGAAGCGCAAGCCGCAATGTCCGCCAGAAGGTCGAGAGATAATATTCGTCCTGCAACACCGTGAGGTAGTTGGCGAAGGTGAAGTCGCTCTGGATCCCGGCGGTATAGTCATAGCTGTTGAAGGAGAGGATCACCGTCAACAGAAGCGGCAAGAGCACGAGGCCGATGAAGAACAGGGTGGTCGGCCCGGAAAGAGCCAAGGGCGCGAGCTGGCGCGGCTTGATGGCGGAGGTAGCGGCGCTCATCACTTGGCCGCTCCCGCCAGCACACGACAATCGGCACTCTGCCAGGCAAGCCCAACGGTTTCGCCTTCCATCGGCGGCGGCGCACCGAGATTGGGAACAGCAACGGCAAGAACGCCCGCCGATGTCTCGGCGCTGACCAGCCATTGGCTCCCCATGAAATAGCGTGTCGTCACTTTCCCCTGGATCTGACCCTCGCCGGGCTCGGTCAGCCGGAGCTTTTCCGGGCGGATGAAGATCGAGACTTTGCCATCCGGCTCGCGGCGGTCGGTGTTGAAGCGGATCGGCGTGTTGTCGATGCTGATCGACGCGCCCTTGCCGTTGAAGGACGAGGTCGCACACATGAAGTTGGACTTGCCGACGAAGGACGAGATGAAGTCGTTGCGGGGATGCTCATAGAGTTCGTAAGGCGTATCGACCTGGGTGATGCGCCCCTTCTCCATGACGACGACGCGATCGCTGATCGACAGCGCTTCAGCCTGATCATGGGTCACCATGATCGTCGTGATGCCGACGGTCTGCTGGATGCGGCGCAATTCGAACTGCATCTCCTCGCGAAGCTGCGCATCGAGGTTCGATAGCGGCTCGTCAAGCAAAAGCACCGGCGGATTGATGACAAGCGCCCGGGCAATCGCCACGCGCTGGCGCTGCCCGCCCGACATCTCGCGCGGGTAGCGATCGGCAAGCGCCGAGAGATGGACCAGCGACAGGATCTCCTTGATCCGTTTGTCGCGCTCCGGTTTTGCGACCTTGCGCATTTCGAGGCCGAAGGAAACATTCTGCGCCACGGTCATATGGGGGAAGAGCGCATAGCTCTGGAAGACTACGCCCAGTTCGCGTTGCGGCGGCGGCAAATGAGTGATGTCGCGCCCGCCCATGGTGATCGTGCCCGAGGAGGGACGCACGAGCCCAGTGATCATCTGCAGGGTCGTCGTCTTGCCGCAGCCCGAGGGCCCGAGCAGCGAGATAAACTCGCCCTTTTCGACCGCCAGATCGAAATCATGAACGGCTGCGACTGATCCATAAAACTTGGAGACCTTCTCAAGGTTCAGGAAACTCATGCTCATTCTCCCCTGGGTCGCTACCCCTGAGATCGCCTGCCCCATTTTTCTTGTCGGCGATCCCGGCGGCTGCGACACGTCGTCAACCATCGAACCTTCCTTCAGGCGTTGAGATCTCCGGCGTACGCGAGTGCACCGATAAAGGCACGGTTTCGCGCTCGGAATAGCCTCTCGGCTATTCACGTCTGGCACATCCACCCCTTGAAGAAGGCTTGTGTGAATTAACTCCAGGAAATTGACGAAAAACACAAATGCAATTTTCTATTTCGGAATTTTTTGTTAGAAAAATCCGATATACGGAATTATGCCACGCAGATTTTGAAAGATTTTCGCAAATGTCGGAACCAGAGAACGCCGGAAGCTCCAGCCTCACCAAGGCGATCCACATCCTGAAAGACCTCGCAGATAACGCGAGCGAGGGTGTGCGGGTCATCGATCTCGCGCGGAGGCTGAATCTCAGCCAGCCATCGGCGCATCGGCTACTGAAGACCCTGATTGCTGAAGGCCTCGTGGAGCAAATGCCAGAGGGGAAATCCTACCGCCTGTCGCTGGAGTTCTTCTCGATCGCCTCGCAGGCGCGCAGGCGAGAAGGCATCCTCGACATCGCCCGGCCGTCACTCTTGAGGCTGTCCGCCACCTTCAACGACACGGTCTTTCTGCTGGTGCGCAGCAATTTTGACGCAATCTGCCTCGACCGCGTCGAGGGTCCCTTCCCGATCCGCTCCTTTACCGGCGACATCGGCGGCAAGGTGCCGCTCGGCATCGGCCAGGGCAGCATCGCCATCCTCGCCCACCTGCCAGAGGAAGAACGCGAGGCGATCATCAAGTTTAATATGCCTCGCATCATGGACCGGGCGGCGATCGACGAGGTGGACCTGCGCATCAAGATCGAGGAGGTCAGGCGGATCGGCGCAGCCCAGATGAACTTCGAGATGATCGAGGGCATGGCCGGGCTCGGCGTGCCGGTTCTTGACCGCAACGGCATCGCCGTCGCCTCCTTGAGCATCGGCACGCTGGCATCGCGCCTGACGGAAACGCGAAGCGGCACGATCACCGATCTCTTGAAGGCAGAGGCGCAAGCGATCAGCAGTAAGCTCAATCCTTTCGACCCGACCCTACGTTATCCGGCCTCCGCCTTGCGGGCCGCGCAGAAGGGCTGAACCTTTTTGCGACTGAACTACGGGCGGTACCTGCTTTCCGGCGGCTCGCTGACTGTGATGGAAATTGCAAATATCACAGGCTTCGCGGACACAGCGCATTTCTCGCGTGAGTTTCGCAAAGCGTTCGGAGACACGCCGAGCGCGTTCCGCGCATCAGAACGCACCAACGAGCATCAACTGGTAGCTGAAACTGTTGGGCGCCGAGCTAATGCTTCAGGATCTGACCGAGAAACAGCTTGGTCCGCTCGTGTTTTGGATTGTCGAAGAAATCATCGGGCCTAGCCTCCTCGAGAATCTGTCCCGAGTTCATGAAGATCACGCGATCTGCGACGGCCCTGGCGAACCCCATCTCGTGGGTGACGCAGACCATCGTCATGCCGTCCTTTGCCAGGCTCGTCATGGTATCAAGGACTTCGGACACCATCTCGGGGTCGAGCGCGGATGTCGGTTCGTCAAACAGCATCACGGCCGGCTGCATGCAGAGCGAGCGCGCGATCGCGACGCGCTGCTGTTGGCCGCCGGAAAGCTGGATTGGAAACTTGTGGGCCTGTTCCGGGATGCGTACCCGATCGAGGAATGTGAGCGCCCTTGCCCGCGCCTCCGCTTCCGGCACGCCGTTGATCCACATCGGTCCGACCATGCAGTTCATCAGCACGGTCATGTGCGGGAAAAGGTTGAAGTGCTGGAACACCATGCCGACGTTGCGGCGCACATCCGAGACATTGCGCATCTTCGGATGCAGGTTGATGCCGTTGACGACGATCTCACCTTCCTGGTGCGCTTCCAAGCGGTTGAAGCACCGGATCAAGGTAGATTTGCCGGATCCGGACGGACCGCAAATCACGATGCGTTCGCCCTTGCGGACCGTCAGGTTGATGTCGGTCAGCACCTGGAAGGCGCCGTACCACTTGGAAACATTTTTGACGTCGATGATGGTCTCGGCGCTCATCTGACCTTGCTCCTGGCATAGTGACGTTCGATGCGGGACTGGATCAGCTCGAGAACGATAGACATCGTCCAGTAGAGCATGGCGGCTGATATGAGCATTTCCATATGCTGGAAGGTCTTCTGGCCGAGCGTCCGTGCGAGAAACATGAGCTCCCAGACACCGATGACGGAGACCAGCGAGCTGTCCTTCAGCATGGAAATGAACTGGTTACCGGTCGGCGGGATGATGACCGGCAACGCCTGAGGCAGGATGACCTTGCGCATCGTCAGCCCGAAGCCGAAGCCGATAGAGCGCGACGCCTCCCACTGGCCGCGGTCGATGCTCTGGATGCCGGAGCGGAAGATTTCCGTCATGTATGCGCCGTAGCAGAGCGAAAGTGCCAGAATACCGGCCGGCACCGCGTCGATGATGAAGCCGAGCTGCGGCAGGCCGAGATAGATCAGATAAACCTGCATCAACAGCGGCAGACCGCGAAAGAAGGACGTGTAGAAGCTCGCAATCGCATAGGCGAAGCCGTTGGTCGAGAGCTTGGCCACGGCGCCAAGGATGGCGATCGCCGAGGCAATCACAATCGAGATCGCCGAAACATAGACCGTCGTCACCAGCCCTTGCGTGATGAGGAACGGCAACTTTTCCTCTATGAAGGGCAGGCTGAGATCGAAGGTCTGGAAGAAGGCGAGGAACAGCGCCAGCAACTCGAGCCAGACGACCACGATCTGGACCCTGAGGCTCGCAAAGCCGATCAGGACGATGTTGAGGCAGAAGAGCACCGCCACGACGAAGGCGGTCGCAAAGCGGCCGTAGAATCCGCTTTCGAGCGGCTCGCCGATCACTGGCCGCATCAATTCGCCCATCGTTGTGCCGGTCAGGCCGAAGGCCGTGAAGGCAATGAGGACGGCAGCGAACATGCTGGCCACGAACCATGGTTTGTGGACGAGTATTTCGGACTCGACAGTATCGGGATAAAGCATCTTTGGTCCCTTTGGACAACGTGCGGTCCGGCTGCCCGGACCGCCAGACATGGCTGCCTTACTTCACGACGGTGTAGTCGACGCCGTACCATTCCTCCGACAGCTTGCTCAGCGTGCCATCGTCCTGCATCGCCTTGATCGCTTCGGCGATCTTGTCGCTCAGCTCCTTGTCGCCGTGTTCGACGGCGACTGCGAGCGGTTCGTAAAAGACCGGGTCGCCAACCTGCTTGATCGGATAGCCGGCCTTGATTGCGTCGCGAATGCTGGGCAGCGACGATACGACTGCGTCGAGCCGCACGCCGTCACCGAGGCGCAAATCATCGAATGCGGTCGTCGAGTTGGCGTAGGACTTCACCTCTTTCGGCTTGAAGGTGTATTCGAAGGCAGGTGCGCCAGCAGCGTCGAGGGTCAGATCCTGTTTGGCATAGGCTTCGAAGGTGGACGTCGCCGTCGCGCCGACGATCTTGTCGTCCAGATCGATCAGGCCGACCACAGGGCTGTCCTTGTGCACGGCCACGGCGGCCGGGGTGTAGTAGTAGACGGCCGGGAAATCGAAGACCTTGGCACGCTCCTTTGTCGGCGTCATCGAGCCGACATGCATGTCCCAGCGCCCCTGCCAATTGCCGGCCGTGATGATGTCCCAGCCGGGGGTAACAAACTCGACACCGACACCCAACCGCTTGGCGAGTTCCTTGGCGACATCGACATCGAAGCCGTCCATCTCGTTCTTTTCGTTCATGAAGGACTGCGGCGCCCAGTTGGCGTCGGTCGCTACCTTCAGTGTCTTTGCATCGAGCACGTGGTCGAGTACGGCACCGGCGTGGGCCGGAACGATCGCGAGCGACAAGGCAAACGATGCCGCCGCGGTGAGTTTTGCGAATGTGTTCATGTTGTCGTTCCCTTTTTCGTTCTGGTTTTTGACAGGGTCCTCTTCCTGCCATCGGGTTGATCTTGAGTTCTGAGCCCGCCATCCGTCTTCCGGCGATACGAGGTAGCGCGGCGCTGCCCCTTCCTAAAAAACGTGGAAGTCAGCGCTCTCCTTTTTCAGCCATCTCGTCGCGGACGCGCCGGGCCACACGGAACGCTTCGACGCCTGCGGGAATGCCGCAATAGATCGCGATCTGGACGAGTGCTGCGCGAAGCTCTTCGTCGGTCAAACCGTTGCGGATCGCCCCGCGAAAGTGGACGCCGAATTCGTGCATGCGGTTGAGCGCTGCAAGCATTCCGAGGTTCAGTAGGCTGCGGCTCCTCAGATCGAGGCTTTCGTCCGTCCAGACGGTGCCCCAGCAATGTTCGTTCAACAGATCCTGAAAGGGCCGCGAGAAGGCATCGCTGCTGCCGATTGCCCCATCGACATAGTCATCGCCAAGCACCTGGCGTCGGATGGCCTCTCCCCTTGCTCGCAGTGCTTCATCCATCGACCGTCTCCCCCTGGCTCATGAACTCGCCCATCAGCGTTGCCACGACGTCGGGCGCCTCGATCAAGATGGAATGGCGAAGGCCCGGCAGGATACGAAGCTCGGACCCGGGAATGCGCTCGTGCATGTAGCGCGCCATGCGCGGGTTGGAGCCGGCATCGTCTTCGCCGGTAGCAATCAGCGTTGGGCATCGGATCTGGTCGAGAAAGCCGCCGAAATCCGTTTCCGCCAACACACGATAGGCTGCCGCGTAGCAGTCGGGGTCGTTTTCGGCGTCCCGCGCCCTTAGCCGTTGGATCACCTGCGGGTTGTTCTCCTGGAACTCTTCCGTCAGCCAGCGCGACAGCGAGGCATTGTGATGGTCGGCAGGCGTTCCGTCTCTGAGGGCGGCGAGGCGGTCGAGAACCCGCTCACGCTCGGCCGGCGTGCGGCCGGCCACGGTCGACAAGAGCGCCAGCCTGCGCAGACGTCCAAGGTGGGTCAGAGCGAGACGCTGGGCGATCAGGCCGCCCAGCGAAAAGCCTGCAAGATTGAAGGTCGGGAAGCCCGCTGCGTCGGCAAGCCCCAGCGTCTCGTTGACGAAGTCGTCGATCTCGTAGCGGCCCTTGACCCGGCTGGAGCGGCCATGACCACGAAGGTCGAATGTCAGGATCGTGAACCGGTCCTTCAAACGTTCGACCACGCCCGACCACGCTTCGAGATAGGAGCCGACGCCGTGGATGCAGACGAGCGGTTCGCCTTCTCCCTCGATGCGGTAGTTGAGCGTCACCTCTCCGACGGTATGGCGCTGAGCTCCTGCCATGTTCAGGCACCCACCGCGATACGCTTCTGTTCCTTCTCACGGGCCGCGAAGAAGGGCATGATTTCGCTGACAAATAGCTCCAGCGTCCGCTTCTGCAGCTCGAACGGCAGATTGAAGGTCAGGCCCAAGCAATACTGGTCCACACCGGCGGCCTCATAGACCAACAGCTTCTCGATCGCTTCGTCCGGCGTGCCGAACATCAGGTTCTTGCGGATGTTGTCCGGATTGTAGTTGTCCTTGCCCTTGACCGCTTCGTAGGGCACTGCCTCGGGGAAGCCGTTGTGCACCGTGCCGATGTTCTGCATGAGGTTTTCGAAAGCGCGGCCGTAGTCCATGCTGTGCTTGACGGCATGTTCCCACCCATCCGGCCGGTCATAGACGCAGGTGCGGCGCTGCATCATAAAGCGCGGGCGCGGCACCTCCGGATGATCGGCGACCGCCTTGCGAAATTTCTCGGAGAGCACGTGGATTTCGGCTTCCGGCGCGGAGAGCGGCGTCGATAGGATACTGGCGCCGTTTGCGATCGCCCAGTCGAAGGTTCCGGGATCGCGCGCCGCCACCCAGATGGGCGGGTGGGGTTGCTGCAGCGGCTTCGGCACTGCCGCCGTGACCGGAAACTTCCAGTATTGTCCCTCATGGGCATAGTCGCCGGACCAGAGCTTCTTCACGGCCGGCACGATCTCCTTCATGTAGGCCACCCCCTCCTGCTGCGGAATACCACCCGCCATACGGTCGAACTCGTACTGGTAGGAACCGCGCGCGATCCCGAACTCCAGGCGGCCATTGGTCAGGTGATCGCAGAGCGCCGACTCGCCGGCGAGCCGGATGGGATTCCAATAGGGCGCGACCAGAGTGGAGGTGCCGAGCCGGATGCGATCCGTGTGCTGCGCGAGCCAGACCAACGTCTGGAACGGATTGGGGGAGATCGTGCATTCCAGCGTATGGTGTTCTGCAGTCCACAGCGTTTCGAAGCCGCCTTCGTCGGCAAGCCGTGCGAGTTGCAGCAAGTTGCTCTTGACCTGCTCCATCGGAATATCGGGGGAGAAGCGTTCCATCGTAAGGGAGACTGCGAACTTCATGTTTTCTGCCTTTCCTGTGCCCGTGCTTTTGCTGTCACTTCAGACGGATGACGAAGGGGTCCTGCATCGCGCCGGAGTAGTCGACGATGACGTTCTTCAACCGCGAGAACTCGTGCATGACCTCGAACCCGCCGCGCCGGCCGTAGCCGCTTTCCTTGAAGCCGCCGTTGGCAGACATGAAAGACGCGGAGCGGTAGGTGTTAATCCAGACGGTCCCGGCATCGATCCGGTTGGCGAACCGCAGCGCCCGGTCGATGTCCTTTGTCCAGATGCCGGAAGCCAAGCCGTATCGCGTATCGTTGGCGAGCCGGATCATCTCTTCCTCGTCGCGGAACGGCATGACGCCGACCACCGGACCGAAGAGTTCGTCGCGCATGAAGGTCATGTCGTTTTGCGCATCGACCATCACTGTCGGCTCGAAATACCAGCCCCCTGACGAAAGCCCTTGCCGCTGCGGACGCCGCCCGCCGGCGGCAACGCGCGCCCCTTCCTTGACGCCGGAGGCCACGTAGGATTCAACCTTGGAGAGCTGATCGGCGAGCGCGAGCGGACCGATGTCGGTGTCCTCGACCGCCGGGAGACCGACCCGTATGCGTTGCGTTCGGGCGACGAGCGCCTCAACGAAGCGATCGTAGATGCGCTCCTCGACGAAGCAGCGGGAGCCGGCAACGCAAGTCTGGCCAGCGGCTGCGAAGACCCCGGAGACGACGCCGTTGACCGCATGTTCGATATCGACATCACCAAAGACGACGTGAGGCGACTTGCCGCCAAGCTCCATCGAGCACGGAACAAGGTTCTGCGCGGCGTTGCCGGCGATGCGCCGGCCGGTGGCCGTGCTGCCTGTGAAGACGTATTTCGCAACGCCAGGATGACGCGTCAGCGCCTCACCGGCGCTCTGGCCCGTACCCGTCACGACATTGACGACGCCGGCGGGAAAGCCCGCCTCGTGGATCAGTTCCGCAAGCGCCAAGGTCGAGGCGGTCGCGTGTTCCGAGGGCTTGATGACGACCGTATTGCCGATTGCAAGGCACGGCGCCAGCGTGCCGGTCAGAAGCATCAACGGCGAATTCCACGGCGTGATCATGCCGACGACGCCCAAGGGTTCGCGCAGGTTGAAGTTCAGCGTATCGAGACGATTGATTGGAATGGTCTCGCCCTGCAGCTTGTCGGCCATGCCCGCGAAATAGTGGTAGCTGTCTGGCATCGAGCGCATCTGCGCCCGGGTTTCCTTGAGAAGCTTGCCGTTGTCGCGCGTCTCGATTTCCGCCAGCCTATCGGCATTGGCGCGAACAAGTTCGGCGAGACGGCGCATCAGCGCGCCGCGATCGGTCCGCGTCATCCGGCGCCAGGCCGGGTCGCGGAAGGCGGCGGCGGCAGCAACGACGGCTGCCCCGACATCGTCCGCACCTGCTTCAGCAAAATGATACCAGGGCTCGCCCGTCGTCGGGTCAAAACTGGCGATGTAGTTGCCGTTCTTCGGTGCCACGAACTGCCCGCCGATGAACAGCAACTGGCGCGAACCCTCGATGGAACTGACCGTCGTCTTCATTTCAATGTCCTTGGTCTTGGGAGGTCTGAAGCCAGGTGCGAGCTTCGCCGTCGATCATCGCCACACGGCCGCCGTCGTCGGAATCCATGTAGATGCCGAAGCGGCCGGCTTGCCGCTCGCGCACGTAGCGGCGCAACATGGATCGCAGTTCGTGCGTCGCGATCGCATCATCAGGAAGATCGTGGAGCGGGAAGAAGCGCAGATCGGATGGCAGGCTCGTGCCGGCGCCGCCCTCACCCGCCAGCCGGGCGCGATAGACCAGGTAGCCCGGGTCGCTGTCGGCGACATCGAAGACGGAGTAAAGGAAGGTCTCGTCCGGGACGAGGCTGAGCGCGTCGCCACCGTCGATGACGAGCTGGCTGTCGGCTTTGCGGCGCCGTGCTGACGGCAGAACCCAGCCGCCCTTGCCATCCGAACGCAGCAGCAAGCCTTCACCGGCCTCGATCAGATAGCCGATGATCATCCCATGCGACGCAAGCCAGCCGTTTGGCAGCGGGTCCTTCACACTGGCATAGCGGCCGCGGCAAAAGCCGAGCGGTGCGGTGGGACTGGTGCCGAATGCGCGAACCTGGCCGATCAGGATTGCATGGTCGCCGGCGTCCACGGTGTTGTAAGTCGTGCAATCGAACCAGGTCAGACTGTCAGTCAGGACCGGCGCGCCCGTATGGATATGATCGTGGGTCACCGACTGGAATTTGTCGGGGGATTTCGAGGCAAAGTTTCCCGAGACGTCGACCTGTCCTTCATGGAGGATATTGACCGCAAAACATCCCGCATTCGTGAAGGCAGGATAGCTCGACGCGGATTTCGCGACGCAGACCAATAGCAGCGGCGGATCGAGCGAAACCGACGTGAAGGAATTCGCCGTCATTCCACGCGGCGTGCCGTCTTCGTCGCGGGTGGTGATGACGGTGACACCGGTTACAAACGTGCCGAAGGCGCGACGAAGCGCAATCGGATCAATCGGCACGTCCGTCGATGCTGCTGTCTCAACCATGCGCTTCTCGCCTCCTCACCATCAAGTTGGTTGGAGGCTAACGCCGTGATGGCGACCATGCTTCCATGGCTTCAAAGGAGGAGCGAAGGAACTTCTCCATCGATCCCGAGGAGACGATCAAAGGCGCAGAAGATCGGTGGCGACGAGCTCACAAGGCGATACTTGGCCGATGAAGATAAGCTAACTGCTGGCGGTAGAGCGGTTGTCGATGACGCCGTGCAGGCGGATCGCGAGCTCGACGGCAAAGCGCTTTTCCGGCGTCTCGACATCGACGCCGAACAGTTCCTGGATGCGCGCCAGCCGATAGCGCAGCGTCGTCACATGCAGGCCCATAGCATCGGCACAGGCCTGATTTCGGCAACCTTCCTGCAGATACACCGACAGGGTTTCGAGGTAAGGAGTACCGTTGTCACGGTCGTGATCGGCAATGGCGCCCACGCTCTCCTGCACGAAGCCGCGCACGTCGCCCGCCTCGCAGGCGGCGACCAGCATCGGCAGCGGGCCGAAATCCTGGGCGGAGACCGCCCCGGTCAGGCCGAATGAACGCCCGATGCGGATCATCCGGGCGCAGCGCTCCCAGGCTGGCGGATAGTCCGAAAGGGCCGCACACCGATTGCTGGCGACGACGATAGGTGCCTCGTCGAAATAGCGGCCGAGTTCCTCGGCGATACGCCGCGCGAGCTTTGTCGTGCGCTCTTGCCGCTTACCCGTATCATGAGGGACGAGGCAGACGACGCCGCCCTCGACCGCGATCAGGTTTGCCTGAACGGATGCCTGCTGCATGACACGCGAGAGCGTGTGCTCCACATCGACAGAAGCGCCGCCAAATGCCTTCGTCTTGTTCGGAAAATCGACGACGATCATCTGCTGAAGCGTTGAGAAGCTGAGCCCGAGCCGTTGAGCCCGCTGGGCGACATCACCGGCATTACGCCACCGCGCCTCCACGATCTCGAAAAAGAGTTCGGTCTGCGTCCGCGTCTCGAAGCGAAACCGGATGAAGCTTCGCATCATCTGCACGCTCAATGCAAACTTGGCGCTGTCGAGCATCAGGAGATCGAGATCGCTGAATTCGCGGGTCGTCGGGAAAATGATGAGCGCCCCAACCAGTTGATTGTCGACCATCAGCGCTTCGATGCGGGCCGTTATTTTGAACCGTTGCGTGCCGTCGTCGAGGTAGAGGCTCACGGCGTCGGCCGTCCCGCGCTCGACGGCATCACGGGCTGCCTTCATCAGCGGCCGGCTAAGAACGGTAGCGGCCGCCTGCTGCCAACCGGCTTCGTCGTAAAGCGCGTTCGGCGACCGGCCAGCAACGACCTGATTGGCCGTGAAATCAACGACGACGGCCGGGTTCGGCAACATCTTCCCAACCATGCTGGAAAGCGATGCGACCGACCCGTCGCTCAACACATGTTCGAGCAGCGACGTATGCGCCTCCAGCGCGCGTTCCAGCCGCTGGGCGGATCGCTTCTCAGCTTCGAGACGGTGTTCCCGTTGGACGGCGATGGCGCCGAGGTGGATGATCGTGCCGAGAAAAGCAAGGTCGTCCTCCGACACTTCAGTCACCTCGCGGGCGATGACGCTGAGCACCATCGGGCGGCCCTCAGCATCCCTGCAGTTCATCGGCATGACGAGCACCGTTCGATAGTCGCGCTCGAAGGCCTCTTTTCTGTAGCCCGGAAACTCGCCCGACGCACGCGCGTCCCTGATATAGACGGGCTCATTGCGCTGCAAGGCGATCAGGGAGGGGCTGGTCGCCAGCTCCCACTTGTCGGGCAGCTGCCGCTCGATCAGCGTTGGATCATGGCGCACGATGACATAGGCGTACCCATGCGCAGCGTCGATCCCCATGATTGAGCCTAGGGCCCAGTTCGCATGGCGGCATGCAGCGGCGATGAGCTGCTGCAATGCCGTCTGAAGATCGCTACCGCTGTTAATCTGGCTCGCGATGTCGCGGAGCGACAATATCCGGGACTTCTGATCCAACTGCCTCGCCTCTTGATTTCTATCAATCAACATGCGCGCCGGTAGTGGACAAGTCTACTTCGTTTCGATGGATATCTTCGGCCAAACTTTCTATGAAAGGTAGTATCTTCAACGCCGAGTTCGAGGTCATCGAACTGGCGATGACCTCGAAGCCGCTATCCCATTCAGGCTTCAGTCAACGCCGGCTTTTTCGAGCACTGAGATCGCCAGAACCTTCGCCCCCGTCTTGATGGAAGTCTCCGGGGCCGGAGCGAAAAATGGCGAATGATTGGAGGGAACGGGCCTGTTCTCTTGGCTGGCTTTTTCAACCTGTTCGGGTGAGGTCCCGCCAACCCAATAGAAAATGGAAGGCACGCCTGCTTCTATGAACTCGGGATAGGTCTCGACGCCCAACGTCGGCTGGACCGCGGTCGGGACGTAGACGACGCCGTCAAAGGACGCATCCAATGCCGGCCTGACGTCGCCGATCAGCTCTGACGAGTTCGTGCCGGCCACAGCGCCGCCGCCGATGCGCAGCAGTTCCGGTTCCGGCGCCATGGCCGATTGCGCCGTCGTCTTGGCGACGCGCTGCATCGCCTCCAGCAGCAGCTTGCGCGTCTCCGGGGTGGTCGAACGCATGGTCAACTTCAGCTTGGCCTGATCGGGGATGATGTTGCCCGCAGTCCCCGCCTGAAAACTTCCGACCGTAATCACGCCCGGTTCGCGCGGATCCTTCTCACGGCTCACAACAGCCTGGATATCGGTGACGAAACGGGCCCCCTGGACGATCGGATCGATCGAGAGATGCGGAGCGCTGCCATGCGCCCCGCGACCCTTGAAGGTCAAGTCGAACGTATCGGAGTTTCCGCTGAAGGCACCGTCCTTCGCGGTTATTTTGCCGGCGGGATCACCGTTCACGTGCATGGCGAAGCCGAAATCTGGCTTCGGAAACTTCTCGAACAGGCCGGCCTTGAGCATGGCCGTTGCGCCGCCGCCGATTTCTTCGGCCGGCTCACCGACGAGGAGCAGCGTTCCATGCCAATCATCCTTCATCTCGACCAGCAATTGGGCCGCCCCAAGCCATGACGCCATATGGATATCATGGCCGCAGCTATGGGCGACAAAGACCTTTGCCGTCTCATCTGTGTTTCCAGGCCATTGGGTTGCCGGCACCTGTACGCGGCTGGCGTAATCGAGCCCGGTCTTTTCCTCCATCGGCAGCGCATCGAGTTCGGTTCGCAGCATGATCGTCGGGCCGTCGCCATTCCTAAAGACACCGACGAGAGCGGTACCCGCACCGAAGCCGACGGTCACCTCGAAGCCAAGCTTCTCCAATTCTGCCGCCAGACGCTTTGCCGTCCGTGTCTCATGAAAGCCGAGTTCAGGATTGGCATGGACTTCCTTGTAGACCTTCTCGAGTTCCGGATACTTCTGGTCGATGAGCCTATCGAGCCGTGCGCTCGCAGCGTAAGCTGTGCCCGCGGAAAGCTGCAGGACAAGCATCAAGGCGGTCGTGTTCGCCAGTAACGTCTTCATTTGGTTCCCTTCCATCTGGTGGTCGCCTGTTGGCGGAGCCATGGGCGGGCGCAGAGACGGGCGCATTCTCACGGACGGAGGAAGACCGATGCCATTTTTTCTCCACTCGGAACAAAGGCCCGAAATTTCCTCCATAAAGAAGACGGTCTAGATTTCGCTCATTGAGCGGAGTCGTTCAACGCAGGGATATCCTTGTTTTTGCAGGAACGACCGGTGCCCACTTCCTCGAAACAGAGGAAGAAATGCCCAAGCGAGCCGGTAAGTTGTCGCAAGTTTCCACTATCAGCGGCGTCCCAATGACCCTCGGCATCCGAAAAATTTGCACCTTCCTGGAAGAAACCCTTATCGAAGGCGGCAAGATAGCGCCGCGCCCGGTCAACGTCGTCTTGGTGGCTGCAGTGATCCAAAACCCCTGGGCAGGGCGAGGCTTTGTCGAAGATCTGCGGCCGGAAATCACTCGCATCGCCGGTGAACTTAGCCAGGAGATGACGGGCCGGCTGCTCCGCCAGATGCCTGCGGATAAGGTCGAGGCTTGCGGCAAGGCCGCGGCCGTCGGCATCGCCGGTGAGATCGAACATGCCTCGGCGATGATCCACACGCTGCGCTTCGGCAACCCCTTCCGCGAAGCGATCGGCGGCACGAACTACCTCGAATTTGCCAACACTCGTAATGCGCCGGGCGCTCTGTTGTCGCTGCCGATGATGCACAAGAGTGAGAACGGCAAACGATCGCATTTCCTTACCGCCAACTTCCAGATCGCCGACGCCCCCGGCCCCGACGAGATCATCGTTGCCATCGGCGCTGCCGATAGCGGTCGCGCGCACGCGCGCATCGCCGACCGTTTTCAAGACATCGCGGAAATGGAAGCAGAACAGGCGGCATTGCTCGGAAGCGCTTGACGCAGACCAGAGCGCGATACCGCCTCAGGAGTTTGCCATGAGACTTGACGCGATCGATCTACGCATCCTCGACGCCATCCAACGGGATGGCCGCATCACCAAGCTTGCACTCGCAGAAAAGGCGGGCCTTTCTGCCACGCCCTGCTGGATGCGGCTACGCAAATTGGAAAAGGCCGGCATCATCAGCGGATATCATGCGCGCCTATCTCTTCGACGGGTAGCCCCCGTCGCAAGCGCCATGGTCGAATTGACACTTGCCAGCCACCGCCAAGTCGACTTCGACAGATTCGAGCGGGTTGTTCGCGACATTCCCGAAATCGTCTGCTGCTGGTCAGTCGGCGGTGGAGTTGACTATGTCCTGAAGATCGTCGCTGCCGACATCGACGCCTACCAGCGCCTGATCGACACGCTTCTCGACTGCGAACTCGGAATCGCCCGCTACTTCACCTACGTCGTCACGAGGACCGTCAAGGAAGACCCAGTTGTGCCAGTGTCGCTTCTCGTGGCGACTTGACCCCTTTTTCGATTTGACTTCGCCTTTGCGCCGGCGCGTTCACCTTTTCGGAACAAGACGTTTCCTGCACCTCGCTCGAGGCCATCTTTTCTTGCTGAGATCCCGGAACGATTTCGCGATGCGGGCGTTTCCACGTTGTCTTGATTCTGTTTCCCCAATCAGGGTCAGGCACAAGGCTTCACCAATGTCCCCCAGTGAAGTCTCTTCGACAAGAGCCTCTGGCCTCGTCGTGCCCCCGACGGGGCCATACTTTTTAAGACAGCTCTTTATCGGAAAGCGCTTTGATGGGGGCGAGTGCGGCTTCCAGGCTTTGCCACGAAAATTGCAGAAAACGCGCATAGAAACGTAGGGTGCGGGAAAATGTTCCGCCATGGGACTTCAGTCTGATAATCCCTCCGCAATGGTCCTAATACCGTAGCTGCCAACGCCAGCCGCCCTAGATTTTCTTTTAGCCCATGGCCAGCTCCCCTGCGCGCTGCGGGCGAACAACGACACCAGGGCGGCCTATCGTCCCTTCGGTTCGCCCTGGTGTCGCTGATGATCGAAGGAACTCAGGATGTACGAGCAATACCGCTATAACCAACCAGAGCGAAAATTCTCGACAGGGCTTCCGATCGGAGTGATGCTCCTGGCGATGGTCGTCATCGGCGGCTACCTGTTCGTGGGCAGCGCGCTCTCGAACACCCCTCGCCAGCAAGTCGCCACTGTCCTTCCAACGTCGGTCGCACCCTCGAATTAGGCTCTGGCGGAAACGGGGGACCAGCCATGAGACTCATGCACCTGGGACGAGCCCGCCTGGAGATGGCTTTACCCCGCCATCGCCCCCAGCTGCGCCTTGCGAAAGACCCTGATCTGCTCGATCTCTTTGAGGCTTACGCGCTGGCCGCCTCGGCTCTCGACGATCTTTTGCAGGAGTACCCGGCTCGCATCCAGCTAATCACCGAATATCAACAGATCTGCGCCGACTTGCAGACAGAGGTCGTCGTCCTGCTCACTCTCACGGATGAGCGACTGTTTCCATGATCGACCGCGGCCCAAGCCCATGCCTTTACGAAGGGACAGGGTTCTCCCTGTCGCACAAAGGGATCGAACCCTGACAAACGAGTACAGCGGAGGGTCGAGCCATGACCGAACGACGCCAGATGGACGCCAGCGAAATACCGGCATTCGTGTTCGACGTCCTCGAAGTAGGCTGCGACATTTGCGCTGTCGGCCACGACAGCTACGTAATTGGCGAAATCGACGAGCAGACCCAAGCGAGCAGAACCCTTGATCGGATACTAGAGAAATACGGAAACCGCGACCCTCTGAGATGGCAGATCGTTGCCTATCTCTGGTCAATCGGCCGCTTCGTGGAGCTTACGTCGGAGCCCACACGGCATTGATTGCACGTAGAGCCAACCACGCTGCCGGCATGTCCCAATGAAAACATGTATCGCCGCGGTCGGCTGGTCCGAGCACAGCGCGAGGATAGCCTAGAGGGCGGCGTCCAAGCCGTATCCGTCAGGCAATCTCTTAGAACCACGTGCCGACAGCCGGTTCTTGCGCGAGAAGCTTCTCTTCGAATGGTTACCGCCGACGGATGCCGTCAATTGCTTCGCACCGACAAGAGTTCCGCTGTCGGGTAAATGAGCCGTTGGAGCAATTGTTCAACTCGCTGGGAACAGGCGCCATGAAAGCTCGTTATATCGGTGAGATACAGAGGAGTCTTTCATGTCCGGTTTCGCAGACCTGCCTCCCCTTGCTGATGACATCGAAGCCGGGCTCGCGGCCTACATGACCGACCCGGAGCTTTCACCGTCCCCTGCCGGTCGAGCCGCCGCAATTGAGACTATTTTGCGCGACTGGCTTGTCGCACATAGTTACATGGGCGCCCCCCCAGATCCCGCCCCCATTCGGTTAGATTCCGAAGGTGTGAATCGAGAAGAAGTCCAGTATCCAGGTTTTATCAAATAGCACCCTGACGCAGGTTCGCCTCCCGCCGGCCAAAGTCAAGCAATCGAGCCTAGTCCCGAGCAGGTCCAACTCGCTGGATGCATGCTCCTTACCAGGCGCTATCGAGGCGTTTGCGCACGCGCCAGCGATCGGGCAATGTCGACGATGTCTTTTCCACCACGCGAGGCGTCACATCCGGATCGCCCTTCTCGATAAGCGCGCCGATCTCATCAAGCACTGCAGAGCCCTAACCAGCGGATAGGCCCCCCACTCATGATTGACGGGCAGACTTGACTTCCTTCCGACAACGTCGCCACATCTTCGTCGCTGGCAAACTTGCCTCGGTCGGCCTCGCGCAATGTAGCAGTGATATCGTTGATGTCTCGACCGCGGGTGGTGTGGCTGTCATATTTCGCGCGTCGGACAAATGCTTTCGATCCGCAGAGAGGAAATAGACTTATGGCAGATGAGGTCAAATTGGACGACAACCAGGTTACTGCGACCGCTCCGGCGGAAGTGGCAGCGCCTAAGAAGCGCGGACCACGAGCAAAAAAAGTGGACGCTGCCACGGCAGAGTCAAGCCCCGCACCGAGCGCCGGGAAAGGCCGGAAGCGCAAGGAAACTTCGGCCGAGGCGAAAACTGCAAGTCAACCGAAGCGCGCCGCAAGGAAGAACGCCGCAAGGAAGAACGACGACAAGAGGACGGCCGCGCAATCGCAAGTACATGACGAGATCGCGGATCTTCTTCAGCTGGAGAAAGAGAATTCGCGGCTTCGCCGGGAGCTCGGCGACAAGTTGCGGGCCGAGAATGCTGAGTTGCGCAAGCGGCTCGGGCTCAGCTGAGTGTTAATGAAAGACCGATCGTCTACGCGATCGGTCTTCGTCAAAGCATCCTTCGGAGATGGCATGGCGCAATCCTGGATGACGAGATATCATGAAATCACCATGGAAGTTCTTACTTGATCTGACCTCAAGAGGCAGAGCTGTCGAGCCCCGGGAATCTATATCGGAGCCCGTGAGCGAAAGCTCGGATGCGCCCTTGGCAGGAATGGATCCTCCTGCAAGTACTCAAACGACGGATGCGGTCACAAACGCTGCCGACCCGGAGCCGAGCGAAGTCAAAAACAATGTCCGGACCGGCGGAGCAAATGCGGTTGATTTCGAGACCGCCAGCCACAGCACAAACCTTTTGGGCGGTCAGGCGCCCGAGCAGGCGGATCGACCCGCACGCAAACCACACCAACGGCAAACAAGAGACAAGAGATCAAGCGCCTCCGTTGCGGTGGATCCTCGGGTCGAGTATGGCTCACCGAGCCTCCGTGCTCCCAAGCAGCCGATCTCTTTAGCCGATGACGTGGCCGCCCTGGATGAGGAAATAAGAATGCTAAGGCGTCAGCTTTCGGAGAAGCTGGTGCTACAGAACGCCCAACTCAAGAAGATGCTAGAGCGATTTTGACGCTTTACGCGCTGAACCAGCTTTGGTCCCTGGATATCGATGAAGCCACAACAGCGAAAGTTCATTGTCGAAGTGAAATCGGCGCGCCGACGTTCGACAGGTCGACCAGCCCCTATTTGGGGCGACACCGATCTGAAGGCATTTGTGCGTGAGGCGGAGGCCGAAGTCCCACATCTGTTTCTGGCTGAAGCTCGAATTGGTGACCAGCCACCGGAGGTTACGGAACCGCTCAATTCGGTGGCTGCGGCGGTCGATGATGCCCCAACAACCGCTAGTCAACCAGAAGTGCCAGAAGAGAGTGTCGTCCCCAAGACAAGCTCGGCAGATGCGTCAGCCAACGCCACCTTCCCGGTAAAGCCGCCCGAGCGTTCGAAGCGTCCTCGTTCGACGGGTTTGGCGCGGCGCGTGCCAACAAAGTCAGTGCACATTGCAATTGCAGTCACTGTTGACGAGCTGGCGTCACTCCAGGATGCAAACCTCCGGCTGAAAAAGCGTCTGGTTCGGAAGCTTCGACAGGAAAATGCGGTACTTCAGAGTATGCTGGATCGGTTTGAGGCGCATTAAATGCGAGCTGGATCGCCCCCATCTAGGTCCCGCTTTAAGCAGCGTCGCGATCGACATCTTGCGTCGGTTTAACGGCTTCCTATCTCTATGGCGTCTTCGACACGGAGCCCCGAGATGAATCGACAGACAACCCGTGCCAGTTCTGAAAGAGAGATCGAAATTCTTCCGCCTGAACGCGAGCCACGAAACACGTCCGATACCGTAGTGTGCCTCTGTTGCCAACAGAAGCACCTCGCCTCACTGATGGATGTCGACGGTTGCGGCATTTGTGAGGACTGCCTCGCACCTCGTTAATCCTGAACCCCACTCGGCGACCTTCTGTGCAAGTGGCTGGGAGGCAGGAAGTACTTCGCATCGCTATTGGACGCGGCCCGTCAGAGGGCGACGTCCGCGGGCAGACTGCTCCAACTTCGATGTTGCAGCAATCCGGTGGAACGATGACGGCTTGCGAAGGGTCCAAAAGCTGATGGCGCCGATGCACCCTCAGCAACTGTTCCCGCGAAATGGCCGATGGGAAGCCATCGGCTCCTACTGCTGCTTGGCGAGCGCGTCGATCAACCCGATCTGAGAACGAACGCCTCTTCGATACTCGTTGATGAGGATTTTCGCTTCCGCTGTGGCGTCTTTTCGGCTGATCTTTTGATGACGGCACCATGCGTCAAGCACGCTCTGGAGCAGCGCAACGTCGTTCGGTGCGATGCTCGAATTCTCCAGGTTCATTTGTTGCTCTCCCAAGACGACAAATTGCCCCGAATGACGCCGCCCCCGGCATCAAGGCGATGATACTCATGGAGCAGCCGTTAGGAAGTAAACGATTGGTGAGGAGCAAACTAAATTCAGTGGCATCGGATCGCGGGTTTCCCGCAAGTCGATTTCCTGTGACTGAGCAGTGCTGCAGGTGCCCGCATGCGTTGTGTTCCGCCATACCGAGACCTAGCTGCGATCCAAATTGAACGACGTTGACCATGGCTCCTGAAATGGTCAACGTCGCACCTTGGAACCACAGAAGGGCGCCAGCTAAAAGCAGCCAGCAAACCTGGCAAACTTGCCAGGCCCGTATTTCTACCTGCTTTGACGGCCGGGCGGCTCAGAACTCCTGCCAGTCGCTGCTGACATCGAGTGCTGCATTGCCGTGGTAGGCTGCCGTCCTACGCGTCGACCGATGCGGCTGAGAGCTGTCGTTTCTTGTGGTCGTTCGCGCGTTCGCCAAGGGACTCTGAGTTGCGCCTTGGAGTTTGAATTGGCTGACAAGTCCTCTGAGGCGCACCGCCTCATTCGCAAGTGTGTTGGAAGCCGCATTGGACTGCTCCACCATTGCCGCATTCTGCTGCGTCGTCTGATCCATCGCGTTAACTGCGGTGTTGACTTCGGCAAGCCCGGCGGACTGCTCTTTCGCAGATGTGGCGATCGATTCCATGTGGGTGTTGATTTCAACAATGAAGCCACTGATCGTTTTCAACGCAGAGCCTGCGTCACGGACGAGTTTCACACCGTTGTCCACCTCTGCGGAAGAGTTGTGGATCAGGCCTTTGATTTCCTTGGCAGCCTGTGCAGAACGCTGGGCGAGTTCTCGAACTTCCTGGGCAACGACCGCAAAGCCCTTGCCGGCTTCTCCCGCCCGGGCCGCCTCAACGCCGGCGTTGAGAGCGAGGAGGTTCGTCTGAAAAGCGATCTCGTCGATAACGCCGATGATGTTGGAAATCTGCTGTGAGCTTTCCTCGATCTTTCGCATGGCCTCTTCGGCGTGGGATACGACCTGGGCGGATTCGGCTGCCGAACGGTTGGCGCGGCTTGCAACCCCCTTTGCCTCCTCAGTTCGCTTGGAGGAATTGGCGACGTTGACTGTAATCTGGTCAAGCGCCGCCGCGGTCTCTTCGAGCGACGCAGCCTGTTGCTCGGTCCGTTTCGAAAGGTCGTCGGTTCCGACCGCGATCTCGCGCGTGCCGGTATCGAGGGTCGAAATTGACCCGGAAATCTGCACAAGGGTCGTGCCGAGTTGAGCAACGGACTGATTGAAATCGTGGCGAAGTGTCTCAAAATCCTGCGCGAAGGCATCGTTAATCTGGAAGGCCAGATCGCCTGATGCCAGTCTCTTGAGGCCGGCTGCAAGGCCCGACGTTGCGACGCGCAAGCGTTCAGCGGCATCATTTTCGGCCTTTTCCTGCATCGCAATGCGCTCGACTTCGGCGCGTTTGCGGCTTTCCTGAGCTTCCTGCTCAAGCCGCCGGTTGGTGATCGCGCCCTGGCGGAAGACTTCGAGGGCCTTGCCCATGTCGCCGATTTCGTCGGCATTGCGAGCAAGTTCGATCTGCGCGTCCAGTTGACCCTCAGCAACGAGGCCCATGGAAGTCCCAAGCTTGTACATGCCCCCGATAATTCGTTTGAAGGTGACGAATCCGACGATGAAAAGCATGAGCGCCAAAGCGGACATGGCGATGGTGATGAGCATCCAATAGAACGATGCCTTGACACTGGCCTCGTCGACGGCCGCTTGCGTGCGATGCTCCAGTTTCACATAGAAAGCATCCACCGGCTTCATGATCTCGGCCTTGAATCGGTGATAGTCCGGCGAGTTCAGCATTTTCGTCGCCTTGCTCTTGGCTTCGGGGCCAAGTTTGGCGGCGTTGTCAACGAGCGCCATCGCCTCGGTTTCAAGCTTGATCAGCGCATCAGAGCGCTTTCCCGCCTCGCCGAGGAGGGCGAATTCCTCTTTGGTGAAACCAGCCTGCTGCATCAGATCTTGCATAGAAACGGCCGTTGCGTCAGGACGCGGCTTTGCGTCCCCGCCTGCGACGAAATCCCAATAGATGCGGTGATAGTCTTCGGGCCGCGGTCGCGTTCCATTGCGGATTTCAACGACCGCATTGTATTGGTCCTTGAAGGAAGGGTCCCCCGTCTCGGCGTAGGTACGCACGAGGCGAGTCAAATCGTCCGACGATTGCCGGAAGTTGTCAGCCAGCATGTACGAGTGATATTTCTGGTCGTAAGCCCGCGTAACATCAGCTGCTGCACCCGCGTAGCCCCAAAGACTGGTGATGAGGCCAGCCATGGTCATACCGGTGACCGATGCCAGAACGATAAATTGGCTCTTAATTCTCATGAAGACGATTCCTGATGTGGATATCGCTGCTGGCGTGCCGAACTCATTTCTATCGCCAGTGGCCATACCTCACATGAAAGCAGGTGGACCGGGCTGCATTGCCCGAAGCAAGTATCCTATAGAATAAATTGGTTATTGAACGGATAATGGGGTCACTGATACGAGACGGCATCAGCATAGTCTGCAATCTCACCTTTGAGTTGCAATAATTATCAAGTGAATTTGTAGTTTATTCGATTGTGTAACCGGGGCAATTTCCACCCACAAACGGCGAGGAATGCAGATTTTGGTTTCACCGCTGGAAAATACAATTTCCGGGTGAGACCTGAGACCTTGTTCTTATGCCCCCCGCAAATATAAACTTGCGCAGCACCGCTCCCCTGGGGCGCCCGCAGGTCGTGGCGCCCATCTTTAAATCGCTCAATTCGAGCGCAAGCGAAGCCGAACGCTTACGCAACCGGCGGCACGCTCATTGCGAGGATAGGAACTGGCGGCGGTTCCAACTGTTTAGTGGAGCGAGCGAGAAACGTTCGCCTTTCGAAGACTGCGTCGTTCTCCCCCTCCCTAGATTTGATACCGACCCTGCCGCCTTCATGAAGGTAGTAAGGCTCACCGCTCACGCTGATAATTCGGAGAGGAAATCCCGAACTTCCGCCTTGCTGCTCGGCTGCGGAGAGGATGAAACCACGCGGCAAGTCCCGGTGAGGCGAAGTCCAAGGTCCCACGGGTTTCGGGTGCCGCTCATATAGAGATGAAGTAGGCGTCGCGCCAAACACTCGCCTACCTCGCTATGAGGATCGATGGTCGATGTTGCGCCCTTTGAAGAAAGGAGGTTCCATAACAACCGTAAAAGGTGGCAGGCACAAAGCGCGCTCGCGGATGAGGCACCGCTGGGAGAGCAAGCGCATCATTGAGGAGGTTGGCTGTACATGAAGGCTGCAACGCGAGATCTGAAGGTGTTGGCGGTGTGCATTGGCAAACCCGAAGAAAGACCCGGCAAGAAGATGAAAACCGGGATCAACAAGCACCCAACAGGCGAAACGGTCTTCGTTGGATTCGAGGGTCTTGCAGACGACGCCGTTTGTAATGGAAAATACCACGGCGGTCCCGAGCAGGCGGTTTACGTTGAAGGAAACCTAACCCGCCTTTGGTGGCAAAGGGCGCTCAACAAGCCTATCAATCACGGGCTATTTGGCGAAAATCTGTGTATTGCAGGTTTGGACAACCAGATCGTGTCGGTCGGCGACCATCTCCTAATAGGCGATCTCGTGATGGAAGTAACAGCGCCCCGGATGCCGTGCCGAGTACTTGGGGATAGAATGGGAGATCATGGCTTTCCCAAACTATACAAAAAGGTCGCTCGCCCCGGCTTTTACTGCCGTGTTATTCACCCCGGCTACGTCACCGCAGGAGCGCTCGTGCGGTACGTGCCTTACGCCGGAGAGCGCATCTCGATGACAGAGATGGCAAGACACCATGGCAAGAGGGGGTCGCCAGAACTAATTGCCCTCTATCAGTCCGTGCCGGTGCACGCCAAGCTGCGGGCCTTTCTTTCGAACGGCCTGATCAAGTTTTAGGATGGTACGCAGTGTGGCCTGGTATCCGCCTCTTGGTCGCCCATAGTGCCGCCGGAGGCTCATCCATCACTTGCCTCCGACCCCATCCCCCTCCGCTTAACGAGCGCCGGCGCGGTTGAGTCGTTCAGACGGAGCACTTGCTGATCGCGGTCGTCACCCCGAACGATCGAGGACGTGGGCGACTTTTGACTACTTCTGGGCCTGAACGCGAAGCTCATTCATGTATGCGTCGAGCTTCGTCCGTGAGGGGCCTATGCGTTCCAGGATCTCGCGGGCTTCCAAAGGTTGTAACTTGTAGATGGCAATAAATTCCGTGAGATCGTAGTGGCCGTTGTAGACTGTCTCGAAAGGTTCGACTGAGCGCGCGCGAGTGGGTTTTGCAGTGACGCATGTTTTCCCAGCGATTGCCTCTTGATTGCCGTGTGTCATCGTTAACTACCGTCCTGCATGTGCTGGTCGCCTCACGCGTCCTATAAGGCCGTGGAAGCCGACGAATGTCGCTCAACGTCGAACAGGCAGCACTTGTTCCGAGAAAATGGCAACGTTGATCCGACAGATTTTTGAACACACCTGCCGCAGTCACGGCGTCTATCGATCCCGTGTTTATTTGGTCGTGTTTCCACGGGTGGGGCGATGCGTGAGATGGACACGGCCGCCATCCGATCGCCTGACGAAAGGGGTGATCTGGTGCGGGCTCGCCGACGCAGAAAGAGTGGCCGCCCTTGTCCATCTGGCACTGTACAAGGGTCGTCGACCCTCATAATGCCGACGCGGGCGTTTTTTTTACAGCGGCTGAACGTGCTGAAGATTGTGCCCGAGTCCGGACGAGTACAGGAAAAAGAGTGGGGTACGCTGAGCCGCTGGAAGGGCCCAAGCAAATCCAGCTGTCGTACTACCTTTTGGACGGCTTCAGACATGGTTTGCCCGTGCGGGTGGGACAGACCAAAAGGAACTCGGCCGACCCATCCGTCCGCAACGCCGGCATTTCAGGGCCGAATGAACTCATGCGTATCTGGGGGCTCAAGCGGGCGGCCAACTGACAGTGATGTCTCCGTGGAGGCCCCAGACGCCATAACTCTTTGTCCATCGATTTGAGACGACGAAGGTGGCGCTTTGAAGGGCCCTTGGCCGGTAGCTGATACCTCCAGAACGGAGTTCTCGCCACCCCGTACGGCGAACGTACTAGGTTGCCGCCCGAGATGACTAGTGCATGGACGTTGAAGAACGAAGCCCCTACCTGTATAGTGTCATCTATAGTTTATTTCTATTTTATCAAACTGTTAGGATACGGAAGGGGGACATCATGCGCCTTCCTGAGGTACTTTGGGCGGTTCCATTATCTGTTCGCTTACAGTCAGGAACGAACCGCCTATTCGCATCAGTTTACGACGCGCTGGATTTTCTAGAGCATGAATGGCCGATACGGCACGGACAGGGCTATGAACGAGCCGTGACGACATGCCGGGGCGCGCTGAACCGTTCGGTTCCCTCTGCAGTCGCGCGCGAGGCCTTCATTGGTGCGTGCATGGAGGCTAATATGCAAACGTCAGGCGTCGCTGCCCACTATCATGCGCGTTCGGGACCTCACGGCAAGCCACTGGCCTGACCAGGAGTACCGCTTCGGAACTAGTTCCGCGAATCTCCGTAGGCGAGGTCCCGGACGATATCCCAGGTGAAAATCCCGGAGTCCACGGCATCCGTACCGGCGAGATCGACCACGAACGTGCGCTCTCCGCTTGCTTTATTGTGGGTCTTCGCCTCTACCCCTTGCAATCGCCCTCCCGAACTTGTCGCTCGTTTTTCTTCTCCGCGCAACTGTCGCTGAACGGGCCGACGCGGCCATTTGTTCGCCGGCTTGTCGCAAGAACACGCGATCAGTAGGTGCAGCACATCCCTCCTCTGCGTCTTTGTCACGTGTTGCGGCTTGAAGAAGCCGGGCACGTCAGCATGCGCCTGTCGTGCCGATTGCAACAGGCGTATGCTTCCAAACGGGGCCATCGTGGCCGAAAATCTCAGGCCGCAAAGATAACCGCGTTGCACTTTGCAACTAGTGAGGAACCTTCTGCTCAATGGCCGAAAAACACATTCATCGCCGCCTCGCCGCTATCGTCGTCGCGGACGTTGTTGGCTACTCCCGATTGATGGAGGAGGATGAAATCGCCACGCTCGCAGCGCTGAAGGAGCGTCGGACGACAATCCTCCAGCCTATCGTAGGTGCGCATGGCGGCCGCATCGTCAAATTGATGGGTGACGGTGTTCTCATTGAGTTTCCAAGCGCGGTCAATGCCTTGGCCGGAGCGATTGAGTTGCAGCGGAAGATGCAGGCCGCCAATGCTGCCTTGCCCGAGACGCGCCATGTCGTCTTGCGCATCGGAATCAATCTCGGCGATGTCCTGATAGATGGCAGCGACCTTTATGGCGATGGCGTCAACATCGCCGCCCGGCTACAAAGCCTTGCCGACCCAGGCGCCATCTACCTGTCCGCGGCGATCCACGACCAAGTCAAGCGGAAGCTCGCGCTCAGCTTCGATGATCTCGGCCCGAAATCCCTGAAAAATATCGCCGAGGAAGTTCATGTATATCGTGTGCTCTACGACCCCGCAGCCTTGAAGGTCTACGGACAAGATACAGAGTTGTCTCTGCCTGCGCGGCCGTCCCTCGCCGTGCTACCGTTCACCAACTTCAGCGGTCAGCCCGAACAGGACGTGTTCACGGATGGTTTGACAGAAGACCTGATCACCGACCTTTCCAGAAATCCCGGCTTGTTCGTCATTGCCCGGCATTCGACGTTTGCTTACAACGGAAAATCACCTGACGTTCGAGCAGTCGCACGCGAACTGGGTGTTCGCTACATCTTGGAAGGCAGCGCTCGTCGCGCCGGCGGTCGCGTGCGCATCAACGTCCAACTCATCGATGCCGCTTGCGGCGATCACATCTGGGCCGAACGTTTCGACCGAAATCTCGAAGACATTTTCGGTCTCCAGGACGAAGTCACAGACAAGATTGTCGAGGCCCTCGTTGGACGCTTGGCGCGACCACCGTCACGCAAACGTCCGAAGAGCTTGGAAGCATATGATCTTTGTGTCAGGGGGCGAATTCTGATCTCAGCGTTCAACAGTTCCCCAGAAGCGCTGCGCGAGGCCAAGATACTCTTGAACCACGCAGTCTCCATCGATGCCGAGTATGGAGAGGCATTTCGTTGTCTGGCTTTTGTTTATTGGCAATTATGGGCGCAAGGCATCGAACCCACCCAAGAGAACCGCTCAAGGGCCTTTGAGCTAGCTCACAAAGCAGTTGCGTTGGACGAAGGCGATGCTGCCAGTCACTGGTTCGTCGGATATCTATGGGCTTACGAAAAACGCTGGTCCGAATCTGATCAAGCCTTCGCAATCACCTTTACGCTGGAACCAAACAATGCAGATGCCCTAGCCACGTTCAGAACTTGTGGCCTTCGCTGGGCGCGGATCGGAAGCGGTCGAACTGGCCCAAAGGGCGCTTCGGCTCAACCCGCACCCGCCAGGCTGGTACTATTGGCAACTTGGATTCGCCCATTACGCTGCTTGCCAATATGAAGAAGCCGTCAAGATCTTGCGCATGGAGGCGATTTACCGCAGCCCCTCACGCCGCATACTGGCGGCCAGCCTTGCCCAACTCGGTCGCACAGACGAGGCAATGCGGGAAGCAGCACTTTTCATGGCAATGGCTCCGAAATTCACCATCTCCCACTGGGCCGCGGCCCAACCTGCTCGCGATCCACAAACAGTCCAGCGCTTTATCGAAGGCTATCGCATGGCCGGATTGCCAGAGTGAAGAAAGCCGAGGTTTCGCGGCGGATCGAGCGGCAAACACCGAACGTCGAGCATTACCAGGAGGAAGACCGGTGCGCGCGAGATTTGCGGTCGCCTGATCGAACGTGCGCCGCTAGGCACAACGCTCTCGAGCCATGAGAGCGCGTCCGCAGCAGGTAACGTTAGTCAGACTATCTTGGCCGGTGCCAATAGCTTGGCTTGCTCCGGCTGCGCTGAGGTGGTCCAGCATTGCTTGCACGAGAGGTTGGGACGCGGGACGGTTGGATCGACCGTCCTAAACGCTTGCTCGTAGCCGAAGGAAATTCAGCCTCGCGCCGGTGGTAAGCTGGGAATCCGGACATGCGATGATTAGGGCTGGATCTCCCGTGCCATATGACAATCGCGCTAACTCAATCCTTTTCCCGCGGTGCCAGGGCTTCGTTTCTCGGTGACTTGAAATTTGTCATAACTTTCAACGTTGCGAACGTGACGATCGATAGAACGATGGCGGTATCGTAGG
Organism: Ensifer adhaerens; assembly: GCF_000697965.2. Lineage (NCBI taxonomy): Bacteria > Pseudomonadati > Pseudomonadota > Alphaproteobacteria > Hyphomicrobiales > Rhizobiaceae > Ensifer > Ensifer adhaerens. Next base: position 525,389 of record NZ_CP015882.1, on the reverse strand, counting down.
ATCCGAGCCCCACGGCGACGCCGATTGCGCCAGTCGCCCAGATGCTCGCCGCCGTGGCGGTCCCGCGAGTGCCGAGCTTGCCGACAAGGATTGCGCCGCCACCGATGAAACCGACACCGTTGATCAGACCTTCAACCACGCGCGCGGTGGCCTCGGCGTTGCCAAGTGTGACCGTCTCTGCAGCCTGTATAAACCCACATGCGGCGATGGCGACCAACGGAAATGTGCGAAGACCAGCGCTTCGTTCGTTTTGTTCGCGATCCCAGCCGATCGGCAGAGCAAGGATGTAGGCCACCATCAAAGCTGCCAGATGCGGAAAAATGTCGAGTTTCACACCAACAGATAAAAGCCAATCCGTCACACGTACTTCCCTTTAAATGTCGCAGCCGATCAATTGGAGCGCCGACGAGAATGGCCTGCGCAACGGCTGTTTTCGCCAGGTCTCGACCTGAGGTTCAATTGCCGTGGCGGCGGATAACGCCAGCAGCGCGTCTGGAATTATGAGGCGATCAGCGGAAAGACGTTTTCCTGCCCCGTTGAAAAGATGAGCGATCGCGCCAAGCCGCCGCGTCACCGATTTCATGAGGTAATGTCAGGCGACAAAGATGACAGGCCACGTCGGCCCGCCAATACCTACATCCGCACTTTGGCGTTTTCGCCCATGTCCGGTTTGGCGCTGGTGACGGCTGCCGCTACCATCTTGATGTAGCTGATCACAGTGCCGGGACTGTCCCAGTATTCTGCCGAGCTTGGCGTAACTTTGAGAATGCGAATGGAGGGATCGTCGGGGCTGTCCCACCATGCCTTGGCAGGAGTCGACCAGAGATCCCGAATCTTCTCGCGGTCATTCTGTACCTCGGCTACGCCCGAAATCGACACATACTTTTGCTTCTTCGTGTCGGCGAAAGCCAGGCAGACATTTGGATGGCGCGCGACCTCGTCATCTTTGTGGCTCTTGACGTCGGTCAAGAAATACAGGGCGTTCTCAACCCGCTCGATGTAGGCCGACATTGGCCTGGCCTTAAGGTCCGCGCCGGATTGAGTGGTGAGCATGCAGAACCCGATCTTTTGGGCAAGGTCCCAGACCTCGCCGTTGTCGTCCTCGATGTAAGTCATACGCTTTTCTCCTTTGAGCCAAAGAAAACGACGGCTCTGGAATGACAATCCACGAAACCGGCTCACCTTGCCGGAGCGACAACTGCAGAGGTTGCGCCGCGGCCAGCCGCGCCATTTTACAGGGCGCGGCCGCCCCTTGGCGATTAGGCCGCCTTGGATCGCTTCGATGTTTTGTTGATCGACGTCACGGCGAGGTTGGTGAGCTTGTTGTTCGTAGCCTTCTCCTGGTCGAGAATCTCGCTCAGAAGTTTGTGCGCCTCATCATGACCAAGATCCTTGGCCCACTCACGAAGAGAGCCATAGCGCGCGATCTCGTAGTGCTCGACAGCTTGGCAAGCGGCCAGCAGTCCGGCATCGAGAGCTGTTCCTTCGGCCTCTTTCATCAAACCGTCGGCCTCCTTGATCAGCCCTTCGATGGCATCGCATTTTTCACCAGACGCCGTCTTGCCGATCGACTTGAAAACCTGCTCCAATTTCTTGATTTGGTCTTTGGTTTCCGAGAGGTGTTCTTCGGCCGCTTTTTTCAGTTCAGCGCTGTTGGCTGCCTTAGCAACCTTTGGAAGTGCCTTGGTGATGGCGTTCTCAGCGAAATAGATATCCTGCAGTGTATGCTCGAAAATTTCAGCCAGCGATTTCAATGGTTCTCTCCTTGGCAGGTGAATGCAGGAGAGAAAGCATTTTACGGAGGAATCGTTCCACTTCTCGTCGCCAAACCATACCATCCGTACGATCGGCACATTTAATCGCGGCGGGCGATCAGACGCCTCGACACCTACAAACTTGAAAAGAAGCACTGGATGATGAGGGCTCACGCACGACCCTTTCAGAGCGCAAACCGCCGGGATCGTTCATGAGACGATGGGTAGCGCAATTCGCTCAACTGGTTGGCGGGGTGAATTCATGCCTTCGGGCATCTGTACGAAGTCGGCGTGAAGAGTTTAGTTGTTCGCACCCGCAAAGACCAGAACACTGGAAGCCACCGCAATCGCACACGCAACAGGCAGCCCGCTTGCCTTCATCGTCTGTGTGATCACGGTTCTTGCTTGGGCACTGTCGGGCCCCTTCTTTGGCTTCTCCGAGACGTGGCAACTAGTGATAAACACGGGAACAACGATCGTCACGTTCCTCATGGTGTTTCTCATTCAAAATACCCAAAATCGAGATGGGGCGGCGCTGCAGGCCAAACTCGACGAAATCATATTGTTTACGGATGCCGAAAACGAATTCGTCGGTATCGAGCATCTGACGGACAAGGAGCTACAGGAGCTGCATGCTCGATGCGAGAAGGCTGCCCAGCGCTCGCATGCAATGCTTCAGAGCGCCCATGCCGAACGAAACGCAAGAGAAAATCGGTCGAAGCCGGCCTTCAATCGAGAGGATATCGAGAATCCGTCTCAAGCAAGCACCTCGGGTCGTTGATAAATGTGGCCCAGTGTCGGACGCCGACAGGCGCGAGTTGTTCTCCATGATCCATGGCGGTCGCAGATGTTCATCCAAGCGACCATTGCGAACGCGATAGCTATCGTGCGGAGGGCGGTAAATTCGGCTTGTTGATCATTATCCCGAAGCCGCCATCATCGTCGCATGGTGAGCACGCTGCGCCGCGCTGGCCTCCCCGGTCCCGATCAGTTTGCGGGCGACGTCACGAAAGCCCTAGCCGACGCCGGATTGTTTCGGTTGCGGGCCGTGCTTATCGGGTCAGTCGCATTCAGCACCTATGCGGGGATGCTAGGCGTCCGCCTTCCCTCGGCGGTTATGCAGACAGGCGACGCGGACTTCGCGCAGGACTTCGCAATCTCGGCCGGGGTTCCAAGACAGCCTGCCGCCTATCCTCGAAATCCTCAAGTCGGTCGATCCCGACTTCCGAGCGGTTCCGCACCAGGCTGACAAAGCCAAGGTGGTGGCCTTCCAGAACGCCAAGGGTTATCGGGTGGAGTTCCCGACTGGAAACCGAGGATCGGACGAATATACTGGCAAGCCGTCGCCCATGCCCGCCCTCGGCGGCGCGTCGGCGGAAAACCTCCGGTTCTTGGACTATCTCATCTACGAGCCCGTCCGGACGGTGCTTCTCTTCCGCGAGGGCGTGAACGTCCTTGTCCCCGCTCCCGAGAGGTATGCCGTCCACAAGCTGATCGTGTCTTCGCGTAGGCTGACGGACACGCTAGGACGCGTGAAGGCGGACAAAGACCTGTCGCAGGGCGCCTTGCTCTTCGAAGCGCTTGTGGAGACGCGCCACGGGGACGAACTGGCCGATGCGTGGGAGGAAGCATGGGAACGTGGAGATGCGTGGAAAGAGGGCATTGTCAGCGGCCTATCGAGACTGCCCAAGAACGGAGTGAAAGCCCTCGAAAAGGTTCTCGGTCCCGAGGTGGTGGAAAGCCTGCTGAAAAGGTGATCGACAGATGAACGCGAACCTTAGCCCTTACGACCCCGGCCCTCGCCAGCGTTACGGCAAGCCGTCGGAAGTCGTCCTGAAGGTCAGCCAGCAAGTCGTGAACGGCGAGGACAAGCATCTGCCGGATCGCCGGCTGTGCCTCGGTCTGCTGCGAGATCGAGAGGAAAGAGCTTTGGGAAGCGGGAGTAGGGCCTCGAGAACCTCTCAAGGCCGCCGACGCATGCGGGCGCGGTTTCGTACGACAGACAAAAGCACGGTCGATTGCCGGCGATGGTTCAGACCGCCTCATCATCCCTTGCCGTCAGAGTTTATCCCTTTTCAAGCAAGCGAGCTGTGCGGTTATGAGCAAAGACATTAGCGATCGGATGTGAGTTATCGGGATGGGCGAGAGTTGCTTGAGTTGCGAGATTACGTCGGGAAGACGAACAGTCCCTGGGGGCGCGGTCCAAGAAACACGCTTTTTCCACGCTCACCAGGACGTCGCCTATCCAATCCCCGGGCAAATCATCGTCACCGCAAAGAGGCATTTTTGCTTTTTGACGGAAATGAGCCAAGCCGAAACATCGGAATTTCTGCCACTGGTCCAACGCATTAGACGTGAGCAGGAGCGCCAACTGGGTATCGAGCACGTGTATTACTTCTACAATGAAGACACGACACACCACTTCCATCTTTGGATGGTGCCGCGCTACCCATGGATGGCACGTTTTGGAAAATCGATCGAGGCGGTGCGATCCGCCTTGCTCCACGCGCGTGAGCAAATGAGTTCTGAACACCACTTGGCCGCAGTAGCCGAAGCGGCCGCAAAGCTGAGGGAAAGCTTGGCCCGAGAGGTGGAAGGTGACTGACAAAGCGAACGACGCGCAGTTAGCCCCAACCGACGTGCGCCGTCCTTGGGCGGTCGTCAAGTTAGTCCCTTGGGATCAGAAACAGACGCCGACCTCACTCAACCAATCCCGATGGACACTGTGACCGGTATTTAAGGCCTGAAACGACCGCTTCGGTCGCACGCGAAGCCCTTCCGCCACGTCATCGCTCCCAACCAAAATCCCGCACGTTCCCTAGATCGTCCGCAATCCAAGGGTGTTTATAATTCAGATATAGACAACCCTAGGTGCAGATGATTATATCTTTGAAGGTTGTATTCTTAGTTTTCTCTACTAGTGGGAGCATTCTTTGGAAGATGCAAGTTTAATCATCAAGATCATATTGGGGTTCAGCGTGATAATAGCGGCGGTTCTGGTTCTCTTGATGCTAGCCCCTGCTTAAGCCCCTTCCCCAACGAATAGCGGCGTCGAAACCAAAATCCGACAACTTAAAAGCCGAGTTTCAGGTCAGGGTCCGCCGTTCCGCGGATTTTGCGAAAGGCAGATCCGAAATCGTCGTCGAGTGCGGAGACCTCGCATCGCGCTGCAGACAACGCGAACAACCGATTGACGCCTAGGTGAAGATATCGATAAAACGCCCCATCGAATTTGCTCGCTAGCTTTGGTTATAGCGCAATTGGCTTCGCGCTCTGAACGAACCTTCCTTTCAAAATCGCTATCAGGCCTCAAGTTTCGCGCAGAGGCTCTCAGTATCCTACGGAAGGGCTCGTCATGATTGCCGGCACAGTCAAATGCTCCAGATAAGGCCCCGGCGTCATCCAACATGCAACGGCAGCGTCGGCCGGTCTGCTCCTATTCCGCCGCCGAACGCGCTATGAGCGATCACGTCGAAGGCCGAAACATGATTTCGAAGGCGAGCGAGATCTCGGTCCAAAACCCCAGTTTGCCTGTTGCGTCCATAGCAATGTCTCAAGGCGACTATGTCACACAATCAACTAGGAAGACGCCTTGAAGAATACCAAAGTCAGCCCACTTTCCGGCCACGGCGCGGCAGCAACCGTCGACCGTGAAAAAGCCTGGCTAAAGATCCTGTCCACCTATCGACAGCCGCATATCGGCCGCAGCACCTTCGAGCTGACGGCGAGCCTTGTGCCATTTGTTCTGCTGTGGGCAGGAGCTTGGGCCTGTTTGCACTTCGGGTACTGGCTCGGCGTGGTCCTTATCGTCCCTGTTGCGGCGGGATTTCTCCTGCGCTTGTTCATGCTGCAACATGACTGCGGACATGGTTCGTTTTTCGGGCGGCGCAGCCTGGATGACTGGACGGGCCGAATGATCAGCGTTTTGACACTAACGCCTTATGACTACTGGCGCCGCGCCCATGCCGTACACCATGCTTCGGCAGGCAACCTCGACGAGCGAGGTGTCGGTGACATCACCACGCTTACCGTTGCCGAATACGACGCCCTCACGCCAGGAGGACGGGTTCGTTACCGCCTCTACCGGCATCCGCTCGTGATGTTCGGCATCGGTCCCGCCTGGCTCTTCCTGTTCAAGCAAAGATTGCCGTTCGGAATGATGCGCTCTGGCGCTCTTCCGTGGGTTTCCACCATGGCAACGAATGTGGCGATTGCCGCACTCTCGGGCATTCTTATCTGGGCAGTGGGTGTCGCACCGTTCCTCCTGATCCATCTGCCGATCGTCCTTCTTGCTGGGGCTGCAGGTGTCTGGTTGTTTTATGTCCAGCACCAGTTCGAAGACACGCACTGGTCAAGGCCACCCGAGTGGACGTTCCAATACGCGGCCATGCATGGCGCCTCGCACTACGATCTGCCGCAGCCCTTGCGCTGGATCACCGGCAATATCGGCATGCACCATCTCCATCACCTGTCGAGCCGCGTTCCCTTCTACAGGCTTCCTGAGGTCATACGTGATCATCCTGAACTGGGAGATATGGGCCGCATCACCATCAGGCAAAGCCTGGGCTTGGTGAAGCTCGTCCTTTGGGACGAGGCCTCCCACCGACTGATATCATTTCGAGAAGCAGACGCGCGCGAAACTGTGGCACGATCGGCTTTGCCGACACCTGCTTGAGCGCACCAAGCGCCGGCCGCGGCACGCGGCCAGCCCCCGTTCTCCCCCGGCTTGACCCGTCAAAAGAGCCGCTCGCAAAGAGGTTCAGCGTAGCGCCCGCCAGCGTCCAGGAACGTTATCCAACTAGCCGCTCCGGTCGCTTTCATCGCACCATCGTCGCGCCCAGGCTCCATCGCCTGCTTGCAACGGGTCGACCTCACGTTTTTTTTGCTGATCGACAAAGCAAGACCGCTCGAAATGTTAATTTGGACAGCTCCGTCTAGCTGCACAGCGTGTTGCGGCAGCACGCCTGCAGTTTAGAGAGGCGTTTCACCGAGCGCGGATCACTGTAACAATCGCACAATGCTCCTCGGCGCCGTGCAGCGGAGGCGCTTGCTTCCGAAACGCAAACCGGCTCGATATCTGAGCGGGTCGCCACGTCCGTTTTGGCGGCGCTCATCATCAAAGGGGTCACAAGGGAGCCGAGCAAGGTTCGGTGAATTTTGCCCATGAGGCTTGAAGCCTCAATATCCTAAACCGGCTGGCCGACGCAGGATGCATCGTCAGGCGTCAGCAGTCTTTCGCAGCCGCTACGGTCATACGGCCGATTGATGCACGACGGCTCGTATCATCCACCGAACCACCCGCGATTGCCCTCTACAGAAACGCTGCTTCGTCTATCAGCGAGCGGGTGCTGCGGCACAACAATCGACGCGGAAAGGCCAGCGTCAATAACGACTAAGCGAAGCCCCGCGCGACAGGTCGGCTGTGCACTTTTACGATGGAGCGCATGGCCCGTTGTGCATTTCCAAGGAAACCGCCCTCGCGACAGTACCCACCTTGTCCCTTGGTGTTTCCTTGGCCGTTGGTCCGAGGAGCATATTTCAGGTTTCACGCCAAGCACCCGGGAGTATGCTGACAACAGACAATTCGTACTTGCCAATCAGCAAGCAACCTATCGGCGTTTTCGAAGGGCTGCCTCCAAGGAGGTGCACAATGAGAGCCGCGCCATCATCCATTTATCTGATTATTCTTGCGACAATCTGGAGTGCCCCCCATTTCGCCGGACAAGTCAGCTATTGAGACAATGCTTTGATGAATTCCCTTGGGGATGCCATTTTCAGCGCTGAATGCGGATGGATTTCGTTGTAATCCTCGATCCATCCATCGATGTTCCGGAGCGCTGTGTCGGCGTCGGGAATGGGTGAGATGCGTATGTAGTCGCGTTTCAGGGTTTTGACGAAAGCCTCCGACATACCGTTTGATTGAGGGCTGGCGACCGGCGTGAAGCAAGGGACCAGATTGAGGGCCTGAGCAAACAGCCTGGTTTCCTTTGCTGTGTAGGCGCTGCCGTTATCGGACAGATGTTCGATGGCATGTGGGGCACGCGTGCCACCGAAGCGTTTCTCGACTGCTTCCAACATCATATCGCGGACGTCAGAACCGGAGATCCCGGCATTGGCGACGGCCGCCCACGAGATGATCTCTCGATCAAACGCGTCGATGATGAAAGCAAGGCGGACCACCTCGCCATTCCAGCAGGTGAACTCCAGGCCATCGGAGCACCAACGAAGGTTCGACCGCATCACCATGACCTTGCCGTCGTGGACGCGGCCCTTGCGCACGGCGGTGTGCTTCTCAAGGATCATGGCGTGGTTGGCCATGATGCGGTGGACCCGCTTGCGGTTGACGACCGGCTGATCGGCGGCCCGCCGCTGCCTGTTGAGAAGGGCAGCGATCCGCCGATAGCCATAAGTTGGCCTGGCATCCACCAGCTTGCGAATGGCAGGCAGCAGCTCGGCATCGTCCGCTTTGAGGTAGGGTCCGCGAGGCTTGGACTTGCCCTTCAGACGTTCGGAGAGATTAGAACGCGACACGTGTAAGGCCTCCGCCACCGCCTTCATCGGGAACCGCCCTTCGGCAACAATATCGGCCGCGATATCGGTTTTTTTGACTGGGCTTTGGAAAGGGCTTCGCGAAGAATCTCGTTCTCCAGCGTCTTGCGTCCGAGAATGCGCTCAAGCTCGCGCACTCGATCATCCAGCTTCCTCACCTCAGAATTGCCGATTACCGGCTCGTCGGAGTCCACTGCCACCGCACCTCCCTCGCTCAAGAGCCGACGCCAGCGATAGAGAAGGTTTGGCGCAACTCCATGCCGCCGAGCCGCAGAGGAAACCGTCTCCCCTGGGGCATAGCTCTCCTCGATGATCTGCAGTTTGCGTTCCGTTGTCCAGCGCCGCCGCCGGACGTCACCGATCATCAGGTCAACCTGTCGAAACTCGTTAGACATAAGCCTATCCTCAAGCCTGTGCTTGAGCCTTCCTGCTTATGCTGAGTGTCCGGTCGAAAGTGGGGGCAGTTCACAATCTCAGTCGGAGTCGTCCGAACGGACGCTCACCAGGCAAAGACCGGCTGGACCTATCCTCTGGCGTGCTGCAAGGCCCATGAGGCAGGTGGCGATTGTGCTGCCATCCCCGCGCCCGACATTTTGCGAGGGGCTCGTGGTTTTTCCGTTTTCTTGCATGCTGGCGACCACCACATGGCAAGACGACCGCACGTGTTCTTTATCCCCTATGGCGATGAGATCCCCTCGGGCGATGGGCAGTATCATATTTGCCTTCATCCGACGGAAGACGACGTGAACTGTTTCTTTGCCCCACCTGACAGCAGCTAACGCGAATACGCCACCCCGGAGTTCAACCGCTCGAGGTCGCCCGCGTCCGTCATTCGCGGGCGCGATATCGAGGCGGTCCTCGCTGCCGTGACCGTAACCGAAACATCGATCCGAGGTTTCGGCAAATAAAGCGCGAGTCTCGCAACCTCATAGCTCGTGCGACGATCAAGGTAGCTGCTGAAGTTGACTTCGTACCAGCAAGACCCAGGCTCATCACACGACGCGAGCAATTCCACCCGAAGTCACGCAACGCGATCTTTGATTGCGCTCCTTGCTAGTGATTCTTGATTAATTGCACCCCATCGCAGAACGCAATATTTTATTGCGTCGATGAGACGGGACGTCCACGGCCAGCGCTGCCGAACAGTTTCGGGTTCCGCACCAATCCCAGATGCCGTTCGACGACACGATCCACGAGGAGACGAGCGATGGGCACAACGACACCGAACAACATCATGCAGGTCGGCATGGGGTTCTGGGCGTCCAAGGCCCTGCTCAGTGCGGTTGAACTCGGCGTCTTCACCGAGCTTGCGACTGGCCCGGCCGAACTGCCGGATCTGCAGGCCAGGCTGAAACTGCATCCCCGCTCGGCCCGCGACTTTCTCGACACCCTGGTCGCGCTGAAGCTGCTCGAACGCGAGGACGGCCGCTATCGTAATGCCCCTGACACGGACCTCTTCCTCGATAAGGCGAAGCCATCCTACATCGGCGGCATCCTCGAAATGGCCAACGCCCGGCTCTACGGTTTCTGGGGTTCGCTGACCGAAGCCCTGCACACCGGAGAACCACAGAACGAAGCCAAGCACAGCGAAGATTTCTTCGCCGCGATCTATGCTGAACCGGCACGGCTGCGCGGGTTCCTCGAGGCGATGAGCGGGATCAGCGCCGGCGCGGCGCAGGCGATCGCCGCCAGGTTCGACTGGTCGAAATACACGACCTTCGCCGATGTGGGCGCGGCGCAGGGGATGGTGCCGGTGGTGATCGCGCGAGCGCATCCGCATCTCAAGGCCATCGGCTTCGATCTGCCCGCCGTGCAGCCGATATTCGACGACTTCGTCGCCCGGCAGGGCCTTACCGACCGCATCACCTTCCAAAGCGGCAACTTCTTCGACGGCCCAATGCCCAATGCGGACGTGATCGTGATGGGGCACATCCTGCACGACTGGGATCTTGCCGAAAAAAGGAAGCTCTTGGAAAAAGCGTTCGCTGCGCTGCCGAAAGGCGGAGCCGTGATCGTCTACGACGCCGTCATTGACGACGAGCGCCGCTTGAACGCCTTCGGCCTGTTGATGAGCCTGAACATGCTGATCGAGACCCGCGGCGGTTTCGATTATACCGGCGCCGACTGCCAAGCCTGGATGCGCGACGCCGGTTTTGTGTCCACGCGCGTCGAGCCGTTGCTGGGGCCGGACTCGATGGTGATCGGCTTCAAGCCCGGTTGATCGGAAACCAAACCCCGACCGTGGTTCCGCAAGACCGACCACTGGAGCAATGTCGATTGCCGGCAGCTGACAACGCCGTTGCTCAATCCGACTTTTGAACAGTCGCCGCAAAAGAGCCGCTACCAGCAGCCTACGTTTCTTGAAGTGCCGTCGGGAAAACCGAACCGCCTGCGCAATTCCGCAAGCAGCTAAACATGCAAACCCTCAAATATACCCGAGGGTGCCGCTTGACTCCCTCAGGCTGCGCCAGTATCAAGTTGTAGGCCTAACCCTACAATTGGATGCCATGCACCAGTCTCAGTCAAAACCAAGTCCCGCACTGTCGTTGTCGGATCTTCCCGCTCCCGATGTCGTCATCCGCCGGCTGAAACACCCCGGACGCTGGATCAGCGGCGGTCTCGTCATCCTGCTTCTGGCGGTGATCGGACGCGCTTTCGCAGTCGGCCAGATCCAGTGGACGGTGGTCGGCGAGTTTCTGACGGCCGGTGTCATCATCACCGGTTTCGGCTGGACGCTGCTCATTTCGGCCTGCGCGCTGGTGCTCGGCGTGCTGCTCGGCTTTGCCTTCGGCATCATGCGGCTCTCGGAAAACCCGATCCTGCGTTTTGCCGCCTGGCTCTATGTCTGGATCTTCCGCGGTACACCGGTGCTGCTACAGCTTCTCATCTGGTTCAACATCGCGCTGATCTTTCCGAAGCTCTACATCCCCGGTCTTATTGACGCCCGCATGGTCGATGTGGTGACACCCTTCGTCGCCGCGGTTCTCGGTCTCGGCGTCAACGAAGGGTCGTACCTCACGGAAGTCGTGCGCGGCGGTATCGGTTCGGTCGACAAGGGTCAGAAGGAGGCGGCCCACACTCTCGGCATGACGCCCGGGCAGACGATGCGGCGCATCATCCTGCCGCAGACCCTTCGGCTGATCCTGCCCGTGCTCGGCAACAGCGCGATCGGCATGCTGAAGTTCTCCTCGCTCGCCGCCACCATCGCCATGGGCGAGATGCTGAACGCGGCCCAGCGCATCTACTTCATCAACGGCGCCGTCATCGAACTGCTGTTTGTCTGCGCCGTCTGGTATCTGGCCGGAACCACGGTTCTGTCCATCGGCCAGTATTATCTCGAACGCCACTTCGGCCGCGATGCCGCAACGACAACCACCGAACGCCGCTGGTTCAAAGCCTGGGCGCGTCGTCCGGCCGTCACGGGTGAAGCATGACACTTGCAGTTAAAGCGGTCGGTATCCGCAAGAGTTTTGGCAATCACGAGGTGCTGAAGGGTCTCGACCTGGACGTCGCCTATGGCGAGGTTCTCTGCATCCTCGGACCCTCGGGCAGCGGCAAGAGCACGTTCCTGCGCTGCATCAACCACCTGGAAATACCGAATGGCGGCTACGTGTGGGTGGACGGCGCGATCATGGGCTACGAGCTCAACCGCGGCGCGCTGCAGGAATTGCCGGTCAAGCGACTGCGCGCCCAGCAGAGCCAGCTCGGCATGGTGTTCCAGCACTTCAATCTGTTTGCGCACCGCACCGTGCTCGGCAACGTCACCGAGGGACCGATGGTGGTGCGCGGTCTCAGCCGCGCCGAGGCCGAAGCCCGCGCCATGGCCCTGCTCGAGCAGGTCGGCATGGCGGCCAAGGCATCGAGCTACCCGTCGCAGCTTTCCGGTGGCCAGAAACAGCGCGTGGCAATCGCGCGGGCGCTCGCCATGGAACCGCGCGTCATGCTCTTCGACGAGCCGACCAGCGCTCTCGATCCGGAGCTCGTCGGTGAGGTGCTGGAGGTGATGCGCAATCTGGCGCGCGGCGGCACGACGATGATCGTCGTCACCCACGAAATCGGCTTCGCAAGAGAAGTCGCCGACCGCGTCGTGGTGATGATCGACGGCGAAATCCGCGAGAACGGCGCACCTCAACAGGTCCTTAGCAACCCCGGTGATGCGCGTGTGCGCAGTTTTCTGAGCCGCGTGCTTGCCTGACGACAAGAGTTCAAAAAAGGGAGAACAGGAAATGAAACGATTGCTGCCGATGGCTCTGGCGCTTGCCTCCGCCACCTTCATCAGCCTTGCCGCAGGGGCTACTGCCCATGCCGCCGACGAGAAGCTGGCCGCCGCCCTGCCGGATGCCGTGCGCGACACCGGCAAGCTGAACGTCACGATCAGCCTTGCCTATCCGCCGATGGAATACAGCGACGCCGGCTCGACCGAACTGAAAGGCTTCGACATCGATCTTGCCAAGGCGATCGCCGAGCGCCTCGGCCTGACGGCGGAATTCCAGAACGTCGAGTTCCCGCAATTGATCCCGCAGGTGGTCACCGGCCGCTCCGACCTGATTATGACCGCCTTCTCCGACAAGGTGGAACGCCAGACGCAACTGGACTTCATCGACTACTTCAAGACCGGCAATGTCTTCTATTCGACCGCCGACCACCTGGGTGAGATCAAGGTCGAGGCCGACCTCTGCGGCAAGACGGTTGCGGTCGCGACTGGAACCAGCTGGGTCACCTGGGCGGAAAACCTTGGAAAATCCATCTGCCCGGCCGACAAGCTGATCACCGTCATTCAGATCCCGACCCAGGCCGAGCACATCATGCAGATCCGCCAGGGGCGTGCCCAGGCTTCCGTCATCGGCCTTGAAGGACTGCTCGACTTGATGAAGCAGGAGCCGGACAAATTCTACCAGATCGGTGAGGTTGGCGAGATCAACCACTACGGCATTGCCCTTGCAAAGGCCAACACGCAACTGCGCGATGCAATCAAGGGCGCGCTCGACGCCATGAAAGCCGACGGCACTTATGCACAGATCCTCGACCGCTACGGCTTGAAACAGGCGGGTGTCGAGGAGTTCAAGATAAACGGAGCCACGAAGTAACAGAACCGCGCCGGAGCCTGCCTTGACCCATCCCCCCATGCCAGACGTCTCAACCGCAACGGGCGAACGCCCTGACGATCGACTGTCGCGGCTGCGCCTCGATCTCTATTCGAGCGAGCAGCTTTACCGGCAGCTCTATCGGGCGCTGCGCGCCGCGATCCTGAGCGGCGACTTTTCCGAAGGTGAAGCCATTCCCTCGGAGAACCAGTTGCGCGACCAGTTCGGCATTGCCCGCACGACCGTGCGCAATGCGATGGCGCTTCTGGTTTCGGAGGGCCTCGTCCAGCAGGTTCGCGGCCGCGGCACAATCGTCTCGCACCGGCCGATCAGCCACAACATCTGGAACTTCGGCAGCTTCACGGAGCTTGCCCGAAAACAGGGCCAGCGCCCGGTGACGCAGGTGCTGGAGCACCGGGCAGACAACGGCCAGCTCGTGCTGGTGCGCGCCCGCGGGCTTGCCAACGGCGACAGCGTGACATGGCTGAACGTCGACACGTCCGAGCTCGATCTCGCCCTTTATCCCGGGCTTGATCGATACGACTTCGCGTCGCAATCCCTCTACGAGGTGTTGCGCCGCGACTATGACCGTCACCCCCTGCGTTCGGAACTGCTGTTGACCGTCGTGCCGGCTTCCGATCGCCTGCGGGAGGTCTTTGCCCCGGCGCAGGACGTGCCGGGCTACCTTTGCGCCAGCGGGGATGTGCTCGACGCGGACGACCGGTTGGTCGAGCGCACGTCGATCGTCTACTCGCCGGCAGTCCAGATGAAATTTGCAACGCGCTGGGGCCGCGAGACCGCGCCGCACGGCGTGCAGGAGACATGACATGAGCCGCTTCGGCGACACCTTTACCATCCAAAAACCGATCCTCGGCATGCTGCACCTTGCCGGTGACGGCGCTCAGGCCAAGCTTGCCCAGGCCGAAGAGGAAGCCCGCATCATGGCCGGCGAAGGCGTCGATGGGCTGGTGGTCGAGAACTATTTCGGCGATGCCGAGGATGTCGAACGGGTGCTAGAGCGGATCTTCCACCTCGACCTCGGAACGCGCATCGGTGTCAACGTCTTACGCGACGACTCCCGCGCCTTCGCGCTCGCGCGGACCTATCCGGTCTCGTTCATCCAGGTGGATTCCGTTGCTGGCCACCTGCCGCCCGAAGCAGACGTCCCCTTTGCGACCGAACTTCAGACCCGCCGCGACGGTGTGACGGCCCTGCTCCTCGGTGGTGTCCGGTTCAAGTACCAGCCGGTCCTATCAGGCCGGCTGGAGGAGGAAGACGTGCGCATCGGTGCGTCGCGCTGCGACGGGCTGGTCGTCACCTCGGACGCGACCGGCCAGCCGACCGACTTGGAGAAGGTGGCGCGATTCCGCGCGGCGACCGGTGGCGAGACGCCGCTCCTGATCGGCGCCGGCCTCACCGAAGCCAACGCCACCGAGCAATTGGCTCAGGCCGACGGCGCCGTCGTCGGCAGCTGGTTCAAGCACGATCACAAGGACACCGGCCGGGTCGAAGCCGCCCATGTCGCAGGCTTGATGCGTGTCGTGCGCGCGATCAGGAGTGCGGCATGAACGTCGTCCACGCCCGGCCGGTGACCCCGGACAATTTTTCCCGCTACGGCCGGGTGTACGACCTGACCGGTGACACGGACGGCAAGGTCGTCTGGACTGTCGGCGACGGCTGGAACGACGGCTTTACGAAAACGCCGTTGATCGACGGCCGCGGTCATCTCGGCATCACCCGTGGCGGACAAGCGCCCTGGGACTGCCGCGCGATGGAGCGGCACCCGCTGACCGAAGAGGCGATCTTCTGTCTCGCTGAACCGGTTGTCCTTGCGGTTGCGCCGGCGTCGGATGGCGAAGCACCTGATCGCGACGAGATCGAAGCCTTCGTCATCGCGCCCGGGCAGGCTGTCGTCATGGATCGCAATGTCTGGCACGATGCCTGCCGCGGCGTTTCCGGCCCCGCACCCTATTACTGGATGGCCGTCTGCGGCCTCGGCGAAAGCCCATGGGTAGCAGTTTCGGGCGGTCCGATAAAGGTGTCGGCGGCAGCGGGCACGGGACTAACCTTATGACCGCATTCTTCATTGGCGATGTCGCCCTCGACGAATACTACACCGCCGACCGCTGGCCCGGCCGCGCCGACAAGGGCATGATCAAGGAGCTTCCGGCCGAAGCCGGCGGCTCCATCGCCAACGCCGCCGTCGTGCACGCCGGTCTTGGCGGCGATACGCAGTTCATATCGCTGCTCAACGACAGCCCATTGTCCGAGCGCCTGATCGCCGATCTCAGGCAAAATGGCGTCGGCGTCGATCACATGCTGATCGATCCGGCCATTCCGGAATCGCGCAACTTCATCTTCCTCGTCGAGGGCGAGCACATCGTGCTCACCGTCGAGATGGGCGAGCAGCCGATGTGGCTTTCAGGCGCCAGTCTGAGAGCGTTGCGCCAGCCGGGTTACCTCTACACCACGCTCTATCGCGTCCGCCGTCTGCACGCCAAGACGCAAAACGGCGTTCTGAAGCAAGCCGATCTCCTCAGGGACCTGCATTCCAACGGGCGCCGGGCGATCTTCGATCTCGACGTCGGCGGGTGCACGCCCGAGGACATGCCCTATCTGACTGGCGCGGCTGTCGTCATCTTCAACCAGATCGGTTTCCACACCGCTTTCGGCCACGACGACATCAACCTCATCGGCGACTGGATGCGAGAGCACCAAATCGACCGAGTGGTGCGGACGCTGGCCGCCGACGGCGCGGAGGCTCGCAACCATGAAACGGTCTTGCACGTGCCCGGCTTTACCTTGAATGTCGTCGACGTGACTGGTGCCGGCGACACCTTTGGTGGAACGCTTACCTGGTGCCTGTCGCAGGACCAGAGCTTCGAGGAGGCGCTCGACTTCGCAGTCGCGGCCGCTTCGCGCGCCGTCACCATCCATGGCCCGCGCGCAGGCAAGGCGACACCCGAAGATGTCCTTGCCTGGCGACGGCGGCACCGCCACCAGGATCGCTGAACTGGCCTCATGGGACGCACCCGAACCGCAGGCCCTGCGGTTCTCCCGAACCATGACAAACACAAGCGTTTGGCCGATCACGGGGCGCACCTACCCGGATTTACCGTCGCCGTTTGCATCGATCACGACGCGCACCGGCCCACCGTCTGGTCGTGCGGCATCGGCGGGAGGCCGGGCGCAGAAGGCCATCGAAGGTAGCGTGGGGCGATCGAGCCGCAGGACACTCCTCGAGCCCGTTGGTGTGTCAGCTTTGCGATATCAGTTTGCTCGAAGGGCTGCGGCGATGGTCGCATATATCGTTTCGACCTCGTCCTTGCCGATCGTCAGAGGCGGCGACAAGACGATCGTGTTTGCGACCGGACGAATGAGCACGCCGCGTTCGAAGCAGAATTCATAGACCTTCTTGGCGAGTGTCTTGCCGACGGCGGCGTTTTCGCCAAGCTCTATGCCCGCGAGCAGACCGAGGTTGCGGATGTCGGCGACACCGGGCAGTCCCTTCAGGCTGTGCGCACATTGCTCCCAGTGCGGCTCGAGCCCCGCTGCCCGATCGAAAATCCCCTCGGAAACATAAACGTCCAACGCCGCCAATCCGGCGGCGGCCGCCAGCGGATGGCCGGAATAGGTATAACCGTGGGAGAGTTCGACCGTACCTGGTGCCGCCTTTGAGGTAATCGCATCGTAGATGCGATCGCTGGCAATGACGCCGCCCATCGGAACCGCGCCGTTGGTCATGCCCTTTGCCACCATCAGTAGATCGGGCTTTACCGAAAAGCGGTCGGCCGCGAAAGCATGGCCGAGCCGACCGAAACCGGTGACGACCTCGTCGAAGATCAACAGGATGCCGTGGCGCGTGCAGAGTTCGCGCAGCCGCTCGAGATAGCCGACCGGCGGAACGAGAATACCGGTCGATCCCGCGACCGGCTCAACGATGACGGCGGCAATCGTCGATGCATCGTAGGTCGCGATCATCTGCTCAAGCGCATCGGCCAGCCCTGCCCCGTGCGGCGGCTGACCGCGGCTGAAGGCGTTCTTCGCCGGATCATGCGTGTGCGGCAAATGCACCGTGCCGGGCAAGAGCATGCCGAACTGCTTCTTGTGCGGGCCCATGCCCGCAGCCGACAGGCCGCCGAAACCGACGCCGTGATAACCGCGCTGACGCCCGACGATGCGCTGGCGCTGCCCTTCACCCCTCGCATGATGGTAGGCAAGCGCGATCTTGAGCGCGGTATCAGCCGCTTCCGAGCCGGAATTGGTGAAGAACACGCGGTTCATGCCTTCTGGCGCAATCGACGTTAGCCGGTTGGCATATTCGAAGACCAGCGGATGCCCGAGGCCGAACGAGGATGCGAAGTCCAGCCGCGCCGCCTGTTTCTGGATCGCCTCCACGATGCGCGGATGGCCATGGCCAACGTTGACGCACCAAAGCCCGGCGATAGCGTCCAGCAGGCGGTGGCCGCCGCTGGTGAAGTAGTAGAGCCCTTCGGCACGGGAGATGAATTCAGCATTCGCCTTGAAGTCCCGGTTGGCCGTAAATGGCATCCAGTAGGCATCAAGGTTGTTCGGGCCGGGCGTGGTGAGCGTATCCATGGCATGTGGACCTTCTGTGAAATGGGCAGGGCGCGCGCGAGGCGACGGCGACCAAGGTTCAAGCGGCAATTTCGTCGCGATAGGTCGGGTAGCTCTTGAAGCTCGGATTGTCGGCCGGCAGCACCGCGAGTTCCATTTCACCTGCCGCCGGCCGCATCACGATGGTCGCGACTGTCGCCGAGACATGGCCGCGGGACGAACGATGCGGCGGACGGCAGACGGCGTAGGGATAACCAAACTTGTCAGAAAGCGCGGCTTTGACCTCGGCGACGCCGATCTTGTCGGACTTTTCGAGAATGCGGCGAACGCGCCAGTCGCGGTAAAAACTGTCCGACCAGCTTGAATGAGCCTGCTCACGCAATTTCAGAAGCGCCGTTTGGCTCTGCCAATGGTTGGCGTGCACGATGAGATCGTTTTCCGGATAGATGTTGAACGCTTCGTCCGGTGCGCATTCGAAGCTGACGGCAAAGCCATCCTTGTGGCTCACGATGATGTTGTTCGACGCCGACTTCCTCGTTCCGGCAACGGCACGCATGGCCATCGCCAGATGTTCCTGTTGCAGGACCATGCGCCGGATGAGTGCTAGCGGCACGCCGTCGCCGGCAAAGTCGCGGTCGCTCTCGAGATAATTTGCCGTGACGGCGATGCCCTTGTCGTTCATGCCGCTGCGTGCAAGGCCACCGGCCTCCGTGAACGTCTGATAGGACGGACCTTCATCCGGCTTGACGCGCAAGACGATCGCCGTCTCCGCGCATTCTGCCATCCAGTCCCAGTTCTGCGCGTGCA
Organism: Ensifer adhaerens; assembly: GCF_000697965.2. Classification (NCBI taxonomy): domain Bacteria; kingdom Pseudomonadati; phylum Pseudomonadota; class Alphaproteobacteria; order Hyphomicrobiales; family Rhizobiaceae; genus Ensifer; species Ensifer adhaerens. The sequence continues at coordinate 506,617 of NZ_CP015882.1, read as the reverse complement.
CGAGCTCTCCCGTGGCGCTGCGCTCAGGCAGGACAACGACACCGGTGCAGCCGTCGCCGGAATGCTCAGCCCTCGCAGCCTGGGTCCTTCGTGCCCTCGCAAGGATCTCAGTACGGGCATTGATGAGGACGACGTGCTCGAACGGCAAGTCCGCACCTTCGGAGATACCCTTCATCTCCACCACGAAGTTTGGGTCGAATGCCTCGATGAGCGGTACATAGCCGGCAACGATCGACTTCAGGTCGTCGGCCAAGACCCCGAGCGTCGCAAGCCGACCAGCATACAGTTCGACGCTGCGACGCACACGGTCCTTCGCCTGCTGCCCATACTGACGCCCGCGCTCGAGCGGAGTTCCTGAGATCGAAACGAACGGAAACGGTGCGGCGGTCATCTGTCTTCTCTTTCACTCTATGTTGCGTTTTGTGTGTTTAAAATGCACTATCACAAGGAATTGTCCAGAGGAAATCGAACAGCTATGTCAGAAGCGCACCCCAAAGACCGATCAGACCCTGGAGCCAGTTGATGAGCACGGTAAGCAGCCCGAGCGCGTTGCAGATCGACATTGCCCGGCAGATCCTGCTTCAGGCACAAAAAGAAGGCTGGCGGGCAGGTCATCCGATTGTCGAGAAGACCCTGGCAACAATGTTTGGCGTATCGCGCACACCGATGCGGGCCGCTCTCGAAATCCTTGCGACCAAGGATCTCGTGCGCCTCATCCCCAACAAAGGCTTTGTCGCCGCCACCGATCTCGGCAACGGCACCTACATCGAGACATTCAGTGAGAGCGAAACGGAGCGCCTCAAGCAGCAGATCCTGCGCGACCGCTCTGTCGGCACCATTCCGCAGGAAGTGTCGGAAAATGAGCTGACGGAACGCTACGGCATTGCGCGCGGGACGATCCGCAAGGCGTTGACGCAATTATCCTCCCAGGGCCTCATTCATCGCCAGCGCGGCCACGGATGGGCGTTTGTCGATTCGCTCGACAGCGCAGAAAGCCTGGCCGAAAGCTATCGTTTTCGCATCGCGATCGAGCTTGCAGGCCTTGCCGAGCCGAACTACCGCGCCGATCCGGATGCGCTCAAGGCCCTCATTGCCGAACATGAAAGCATGTTCGACCAGATCAATGCCGCCGGCAGCATCAGCCGCGACAGCTGGTTAAAACTGAACGCCTCCTTCCACGAGACACTCGCCACCTGGTCCGGCAACCGCTTCATCCTGCAATCCGTGCGCATGCAGAACGACCTCAGACTGCTGCGCGAGTCCTCGGTATTCGATCGGCTCCGGCCCGAGCGCATGGAGAGGTCGCTGAAGGAGCACATCCAGATCCTCCGGTATATTGGCTCCGGCGAGATCGAATTCGCCCAGCTTGCGCTGCGGCGCCACCTTGAATCGACGCTGCAGAAAGTCGAGGACCGGATCCGCAGCGAAAGATAACGCCTGCCGAGAGCGCATTTACCCCCCCCTTTTGGGGAGGCCAACAAGGTTTGCGATTTTTCATATTGCATTATGATCAAACAAAAGGCACAGTTCGCTCAACCGGAAAACCGGGCAGACCACAAAGAGGAGAACTGAGGTGAACCGTAGACAGAGACTGGCCGCGTCGGCCGCAGCACTAGCGCTGACCTTGACCTGCGGCCCGGCCGCAGCAGAAACGCTGAACATCGCACTCAATGCCGACATCCGCAGCCTTGATCCGGGCGTCAACCGAGACGCCAACAGCGACGCCGTCGTGTTGCACATGGTCGAGGGTCTCGTTGCATATAGCGAGGACGCCTCGGTAAAGCCGCTGCTTGCCAAGGAGGTCGCTGTCTCGGACGACGACCTGACCTACACGTTTAAGCTCAGGGATGGCGTCAAGTTCCATAATGGCAACGTGCTGACTTCGGCCGACGTCGTCTGGAACTGGAACCGCTACATGGACGAAGCCACAAAATGGCGATGCCGCAACGACTTTGCCGCGGGCGGCGCCGCCCATGTCGTATCGGTCACGGCACCCGACGACAAAACCGTCGTCTTCAAGCTCGAAAAGCCGAACGCCCTCTTTCAGGCAACGCTTGCCAGAACCGACTGCGGCATGACCGGCATACTCGACAAATCATCGTTTAACGCCGACGGCTCGTTCAACGTGCCTGTCGGCACCGGTCCCTTCCGGTACAAAGAATGGCGTAAGGGCGAATTCATCGACCTCGAAGCCTTTGCCGACTACGCGGTACGCAGCGAAGAAAAGCGGGACGGCTACACCGGCGCCAAGCGTCCGCTTGTCGAGGCCGTCCGCTTCGCCGTCATTCCCGACCGCTCCTCCGCCAAGGCTGCGTTGCTCAATGGCGACATCGATATCGTACCGGACGTTCCCTATGCCGATGTCGAGGAGTTCAAGCAGAACGCCGATACCGCCGTTTCGCTGGCGACGAATCCCGGCATCGTCGCGCTCCTGTTGCAGACGCGCGATCCGCTGCTCAAGGACATGCGCATCCGCAAGGCCATCGCCATGGCTCTTGACACCAAGACCATGGTCGAGGGAATTACGCTCGGTCTCGGCAAGGCCAACAACTCGCTGATACCGCCGACCTCAAAATACCACTCCCCAGCCCAGACCCAGGGCTACAGCTACGATCCCGAGGCGGCAAAGGCGCTGCTGCAGGAAGCCGGTTACAACGGCCAGCCGATCAAACTCATCGCCAATACGCGCTACTCCAACACCTACGACGCGGCAATCGTGGCACAGGCAATGCTGCAGCAGGTCGGAATAGCCGCGGAACTCGAAGTGCTCGAGTGGGCGGCACAACTCGACCGATATCAGAGCGGCAACTATACGGCGATGGTGTTTCCCTATTCGGGACGCTACGACCCCGCACTGACCATGGACTCCGTCATGGGCAACAAGGACAAGGAGCCGCGCAAGGTCTGGGACGATCCGGACGCGCAGGCCATGCTCGCCGACGCCGTGCGTTATTCCGACCCGGCCAAGCGCCAGGAGCTTTTCGACAAGCTACATACGCGCTTCCTGGAAACCGTGCCCTTCATCATGCTCTATAACGGGCTCGAGGCTTCGGCCTACCAGAAACACGTCCAGAACTACGCGGCCTCGATCTTCTCCATGCCAAGGGCGTGGGAAGTCACGATCGCCGAGTAAGAGAGTTCGCTCGAGATGCTGCGCTTCATCCTTTCGCGGATAGGAATGGCCGTTCCGACGGTTTTCCTCGTCGCCGTCGTCGTCTTCTTCCTGATACGCCTTGTTCCGGGCGACCCGGCAGCATTGCTGCTCGGCGACATGGCGTCGCCGGAAAGTGTCGCTGCCTTGCGCTCGGACCTTGGACTCGACAAGAACATCCTGACGCAGTTTGCGATCTGGCTGACCAGCGTCCTGCAGGGCGATTTCGGGACGTCGATCACCACGAAGGAGCCGGTGACCCATCTCATCATCGAGCGTTTCAAGGTCAGCGCCGGCATCGTCCTCGTTGCCGTCGCCCTTGCCTCGCTGGTCGCCGTTCCGGCCGGCTTCATCGCCGCCCTCCGCCAGAACTCCAGACTTGATTTCACCCTTGTGTCGATCGCCGCGTTGCTTCTGTCGATCCCGACCTTCTGGCTCGGTCTCGTCATTCTGCTCATCTTCGGCCTCAAGCTCGGATGGTTGCCGGTGGTCGGCTACGTCTCCGTCGCCGAAGACCCGAGCCGCGGGCTGCTCTATGTGCTGATGCCGATCCTCACGCTCTTCCTGCACGAGATCGGCGTGCTTCTGCGCATGGCCCGCGCCTCGGCGCTCGAAGTTCTCAGGCTCGACTACATCACTCATGCGCGCGCCAAGGGCCTGCCCGAGCGAACGGTGCTGTGGCGCCATGTGTTCCCCAACGCCTTTGCGCCGACGCTGACGCTGATCGGCCTGGTGCTTGGCAACATGCTCGGCGGTATCGCCGTCGTCGAAACCGTGTTCACGATCCCGGGTCTCGGGCGGCTCCTCGTCGATGCGATCTTCGGCCGCGACTATCCGGTCATTCAGGGATGCCTGCTCTTCATCGCGGTCATCTACGTGCTGGTCAACCTGATCGTCGACCTGTGCTACCCGCTCTTTGATCCGCGAGTGAAAATCACATGAAGACCCTTTCTGCCAATGCGCTGGTTGGCGGCCTGTTCGTCGGCGCCTTCGTGATCGTCGCCTGCTTGGGCTCCGTCTGGACGCCCTATGATCCGATGGCGCTCGACATGAAGGCACGCCTCGCCGGCCCCTCGGCCCGGCATCTGCTCGGCGCCGACGAATTCGGACGCGACGTGCTTTCCCGCTTGATGCTCGGCGCGTCGGCGAGCGGCATCGTCAGCCTTGCCACGGTCGCGATCGCAACTGTGCTCGGCACCGCGCTTGGCGCCATCTCAGGCTATGTCGGCGGTTGGACCGATCGGGTGCTCGTCGCCGTCACCAATGCCCTGCTCGCCTTTCCCGGCATCCTGCTTGCGCTTGGGCTGCTTGCGATCTTCGGCGCCAACAAATCCGGCATCCTGCTGGCGCTTGGCATTGCCTACACGCCGTCCGTAGCAAGGATCGTTCGGGGCACAGTGCTTTCGTTGCGGGAGAAGGAATTCATTGACGCCTCCCGGATTGCAGGCGATTCCGAAATCTACACGCTGCTGCGCCATATCCTGCCGAATTGCATCGCGCCGCTGACGGTCCTGACAACGTCGATGTTCGGGTGGACACTTTTATCTGAAAGCGCGCTTTCCTTCCTCGGCCTCGGCGTGCCGCCACCGGCCCCGACCTGGGGCAACATGCTGGCCGCTGCCCGCCCCTACCTCGCCCAGGCGACCTGGCTTGCAATCTTTCCGGGCCTTTGCATCTCCGTTGCGTTGCTCGGGATCAATCTGCTTGGCGATGCGCTGCGGGATAGGCTCGACCCGAAAATGAGAGGCACGCAATGACCCAGCTAGCACTCCTGACCGTCGAGCAACTCGTGCTCGGCACCTCGGCTGCGATGGCACCACCCGTCGTCGATTGCGTCAGCCTCACTCTTCGCGCTGGCGAACGCATTGGCATCGTCGGCGAATCCGGTTCGGGCAAGTCGATGTTGATGCGCGCTGTCATCGGCCTTCTGCCGCCCGGGATCGTCAGGCGCGGGGGCTGCGTCCGGTTTGCCGGCCGCGATATGAGCGGGCTTGCGCCGGACGACCTGCGTAAGCTGCGCGGCAAGAGCATCGGGCTCATCTTCCAGGAGCCGATGACCTCGCTCAATCCGGCGCTCACCATCGGCCGCCAGATGGAGGAAGGTCTGGCGCTGCACACGACAATGGACGCGTCAGCGCGTCAAAGCGCAATCCTGGCGATGCTGAAACGTGTCGGCATTGCCGATCCGGACGCGGCCGTCCGTGCCTTCCCGCATGAGTTTTCCGGTGGCATGCGGCAGCGCATCATGATTGCCTCCGTCATGCTGCTCGAACCGGCGCTCTTGATCGCGGACGAGCCGACGACCGCACTCGACGCCGTCGTGCAACGTGACGTGCTGGAACTGCTGCATGCGCTGGTCGAAGAGAAAGGCACCGCGATGGTGCTGATCAGCCACGACATGGCGATGGTGGCGCAATATACCGATCGCGTGCTGGTCATGCAGAAGGGTGTCTGCGTCGAGGAAGGGACAACGGCCGAACTCCTCCGCATGCCGCGGCACGACTACACCCGGAAACTTCTTTCGGCCCTGCCGCGCCGCGCGCCGGCGCGTGCAGTCGCACCGAATGCTCCGCTCGCCAGCGTCAGAAATATGAAGCTTGCCTACGGCAGCGGCACGGGCGCAAAGCCTGTCTTGCATGGCATCGATCTCGATATCCATCCTGGAGAGATCGTCGCGCTGGTCGGGGGGTCCGGCTCCGGGAAGACGACGCTTGGCCGCATCATCGCCGGGCTGCTGCAACCGGATGAGGGCACGCTTACCTTCCGCGGACAGGTGGTCAATCGCAAAAGCAGCGGCTTCGCCGACTACCGCGCCAATTGCCAGATGGTGTTTCAGGATCCCTACTCTTCGCTCGATCCGCGCATGCGGATCCGCGACATCGTGGCAGCGCCGCTCCGGCACGAAAAATCGATGCGCGCCGCAGACCGCCGTGCGCGGGTCGATGAGGTGCTCGCCGAAGTGGGTCTCGCTCCGCAATTCGCCGAGCGGTTTCCGCATCAACTCTCCGGTGGGCAAAGGCAACGTGCCGCCATCGCCCGCGCGCTTGCTCGCCGGCCCGACCTTGTCATCGCCGACGAGGCGGTCTCAGCGCTCGACCTGACCGTAAAGGCACAGATCTTCACCCTTTTGAGCAAACTGCAGCGAGAACAAGGTTTTGCATGCCTCTTCATCTCCCATGACCTGGGCGTCGTAGAGCAGATCGCCGATAGAGTTGTGGTCATGCACAAGGGCGTTATCGAAGAACAGGGCAGCCGCGACGAGATCTTCGACCGCCCATCCTCGGCCTATACGCGCAAGCTCCTGTCTGCCGTACCGATGCTGACGCCGGCGGCCGGCGGAGGCATCGATCTCGTCTGGCGCGCCGCTTGACGGGAGCTGCTCGCGCCACAAAAACTTAAGTCGTCGCGCCTGGCGCCTTCGGCTTGGGACCCGGTGGCCGCATCGCTTTCCAGTCAAGGCCGCCTGGCCAGGCGGCCTGTTCCCCATCGACCTGATCCTACGGCATCGCGCTCAAAGCGGCGAACTTCATTCAGTAAAGGGTTTCCCATGGCTCACTACCCAGACATCCTGCTTCATATCGACGGCGCCTGGCGGCCGGCGCGTTCCGGCAAGACCATTCCCGTCATCGACCCGGCCAACGAGGAAACGATCGGCCAGGTGGCCTGGGCCGAAGTGGAAGACCTCAATGAGGCGCTTGCGGCCGCCGAGAAGGGCTTCAAGACCTGGCGGGCAACCTCCGCCTTCGACCGCGCCCAGGTGATGCGGTCGGCAGCCGCCCTGCTGCGCGAACGGGCCGGCGACATCGCCTTTCTGATGACGCGCGAGCAAGGCAAGCCGCTTGCCCAGTCGAAGGGCGAGATCCTTGGCGCCGCCGACATCATCGAGTGGTTCGCCGAGGAGGGAAAGCGGGCCTACGGCCAGATCATTCCGCCGCGCGCACCCGATGTCACCCAGATGACCGTCAAGCTGCCGGTCGGTCCGGTTGCCGCCTTCACGCCCTGGAACTTTCCGATCAACCAGGTGGTGCGTAAGCTGTCGGCGGCGCTGACCACCGGATGCTCGATCATCGTCAAGGCGCCCGAGGAAACACCGGCGTCGCCGGCCGAACTCATCCGCTGCTTCGTCGATGCCGGGCTTCCGGCCGGCGTCGTCAACCTTGTCTACGGTGTGCCCTCGGTCATCTCGGAATACCTGATCGCCCATCCGGTGATCCGCAAGATGTCGTTTACCGGCTCGACCCCGGTCGGCAAGATGCTGGCGGCCCTTGCCGGCCAGCACATGAAGCGCGCGACGATGGAACTGGGCGGGCATGCGCCTGTCATCGTCACCGATGATGCCGATGTCGAACGCGCCGTCGCCATCATGTCCGCCAGCAAGTACCGCAATGCCGGCCAGGTCTGCGTGTCACCGACCCGCTTCCTCGTGCAGGAGCGCGTCGCCGATCAGTTCCTCGACGGCTTCGTCGCCGCCTCGAAGACGATCAAGGTCGGCAACGGTCTCGAAGCCGGCGTCGACATGGGGCCGCTTGCCAATGAGCGGCGCATCCCGGCGATCGAAAGCCTGGTTGCCGACGCGCTCGAGCATGGTGCCCGATTGGCGACCGGCGGCCATCGCATCGGCAACCGCGGCTACTTCTTCGAGCCGACGGTTCTGGCGGACGTGCCGCTTTCCGCCCGGATCATGAACGACGAGCCGTTCGGCCCGGTCTCGATCATCAATCGCTTCCATGATCTCGACGAGGCGATCAACGAGGCCAATCGCCTGCCCTTCGGTCTTGCGGCCTATGCCTTCACCGGATCGGAGCGCAGCGCCCACCGCCTGGCAAGCGAGGTCGAAAGCGGAATGATTTCGATCAACCATCTGGGCCTGGCGCTCCCCGAAGTCCCCTTCGGCGGCATCAAGGATTCCGGCTACGGCACCGAGGGCGGATCCGAAGCGATCGAGGCCTATCTGGAAACACGCTTCGTCACGCGAAAGAGCGTCTGACGCCGCAGCAGGTGAAACGTGGTCTGAGGAGCGACGTCCTCTTGCGGAATTCCGTGGATACAGTGGCGAATTTTCCACAACCCTGACGGTTTCAGTCCTTGGACAACGAGGTATGGCTCGTGAGGGATAGAAGTTCGACTTTGCACAACGTCATTCGAAGTGGCAGGCATGAGCTTGCGGCACTAGATAATTGAGCACCGCTGCCTTGATGGTGGAGGAGAGAAAGCCGTAGTGGCCGGCTCGCATCGAAAGCATGGTGGCCGCAGTAGGACGAAGGACAGCAGGCATTGTCGACATCCCGCGTTCGCGTCATCGATCTGGAAACGGCCGGCAACGGACCGAACGACGTCTGCGAAATCGGGTGGCAGGACGTGGTCCTTGAAGACAATGGACGGTGGGTCGTCAACGACGAACGCGGCGCATTGATGGTCAATCCGGGTCGGCCGATTTCGCCCGACACGATGGCCATCCATCATATTCTCGACGAGCAAGTCGCCGGCGCGCCCTACTGGAAAAATGTGGCGCCAGAAGTGTTGCATCCGCACGGCGGGATCGACGCGTTGGCCGCACATCGTGCAGCCTTCGAACAACGGTATTGCACGCCTCGTCTCACCGGCGGCTTGCCCTGGATCTGTACCTGGAAGTGCGCCCTACGGATTTGGCCCGATCTGCCACGATTTTCCAACCAGATGCTCCGCTACCAGCGTATGCCGGAAGGGCTCGTTCACGAGATAGGTCTTCCGGCCCATCGAGGCATGCCGGATGCCTACGTGACGGCCCATCATCTGCGCGATCTGTTGAACGCTGCATCGCTCGGTCAGTTGCTGGCGTGGAGTGCCGAGCCGGGCTTGTTGCCGCGCGTGCCCTCCGGGCCTGATCGTGGGAAGGGCTGGGATCGCCTTAGTACGGAGACGCTTACCGAATTTCTTCGCGATAGAGATAGCGACATCCGCTTCAGCGCCCAGACCGAGTTGCAAAGGCGCGGTGAATTCGAACCAACCGCTGCCGACGAGCCAGTGCAGCAAACCTTGCTATGACTGGAACTGTGCGCGCGCATGCGCCGAATGAAGGGCGGCACCAGGGTGGCGCTCGGCGAACGCGGTGATCTGCCTTGGTGAAGTACTCTACTCAGCATCGACAGGAATTGCCTTGAAGACACGCAAACCGCTTATCCTCACAGCCCGGATCGCGGAGATCGATCTTGAAATCTTCGATCGCCTTCGAAACGCGCATTTCCCGTCGGAGCGAAACTTCCTCCGCGCTCACCTCACGATGTTTAATCGTTTACCGGGCGAACACCTCGAGCGGATCGTTGGAGAATTGCAGGCCGCGGCCACCAAGCGTGACCAGATCCGCGCGCAGGCAGCCAGTGTTCGCCATCTCGGCGCGGGTGTGGCGTTCACGATCAGAAGTCTTGAGCTTGAAGACCTTTATGCAGAACTAAAGCGCGCTTTCATGCCATGGCTGGGCGGTCAGGACATGCAGAGGTGGCAGCCGCATATCACCGTCCAGAACAGGGTTTCGCGGTCAGCCGCAGACACCTTGCACCGGCAACTGACGCACGATTTCAAACCACGATCGTTAACGCTGGAGGGCCTGGATCTCTGGAGATATCTAGGCGGACCTTGGCAGCTCGAACGAGCGGTCTGTTTCGAGATCTCCGCTCTCCGTACAGCGCCATTGGCCGGCTCAGCGGCGATCGTTGACGATCATCGCTGAGCCACATGGGCGGACAGATGCTTTATCCGCGCGCTTATGACCAACAGGGTCGGGGCACAGAGACCTCGAAAGAAGACTGTGGGCCGCACCAGGAAGAGACCGCCTACCCGTCACATCGCGCGGAGGCGTACATCGATGACGGATGCGATGCCGAACTCGCTCAACTCTCCGAGCATCGTTCTGACCGGGTCTCGGTCAGGAAGATGGCGAACGCTGTGGCGGGCAGTGCGAGGCCGATCATGGAGGCGAGCCACCATCCACCAGAGGCAAATGCCCAGGCACCCAGGGCAGAGCCAATGGCGCCGCCGGTGAAGAAGATTGCCATGAACAAGCCGTTGAGCCGGCTGCGCAAGTCCGCGCCGAGTTCGTAAATCGAGCGCTGCCCCGTCACCAACGTCATGGTGACGCCGAAGTCGAGCAGGATTGCAGCAAGCGTTAAAAATGTGAGCGCAAAGGTCGAACCTTCAGAGATTTGCGTCATCAGAAAAGCGGCCGCGACACTGACAAGGCCGAATGCCGTTGCCGGCCGCACCAATCCCTTGTCAGAAAGGCGCCCAGCGATGGGCGAAGCAATTGCGCCCGCAACACCGGCCAGGGCGAAAAGCGCAATGCCATTATGACCCAACCCAAAGCTGGGCCCGGCAAGATAAAGCGGCGTCACGGTCCAGAAGAGGCTAAATGCGGCGAACTGACAGGCCTGATAGGCGGCGCGCCGCTGCAGGACCGGCTGCGTCGCGAGAAGCTGGGCCATCGACTTGAGCAGCTGGCCGTAGCTCAATCGACCCGCCGCAGGCATGCGGGTCGGCAATTGCGTCCATAGAAGGGCTCCAAGCCCGACCATGACGATCGCGGAAACATAAAACACGGTATGCCAGGAGCTGACGCCGGCAATTAATCCGGCAATCGGCCGCGCCATCATGATCCCAACCATCAAACCGCTCATGATATTGCCAACGACGCGACCCCGAACGGCATCCGGTGCAAGGTTGGCCGCGAACGGCACGATCATCTGGACAGCAACCGAGCCAAGCCCGATGGCGAGCGAAGCGGTGAGAAAGGGTCCAGGTGTGGTGGAGAGCCCGGCCGCGATCAGGGCAAGAGTAACCAGGCTGATCATGGTCACAATCAACCGACGATTTTCCAGGAGATCACCCAGTGGCACGAGGAGCAGCAACCCAAGGCCGTAGCCGATCTGGGTCACGGTCACGATCAAGCCTGTTGCCTCAGCCGGTAGGCCGATGTCGAGTGCGATCGGCCCGGCGAGTGGCTGCGTATAATAGAGGTTGGCGGCAATCAGGCCGCAGGCGGCGGCCATCAGAAAAGTCATGCCGGCGGAGAGACCGGCCGGGCGCTGCGACTGGGCGAGGGAAGCTGGAGTTGTCATGGAATGTGCCTTGGGAGAAAGGAGACGGGCGGGTTGATCAGTCGAGAATGCGCAAGATTGCTTCACCGGAAGGGAGCAGCTGGTTCTCCAGCTCTCCGGTCTTGCCGGCGATACGCACGCCCTGCAGATAGGAAAATAGCGCAAGCGCGGTACTCGCGGGATCGGCGTCATGGCGAATTGAACCATCTAACTGGCCATCGCGAATGAAACCTTCGAGCCGCGTGACGAGCTTGCGATTGTGTCCTGCGACCTTGGCGGCGATCTCGGCATCGGACAGAACCAGTTCCACGGCGGCACCGATGGCCAGGCATCCACGCCTGCCGGTCTCACCACAGGCGGACATGGCATAGAAACTGACGACGCGGGCAACCTTTTCGCGACCGGTGGAGGCTGAAGACAATGCCTGTTCCAGAAGGTCAGCTCGGACCTGTTTATAGCGGTCGTAGGCAGCGACGAAGATGTCACGCTTGTCCTGAAACGCCTTGTACAGGCTGCCGGCAGTCAGTCCCATTTCGGCTTTCAGTTCTGCGATGGAGGTTCCGTGATAGCCCCTCTCCGAAAATATGCGGATCGCCGCATCCAGAGCTTGGGTCATGTCGAACTCGCGGGGGCGCCCGACGGAGCGATGGGAGTTTCTTTCGGAATTCATTTGACAGCCTATTAGGAAACGATCGTTCCCTAATAGGCTGTCAAAGAGATTTGGTCAAGCCGCTTATCGATCGGCATCTATTGGAAAGACGAGTGGCGCGAGCTTAGATCGAACCCGTTGCAGTTGACGATGTCCCACATTACGCTTGGTATCGAGCACATTGGCTGACAGGAGCTGCAGCGTTGGCTCAGAGCGCAGACAAGTTGTCCGTGGGCGTTCCACCGTGAATGCCGTCGATCTCCAGGCATTCATGTCCACGGCGTCGACGGAAGCACCTGAGGGCGATCGATTCGCAAGAGCCCATGCCGGAGTTTCAGACTACATCCTGCTCATCGAGACAGTTACTGAGCAACCGCTGCCCGCCCCGGTCCCCTTGAACCTGCCTTTCCCTTTGTCGTCCTTTATCATGCCGGTGAGGATGTTGCCGCCCTTGCGGCCTTTATGGACGAATGTGAGGGTCATACTAATAGTCCCGTTCCTCGCGACTTTCCCCGAAAGCCCCGAGTTGGAGGATACAACACCGTCATTTACGAGGACGGACGTTGAAAGCTCACGCCAATCACCGCAGTCCGTCGTCGCATGCCTCGTTAGCTTCCACACGCCATTGAACACGCTCAAACCAGCCGCCACGCAACGATTTCGGCGGACTTCCATTCCGTTGCCACAGACGAGCAGGCAGACACGGCCACCCGCCGCCTTCAGACTATTCACGAGCTCCTCGGTGGGCGTGAGCGAGGCAAGCTTGATCCCCTTGCGTTCGGCATAGGCTTGCAGCGCCTTCTGACTGCCGCTACCCCATTTGCCGTCCACCTGCTCAAGGCATCCGACACGCACCAGTTCCCTTTGGGCGATCAGTGTGAGCTCGCCGGCACTCATTTGGCCGGTCGGAGCGCTTGATCCCTTTAAGCCTGATGTGGTTTGCTCAAGTTTAGCAATTTCGGGTGGCACGCCGGTGACCTGCGGCAGGGCGGCACGCTTGAGGTCGCCCTGCCCCAGTTCAGCCGTCTCCCGTTCCTTATCCCGCGCTTCAATCGCTGCGATTTTCAGTTTCGCAAGCGTGACGAAGGCGCCGCTTGGGTATTGCTGAAGGTAGGCCTCAAAAAAGTTCCTCTCGGTCGCGTCCTTGATGGAATTCCAAAAGGACAGCTCCACACTTCTGTCGGTGTCCGATATGACCACCGCCGAGTTCGTTGGCGTCTCGGAGATTTTCGCCGGGTTCAGCACAACCGGGCCCGTCAGTGAGGAACTATCCCAGGGAATCTGCTTACCGCCGGTGACCTGCAAAACGGCGCGACGCACAGCAATCAGGTCATCCGTTATGCTCTGCCCGGGTGTGCCGAGGTGTTGAAGCAAGGCCGACGTAAAAGGGGAGTTTCGACCGGCGCCGTCAAGGGCGACGTTTCCCGGCTGCGTGGCGAACGCAATCAGCGACCCCACACCAGTATCGAGCTTGGCCAGGCCTCGACCGACGACCCGTGTTCCGAGCGACCGGGCCAAAGTCGTAGCGAGCGGATTGTCACGGCAAGCGTCGAGGAAAACCAGATTGACCTTGGCGTTGCGCTCCATGGCAGCAAGCACGAGTTCGATCGGCAGCGCCTCGAAGTCTAGATCATTGTTCGATTTAAGCTGCGCGTCGATCGGGATGATATAATTGCCACCGTTCACCTGCAGCCCGTGACCGGCATAGAAAAAAAGCGCCACGTCTGCGCCTTCGACCTTGCCGACGAACTCTCGGATCACTCCCCGCATTCCTGTCAGATCGAGGTCCCGACCCGTTACCACCACGAAGCCCAGTGCTGTCAATTTCGACGCCATGTCGTCCGCATCATTTTGCGGGTTCGCGAGCTGAGGTGCGTGTCTATAGGCGGAGTTCCCAATGACCAGCGCGACGCGCTTTTCGGCCCAGACGGGGGAGCCCACAAAAAAGAGCAAGAGCAAGACAGCGGCACGAAGGGAATTCATGAAGCAGCTCCACCACTCCGATCCCGAGCCGAGCGTTTGACAGCCACAGCGCGCAACCGTTGCCGTCACTTCATCGGAGCGGCCCCAAAAGGCCGCCACGGGAACATCAAGAATTATCCTGCCGGAGGATGTAGTCAATCGACGTCCGAAAGCAGATGAGATCAACAATCGACGGCTGCTGGTCTAAAAAAGAGCCTCCTGATCGTATGATTACTCCAAACTGCCCGCATGGAAAAATGGATAATCCTGAATGCTCGTAAATATCCGTCCGTACTAGTTCAGAATGACTAAAGACCGAGTGGCTCCCACTACTGTAGATTTATAATCTACTTAATGGGAGCGAACATGGTGAGGATCTTTCTCCTGCTTACAGCGCTGGCCGTCCCGTTGGTCGCAATCGCTGATGATGAAACTGACCGTGCACAGGCCGGTGGACTAGAATTCCGCGCGCTGAAGAAGTGCGTACGAAAGGCGCCCGTGGGCGAGTTCGATAGAAAATGCGACATTCCAGCAGTCGGGTGGCCAGGGGCTGAAGGACTTTGGCTGCCTAGTGTCTCTCAAGGTGCCGGCTGAACAATCTGTTTAGCACGTCCACGTGCTTCGTCGCCTTTCGGGGGAAGCATTTCCAGACAAATAGCACTCGACTTGGATCCGTCCGACGAATTGGCTCACCAGGGCTGCCCTATCCGCCATGGGCCGACCCTCGCACCGCCGCACGACCGGCGCTCCCCGGATGTGCCGACTTGAAGGGTTGCGGTGGTTCCGTCGACAGCGCCTCCCGGATGGCGTCCGTGATCGCAGAAACGACAAAGTCCGCCTGCGTTTCCTCAACGAGGAACTTCCCGGCTTCGTGTTCGTCCACGTCCTGCCATAGGACGATGCCGACCCGCGCTCCAGGAGCCAGTCGCTTCAGGCGACGGACAAGGAATTTGGCGTGGCGCATGGATTCTCGATCGAGAACAGTGAGAACGATGGCATGCCGACCTTCTGTCGGCAGCTCCTTGATTTTTTGCGGCCTGAGAGCTTCATGGCTGAAGTAATTGACGTCCGCCCCTTGTACCCGCAGAACCTGCAGGAGCATCATCGCCGTGACATCATCGAGCGCACTTCGCCCTCCTAGGCAAAGCACGGATCGCCCTTCACCAGGAGGGAGTTCATAATCGTTCTCTTTTTCATCGGTGTCGCGGTCGGGATCTTCGCTTTTGTCTTTGTCTTTGTCTTCCTCTTCAACCGCGATCTCCTCGAGGTTGGCAACCAGTGTACCTGCACTTTCGGCAACCCGTGCTCCTTGCTCTTCCGTCAAGGCACCACGCATACGGTCAGTTTCGGCCAGAAGCAGCGCGGGAATGGCAACCGTGTCGTAAAATTCGACGAGGTACATTTCCTCAAGCATCTCCTCTGCATTATCCGTTGCTTCGTCCGGGTCTCCCGCCAGCAACCGTTGGTAAAGGCGCTCTTTCGGATTGAGGACGGGCTCATTGCCCAACAGAATTTCGAGGAATTCGAACTGCCGGACGTGACGGCCAAGCACAACCAGGCAGACGGTGAGCGGGGTCGACAGTACCAGTCCAACCGGGCCCCAGAGCCAGGCCCAGAAGATGGCAGCAACAATGATCGCAAGGGGAGACAGTCCTGTGCGAGACCCATATAGCAAGGGCTCGACAACGTTGTTGCTTAAAAGTTCAAGAGCAATGAAGAGCCCAAGCGTCAGAACCACCAAGCTCCAGCCCGGAGCTGCTGCGAACGCGAGAAACAGGGGCAACGCAGCAGCAATCACCGGGCCGATATAGGGCACGAAGCGCAGCATGATCGCCAGCATCCCCCACAAAAGTGCGTTTGGAATCCCTAAAAACCAAAGGCCAATCGCGAGCGGCACCCCATAGGTGATGTTGACGACAAGTTGCATGAGCAAATACTGGCCCACACGAGCGCCCGCATCTTGGAGTGCCTCGGTCGTTCGATGAAGATCGCCATACCCGACAAGCCGAATGAATCGGTCGCGCAGATCCTCTCGCTCGAACAGCATGAAGATGACGACAACGATGACGAGGCCAGCGGTTGCCAAGGGACCTAGGAGCGGATTGATGACGCTCATCAGGATTTCGATCGGGCGCTGCGGCGAAAATATCTCTACCAGAAGCGGCTTCGGTTCAGGAGCGGTCGCGGGCGACACAGCCACATCTTTTTCAGGTCGGCTGAGCTCGACGCTGATCCGCTCCATCACCCGACTCAGTCGATCGAGTATCTGGCTGTCCGATCCAGCCTCTTTTAGAGAGCGGACCTTCTCGACAATATTTGACTGGTATCTCGGCACATCCCGCGCGACCTCGCTGATTTGCAGCGCCACCATGACGCCAAATGCGCTGAGGAACAGGAAAGCCATCGTCACGGTTCCGATAACCGCGACCGAGCGAGGGCAGCCGGCGCGGCGCAGCCTTGAGACAACGGGTGCAAGAGCAAAAGTCAAAAGGATGGCAATCGCCAAAGGAAGGAAGACATCCCTGGCAATGTAGAGCACCGCCACCGTTGCAGCAATTGCTGCAAGCGTTGGCAGTTTCGAAGTCTCAGCAGCGGCCCGCGACAAGGTCAGCGGATGCAATTCGACGGCCATATTGACCGGTTCTTTCCCACTCTTGCGCGAAAATCTCAGCATCGAACCTCCCGGGACCTTCCAGGCGTACCCCTTCTGGTCTCCAATTGCGAACCCTCCGGCCCGGTGGTTCTCAAGCTACGGGCAGGCGTCATCCATCCATAGGCACTGCCGATCAGCACCAACCAAACTGATAATATTAGAACGGACGCACAAATAAGCCAGACGGCGAGGTCCCGATGCCAAAGGCCAACCTGGCCTGGAACGTTGCAGGACTTGTCGAAACCGGCTCACCCGAGTGGCAATGGTCGGGGTGATGATGCGCGGGTCACGGCGGAATTGTAGCCCCATTTGAGTAAGCGCCTAAGCATTGATCACCAATTTCAGACGTGTTGGTATCCGCTTTCAATCGAGGGAGCGTTATGTTTGACGATGAGATCGAAATCGAGTGCCCCGAGTGCGGCCACGAAAACGGGACACCGGTCGACCGAGTGAGGGACGACGAGCACGTCCCCTGTGAAAGGTGCGGAAGCGCCATCGCGCTGGGCCGACGGAAGCATTTGCTCATCATCGAGCACGTCACTAAGAACATCGCGAAACTCAGGCGCTCGCTCACCAAGTTCAGGCAAAGCTCTCCCGCTGCCCGCCGGAGGCCCCGAGGAAAGTCGTAGATGGGACTGCGTCCCTTCGCGCTTTGAAGGCTCCCGTGATTTCAAACGCGTCGGATGGCCCAGCCGTCTCGCGCGCACTCTTCAACGATGATGGCGCGGAGCCGGGAAGGAAAGTCGCACGCGTTTTAGCGAAAGCTTGAGGATAGCTTGATGCGCTCTACTGCGGATCCAAGGAGGTCCGTTATGGCAAAGCATCCAAGATACGTATCGCCGAAACAGACGGGCTTGTACCCGGATCGAGATCTGGACTGTCAGATGGCAATGGAAGATGTTTTCCAATCGGTCGCCGAATATGGCGAGGCGGCCGGCTGGAGCGAGCGCGAGGTCGCCGACGCGTTGATTGAACTGGCGCACAACCGGTGGTTCATGCTGGATGCCAAGGAGAAGATGTTCGAGGAGGGGGCCGGCGTCATTATTCGCAAGGATAGGACCTCCCCACTCCACTGAGCTACTCGGCCTCCATCTTGGCGACGAGGAGAAAATTAAGCGGGAACGGGGCCGATTTCATCGCGGGCGGTTTCTAGGGCGGGGCCGCTGTATTCCATCCTGCCGGCCCACGCAGACAACGCACTCTCATCGCCCTCAGGCGCCTTTCGGGGCGATTTCTTTTGGCATCAATAAATTAGCAACACGACAAGGAACAAGGTCTGCATCGGTGAGTTGAGACTCCGAGAAGGAGTTTGCTTATGATTTTTATACGACCTGAATTCGATTGCCGGGGCGGCGGAGGGGCTGACGTCTCAGGGCTGATCGCCTCGATCAAATACGCTCTGGCTTCCGAAGCACCCTTCGATACGCAAAATCTCTGCTTCAGAGTGCTCGGAACATCCGTCGTCATCGAGGGTCAGGTCAGCCATAGCAGTGGTGACGATTTTGTCCGCCGTATCGCCGAGGATATTGCCGGGGCTGACCGGGTCCTCGTGCGCGTCGGTTGTCCTCGAAGCAACGGACTTTCGACGATCGGCGAAAGCATACGCAAGGAGAACGGTGATGCCTAACACAGGCGGTAATAACGAGAGCCTCGCGAATAGGCTGACAGCACACGGACGCGAACCGACCGATTTCCCCGACGATAGCCCGCTCGGCAAGGGCGATTTGCGCGAACCGCGCGAGCCAGTGCCGGAATTTGACGAACCCGACGACCAAGACGATCTCGACGAGACCGAGGAAATAGAGCTCGAAAGCATCTTTGATCCGGACAGATACGACCCCGACGACGACTTTCCTCCTCCGGGATAGCAATGGTCTGGTCCAACTTTTCGGAAGAGACGATGGAACCTGTTTCAGGCATCTGCGTTTTCGTTTTGTGGAACCCTGAGCCCCCGATCAGGGTGACGCCTTCACCATCCCTCCGGAAGTGAAGCCCCGATAAGCCAATGGCCTCGTCGCCGCCCGACGGGGCCATTCCTTTTCATGGCCCTTAATTCGGGGGTGCATTTTCGCTCCTGGGGACCACAATGGGGCTCGTCGGAGGCGCACACACTTCCTGAGGTTGCCCAACTTTGCACCATCAAGGGCAAAACGGGAGATTGGTTAGCCTGCCTGTCTCGCGCCTGCGTTACGAAACTTTCATTTTATCATCATGCAGATTGTCACGGACTGTCACACGCAACTGTTAGCAAGCGCCCCGGCTTCATCGTGCCACCGATCCTGGTGTCCGCCATCCTGCAAGGAGCGTTTTGCAAATGAGAGTCTCCGTCACTACCTCCGTATTCCTCGGCCTGATGGCTAGCGTCGCGTTTGGCGCACCAGCCGCAGCCGCCGAAAAGACGAAATTCGAGTTCTGGTACGGCCTTTCGGGCGATCTTGGCGAACGCGTCCAGGATGCCTGCAAGAAGTTCAACGAGAGCCAGTCAGACTTCGAGATCGTCTGCACCTCGCAAAACGGTTACGACACCACCCTGCAAAACACGATTGCCGCCTACCGCGCCAAGAAGCAGCCGGCGATCACCCAGATCTATGATGCCGGCACGCTCGACATGATGCTGTCCGGCGCCTTCGTGCCTGCAAAGAAGCTGATGGCCGACAATGGCTACACCATCGACTGGAACAACTATTTCGGCGGCATCGCCAACTACTACGCAACGGCGAAGGGCGAGCTGAACTCCTTCCCGTTCAACTCCTCGACCGCGATGTTCTACTACAACGTCGACGCCTTCCAGAAGGCCGGCATCGACTTCAAGCCGGACACCTGGGAGCAGGTCGAGGAAGCAGCCCGCAAGCTGAAGACGGCCGGCTTCGAATGCCCGCTCGCGTTCAACTTCGACACTTGGCCGCTGATGGAGCAGTTCTCGGCGATCCACAACCAGCCGATCGCAACCAAGGCGAACGGCTATAACGGACTGGACGCCGAGCTTGTCGTCAACAAGACCAAGTTCGTCGACCACGTGAAGTTCTTCAAGAAGATGGCTGACGAGAAGCTCTTCGTGGTCAAAACCAAGCAGCTAGGCATGGACATCGTCCCAGCCTTCACGTCCCAGACCTGCCAGATGATCCAGACCTCGGTCGCCGACCACGGCACGATCGGCAAGACCCTTCCTGAGAATGTGAAATGGGAAGTCGCCATGTTGCCGGTCTGGAAGGGCACCGAGCGTCAGAACTCGCTGGTCGGCGGCGCATCGCTCTGGGTGCTCGCCGGTCGTCCGGAAGCCGAATACAAGGGTGCAGCCGCCTTCCTCAACTATCTTGCAACTCCGGAAATGGCCGAGTGGTGGTCGACGGTGACGGGCTACATCCCGGTGACCAAGACCGGCTTCGGCGCCATGAAGGCCAATGGCTTCTACGACAAGGCTCCCTATAAGGGCCGCGAACTCGCCATCCAGAGCCTGTCCTTCACCCCGACCTCGGAAAACACCCGCGGTATTCGGCTAGGCGGCTTCACGCAGATCCGCAAGGAGTTCGCAACCGCCCTTGAAGCAATCTTCATGCAGAACGCAGACGTACAGGGCGAACTCGACAAGACGGTGGAACGCGGCAACGCAGTTCTGCGCCGCTTCGAAAAGACCTACGCCGGACAGACGCTGAACTAAAATCTGATCCGCCCGGAGCCTGCCACAATATCGGTGGGCTCCGATCGCTCTTCTTGCGCATTGGAATTTCGACATATGGACAAGCGCGCGGCCTTTCGCAGCTGGTGGCTGCCCAGCCTATTCGCCCTGCCGCAGATCATTTTGATCCTGCTCTTTTTTTATTGGCCCGCTGTCGCCGTTTTGCGATGGGCCTTCACGTTGGAGCCCCCATTCGGCGGTGCTGCCGAGTTCGTCGGCCTTGCCAACTTCCAGGAAGTCTTTGCCGATCCGCTCTATTGGAACTCCGTTGGCGTCAGCCTGGCATTTGCGCTTTGTGGAACGCTTGCCACCATTTTCATCGGTCTTGTTCTTGCCCTTGCTGTCGACCGGCAATTGCCGGGCTCCGCGCCGTTCCGGTTCCTCTACATTCTGCCCTATGCGATTGCGGGACCGGCGGCCGGTATGGCCTTCCGTTTCATCCTGTCGCCCGAGCGCGGACTGATGGCCTCGGTCAACGCGGCCTTTCCGGACTTCTGGAACCCGGCCAAATACGGCAGCCACGCGCTCATCCTCGTCATCGTCGTCTTTGCCTGGAAGTGGGCGGGCTACACCTTCATCTTCCTGCTCGCCGGCCTGCAGTCGGTCCCGCGCTCCCTGATCGAGGCAGCCGCGATGGACGGCTGCGGCCCGATCCGCCGCGCGGTCGATCTCCAGATCCCGTTGCTGGCGCCAACGCTCTTCTTCCTGCTGGTGATCATGATGACCGAGGGTTTCGTCGGCGCCGATACCTATGGCATCGTCGCACGCACGACCGATGGGGGCCCGAACCACGGCACCGACGTGATGGTCTACCGCATCGTCGAGGAGGCGTTCCGAGGCCTGAACTACTCGGGTGCCTCGGCCCAGAGCCTCGTGCTCATCGGCCTCATCATGATTTTCACCTTCATCCAGTTTCGCTTCATCGAGCGCCAGGTCCATTACAAGTGAGGCTTCCATGATCCAGCGGACACCCTTTGCCAACGCGCTGACCTATGGTGTGATGATCTTCGGCTTCCTGCTTTTGATCGGCCCCTTCATCGTCATTTTGTCGGGCGCCAGCCAGACCTTCCAGCAGGTCAACGCCATACCCTTCAGTTTCGTGCCGCAGGATCGCCTCTTCGAGAATATGGGTGCTGCCTGGTCGCGCGCCAGCCTCGGCACGGCGATGCTGAACAGCTTCGTCATGGCGAGCCTGGTCACGGTCGGCAAGGTAGCGCTGTCGGCGCTGACGGCCTTTGCCATCGTGTTCTTCCGAACACCTCTGAAAGGCTTTTTCTTCTGGATGGTGTTCATCACCCTGATGCTGCCGCTCGAAGTGCGCGTGGTGCCCACCTATGCCGTCGCCGCCGACCTGTTCCAGCCGATCCGCTTGCTGATTTCCGCCGTCACCGGCTTCGAGGTCTCCGTCGACTGGAACCTTCTCAATTCCTATGCCGGCCTCACATTGCCGCTGATCGCCACGGCGACTGGGACCTTTCTCTACCGCCAGTTCTATCTGACCCTGCCGGACGAACTGGCGGAGGCTGCGCGCATGGACGGGTCAGGCGCAATCCGCTTCTTCATCGATATGCTGCTGCCGCTGTCGCGCACCAACATGCTCGCGCTGACCACGATCATGTTCGTCTACGGTTGGAACCAGTATCTCTGGCCCCTCCTGATGGTGACGGACCCGCAATACAAGACCACGATGATGTCGCTGGTTGCACTCCTGCCAGCTGACAACGGCACGCCGGACTGGAACGTGACGCTTGCCGGATCGCTGATCATCATGCTGCCACCGCTCATCGTCGTCGCCGTGCTGCAGCGGTGGTTCGTGCGCGGCCTCGTGGCCACGGAAAAATGACCCCGCTTTCCCCAAACAGAAGAAACAGAGAGGTCCGCGCTCATGGCTGACATCGCAATCCGCGCCGTGCGTAAATCCTACGGCAAGAACCCCACCCTGCATGGCATCGACCTCGCCTTTGCGTCGGGAGAATTCGTCGTGATCCTCGGCCCGTCCGGCTGCGGGAAATCGACGCTTCTGCGGATGATCGCCGGGCTGGAGGAGATCACCTCAGGCGAGATCGCGATCAACGGGAAAGTCGTGAACCGGCTCGAACCGCGCGAACGCGGCTGCGCCATGGTCTTCCAGAACTACGCTCTCTATCCGCACATGACCGTTGCGGGAAACATTGGCTACGCCTTGAAGGTGGCGGGCGTCGCAAAGGCGGAGCGCCTGCGCCGGGTTGAGGAGACCGCAAAGATCGTGGGGCTTTCCGATTATCTCGATCGCAAACCGGCGGCGCTTTCCGGCGGTCAGCGGCAGCGCGTCGCAATGGCACGCGCGATCATTCGCGAGCCGAACGTGTTCCTGTTCGACGAACCGCTTTCGAACCTGGACGCCAAGCTCCGCGTCACCATGCGGGCCGAGATCCGCAAACTGCATCAGCGCCTCCAGGCAACGTCCATCTTCGTCACGCATGACCAGGTCGAAGCAATGACGCTGGCCGACAAGCTGGTCGTGATGAACAGGGGTGTGGTCGAACAGGTGGGCCAGCCGCTCGACATCTATCACCGTCCCGCAAGCATCTTCGTCGCATCCTTCATCGGCTCTCCGGCAATGAACCTTTTCGATGCCGTGGTCGACGTCGACAACGCCTGCCTCACATTCGGCGGTACGAAGATGCCGATCGAAAGAGGTCTGGCCACCCGACTGGGCGCAAGGCAGATCACGGTCGGCATCCGCCCCGAACAATGTGTCGTTGCGCCTGAAGGCGTCTCGATCAAGGTGGATTTCATCGAGGAGCTCGGCTCCGGCCGCATCATCCACTCGGAACTGAACGGCTATCCCTTCGCGGCCACAGTTGACGAGCACACGCGCGTGCGGCCGGGCGAGAGGATCACCCTGGAACTGCCGCTCGCGCACCTGCATCTCTTCGACAAGGAGACCGGCCGAAGGATCGAGGTCGATCTGGAGCCGCGTGCCATCCGCAATTCCGCGAGCCAACCGACACTCCAAGCAGTCTGATCACTTTCATAAATCAGGAGAACCGTGATGAACGATATCATTTCCGCCGTAGGATTCTGCAACCGGACGGGCAAGGGTGACCTTTCGACCCTTGATGCTTCCCTGCGTGAGATTGCAGAGACGGGCGCTGACGCCTGCGAGATCGGGATCTATGGCGAAGAGATCGTCAGCGGCGGCCGCATCATCGAAGACCGCGTCCAGCGCGTCGCCAAGATCACGAAGAGGTACACTTTCAACAAGCTATCGCTGCACGGCCAGATCGTCTCCAACTTCATGGATCGCCAGCATCATCATCTGCAGAAGAAGGTCGTAAGAGCGATGCTCGAGTTGTGCGACCGGCTTGGCGCGGGGATCCTCGTCCACCACTCCGGTGCAGCACAGCTTGCCGCCGGCGAGAACGCCGCTGACCTCGACAAGATGGAACGTGACGCGCTCGCAGAAATGGCCGAGATTGCCAAAGGCTACGGCGTTCGCATCGCACTTGAGAACATCTTCACGACGGAAAGCGGCCAGTACCGCCAATCCCCGAGCCAGGTTGCCGAAACGGTGCGGGCGATCGGTTCCGACAACGTGGTTGCACTCATCGACTTCTCGCATGCCTATATCGAGGCCACGCATCGCGGGCTCGATTTCCGTAATGAACTCAGGGCCATGGCCCCGGTGACCGGTCACCTTCATGTTCACGACAGTTTCGGCCTGCCCTATACCATGAACCGCTTCTATCATCCGGCGGAAGCAACCGCGCTCGGCATCGGGGACCTGCATCTGCCGATCGGCTGGGGCGACATTGCTTGGGATGACATCTTCTCAGAGCTGACCTTCCTTCCCGATACGACGCTGATCATGGAAATCAGCGCCGAGCGCTTTGCCGATCAGCAGCTGGCGTGCCTGGAGCAAGCCAGGCGACTGGCGGCGGGCGTGGGGCTTCGGCGCGCTGCTTAACGTGCCACCGACGGCCCTGGCGAACAGCTGAATGGTGCTTCCGGCTTGTCGCAAGAAAGGACACCGGCAGGATCAAGTGTTACCGAGGCGCGCCAATCGACGAGAAGTGCGCCTCAACGTGGCAAACCTGCGCGCAAGCGCATCTGGTCTGCGCCTCTCAGCTGCCGGGCGTCGCCAGAGACCGGCCATATCGATGACGTCGTCTCCTGGCGATGACGTGAGCGGGGACCGAAGCTTTTTCCTTCGGCTTTGTTTGCACAGCCTTTCGCGGTCGACCACCGCTACCACTTTCATACAACGAACAGAACCGGCGATCAGTGTCCCAATCGCCGGTTCGACCGTCTCACCGGTCGCGCGGTGGACAACAGGGGATACTAGCGGGTCTTCCTGTCATCGAGATTCACGCCTTCAAGCCTCGCCATCAGTGTAGCGCGATCCTCGACTGACTTGAGGCGGACGGTCAAGGCGGTACTCTTGACCGGGACCTGCGGAGGCAGGGACAAGGCGATACCTGGGATGTTCTCGGCGGCCCACTGTTTGAATCGGGGCAGCTTGTTTGCGCCGCTGATCGGCAAAGTATGACAGTATCTGAAGCTCATTGCTTATTCTCTCTGTATGCGAATTTGGCCGGACAGGTCGGCATTTGAGGGATCAACCCCGGGAGGCTCCTGGCGCCGCTCTTGCCGTCGCAGGTAGTGGCGCCAGGCATTCATCGTGCGCGACTGACCCTATGGCTGCAGACGGACTTTAACTGGCCGCCGATACTTTTCGCGGTGCGGGAACGTCGACACTTGTCTAGCGCCTCAACATGAGGATCTCGTCGAGCGCCGATTTTTTCCCGGTGGCGCCGGTCGGTGGCTCCAAACATTCAGACGCGGCATCCAGGGTGCGCACGAACTCCGAAAGTTCGCGGTCATCAAGCTTGTCCGCCGCCGCGGCGAGCGAAAACCAACGCCGCTGCCTTTGTGCTTTTTCCCGCCAATCAACCAGTGTCCCGCGCACGTTCAGCCCAAACACAGCCACGCGGCAGCCAACGTTTGCACCGTTATCCAGGCGTTTCATGTAGCGATAGGTCGTCACCGGCGCCTTAGAGAGGACGCCAATGACACCGCCCTCCTCCAATGCTTCCCGCGACGCGGTCTGGCGGGGCGAAAAACCCTTCATTGGCCATCCCTTGGGCACGATCCACCGCCCGCTGCTCCGCGACGTAACGAGCAAAATCCTTGCCTCGCCATTCTTGGCGATGCGCCAGGGAAGAGCTCCGACCTGCTGCATCTCCTCCGGGGCAGCCTCCTCAGCGGCGCAACAGTTCTTATTGGTGTCCTTCATTTTCCGCTCCCCCTGCCAAACGCGCAGAGAACTGGCGGATGCGCGCTCCGTTCGCGCACGGCGCACGAGTTGCGGCGGGCGGCAGCGCAGTGCGTCTTGCACCACGGGCAACGGCGAGCAGAAAGGGGAAGATGCCGGTTGCAAGCGATGCAAACGGGGCGGGCTGGAGACGCGGGCATGGATACACTCCGTCAATAATGAACCGCACTGTTGGTCAGTGGATTCCCGGAGCGGCGGGGGCTATGGCGGCGTTACAGGATCAGGGTAGCCGGCTCCGGGTAAGGGAGCGTGCTTGCTCGATGAGCCGCGATATCCTGATGAAAGTTTCCGTATGCATACCCCTCACATCGCCCTTTCGTGCGAGCACATCAATGGGCAATTTTGTCGCGCCATGCCCAACGCAAGAGCGCCATAGAAATCGCGCGTTCAGGTAAGCGGCGCTAAAGGCTCAGTTTCGCACAACTGGTTTTCAGAACACGGCTCAATCTTTTGACGAAGACGGACATGAGCCCCTTGCCCCAAGATCGCTCGGGCGCCGCTCACCCGGCCCAACTCCCGCACCACAGGCTAATCTTCGGCGACCGCTGAATGAATGGATCAGCGGTAGCACAAGCCAGTGCCTTCGGGGTTGGCAAAGGAGCGGTGCAACGCTGCTTGACGGAAACCGACCTGCTAAAGTCCTAATTATGGCGTCGCCTGTGAGGCATCCGACGTTCGCCAGAAGGGGCGCTTGATTTCGACCAGCTGGCGTCGTGGATCGCCGGCTTTGGCTCTGTCGCGAATGAGCGCAATCAAGTCTGTCTTGATGGTGGCGTCGGACAAGAAGTAGCTGTGCCCGATGAAGCCGCCGCCGCCCGAAAACTCGACGAAATCGACCAGCCCGCCCATATGCGACCCTTCCCATTTCGACGCCGCCTTATTCCTGCCCCTGGGAAGATTGCCGACGGCAAGCTGTCCAAGCCGCAAGACGCTGCCAGAGATTATCGTTGACGCTTTCAACGCCTCGTCCCTGGGAGACGAATAGACCGTAAGGTGCAGGGAGCCTTGAGAGGGCAAGGTGCTTGGTGTCGATTTGCTCCCGAAGGCAAGATCCGGGTCCGAGACCCAGGCGAACAATTTGGACGACGCTACATCGAGATCGATATCGGGAGCGAAAAACACAGCGTTCGCGATCTTGTAACGCTGCCAAAGCGAGGATCGACTGACATAGGCTTCGATGGCAAGCTGCTGCATGACGCTTGCGAGCACATCGGTTCCACGGCTATGCGCCAGCAGGTGCAGCCTCTCTACACCCTTCGTTTCGGCAATGGCGCGAACGGCCTTCTTGAAGTCCGCAACCGCAAACTCGCTCGACTCGCGGTCAATGTTGTAGCCAAAGAACGAGCCGCCAGTGCCTCCGGCGGGCCAAGTCAGGATAATGCAGACAAACTGGTTTTGCAGCGATCGGCAAATCTCGTCCGTGGCGAGTGCGGCATCGTCGAAGCTGTTGTTGTACCCGTGAACGAAGACGACGACTTCCTTGCGTCCGGCTGTCGCGAGACGCCGGGCAATTTCAGCCTGCAGCGATGCGACAGCCTGTTCATGTGCCGCAACGGCCTCAGGCGTGCGGCGTAGCCCGCTCGCCGTCGTTACGACGCCGTAAGGCGTTGCCGGAAACCGGCCAGTCTCGGAAACGGCGTCGACACGAAATTCGCTCTTGCCGGCGGAAGAGTTGCCTTTTGGGAGGATCGATACCGAACCGAAGCTCAAGAATATGGCACGCTTGGCACCGTACGACAGCCTGTTGCCGGACGCGACTGTCGGCTCCCGGTTCGTGATGTAGAGGAGATCGGGAGCCCCTAAAGCTTGTGGCGTTCGAGCAGCCTGCGAGCTTTGTGGCGCCGGTGACGTGGTGATGGGCTGCGGTGAGAGCTCGGCACGCTGCGTGGCACAGCCGACAAGGCAGACAAGCATGAGGAGCCCTGCCATTGCCCGACAAAAACCCATCTAGAGACCGGCCTTGTCCAACCCGTAGACCTTGTCGGCGGAACCAGGAACGGTGCGGGCAGCGACACTGATGCGGTTCCAGGCATTGATCGCCATGATCCGGAACGTGAGATCGGAAATCTCCTGCTCGGATAGTTCACCCCGCACGCTGTCGTAGATTGCATCGGGAACACCGCCGTCTGCGAGCTTCGTCAACGCTTCCGTCCAGGCAAGTGCGGCCCGCTCACGTGGCGAGAACAAGGTGGACTCACGCCAGGCTGAGATATGGAAGAGGCGCAACGGCCGCTCGCCGTGGATAATCGCTTCCTTGACGTGCATATCGATGCAGAACGCGCACCCGTTCATCTGGGACGCCCGCATGTCGACGAGGATCAGTATGCTCTCCTCAATCGCGCCATTCTTGATCTCGTTGCCGAGCACCATCATGGCTTTGACCATGCCGGGGGAAAGCTTGGAGTAGTTGAACCGCTGGGTCATCGATGTTCCATCCTCCGCCTGGCACTCTTGACCGACATGGTCGCCTGTTATCGTGCCGGAAACGCATCGAGTGCGGCAGCTATACATCCGTTTATGCGCCGCTCGACCACGGGCCGCCGGCCAACGGTGGGTCAGATTGAAAACGAAGGCCTTCGGGATATAATGCGGCCATTCTTTCACCAAGGCTGCCGGTCCACCGCCGAGCTTCGGCGTCAGTCATTTTGTTGACCGTCGTCTTCTGCGGAGCGACAGATGTCGAACGACGATGGACTGAGGAAAGATGCCCACTTTCGCGAGCATACTCGCGATATCGCCGAGCTCGCGCTTGATCTTCTCGACAACACACCCGGCCACATGTGGTCGATGGATACTACCGGCCGGTTCATCTATCGCAACCGGAGCATGGACGCCTACTTCGGCAGCAGCCTGAAAGACCACAGCGCATGGCTTGAACGCATTCACAAAGACGATCAACGTTTTGTGGCGACGACCTGGCGGCGGAGCGTGGAAACGGGCGAGCCGCTTGACAGCGCTCACCGTCTGCGTGGCGCGGACGGTGAGTTTCGCTGGTTTCGCGCATCGGGGAGACCTTCAAGGGACGCACAGGGCCGCGTCGCCGTCTGGCATGGGCAAACCATCGACATCGAACACCAGAAGAAGGCTGAGGAGAGCCTGCGGGCCCGTTCCGTCGAACTATCCCTGCTGGTCGATATGGTTCCAAGCAATCTATGGCGCCTGACACCCGACGGCACAACGACGCTCGTTAACAGGCGCATGGCCGACTATCTGGGTCTTGACCTGTCAAACGTCAGTGACATTGCATCCGTCATGGACACGATATTCCATCCGGACGACGCCGACGCCGTTTATGCCGAGCTAACCCGCTGCCTTGCGACCGGGGAGCGATTTTCGATGCGATATCGATTGCTTCGAGCGGACGGCGCCTATCGCTGGATGTCTGGCCGCGCGGAGCCCCTGCGCGACCAGGACGGCAACATCGTCCAGTGGTTCGGCCTTTGCCACGACATAGAGGATCAAGTGCAAACAACGGCTGCCTTGCGCCGTTCGGCTGAAAAGCTTGCGCGCGCGACCCAGGCGGCCAATCTTTCGCAGCTTTCCGCCTCGATTGCGCACGAAGTCAACCAGCCGCTGGCGGCGATCGCCGCGGACGCTGACGCGTGCCTGCGCTGGCTTTCGGCCGATCCTCCGAACGTTAATCGAGGCAAGCGTGCGGCAGAGCGAATTACCCTGGACGTCGCGGCGACCGTCGAGGTCATCAGCCGCATGCGCGCCCTTTTCAAACATCAGCCGCAGGAACGGGCGATCGAGGATGTAAACCGGCTTGTCCATGAGGTTCTTGATCTGATGTCAGATGAAATCGCGGCAACAACGACGCGCATCGACCTGGCCCTGGACCTGCATCTTCCCAGAGTTTCGCTCGATAGGGTCCAGGTCCAGCAGGTCCTGGTAAACTTGATCCGCAACGGCATGCAGGCCATGGACACGACGAACCCACTGCGTTCGCTGAAGATCATGTCCAGCCACGATCACCCCGACACCGTCAGGATCTCGGTTGAGGACACCGGAAGCGGTTTCAAGGATCCAGAGCGCGTGTTCGAACCGCTTTTTTTACGACGAAAAGCAACGGCATGGGAATGGGTTTGCCGATCTGCCGATCGATCGTTGAAGCCCACGGCGGCCGCCTGTGGGTCGCCAACAACGAGGCGTTAGGCGCAACGGTGGCATTCACTTTGCCTGTCGCCTCGACCGACTAGGGGTGTCCGCCTAAGTCGCCGAATTTCGGAGCCGGTCGGCCAAGCGGTCTCCGTAAAAAGCGCGTGCGACGATGGAAACGGCAAGGGCCCAGGCGACGATGGTCATGGTGACGCATACGGTTGCAAGGCTTGCGTATCCCGAAGCTGCTATCACTGCGCCGGTAAAGACTGGCCCGGCAGCAAATCCGAGCAGGTAAGCCGACCCCGCTGCTGCCGCCCAGCGCCCGCTCTGGTCCAGTGCTGCGGCCAGGCCAAACAGATACGGAAGTGAAAAGTAGTAAAGGACCGCAGACAGGATGACGGCGACACTGTAGGCCACCGGGTTCGTCCAGAGGCAAAGGACGAGTGCCACCACGACGTAGCCAAGGCAGAATGCGGAGATCGGGACCGCCCTGCCCCAGCGAACATTCAGTGCCGTGGCCGCGCCGGCGCCGGCAAGCCCGACGACCGTCGACAAGGTGAGAATGTACCCTACCGCGGCCGTGTCCAGACCGATGCGCTCGCCCATCGGTCCGCTGAAGGCAAATAGACCGGCGGAGACCGCGACGTAAAGAACAATGGCAGCAAACAGTAGGCTTCCAAGCAGAGGCACAGAAGGTGGCGTCCGGGTGGCGGTCTGCTTCAGAGCTCGAAGATCCGGTATGAGAAGAAGAAACGGAGATAGGGCCAGCGTCAAACCCGCCAACAGCGCAAAAATCCCTCTGTGGCCATAGGCTGCGGTCACCTCGCCGCCTATGCCGAACAGCACCACGCTGCCGATTGCCCAGACGAGCTGGAACAAACCAAAAGTTTTTACCGGATTGCAGCAATGAGACGCGACAAGGCTGAGCGACATGGCATAGAGCGCTCCCTCGCCGATGCCTGCAACGCCGCGCAACAAGACCAGCGACGTCCAACCATCTGATACGATAGAGGCGGCTTGAGCCGCCACGGTCAATACCAGCGCAGACATCCCGGCACGTCGGTAGGATAGCCGCGGTAGCACTGGCGCAATGAGGATCGCCGATACGGCCAAGGCAAGCAATTCGACCGAGGCTACGATACCGGCGTCACGTTCCGACAGTGCAAGTCCATCAATCAACCCCGCGACCACGAAGGGCGACATCTGCGGAACGAGGCCACCAATCACCTGACAGGCCGTTGCGCCGATCACAAGTGAAAGCGGATCGCCAGACGCGACAGAGGCTGCTGAAGGATTGGCCATGGCCCGGTTTCCCGACCGATTCCTGTTCGTTGAAAATCACCTTTGCATTTCACAACATGGGCGCCGGCGATTTGGCGACGCCGGTCCCGTATGTCGCACATCAAGTTTGCACGAGCCGTCATTTGCGAGCTTCGGAACGGTCGCCGGCTGCCATTTCTATCATGATCGATGAAGGTGTGGACCGTAAACTTGGCTTATCTCTTCCCTTCAAGCACAAATCCTCGACAGGACGTCAGCCCTGCGATGGGCGGAACATCCGATCGTGCGTGGTCGCACTAGAGACAAGCGCGTCGGGGACGGTGGGCGTTTTGTCGCCGCATCGCCCCCTCCGCAAAGACCTCAAGCGGCGGCCTGAGGATGTTTGGCATTCCAAGTCCTGAAGTCGAGCTTACCCAGCTTGGCGGATCCAAGAGGAACCAGTGCCTGATCATCAACGCGCGTGCCGAAGTACTTGGCGTCCGGGTCGGCAACAACCTTGCGGCTATCGCCGACGGCTGCCAGATACTCGGAAATGAAATCGCTCATGGGCTTCTTTTCAGGGCCAGCGATTTCGATCGTCTGGTTCTCGGGTTTGCCGATCGTCGCTTCTGCAACGAAAGCTGCGACGTCGTCTGCAGCGATTGGCTGGAACGCGCCGGATGACACACGGACAGTCCTGTCGACCGTTGCCTCGTCGGCTATGCCGCCGAGGAACTCCAGGAACTGCGTCGACCTTACAATGGTGTATGGGACGCCGCCCTTTTTGATCAGGCTCTCCTGCGCGACCTTTGCGCGGAAATAGCCGTTATCGGGCGACCGTTCGATGCCGACGATGGAGAGGGCGACGTGGTGGCTGACACCGGCTGCACGCTCCGCCGCGAGCAGGTTCGAGGTCGATCGTTCGAAGAACGAAAGTACGGCACTCGGTTCGAAGGATGGCGAGTTGCTGACGTCGAGCACCACCTCGGCACCGACCAGCACATCGGCCAACCCTTCGCCCGTCAGCGTATCAACGCCGGTGGACGGCGCCGATTGCACAACGTCATGGCCCTTACTTCTGAGGCGCTCTGCGACCTTAGAGCCGATGCGGCCCGTGCCGCCGATAATAACGATTTTCATGGTTCTGCTCCTTGCAGGCTCGTCGATGGATCACCGCATCCCATTATGAAGAAGGGCTTCACTTTGCGGGCAACACCATCTCAGTTTCGGTGGTATCGAGTACGAAAACGGCCAAGATCTTTGCCGGCTCCCTGTCGCTTGCGTTCGCGCTCACGCGGTGGTGATCACCCGGGACTTCGATCCAGTTCTCGCCGGTCTTGTAGACTTTCACTGCACCGTCGTTGATCTGGCTCTTGATGCTGCCTTCGATCACCGTCGCATAGATAAAAGCGCTCTTGGGGTGGGTGTGGGACGGGTTGTGCCCGCCGGGGCCGTATTCGACCAGAACGCCGCGCATGCTCTTGCCCGGCACATTCGGAAGCGCGTGGTCGAACACCACTGTGACCTTGGCATTGTAGGGCTCGTCGGAGGCCGCTACCGGTCCGGTGATCAGCGTCGCAAACAGCAAGCCAATCGCTAATCTTCGCATGGATTTCTCCTCCATTCACGTTGTTGGCAACGGGTGGGATCCTATGGCCGGCCTCCGGGGAGAAACAGATATACGTAGGTTTGCCGCAGCGGCGATCTTGTCCCGGCAGATGTCGTGGCCGCGTCCGAACCACCGCGCAACCGCTTCAGCTCTTCGCGCTTTCACGCTGGCTTCGAAAAATGGATCGGATGGCATGAAGCAGGTCCAGCTTGCGTCGCTCGCGCTGGTTTGCAGGCAATTCCGAACTTGCTCCGATCGCCTCGCGTTGCGCCAGGTGAATTGCCAGATCCTCCGCAATTTCCGGACGCTTCGACAAAAGCGGCGCGAACGCTGCCTGATCGACTTCATAGACGGTAAGGCGGGTGACGGCATGGAGGTCGTGCTTCTCCTTCATTCCGGCCAGCAGGCCGTCTTCGCCGAAAAAATCGCCGGGGGCCAGGCGCGCGATTTCCACCCCGCCGCTCTTCATCGCCACTACGCCGTTTTTGATCATCATCAGGCTTTCGAGCGACCTCCCTTCTCTGACAATCTCCGCGCCGGCGGCAAAGCTGCGCGGCGTCGCCGCGGCCGCAAGCGTATCGCGTTCTTCCTGGCTGAGATTGGAGAAAATCGGGATCGCGTCGATCAGGTCCTGCGCCGGTGCGACGGCGTGCTGCGGGTCGGACCTGCCAGGGTTCTTTATGAGCAGGCTCCCGGCAGGCAAAGCAAGTTGCACGCCGTTCGCCCTGCAATGCCGATAGACGAGGTCGATGACTTCGTTGCGCGCCGGGCCGCGCTGCGCCGGACTGGTGACCCTAAACTGGAGTTCGACGGTGATCGCGCTGGCATCAATCCCCACCAGTCCGACAATGGGAGCGGGCTGCTTCACGATCGCATTGCAACTTTCGAGAACAGCTTGCATGACGTCGACGATCATGTGCGGCATGCGCGTCGGAGCCACGCGAACCGAGACAATGATCTGATGGTTCTCGTCCGGCTGGCTGATGTTGGTCAGCCCCACCTTTGCCAGAACACTGTTCGGCAGGACCACGAGATTGTGCGCTGCGGTCAGTAGATGCGTCGAACGCCAGTTGCTTGAGACCACCCGCCCTTCCGTTCCGTCACTGAGGCAGATCCAGTCACCAAGGACATAAGGTCGCCCGAGGGTCAGGGCTATGCCCGAGAACACATCACCCAACGTGCTCTGCAATGCGAGACCGAGAATGATCGCAATGACGCCCGAAGTCGCCAGCAAGCCCCCGATCGGCACGCCGAAGACGAATGCCAGGATCGACAGCAGCACGCCGAGGTAGACGACGGCAACGACCAGATCCTGGATCAATCGTGCTTCTCGCGGTCGGCCATCGAGGACAAGATAAAGCCGGACGAACCCGATCACCGCCCAGGACAGATGAACCCACCAGAGGGTCTTTGCCGCCACGAGCAGTGTCTGCGCACCGTCGAGATCGGTCCGGTCGTAGCGAAACGGATTGAGGTCGCTGTGGGCGAGCGCCGCCGTCATCGACGCGAAGAAGGCGATCTGCACGATCAGCCGCGCCGTGGGGCGCGCCCTGCCCTGCAGATGCCAGACGACAATTCCGGCAATGCCCAGAACACAAACGAGGGCGCGGAAAAATTGCATTTTCTGGTCCATTTCCACTCCCCTGGTGAGCCCTACGCGCCCTTCAACCGAGTAGCGAAGAGGCGTATGGAGGAAAGCGCCGCCGTTCTACGGACAAAGACAGGATTGCTGCTGACGATGCCGGCTGGACGACAGCTCTCCCTCCGCTACAGCCGGCGGGCGGCAACTTCGTCTGACAAGGACAAGCGCGAGCCTGACGCCCTTGTTGCCATGCAACGCAAAACCATCGGCCATTCTCTGCTCTGGGCCGGAGAGCAAGACGGACCGATGGTTCCTGCGAGGCTGGCGCTTAGTTGGAAACGTCAGTAGTCCCAGAACACCGGAACCCACCGGAAGCGATCGCCATCGATCGCCACATGCCCAACGGACGGGAAAGGCAGGTGCGTGGCCACCAGCGACGATCCTGTCTCGGCCAGTTCCTTCATGAGACGCACCCGAACGCGAGCCGCCTCCTCGGGGTCGTGTTCAAAGCCGTTGTACCAGTCGGGGTGGTCGAAGGCGACCGCGAACAGGGCGTCGCCGGCAAACATCAGCCTGTCGCCTCCCGAGGCCACGCGGACCACGCAGTGCCCGGGCGTATGGCCGCCGGTGCGCTCAGCAACCACGCCCGGCGCGACCTCGCACTCGTCCTTAAACGGTCGAAGATGATTGCGGTACTCGTTCGCAAAGCGCTTGGCAGTTGCCCTCAACGCATCCGGGAAGCCCTGCGGCATGACCGCATGGGAGAAATCAGGCGCCTCCCAGAATTTGATCTCGGCGGCGGCGACATGGATCCGCAAGTCCGGACGCAATTGCTCCTTCACGCCATCAACGAGCAATCCGCCGATATGGTCCATGTGCATGTGCGTGAGAACCACATCGGTCACGGACCCAAGATCGATGCCTGCAGCCGTCAGCCGCCTGATCAATTGGCCTGCTCGCGGCAGGTTCAGGTCCGGATCCAGGCCAAGCCCGGCGTCGATGAGAATGGTCTGTGCGCCGCTTCGCACCACGACCACGTTCAGCGACCAGTCGAAGGCATCGGTTGGCAGGAACATGCCGTCGAGCCAGGCTGCCCGATCGGCGGCGTCTGCATTATGTCCCAACATCGTGGTTGGCAATGGCAGCACGCCATCACTGACCACCAGCACCTCAATGTCACCGACCCGCACGGCATAGCGCGATGGGACCAGCTCTTCCGGAGCCGATCTGCCGGGCGGGGCAGGCTCCAAGGTCGTGTTCGTAAGAGATCTTGCTTCTAGCGGCGACATGACGCCCTCCTGTTTGCCTGATCGAAGAATGCTTTTTCACAGTTCACGGCCTGGACTCTAGGTTCGAGCGATATCGAGGGTCGAGCTATACCTCGGTTTAGGTCGGCCCGTTCGGTCAACGGTCGGCGAATGTCTGGCGTGCTTTGGCGCGCCGGGCCAATCCGACCTTGATGGCCACGAGCATGGGCGCAGCGATGACGAAGAGCAGCGCCACGGCATTAAAAGCCGTGTCGAAGGCGATCACGATGGACTGCCCGGCAACGGTCCGGCCGAGAAGCGCCATCGCGGCCCGGCTGGCGGGAACGGCTTCCATGCCTCGCGCCGCCAGCATGGCGGTCGTTGCGGCCAGTCGTTCGATGACGGCCTGACCTCCCGCATTGACGCTCGCGCCCAGGACCGCGACATTTGCAGCGACGTTGTGGTCGATAAGCGTCTGAAGCCCGGCAACGCCAACAAGGCCGCCGAGCTGGCGACCGGTGTTGAACAGCCCGATCCCGGAGGCGAGGTTTCGTTTGTCGAGATTGGTAAAGGCAATCAGCGTGATCGACAGGAACAGGAAACCGAGGCCAAGGCCGCGAAAGAGGATCGCGGCCATCATGTCGGCGGCACCGCTTTCACTCGTCGAACCGGACAGCATCCACATGGCCAGCATGATCAGCAGGATACCGAAGGGAACGGTTGCGAATGGAGGAAGCCGACGGACCTGCATGAGGAAGGCAGCCAGGATGAGGGCCCCGACGAAGAGAGCGCCGCTTGGCAGGAGCAGCAGGCCGGCATCGGTCGGCGTGAAGGCCAGAACGGATACGGCGAAGGACGGGATCAGCAACGCGCTGCCAAAAAGTGCCGCGCCGGCGACGAAACTGACGATGAAGGCGAAGGCGAAGTCGTCGGATCTGAACAGGGTAAAGTCGAGGAGACCGGTGCCCTTGCGCAGCACCTGCTGCCCGAGAAACAGGAACAGCGAAGCCATCCCTGCAACCGAGAGCCAAAGGATGCGCGGCTCTTCGAACCAGTCCCAGCGGCTTCCCTGGCTGAAGACATAGCTGAAGCAGAAAAGCGCGACCGAAACCAGTGACAGCCCAACCCAGTCAAGGGGACGGTGCCTCGTCGTGGCGGGCGCCGGATCATCGACCATCAAGAGAAGTCCGGCGGCGCCGAGAGACAGAACAACATTGCAGTAGAAGATCCAGGTCCAGGACTGGCTGTCGAGCAGCCACCCCTGAAACGCGGGGGCGAGCGTAGCGGGTGCGACCACCGCGCCCATGGCAAAAAGCGCCTGAAGGATTGGCTGAAGGGCGCTCCGAAAGGCAAAGAAGATGGTGGTCTGCCCCGCAACGAGAAGGACGCCGCCGGCAAGCCCCTGAATGACCCGCAGCGCAATCAGGAGATTGAGCGACGTCGTCGCGCACGCCATTCCGGATGCGATCCCCATGATGAGCGTCGATCCGATGATGAGACTGAGCGGCCGGATGCGGTTCAGCATCGAAGCGGCGACCATGAAGCCGATGAGCTTGAAGGCGGTGTAGCCGACGTCGAGCCAGGCGAATTCGTCGGGCGTGGCATAGATGTCGCCGATGATGTCGCCGCGGCCGAGCGAAAGAACGGTGCTGGCAATCGCCTCTGTCAACGCCGCGAGCACGATGCCGGCGACAAGCAACATGCCTGATGCAGACGCCTCGCGATTTACCGTGGCGGGCAGGTGCGTGGTCATGACCCTCTCCCGAGATCCACGTCGACCCTTGCGGACAGTCCGGGCACGAGACGTCCAGTCAAGGGGCTGCGGGCAAATCGGATCTTGACCGGCACCCGCTGGACGACGCGAACGAAGTTGCCGGTTGCATTGTCCGACGGCAGCAGGCTGAAGGCTGAACCGCTCCCGGGCGCAAAGCTGTTAACCGTGCCTTCAAGGACTTGCCCCGGATACCCGTCGATCCTGATCCGCACGCGCTGACCCGGCTGGATGTGCTCGAGTTGCGTTTCCTTGAAATTGGCGACAACCCACACGTCGTCGACCGGAACGATGTCGAGCAGGGAAGTGCCGGGGACGACGAAACGGCCGACACGAACCTGACGGTTGCCGATGACCCCACCAACCGGGGCACGCACGACCGTGCTTTCAAGGTCGATCTGGGAAAGGTCGCGCGCAGCTTCGGCCTGGGCCACGGCTGCGACGGCGGCCTCACGCTGTGCCGCAAGGACGGCAATGCGTTGCTTCTGCGCTTCGATCGTTGCTGAGGCCGCAGATACGCCTGCCTGCGTTTTCGACCGCGCCGCATCACTTTCGTCGACATGCGCCTGACTGATGGTATTGCTGCGGATCAGTTCGCGCCGGCGTTCATATGCCTTGGCGGCGAGATTCATCTCTGCGACGGCCGACAGCTTCTGGGCTTCGGCCTGGCGAATAAGGGCGTGCTGAAGCTCTGTCTCGGCATCGACATTGACGAGCCGGGCCTTGGCAGCTTCGACATTGGCTGCAGCCTGCGCGAAACGAGCCCGATAGTCCCTGTCATCGATCCGGAAAAGCACATCGCCCGCCCGAACACTCTGATTGTCCTGAACCTCGACGGCTACGACATAGCCGGCGATCTTCGGCGCCAATGACGTCACGTCCCCACGAACATAAGCGTTGTCCGTCGACACTTGGTCGCCTGGACGGGCCCACGCCCAGCCGCCGGCGATGGCCACCGCAGCGCTAAGGCATAGGAGCATGCCAATCTTCTTTCGTTTGCTGGATCGCTTTTCGGCGGCGCCGCTCGAGGCGCTTCCCGTGGCGGTGGCAATCCTGTCCTCGATCGTGTCCATTGTCTTGGTTCCCGTTGATTTTCGTCGGCTGCGGCGCCACGGCAGGGAGAATGTCAGAGCCTCCGCCACCTTGCGGATATTGATGCTTGCGACTTCAGACCCCGGCCTGTGTGCCGACCCAATCCTCGAAGCGGATTGCGCCGAGCCGCGGGTTATTGCCGGGGGTCAGCGATCGGTCATCGAGCAACGCGCCGAAATAGCGGGCGTGAACGTCGGGAACGACCTTTCGCCCATCCTTTGTCGCCCGCAGAAATTGCCTGACGACCTCATCGAGCGGCATGGCTTCCGGTCCGGCGACTTCGATCGTGCCGTTGACCGGCGCTGCGAGCGCGATATCGGCAAGCGCCGCGGCAACGTCGTCGGAAGCGATGGGCTGGAACAATGCAGGGGAAAGCCGAACCTCGCCGTCGACGGTCGCCGACTGCGCAATACCGCCGACGAATTCGAAAAACTGTGTGGCCCGCAGGATGGTGTAAGGAATACCGGATGCCTTGATGAGGTCTTCCTGCGCGACCTTCGCCCGAAAATAGCCGTTGTCAGGCAACCGTTCGCTGCCGACGATCGACAGCGCGACGTGGTGACGAACGCCGGCCGCGGCCTCTGCGGCCAAAAGGTTGCGCCCCGACGTCTCGAAGAATTCGAGAACAACCTTGTCGTCCCAAGCCGGAGCGTTGGCGACATCGACGACGACATCCGCCCGATCCATCGCCGCAGCCAGACCTTCACGCGTGATCGTGTTGACGCCAGTATTTGGTGCGGCCGCGAGCACGTCGTGTCCGCGCTCGCGCAGGCTCTTTACAAGTTTCGATCCGATAAGGCCGGTGCCTCCGATGACGACGATCTTCATGGGTTCACTCTGCTTTTCTCGACCGCACCATTGCTGTCGATCTGGGCTGAGAGTGCCCCTATGCTCAAGGGAAGTCCTTGGGCCTGTCTTGAATTACCCTTGTGGATAGCTTGATTGTCCGTCCAAGCGATTGTGTGATCGTGGCGGGATGTTCTAACGACGCAATGACGTGTTGGTTATACGCGGATGGCAATCGCCAGCCGGGGAAGTCGTCCAGGAGACCTCAAGGTGCAATTCAAGTTCGCAGATTATCTGCTCGATCCGGAACGCCGGGAATTGACGCTCAGCGGGCAGGTTGTCGCCGTCGGTCCGCAGGTCTTCGACCTGTTGGTGCATCTCATCGAAAATCGAGAAAGAGTCGTCGGCAAGGATGATCTGCTGCTCGCCGTCTGGGGCGGTCGGATCGTGTCGGAATCGACGATCACCAGCCACATAAACGCAGTTCGCAAGGCGATCGGCGACAACGGCGAAGACCAGCATCTGGTGCGCACCATCCCCCGCAAAGGCTTCCGCTTCGTCGGCGATGTCAACCTTGTCGACGTTGGAAACGAGGCCCCTGCGCGAGGTTTGAGCGTCGCCGATCACAATAATGGAGAGGCACGCGTGCCGGCGCCGGCGCTCCCCTTGCCCGAAAAACCCTCGATAACCGTCTTGCCTTTTCAGAACCTCAGCGGCGATCCGGAGCAGGAGTATTTTACGGACGGGGTGGTGGAGGACATCATCACCGCACTCTCGCGCATTCGGTGGCTGTTCGTCATCGCACGCAATTCGAGCTTCACCTACAAGGACCGGACCGTGGAGGCGGCCGAGGTCGGTCGCGAACTTGGCGTGCGTTACGTACTGGAAGGGAGCGTGCGCAAATCGGGAAACAAGGTCCGCATCACCGGCCAGCTCGTCGACGCGACGACCGGAGCGCATCTCTGGGCCGAGCGCTTCGAAGGCACGTTCGACGACATCTTCGAGCTGCAGGATGGGATAGCCGAAAGCGTCGTCGGCGCGATCGCGCCGCAACTCGAACGGATCGAGATCGAACGCGCCAAGCGCAAGCCGACCGAAAGCCTCGACGCCTACGACTACTATCTTCGCGGCATGGCAAAACTGCACAGCGGCACCCGAGAGGCGCTCGAGGCGGCACTACCTCTCTTTTACAAGTCGATTGCGCTCGACGATGAATTCGCCGCAGCCTATGGCGGCGCCGCCTGGTGCTTCTTCTGGCGCAAGCTCAACGGCTGGATGGTCGACCGCACGGCAGAGATCGCGGAAGGCACACGACTGGCGCGGCTCGCGGTCGAGCTTGGCCGGGACGACGCCGTGGCGCTCACGAGAGGCGGGCATGCGCTCGGCCATCTCGCCGACGATCTCGACGCCGGCATCGCTTTGATCGACAGGGCCCGGCTGCTCAATCCGAATTTCGCACTCGCGTGGTTTTTGGGCGGTGTGCTGCGCGTCTTTCGGGGAGAGACGGAGAGCGCGATCAAGGATCTGACCCATGCCGTTCGCCTGAGCCCACTCGATCCGGAGATGTTCCGAATGCAGACGGGAACGGCGATCGCCCATTTCTTTTCCGGAAATTACGACGATGCGGTGGTCTGGGCCGAGAAGGCACTTGCGAACCTGCCGAGCCTGCTGGCCGCGGTCGCACTTGCCGCAGCCAGCCATGCGCTTGCCGGTCGTCCCGACGAGGCAAGGCGGTACATGGAGCGCCTGCGGCAGCTTGATCCGGCCTTGTGCATATCCAATCTCCGCGATTGGCTGCCGATCCATCGACCAGACGATTTCAAGCGGTTTGCCGAGGGATTGCGGCTTGCAGGCTTGCCGGAGTGACCATGGCCGCTCGCGGCGCGCAATGGACGAGCGCGCGCCGTGCAATTGTCCAGCGCCTGGACCACCACAGGCTCTGGGGCGTGGGTTCGGCACGGCAACTGTGACGGGTCGCTAGCGTGCACGCATTCGCCGCTCTACGATATTCATCTGGAGTTCGTGGCAGGACGCCTGTCGCCCAAGGAGCAAAAGCAGTCTCCGCTCTTCGGCTTCGCAGATGCCCGCGCGCCGGCAGTATTCCGATACGTCCAGCAGTGGCTGCGCACCGGACAGGGCGATCAATTTAACCTCTTTGGCTGTCATGGAGTGCAATCCGCCTGCGGGTGCGCCAATCATCGCGTTCGCGATGTCTCGGGCCGAGCAACGGCCGCCTGCGCATACCGGACCTAGCCTAGGCAATTGACTGGACCGCTGAAACTATACGCAGGTTTGGGGAGACCCACTCCACCCACCGCTGACCGGGGCAAAGCGCGCGCGTGGCGCGCTGATTGAGGCGCATGGACTCGCTTCACGGGCCCGGGTGCGGGCAGCGGCCCATACTCAGGTGTAGCTCGACCGCCCAGAAACTCGAACCTAGACTTCGCGACGTAACCTTGACCCACATATTTCAACCACGACGACAGGAGCACATCATGTCGAATGCTCAAACGAGTTCCCGAAAGATTATCCTGCAGGAAAGACCCGCACCGGATGAGCTGGTTCCTTCACGCTATGCGGTACGGGTTGGGGACATCGACGTCTTGATCATTAGCGATGGCATCTTGACCCCGCCGGCCGAGTCGATGGCCACCAATGCCGACCCCGAGGTGCGAGGCGCCTGGCTGGACGAGAGGTTTCTTTCAAAGGTTGCCTTCGATTGGGCGCTGAACGCCGTTGTCGTACGCAGCGGCGACCAGACGATCCTCATCGACAGCGGTCTGGGCGAGGAGTATCCCGATTTCCCGCGGGCCGGACAGTTTGTCCATCGATTGGAGGCCGCCGGCGTTGATCTCGCGGCCGTGACCGACGTGGTGCTGACGCACATGCACTTTGATCATGTCGGCGGGCTCCTCGTCGAAGGCGTCAAGGAACGGATGCGCCCGGATCTTCGCGTCCATGTGTGCGCCGCCGAGACCAAGTTCTGGCAGGCGCCCGACTTCTCGCTTACCGCCATGCCACCGGCGCTCGCGGATCTCGCGCGCAAAGCGTCCCTTGAGTTTCTGAATGCGTATCGCAGCCATCTGCGGACTTTTGACCAGCAGGCGCAAGTGGCGCCGGGAGTGGTGGTCACCCGTACCGGTGGTCACACCCCCGGGCACAGCGTGGTGCGCATTTCGTCCGGCGACGAGCGGCTGATGTTCGGCGGCGACGCCCTGTTCCCCGTCTCCTTCGACCACCCCGAGTGGCACAACGGCTTCGAACACGATCCCGACGAAGCGACCCGCGTTCGACTGCGGCTCATGAAAGAACTTGCAGAGACCGGTTCCTGGCTGGTTTCCACACACATGCCGTTCCCATCGGTCGGCCGTGTAGCGACCGCCGGCGACCTTTACCGCTGGGTTCCGGCCTGGTGGGACTACTGACGGAAGGCTTCCGTTGGGAACGAACCGGACGACTGCTCTAATTCGAACAACCGGTCGATTGCTGCTCACGGCGCGCCGTGAGGCATCAATCGGCCGTTGGTTGGATTGCAAGGTCGGCACAAGACCACGGTCCCCCCTGAACGGGCCTTCGCGTCGATGGCTGCAATAGCAGCAAGGAGATCAAACTTGCCGCATAGCGTACTCGATAATCCCGAAAATTGCCGCTTCGAACTCTCCATCGACGCGGATGCGATTGCAGCCGCCTACTATCGCATGGAGGCAGACGTGCTGGTGCTGATCCACACGGAGGTGCCGTTCGAATTCTCCAGAGCAGGATTTGCCACGAAGCGGGCGAACGGCGTCTTTGCCATCTTGCGCGAGCGGCAACAGAAGGTCGCGCCCCGATGCGTGTTCATGGCCAACTATGCCGTTCATCATCCGGAATACAGTGACCTGATCTGCTGATCGCCAAGCAGATCAGGCCGGACCGCAAACACCGGCGTATTGGGCAAAACATCTCGGGGTTCGCACTCTCACCGAGCCTGCCCCTCCTGGAACGCTCGTATGCCTCTCTCGCGGTCACATCAGAGCGTATGTTGAAGGCCATGGGACTAGAGCTGAAAACTGAAGCGCGCGATCAGATTTTGCACTGGCTCGCGACCGGGATCCGCGACGAGCCCTTGGCAGAGAAGGTTTTTGTCGAGCTCTGCGGTCGGCTCGTGCGCTGCGGCGTCGCGCTGAGCAGAGCAACGCTTCATCTGCGCGTGCACCATCCGCAATGGCTGGGTACGCGCATGACCTGGGTGCGCGGACAATCGACCGCCAACATCCAGACCATCGCTTATGACGTCGAGGCAACCGTCGCCTTCCTTCGCAGCCCCTTTCAACTGGCGATCGTCAGCGGGCTGCGGGTTCGGCAGAATTTGCAGATCGTCGGTCCACATCATTTTGCGGTCTACGAAGAACTGAAGCACGCCGGCCACACGGACTACGCCGCGTGGCCTCTCGATCATACGCAGGGCCGCCGCCACCTCCTCACCTTTGCGACGGACCGGCATGGTGGCTTTTGCGCAGAGGAACTGGAACTGTTCGACGCGCTTTTGCCCTGGCTGTCCCTCGTCACCGAAATCCGCGTCAAGAGCCAGCTGGCTCGCACGTTACTGGACACCTATGTCGGTTCACATGCCTCTGCAGAAGTGTTGCGTGGCGCAACCAGACGAGGGACGGGCGCCACGATCAATGCAGCAATTCTCGTCTGTGATCTGAGGGACTTCACCCATCTCTCCGACCGATTGCCGCGTGACGAGCTGATCGAAATCTTGAACGGCTTCTTCGACGCTGTCGGAGAGCCGATCGAACAGCATGGCGGAGAAATCCTGAAGTTCATCGGAGACGGTCTGCTTGCCGTTTTTCCCATGGACCGGCCGCAGGCCTGCATGCACCTCATCGCGGCGGTCCAGGAGGGGTATCAGGCGGCATCCCGGCTTTGGC
Source organism: Ensifer adhaerens (assembly GCF_000697965.2). NCBI lineage: Bacteria > Pseudomonadati > Pseudomonadota > Alphaproteobacteria > Hyphomicrobiales > Rhizobiaceae > Ensifer > Ensifer adhaerens. The sequence goes on along the minus strand of NZ_CP015882.1, from coordinate 462,776 downwards.
CGCAGGACGACCGAATACGCTTCGGCATGGGCGTCCACCTCGGCAAGGTCAATTATGGCAACATCGGTTCAAGACACCGTCTCGACTTCACCGTGATCGGGTCAGCCGTCAACAGGGCCTTCAAGCTCGAGGCGCTGACCAAACGCCTGCGCCGTCCCGTCCTTCTTTCGGGAGAATTCGTGGACGCGGCAGCCTGCCACGAGCAGACCGAACACCTCGGGCGACACGTGCTCGAGGGCATAGCAACTGCCGTTGAGGTCCATGCCCTGCGACTTTAAAGTCCCGAGACATCGCGTTGACGTTCAGGCCCTTGAACGGCCGCGAATGGTCGCCGAAACCAAGGTATACCTTTCCCGCCATGCGCCAGCTGCTAGCGTCTTCACGTCGCATGCCGGCCGTTACTCCCGGAGAAACAGGGTCCCGCAGGGCGTCGAAACGGTCCTCCGTTAACGACGGCGCCCACCGCAGGACCGCGCTTCGAGAGCTGAGGATCGCGGCCCGAAACCACCATTTGATGCGGCACGACCAGCACAGAAAGGAATGGCCATGACAGCCGAACAACCCGGTCACGGATACGTAACGACAGAAGACTCGACCAGGATTTTTTACAAGGATTGGGGTCCGCGCGACGCGCAGCCGATCGTGTTTCATCACGGCTGGCCATTGAGCGGAGATGACTGGGATAACCAGATGCTCTTCTTCCTCGCAAAAGGCTATCGCGTCATTGCCCATGACCGTCGTGGCCACGGGCGATCGGAGCAGGTGAGCGGTGGCCATGACATGGATCACTACGCCTCCGACGTGGCCTCTCTCGTGCGGCAATTGGATCTGCGCAACGCGATCCATATCGGGCATTCGACGGGCGGAGGCGAAGCGACCCGGTACGTCGCCCGTCACGGCAAGGGGCGTGTGGCCAAGCTCGTCCTGATCGGCGCCGTGCCACCGCTTATGCTGAAGACGCCGAACAATCCCGAGGGGCTTCCGATCGAGGCGCTCGACGGCTATCGCGAGGCCCTTGCGGCCAACAGGGCGCAGCTCTATCACGACATCGCAAACGGCCCTTTTTACGGCTTCAACCGGCCAGGCGCCACGCCGTCCGCAGCGGTCAGCCACAATTGGTGGCGACAGGGGATGATGGGAGCCGCCAACGCCCATTACCTTGGCGTCAAGGCCTTCTCGGAGACCGACTTTACCGAAGACCTGAAGATGATCGATGTGCCGGCGCTGGTGCTGCATGGCGATGACGACCAGGTTGTTCCGCTCGCGATTTCCGCCCCCCGTTCAGCTCAGCTCCTGAAGAACTCCACCCTCAAGATTTACAAGGGCTTCCCTCACGGCATGGCGACCACACACGCGGACGTCATCAACCAGGACATCCTCAGCTTCATCACCAAGTAGCGTGTCAAAGGGCGCCTCAGGCGCCCTTTTTCCACTAGACGGTGGGGGTTCGTCACACTCAGAAGTGCCCGCAAATCCGCCGCCGGCCGCCGGGAGCATTTTTTCCGGCGAACTGCTCCTCGATGCCAAGTGCATTTGGATAGCCAAACTTCAGTTACTTTCGGCAAGGCCGGCCCGGCCGTATGGGTAGAGCGACGTCATGAGAGGTCTAACCGACCGGACTTTGAAACGGAAATGAGCTTCGAGCGGTTGAGGCCACCGCCCGCCCGGAAGGAATGGAGGATTTCATGTGTTCCCCGATCAAACGGACCGCAAACTTCGGTGTGCCATGGGAAAAAGCCTACGGCTATTCCCAGGCCGTGCAGGTTAAAGGCATCATCTATGTCTCCGGACAGCTAAGCCACGACAGGGCCGGCAACCTCGTGGCCCCGGCAAGGCTGGACCCAGCCGGAAGACCAGTCGATTTTTCGAGCATGGAAGAGCAGATGCGGCAGACCTACGCCAATGCCGTCACTGTCCTTGCCGAATTCGGCGCTTCACTCGACGACGTGGTCGAAGAGACACTCTACGTACTCGATGTGGACGCCGCGTTTGCGGCCGCTGGCAGGGTCCGCAAGGAAATGTATGGAGCGGAGATTCCGGAGTGTGCGAGCAACCTGATTGGTGTTTCCCGCCTGGCATTTCCCGAACAGCTGATCGAGGTCACCTTTCGGGCGATCGCACCGTGTGTTTCGCTTTGTAGCGTCTGACTGCAAACCATCGAGTGCTGACGGAACATACGGAACGGTCTTCGAACCCGCGGGAGGGCAAACCTTCGTTTTATAGCCAGCAAAACCACGTCGGATAAAATGGGCGGATGTTGGTTCTTGACGATCAAGGGAGCTAAGCGATGCCCGAACGTTCAAACCCCATCGAAACCGCCACCGACGTCAACGTGGTCCACATCATCGACGACGATGAGAGAATTCGCTCGGCGCTGCTTGAACTCTTTGGTTCTTCCGGAATACCGGCCGAAGCGTTCGTCGACACTGCGGATTTCGACGAAAGGGGCGATCCAGAGGCCGTAGGGTGCCTGTTGCTCGATGTGAAACTGCCAGGCATGAGCGGTATCGAGTATCAAAGGAAACTGTCGGATGCAGGCTTCGAACTTCCAATCGTTTTCATGACCGGCGATGGAGACGTCCCGACGAGCGTCACCGCCATGAAGGCGGGAGCCGTCGATTTCCTGTTGAAACCCTTCGAGGTGGACGACCTACTTTGTGCGGTCGCCGCAGCCATGGAGGAAGGAAAAAAGCAGCGGGATATGGCTCTAAGGAGAAAGCATGCCCGCCAGTGCGCGGCCAGTCTCACCCCACGTGAGAGGCAGGTCATGAAGCTCGTCACCGAAGGTCTCATGAACAAACAGGCGGCATACGAACTGGGAATCAGCGAAATCATGGTCAAGCTTCATCGCGCAAGCGCTATGAAGAAGATGCAGGCCCGGACCTTCAGCGACCTCGTAAGGAAGTCGGAACTGCTGCAGTGAGGTCTTGGCGGGAGCTAAAAGACGGAAATGATCGACCACGCCTCTTTTCCGGCCGCCCTGGTTAGGATGGATGCATCGCCTGTCCTGAACGACAACCGGCTTCGCGCCGCGAACGGCCCGCTAAACGAATGTATAGTGATGCGGATGCGTGAAAGACCGTAAGCTTTCATCATCATCCTTCGCCGGCACCTTCTTTAGGAGGTGATGATCTAAGTGTCGCAGCCCCCTCCCCGCGGCACGACTGCCAAAGGCCGGCACACCTAGGGGCCGTTTGCCCATGGGCAGGCGGCCTCCCTTTCCCTGGCAAGGGTCGTCACCTGCGGAATTATGTAGCAAATACCACCAACCGAAAACGATGAGGCGTTGTCAGCTTTGCGCCAGGAGCGGTCATCCGGCTTTTAGACAAGGTTATTGACAGATCAGTCAATAACAGCTACTACCCTTTCCCATGGCAAGACCAAGAGAGTTTGACCGCGACACGGCTTTAGACAAGGCCTTACGGCTGTTCTGGGCGAAGGGATTTGCAGCGACGTCAACCGACGATTTGCGCGAGGCGATGGGCATCGGCAGGCAAAGTCTATACGGCGCATTCGGCGACAAGCATACCCTATATATCGAGGCGCTCGACACATATCAGCGGCGAACCAACTCGGGCCACCTCAAGAGGCTCGGCGAGCCGACCTCGCCACTGAAAGGCATCGAGGACCTGCTCACTGGCCTGGTGTCTGATGACGATTGCGAGCGCGCCCTTGGTTGTATGGGCGTCGGTTCCGTTGGCGAGTTCGGCATTACGGATGAAGAACTGAATTTGCGCCGAGAGAAGGCGAGCGCCCTGCTTGGTCGACGTATCGTCGAACGGATCGAGGAAGGCCAACGGTTGGGAGAGGTCGATCCCGGGCTTGACCCGGTAGAGGCGTCGGCATTCGTTCAGATGGTGATGGCGGGACTTCAAGTGGCAGCACGCAGCGGTGCTGCGGCTTCAGACCTCAGGTCGATGGGGCGCTTCGCGATCCACAGACTGAAACCGTAAGTTTGCCTCTTCAAACGAAGAGGCTTTCTTTTGCCCAATAATGGACTAATCAGTCAATAAAGGAGAATGGCATGACGATCAATCAGCGTAAAACCGCACTCGTCTTCGGTGGTTCACGTGGTATCGGCGGGGCAGCCGTCGAACAACTGGTGAAGGACGGCTTCGACACGGCCTTCACCTACGTGTCGCGTCCGGACAGTGCCAATGCACTGGTCGCGAACATTGGGTCCATCGGCGGTCGAGCTATCGCCATCCAAGCCGACAGCGGTGACCCCGAGGCTATTCGCGCGGCCGTGGCAAAGACTGTGGACCTCCTTGGACCAATTGATGCTGTGGTGGTCAATGCAGGCATATTGCGTATCAACACCGTTGAATCTGTAAGCCTGGAAGAACTGGACATGATGCTCAACATCAACGTTCGGGGTGTCTATCTGTCGATACAGGCCGCCGTGCCATATCTTAAGGATGGCGGCCGCGTCATCACGATCGGCTCCAATGTGGCCATCAGCACTGGCTCGCCTGGAGCGAGTGTCTACCAGCTCACCAAGGCCGCCGTCGCGGCCATGGTCAAAGGCCTTGCGCTCGATCTTGCGCCTCGGCGAATCACGGTTAACAACATCCAGCCAGGCCCAACAGAAACCGACATGAATGCCGGCGCTATCGAAATGCTGTCGGCCCGGAGCCCGTTAAAGCGCGTCGCCGCTCCAGAAGAGATAGCAGGCGTGGTGTCATATCTCGCCAGCCAAGCTTCATCCTACATGACCGGATCAAGCCTGACGATCGACGGTGGACTGACGCTCTAGGTCGGCGCGACGCATCCCTGTGCGGGACCCCGACACTGTTGGCCGCGGTTCCGCACGCTGAACTCCTGTGTTCGTGGAAAGCAAGCTCCAGTCTCAAGCGATTATCGCCGGATGTCCGCTTCGGGCCTAAAAGCGGCCATTGGTGGCAGTTGCTCCATAACTCCGGATTCCTGCAGGCCTGTGAGTTGCTCAATTCCGTCGTAGCTGTTCTGTCTTTCGCACGAGATCTGCCAGCGAACGGCTCTGCATCTTGCGCATGACGCTCATCCGATGGAGCTTCACGGTCATTTCGCTGATGCCGAACTGGTAGGCGACCTGCTTGTTCATCAGGCCACTCACGACTGCAAACATCACTTCCTGCTCGCGAGGAGAAAGAGTATCTGCCAGCGCCCGGATCCGGTCGCGTTCCGCCTCGACCTTGCGGCGCTCGGCGTCGAGCTTAATGGCACGCTCCACCGCCTCAAGCAGATCGTGATCGGCGAACGGCTTGGTGATGAAGTCCATGGCGCCAGCCTTCATCGCCTTTACGCTGGTCGGGACATCTGCATGCCCCGTCAGAAAGATCACCGGCAGGCGACTACCAGCAAGAGAAAGATGCTCCTGGAGGTCCAGACCCGTGCCCCCTGGCATGTTGAAATCAAGAACAAGGCAACCGGGCGCCCGGATGTCTGCCGTCTCCAAAAACTCAGGCCCGTTCGAGAACGCAGTCACTCGTTTTTGGGTCACCATGAACAAATCGAGCAGCGCCTCCCTCATGGCCTCGTCGTCGTCGACGACGTAGACGATCGGTTCCGCAGGCTCTTCCGTCTTGGTTTGAGCGTGTTGCATCAGATTGGCCTCTGTTTCGTCCCGCATGCATCATTGACGATCACGACGAGCGGGCGTTCGCTTTGACGGTGCGCGTGCGAAACGACCGTCGGCTCGAGCGGCATCTCAAGTTTCATCGTTTCCCTCTACGTCCCGGTCACCCAATGCGGCGGCCAGCGTGGCCAGCAGAACCTGCGCGTCGAAGGGTTTTCTGAAGCAGCTCGTCCGGTCGCGCACACTCAACTGATCGGCGATCTCGTGCCGGCCGGTCATCAGGAAAACAGGAAGGTCCGGCTCTTTCGTCTTGACCAGGTCCCTCAGTTCGAACCCGTCCATTCCCGGCATCCCTATGTCCGTAATGAGCGCATCCAGACCCGGGAGCCCAGCGGAAAGCAGCGATCGGCCAGACGAGAAGCTGCGAGCCGAGTAACCGGCCGACTCCAACAGATCCTCCAGGGACTCCAGCAATCTCGGATCGTCGTCAACGATCGCGACGACCTGCCGATGCGGCAAAGCCATCGATTTCACGCCTGTCTTGCGGGCATGGGTAACAGGTATCTTCAAACGTTCGGCGATGCGCACGAGGTCGGCAAACGAGCCTGCCTTCATCTTCTGCATCACATTTCGCCGGTGGATCTGCAGGGTCACCTCGCTGATGCCGAGTTCCGCAGCCGCCTGCTTGTTGAGCAGGCCGCTTATGACCAGCGGCAGCACCTCCCGTTCGCGCGGTGTCAGGTCAAGATAGCGTCGCTTCAGCTTTCCGAACTCGGCCCGCTCGGCCCGTCTTTTCTCGTCCTCGGCAATGGCCGCATGAATGGCGGCCATCAAATCCGCGTCGGTAAACGGTTTGGTCAGGAAATCGACCGCACCATCCTTTATGGCCCGCACCGACGAACGAATGTCTCCGTGACCGGTTATGAACACGATCGGCGGATGCTCCCCTTTGGCTATTTCGCTTTGAAGATCCAGCCCGTTGATGTCCGGCAACTCGATATCCAGAAGCAGGCAGGCGGGCCCATCCGGCTTTTGCGAATTGACATAGTCTCCGGCCGAACCGAAGGCGATCGCCTGGATGCCGTGTGAGGCCAAGAGCTCGCACAGTGCCTCGCGGATCCGATTGTCGTCATCGACGACGAAGACTGTGTATTCCTCGTTCGTCATGCCGCTGCTTCCACTTCGATCGGCAAGGTAAACGTGAAGGTTGCGCCATTGGTTTCATTGTTTTGCACCCACAACCGCCCCCCGTGCGACTCGATGATCGAACGACAAATTGCCAGGCCCATCCCCATTCCGTTCACTTTCGTCGTAAAGAAGGATTCGAATATTCGTTCCGGAAACTCGACCCCCGTGCCAATGTCGCTGACCTCCGTCGCGACGAAATCCCCCACGCGACGGACCTGGACCCGAACGACGCGGTCGCGGACCACAGCCTCCATCGCATCCATGCCGTTGCGAATGAGGTTCACCAGAACCTGTTGAATATGCACCTGGTCCACCGCAACATAGGGAAGGGTTTTCTCGATATCGACGTCGACCCGAACGCGACGGCGAATAGCCTCCTCCGCGATGAGATGAACAGCTTCGGCGATTGCGCTCACGAGATCGCTATCGCTCTGCGGCTCGACACGCTGCTTGAACAGGGCGCGGATGCGGCTTACGACTTCCGCGGCGGCGTTGGCGTCACGGATAATGCGTTCGGCAGTTATCTTTGCCCGCTCGAGATTGGGTGGGTCGGCCAGCAACCAACGGTGACAGGCATTGGAATTGGCCACGATCGCTGCCAATGGTTGGTTCACCTCGTGGGCGATTGACGCCGAAAGCTCGGCCAGGCTCGCCGACTGACTGGCTCTGGAAAGTCTCTCTTGCGCAAGGCGCAATTCGTTCTCAGCCTGAACCTCGCCATCGATATCAAGGCAAATCACGTTCCATTGGACGATCGCACCCTCCAGATTGCGCATGGCGGCCGCTCTGGTCTCGACCCACCGATAAGCGCCGTCAAACCTGCGTAGGCGATGCTTGCGCGCGTAGGGTTCGCCGGTGGCCAGGGAATGGGCATACCTCTCCTTCACGCCTGCGACATCGTCGGGATGTACCCCGGCATCAAGCGTTGCGTCCAGCCGGGACTTCCCCGTTCCGTCCAGGTCTTCAAGACTATACCCGAGAAACTCCCGCAACTGTTGGCTGCGATAGACGGGCTCGCCGTTTGGTGCTGAGCAGTCGATCATCGCCGGCAACGTCTCAACCAGTTGCCACAATGACCGCTCCCGTTCACGCAGCGCATCTTCCACGCGCAATTGGTCGTCGATATCATGTGACAGCCCGTACCATTGCACGATTTGCCCGCTATCGTCGCGTAAGGGTTCTGCATTGCTTTCAACCCACCGATAGACGCCATCCGACCGGCGCAGGCGAAACCGCTTTGAGAAGTTCTCACCGGTGGCGACAGACCGGCTCAATGCCTCCTCGAGGCCTGAAGCATCGTCCGGGTGCACGGAGGCTCTGAAGGCGGACGCCAGGCGGCCCGGGTCTCGTTGTTCGGAATTGGCAGCGTCGAGACCTAGAAAGCACATCAGCCGCTTGTTGAAAAACGTTGGCTCACCCTGACGGTTCAGGCGCCAAAGCAGACTGGGAACGATGTCGACAAGCTGCAGAAGTTCCCTTTCGCGGTCGCGCAACGCGTTCTGCGCACGCATCTCGTCATCGATGTCGATCGAGATCGCATACCAGTTTACGATCGCCCCTTCCCCGTCGATCAGCGGCACCGCGCGTCCGTCAACCCAACGATAGACGCCGTCCGAGCGGCGCAAACGGTACTTCATTCCGTAGGATTCGCCGGTCGCAACAGAATGGCGGACCGCTTCCAGGAGGCGCGCGGAATCGTCCGGATGCACGAGCATTTCCATCGCCGTCGCCAGCCGGCTGCCAGCCGGTGTTTCCAACTGCGCAAGATCTTTCCACCCATAAAAATCAAGCAGGCGCTTGTTGAAAAAGGTCGGTTCGCCGTTGGGGCCTAGTCGGCGAATGTGAACCGGGACCATGTCAACAAGCTGCGAGAGTTCCAGCTCTCGGCCACGCAACGCCTCGACGGTCTTCTTGTAAACATCGATGTCGAGCGCGATGCCGAACCAACCCAGGATACGGCCTCGAGCGTCGCGGGCGGCCCGGGCGGCAGTTCTGGCCCAGACATAACTTCCCGATACGCGGCGGAAGCGAAACTCGACGTTGAAGTCATCCCCCGTTTCCAGGCAACGATTCCATACCGCTGCGGTCCGCTCGTAATCGTCCGGATGCAGCAATTGCTTCCAGGCCGTGTGACCTTGGTCAACGGAAATGTTCAGTTGCTCCGGCGTGACGCCGAGCGAGTTCTGCGCGAATGGATGCAGGTAAATCCAGCGTCCGCGCGCATCGAACGCCCAGCCATTGCCAAATATGCTCTCGACAGCTCTCGCAGACCGTAGTGGTTCTGGTTCGCCAGCGCTATCGGATGCCGCAACCATGCGAGGCTCGCGATCCGTCACCAACTCATCGATATCGACGCTGACGCTGTATCCGGGCTCGGCGCGGGTTTCCGTCCACCGATACTTGCCGTCGGGCTGGCGCCGTCTGTGCCTCGTGACTTGCGGAACGCCCGTCCAGAATGCACGCGCAGCTGCATGCGCCGCTGCAGTTCGGTCGTCGGGGTGAATTCCGCTCAATGAGCTTGGCAATTCCTGTACGGCCGCCTCCGTCGTATCGACAAAGCGAGCCGCGGCGGCGGACGTTTCGATGTCGATGATCGCACCGTACCAGCCAACGATATCATCCTCACCCTCACGCAAGGGCTGAGCAGATGATCGGCTCCAACCGTAAGCGCCGCTTGCGCGCAGAGTTCGGTGTTCGATGTTGAAGTGCTGTCCGGTTTCAAGGCACCAGCGCCAGAGCGCCATTGACCGCTCGTAATCATCCGGATGGATCATTCGTCGCCATCCCAGCGGACCACCGTCCGACTGGGAGCTGAACTCCTCGAGCGTCAAGGCCAACCGCGACAGCACCGCAGGGCTGACGCAAACGATCTGGCCGGCCGAATTCGCCGCCCAGGCGTTTCCGACCACGCTTTCGATGATCCGCACCGCCTGCATTGTCTCCAGCCCGATTTCGTCAGGTGAATCGAACGCCTTCGTCATTGCCTTCTCCTGCAGGACGAGGAAAGCCACTATCAGCGCTCTGCATAGCAGTTGTTCTCGAGATTCGGACTGCGCAAACTGTCCGCCCATCCTATTCTCGCCGCGTCCCGCCCGCATCCTATGGAAATCTATGACAACTGTGCGGTCTATTCTAAGCTGTACTTGAGCATAGGCGAAGAGGAGCATCCGGCCTCGCCTGGCAGCACGTCTTCTCATAGACTTCCATAGGCTGTGGCATGGCCGTGATTGCGATAGGGTTAGAGGAATGGCTGGTTCGCCCCGCCAGACTTCGATTACAGTGCCTTGGTGGGCCCCACGGTGCCCAGGCTTTCTCTGTCCGATCGGAGCAGCCGATGGAATCAGCTTCTAGAGCAATTGGCGACAGCCATCCAGAGACGGTCGATCATCCGGTGCAAGGGCTCGATCGAACGTCGCTGGGGCCTGCGGGAAGCGCGTTGCGGCGCGCGCCCACCGAACGACCGTCCCTCGAGCGAGCTTCCCACTGGCGGCGGTTCCGATCAAGCCGACCGCAGCTTTTGCATCTCGTCGCGTTCTTCGCCGCTTACGTTCTGGGCTGCGGATTTGCGAATGTCCTCGCCATCGTCCCGGGCATCACCGTCTCGATCTGGCCTCCCGGCGGCGTGTTCATGGCGACACTCATCCTCACGTCTCCCCACAGCTGGCCATGGTGGATAATCAGCGGCTGCCTTGCCGAGATGTTTGCCCAGCTCGTGTGGTTTCACAGCCCGCTTCCTGCAGGTTTCTTGATCTTCGCCGGCAATGCACTCTGCGCTTCCGCCGGAGCGATGCTGCTCAGCAGCGCCACTGGCCGTCCCATCCGGCTGGAAACCCTTCAACAAGTCCTCGCTTTCGTTGTTTTGGGTGCGGGAGTAGCGCCCCTCGCAAGCGCGACCGTCGGGAGTGCAACCCTTGCCTGGTTCGGCGTGAAGTCCCAGACATTCGCATCAGTGTGGCCACTATTCTGGATCGGAGATGCAACGGGCATCCTGCTGGTGGCGCCCCTGGTACTGGTCCTCGTGCGCTCCTGGCGCGGAGAAACCGGCCTGTCCGTGGCACACTGGACGGAGGCTGCCGTTCTCTGTTTCATCTTCCTCGGCGTTGCTGCGCTTTCCTTAAGCGCTCGCTTCTTTCCCTCGCCCTACATCATTTTGCCGTTTCTGCTTTGGGCGGCCGCACGTTTCGAATTTCGAGGCGCTGCCGTCGCCTTGACGCTCCTGACACTGATTACGATGGCGCTCACGATATCCGGAGACAGCCAGTTTATCGGTGACGCCGGATCGCAAAGGCAACAGCAGGTCATGCTGCAGCTCTTCCTCGTGATTTCCGCATTCTCGGCGCTTGTCGTCGCAGCCATTTCCAGGCAGCACCAACTGGCGTTGCTCACCGCCCGTCAAAGTGAACTGCGGCTGCAACGCTTGACCGACGCCGTTCCGGCTCTCATCTGGAGCGCCACGCCTGACGGAACGCCGAGCTACCTCAACAAGTGGGCCACCGACACGACCGGGTTGGCGTTGACGGATCTGATTGCAGCCAATGGCAAGCGGTCCTTGACGGACATTCACCCGGATGACCGTATTGCCACCGACGAAGCGCTGAAACGCGCGTTCGAAGCGGGCACGACCTTTGAAGGAAGGTACCGTCAGCGGCGGGCAATCGGTCCCCATCGATGGGTCGAGAGCCGGGCGGCGCCCTTGCGTGACGAAGCCGGAACGATTCTGCAGTGGTACGGCGTTTCCGTCGACATCGAAGACGCAGTGAGCGCTCAGGCTGCACTGCGCGAACGGGAGCAGGAGCTGCTGCAGCTTGTCAACATGGTTCCAAGCCACGTCTGGCGCTTGACGCCGGATGGCGAGCCCACCTTCTTCAACAAGCGCATGGTCGACTTTCTCGGCCTGGACATTTGTGACACGGACAAGCCGGGAAAAACCCGGCTTGCAGCCATGGTCGAAGCCTCCGTACATCCCGCCGAGGCAGGCGCGTTCGTCGATCTGCTTCGCCATTGCCTCGAAACCGGCGAAGCCTTTGCCATGCGATATCGCCTGCGCCGGGCCGACGGCGTCTTTCGCTGGATGTCGAGCCGAGCAGAGCCAATGCGGGATCACTCCGGGAATATCGTCCAATGGTACGGCATGTGCCATGACATCGATGATCTGACGCACGCCGAGGACGCATTGCGCCGCAGTCAGAGTCAGCTTCAACGGATGATCGACGCAGTGCCGGTCCGCATTTGGAGCGCGACGCCATCGACCGGCTCGGTCTACTTCAACAAACAGTTCAGGGACCGCTTCCGCTCGGTTGTCGCAAGCTTCGAGGCGCACGGAGAGCAGAGTATCGAAAGTCTGCTTCAGAAGCTGATCCATCCCGACGACGCCGCAGCGGTCGGAGACATGCTGCAAAGATGTTTCAAGACCGGTAGCGGCGCAACGTTGCGATTTCGTTGGCTTGAAATTGAAAGCGGATATCGCTGGGTGGAATGCCGGGTCGAACCTCGCCGCAATCAGGAAGGAGAGATCGAGGAATGGTATGGCGTTTCGCTCGATATCGACGATCAGATGCGTGCTCAAAACGCATTGTACGATCGCGAGCGCGAGTTGTCCCTGCTCGTCGATATGGTACCGGCCTTCATAGCCCGGCAGACCGCCGGCGGTGAACTCAGCTTTCTGAACAAGCGGTTGGTAGACTTCCTCGGATTCGATGCCATCGACGTGGACAAGCCGGGAACGACCCGCGCGGGCGCGATGATGCGTTCTGTCGTCCATCCGGACGATATCGCATCCGTACGGGAGAACGCCACGCACGGCTTCTCCACCGGTGAACCCTTCTCAAACAGATATCGCATGCTGCGCGCCGACGGGGCGTACCGATGGGTCGACGGACGCTGCGAGCCACTGCGCGATCAAAACGGGACGATCGTGCAGTGGTATGCCGTTGCCATTGATGTCGACGATGAAGTGCGTGTCCAACAACAGCTCTTCGATCGGGAGCGCGAACTCTCGCAACTGGTCGACATGGTGCCGAGCCCACTCTGGCGGTTAAACTCGGATGGGGACCCGGTCTTCTTCAGCAAGAGCCTGATCGAGTTCCTCGGACATGACGTGAAGGACTATCGGGGATCGGGCAGCGTTCTCCCCGCTGCGATTACAGCCGCGCTTCACCCGGACGACGCAGCGAAGATGGATGCCACGCTGAGAGAGGCCTTTGCCACCGGCGAAAACTTCTCCTTGACCTACCGGCTGCGCCGTTGCGACGGCGTCTATCGCTGGATGTCGGGCCGCGGCGCTCCCTTGCGGGACGCCAACGGCCAGATCCTGCAATGGTTCGGCATTTGTCACGACATCGACGATCAGCTCCGCGTCGAACAGGTCTTGCGTGAACGCGAGCGCTCGCTTCGTCAACTCATTGAAACCTTGCCTGCGATGGTCGAATGCACCGACCCGAACGGTGATCCTGTCTACCGCAGCGAACAGCTTCGCGAGTATCTGGGATACAAGTTGGAAGCGCCCGATGGATCGGGAGAAGCACGACCGTCAGGCCCGCTTGGTGCTGCCGTCCATCCCGACGATATGCCTCAGGTCCATGAGAACTGCGGCCATGCCTTGTCCACCGGTACGCCGTATGCGCAGAAGCATCGACTTCGCCGGTCGGACGGAGAGTATCGCTGGGTGGAGACCCGGGCAGCGCCCATGAGGGACGCCGATGGACTGATCGCACAATGGAACGTCATTTGCATCGACATCGACAGCGAAGTTCGGGCCCAGGAGGATCTGCGGGCTGCGCGCGATGGTCTTGCGCGTGCGTCTCAGGCCGCCAGCCTCGCCGAGCTTTCCGCCTCGATCGCCCATGAGGTGAACCAGCCGTTGGCAGCGATCGTGACAAATTCCCATGCATGCCAACGCTGGCTTTCTGCTGAGCCGCCAAACCTTGCGCGAGCGCAAAGGACGGTAGAACGCATCACGCGCGACGCAAATGCTGCCGCAGACGTCGTGAGCCGCATCCGCGCGTTGTTCACGAGATCCGTGGAGCCCGGGATGAGCACAACGGTGGACAGCGTCATTGCCGAAGTGCGCAACCTTTTGGTCGAAGAAGCCATGCGGCGGCGCGTTCGCATCCAGCTTGACGTCGAAAGCGACCTTCCTCCGGTCGCTATCGATCGCGTGCAACTTCAGCAGATACTGGTCAACCTGATCCGAAACGGCATAGAAGCGATGACATCCACGGCGGATCGGCGCATCGTCAGCCTGCATGCGACGCGTATCGAAGACGCAATCCGCATCGCCGTGAGCGATTGCGGCACGGGGGTCCAAAACCTCGACAGAATATTCGAACCTTTCTTCACCACGAAAAACGACGGCATGGGCATGGGATTGGCGATCTGCCGGTCGATCGTCGAGTCCCACAGCGGACGCCTGTGGGCACAAAAGAACGAGCCCCAAGGATCGACGTTTGTTTTCACACTGCCGATTGAATCCAACCTAACGGCATGATGATTGCCGTATAGGACTACCTCCAAACGATCTCAGTCGCGTATGGTGCACGCTATGGTCTTCACCGCCGCCAGCCGATAGCGTTCGCATGCAATTCCAGTAGCGGTAAGGCGTCCGCTGTCCGCACAAGGCCAGTAACTGCCAAAGCGACCGTCTGTCCTGGTCGACACGCCGCCGTGCGCGATGGGCGCATTGATAATGTCGCTAGTCAAAAGGATGAGGTTGCCCGCAGGCTGATTGCCCATCCTCCCCGCTGTCACATCTCCGGTAGACCAGCCTTTCGGAAGCCGTCTGCAAAGTGGTCCCGGACAGATGCATCGCGCAGCGGCTGGGAGCCGAGCCAATGGCCGATCGTGAAATGAGGGTGGGCGATCAGGAACAATTCTGCTTCTCGCCGCGCCTCCTCAAGGTGGCCCAATTGCGCAAGCGTCGCAGCCAGGAATTTGCGTGAGTTGGTACGATACGTGTCTTTCCTGCGCAGTGTAGCCGTTGCCGCCTCATAGTCACGCGCGGCGTATTGCGCCTGCCCAAGATGACAAAGATACCAGCAGGCTGGATAGGGATTGAGCCGCAGAGCTTTTTCGATCTGTGCCAGTCCGTCGGTAACCCTGCCGTCCAGCACGGACATGTCCGACATGGCGGCCCAGGTGTCGGCGTGGTTGGGGTCTAGCTCCAGGGCCTTGGCGAAGGCGGCTTCTGATTCCTCCCATCGCCGCTCATAAGCTAAAATAGTCCCCAGAACGTAACGGCAGCCGGCATCGTTGGGATCCAGGTCGACGGCCTTCTGCGCGAACGTCACCGCCATCTGACGGTTAGGATCTTCGGGCTCGCCGAAGTGAGTCCAGGCCAGCCAACGATTATAGGCGAGCAGACCGAGCGCCTCGGCATATGATGGCTCCAGCTCAACCGCGCGCTGGAGCAACACATAAGCCTCACGCGCAGTTTGCGGCGACTCTTCCGTCAGCAGGCGGGCGCGCACACACAGATCGTACGCCTCAAAATTCTTCGGCCGATTGCGCTGCGTCGGGATGGTCAGTCGGCCGATGAGGGCTTCAACAATCTTGGCGTTAACTTCATCCTGTAGTTCGAAAACATCTTCCACCGTCCTGTCAAACCGGTCGGCCCACAAGTGCTGGCCGCCGATCGCGTCGATCAATTGTGCATTGATGCGGACACGGCCCATGGCGCGTCTGGCGCTCCCCTCGAGGACGTAGCGGACGCCGAGATCCTGAGCGACGAGCCGTACGTCGACTGGCTTGCCCTTGTAGCCGTAGACGGAATTGCGCGCGATGACGAACAGGCCGGCTGTACGGGAAAGGTCGGTGATCAGGTCTTCGGTCAAGCCGTCGACGAAAGGCGCGTCCGCTTCATCCCCACTCGTATTCGTGAACGGCAATACAGCGATCGAGGGACATTCGGGCAGCGGCAATATCCTCTGCAGCGCATCCGGCCAATGCCACACGTGGACCGGGCGAGCCAGATTCTTTAGGTAGCGTTCGCCTGCATCAAAGAAGCGGTCGCCGATCTTGCCGACGATCTCGCCGTGAACTTTGGCTGAAATGCAGATACCTCCCGGTGCGGCCAGCGTCTCTAGGCGCGCCGCGACATTGACACCGTCGCCCAAGACGTCTGAACCGTCGTCGATGACATCTCCCAGGTTGACCCCTACACGCAAAAGCAGGCGCCGGTCTGCGGAAGCTTCAACAAGAGTGGTGGCCCGTTGCATTTCCAAAGCTGCTGCGACCGCGTCCACTGCGCTACCGAATTCGATTAAGAATCCGTCGCCCATGACCTTGAAGATGCGACCCTTGTAACGCACCGCAGCCGGCTCGATAACGCCAGAACGGAGTTTCCTAAGGTCCGCCAGCGTTGCGACTTCATCAGCCTCCATCAGGCGTGAATATCCCACCACATCGGCAACCACGATGGCGGCAAGGCGACGCTGAAGAGATTGATCCGTCATGTTGAGGACAAGCCTAACGACCGAGCTCGTAAGGTATTGTTCAACCGCGAGTGAGTCAACAAGTCGCAAGAGGTAATGCCAGGCGACCTCCGCCTCCATCGAGGATTGAGCGACTTTATCGGCGCCCTTTGTCTTCGGCTGGGAGACCTACATCCAGTCGAGCCGCAGGCGCGCGTGTGCGATATCGGCCACGACCGAGACCGCGAGTGAACGTGCATCCCTCGCCTTGTCGAAAAGGCCGATCGGCGCCTTGATGCGAGAAAGCAGACGCTCATCTCCCCTGTAATCACGCAGGAGCTGGCAGCGTTTCGCATGGGTCCGGCGGCTGCCAAGGGCGCCGATGTAAAATGCATTCGACGTCAGCGCTGCATCAAGCAGCGGCAACTCGCGATCAACATCGTGGAAGAGGAGCGCGACGGCGGTGTCGCCGTCTAGTTCGTCAGGCAAAGGCACTTGCCCGCGCTCGAGCACGACTGTCTCGTAGCCGGCCGCAACAGCAACGCGGGCAACCGCATCGATCTCGAGCGGAGTGCCGGCGAGGATGACCCGCGGCCTCGGCCGGTAGGCGCGCACAAAACTCTCGCCGTACCAGCCGCTTGCCTCGCTGCCGTGCTGCAGCGAAAGGGCGCGCTTGCCAGGATGATAGCGTAGACCCACCGGCGAGCGACGTTGGAGGGTGGAAAGCGCCTGGCGCAAGATGGCCGCGTCCGCCAATACATGGATCGCAAGGGTAATGCCGCCGCCACAGGGCAGGACAATATCAAAAAACGGGGACCCTTCGCCAAGTCGAAGCGTGCGATCAAGGCCTTTTCCAAGAGCGGTGATGGTTTCGGCGGCCACGGCCGCTTCGGTGCAACCACCGGAGACGAAACCGCAATAGAGACCGTCACTGCGCACGACCATTTGCGCGCCGAGGGCGCGCGCAGCGCCGCCACGAATTTCGACGAGCGTGATGAGGGCCGTTGACTGCCCCTCTTCGAGCGATCGAGCGGCGAAAGACAGTACTTCGATTGCATCGTCCGACAGGAAGGCAGCGCGCGGTTCTGGCGAAAGCGTTTCCGGATCGGCGGCGATGCGGATCGTCATCTCACTCCACTCCCTGCGTTCCCCGCCAGCGGCGCACGATACCCGGATCGAGATCAAAGAGATCGAGCACGCGGCCGACGGTGTGGTCGACCATGTCTTCGATGCTCTGAGGTTTCGCGTAAAAGGCTGGGACAGGCGGATAGATGATGCCGCCCATCTCGGTCACATGCGCCATGTTACGGATATGGCCGAGATGAAGCGGCGTTTCTCTGAGCATCAGGACGAGGCGACGACGTTCTTTCAGCACCACGTCGGCCGCACGGGAAATGAGGTTGTCCGTCGTGCCCGTGGCGATCTCGGCCAGCGTCTTGACCGAACAGGGGGCGACGATCATGCCGAGCGTCTTGTAGGAGCCAGAGGAACAGACGGCGCCGATATCCTTGTTGGAATGGGTGGTCGTCGCCAACGCTTCGAGGTCCTGTCTGGAAAACGTCGCCTCGGCCGCAAGCGTGATGCAGGCCGCGCGCGACATGATCAGATGTGTCTCGATCTCGAGGTCACGCAGCAGTTCGAGGATGCGCTTGCCGTAGACCACGCCCGACGCGCCCGAAATGCCAACGATCATGCGTCTTGGATGCGTCATCGCCCTATCCCGCGCTTTTCAGGAGTGCTGCGGCGCGCGCGCAGGCCTCGTCGCTGATGCGGGCGCGCACGCCATGGAAATTCGGGCCGCGCGTCGCATCGAGCCCCATCCGCGAGGTCGTGCCGATGCCGCTGGCGGAGGGGTCGAGCGCATTGCCTGGCAGGCCTTCGATGATGACGACGTCCTTGTGCGGCTGGAAATGAGTGGCAAGCGCCCAGAGCACCTCACTGTCGCGGGTAATATCGACATCCGCGTCCACCACGACCACGGTCTTCAGGTACTGGTCCCAGCCAAGAAGGCCGAGCATGACCTGCCGCGCCTCCCCCTCACGCGTCTGGTTCATGGCGATGTAGGCGTGAAAATGCGTGCCCGACGAGGGGTAGTGTACCGCGGTGATCGAAGGAAATCGCGCCTTCAGCTTCTCCACCACCTCGGCCTCGCGCGGCACGCGGCCGAGATTGAGGTGTTCGGCCGAATTGCCGCCGGCCACGCTGACAAGGATGGCATTGCGCCGGCGCATGACGGTTTCGACGGTGAAAAGGTTGTTGGTCGAGCGGTCGGAGGAATAGCCTGTGAACTCGCCGAACGGCCCCTCCTCCACATGCGCCTCGGGATCCAGCACACCTTCGAGCACGATCTCGGCATGGGCGGGAACACGAATGCCGTGCTTTGGCGTCCGCACCACCTGAAGCGGCTCGCCCATCAGGCCGCCGGCAACATCGCGTTCGTCTTCACCGAAGGCAAGTCGGGCAGAGGCGGCGATCATGAAGAGCGGATGGCCGCCGATGACCATCGCGACCGGCATCGGCCTGCCCTTCTCCTTGGCCATGTTCATCAGCCGCCAGAGATGGCCACGCGAATGCAGCGAGGTGGCGAGCGAATTCTTCGAATGGATCATCGCGCGGTGGTAGCTGAGATTGCCGGCGCCGGTTTCGGGATGTTCGCCGATGATGATGCCGCTGGTGATGTATTTCGCCCGGTCCGTGTCGAAGTGCTTGAGCATCGGCAACGCGTTGAGATCGACGGCATCACCCGAGACGATCTCCTCCGTGATCGGACCTTCCTTCAGGACTTCCGGCGTGAACGGCCGGTTGGCGCGCGCCTGGTAGGCCTCGTGCAACCTGTCGGCGGTCGAACCGAGCAGACGGGCGATACGATCGCGTGAGGCAAAGATGTTGCAGAGGACCTCGCTGCCGGCGCCGCTGACATCCTTCAGGTGCAGCATGGGATGTCGCCCCCGCTCAGCCAGGTTCCAGATCAGCGCTGTCGCATCCTGATCGTCTAAGACCGGCTGGTCGATGGTGATGATATCTTCGGGGTGCTCCGCCCTGTAGTCGGCGAGGAAGCTGCGGACATCTTGCTTGTGGTACTGGGTCATATCTTTGCCTCGACGCGACCGGGGGGTGACGGCGCCCGGAATGGGCGCCGTCGTCTTTACTCAGGCAAATTCCTTGTGCTTGCCCGTGGCCCGGTCGACACCGGCATAGCTATCCTTCAGACGCGCCTGAGCGTCCCTCAGGTCGCGCGGCGGCGGCGACGGATCGATGCCGACGAGCTTGGCGATGTTGTTGCCGAGATAGCCTTCGAGATCGTCCTCGGAGAGGTTGATGCCGTGCGGCGGATCCTTGCAGAGCACTTCCAGTTCGCGCAGCCACATGCCCGGATCGTTCGGCGGGCTGTCCGTGCCGAAGACGATCTTGTTCTTCGGCAACTGCTGGGCGAACTCTACGATGCGCGACTGGAAGCACCAGCCGGACTCGCAATAGACGTTCGGGGTATCCATCGCCATCCAGAAAGATTCGAACGAATAGTTGCCGCCGGTCTGGATGCCGAAGTGACCGATGATGAAGTTCACCATCGGGAACTCGCGAATGATCGGATAAAACATCGTCGGGATGGTGTACGGGCCGTCGCCCGTGTGGATGAGCACGACGACGCCGAGTTCGGCACACTTCTTCATCGCCGGACGCAGCCAATCAAGCGCGCGGTCGGGACGATAACCGTGCATGTTGGCGTGCAGTTTCAACATCTTGAAACCGTATTCCTTGACGTGGAATTCCAGCTCCGCAGCGCCGTTTTCAGGTCCCCAGCGCGGGTTGTAGTTGAAGTTGCCGATGAAGCGGTCCGGGTACTTCTGGCAAAGCTCGGCGCAATAGGCCATGTAGTCGCGAATGCCGTCGCGACCCTTGCGGTTGCCGTCGCGGTAGCCGGTGTTGCCCGGCGGCGGCTGGATGAAGCCCATGTCGATCCGGCGCGGCTTGCCGTTGATCATGTAGGGGCCGTCCATCAGCTTCAGCATGCGCTCGCCGGTGAAGGGCTCGCCCGTGTGACGCCACGCCTCGTCGACGAGGTTGGTCGGGTGAAGATGGGTATCAATGATCATTGTTCACTCCGTTCAAATTTACGCGGCAAGGGCGACGCCGTGCTGGCGCAGATACGCCTCGGCTTCCTCGACGGTGGCCGGTGGCTTCGTCGCTTCCAGCCCGATCATCCGGGCGACGTTGTTGCCAAGGTAATCTTCGAGCGTATCCTCATCGAGGTTCAGGCCCTGCGGCGGCTCGTGGCAGAGAACCTCCAGGAGGTTGATCCACATGCCCGGTTCGTTCGGCGGCGTATCCGAGCCGAAGAGGATCTTGTGCTTGGGCAGAACCTTGGCGAATTCAACGATGCGCGACTGCAGGCACCAGCCGGATTCCACGTAGACACTCGGTGTGTCGAGTGCCATCTGCATCGGCTCAAACACGTAGACGCCGCCGGTCTGAACGCCGAAATGCGCCAGGATGAAGTTGACCTCCGGAAACTCGCGGATGATCGGATAGAACTCCGTCGGGATCGAGTACGGTCCGTCACCGGTATGCACCTTCACCATCAGGCCGAGATCCGCGCACTTCTTCAGTGCCGGTCGCAGCCAGTCGAGCGCACGGTCCGGGCGGTAGGCGTGCATGTTCGCCTGCAGCTGCACCATCTTGAAATCGAACTCCTTGGCGTAGCGTTCGATCTCTTCGGCGCCGTTCTGCGTGCCGTAGCGCGGGTTGTAGACGAAGCAGCCGAGGAAGCGGTCGGGGTGCTCGGTCACCATCTTTTCCGTGTAGGCCATGTACTGGCGGATGGCGGCCTTGCCCTCGAGATCCATCACCTCGTGGGTGTAGATGGTGTTGCCTTGCGGCGGCTGAATGAAGGCCTTGTCGATCCGGCGCGGCTTGCCGTTCACATAGTAGGGGCCATCCATCATCTTCAGCAGCTTGTCGCCGGTGAACGGCGGTCCGTCGTGTCGCCAAGCCAGGTCCACCAGATCGGTGGGATAGCAGCTCAGGTCAATAATCATAGGTTTCTCCTGTCGTAGAGGGTCCGGTCGATGCGGGGCCGCGCGATGAACGCCATGCCGGCCAAAGCCAGGCCTGGATCCGCGATCTCAGGAAATGCCGAAGACGGAGGGAACAGGCCGGCGCATAAGCTCCCAGGGCGGGGCAACCGGGTGTTCCTTTGGTGATCAGCATCGACATCGCAGCCTCATCTTCCAACAGACGGTGAGCAATTGTCGGTGCTTCTACTCGCCTTCAAAGGAACCACTTCGCGCGATTCTTGTCAACTCAAAAAATGAGCTAAACAATTGTTTTTAAAACGATTTTTGTCATTGAAAGCAGCAGCAACCGCCCGCGCTGGAGGGGCGCGGGCGGCTCAGACAGAAAGGCTTACGCAAGCGCCGTCCGGCGTGGAGATTCGCTGCTAAGGCACCAGGCATGCACGCAAGTTTCTGTCGATACTTTCGCGGTCGAGATTGCGGCCGATGAACACGAACTTCGACTTCCGTTTGTCTTCGCCCCAGGCGTGGTCCGGGCGGAAATCGACGAGCTTGTGCACGGCCTGAAGCACGAAGAAGCGGTCGTCTCCGGCAACGGAAACGATGCCCTTTGTGCGGAAAATGTCGTCGCCGTGCTCGCCGAGGTAGCCCTTGAGGAAACCTGCAAGCTTCTCGCCGTCGAAGGCTTCGGGATAGACGAAGGAGTGGGATTTCACAGTCGCGTCATGCTGGTGCGGCCGAAGGGGGGTCGCGTGCGCGCGTCCATGGTCATGATGATGGTGGTGCCCATGGTCGCAACACGGCTCCTTGCAATCATGGTGATGATGGTGCTCGGCATCGCGATCGTCATCCATGTCGATGTCGAGAATTTCCGCCCGCTCTCGCACATAGGACGGCCGGAAGCCCTTGACACCGAGAATGTTGGAGAGATCCACCTTGCCGTAGCTGGACCTCAGGATGGGTGCTGTCTGGTTCAGCCTGCGCAGAGATGTTTCCAGCGAACCGAGGGCATCCTCCCCGGCAAGGTCTATCTTGTTGACGAGGATGCGGTCGGCCGCGACGATCTGGTTGACCGCCTGGTTGTCGCTGCCGTCGAGCACCGGATCGTAGAGATGCTGGTCGATGTGCATTGCGTCCACCAGCGTGACGACGGCGTCGAGCTCCACCTCGTCGGCCACGCTACGGTCGACGAAGAAGGCGGTGGCGACCGGCGTCGGGTCGGCAAGACCCGAGGTCTCGACGATGATGTGATCGAACTTGTCCTTGTGGCTCAGGAGCTTCTTCATCACGTCGATCAGGTCGTTGCGCACGTCGACGAAGCAGCAGATGCAGCCGTTCTGCATCTGGAAGATTTCCTCGTCCGAGGCGAGCACGAGGTCGCTGTCGACGTCCACTTCGCCGTATTCGTTCTCGATCACCGCGATACGGTGACCGTGACGCTCGGTGAGAATGTAGTTGAGCAGTGTCGTCTTTCCTGATCCGAGGAAACCGGTGAGGATCGTGATCGGGAGTTTCTGCTGGCTCGCAGGTTCGATATGCATGTTCATGCGCCCTTCTCCCTCAAGGCTTTCAGGATGTCTTCCGGTGTGATCGGATAGTGGTGGAAGCGAACGCCGATGGCGTCGTGGATGGCATTGGCGATGGAAGGGCCGATGGCGATGATCGGATCTTCGCCCACACCCTTGGCGCCCCAGGGACCACCCGGGTCGGGCGCTGCCTCGAGGATGATCGTCTCGATGTCGGGCATGTCCATCGACAGCGGCATCTTGTAGTCGACCAGGCCCGCATTGAGTGAGCGCCCGGTCTTCTTGTCGATGACGTAGTCCTCGGTCAGCGTGTGGCCGATGCCCTGCTGGATGCCGCCCTCGATCTGGCCTTGCGCGGCGATCGGGTGGATGACGCGTCCAACGTCGTGCACAGGCACGACGCGCTTGACCTCGACGATGCCCGTTTCCGTGTCGACGTCCACCTCGGTGAAATGTGCGGCGAAGGAGTAGGATTTCGTCGGCTCGTAAGTGCCGTTGGCAACGATATTGGCGGCAGGAATGCCACGTGAAGGCCCCATGGCCTCCGACACCGTCATAGAGCGATCTGGCTCGGCGATGAGGAAGACCTTGCCTTCGGAAAGGTCGATCTCGTCGGGCGAGACCTGAAGTTTCATCGCTGCCCTGGCGAGCACGGCAGCGCGGACCTTGCCGGCCGCCATCTTGGCGGCCGTGCCGACCAGGTAGGTCGTGTGGCTGGCAAAGGCCCCGATGTCCCATGGAACCACGTCCGTGTCGCCATGGATGACGCCGACGTCCTCGAAGCGGACCCCGAGCTCTTCGGCAACGATCTGCGCCAGCGCCGTATGGGCTCCGGTGCCAAGTCCGGCAGCGCCAGTTAGCAGCGTCACCGTTCCGTCCTCGTTGACCTTCACCGTGGCATTGCCCTGTTCCTTGATGCCGGGATAGGCAGACGAGCCGTGCATCTCGCAGCCGATGCCCCACCCTTTGCGGATGTGCGGGCGCTTCGGATCTGGAGCCCGGTCGCGGTTCCAAAGCGCCTTCCAGTCGAGCACGTCGATGCCGTGCTTGAGGCAGATTTCAAGCCCGTGACCGAGGATCGGATGGCCGGATGGCGCGATGTCGCCGGCGCCCACCACGTTCTTCAGCTTCAGTTCGGCCGGATCCATGCCGAGCCGTTCGGCCGCTTCATCCATCTGGATGTCGAGCGCATAGTAGCTCTGCACCACGCCGTAGCCGCGGAAGGCGCCGTTGATCGGGGTGTTGGTGTAGACGCACCGCCCCTCCAGCCGCACGTTCTCGCAGCGATAGAGCGAGGTAGCGGCGGTGGTTCCAACGATGGTCACGCCCGGGCCATGGGACCCGTAGGCGCCGGAATCGTAGACCAGCTTCATGTCGCGGGCGACGAGCGTGCCGTCGTTCTTGAAGCCCTGCTTCAGCCAGATCCGGCAAGGGTGACGGGAACGACCGGCCACGAATGTCTCGTGGCGGGTGAACTCCATTTTCACCGGCCGGCGGGTTTCCTTCGCCAAAAGCGCACAGAGAAACTCGTGCTGGAACAGGTCCTGCTTGGCCCCAAAGCCGCCACCCATATGGTCGACGAGCACGCGCACCTTGGTGAGCGGCAGGCCGAGCACTTCTGCAAGGATGCCACGCACCATGAAAGAGGTCTGGGTCGAGGTCCAGAAGGTCAGCTTGTTGGAACCGTCCCAGTCGGCGATGCAGACGTTCGGCTCCATATAGGCCGGGTGCGGCCGCCCGCCGGCAAACGTGCCCTCGAGAACGAAGTCCGCCTCGGCAAAACCCTTATCGATGTCGCCGCGGTTGACGCGCACCGGGTCGAGCACAAGATTGCCGCCCGGCCCAACGTCGTGGATCAGTGGTGCGCCTGGCTGCGCGGCGTCCTCCGGCTCGAAGACGGCCGGCAAAGGTTCGTATTCCACCTCGATCAGGTCGAGCGCCTCGTCGGCGATCTCTTCGCTGATGGCAGCGACGGCGGCGACGCCCTCGCCCCAGAACCGCACCTTGTCGTCGAGAATGTACTGGTCCTTGGTGCAGGAGGCCGAGCGTGGATGCGGCGACCCATAGTGCAGCACGCGTGGCACGGTCTCGTGGGTCAGCACAGCCTTGACGCCCGGATAGGCGAGCGCCTTGCTGACGTCGATCGACTTGATGCGCGCATGGGCGATCGCCGCGCGCTTGATCTTGCCGTGCAGCATTCCGGGCAGCTTGATATCGCCGGTATACTGCGCCTCGCCCGTGACCTTTTCGAGCACGTCGTCGCGCTTGACGCTCTTGCCGACGATCTTGAACTCGCGCTGTTCAATGGGGGTGGTCATGTTCATGGTCTTGCAGCCTCCATCTCGCGCGCGGCCGATTTGATCGCGTCGAATATCTTGGTGTATCCCGTGCAACGGCAGATGTTGCCGGAGAGCCCGAAGCGGATGTCCTCGTCAGTCGGGTGCGGATTGTCGTCGATGAGCTTCTTCGCCATCATCAGGATGCCGGGCGTGCAGAAGCCGCATTGCGAGGCGCCGTGCCGCATGAAGGCATCCTGCAGCGGATGCAGTCGATCGACACCCGGCTGGAGCCCTTCGACCGTCTCGACCGCACGGCCTTCGGCTTCCACGGCAAGCATCAGGCAGGCGTTGACCGGCTCGCCATCGACGAGCACGGTGCAGGCGCCGCAGTCGCCGACATCGCAGCCCTTCTTGGTGCCGGTGAGGCCGACCTCGTCGCGCAGCGCATCGAGCAGGGAGCAGCAGCCATCGACGGCCATCTCGCGCGCCTCGCCATTCACGGTGAATTCGACCATCCGTTTCATGCGAAAGTCTCCAATGCCTGTTTGATGGCGCGACCGGTCAGGACGCCGACCATGTCGCGGCGGTAGTCTGCGCTGGCGCGCACGTTGCTGATCGGCGTGCATTCCTCCATCGCCCTGTCGGCAGCACTCCTGACCGTCTCAGCATCGAGCCTCGTGCCACGCAGCATGGCTTCGGCTTGCGGCGCGCGCAGCACAGTGGCGCCGACCGCACCGAGCGCGATGCGGATGTCGCTGCAGACGCCATCGTCCATCGCCAGGCTGACGGCGACGCCGACGGTGGACAGCTCCATCGCCTTTCGACGGCCGTGCTTGAGATAGGCCTTGCCGGTATTGTCACCCGCCGGCGGCACGGTGATGCCGGTAACGATTTCGCCCTTGGCGAGAACGGTCCTGCCGGGACCGGTGAAGAACTCGCAGATCGGCACCACACGCATGTTGGTGCGGCTGTAGATGTGCACGAAGGCGCCGTCCGCCACCAAGGGCGGAATGGTATCGGCCGACGGTGAGGCGCGACAGATATTGCCAACGACGGTCGCGCGGTTGCGCACCTGGATGGAGCCGAGCGAGGCGAGTGCTGAACGCAGGTTCGGATATCGCTGGCGCACCAGCGACAGGTTCTCCAGCCGTCCGACGGTCACCAGCGCACCGAAGGTCAGTCCGCGCGTCTCGTCATAGGTGATGTCGGACAAACCAGGGATCTGCTTGATGTCGACGACGTTGCGCACGCGGCGCAGCCGTTCGCGGATCTCGACCAAAAGGTCCGTGCCTCCGTTGAACAGGAATGTGTCGTCGCCGAGCTCGGTGAGAAGACGGGAGGCATGCTCCAGCGTTTCCGCCCGATGATAGTCGAAGCGTCTCATGGAATCCTCTTGGGGTTGGGGCTCCGGCGGCGCGCGGCCGCCGGACTAATGGTGTTGTTCTCTAGGCAGGGTCGGCAGCCGGCGCTCCGTCCACGAGTTCGGCCTCCTCCGGCTCTTTCGCCGGAACGCCGTTGAAGAGAATGTTGAGCAGTGCCGCCGCAAAGGTGCCGACGAGCACGCCGCTGTGCAGGAACTTCTCGATCGCCGCCGGCAGCTGATCGAAGATGTTTTCGGCAACGACCGGCACCATGGCGAGGCCGACGCTGACGGCGACGATGTAGAGATTGCGGCGATTGGCCACGAAATCCACCTTCGACAGGATCTTCACCCCCGTCGCCGACACCATGCCAAACATCACGATTGCCGCACCGCCGACGACATAGCTCGGGATCGATGCGCTGACGAAGGCAACCTTCGGCAGCGAGCCGAGCAGGATCAGGATGGCGCCGCCCGCTGCCACCACGAAGCGGCTGAGCACGCCGGTGATCTGCAGCAGTCCGACGTTCTGCGCATAGGTCGTATAGGTGAAGGTGTTGAGCAGGCCGCCGATAATGTTACCGACACCGTCGGTTCTCAAACCCCGGGTCAGTTCTGCCTCGGTGATCTTGCGTCCGGCCATGTCGCCGACAGCCAGGAACTGGCCGGTCGATTCGATCATCATGACGGTCATGACCGCACAGAGCGACAGGATCGACCAGAACTCGAAGATCGGCCATCCGAAGGCGAGCGGGTGAATGATGCGCACCCAGTCGGCCTCGGCAACGCCGTGGAAATCCACCTTGCCGGCAGCGATCGCGACCACGAAGCCGATCCCGATCCCGATCAGGACCGCAAGATTGGCCATGAAGCCCTTGAGAACGCGGGTGAGAAGCAGGATCGACATGAGCACGATGGCAGCCACGGCGAGCGCGAACGGCGCGCCGTAGGCCGGGTTCGGGATCATGCCGTCCGGACCCTTGATCATCGGCTGGCCGCCTGCCGCCCAGTTTACCCCGACGCGCATCAGCGAAAGGCCGATCACCAGCATCACCGTGCCGGTGACAACAGGCGGGAAGAACCGTACCCAGCGGCCGAAGAACGGCGCGACCAGGATCGTGAACACCCCGGAGCCGATGACCGCGCCGATGACGCCCGGCATGCCGAGATCGGGATTGGTGCCCGTCGCGATAATCGAGGGTACGGCGGTGAACGAAATCCCCATCATGATCGGCAGGCGAATGCCGATGTTCCAGATGCCGAGCGCCTGGATGAGGGTGACGATGCCACAACAGAAGAGATCCGCGCTGACGAGCATCGCAATCTGTTCCTTGGGCAATTGAAGTGCGCTGCCGACAATGAGCGGCACGGCGACCGCTCCGGCATACATGACGAGAACATGCTGTAGGCCAAGGGCCATCAAACTTGGGATCGGGTAGGTTTTTTCGACAGGATCAGTCGTATCGGATTTATGCATTCGCTTTCCTCCCAGCGAACAGCTTCCGGCGCGGTGGGAGGGCAACTTCGGCCTCATGATGTGGTCACCGCACGCCGTACAAAGCGGATCATGCGGCTGGCCAAATCAGCAAACAATCGGCACAATCATATTTATTCATATAGTAATTGAATGAATGGACCGGCATGGACATCACGCTGAAACAGCTTCGAGCCTTCGTCACCGTAGCCAATCTGGGGCAGTTCACCCTCGCCGCCGACAGGCTCGGCTCCTCGCAGTCGGCGGTGAGCACGCTGGTTCGGCAGCTGGAGCAGAATTTGAAGCTGCGTCTCTTCGACAGGCATACGCGTCTTCTACGGCTTACGCAGGCCGGCATGGACATCTTGCCGGTTGCCGCACGTGCCGTCGCCGACATCGATGGCATGGTGGAGAGCTCGCGCGAGTTGAATGCGCTGAGACGTGGCAAGGTCTCGATTGCAGCGGGCACCGTGCAGGCGGCTTTGATGCTGCCGCAGCTCGTCAACGCCTTCACCCGGCTCTACCCCGATATTACCGTCGCTCTCCATGACGTGGCGGAGATCGCCGTCCTGGAACAGGTGACCAACAGCTCGGTCGACCTCGGGATCGGAACCGTGCCGGAGGACGATACCGAATTGATGGGTACCCGGCTGACGACCGACGAATTCCTCATCGTCCTTCACCCGGACGACCCGCTGGTCAGGCTGCGTGAAATTCGTTGGACCGACCTGGTTGACCGCAAGCTGATCGGTCCGCACCGCGGCAATCCGATCAGGGACCGCCTCGAAAACGAGCTGGCACGCAACGGTATCGTGCTGCCCTTCGACAAGGCGATGCAGGAGGTGGCCTTGCCGCTGACGATTATCGGCATGGTCGAAGGCGGGCTCGGCGTCGCGATCATGACATCGGCGGTCACACGGCTTGCGACCTCCATGGGCCTCGTCGTGCGCACGCCGACCGAGCCGCACATCAAGCGCGAAGTCAGCCTGATCCAGAAACGCACGCGCTCCCTCTCTCCGGCCGCCCGGCGGTTTCGCGACTTCCTGCTGAAATCCGTGCACTGACGTTTCCATGGAAAGACGTCTTGTATTCAGACGCGACCTTGCGTTTGACCACGCGCATTTTCCGGCGTTATCTGGGCGCGCTGCTGGACCGCGGAACGGCGGGCAGGCAGGGCGCAGCCTTCGCTGCGCGCGGCGGGCTTTCGGCCGGCCGCCGCTCCCAGCTCAAGCCAAACCAGGAGCAACTCATGGCGCATTCCCTGAAAAGCAGCACCGAAGCGGCACGGTCGAACCGGCCCAACCTTTCCACAGATGCCATCCGCAGCACCAAGGAAGATCTGGCGGCCTGCTTCCGCATGGCGGCGCGCAACGGCTTCGAAGAGGGCATCTGCAACCATTTTTCGGCTGTCGTACCCGGCCATGACGATCTCTTCATCGTCAATCCCTACGGCTATGCCTTTCGCGAGCTGACGGCATCAAAGCTGCTGGTGTGCGATTTCAAGGGCACCGTCATCGACGGTGACGGTGAGCCGGAGGCAACCGCTTTTTACATCCATGCCGAAATCCACCGCCGGCTGCCGCGCGCAAAAGTCGCCTTCCACACGCACATGCCCTATGCGACCGCCTTATCCATGACCGAGGGCGCCCCCTTGATTTGGGCCGGCCAGACTGCGCTGAAATTCTACGGACGCACCGCTGTCGACGAAAACTACAACGGCCTTGCCCTCGACCATCGGGAAGGCGCTCGCATTGCTGCTGCAGCGGGCGACGCCGATATCGTCTTCCTGAAACACCACGGCGTGCTGGTCCTGGCGCCGACAATCGCCGATGCCTGGGACGATCTCTACTATCTGGAACGGGCGGCCGAAGTGCAGGTGCTTGCGATGTCCACCGGACGGGAAGTCCTGCCCGTCGCCCCACAGATCGCTGAGGCCGCTTACCGGCAGATGCGCGAGGGTGACCCGGAGTCGGCACGGGCCCATCTTGCCGCCATCCGCCGGCAACTCGACGCCGAGGAACCGCAATACAGGCACTGAATGCGAACCAGGGCCGATGCCAAAAGCGATCGCATCGGCCCGTTCCAGATTGCCGGTCAACCAGTTGATCAGGCGTCTCTTTCCATGACGTTGGCCATGCTCGAACGGTGCCTGGCGATCGGCAATTAATACGATCCATTTATCAAATAATTGAAATAATGAATTTGTTTGAATTAAAAGCGCGTGCTTAGTTTCCCGCCATAACAACAAGGTGGGGACGACATGGTACGTGAAAATCCAGCTGCGTTGCTCGCAAGACTGATCCCCGGTCAGTCCTTTGCCCTCACGGGCGGTACCGTCATAAACGATGACGGCTCGCAGTCGGCAAGTGACATTATCGTCGGCGCCGACGGGCGCATCACGGTCGTCGAGCCCTTTCTCGACACCGGTTCGTGCGGCGCCTGCATAGACATTTCCGGCATGCTCGTTTCGCCGGGCTTCGTCGACGCGCACCAGCATCTCGACAAGACGGGGGTGCTGCGGTTTACGCCAAATCCCTCCGGCACGCTCCAGGGCGCCCGCGAAGCCTTTGCGAAATACGCCCGCACCGCCGGCCCCGACGACATTCACAAGCGCGCGACGCGCACAATCGGGCGATGTCTTTCGCGCGGCACGACCGCGATCCGCAGCCACATCAACGTCGACAAGGATGCCGGTTTCCATGGCATCGAGACGCTGGCCGCCATTCGCGATGCCGAAAAGCACCGCATCACGCTTCAGCTCGTCGCCTTCATGACGCCGCATCCAGGCCAAGACTTCGAGTGGCTCGGCAACAA
Organism: Ensifer adhaerens; assembly: GCF_000697965.2. Taxonomy (NCBI): domain Bacteria; kingdom Pseudomonadati; phylum Pseudomonadota; class Alphaproteobacteria; order Hyphomicrobiales; family Rhizobiaceae; genus Ensifer; species Ensifer adhaerens. The sequence goes on along the minus strand of NZ_CP015882.1, from coordinate 432,159 downwards.
CATCGACGGCGCCGTTGCGCTCGCCGATGCCGTCGGCGGAACGCCCGCCGTTTCCGAGGACCCGCCGCGCTACCTCGACATCCTGTTTTCGGCCGCTGTGAAATCCGGCAAGCCTATCGACCTGCACCTCGACGAACACCTCAATGCCGGCGTGCATCTCATCGACGCCGCACTCGAACGCGTCGAGCGCTTCGGCATGCAGGGGCGCACCGTCTTCAGCCACGTCTCGGTGTTGAGCGCCTTGCCGCGCCGGGAGTTCCAGCGGATAGCAGAGCGCCTGGACAAACTGAATGTCGGCGTGGTGACACTGCCGGCCGCAAATCTCTATCTACAGGGCCGCGATTACGAGATGCTGCCGCCGCGCGGGTTGACGCGTGTCGCCGAACTCCATCGCGCCGGCATCACCATCGCCACCGCCTCGGACAATATCCAGGATCCGTTCGTTCCGACCGGCTCGGGCGACATGCTGGAAATCGCCCGCTGGACACTGCTTGCAGGCCATCTGCGCGGGGACGAGCTCTCAGCCGCGCACAGCATGATCACGACGGCCCCTGCCCGACTGATGGGGCTTGGCAAGGACTACGGTTTCAGACCCGGCGCGCGCGCCGACTTCGTCATTACCGACTGCATCGATACCGACACGCTGATTGCCGGCGGGCCGGATCGGGCTTTCGTCTTTTCGAACGGGCGCCTGGTCTCGCAGAGCACTACTGAAAACATCCGCCTGAAGGAGAACGCATAAAAGGGAACGGCTGCTCCGGGGGGATTGGGACTGCAATCTAATGGGAGGAATGAAATGATAACTGAAATTTCACGTCGTTTGCTGCTTGCGTCCACTCTCGGAATGGCCCTGACCGGAATACTCTGGCAGGACCTCGCGCACGCCGAAGACTTCAAGATGGGCCTTCTCGTGCCCGGCAGTGTTTCCGAAGAAGGATGGAACCGGATCGGCTACAACGCGCTCAAGGGCGTTGAGCAACAGCTTGGCGCCAAGATCAGCTATGTCGAGCTGCAGCAGAACCCGGCCTCCTTCGAAAAGGCGTTTCGAGATTATGCGAGCCAGGGCTACAAGGTCATCCTTGGCCACGGTTTTGAGTTCCAGGACGCCGCGCGCGATGTCGCGCTCGATTATCCGGACACCTATTTCCTGATCTCGTCGAGCGCGATCCACGAAGGCAACGTTATCGGGCTCAATACCGATACCAGCCAGCCCTTTTACCTGATGGGTGTGATCGCTGCGAAAATGGGCGGTAAGGCCGGCCTTGTCGGCGGCATGGAAATCCCGCCGATCCAGCAGGCATTCGCCGGCTTCAAGAACGGCGCAAAAAGCATCAATCCGGACTTCCCGATCAGCGAAGCCTATATCGGCAACTTCACCGATACGACCGCCGCCAAGGAAGCGGCGCTCAGCATGATCTCGCAAGGCGCTGACTTCGTCGTACCGAACGCTTCCGGCGCCACCGTCGGCGGCTACCAGGCGATTGCCGAATCCGGCCCGGACGTGCGCTCCTTCTCGATCTTCAGCGACTTTACCGAGGTTGCGCCTAACAACATTCTCGGGCTCTACGTCGCCGACTATGCTCAAGGCGTGGTCGAAGTGGTTCGCGCGATCAAGGAAGGCCACCCGCCCACGGAGAACGTGGTTTTCGGCCTGAAGGACCCGAAGGTCATCTCGTTTACCTTCCGCGACGACGGCCCGGTCTCCGTGCCGGAGGATATCCGCGCCGAGGTCAAGGCAATCAGCGCCAAGATCGCCGCCGGCGAGATCAAGACCGGCGCAGAATAGCTGCCTCCATGCTGCGGCGGGATATCCAGCCGCAGCCACTTCCCGCATCACACCAATGGACACACCCATGGCTGAGATAAACCAGGGAGTGCGTGAGACCGTGAATTCTCAAGCAGCCCAAGCTTTCTACAGGACACTCTCGCAGGCTGCGATCAGCGCCCTGACACCCATCGCGGCAGTTCTCGTCGCACTCGCCTTCGGCGCCCTGCTGCTCTGGCTCAACGGCTTCAACGGCAGCGACGTCGTCACCGTCATGGTCTTCGGCTCGTTCCAGGACATACGCTCGGTCGGAGAAATTCTCCTGAAGGCGACGCCGCTGATCCTGATCGGTGCAGGGCTGTGCGTCGCGTTTCGCTGCTCGATCTGGAACATCGGCGCCGAAGGCCAGCTCTATGTCGGAGCGATCGCCGCAACCCTTGTCGGCACCAGCATCGACGGCCTATCCGTCTGGGTGCATGCGCCGCTTGTGATGTTGGCGGGGGCGCTTGCGGGCGCCGCCTGGGCTGGCATAGCCGGCTATCTGAAGGTGCGCTTTCAGGCAAGCGAGATCGTCACCACCATCATGCTCAACTACATCGCCCTCATCCTCACGAGCTATCTCGTCACCGGTCCGATGCGCGATGCGAGTGCCGCCTATCCGCAATCGGCAAGGCTGGTGCGCGAAGCCTGGACGCCACGCCTGGTAACCGACCTTAGGCTTCACATCGGCATCCTCGTTGCGGTGGTTCTGGCGGTTGCGCTGTACATCTTCCTGCGAAGAAGCAGCCGCGGCTTTGCGCTGCGCGTCGTCGGTCTCAACCCGCATGCCGCCCGCTATGCCGGCATGAACGTCGCCAGGAACGTCATGATCGCGATGTGCATCAGCGGCGCGATGGCAGGCCTTGCCGGCGCCTTCGAGGTGGCGGGCGTCACACGTCGGCTCTACCAGAACATTTCGCCGGGTTATGGTTTCGAGGGCATCGCGGTGGCGCTCTTGGCCGGCAACAATCCGTTGGCGGCAATCCTGTCGGGCGGGCTTTTTGCGACGCTTCGCTCCGGCTCGGAAGTCCTCCAGATCACCTCACAGGTCCCGCAGGTCCTGGTGTTGGTCATTCAGGGCATCGTCATCCTCTCGGTCGTCGCCTTCGCAAAGCTGCGCGACATCCTCAGGACTGTGGCTTGAAAGCATGGAAACTCCCGCGTCGCCGTAGACCGCCCGCGGGAAAACAAAACTTTGGCGATATTCCTGGAGGGTCGAACCCATGGACGACATGATTTCTCTCACCTTTCTCGCAGCGCTCGTCGGCGCCGCCTGGAGGCTTGCCACCCCCCTGATCTTCGCCTCGATCGGCGAGGTCTTTTCCGAGCGCGCAGGCGTGCTCAACATCGGGCTCGAAGGCACGATGCTCGTCGGCGCCTTCTGCGGCTTCGCTGCGGCCGCAGCCACCGGCAACATTCCGCTCGGGCTATTGGCCGGCGTTGCCGGCGGCATGCTGTTCGGGCTCGTCTTCGCCGTCTTCACGATCACCATCAAGGCGGACCAGATCGTGGTGGGGGCGGCCCTCAACCTGCTCGGCATGGGCCTGACGGCCTTCCTCTTTCGCACCTATTACGTTTCGACCGGCAAGGGCATCGAGATCGCCCAGCCGGTCCACATACCCTGGCTGAGCGATCTGCCCTTTCTCGGGGAGGCGTTCTTCCGTCAGAACCTGATCGTCTATTCGACCGTGCTGGTCGCCATACTCGCCACCCTGATGCTTTACCGCACCTCCTTCGGCCTGACGCTTCGCGCCGTCGGCGAGCACCCGAAGGCCGTCGACGTCGCCGGTCGCAGTGTCGTCGGCTACCGCTATGCCGCCGTTCTCGTCGGTACAGGGCTTGCAGGGCTCGGTGGCGCGTTCCTCACGCTTGGCCATTCCAACCAGTTCGTCGAAGGCATCACCTCCGGCCGCGGCTTCATCGCCCTTGCCGTCGTGGTCTTTGCCCGCTGGTCGCCGATCGGCGCCTTCTTCGTCTCGCTGCTCTTCGGCCTCTTTTACGCCCTGCAGCTCATGCTCCAGGCGCAGGCATCGATCGTCGTGCCCTACCAAGTGCTGCAGGCGCTTCCCTACATCATGACGATCGTCACGCTCGTCGCCTTCCGCGGCAAGGGTGCCGCACCCAGCAAGCTTGGCCAGCCCTACGAGATGAGGTGATCGACATGTCGGCAAAACCGTTCCTGCGCATCGACAATATCCGCAAACGTTTCGGCCCTATCATCGCCAGCGACGGCGTTTCGCTCGAAATCGAGGAAGGCGAGATCCATTCGCTGCTCGGCGAAAACGGCGCCGGCAAGAGCGTGCTGATGAGCATGATCTGTGGCATGGTACGGCCGGATGAAGGCGAGATCGTCTACAAGGGACAATCGGTGCGCTTTGCAAGCCCACGCGACGCGATCCGCCAGCGGATCGGCATGGTGCACCAGCACTTCATGCTGGTACCGAACCTGACCGTGGCAGAAAACTACATCCTCGGCCAGGGTTCGGCGCTCAGCGTCATATCCGATATCGACAAGGTCCACCGAAAGATCCGCGCGCTTTCCGAGCGCTACGCCCTCGACGTGCGTCCCGACGCAATCGTCGAAGACCTCTCGGTCGGCGAGCAGCAGCGGGTGGAAATCCTGAAGGTGCTATTCCACGGTATCGACCTGCTCATCCTTGACGAACCGACCGCCGTTCTCACCCCGCAAGAGACCGACCGCCTCCTTTCGCTGATGGGTGATCTGGTGAAGGATGGGAAGACCGTCGTCTTCATTTCGCACAAGCTGGACGAGGTGATGCGGGTCAGCAATCGCATCAGCGTCATGCGTGACGGCCGCGTCGTCAATACGGTCAGGGTCGGGGAGACAAATGCGCGTGAGCTCGCGCGCATGATGGTCGGTCGGGAGGTGCGCATGGAGCTCCCGCGTAGCCCCAAACCGCCAGGTCGTATCGTGCTTTCGGTGGAAAACCTCACCTGCCGCGCCGAGACCGGCCTTCCGGCCGTGCGCGGCGTGAGCCTCGATGTACGCGCCGGCGAAATCGTCGGCATAGCAGGCGTTTCCGGCAACGGCCAGACGGAACTATCGCTCGCGCTCTCCGGCCTGCTGCCGGTCGATTCCGGGCGCGTCGTTCTCAACGGAAACGATATAACCGGGCTCGACCCGGCAGAAATCAATGCCAGGCGTTTTTCCCACATTCCGGAAGACCGCCACAAGCACGGCATCGTCTTGCCGCTGTCGCTCAGCGAAAACACCATTCTGCAGCGTTACGACCAAAAACCGTTCGCGACGGGGGGCATGCTCAACCGCAAGGTCATCGGCGAGCACACCCGCGACCTGATCAAGCGGTTTCGCGTGAAGAGCCGGGACGAGAACCAGCCGATCGCAGCACTTTCAGGCGGCAACCAGCAAAAGCTCGTCGTCGCGCGGGAGCTGGCGCGCGATCCCGATTTCATCCTCGTCAATCAGCTCGCGCGCGGCATCGATATCGGCGCGATGGAGTTCGTGATGGAGGAGATGCTGCGCCAGCGCGACAGCGGCCGCGCCATTCTGCTGATCTCCACGGAACTCGAGGAGCTGTTTGCAATCTGCGACCGCATCGTCGTCATGTTCCACGGCGAAATCCTTGGCGAACTGCCGCCCGACCGCGCCCGTCTCGACGAACTCGGCCTGCTCATGGCCGGCAACAAAGAGCAAGCCGCACTTGCGGGGTAGACAAGCCGAGGTCTGGCAGGCTTTGATGGGAGCGATGTAACGGGAGGCCGCGCGTATATGAACATAACCCTGCGGCAACTCAGGGCCTTCATTGCTGTGGCCGAGCTCGGCCAGTTCAACATCGCCGCACGCAACCTCCATCTCACCCAGTCCGCGGTCAGCATCCTCATCCGGGATCTGGAACGGGAGATCGGCGTGCGCCTGTTCGACCGGCACACGCGCATGGTCTCCCTCACCCTGGTCGGCCAGGAATTCCTGCCCCAGGCGCGCAAGATCATGAAGGACCTCGAGCTTGCCGTTGGCGACGTGCGCGACAACGCTTCGCTGAAGCGTGGGCAAGTGACGATCGCCGCGGCGATCGTGCTTGCCGCAACGGTCGTACCGCCGATCATCGCCAGATTCCTGAACAAGTATCCGGAGATCTCCGTCAACATTCGCGACATGCCGGAAGAGCAGATAACCCCGGCGCTCAAGCGCCACGAGGTCGATATCGCCGTCGGGACCCTTTCGGAGGAAGACCCCGAAATCGCCGCCACCCCGCTGCTGCGCGACAAACTGATGCTCGTCTGCCGCGAGGATCACCGGTTTGCCAAGCGCAAATCCGTGCGCTGGGCCGAGCTCAAGGACGAAACGCTAATCACGCTTGCCGCCTCCAACCCTTTGCGCAACATCGTCGAGCACAACCTCATTCGCGTCGTGCCGAACTACCGGCCAAAGTACGAGGTACGCTTTTCGACAACGGCGATCAGCATGATTGCCGCCGGAATGGGCGTTTCGGTGCTACCGGAAAACTCCGGACAGCTCGCCTCGGCCGTCGGTGTAACGACAGTCGATCTCATTGACCCCATCGTCATGCGTGACGTCTCTTTGCTTCAACGGCGCCACCACAGCCTCTCGCCCGCCGCCGAGCATCTGAAAGCGGCCTTCATCGCCAGCGTTGCGAAACAGGTCTGAGGCCTGGGAAACGGCCGGTCGTCTCGCTGCCCAGCGCCGTCCGGGCACTTTTCTCCTACGCGCAAAGGCTTGAACTCACACCAATTGCTGTGCGGGAAACCCCTAGGCAGCGCTCCGTTTCAGACATGCACGTTTGTTCGCTGAACGACGCAATGACGAAAACTGCGCGGGAATTCTGTGGTTCCCGTTCGGGCGCGCGTTTTCCTCAGCGTTATATTTCTTGAAACATAACGCTAATTGGGTTTACCTGTGATGAAAGGCCCGTTCGCGGATGTGCAATGCGGACGGCCGCGTCGCGAAGTGCCAGCAACTGCCCTAGCTCCGGAACGCCCATGCCCACGTTGCCCCGTCTCAAATCCCACGGTGTCCCCCTGCCTGCCGCAGCCTTGTCCTTCGCTGCATCCCCGGATGGCCACACACCCAAGATCAGTGCCCATCGCTTGCGGACCTGGGACATTGCCTCGACATTTCATTGCTCGATCATCGGCACCTGCCTGACGGCGGGAGAATTGCGCCAGGTCCTGATCAGGACCGGACAAGACGATGTGCGCACTGCGACGGACCATACCCTGCACGGTCGAGGCGTGTGGCTTGCTGGTCAACGGGATCAGGCGGCAAAGTTGCTCAACAAGGCGCTCGACAAGCGCCACGAGAGCAACATCAAGCGCATTCCCCGGCAGGCCGATCAAGACGAACTCCGAAACATCTGGCGCAATTCCTTCGAGCGCGGCGACATCGCCGGTCCGTATTGGGCACTGATGAGCCATCCGGGAACATCGCCAGCACTAATGCGCGAGATCTTCGGAGAAGTGCATATGCTGTCGCACCTTGTCGGCAGCGCAAGTCGGCTCGACATCGCACGACTGACAGAGCTGGAAAGGGAACTCGAACAGGAACGCGAACGAACCGCCCGGCAGGAGACGCGTCTGAAGGCGGCCGCCGATGAGCGGATCGCCCTGCAACAGCGCCTCCGGCGATTGGAGGAGCGAGCGATCCACGCCGAAGCAATCGCCGCGTCGGTCGCACCCTTGGCGCGCATTGCAAAAAGCACGAGGGGTCTATCCGCAAGCAACGAAGCGGACGTGACGCGCAACGAGGCCTTCGCCCAGCGCCTTGCCGCGTCTGAGGAGAAATCCGATGCTCTTCAGCGGGAACTGGAGCAGATGCAGGATCTGCGTTATGCGGTCCTACGCGAAAACGAAGCCCTCGAGACGGCAATCACAGCTCAGCTCAGAGACGACGGCAGCGCGCCGCCCGCACAGCTCAGCGGCCCCGTGCTCTATGTCGGCGGCCGACGCAATCTGTTTGATCATCTTCGAGCCTACGCAAGAGTGCGCAACATCGACCTCCTCCTCCACGACGGAGGCATGGAAGACAGCACGACGCTCTTGCCCGCCCTCGTCGGGCAGGCAGCGACGATCCTCTTTCCGGTCGATCACATCAGTCACTCGGCGGTGGGCCTGGTCAAACGCCTTTGCCGCGAGCAGCAAAAACAATACCTGCCGCTTCGCTCTGCCGGACTTGCCAGTTTCCTCACGGCCATCAGCGGCGCCGGCGGCGCCTATGGACGTTTCTAGCTCCGGTGGTCTGCCGACGGCCGGTTAACGAGAGAGCCTCGTTTACCGGACGATAAGGAACAATCCGCTGACGATGGCAAAGCCCAGAACGGCGATCCGAAGACCGCGGCCGCCGATGCGGCCATGCACGTGCTTTGAGACCGCGCTTCCGAGCAGAACCGCCGGCGTCAGGTAGAGGGCGACGAGCAGTTGCTCTGACCCAACGCGCCCGGATATGGCCAGCACGACGAGGGACATGACCTCGCCGACGAAGAAGCAAAGGGCCACCGTTGCCCTTAGCACCGGCGCCTTGGCATGCTGGTAGAGCAGCGCAAGCGGCGGGCCGCCGATACCCGTGGCAGTTTCGGTGACGCCCGTAAACAATCCGACCCCGAGCGCACTCGGCCTGTTCGGCGTGAACGGCGGGGCTATGAGCGCGGTGACGGCTGCGACCACCGTGAACACACCGACGGCAAGATCCAGTTGTTCGATGGAAAGCGCTGCCAGCAGCCAAAGGCCAGCAAACGTTCCCGCGAAGCGTCCGATCGTGATCCAGGTCGCGCCTGACCAGTCGACATGGGCACGCTCTCGCGCCGCCACATGCAGATTGAGCGGCAGCATCAGCAAAAGCAGGGTCACCGGCAGAAGATCGGGCTTCAGCATACCGACGATCGGCGCGACGATCAGGGCGAAGCCAATGCCGAGCGCCCCTTGAATGAAGGCCGAAACTAATGTCACGGCAGCCAGAACGGCAAGAAGACCAAGACTCATCGGTATTGTCCAAGGCGGCGATGTGCTTCGGAGAGCGGATGAATGCGCTGGATCGGCGCTTCGGCAATGGCGGTCGCCGTTTCGCCTCTCACCTCTTCGAGCAGTGCCCGGGCGTCCCAATCAATCGGCCAGCCTTGCCAAAGCCGAAGCTGGCCGCTGGTAAAGACCGCGTCGATCTGATCGCGATTGCCGTAGCGGACAAGCTCCCACGTCAGATCGTGCGAGGGCGTGAACTCGGGTCGATCGAGGTCGACGAGCAGGAAATCGGCGGCAAGACCTTCGGTGATCGAGCCGGTCACATGAGACAGGCCTGCAGCGTCTGCGGCGCCGGATGTTGCCCGGTCGAGCCACAGCCAGCCGCCGCCGCAGGAAGAATCCCCCGTTGCAAGACCAAACCCCGCGCGCTGGAGGCCCTCGGCTGCGTCCATCAGACGGAACGCGTCGGCGCGGGTTCCGTCCGTTCCGAGCCCGAACCGCATGCCGAGCGCTGCCATTTGCAGGGCTGGTGCGACGGCATTCCCCTTCCACAGGGTGGCGACGGGATTGTAAGCGACAGCCGTGCCTGTCTCGCGCAAAAGATTGAGTTCATGCGGCGTGACGAGCGTCGAGTGCGCGAGGAGGACCTGAGGCCCAAGAACGCCCAGATGCGCCAGGTGCTCGATCGGTCGCAATCCTTTCGCTGCCAACGAGCGTTCGACGGCAACAAGGTGTTCGTTGACATGGGTCTGGAACACCACCCCGGACGCGGCTGCCAATTCGGAAACCGCTTTGAGCATTCCGTCAGTTGCGGCCTCCGGGATCGAAATCGCCAGCGAGGGATGGATCAGCGGGTCCTGCCTGTAGGTGGAGACGTGCTCTTCCGCCTGGCGCAGGATGACGCCGGGTTCGGCGATCTGCGCACTTCCCGAAAGATCGTTGCAGATAAAGCCGACGACGCTGCGAAGCCCCACCTCCCCTGCAGCCCGCACCAGAGCGCCGACATGACCCTTTGAGCGGGTGCCGGCATCGACGGCGGTCGTGAACCCCCCACGCAGCGCTTCCAATGCGGCAAGCTTTGCCGAGAGATAGACCATGCGCTCGTTGAGACTGCCTTCCAGCGGCACCCAGATCCGCCGGAAGATTTCCGACGGTTCTCCAAAGACGAGGGCCTTGCCAAGCGACTGGGTCAGGTGCGTATGGGTATCGACGAAACCGGGCATCAGGAGATGGTTGGGCAGGTCGATCGGAACAATCTCGGGGAAGTCCCGGGCGATCGCTTCCACGGTATCGATCCGCTGAAAGACGCCATCGCGCACGACGATGGCTTTTCCGGTGCGCGGGCCATCCGGCAGAAGAACTTGTCCTGGGCGCAGCATGAGGTCGCCGGCGGTCGATAGTTGTTGGCGGATTGCGCTCACTCGCTTGCTCCTTGAGTGGTGGATTGCAGGGGCGCCGCCGCAATTTCGGATCGTCCGGCTTGGCCCCAATGTGAAAAGATGGCGTTGACGACGACGGCGGTGATCGTGCCTGCGGCAAGTCCGTTGCCGAGGATCATCTGCGTCCATTGCGGAAACTGGCTGTAGACACCGGGCACCAGGATCGGCAGCAGACCCATCGAGAGGGCGGCCGCGAGGGTGAACATGGGGCCATGTTCGCGCAGATCGACGCGACGCAGGAGGTCGATCCCGATGACGCCAATAATCGAAAAGACGATGACTGCCGTGCCGCCGACGACGGCCTCAGGCAAAGCCGTGGCCATCCGGCCAATCGGGGCGAAGAGCGCGATGAGAACGAGGATGGCGCCCGCCATCGCGGTCACATAGCGAGACTTGACGCCGGTCGCGCGCACGATACCGACGTTCTCGCCGCTGGTGATGATCAGCGATGTGCCGAACAGGCCACCGACGAGCGACATCAGTGCATCGCCGCGGATGGTCGAAGGCACGATCGCATGGGCATCTCCCCGGCGGCCGACGATTTCAGCCGTCGCGATCGTCTGACCGGTCGCCTCCGCCATGGAAATGATCGAGAACACGATCAGCGGGATGGCTGCGACGAGGTCGAACTTCGGCATGCCGAAGGGAAATAATTGCGGAACGGCGATGACCGGCCCGGTGAACACACCCGACAGATCCATGTGGCCGATGGCGAGCGCGACGAGCGCACCACCGACCAGTCCGAGCATGACGGCGAGCCGCTGGAGCGTTCCAGAAAAGACCCGCGCGGCAGCGACTGTAAGGATCATGGTGATCAGTGCCAGTCCGACCTCGACGGGCGCTGCGAAGCCCTCGCTGCCAGGCTTTCCGGTGATGGTCACGCCATAGATGCGCACAAGATTGACGGAGACCAGCAACAGCATCGTTCCAACGACGATCGGCGGAAAGTAACGCAGCAGCCTGCGGAAGACCGGCAGCGCCAGAAAGTAAAAGAGAGCCGTTACGATGACGGCACCGACGGCTGTCTGGATGTCCGTCTGCTGGGCGATCGCCAGAAAGATGGCAATTGGCGCGCCTCCCGGCACCATCACGAAGGGCAGGCGTGCACCAAACCCCTTTGGCCCGAAACTCTGGAGCATCGAGCCAAGGCCACAGACGAAAAAGGTTGCGCTGATGAGCGAGACTGTCACCGCGTCCGAAAACCCAAGGGCCTTGCTGACAAGAAAGACGGCGGTGATGGGAGACGCGGCCATCACCAGCACGTGTTGAAGGCCAAACAGGAACAGGCTGCGAAGCGGCTGCCCCTCATCGACCGGCTCGACCACTCCATTCAATTCACTCTGCATGTTTTCCTCCTCCCGGCCTCCTCAAGCCGTTATGCAAATCGTTTTGCATGCGCATCCACTAACACACAATCGCGCCTTTGCAAATCGTTTTGCTTCGGTGCGATCGGCGTGATAGAAGACGTTCATCGGAGGGCTGATGGGAAAACCTACTATCGCCGACCTTGCCAAGGCGGCTGGAGTCTCGGTCACAACTGTTTCGCACGCGTTCAGCGGCCGACGTTACGTCGAGCCGGAAACGCGCAAGCGCATCGAAACGCTGGCGCAGGAAATGGGCTATCGTCCCAATCACCGTGCGCAGCGTTTGCGCACCGGCAGAGCCGGATCTATCGCACTGGTTTCATCGATGCCCTTTGCGGTGGCCGCCGGACCGTCGAGGCTGGGCTTCCTCATGGAAATTGCTGCTGCCGCCGCCGTGACGGCTTTTGCCAGGGGTATTTCCCTTTGCCTCGTTCCTCCACTCGGGCCCCGCGACCGCCTCGACGCGCTTGAGGTGGACGGCGCCATCGTCGTGGAGCCGGAACGAGACGACCCGGTGCTGGATTTCTTTTCGTCCCGCGGGACCGAGGTCGTGTGCATCGGGCGTGCGCCCGGCCGAGACGATCTTCCGTTCGTGGATTTGCAGAGCGCCGCAACGGCGCATCTGCTGCTCGATCACCTGCTTGCGGGCGACGGTCAGGTCGGCTTGATAACGGGTGAACAAAGGCGCAATTCCTATATCGAGATGGAGGCTGTGTATGCGCAGCGCATGGCCGGAAGCGGCTTTACGCCACGCGCCATCCGCATCGACGAACAGGGGGGCGAAGAAGCGGCAGCAATCGCTGCTGAAAGCTTGCTGCGCGCCAATCCCTCGATCTCGGCCCTTTGCGTGCCGGTCGACGCCTTTGCGACAGGCGTTCTCAACGCGGCCCGCGCCACCGGTCGCCAGATCCCCCACGACCTTCGGATCGCGACCCGCTATGACGGCATGCGCGCCAAACTCGCCACCCCTCCGCTGACCGCAGTTGATCTGCACCTTGGTGAGGTGGCAGGAGCCGCAGTCAACCTGCTCTTGGCGCGATTGGAGCAGGTGAACGTCGAACCAAGTGATCTCTCGCCACCAGGTCTGATCCTGCGACCCTCTTCGATGATTTCGTGTGATACCATCTGAGGAACGCTCAAGCCGAGAGCGCGATGGCCGGACAGCCGCGCGGCCGCGTTTAACGTCGTGACTGTCGCGCCGTCGCCATTGCCGCCTTTATCCAGGGTCTAAACGGCCCCTGGTATGAAGGAAGAAGGTCCGGCTCAGCAAATTAAGTTTTGCCAACATGCGCGATTGCCGCTAAGGCAGGCGCTGGATATGGTGCTCCGGCAAAACGCAGAGCACTCAGCTGACGAGGATGACTATGGCAACCGGTACCGTAAAGTTTTTCAACCAGGACAAGGGTTTTGGCTTCATCACGCCTGACAATGGCGGACCGGACGTTTTTGTCCATGTGTCGGCGCTTGAGGGCGCAACGTCACTGCGCGACGGTCAAAAGGTCAGCTATGAACTTGGCCAGGACCGCAAGACCGGAAAATCGAAGGCCGAAAACGTCAGGTCAGCCTGAACTTCGGATACCAAGCTTCGGGAATTCGCTTGATTCCGGCCGCGCCAGCGGCCGGGAAATATTATGATGTCGTCTCGCGAGGCCGTCGGGTCCTCCTTTTTTGCAGGCGATCCCAACGCACAAAACGGAAACTGAGCGCATAATTCTGGTCCGGCTAACTTCTCTGAAGCTTCCGGCTCACCCTCGACACGCACGCCACGCGCTCTGGCAACGTTCACACCACCGGATATGGCCGGTTTCCGGGTCTCCCCGTCGTCGCCTTGCTGGCGATCGTCGGCCAGTCATTCCGGTCCGGTGGCTTTTGCGATCGAAAGCTGCCGGGAGAAACGCCTGCAACACAGATTTCTCGCCCACCCGCTCATTGTTCAAACAGCATTCGGCAAAAATCGCGGTTTCCCTTGCAATACTTGCCTTGCCGAGGGGTGCCAAGTGGTGTGCCTGGGAAGCCCAGAGCGCATACGCAGCCTCCCGTCCCCCCAAACGAGAGGCAGCCAGAAAGTTACCGGCAGATTTCGAGCCGACGAACAGGGTGCTGCGCTCACCGTAGCTGGTAAGCGGTTTGCCGGCGACCTGCGCGCCGATTGGCCGATTGACGCCAAGGGGACCCTGGCGCTTCCTTTGTGACGCCATGAGAAACGCCATGTCATCTCCGTTTAGAGCGGCGCGCCCCACATATTGTACCCGGACGTACGCTGTCCCGCGGCGCGTCATATCCAGCATCTCTGCTGCCTTGCTGGAAATATCGATCAAACGTCCTTTGTGGAAAGGGCCACGATCATTGACGCGCACAACGACCGACGAGCCGTTTGTGAGATTTGTCACCCGCACGTAGCTGGGCAAGGGAAGTGTCGGATGCGCGGCGGAGAGGCGGCCCGGATCGTAAGTCTCGCCATTTGCGGTCCGCCGCCCTTGAAACCCCCGAGCGTACCAGGAGGCAATGCCGCTTCGATCGTAGCCCGGTTCCTCCTTCGGATAGTAACGCTTGCCTTTGACCACGTAAGGCTTGCCGACAGTATAATGGCCGGCACGCTGCGAGGTTCTTTTGCCGGAAGCATCTGGCATTTTGACATAGACACGGTGCAGCGTGGCGGGAGAATGCGCCTTCAGGCTGGTCATGTCGGGCGTAAATGTCGTGGTGCAGGCTCCACCGAACGCACAGAACATCGTAATTGCCAACCAGCGCATGACTTTAACGGTCGCTGCTATTCCATCTCCCATCCCGTTCACCATCGACTGCAACTCGACACACGCGATCGCAATGCGCAGTGGAGACGCGAGACAGGCGACGCAGCAGTGAGGGGCTGGTCGACACCAGGCGCAATCTGGGGCGTGCCGTTGGTCCGCTCCATCTATGATACCTCGGTAAAATGAGGCTACGAGCGAATGGTTCCGCCCTCCCGACCCAGGGCATATCTGCCCGACCGTTACGATCAGAGGCGGAAATAAAAAGTCGAGTTCGTCGACTGTGTCGCACCGATGAAAGAGCACCGTCTATTTGGGTGTCAGCCGGCGGAAGCGAAACGATGGCTGAAACGCATCGAAGGCGAACTTACCCTCGCAGACGAACAAAGCCGGCGCTTCGCCCCGGCCGCCGATTTGTGCCGTACCCTGCTTACGAACCGCAGACCGGGAGGTCAGGCGAAACTTCTAGCCTTGAAAATGGGAAGGAAGTTTTCGCCCGGCGCCTCCGCCGGTCTTTCCCCGGCTCTTTGGCGATCTCCGCTCAAAAGTCGCCAGTGGCTCTTCTTCTCTGTCTTCGAAGCCCAAGGTCGTTACCGCCGGCAGGTCGCACCGAAACCTGTCTGCTCTCTTGAGGAATACGCCATATGTCTGATCGCTGGCCGTTTCCAAAGGCTGCGCGAACCGCGGTTTCTGTTACGCCGCCTTATCCGACGACAGGGCGACCACGGTGGCCGGAAACCTCAGCACCCGCGTCGGACGACAGTGCGAGAAAGCGAAGCGCCGACACGAAGCCTATGGCGGCGATAAAGAGGAAGGCGGCGCGAATATCCGGAAGCATATTATAATCGCCTCCTCCCCCGCCCAGATAGGATGCGAAGCGAATGACGGCTGCGGCAACGGCGATGCCAAGCAGTTGGGAGAGTTGCTGCAGCATCGCCGAAATCGTCGTCGCCGCGCTTCGCTGAGCAGGCGGTACATCCGCGAAGGCGATCGTCGTCAGCGCCGTAAACTGCATCGAGCGGGAAAGGCCGCAGGCAATCAGCAGCACCCACATGACAATGCGCGGCGTTTCTCCGTCGACGAATGCGAAGGCACCGATCGTCGTGGCGGCGATCATGCCATTTACGACAAGAAGGCTGCGGAAGCCGAAAAGACGCAGAGCCGGTGTGGTGACGCTCTTCATCAAAAGGTTGCCGAGAAAGTAGACGAAGACCAGCGAGCCCGTCTCCACCGCATTGAAACCCAAACCAACCTGGAAGAGCAGCGGCAGCAGAAATGGCGTCGCATTGACGGCAAGCCGCCCGGCGGTGCCCGCCGAAAGCGTTGCGAAGGCGAAAGTCGGGATCTTCAGCACTGTCATGTCGAGCAGGGGATGCGCAGCGCGCCGCAGATGGCGGACTGCAAAAAAGCCGGCGAAAAGACCGGCCACCAGAAGGCCAAGTGAAGCGGTCCCACCCGAGGATGAACTGGAAAGCTCCAGACCGCCAAGGGTGAGTGCGAGCGCGCCTCCAGTCAGCAAGACGCCGGTCACATCAAAGGGCCGCGCTCCCTCCGCAGGCACGCGCGGCACGAAAAAGGCAACGAGCACGACACCGAATATGCCGAGAGGCAGATTGATGAAGAAGTTCCACTCCCAGCCGGCGTGGGTTGTAATCCAGGCACCGATCAGAGGCCCGATGACGGGGGCAATCAGAGCCGGCCAGGTGATGGTGGCGATTGCCCGCACCAATTCCGCCTTCGGTGCATCGCGCAGTACGAGCTGACGCCCAACCGGCGTCATCAGCGCTGCGGACGCACCTTGGAAGAGCCGAGCCACGGTGAATTGACCAAGCGACGCCGAGAAGCCGCAAGCAACGGAGGCGAGCGTGAACAGCGCGATAGCGGCAAGAAAGACCTCTCGCGCGCCAAAACGCTCGGCGAGCCATCCGGCCGGCGGAATAAACACGGCCATCGCAAGAAGATAGGAGGTGAAGCCAATGTTGAGCGCCACCACATCCGTCGCGAAGGCCTTGGACATGGCCGGCAGCGAGGTTGCGATGATCGTGCTGTCGAGCATCTGCATGAAAAAGGCCACGGCCACGACGGCCGGGACGATGCGGGTGCGGTGAAACGGAAGTGGAGAAGAGGAAATGGAGGACATCATTCAAGAAGAAGAGAGGGCGGAGACGCAGGTGCGCCGCCGCCCGAACCTACAGGATCAATTGCTGGCAGCAACTCTTTTTAGAGCTGCGTCGTAGAAGGAGCGGTCAATCCAGCTCTCATAATTGACTTTGCCCTTCAGCAGCCCGGCCTCGGCCATGAAGGCCTCCTCCCCCTGAAGCGCTTTCACTGCCGCATCCGTGATTTCCGGGTCCTGGAAGAACTTTCCATCCGGGTAGGTGGCGCGGACTGCCTTGTCACTGCTGCCTGTCTCCTTGACAAAGATCGTAGTCGTCTCTTCCGGGTTGGCGTCGGCCCAGCGGGCAGTCGCAATATCGACAGCCAGCAGACGTGTCACGATTTCAGGATACTTGCGGGCGAATTCACCGTTGACGCTGAGAAGATGTGGAACCGCCCAATCGGGGCTGCCCGACACGCCGGCGTCGAAGATCACCCGCGCTCCGCCCTTTTCAACAAGCGTCTGCACCGGGCCGGTGCTTTCCACGATGGCATCGACGTCACCACGGGCCAGCGCCGGGCCGGAACTGTCGATACCGAGGTTCAGGCTTTCCACGTCCGCGAGGGAAAGACCTGCGGCCTGCAGGGCCTTGGCGAAGGTCGAATGACGCACCGTGCCTGAGAGATAGGCGACCTTCTTGCCCTTCAGGTCCTCAATCTTCTGGATCGCAGACTCCGGCTTGACGACGATCTGCGTCTCGTTCGAACGGTTCCAGCTCGAAAGGCCGATGAGCTTCACGTCGGCCCCGGTCGCCGCCAGACGAAGCGACGGGTTGTTGCCGATATAGGTGAAGTCGATCGCTCCCGAACCGAGCGCAACCGTTGCAGCGGAACCGCCATCGAATGTCGTCAGCTCGATCTTGATGCCGTCCTTGGCGAACTCGTCTTCCAGCAGTTTCTTGTTGCGATAAAGGATGAATTTCAGGTGGCCCGGCGCGGTCGAGCCGATGCGGATGACCTCGGGCTTCGCGTCGTCGGCAAAGGCCGGCGCGCCACCCGCCGCCGGCAGGAACGATAGCGCCAAGGCGAGCTTCAACAATGTGCGGCGGAGTGAATTCGATGTCATGGATGGATCCTTTCGAAATCGCGTGTTCGTTGGAAGAGAGGCTGGGGCTCAGTTCGGGCCGCTTTCGCCGTCGCCGCGCCAGCGGGTGGCGCGTCGTTCCCCAGCGACGAGCAAGTAGTTCAGCAGGAGGCCGATGATCGTCAGCGTCAGGATGCCGGCATACATCCGGTCTGTTTCCAGCATCAGCGACGAATTCTGGATGAGGTAGCCGATGCCGGATTGGGCCGCGAGCATCTCCGCGGCGATGACCGAAAAGAGCGAGGTCTTCACACCAAGCCGAGCGCCCGCGACAATCGAGGGAACGGCCGAGGGCAGAATGACCTTCTTGAAGAGATCCCAGTCAGACGTTCCCATGGAACGCGCTGCCTTCACCAGCAGTGGATCGACCGACTTCACACCGACGATGGTGTTGATCAGCAGGAAGAAGACGGCCGCGTAGAATGTGATGGCGATCTTTGACGCCTCGCCGATGCCGAGCAAAAGGATGAAGACCGGCAGCAGCGCGAACTGCGAGGTATTGCGCAGGGTCTGGACGAGAAAGTCCGAGGCCTTTTCGAAGAGCGGATAGCGCCCCATCAAAAGACCAAGCGGTACGGCGACAACAACGGCAAGCGAAAAGCCGATCGCGGCGCGCTGCAGGCTGATGCCGATGTGGTCGGCAAGCTGACCCGAGGCGATCATCTCCCACAGGACCGAGAGCACCTGGCTGAGTGGCGGGAAGAACAGCGCGTTGATCCAGCCGGCGCGTGGCGCGATCTCCCAGAGAAGCGCGAAGGCGACGAGCGCCGGCAGGCCCAGCGTAATGGTTGAGAAGGCTTCACCGAGAACCGTCGGCGGGTTCTCCGCGGCGCGCTTTCGGCGCGATGAAAATGTCCGGCGGAGCGGCAGGTTACGGTCGGCGATCAGACTCATCGGATCCTCCCTTAGTTGGTATAGTTGGATGCGAGCGCCCAATCGCGCTGGGCCTTGACGACCTCGTCACGCAAGCTTTCCCAGACGCGGCCCCGATAGGCATTGAAGGCCGCGCTGTTGCGGATATCGAGGTCGCGCGGGCGCGGCAGGTCAATCTCGACGATTTCCTTGACGCTCGCCGGGCGCGCTGTCATCACGACCACGCGGTCGGCGAGGTAGATCGCCTCGTCGATCGAATGGGTGACAAATACGACGGTCGTCTTGATCTGTTCCCAAATGCGCAACAGTTCGCTTTGCAGGATGTCGCGCGTCTGGGCGTCAAGAGCCGCGAAGGGCTCGTCCATCAGCAGCACCTGCGGATCGGTGGAGAGCGCCCGGGCGATTGCCACGCGCTGCTGCATGCCGCCGGAAAGCTGCGAGGGGAAGCGGTCTTCGAAGCCCTTGAGGCCGAAGAGATGCAGGAAATGACGTGCCTTCTCGCGACGCGCCGCCGCCGGCACACCACGCACCTCCAGGGCATATTCGATGTTCTGCAGCGCTGTTCGCCAGGGAAAAAGCGCATATTGCTGGAAGACATAGGCGGTGCGGGCATGCGGTTTGGAGACCTCGATGCCGTCGATGCGAGCGACGCCCGAGGTCGCTTCGGTCAATCCGGCAATGACATCGAGCAGCACCGACTTGCCGCTGCCGGACGGCCCGACCAGCGTGATGAATTCGCCGCGTTTGATGGTCAGGTCGACGCCATCCAGCACCGCAATGCGGCTCGAGGCGACACCGTCCACCGTTACGGTCTGGCCCTGTTTGAGCGTAAAGATCTTGCGCAGCGCGCTGACAGCTATGCGTTCCATGGTCGAACTCCCTTCAAACCTGCGCCACGCGGATGTGACGGGTCGGATCATCTTGCGCGCCGCCGGCGCGGCCGCGGTTCCACCCGAGCGAGCGGGCGTAGGCGCCAAAAAGGTCGCGTTCCAGCACCTCGGCCTCCGCGATGCCTGTTGGTCCGTGCGCCGCCTCGGCGACATAGAGCGCATCCGTCGGACAATAGATTTCGCAGAGAAAACAGGTTTGGCAGTCGTCTTGCCGGGCAATGATCGGCAGACCCGTTTCGTCGCGATCGAAGACGAAGGCGGGACAGATCCGTTCGCAGATATCGCAGCGGATGCAGCGGTCGACGGAGATAACCTCGATCATCGCTCAGCCCTCCCGAACCGTCTCGAAAGCGAGGTCTTCACGCACGGCGCTCACCTGATCGAGCCCGGAGACGACGGTGCGGCTCGCCTGCCCGTCGTCCTCGGTCGGAAAGTCACTCCGGCGGTGCACGCCCCGGCTTTCCGTGCGCAAGAGCGCAGCCGCGACCGTCCAGCGGGCGCTCGCCGTAACCGACGCCACCTCTCGTGCGCGAAGTCGGTCGATGCCGACCGCTGGCTTTGCCTGGTTGAGGCCGGCCCACACGCCTTCCAGAATGCGGTGACTTGTCTCCAGGGCGCTGGCCTTGCGCCAGTAACTCCTGTCGAGCGGCACGATCTCCTCGTGCACCGCGCGGGCGGCGGCCGCGAGATTGACGTCTTCACGTTCGCCGGCGCCGCGCAAACCCGTCGACCCGAGCGGCCGCAAGCGCGCGGCATCACGGGACTTTCTGCTGCTCGCATGCCGGGCGGCGCCGTGACCGGCCCACCAGCCGCTGGCAATCGCCCAGGAGGCATTGATGGCGCCGCCACCGGAAACCCCACCCGTCACGTTTTCGCGGCTCGCCGCGTCGCCGGCGGCGTAAAGCCCGGTAATGTCGGTGCCACAGTCGGACGAGACGATGCGGATACCGCCGGTGCCGCGCACGGTGCCCTCGTATTTGAGGTCGACCCGGAACAGGTGCTCGAAGGGATTGATCCCCATCCGGTCGTAAGGCTGAAAACAGTTCGGCTGGCCACGACGCAGCCAGTCCTGCATCGCGGGTTCGGCAAGATCGAGCCGGGCATAGACCGGGCCGGACAGCAGGGCCTCGGCCACTTGCCGCTCGCCGCCGCCGATACCGTTCGTCACCGGCTCACCGCGGGCGTCGCGCAGCACCTCGCCGTTCTCTCGGTAGAAGGTCGCCCAGCGAAAAGGCAAACCCTTGTTCAGCGAGGAACCGTGCGGGGCGAGCGTGTATTTGCCGGTGAATTCCATGCCGGAAAGGGACGCGCCGGCCTCTGCGGCGAAGAGATAGCCATCACCGGTGAGCCCCGTGCCACCGAGGATGCGTTCGAAGAAGGCGCAGCCGCCGGTGGCAAGCACGACGGCACCGGCCGATACGGAGAAGCTTGCGCCATTGCGGCGAGAAAGCCCCGCAGCCCCCCCGACATGATGATCGTCGCCAAGCAGTTCCAGGATAGGATGGTGGTCAAGGATCGTGACACCGGCCTTGTGCACACGCTGGCGCATGAAGCGCATGTAGTCAGGACCGCGCAGGTTGGCGATATAGAGGTTGCCATCCTCTTCGCTCGGAAAGGGATAGCCCCATTCGACGAGCTTCAGGAGGTTTTCGTAGGCGCGGTCAGCCGCGCGCAACATCCAGCGACGATCGGCAAGGCCGGCAGTGCGCTTGAAACGTTGCTCGACCGAGGCTGCGCGCCCTTCTCCCGGCGGCACACACCACGTTCCCGTGTTGGACGGAGCCGTGGCACCGCTCGTGCCGTGATAACCCTTGTCAGCCAAGACGACGCGCGCGCCGGTCTCGGCAGCGGAAAGCGCCGCCCAGGCGGCGGCGGGGCCCCCACCGACAACCAGCACGTCCGTTTCGATGTGGCGCCCGTCTTCGGTGGGCTGTTCCTTGCGACGCGATGCCATGATGTCCCGGTGTAGAAAAGGAAGCGTTGGCCGGCTGTACGGCCGGCCGTTTCACGATTGCGGATCAGGCTGCGGTGGAGAACCAGGACGGTTCGTTGCCAGCCGACCACTTGATGTTGCAGCCGATCGAGGGCACCTGGCCGGCGCCGACAGCTTCGCCCTTCAGGACCGCGTCGACCGCAGCGCGCAGATCCGCGCCCGTCACATCCTTGCCGTTGCCGGGCCGGGCTTCGTCGAACTGGCCGTGATAGGCAAGCTTGCGATCTCGGTCATAGAGAAAGAAGTCCGGAGTGCAGGCCGCACCAAAGGCCTTGGCGACACTTTGCGACGCGTCCTTCAGATAGGGGAAGCCATAGCCGTGAGTCTTTGCCTCTACACCAATCCGCTCCAGCGTTTCTTCCGGATGCGTCTTGGCGTCGTTGCTGTTGATCGCGACGACGGCAAGCCCCTGCGTGGCATAGTCGCGCGCAAATTTCGCCAGTTCCTCGCGGATCAACACCACGAAGGGGCAGCGGTTGGAGATGAAGGCGACGAGCAGCGCCGGGCTGTCCTTGAACTCGGCCAACGTGAACAGGTTGCCATCGGCATCGGGCAACGTGAAGTCCGCCGCGCGGGTTCCAAGTGTAATGGGATTGGATTCGGTTTTGGGCACGGTATCCTCCTGGCAAGCCAATAGAAATATTACCTCATAAAACACATAGATTTTATAGATATAAATTTTCTCCGGATTGCAGGCCGCGGAGATAATCTTGCTGCGCAAGGACACAAGGCTCGGATTCTCGTTTCGGAGCGGCGGTCTTTTGGCAGCGCGCGCGTCGGTCGATCTCGCGAAGTTCTACGGCGCATGAGCGGACAACAATCGCTCCAGGCGCGAACCACGCCCCCGGCCAGGCTCATCTCGCAAAACGAGCAGACGCGTGGCGACTTTCACAGGGGGGAGCGTGCGGCGCCCCAGGAAGGCCTCCTGACTCTGGCGCTTCAAACATCGATTCGACGAAAATCTTCCAAGTCCAGTTCCGAAACCGCGATTATTTTTCTTCTTAATTGGTAGATTTTCTATAATTTAAAGGCGATCTACGCTGTGGAAGGAGAGCGATGTGAGCCTCGACGTCCGCGTGACCGCCAATCAGGACGCACGCCCCAAACACACCCCCTCGGTTGATCTGCCGGCCCCGGCCATTCTTCCCGGTGATCAGGCCCTTTTCTTGAGTGAAACGATCGGCGGGCTCGACGAAGGAGCGCATTTTCTCGATGCCCTTGCCCCCGACGAATGGACGAGGCTGAGAGCGCAGGGCCGCCAGCTTGCGTTTCGAACGGGTGAAGCAATCTTCAACCAGGGCGACGGGCACGGCGGTATTTTCATCATCGAAGCCGGCGACGTCAGGGTCTTTTACACCGCACCGTCGGGGCGCGAGATCACATTGGCCTACTGGACGAAGGGCCATTTTATCGGCGGCCCGGAAATGACGGGCGGCGGGGTGCACATCTGGTCGGGAGAAGCTCTTAGCGACTGTCGTATCCTCTTCCTTCCCGCGCCAGCGCTGAAGAAGCTGGTCGTCGAGATGCCAAATTTCGCGCTCTGTCTGCTGCAGGGGCTGGCCGCCAAGGGACGGTGCTATTCGGCTATGGCGCAGATGCTGGGCACCCGCTCCGTCATCGAACGCCTTGCCCAGTTCCTGATCAATCTCGGCGATCTGCACGGGGTGCGGGACGGGCGAGCCATCATCATCAACGCGAAGGTCACCCATGACCAGATCGCCGCCATGGTCGGTTCGACCCGCCAATGGGTGACGATGATGATGAAGCGGTTCCAGAAGGACGGACTTGTATCCGTGTCGCCGCGCCACATTCGCATCGAGCGCCCGCATGCCTTGATGGAGATGGTGTCGAAGCGCGGCGCGTGAGATTGCGCTTCGATCGCAATCAACCAATCCGGGTCAGCGCCCAGCGCACCGTTTTTCGCACATCGGGATCCGTGTCGGAGGCATGGGCCATCAGCGGCTCGCGCGCCGATGGATCGGCAATCTCGCCGAGCGCTGCCGCGGCCTCCTTGCGGAGCGACGGCAGGTCGCTCGCAAGCTGCGCCGCTATATCGGCCACGGCCGATTGCGCCTTCAGGCTCCCGAGCGCGCCAAGACACTTCTGGCGGACCTGCCAGTAGTCGTCCGCTAATCCCGCAACGAGACCGCCGACGGCAAATGCCTGGCCGATCCTCCCGAGCGATTGCGCCGCGGCCGCCCTCACCTGCCAGACATCGTCCCGTAGCGCCGCAGCAACTGCGGTGGCCGCTGCGACCTGTTTTGTGAACGACAAGGCGTTGACCGCCTCCGCACGGACAGAAGCGTCGGCGTCGCGCGTGGCCGCGATCAATGATGGCAGCGTTTCTTCGAGTTTGAGATAGGCGATCACTCCCAGCGCCTCGGCCCGCACCTGAGCGCTTTCGTCCGACATCGCTTTAAGTGCGGGACCAAGCGCTGCGCGTGAGCGCAGTCCCTTCATTCCGCGAAAACCGGATGCGCGCACAAAAGGGTCCGGATGTGTAGGCAACGAAAGGAGCGCGGGAACCGCAGACGGATCCTTCAACTCGGCAAGGCTGTCCGCCGCAGCAGAAGCCACCGATCTATCCAGATCAATCAGGAGTTTCGCCAGCCCGCTGGCGGCATCGATCGTGTCGAAATCGCCGAGTGCCATCGCCACCTGAAGGCGCACGGTCGCATCGTTGTCTCCAACCATCGCCAGCAGATGCAGGAGACTGTCCGGCATCGCCGTCTCGGCAAGATCGATGACGGCGAGGCGGCGAACGGCGGGATCCGCATCAGCGAGACGGCCGACAATTTCATCGGCATTGCCGAAATCCTCGAATGGATCGAACGTCGCCATGTCAGCGCAACAGGTAGGGGATGTTGACGGTAACGGCGCCCGTCGGACAATCCGTTTCACACGGCATGCAATACCAGCATTCGTCGAACTTCATGTAGGCCTTGCCGGTGAGGTCGCTGATACGCAAGACATCGAGCGGGCAAACCTCGACGCAGACGGTGCAGCCCTTGTCGGCGATGCATTTCGCTTCGTCGACGACGACGGGAACTGTGGTGGGGGAAAGTGCAAGCGGCATGGCTCTCCTCGATCAGGCTTGGTTGGAAACGCGCAGACGCTCGTAGGCCGTTCGCTCTTCGGTCTCGATAGGAACGATGTAGGGCTCAATGGCGCGCTTCTCGGAGCTCATGCGGCCATTCATCTTGCGAAGCAGCGTGTGGCAGAACCAGTTCTCGTCGTCCTTTTCGGGATAATCGATCCGGTTGTGATAAAGGCCCCAGCGGCTTTCGGTCCGATAGAGCGATGCATGGGCGGCCATGTCCGCGCAATCGAGGATGGACGACACCTCCAATGACCGCATCAGCTCATGCGCGTTGCGCGCGACGAGGGTTGTCTCAAGGTCGTCCCTGGCCTCGGCCAATCGTTGCTGGCCGATCTGCATCCGAGCCGTCACCTTGGGCGGCTGCAGGTAGTCGTTGACGAGGCGCCGCACCTTGTATTCGAGCTGGTTGGGGGGAATTCCGTCGTCACGACGCGTCGGCGCCAGAACGCGCTCGCGCTCGAGCCGCACGAAGTCGGGATCGTAGTCCGGAAGGTCGGTTTCCAATGCCACCTCTGCCGCATGCTCTCCAGCCACCGCCCCGTTTGTGAAGGCTCCGAGCATGTAGTTGTGCGGCACGCTTGCCATGTCACCGGCAGCATAAAGGCCAGGCACGGTCGTGCGCGCATATTCGTCGACGAAGACGCCTGATGCGCTGTGGCCGGAGCAGAAACCGATCTCGGAAATGTGCATCTCGATCATCTTGTCGCGATAGTCGGTGCCCCGCGCCGCATGAAACCGCCCACGGGAGGGGCGCTCGACCCGATGCAGGATGTCTTCGATCTCACCGACCGTGTCGGGATGGAGATGGTTGAGCTTCAGGAAGACAGGGCCTTTTCCCGATTGCAGCTCATTGTAAAACTCCTGCATCATCTGTCCGGACCAGTAATCGCTTTCGATGAACCGCTTGCCCTCGCTGTTGGCGGTGTAGGCGCCGAACGGACCGGCGACGTAAGCGCAGGCGGGACCGTTATAGTCCTTGATCAGCGGATTGATCTGGTAGCATTCGAGGTTCGCGAGCGCCGCCCCGGCATGATAGGCCATGGCATAGCCATCCCCGGAGTTCGTGGGATTCTCGTAGGTGCCGAACAGATAGCCCGAATGCGGCAGGCCGAGCCTACCGGCCGCTCCCATGCACAGGATCACCGCCTTGGCCCGAAGCACGAGAAATTCCGCCGTGCGGGTGTTGACGGCGACGGCACCGGCGATGCGACCATCCTTCGCCGTCAGCAACCGGGTGGCCATGAAGCGGTTGGAAATCAGGATGCGCTCGCGTTTCAGCTGGCGATAGAGCGCCTTCTTGACCGTTTCGCCATTCGGCATCGGCAACACATAAGTGCCGAGGTGATGGACCTTCTTCAGGTCGTAGTCGCCGTTGGCATTCCTCTGGAAGCGGATGCCGAAGCGATCCAGTTCCTGGATGATGTCGTAGCAGCGTGATGCGTAGTTGAAGACCGGCGCCTGATCGACGATGCCATCGTTGGCGATCGTGATTTCCTTCGTGTACTGCTCCGGTGTCGCATAGCCCGGCACGACGGCGTTGTTCAGCCCGTCCATGCCCATCGAGATTGCGCCGGATCGTTTCACGTTGGCTTTTTCCAGCAACACGACGTTCAGCGCAGGGTTCTTCTGCTTCGCCTTCAAGGCCGCCATCGGACCGGCGGTTCCGCCGCCGATCACCAGGACATCGCAGGCAACTTCCGACAGGCCATCAATAAAATCGTCCATGCTTCTTCCTCAAAACGTAGAGTCGGCGATCGCGCGCAGGTAGGGCCAGGGGTAGATGCCGCGATCATGGCCATCGGAAAAAACCAGCCGGATCGCGTAGGTGCCGATTGGCTCTGCACCGCTGAGGGTGACGGCATCATAGGAACCAGCGCGCCCTTCGATATCCGCGCGCACCTGGCTGGCAGCGCGGCTGCGCGCCCGCAGCACGGTCGCCGGGATATGAGAAACCGCCCCATCGTCCCACGTGACAGCGAGACTGCTGCGTGCAGCATTGACCTTGAGACTGATAGCGATCATGGGCGCTCCTTGATGGTTCGACCATTTTAGGAAGGTGGGGGCCCCGCACACGCAATAAATTGCCTTGGCATTTCGATAGGGACCCTGTCGCAGCCGAACGAGGTCCCCACGAACGCGCGCCAACGCCCGTAAGGCCGGGCGACGAAGCGCACGTCCGCACCCGGCGCCCACGATCGTGGCCGCAAACCCCAACGCTCTCGCCGGCAGTCAAATCGAACGCTACACGGCCTCAAGTATCTGACGCTGCAAATCGACCGCACGGGGGTCAGCCAGCTCCCGCCGCGGACGCTCGAGATCGATGTCGATATCGAGCGCGATTGCCCCTTCCCGCAGCACCACCACACGGTCGGCAAGCGCCACCGCCTCCGCGACGTCGTGGGTGATCAGCACGGTGGTAAAACCTCGACCCGTCCAGATCCCCTCGAGCAGGCGATGCATTTCAATGCGCGTCAGCGCATCGAGCGCGCCGAAAGGTTCGTCGAGCAACAGGATCTGCGGCGCACTGACGAGGGCGCGGGCGAGAGCCACGCGCTGACGCTGGCCGCCGGAAAGTACACTCGGCCAATCGTTTTCACGTCCCCCCAACCCCACGTCCGCGAGCGCTCGACGGGCAGTTTCTTGCCAGTTCTGGCCGCGGGCGATGCCGACGTTCTCGATGACCCGCTGCCAGGGAACAAGGCGCGCCTCCTGGAAAAGCAGGCGCACGGACGCAAGGGTGCGGTCAACCTTTTGTCCGGCGATACTGACGCGGCCCGCTGTTGCCGCATCAAGACCGGCGATCAGCCGCAACAAGGTTGATTTGCCGCCACCCGACCTTCCGACGACGGCAAGAAACTGGCCCGCGGGAACTTCCAGGTTGAAACTGTCGAGGACGTTGAGCTGGCCGAAAGACTTTTCGACCCGCGACAGCGAAATCGGGAGACCGCCGTCGCTTTCCCTCACATGGGCCTGCAGGGCACTCATTGTCGGCCCCCCTGCTTCAACTGATAGGCCGGATGCCATACGAGAACGCGCTTCTCAATCGAACGGGTCACAACATCAGCGAATTTTCCGAGAAGCGCATAGACGATAATGCCGAGCAGGACGACGTCCGTCTGCAGGAACTCCCGCGCGTTCATCGTCATGTATCCAATGCCGTTCGTCGATGAAATCGTTTCAGCGACGATCAGCGTCAGCCACATGAAACCGAGAGCATAGCGCAGGCCGACCAGGATGGAGGGCAGCGCGCCGGGAAGAATGATGCGGCGGATCAGCGCCCTGCGGTCGAGCCCGTAGACGGACGCCATTTCAACGATCTGAGGGTCGATGGTTCGCACGCCATAGAAGGTGTTGATGTAGATCGGGAAAAAGACGCCGATCGAAACCAGAAAGATCTTGGCGGTTTCATCGATACCGAACCAGAGGATCACGAGCGGGATCAAGGCAAGATGCGGGATGTTGCGCACCATCTGGACGGTGCTGTCGAGGAGGGTTTCGGCCGGTTTCCACAGACCGGTAACGACGCCGGCGACGAAGCCGAGCCCACCGCCGATCGCAAGGCCTATGAAGGCCCGACGGGTGGAGGCGAGCGTATGGAAAAGAAGCGAGCCATCAAGCAACGACCGCCAGAAGGCCGCAGCAATCGTCGTCGGCGCCGGCATGAGGCGGGCGGTGACGAGACCCGTGCGCGCCGCAATTTCCCAAACGACGAGAAGCGCAAGCGGAAGAGCCCATGGAGCGAGCCCGCTCCACAGGTTCTTCAGATTGGGCCTGCGGGCTTCGCCGGTAGCAATACCGGCTACCGACACGTCCACCATCAGGCACCGCCTTTGCGCACGACGTCCGCGATCGAGATCTTGTTCGGGATCAGGCCGAGTTCGAAGAAGGTATCGGCGATCGTCTGTTGCTGTTTGACGATGCCCTCATCGAGAGCCTTCACGCCGTACGATTGTCGCTGCAGCGCGACGGCCAGCACGTCCGCGGGAATGCCAACGGAAGGCGAAAGTTCGGCGGCCGCGGCGGCCGGATTGGCCTTCGCCCATTCGTCGATCTCTGCAACGGCCTCGATCACCGTATCGACGGCCTCGGGATGGCCGTCCACGAATGGCTTTGCGCCCAGGTAGAACTGGTGGTTGGGTACGATCCCTTCGCCGTTTCGAAGTTCGCGTGCCTCGATCGCGAGCTCGGCTGCAGCCTGGAACGGGTCCCAGATCACCCAGGCATCGACGGCGCCCTGTTCAAAGGCAGCGCGGGCGTCGGCGGGCGGAAGGAAGGAGGTCTTGATGTCGCTATAGTTGAGACCAGCCTCCTCCAGCGCCTTCACCAGGAGGAAGTGCACGTTCGAACCCTTGTTAAGGGCGACGGTCTTACCCTTGAGATCCGAAACCTTCTGGATGGGGCTACCCTTCGGCACGAGGATCGCCTCGCCGCGCGGCGCCGGCGGTTCATGGGCGATATAGACCAGCGGCGCGCCGGCCGCCTGCGCGAAGATCGGCGGCGTTTCTCCCGTCGTACCGAAATCGACTGCGCCGACATTCAAGGCTTCGAGAAGTTGCGGGCCCGCCGGGAATTCTGCCCATGTGACCGTGTAGCCGATCTTCTCCAGCTTCTTCTCCAGAAGACCCTTTCCCTTGAGCAGCACAAGCGTGCCGTATTTCTGGTAGCCAATGCGGATCACTTTGTCGGAGGCTGCTGCGGGAGCGAGCTCAAGAAGCGGCACCGTAAACAGGGCCGCAAGCGCTATCGAGAAAAGGCGTCTGGAAATCATAATGACGTTCTCCTGTGCGAAAGGTGTATATTAGCACATATAATCGATAGATTTCACCTTCATTCTAGAGCGCCCTTTCCAAGCTTACCGCCGCGCGTAGTTTTTTCTCCTCACGCCTGGGAGTTTGCGACGATAGAGCTTCCAACCATCGGCTCAGTTGAGCGCCGAAGCGACCGTCAGCAAGCCGACCAGACCGCAGGCGCTGCCAGACAGGTGTGTGCAGTCAAAACACCCTTCCTTCCCTCAGATGCGTGGTCGTGCCGTTCAGCAGGTAGTCGCCCAGCACACGCGACTTATGCAGGAGCGGGTTGTGGTTGAGAACGGTGCGGATGTTGCGCCAGTGCCGATCGAAGTTGTTGCCGCGCGAAGTCGCCGAGCCACCGCCGAGCTCGAACATGCGCTCAGCGCTTCGCAATCCGAGCTGGCCAAGAACAAGCTGCGCTCGCGCTGTCGTCAGCGCGCTCTCGATCAAGGCGTCCTCGATCTCGGCATCGTTGCTACTGCCCAAGGCGGCAACCGTCCGGTCGAGCGCAACCGCGGCGGCGGCAACCGCCGTGTCGATCGCGAAGGAATTGGCGGCGATTTCGCCGATCACCTGCTGCACGAACGGATCCTGATTGGCCGTTTCGGCGCTGCTGTGGGCGGCAGATCGCGCTTGGCTGCGAACATAGGCAAGGCCGTCCGAAAGGACGTTGCGCACCGCGCCGGCAGCACTTGCCGCCAGATGCAACTGGCGCAGCGTCGAGCAGTGGCGACCGACGAGATTGTCGAGGGCGCGCCGGGCCAATTCGTGCGGAAACACCTCGACATTGTCGAGGATGACGCCGCCGCTGGCGGTCAGGCGCTGCCCCATGCCATCCCAATCGTCAAGAATGGTAATGCCCTGCCGGTCGACCGGCAGGAGAACACCAACGGCCTGCCCCTCCTCGTCCAGCGCGCTGAACGAAGCGAAGTCGGCAAAGGCTGTTCCCGTGGCATACCATTTGCGGCCGTTGAGCCTGTAGGTGTCGCCCTTTCTGGCGATCGTCGTCGTCACCTGGCCGGGGCGAGCCGTGCCTTGCTCTGTATGGGCGCCGCCAAAAAGCTTGCCGCTCAGAATAAGCTCGACCGCACCGGCATCCCGCTCACGAGGCTCGCTGAGGATAACGTTTTCGACATAGTTGAAATGGGACCGGAGCGCGTGGGCGACGTTGGAATCGGCAGCACCGATCGCCGCGATCATCTCGATGTAATCTGCAACAGAACCGCCCGGCCCGCCGAGCGCCGCCGGGATGCGCAGGGTTCCAAGTTCCAGCTCGCGGAAAAGCTTGAAGGCTTCGAAGGGAAGTTGACGCTGCAGGTCTCGTTCGGACGCGCCCTTGGCGACTTCGGCCACGAAGCCGGGAATGCGCGCGAGAAGCTGCGCGCGTGTTGGGCGGGAAACAGTCAGCACCTTGGTTATCGTCACACGTCAACTCCGACACTGAAGAAAAAGAGAGTGCAGCCAGGGTCCGCTCCGGCTACACTCGCGCCTTCGACGACTACGTCGTCGAGATCATTTACGATTGCCCGTCGAGATAGATGCCTGCCCCATTGCTCCAGAGATGCTCGACGCCGAGCTTCAGGTTCTTTACCCGCTTGTCGTAGACGGTGATGACAGCCGGGGTGACGATGTCGAGCGTCGGCAGATCCTGAACCACCAGTTTCTGGAACTCGTTGAAGAGCTGCAGGCGCTTCTTCGGATCGATCTCGACGGCGGCCGTTTCGAGCAGTCGATCGACGTCCGGGTTCGAATACTTGGACCCGTTGGTGAAGGGCACGCCCGGCTTGAAGTTCTTCGACCAGTAGAGCCGCTGAACACCGACGGTCGGGTCGTAGAGGTTACTCATGCCTTCAATGGCGATATCGAAGTCGCGATCGGTGAAGACGCGCTTGACGAAAGTCGCAAAGTCCTGGGTTCGCAGCTCTACCTTGATGCCCACTTTGGCAAGGGCCTGGGCGATGTATTCCGCGGTCTGCTTGGGAGGACCGGAAGGCTGGGTCGGATCGATGAACAGCTTGAAGCGGAAACCGTCGGCGCCCCGCGCATAACCTGCCTCGTCGAGGAGCTTTTCGGCCTTGGCCGGGTCGAACTCGTATTTGGGAAGGTCCGGAGTGTAGAACTTCGCGAGATCCGGGCTGACAGGCCCGTCGAGCCGCGTTGCATAGCCGAGGTAGACGGTATTGACGATAAAGTCCTTGTCGACCGCGTGCGCGATCGCATGGCGCACCTTGATGTCGGCAAGATACTTGTTTTCGAGATTGAACTCGGCGCGGGCGATGCTCGGCGAATAGGGCGCCGGATCGGTATCGACGACGAGGTTCGGGTTGGCCTTCAGCCGGTCGATGTCGGTGAGCGGCAGGTTGGCGGTCGAGACCTGCACCTCGCCGGTCTCGATCGCAGCGACGGCTGCCGCCGGATCGATGATGAAGCGGAAGATGATCTGATCAAGGTAGGGCTTGGGCGAACCCCAATAGTCCTCGTTGCGCACGAAAAGCGCATGGCTTCCGCGCACCCATTCGACGAACTTGTAGGGGCCGGTGCCGACAGGCGCGACGTTGTGCGGGTTTTCCGCAATCTTTGTGCCTTCATAGAGGTGCTTCGGGACGATTGGCGCCTCGAAGCTTGCAAAGGCGGTCAAAAGGTAAGGAGCCGGCTTGGCAAGGATCAATTCGACCTCATGCGAATTGAGAATATTGGCCTCCTTCACATGGGCAAAGGTCGCCCGACCACGTGGGTGGTTTTCCTTAAGCGCCAGGATCGAAAAGGCGACGTCTTCGGCCGTGAAATCCTTGCCGTCGTGCCAACGGACACCCTGGCGCAGCTTGAACCAGTAGCGCAGGCCATCTTCGCTGACCGTCCACTCGGTGGCGAGCAGCGGCTGAGGATTGAAGTCCTTGTCATAGGTGAGCAGGCTCTCGGTCGCCTTGCCGCTGATGTAGTAGGCAGCGCCGGCGCTATGGGCGATAAGGACAAGAACTGGCGGTTCGGTGCCGATGTTGATCGATACGCTGCCGCCGCGCGGCGGCTCGTCTGCCGCGAGCGAGGGCACCGGCAGCATTGGAACGGCAATCGCGCTCGCCAGCGCAACGGAGGAAAGGAGGAACGCGCGCCGCGTCGGCTTGAAAGTCCCGTTGTGTCTTGCTGTCATCTGAGTATCCCCTAGCAGGCGAAGCACAGGCAACGCCGATTTCTCCAGCACCCCTGTCAGGGTGTTAGCCAGACTTTATAAAATCTACTATATTTATCGAGATAGTGTAATTCTAAAGTCCAGGGCTTTTCTGAAAAAAGCTACTCACGCCGAAGCCTTTGCCGGACCGGCGATGTGCACGCAGACAGGATGAGTGTCTGTAAAAGCCGCCTTGGTGGAGGAAAAGTTCCCGAAGGGCCCATCGCACGACAATCCATCCCAAGATCGGCGGGCAAAAAGCAATCGACAAAATACATATGATAAATAGATTATTGCGATCTGCGCGCCCAGCATTCTGAAGGAGTTCTCCATGCGTCCCGAATTCATCGGCCATACGTCCAACAGGGAAGGGTCCGACATCGTGCCGGCCTCCGGTCCGGTCATCGACAAGACCTATATTCGCAATCACGTGCAGGCCGCGGAGGCCGCCGGCATCGATCGTCTGCTGATCGGCCAGTTCGCGCAATGGCCCGACAACAACCAGATCGCCGCCTATGTCTTCAGCCAGACCGACCGGATCGGGGCGCTGCTTGCCCACCGGCCCGGCCTGATGGCCCCGACACTCGGCGCGCGCCAGCTTGCCACCCTCGATCAGTTCTCCGAAGGCCGCTTGTGGGTGCATATCATCACCGGCGGATCCGACACGGACCAGGCTCGCGACGGCGACTTCGAGGATCACGACACCCGCTATGCCCGCACCGACGAGTATCTGCAGGTGCTGAGGAAAGTCTGGGAGAGCGATCAGCCCTTCGATCACGAGGGGCGCTTCTACAGGTTCAAGGGCGCCTATAGCCAGGTAAAGCCGTTCCAGAAGCCCCGTATCCCGATTTCCTTCGGCGGTTCGTCCGATGCGGCGATCGCCGTTGCCGGTAAGCACGCCGATATTTATGCGCTCTGGGGCGAACCGCTCGACGGCGCACGGGAAACCATAGGCAAGGTACGCACAGCGGCGATTGCCAATGGTCGCGCGGCAGACGATATCCGCTTCACCCTCGCCTTTCGCACCGTCGTGGCTGAGACCGAAGACGCCGCCTGGGCAAAGGCGGCCGATATCCTCGAGAAGGTCAAGTCACAGGTCGCGCGCTCGGCCGGCGGCAACGGCGAGAAGCTGCCATCTAACGTCGGTTCTGTTCGCCTGCGGCAGGCCGCCAGCCGCGGCAAGGTGCTGGACAAGCGGCTCTGGACCGAAGTCGCAGAAGCGAGTGGCGCCGGCGGAAATTCGACAGCTCTTGTCGGGACACCCGAACAGGTCGCCGACGCCATCCTCGACTATTACGACGCGGGCGTTTCCAACTTCCTCGTTCGTGGCTTCTACCCGACAGAAGATACCGTCACCTATGGGCGTGATGTCGTGCCGCTGGTCAAAGCTGGCATTGCTGAACGCCAAGCGAGAAAGGTTGCCGCCGAATGACCGCTCCGCTCGATATCGTCGACATCCATGCCCATCTCTGGCCGCCAGCCTGGCGTCCCGGAGGCAAATACGAAAAGCCCGCTGGCGCATTTTCGCCGGAGATACATCGAAAGATCACGACGCCTCAGGCGCTGGTCGACGAACTTGAACAAGGCGGCGTGTCGCTCGCTGTGGTCACGGCGACGATCGAAAGCCTCTTCGGATTGGAGGCAAGCATACCGCTTGAAGCCGTCCGGGAGGCCAACGACTGGCTGGCGACGCTTTCGCGCGAGCATTCTACCCTCACCGGATTTGCCGTCGTCGATGCCTTTGCCGGCGACGAAGCGGCCCGCGAAGCCGAGCGGGCAATCGTCGAGCTCGGTCTTTCAGGACTGGTGATTGACAGTTCACGCGCCAGCAAGTTCATCGCCGATCCCGCCGTCCGCCCCACGCTCGAAGTTGCGGCGCGCCACAGGGTTCCGGTTTTCGTGCATCCCGTCGCCCACCCGGACGCCGGCGTTCTGATCGACGGCGCCGGCAATCTCGGCAACTCGCTCGGGCGTGGATTGATGAACGGCGTCGCCTTCCTGTCGGTCAGCCAGTCTCCGCTTCTTGACGAACTGCCAGACCTGCATCTGGTCTTTGCAACGCTCGGTCTGGGCGCGATTGTCCAGGCGGCACGCGGCGGCATCTATGCTCGCTCTGCCAGGGAAGCGGGGCGACGGCCCAATATCTACTTCGACACGATGGGGCATGATCCGGACATCGTACGCACGCTGACAGGCTTTTTCGGCGCAGACCGCGTGCTTGCCGGCACGGACTGGCCAATTCTTCCTGCGCTCGATGCGGACGCGTTGCGGCAGAGCTTGGAGCAAGCGGGACTAAGCGATCAGGAGGCACGTCTCGTTGCTGGCGGCAACGCCCGGCGCCTTCTCGGCCTCAGGCACCAGCAGGCCGTAGCTGCGGAATAGTCACGCGCAAAACGAAGCCCCGGATCGATGATCCGGGGCTCTTTGCAACAGGATGGTACTGGTCGGGAGGTACCCAGCCAGGACCCTCTCAAGCGACGCGCTGCGAGCGGGCGAGCGGGATGATCTCGGCTTCGCCCGCGCCGGACCGCGGCTCACGGCCTTCGAGCGGGTGGCCCGGATCCGTGAAGCCCGGTGTCGACGGATGACCGGGCGCGACCAGGCGATCAACCAGCGCCTCGTCTTCCGCATCGAGCTTGACGTCCAGCGCGCGGATATAGCCATCCCAATGCTCTTCCGTGCGGGGCCCTGCGATGGTCGAGGTGATCAGCCGGTTGTTCAGCACCCAGGCGAGCGCGAAATCGGCGGCAGCAATTCCCTTGGCCTTCGCGTGTGCGGCAATCTCCTTGGCGATCGCCACCGATTCTTCGCGAAACTCCACGTCATGCATGCGCTTGTCGCCGCGTCCGGCGCGGGTATCGGCAGCTGGCGCTTCGCCGGGATTGTACTTGCCCGTCAGAACGCCGCGGGCGAGCGGGCTGTAGGACACAGCACCCAGTCCATAGGCTGCAGCCGCCGGCAGCTGCTCGGCCTCGGCGGTGCGGTTGACGATGTTATAGAGTGGCTGGCTTGCGATCGGCCGATCGATGCCGAGCTGGTCGGCGAGATGGGCGACTTCCGCAATGCGCCATCCCCGGAAGTTTGAGACCCCGAAATAGCGCAGCTTGCCGGCCTTGATCAGGTCGGCGATCGCCCGCACCGGCTCTTCGAGCGGCGCATCGAAGACGGCGCGATGAAAGTAGAGGATGTCGATGTAGTCCGTGCCGAGATTGCGCAGCGAGTTTTCGACAGTCTGATAGACCCATTTGCGCGAATAGCCCCCGAGGTTCGGCCCCTTCGCACGCGAATTGACGAACTTCGTTGCCACCACCCAATGGTCGCGGTTGGCCTTGATGCCGCGCCCGACCACCTCTTCCGACTTCCCGTCGTGGTAGACGTCGGCCGTGTCGATGAAGTTGATGCCCTGCTCGCGCGCCTTGTCGATGATGCGGAAGGCAACGTCGTCAGGCGTCTGGTTGCCGAACATCATGGATCCGAGCGTCAGCGGCGACACTTTGAGGGCGCTGCGCCCAAGATAGCGATACTCAACCATTCAAGTTCTCCATTTCAGTTGATCTGGTCCGCGACATGACAGGCCACCTGATGGCCCGGTTTGATGGCGCGGAATTCGGGTTCGGTGACGCGGCAGAGGTCCGTCGCCAGCGGGCAGCGGGTGTGGAACCGACAGCCCGACGGAATGTCGCTCGGGCTCGGCAGATCGCCGCCAAGGGGAGCCGCCTGCCGCGGCCGCGAGGGATCGGGAACCGCAGCCATCAAAGCGCGCGTGTAGGGATGGCGCGGGTCCGACCAGAGCGTCTCATTGTCGGCGCTTTCCACGATCCGGCCGAGATACATGACCAAAACCCGGTCGCAGAAATAACGCACCACAGACAGGTCATGGCTGATGAAAAGATAGGAAAGACCGAACTCCTTCTTCATCTCCACCAAAAGGTTCAGGATCTGCGCCTGGATCGACAGGTCGAGCGCCGATACGGGCTCGTCGCAAACGATCAGGTCCGGGTTGAGCAGCAGCGCGCGGGCAATGCCGATCCTTTGCCGCTGGCCGCCCGAGAATTCGTGCGGATAGCGATTGATGGCATCGGCGGGCAGCCCGACCTTGGAGATGATGCCGGCAACGGTGTCACGCCGCTGCGCTCGGCTGCCGGCCCTGTGCACGATCAGAGGCGCCTCCAGGATTTCACCGATCGTGTGGCGCGGATTGAGCGACGCGAAGGGATCCTGAAAGATCATCTGGATCGACTTGCGCACGTTCCTGAGCCGACCCTGGTCAAGTCTCGTGATGTCTTCGCCCTTGAATTCGATCCGCCCCTCGGTCGGATCGACCAGGCGCAAAAGCGTCTTGCCAAGCGTCGACTTGCCACAGCCGCTTTCGCCGACAAGCCCGACGGTTTCACCGCGCTCGACCACGAGATCGACGCCATCGACGGAGCGCAAGAGGCCGTCGCGCGTCTTGTAGTGTGTCTTCAGATCAGAGGCTGAGATGAGCGGCATCGGGCACGGCCTTGAGGGACGAAGTGAACGGGCAGGCAACGAGCCTCTCCGGCGTCTGAGCAATCAGCGGCGGCACCTGATGGCCGCAGCTCGCACGCGCCTGGCGACAGCGCGGCCTGAAGGGACAGCCGGCCTCGCCGGCCGCCGAGACGATCGACCCGGGGATCTCCGTCAAGCGGCCGCTCAGATAGTGAAGGTCGTTCTTTAGCCGTGGCGAGGCCGAAAGCAGCCCGCGCGTATAGGGATGCAGCGGATCGTTGAAGAGATCTCCGGGCAAGGCCTGCTCGACCTTGCGGCCGGCATACATGACGACGACCTTGTCGGCCCATTGCGCGACGACGCCGAGGTCGTGGGTGATCAACACCACAGCCATCTGAAGCTCGCGCCTGAGCGTGTCGAGCAGGTCGAGCACCTGCGCCTGGATCGTCACGTCGAGCGCCGTCGTCGGTTCGTCGGCGATCAGCAACTTTGGCCGGCACGCAACCGCCATGGCAATCATCACCCGCTGGCGCATGCCGCCCGACAGCTGATGCGGATAATCGTCGACCCGCTTTTCGGCGGCAGGAATACGCACGAGCTTCAAAAGTTCGATCGCGCGTTCCCGCGCCGCTCGACCTGAAAGCTTCTCGTGCACCTTCAGCACTTCGCCGATCTGCCGGCCGATCGACATGACCGGATTGAGGCTCGTCATCGGCTCCTGAAAGATCATGGCGATGTCGCGCCCACGCAGCTGCCGCATCTCGCGCGCATCGAGCCCCAGAAGATCGCGGTCGTCAAAGACGATGCGGCCGCTGGTCACCCGTGCTGCGCGCGGCAGCAACTGCATCAGCGCGAGCGCGGTCAACGATTTGCCCGAACCGGACTCGCCGACGATCGCCAGCGTCTCCCCCGCCCCCACCTCGAACGAGAGATTTCTGACTGGCTCGGCACGCGGAAAGCCGATGGTGAGGTCTCCGACCTGGAGCAGCGGCGCCATCGTCAACGATCCTGCGTGAAGCGGGGGTTAAGGGCATCGTTCAGCCCGTCGCCGATGAGATTGAGCGCAAGCACCGTAAAGACGATGGCGAGGCCCGGAAGGGCCGTCAGGTACCAGGCGGTCCGGACCAGTTCGCGACCGGTACCGATCATCGAGCCCCAGCTCACGACATTGGGGTCGCCGAGACCCATGAAGGAAAGTGCGGATTCCATCAGGATTGCGGTGGCGACCATGACCGATGACGTCACGATGATCGGTGGCAGCGCGTTGGGCAGGATCTCGCGGAAGATGATCCGTCCATGGCCAAAGCCGAGACTGCGGGCGGCCATGACGAAATCCTTCTCTCGGATCGC
Source organism: Ensifer adhaerens (assembly GCF_000697965.2). Taxonomy (NCBI): domain Bacteria; kingdom Pseudomonadati; phylum Pseudomonadota; class Alphaproteobacteria; order Hyphomicrobiales; family Rhizobiaceae; genus Ensifer; species Ensifer adhaerens. Next base: position 393,978 of record NZ_CP015882.1, on the reverse strand, counting down.
ACGAAACTCGGCCCTGGTCAGCCTTGCCACCGTCGGCCAGGAAATGACGGCGATCGCAAGCGTCACCGTTGATGCCGAGGGTTGGACGATCGCGACCAGAACGACGAGCAGCACGAAGCTCGGCAAGGTCTGGAAGATCTCGATCAGCCGCACCAGGAGATCGTCGATCCAGCCGCCGAAGTAACCGGCGATCGCGCCGACGATCACGCCGAAGGTGAGACCGAGCGCTGTTGCCATCAGCCCCACGAACAGGGAAATGCGCGAGCCATGCAGGATGCCAGCGAGCACGTCGCGGCCGAGCGCGTCCGTGCCGAGCGGGAAAGCCGGATCCTGGCCCGGCCACAGGAACGGTTTTCCGACCATCGACAGCGGGTCGTCGGGATAAAGCACTGGAGCCAGCAGCGCGACGGCGATCACAAGCGCAAGGAAGGCCGTTCCGAACAGGGCATTGGGGTTGGCCAGAAAGACCTTGAGGGCCCTTCGCCCATTGGTAATGGCGACCGCAGTGCTCTGCTGGGAGCGCGCATCGGGCGCCTTTACGTTGGACCAGGACGGGCGCTCCGGCGCGGTAGCCTGCTCGCTCGTGGCAGGAGCGGCATAGGCGCCGCCCGTAACCGCTGGGAAAGCTCCGAAGTCGGTGGCGGACATCAGCGCGCTCCAATTCGAGGGTCGAGCCAGGCGTGGACAAGGTCCACCGTGGCATTGGCAATGATGACGAGAAGTGAGGACAGAAGCAGGATGCCGAGGAGCACGGTGAAATCCCGGCCCATGACCGCCTCGAAGGCGAGCCTGCCAAGGCCCGGCCAGCTGTAGACGGTTTCCACCACCACGGCGCCGCCGAGCATGCCGCCGATGTGCATGCCGGCCATGGTCGTGATCGGGATCAACGCGTTTCGCAAGATATGCCTCGCGGTGACGCCATAAGGCGTCAGCCCCTTGGCATAGGCAGTGCGGACAAAGTCCTGGTTTTTGACTTCGAGCATGGCGGCGCGCGTCAGCCGCGCATAGATCGCGACGTAGAAAAGCGCGAGCGACGTTGCCGGGAGCACCATGTAGCGGGCCTTGTCGAAGAGCGCCGGGAACCCTTTCAGCTGGGATCCGATCGTGCCTGCACCCCCGGTCGGCAACCAGCCGAGCTTGACCGAGAAGAGCACGATCAGCATCAGGCCGATCCAGAAACTCGGGATCGAATAGAAGAGCAGCGAGAAGATCGACAAAAGCCGATCGGGGATCCGCCCCGCAAACGTCGCCATCAGCGATCCGAGGATGACACCGAGGACGATCGCGATGACGAGTGCCACCGCCATCAGCGTCAATGTTCCGGGCAGGCGCTGCGCAATCAGGTCGGCGACCGGCATGCCGTAGCGCGGGGAAAATCCAAGGCTGAATTGCGCGAGGTTGCCGAGATAGGTGGCCAATTGCTCGAGCACCGGACTATCCAGGCCGAAGCGGGCTCTCAGTGCCGCAACGCTTTCTTCGGTCGCCGAACCCGCCTCGCCGGCAAGCACATCGGCCGCGTCGCCGGGAGCCAGCTGCAAAAGGAAAAAGTTCAGGATCACAATTCCAAGGATCGTTGGAACTGCCTGCAGAAGCGTTCGTCGAAGCGTTCGCGCAATTCTGATCAGCACCGGCATCGATGTCGCCTCTCCGTTTGGCTGTCCGCCAACAGCGAACCTTCACCTCGGCCTGACCTTGTCGCCGCGGATGATTTTTATAGTTGACTAATTACATAGGCTTTGTCAAATCTGTTTTAGTAATTTCACCCTGAGAGTGACCATTAGCAGGAACGTCATTCCTACAATATGTCGTGAACGGCGCCAGTCTGGGAAATCTAATCCGAAATCAGTACAGCTAATAGCAATGACCGACTAGGAAGAGCCACTCCAACGAAAAACGCTTCCCGGCACACCCCATCGAAGACAGCGGAGAACCTCGTGACAAAAAATGCCATCTCGCAAATCTGGTACACGCGCTGCCCTGTCCCGACACCCGTGGGGCTCGCCACCCAGCTCGGCCTGCTCGACAAGGCGTTTGCCACGGAGGGCATTACGCTCAACTCGATCATCGACAGCAAGGACCGCTCCGTCCGATCCAGCCACTTCGATCACCATCTCGATTATTCGTTTCGCCATGGCGGCAACGTCCCGCCGATCCGCGCCCGCTCGGAAGGCAACCCGACGCGGCTCGTCGGCATCACCTGGACCGACGAATTCCAGGCCATCATCACGTTGCCCGAGACCGGGATCAAAACGACGCGCGATCTTGTCGGCCGGCGCTTCGGCATTGCGCGCCGACCACCCGGTATCGTCGACTTCATGGCAGCTACGGCGCTGAAGGGCCTGGTTTCCGCTCTGTCTCTCGAAGGGCTCACGCCCTCCGATGTCGAGATCGTCGATATCCCGCTTTCCGAAAGCGTTCTTGATGGCAGGGAGGGCCCGCAGCTCTACGGCCTCAGAAACCGGCAGGCCTACGGGCCGGAAGCGGCCGCACTGCTGCGCGGTGAGGTGGACGCGATTTATGTCAAAGGCACGCCCGGTATTGCCGTCGCCAATCTCTTTGCGGCTCACACGGTCGCGGAATTCGGTTTCCACCCGGACCCGAAGATCCGCATCAATTCCGGCTCCCCTCGGGTGCTGACCGTCGACGAAAGGCTCGCTGAAGATCGGCCCGATCTCGTCGCCAAGCTGATCTCGACCTTGAAACAGGCCGGCTCATGGGCCGAAGAGCACCCCGACGAGGTGCGTCGCTTTGTTGCCCGCGAAGTCGGCGCCTCAGAAGAGGTCGTGGCTGCGGCTAACGGTCCGGATCTCCACAAACATCTCGGCATCGGCCTCGAACCGGAACTCGTCGCGGCGATCGGACACTACAAGGACTTCCTGCATGAATGGGGGTTCCTCGCGAGCAACTTCGACATCGACCAATGGGTCGACCAGCGCCCCTGGGCGGAACTCGACGCCCGCGCTGTCGCCTGAACGAGTAAAGCCGATGACCGACCCCACACGTTTCGAACCGGTGATTGCCACGGCCGAAGAACTCGGAAAACGCTTCGCCCTGACAGCACGCCACTATGATGAAACTGGCGAATTCCCCTTCGCCAATTTCGACGCGCTGCACGAGGCGGGGCTGCTTGGCCTGGTCACAGCGCTCGAACACGGGGGCCTCGGCGGTGGACTGACGGAAGCGCTGGCGGTCGTCTCGGCAATCGCGCGTGGAGAGCCATCGACTGCTCTCGTTCTTTCGATGCACTACAATCAGCACTTTTCGGTGCGAACCTCAGGCAAGTGGCCGCCCCACCTTGTCGAGCGTGTCACCCGGGCCAATCGCGAGGGTGTCGCGCTCATCAATGCGGCACAGGTGGAGCCGCGCGTCGGTTCGCCATCGCATGGTTCCTTGCCCGAAACGATTGCCCGCCGCGTTGGCGATCAGTGGCGCATTACGGGCCACAAGACCTACGCCACCGGCATCCCGCTCTTGCGCTGGGTGGCTGTGCTTGCGGTTACTGACGAGCCTGAGCCGAGGCTGGGCTCATTCCTCGTTCCGACATCGGCCGATGGCATCCGCGTCGAAAAAACCTGGAACGCAACGGGCATGCGAGCAACCAACAGCGACGACCTGATCCTCGACGACGTCGCGATCCCGCTCGCCGATGTTCTCGACATCGCGCCGGCGAGCGAAGGCCTGAAACGTGACGAGCGCATGGGCGCCTGGTATTTCTCACTGGTCCCCGCGATCTACGACGGTGCTGCCCGCGGGGCACGCGACTGGCTGATCGAATTTACGACCTCGCGCGCACCGGCAAGCCTCGGCGCACCGCTCTCCACCGTTCCCCGCATCCAGGATGGCCTTGGCGAAATCGAGGTCTTGCTGACGGTCAACCGCCGGCTCCTGCGCTCGATCGCCGAGGATTTCGATGCGGGGCGCCCCTTCGGCGCCGATGCCGCCGCGGTCAAACACACGGTCATCGCCAACGCGATCACCGTGACGACCCTTGCGCTCGAACTGGGCGGTAACCCCGGCATCAGTCGCGACAATCCGTTGGAACGCCATCATCGCGATGCGCTTTCCGGCAAGGCGCACGCGCCGCAAAACAACCTGATCCGGACGATGCTTGCCAAGGCTGCGTTCAGCCGGCATGCCGCAACACCTGCGGTTGCGCTCGAGCCGGTCCCCGTTCGACCTCCCCAGCAACCTCGTCTTGCCGTCGTCGGCGGCCGCTAGGAGTTCCCTGATGTCTTCCCTCTCTTCCGTCTGGTACACGCGCTGCCCCGCCCCGACACCATTGTCGATCGCCCATCAGCTCGGCTGGATCGACAGACAGTTTGAGAACGCCGGCGTTGCCGTCCGCTCGATCCGCGACAGCAAGGATCCGTCGGTCCGCCAGAGCCATTTTACCCATGCGCTCGATTACTCGTTCCGACAGGGCGGCAACATTCCGCCGATCTGGGCGCGGTCCGGCGGCCGCGCCACACGCGTTGTCGGCATCACCACGACAGACGAGTTCCAGGCGATTATCGCGCTTCCAGGTTCCGGGATCGCTGTCGCGAAGGACTTGAAAGGCCGCCGCATCGGTGTACCACGCAAGCCCAGTTCCGACGTCGTCGACTTCCAGCGGGCCACCGCCTTGAAAGGCATCGTCTCGGCGCTTTCGCTCGACGGCCTTGATCACGGTGATGTCGAACTCGTCTATCTCGACACCAACGAGGGCAACCTCATCGAACGGGGCAACGCCGCCTTCCTGGGCCTGAAGCGCCGATATCCCTATGGCGAGGAACTCTTGGCCCTGGCCTCGGGCAAGATCGACGCTTTCTTCGTCAAAGGTGCAGAAGGCATCGTGCTCGCCAATCAGATTGGTGCAGTTGTGGTGGCGGAATTCGGTTTCCATCCGGATCCAAAGATCCGCATCAACAATGGCACGCCAAGGCCGCTGACAGTCGACGCCCGCTTTCTTGACCAGCATTTCGACCTCGTCGTCGATCTTGTGTCGACCGTCGCCAGTGTTGGTGATTGGGCGGCCTCGAACCCGGACACAGCAGTTCGGTTCATCGCCAACGAGATCGGCGTCGGGGAGGACGCCGTCTGGGCGGCGAACGGCGCGGACGTCCACCGTCATCTCGGTCTGGCGTTGGACGAAAACCAGATCGCCGCGTTCGACCACTTCAAGCGCTTCCTTCTCGATTGGCAGTTCATTCCGGCCGATTTCGACGTCTTCAGTTGGATTGATCGCCGACCGCTAGAGGCCGCCTTGCAGCGGGCCGCCGCATGAGTGAGAGGCCGATCCTCGTTACTGGCGCCACCGGCAAGCTTGGGCGCCTCGTTGTCGAACGACTTCTCGCACGCGGACAACCGGTTCGCGTCTTTACCCGACGCCCGGAGACGGCACGTGCCCTGTTCGGTGAAACTCTGCAGATTGCCGCAGGTGATTTTGGCGACCGCGCCGCGCTCGACACGGCCGTTCGAGGCGTCGGACGCCTTCTTCTGTTATCCCCCATCAGCACGAGGCTCGTCACGGACCAGGTCGCCGTCGCCGATGCTGCCGTCGCCGCAAATGTTGCCCGCATCGTCAAGATCTCGGGCTCCGACTGGACGATCGAGCCGCCAGGGAATTCTATCTCCGGTGAAGCGCACGCTGCCGTGGAACGGCACTTGAATGGCCTTCCGACCGAGGCTGTTTCGCTTCGTCCCAATGCCTGGATGCAGGTCTCGCTCGCCAACACCATCCGGAACGCGATCACGAACAGTCAGGTCGTCGCAGCCAACCTCGACGCCGGCATCGGCTACATCGACGCGCGCGACATCGCCGATGTCGCCGTGCACCAACTTCTGGCCGATCGCATTCGGGGGCGCACGCTCAACCTCACCGGCCCGGACGTGGTGTCGTTCCGGCAGGTCGCCGCTCTGCTGACGGCTGCATTGAAACGGCCGGTTGCTGCCCTCGAGAAGCCGCCCCGGACGGTTCCAAAAGAGGGTGACTTCGAACACCGCGCCGTTGCGCAATTCGTAAGATTGATCGCTGCCGGTCGCGCCGCGACGACGACCGACGTCGTTCCAACGCTGCTTGGCCGTTCGCCCCGTACCGTCGCCGACTTCATCCTCGAACAAGTGACCGCCGAAACCGCGGTCCCCGAGTACCAGCCATGACCATACCCTTCATCGACGTCGCCATCATCGGTGGGGGACCGGGTGGGCTCGCCCTGGCGCAAGGCCTCAAGAAGAATGGCATCGACACCGCCGTCTTCGAGCGCGACGAGGTCCGGTCGGACTATGTGCAGGGTTTCCGCATGCGGATCCGGCAACGGGGCATCGACGCGCTTCAGGCGAACCTTCCGGCGCACCTCTTTCAAGCCTTCCTTGATACGCTCGGGCTTGCGCCGACGGAAAACCTTGTTCTCGATGAGACATTCCAAAGGCTCGAGAACACGAGCCAGGGATCAGGCGAACCCGAAGATACGCATATCGAGAAATCGGTCAGCCGCATCACGCTACGCCAGATCCTCCTGTCCGGGCTCGACGGCCTTTTTCACACAGGCAAACGGTTCGAGCGCTATGAGCAGCTTGCCGACGGAACCGTGCTTGCGCATTTTTCCGACGGCTCGGCCGTACACGCCAATCTTCTGGTCGGGGCCGACGGGGCGGGATCGGCGGTGCGTCGCCAACTCCTGCCTGACCTCAAGAGCATCGACACTGGGGTACGCCGGTTGGCCGGCAAGATCACGATCGATGAAGCGGAACGACAGGGCATTTCACCGCTGCTGACCGAGTTCAATACCAACATCCGCCCGCGCGACGGTCGTGGTCTGATGATCACCAGCCATCGGGTGGATCCGTCTGCCTATGCGCGTCACGATTTCATAGGCAGGGAAGATCCCGGCCATGCCGATATCCCTGGCTTCCACTTCAACAACTCCACCAGCTACACCTGGTGGAACACGGCCTATGATACGGATGAACTCGGGCCGGACGAACTGCTCGAACGGCTCAACGGCGCGGCCCTCATCGAAACGCTGCTTCACCGTATCCGTCACTGGGATGAGCGCATCCTGGACCTCATTCGCCACAGCGACACGTCGACGGTCGCCTTCCTCAAGGTCAAGAGCTCCACACCCGGCGCGGTATGGCAAAGCGGTCCGGTGACGCTACTCGGCGACGCGATCCACGCGATGACCTATTTCCGCGCGCTTGGCGGCAACACCGCCCTCTACGATTCCGGATTGCTCGTACGCGAACTCGTCGCCGCAAGGCGCCAAGGCAAGCCACTGCTTGCGGCCTTAAACGACTACGAAAACGCCATGCGCGAACACGGCTACGAGGCCGTACGGTCGTCGCTTTCCGCCATGCAGCGCAATGTCGGCGCCAATCAACCGCTCAAGGCGATACCTGCCCTTTAGCCCTTAAGGAAAATCGATCATGTCCATTGTCGTCTTCGGCGCCTCAGGAAACATCGGCAGCAACATCCGCAAGGAAGCTCTTTCGCGAAATCACCGCGTGACAGCCGTGACGCGCTCTTCAAACCTGGAACCTGCCGAGCGTCTCACGGCACTGAAGGCGGACATTGCCGATCCGGAGGAAGTGGCAAAGATCTCCGCCGGCCACGATGCGGTCATCAGTGCCTATAGTCCCGGTCTGCGCCGCCATTCGGCGGAAGATGCCGCGGTTCTCATCGAGAATGCACATGCTTCCCTGTTTGAAGGCGTCAAGCGCGCCGGCGTCCGCCGCATCATCATCGTCGGCGGCGTCGGAAGCCTCCAGGCAAGCCCCGGCGTCGACGTGGTCGACAGTGATTTCTACCCGGCGGACCACAAGGCTCACACGCTGCGAAACCGAGAGATCCTGCGCAGTCTGAAACGCGGCGAGCACGATCTCGACTGGACCTATGTATCCCCGCCTCTTTCGATCAAGGCCGGCGAAAGAACCGGCCGTTTCAGGCTCGGCGAGGATGCGCTTCTGCGAGACGATACGGGCGAAAGCCGGATTTCCGAAGCCGATTTCGCCGTCGCCATTCTCGATGAACTCGACAAGGGACAGTTCATCCGCCGCCGCTTCACCGCGGCCTATTGAAGGACCTCAATTCGCATGCCCCGCACGCTCAATCTCAATGTCGGCATCAACACGACAGGCTATCTGCCGGCCGCCTGGAAATATCGCAGCGGGAGCCGCCACGACATCTATGACCCTCAATACTACAGACGCCTGACGGAACTCGCCCACAAAGGTCTGTTCGACGCCGTGTTCTTGTCCGATCATCCAGCCTTGATGACCGACCCGAACAGCCGACCATTCCATACCATCGACCCGCTCATCCTCTGTACGGCGCTTGCGGCACAGGTGCCCGACATCGGCTTCGTCGCAACCATGTCGTCCACATACAATTCGCCCTATAATCTCGCCCGCCGCACCCAGTCGACGGATATCGTGGCCGGTGGCCGGCTGATCATCAACATCGTCTCGTCCTTCAATCCGAATGTGGCTGCCAACTTCGGCTCGGCGCCGCTGCCCCCACGAGCCGAGCGCTACGCTAAAGCTTCCGAATTTCTCGATGTTGCCAAGAAACTCTGGGCAAGCTGGGATCCCGCCCGCGACGGCCATGTGCCCGACGAACGGTTCTGGGATGCGGCGAGTGCGCATGCGATCGACCACGAAGGCGATCATTTCGCAGTGAAGGGACCGCTGAACGTGCCGCGTGGCCCTCAAGGCCATCCGGTGATCGCGCAGGCAGGCGCATCCGAAGGCGGTATCGAGCTCGCCGCCCGCCATGGCGAGATCATTTATTGCAACATCCTCTCCCGCCCTGCTGGCCAGGCCTTCGGCAAGAAGGTCAGGGATCGCGCTGCAGCCATCGGTCGCGACCCGAAGGGCATTAAGATCGTGCCCGGGGTGGTGGTGATCCTTGGCGAGACGAAAGAGGAGGCGTTGCGAAAACACGAACTCTTCAGCGGCGCGGGCTCGGAGGACGGCCTGATCGCACGCTTCGTCAGGGAGAACGGTATTGATCCCAACGGTTTCGATCCGGATGCCATTCTGGATGCCGAGCGTTTCGTTCCGGATCCCAACCGTCTTCAGGCGGTCGGAATGGGCCTTGGTCTCTCCGATCTGCTGACACATGAGAAGTTGACGGCCAGGCAGGCTGTGCGCCGCTCGGAAGGGCACCACCGCCTGCTGCTCGGGACGCCGGAACAGGTCGCCGATGCGCTTATCGACCTTTGGGCGGACGGCACCGTCGACGGCTACACGCTTCAGCCGCCCCGGGCACCTGATGACATCGAAGAATTCGTGAAGAAGGTCGTCCCGATCCTCCAGGACCGCGGTGTTTATCGTAACCGTTACGAGGAACAAACCATTCGCGAGCGCTATGCATTGCCATTCCCGTACTAGTACAGACAGGCCCTGGCGCGCCTCAGGCTCAATTCATCGGTCCGCCCCCAGCAACCGATCAACATTCCGGCGCAAAGTCGATGCCAAGGCCGGCGGAGATCGAACCAGCGAAATATGGTTTGTGTTTGCCATCACAGCTAGTGTCAATCGTTAACGTGCGGGCCCGACGTCAGCCTCAGCCACTCTGCACAGCCGTAAAGCGCCGTCCCGTCATTGGAAAGGTTTCCATGAAGTCGGCCATGCGGCCTTTAGTGGCAGGACCTTGCGCGCCGTGTTGAGGGAGCTGCTGTTCCCAGCGCTACGGCCAATACGCGCCGATGCCGACGGCTTTCCGCCCGCCAAAGTAACCCGGACCGCGGGCCCTGACTCGTTCCAGAATAACCCGCCCGGCACCCGGAAATTGACATCCCGCTGGTGAAGTCGTCGAGGCAATCGGTGTCGAGGGATGAAGAAGCCGGCAGCTAGAACAGACTTTGGGTGGGTTGCCGAACGGCGGCTTTCCGACGAATTTGCCCTGTAGCAGGCTTCCCCTACCGGCCCCGAACCCGTCGTTGGACAATTCGATTTTAGTAAAAGCCGCTCCTGGCGCACACTTGCCGTGCCTTGGATCGCTCATTGTGCTTTTCTTCTCCTATCCCTCACTTTTGAGCGGAAACGGACTGGCGGCCCGCCACTCCGCTCGAGATATCAGCGACGATGCCAATTAAGTGTGATGTCTCCCGCATCCGACATGATACCTTATACTCGAACGTCAGCACGAAGTCCCGTGTCGCGGCGTTCCTGCCGAGTGATGGCTCGTGCCCCGCGAGTTTTCGGCCCCTGAGGGCCATTTCATGTCGAACGAACCGATAGTCCATTTCGAAGCGGCGAGTACCCTTGCCGTGGTGGTTTCATCGAACGAGCCGCTGCTTTTCCTGTCTAGAGACCAGAAGGTTATTGCAGCGAGCACATCGTTCTGCCGCACTTTCGAAATCGATCCGGCGACCGTTCCCGGCCGACCGCTCGGTTCGCTTGGAAATGGCGAATGGGCAATGCCCAAGCTCGCCTCGCTCCTAAACGCTACCGCTTCCGGAAGCGCCCGGATCGAGGCCTACGAAATCGACTTCCAGCGCCCCAACCGGAGCACACGACAGTTGATCGTCAATGCGCAGATCCTCGACGATGGCGACAAGGCGCATATCCGGCTGCTGCTGGCCATCACTGATGTGACGGATGCGCGCGCTGAAGCGAAACTGAAAGATGACCTTATCCGCGAGAAGGCCATCCTGGTGCAGGAGGTCCAGCACCGGGTCGCAAATAGCCTTCAGATCATTGCCAGCGTTCTCATGCAGAGCGCACGCCGGGTTCAGTCGGACGAAGCGCGCGGCCACCTTCACAACGCCCATCACCGGGTCATGTCGATTGCGGCCGTGCAACGGCAGCTTTGTACGTCCGGCGCCGGCAGCGTCGAACTGCGCACCTACTTCACCCAGCTTTGCGAAAGCCTTGGCGCGTCGATGCTCGCCGACGACCGGGTTTCGATATCGGTGACAGTTGATGAGAGCGCTGTTGAAGCCGATGTTTCTGTCAGGCTCGGGCTTATTGTGACCGAATTGGTGATCAACGCGCTCAAGCACGCCTTCCCGGGGCAGGAATGCGGCACAATTGCCATCGACTATAGTTCGACCGGCAACGAGTGGACGCTTCGTGTCACCGACGACGGCATCGGCATGCCGAGCGGCAAACTTGTCCCCGGGCTGGGTACCGGCATCGTCGACGCGCTTGCCAGGACCCTGGAGAGCGAAATCCAGTTGAGCGTTGCAAATCCCGGCACTGCCGTGACCATCAGGCATCGGGGAGACGTCGCTCGCGAAAAGAACCCCCCAGCGGCCGCGTAGGCACAGATCTCCCGTTGGAACGCTGTGTCGGGGGCGCAGGTTCCGCTTCAAAAGGGTCAGATGTTCAACGCCAAGAGCGGAACATATCTGCTTTGCTTTGTTGCTATCACACCAGGGGCATGTGCCTTAAGCGGGCGATCGGAAGCCCGCCCGTTCATTTCGCTATCTGGCCAGGTGCCAAACACCTCCAACGCCATCGCCGTTAGTGTCACCGGCCTTTTTGTCCTCGGCATATGTGTACAGCGGCTTGTCTTCATACGCCCACATTTCCCCGCCGTCTGCCGCCTTGACCAGAGACCACTTTCCTTCCGCCTTAGCGTTCGCGGCGGCGTGGAATGCCGGCCATTTCTTTAGACAATCCTTGTCGCAGTTGGATTTTTCTTTGGCATCCTTGTCGAAAGTGTAGAGGGTCATCCCCGTCATCAGCCAACGCCTTGCCCATCTTGGTGTCGACGATCTTGGCCGGTTCGGCTGCGAACCCAGTCCCACCCATAACAGACACCAGCCCGATCGCGATTAACAACGTTCTCATGACAGTCTCCCGTTTCGGGAATGCCGGCGGAATGTCGGTAACGCCCGATCCAATGGAAAAACACGCGGACGTAGAGGAGGTACGAGTTTTTTAGCGGACCCGGACGCATCTGAGCGGGAAATGCGTATGGTTGCTGTCGAGCAATGCTTCGTTGAAGCGTCGATCGAGCCACGCGCGCCATTTGCCGTGAAGCGTAGTCGAGAAGAAGTGGCGGACAGCTGTGAAAAACACGTCCCTCATGATCGCGAATGCGGCAAGCGTTGCCGCTGTAGTCAACAATGCCATGGGCGTGGTGGGTGTGGCTGGATGGTGGAAGTAGGCGATCCGATTTATCAACTCGCCCGAGGTGACCGCAAACCAGACGCTGGCCCGCGCGGTCAATGGCGTCAGCACAAGAATGGCAAATGTTAGTCCCCAAGCCTCGCGCCAGCGTTCGCCTGCCTCGCGGCCGAGCAACCGTTTGACAAACTGCCAAGCGTGACTTCGCATGGCGGCTACAAGTCTCCATAACCCATGAAAGCAGAGTTTGGAGCACGTGTCGGCGCTGTCAACTCAACTCAGCTCAGGCGAAAGCTGGGCCAGCAGTCGCTGACTGATAGCCTGCGTCAACCTAAACTAGAGTCGCTTCACGGCCCGTCACACTGTCCATACTGATTGCGAAAAAAACAGGAAGGTACCCCGGTGGCTTGGCATCCGAGCCCAAGTTGAGGGCACCTGGATCCCACCAATCATTGTAAACCTTCAGTATGTTCCAAGCGTGTTTCTTGTCCGTCTCTTTGTGGAATTCGTGGTACCTGCCCTCAATGATGACGCACTTCCAGCAGTGCTGATCAGTGCAATGCTCAATCTCAACGCAAACGAGCGGATTGCTGCGCATGAATTCAATCTTCCGTCCCGGCATCGAAAACCCGAAAACTTGGCCCTCTGCGCGGACATAATAAATTGGCACAACATAAGGCTGATTGTCGCGACAACACCCAAGCCGGGCGACGCGCTGCTCGGCGATGAGCATGCTGCATTCGCTGGGTAGCATCTCGCGCAATCTCACTGGCGTTGCTCCCTGTAATTCTCAGTGTCGCTAGACGAACTCGACGCTTGTGTGGATGCTTGCAATCTGGTTTTCATGATAACATGAAAGCGGACGATAAGCGCGGGTACCACGTCGCATTGGCGCATGCCGCCATGCATATGGTAGCAACGGAATTACATCCAATCAGATCGCCGCAGATATTGGATCTACAGGGATCCCTGGACATAAAGATCCCGACAGCGGCCTGTTCGCGTTTCGTCCCTCGCGTTGACTTGCCGCAACAACTAGCAAGTTTCCACAGGCGATATCTGACTCTGACATACAGTCGAAAAAGCCGCTCCTTGAAGTTGTTCATCGCAATCAGCATCCTAGTCACGGGCCTTGTCATTACCCTGATGCTGTGGTTCGTTCAAAAACTTCCAATCGACGCGGCAATGAAGCAGATGGCACACATCGTTGTTGTCGTCGTCGGCGTTATCGCGTTGCTCCACTATCTGGATTTAATCTGAAGCAAGTGCCACTACTCGGCGCAGCCGAGGCCGCCATCCACGTGAAGCGGACCCTATCGGATCGCGCTTTTGCGTGGGCCCCACTGGGCCGGTCCCCAGGACCGTCCTAGAGCAACTCATTACCTTCCTTGGTTGCTCTTGCCTGCCACCTTCTATCATCCCTGTCATTACCGCCCATGCCTTGATTTTCGGCATTAGGTAGCAAAAACCACGGTCTTTGCTACCTAATGCCGTTGATTTTCGGTCCGCGGTGCGCCGCCTTCACTATCCCATTCCCCGGAAGCAGTATTCGGAGTATCCACGTCAAAACCAGCCACGAATGCTTCGCTGGTGATTGCATCCATGAGATCCGTGTCGGAAATATCCAGATCAGGGAATATACGCCGGACTGCCCCTAGGGCCTCAGACGTGGCAAAGGGCCGGGCTTCTTTCTGGCACGCGCTCAGAAACGCGGCAATTGCCGCGCGCACCTCAGGCGACATGGGAAGGGAGCGCTTCGTCATCATTACCTCCCAGTGGATGAATCTAAACGCTTGCTGGGTCTCTATGTTCCGGATTCCCGGCGAAAGGCCACCTCCGACGGGTAAGCAGCAAACGCCCCGGCGTAACGAGGTGAATTGTATGACGTTGATACCTCTCCTTAGAGGAGCCGAATTGCTAGGAGCCGATGTAGGCAATGGAATTGGGCGGGTCATGCGATCACAGCGAGTGGCCCAACCTTTTGTTCGCTATGCCCCCGGAATATCGCAGGTGGGGAACACATTCGAGCCGCCGTGGAAAGCGAAAACTTCGATCCGCCTACCTACGGCTTTCGCAAGCTCAGCGATCTTGTGCAGGACAAACGCCTTCGATATCCAGCATATCGAAGGCAAACCTCTACGGAGCCGTGTCAAACAACAGGCATCCAAAAAGAGGGCCTGATGCGACACACGATTATGAGGTTAACCTGAAGGCGGAAATTGAGATCATGGCGCTGCATGGACAAGCTGGATCAAATGCGCGACGTCGAGCTGAAATCGCTGATTGACAAGCAACAACAACATATCGAGTTGCTGGCGGGGCTTCTCAGCAATCGCGACAAATAGTACTTTGCTCCCCGTTGACTTGTCGATTGTCATTGCCGAACTCTACCGGCGCAAGCCCCAGGCCGAGCTCAATGCCGAACTCCGGGCCGGCGCCCGATGATTGACTAAAAGGGTGTGCGACAGGCAAGCACATTGCCGTTAAACATGACCGCGCGCTGTCGGATTTCACGTTTATGTATTCGGGGCCGACTGCCCGTCAAAATGCAAGTCGAAGCTGATGTCGTCGAAGTCCGCTACAAGCTCCCCAGCTGCAACACATCGCAATTTCAGCCCGATGGGAGGCCTAAAGAAACTTCCGCTGTACAAATATCAATTGTATGCTAAGCCTCTGAAATAGGGCCTAATCTGACCAGGTTCGAGGAAAACGCAGTTGGCAGAATTAGTGCATTCGACTGCGATCCATCATCTGCCCGCATTCATCACGGCGCCAGGACAGACCGACGTCCTGTTCAACGTCGTCGTCGCTTTCATGATCCTGGCGATCTTCGCGATCGGCACTTTCTATCTCCGGCTGCACTCACTGCCAGAGACGCTCGCCCACAAGACCCACAAGGTCCAGTACGAGCTAGTGGCCGTGCTGGGGCTGATCTCGCTGCTCACCCACAACAACATCTTCTGGATCGCCGCCCTCATCCTGGCGCTGATCGACCTGCCTGACTTCTCCTCGCCGCTTGGTTCGATCGCCCGCTCGCTGGAGAGGATTGCCGGCAAGGCGGAGAAGCCATCGGCACCTGAGCCCGAAGCCTTAGCGAGTGGTTCTGCCGCCGCATCCAGTCAGCCGAGGGCGGAAGTGAGGATCTGAGCCATGTTCGAGTTTCTTCTCTGTTCGCTTTTGACGATCTTTCCCGATTACCTCTTCCGCCGCTATGTCCAGGGCAAAAGGTTCGGGCGGGAGATTACGCTCTATTCGGTCTGGTTCGAACTGCGCTGGGGGATCACCGCCTGCATCGTCTTGACGATTTCGCTGATCACACTGATCTTCTACTTCCATCCGTCGACGTCCCATGTGAACGCGGCGTTCCGCACTGTCGCGGTGCTGCCCGAGACTAGCGGACGGGTCTCCGAGATCTATGTTACCGCCTTTCAAAAGGTGGAGGCCGGCCAGCCGCTTTTCAAGCTTGACAGTTCGGAAGAGGAAGCCGCCGCCGAGGTAGCGCGCCGCCAGATCGCCGAAGTCGATGCCGAGATGACCGTCTCGCGCACCGAGCTGGTCGCTGCCGATGGCGCGATTGTGCAGGCACAGGCGGCGGTGCAGCAGGCCCAAGACGAGTACGACACCCAGGTCGAACTGAACAAGCTGAACCCAAATGTCGTCGCACGGCGCGAGATCGAGCGTCGACAAGTCGCACTGGAAGGTAGCAAGGGTGCGCTTACCGCCGCCCAATCCAACAGGCAGACGCTGGAGACCAAGCTCCAGTCGCTACTGCCCTCGCAGAAGGCCAGCGCCGAAGCGGCCTTGAAGCAGGCGGAAGTCGACATCGCCAAGACCACCGTGCGCGCCGGCGTGTCTGGCACGCTGCAGCAGTTCACCCTCCGGGTGGGCGAAGTGGTCAATCCAATGTTGCGGCCGGCGGGCGTTCTGGTGCCTGAAGGTAACGGTGGCAAGCCGTGGCTGGTTGCCGGCTTCGGCCAGATCGAGACGCAAGTGATCAAGGTCGGCATGATCGGCGAGGCGACCTGCGTCGGCAAGCCTTTCACCATCATCCCGCTCGTCGTCACCGAGGTGCAGGAGGTGATTGCCTCTGGCCAGGTTCGCGCCAGCGATCAGCTGATCGATGTTGCGAATATTTCGCAGCCTGGCACGCTCACTGTTTTCATGGAGCCACTCTATCCCGGCGGGCTCGATGACGTGCCTCCGGGCAGCACCTGCATCGCCAATGCCTATACCAACAGCCATGAGGAACTGGAGTCATCCGACATCAGCACTGGCCGCTGGATCTACCTGCACGTGGTCGATACCCTCGGCCTCGTGCACGCGATGATCCTGCGCTTGCAGGCACTGGTGCTGCCGGTGCAGACGCTGGTGCTTGGGGGGCATTGAGGCATAGTGAAACGTGGTCCGTGAAAGGGTGCAGACATGAGACAAAGGCTGCTTAACAGGGGGCTCCTTGCTGTTCTGGCAGCGTAAGTAAGCTGCTAACGAACTAACGGATTGGCAGGAGCGGGCGCTTGAGCCAGTCGAATAACGCAAAGCGGTCAAGGTCGCACGTTGGCAACCGCCGAAGAGGGTACAGATGAACCCCGCTTCCTATCGTCGAAGTCGTTCAATGTGTGACCCTCCAGGCGGCTTCAAACATCCCCAGACTGGCCGCGCGGTGCCAAGTCGTCGTTTCCCATCCACACCGTGCTATAATCCGGGAAATTCCTGCCCTCCGAGGATTTGTTTGAGGTTGTGGCCACTAGCCCGTCGGCAGGCTTGGAATCGCGTCAAGCTCGGTCTGGGGCCCGCAATGCGCATCAACGGCAGCTCGATTCTCCTGCCACGGAACGTCACCACCATTGCCATGAGAGGATCGGACATGGGTGAAGGAACCTTGGCCCACAGCTCGTCTAAATCCGGCTCGCGGTTCTTGGTGCGACACTTGTTGTTCATTGGAATGTGATTGTCTCAATCACGGCAGTTCGCCCCATCGCCTGATATCGTCCGGCTGATGGCGGCGCGCATCTCCGACGGGCATACACTAACGGATAGCCGCGTCGGTCTTGGAGATAAGATCCTCGCAGCCACACGGTCGCAGCCGCAGGAAACGCCGCCGGATGGGGACCGTCCAAGATGGCTGGAAGATCACAGACTAAGCCAGCGTGTCAGCCTTCTGCCACAGACTGCAGAAATTAACCGGAACACCCGGGAAGCGAGAACCCAAGATGCAAACGTTGTCTATGAATCGAATGTGTACATTCATCCGCTTGGCGCTTGCCGGGCTCGCGTTTGTGGCCGCACTGGCCGTCTTATCTTCGCCGGGCTCCGCACAGGAAAAGGCTCCAGATCCGGTCCAGGCAGAGAAAGTTCAGCGTTTCCTCGAACTTGTGGATGACCCACACGTGCGATCTTGGCTACTGAGCGCGAAACCCGCCACTGGTGCAGCGGCGCCGGCCGCCGTTGCAACTGTTTCTTATGCCGGCTTTGCTTCGATCTTTCGTGCGCGAGCAGCCCAGCTTCTCGGAGGCTTGCGCGCGTTCCCGGCCGAAACCGCCCGCGCGGCGTCCGTCCTGCAGAGCGAGCTCGATACCAGCCGCAGTGCACGCCCCATCGTCTTTGTGCTCGCTTTCATCGCAGCAGGGTTGGCCGCACAATGGTGCTTCTGGTGGCTCAGCCGAGGCTGGCGTGCTTGGATCGCTTCGCTGCGATTTCTGACCGTACGCGACAAGCTGGTGGCGATTTCGGCGAGACTGCTATGGGGCACGAGTTACGTGCTCGCATTTGCGCTGGGGAGCCTTGGTTTCTTCCTTGCCTTCGACTGGTCGCCGCTCGTCCGCGAAATCGTTGTCGGTTACCTGTTCGCGGTGGTGATCTTCCGGCTCGCACTCGTCGCTTTCGATTTCCTCCTTGCACCGTCTGGATCCGATGGCTTCGCAAATGCCGAACGGTTTCGGGTCATACCGGTCTCCGATCAGGCGGCTGCGCATTGGACGAAGCGGCTGGGCTACTTGGTGGGTTGGTATGCTTTCGGCTCCGTCACCGTTCATCTTCTCACCACGCTTGGCTTTGCCGACCCGTCGCGACAGGTGGTGGCCTATACGCTGGGGATCGTCCTTCTCCTTCTTGGCATCGAAGCCGTGTGGAACCGTCCAATGGTCCATCGCCCGACTGAGCACGCAAGCCGCTTCAGCAGGATAGGTGTCCGCGCCCGAAACTGGGTCTGGACTGGCTATTTTGTTGCGCTTTGGCTTCTCTGGGTGGCAGGTGCCATGAAGCCATTCTGGATCGCAGTCGTTGCCGCCGCACTTCCCGGCGCGATCGCCCTCACGCGCGCTTCCGTCGACAATCTTCTGACGAGCAGTCTGGCCGATGCCGAAAGTCCAACCAGACCGGGGGTAATCTCGGTGATGGTCGAGCGTGGGATTCGCGCAGCGCTTCTCGTCGGTGCAATTGTCGTTTTGGCGGAGGTGCTTGATATCGAGTTGACAGGGATTGCCGCTCAGGATTCGGCTGCATTGAGGCTGATGCGCGGAGCGTTGAGTGCCGGGATCATCCTGCTTGCAATCGACCTTGTCTGGAACATCGTTAAGGTGCTGATCGATCGGAAGCTTGGCGAGACGGAAACGGCCCACGAAACCGGGAGTGAACGCGAACGCAAGCGTGCCCGGATCAGGACGCTTCTACCAATCCTCAAGAACGTCCTAATGATCCTGTTCGTGGCGGTCGCCATTATGATGGCCCTGTCGTCGCTCGGCGTTGAGATTGCTCCATTGATCGCAGGCGCCGGTGTCGTCGGTGTAGCGATCGGCTTCGGTGCACAGACGGTGGTCAAGGACGTAATCAGCGGCATGTTCTATCTGCTCGACGACGCGTTCCGGGTCGGGGAGTACATCCAAAGCGGCAGCTACAAGGGCACCGTCGAGTCGTTCAGCCTCAGATCGGTGAAGCTGCGTCACCACCGGGGCGCGATCTATATCGTTCCCTTCAGCGAGCTTGGCGCGGTCCAGAATATGAGCCGGGACTGGGTCGTCGAGAAGCTCACGGTTACCGTCGGCTACGACACCGACGTGGACAAAGCACGCAAGATCATCAAAAAGATTGGGCAGGAATTGCTGGTCGATCCTGAGTTTGCGGCGATTACCATTCAACCCCTGAAGATGCAGGGTATTGATAGCCTCGGGGATTCAGGATTGATCCTGCGAATGAAGTTCACCACCGTGCCCGGAGAACAGTTCATGCTCAAGCGCCGCGCGCTGATGATGATCAACAAGGCGTTTCACGACAACGACATCAAACCGGCGTTCCCGACAGTTCAAGTCGCGGGAGATAGGAGTTCGGACGTCGCTGCGGCAGCCCAGCAAGCTCTGGCGAAACACAATGAGGCGGTTGTTGCTGCGGCCGCATCCGAGTGAAGAGCGGACCTCGTTCCGGCGCGCTCATCGAGTGTGCCGGAAGCGACCTCTCGCGGGGAAGAAGGATCACGGCTAGCGGCAGCGCAACTATGACCTGAGCGGCGCGCGATACCTGAACACCAGGGAATCGACAGTGCAAAAGTGGGAAACCGGCGCGAAGGGGCCGAGCGGCCCCGCATTGAAGCTGCTTTAGATCGTCCGGAAACACGGTCTCGAGATGCTGTCCTAGGACAACAATGCCGTCGAAGGATCCACGCGCGCAGTTCACCGCAGGGAGAACGTGATGGGCTATGACTGGAATGGCGCTCGCAGGCGCCGCTGGAGTGACCACCGCCACATATTCTGATCGGAGCCGAAGCGGTGGGCGAAGATCATTGCGCGGTCGACCTGCACGCTGTTTCGACCGACGACGGACATAGGAACGTCGGGTGCCCTGTCTGGCACATCCTCTAAGGCCCCTGGCATCGTGAACTTAATCCCAACCGGGTTTTGTCAATCATTTAACAGCGCTGCGACCGGACCGCTGAGAAATCCCGGTCTGCCTGCTGTCCCTGATGAACGTTTCTCGGGTGTCGATGTGTAGCTTGGTAAAGAGTTCACCCGGCCAGTGTCGTCTGTCCCGGCGGTCCGCCGGAACATGGGCATCTCCTCAGTTCTAAACGGGGTTTTGCGGTCCCATGACCGGAAACCAACTCGGCATCGACACAGATATGAGGAGGGAACGTGGCAAATCATCCCAAGCTCCGTTGACGCGCGGCCCCTTCAACACCATCTCCTGCGGAATGCCCAAGACGAAGACAAAGAGCAAGGAAAGTGACGATCCCGAACTGATCAGGGAGTGGCCGCTTCCCGTGGTGGCGACCCTCGGATCTGGTGTCAGGCTTAAGGGTATTCTGCAGGAAATCCGGTCCCGGCTACCATCCACGATCCGGAAGTCGCTGGATATGCAGCCAGGCGGGCTGATCCTCGTCATGCCAGAGACTTCGAAGACAGCCTTCAGAGCTACGGCATCGGCCGTCTCCAGCGCGTTGGACGGCATCGCAAACCTTCCGATCATTCCTCGAGAGATCGAGGATATTCTGACGATCACGGCATCAGAGCGGAAGCGCTGGCTCGCAGACGGTCGTCTGCCCAGCGCCGGGACGCGAACGGTGAGGCTACAAGGACGCGCAAGGAAGATCACCTTTCACATATTCGATCCTCGTGTCGTCGAAGATCTACTCGACCGTGGCGCCGTGGATGAGTGGCGAGAAGAAGATATAGCGGCGAAAGCGGAAAATCGCAGGCGGGCCGCGTATCAGGCGAAGTTGACGCGGTCGCTGAAGAAAAAGGAAAAAGTCAAACCAAGCGAACGAGCCGACGAAGCCGCGACCGGCTTGAGCGGATGGGACGAATTCGGGAGCGACGGTCTCCTTCGATAGGCGTGCCGTCCGTGGAACTTTCGTGCCTTCACTTTCACCGTATCGATGTGCACGTTCCTTCAAGGAAGGAATTCTCGGGCAAAATCTCGGTTGATCCAGCGAATCCGGACTTCCCGGAGAGCCATACGTGCCAGAAAGAAGTCTAGCGTCCGGCCGTGTCATCAAACTAGCATTTGAACAGTGGCATGCTTCTGCCGGCCGCACGTTCGGTAAGCAGTGCACCAGAAAGCGTCATTATCTATGAACGCGCTGCAGTTGAAGTAGACCTACAAGCATTCTCGACCCGCCCGCGGTCCAATCCTATCGGGCCGGTTCGCGCGTGAGGGGTTACGCATGCGTCACCACCGCTCCGACCGTTGCTCGAGCGGATGTCGCTTGGCGGTTCGTGGGTGCTTCAACTTCACTTGGCCTTATCGGTACCTGTTGGTACAACCGTTTGCTGATTGCTGCCGAGGTCACTGCCTGGTTCCAAGGAGCGCGATATTGTGAACGCAATCACTGCAAGTGTTAAACCGATAATAACTGCAAGTAAGAAAGCGCGCCTGAGAAATCCCAATCCTGTTGGCAGTGGGTTCCTACCATTCGATGTCCCGACTCTGTCGCCTCCCTTATCCAGATGGGTTGGCATGGCAAAACGTCCTTTTTTACAACGATCCTATTAAACCCCCTCCGCAAGGCGATGTTCCAGAGCAAGACCGTTGTCTAAATGCGAGATTTGCAAGCGCCTTTTGTGTGCGGGAGGGTGTTTGCCGGGAGCATGGTCGTCTACGCGGTCGACATGGATCGTGAGGGACGGTCCTCCCTATCTCGCACGCTCCGCGCAAACTCGTGGTGCACCGGTCTTATCGGAATGGACCAGCCAAGCAGCCGGATCGATGTCCGTCGAATTCAACCTTGAACGCCGTCGCTTGTTCAGCCTGGCTGCATTTACCGCCGCAGCCGTCAAACTTGGCTTTGCCGACGCAGCCGATGCGGGGTCAGACACCTCCGCGACGACGTCGCGGACCGCCATTGTGGCCGCCCGACCACGTCCATTGAATCCATGAAAAGCATTAAGGTCGTCGACCTCGAAATCGATTACGCCGAGGCTCGTGCCAGCAACGAGCGCGTGGTCCTGCTGCGGCACGGCTGGCCCTACGACATTCATAGCTATGTCGACGTCGCGCCGCTGTTTGTATCGGCCGGTTATCGGATGATCGTGCCCTATCTCAGGAGGTATGGCACGGCCCGGTCCCTATCGAAGGGCACACCACGCAACGGCCAGCAATCCGCCTTGGCCGCCGCGCTCGGCGTCGAAAAAGCCATCATCGGAGGCTATGGTTGCGGTGCCCGTACGTCGAAAATCATGGCCGTCCTGTGGCCGGATCGCTGTAAGGCGATGGTGTCGGTGAGCGGATCGGCAGCCAAGAGAATGAACAAGAAGCCTATACCGCTCAAAGCCGAGCTCGCCTGGTGGTATCAATTCTATTTCGCCACTGAGCGTGGCCGGCTGGGCTACCAGGCCAATACGCACGGCTTTGTTCATCTAATCTGGGAGACCGCCTCGCCGAACGGGCAATTCGACGACGCGATCTTCACACGTTCGGCCCCTGCTTTCGACAACCCCGACCATGTCGCTATCATCGTCCATAACTATCGCTGGCGGCTGGACCTGATCGAAGGGGAATCCCGCTTCGACGCATTCGAGGAAAAGCTTGCCAATAGCCCGGTGATCACGACCCCGACAATTACACTCAAAGGCGACCAGAACGCCGCCCCGCATCGGGGGCTCGAAGTTTAAGCCGGCATGTTTTCCGGCAACTACCAGCATCGCAACATCGCCGGCGGCGTCGGCCACAACCTGCCGCAGGATGCGCCGGAGGACTTCGCTCAGGCGATCATCGACGTGGACCGGCTGTGACCAAGCGAGTCTGGCCCGTCAATGCGCTCGACTGCCCGACCGCCTTCGCTCCGACGCAATGCCACCTGCCGCTGACGCTCCCGACAGTATTGACTAGCGCGTTCACCGTCACACCGCCTAGCCTTAGAATGCACCGAGCTTCAGACGCAGCTCTCTTCCCGCATTGGCGAATATCGCTTTCGCCGCCGGTGTGATGCCGAGCATATGGATGCAGGCATGGACCATTCCCTCGAGAACGATGAGCGTGGTTGGGACGCCGCATGCGTCAAGTTTGCGCGCGTAGGATTCGCCTTCGTTGCGCAAGGGATCATACTCGCTCACCATGATCGTCGCCGGTGGCAAACTGGAGAGATCGCCCCGAAGCGGGCCGGCATAGACTGGGGGCGTCGTCACTCGGTCACCGAGATAGGCGCCCCAACAGAACTTCATTGCATCGCGCGTCAGATAGTAACCGTCGGCAAACTCCTGATAGGAAGCGGTTTCCAAGTCGGTATCGACTGGCGGATACATGAGCAGTTGTTGCGCGATAGGCGGTCCACTGCGGTCGCGTGCGAGCATCGCGGTCGCGGCAGCCAGGTTGCCGCCGGCGCTGTCACCAGCGATGACAATCCTATTTCTGTCCACTCCCAGTCGTTCCGAATGGTCGGCGACAAAGCATAGGGCGCGATAGACATCGTCCAGAGCTGCCGGATAGGGATGTTCCGGAGCAAGGCGATATCCGACAGAAAACACAACGCAGCCGGTCGCATTGGCGAGCGCACGACACGGATTGTCATACGCGTCGAGCGATACCAGGCACCATCCCCCGGCATGGGCAAAAACCATAGCCGGAGGCTTGCCGCCCCATTTCGCTCCAGCGGGCCAGTAGGCCCGAACAGGAATTGAAACGTCCGGATCGTCGCCGGCCACAACGAGATCTTCGATCTGACTGACAGGCTCCGAGGGGCCTTGCATGGCGATCAGGGCTCGATCGGTCTCTGCGCGCATTTCATCAAGGGTGCAGGGTTGCGTGGCCGGTAGCCCCGCCAGAAACGTGGCGATGTTCGCATCGACAGGCATCAGGCTGCCCCCTCCAGAAAGAAGGGAACAACCTGTGCGATGAAATCGTCCGGGCATTCTTCCATTATGAAATGGCCACAATCGCGGACAATCTCGCCGCGCAGGTTGCTCGCATGTCGGCGCATCGTTTGCATAGGCGCGTCCACCGTCGCGTGCTCCGCACCTATAGCCAAGACCGGCATCGCCAACGGCCGGCTCGCCCGTACCTGGTTCTGACGGATGGTTTCGGGGATCGCCCGGTAATAGGAGAAGCCGGCCCGGATACCCCCTGGTGTCCCGTAGGCAGCTGCATAGACATCCGCTGCGACCCGGTCCCTGCGGTGAGACCACTTGTCGAACATGAAGCCGAGATATTCTTTCTCCCGTCCCGATGTGAGGAATTCCGGCAGATCCAGGACCTGATTGAACATGAAATGCCAGAGGAAGATGTTGTCCGAAGGGGGTACGAAGATTTGCGGCGCAGGCGCGAGACCGGGAATGACAGCTTCTGTCAGCGCGATGCGTTCCACGGCGTCCGGGTAGTCGCTCGCCAGCGCGTATCCGACCCACATGCCGACGTCATGTCCGGCGACACCGTAGCGGGTGTGACCAAGCGCAGTCATAAGCTGGTGCAGGAGACGCGCGACTGAGCCCGTGTCGTAGCCGTTTTCCGGTCTCGTGGAAAACCCGGTGCCGATGGGGTCGACGGCAATGGCTTGGAAGCCATTTTGCGCCAAGGCGACCATTACGTAGCGCCAGGCGTACCAGGTCTGTGGCCAGCCGGGGATCAGCAACACCGGCTTGCCCTCGCCCATCGTGGCGCAGTGGATTTTCTGCCCGTCGACGCGCACGTAGCGATGCGCGAAACCTTCGGACGCGTGGTCCGACACCAATAGATTAGCCATAGTGTTTTCCTGCGAAAGAGTTGGAGATGCCGAGGATCTTGTTCATTTGGCCGACGCTCAGCGGCGTTCCGGCGAAATCGTCGAAAATCTTATCCGTGACGCGGATCACGTGATCACGAATGAAGGCAGCGCCCTCGCGCGCTCCGTCTTCCTGGTTCTTCAGGCAGCATTCCCACTCCAACGTCGCCCAGCCCGAAAAATCATACTGGGCAAATTTCGAGAAGATCGAGCGGAAGTCGACCTGGCCATCGCCCAGCGAACGGAATCGGGCCGCACGGTTTACCCAGGACTGGTAGCCGCCATAGATGCCCTGGCGTCCGGTCGGGTTGAATTCAGCGTCCTTGACATGGAACATGCCGATGCGCTCGTGATAAATGTCGATGAAGTCGAGATACTTGAGCTGCTGCAAGACGAAGTGGCTGGGATCAAAGAGGATTTGGGCCCGCTGATGGCCACCGATGCGATCAAGAAACATCTCGAAACTGGCGCCGTCATGAAGGTCTTCGCTCGGGTGAAGTTCATAACATAGGTTGATCCCCTCTTCTTCGCAGTTGTCGAGAATGGGCTTCCAGCGGCTGGTCAGTTCGTCGAAGGCGGCATCGACCAAGCCTTCGGGACGCTGTGGAAACGGAAAGAAGTAGGGCCAGAGGAATGAGCCCGAAAACGTTCCCATCTCGGTCAGTCCAAGCCGCCGCGAGGCTTTCGCGGCCAACTTGATTTGCTGCAGAGCCCATTCGCTCCTGGCAGCGGCGTTTCCACGAAGCTCCTCAGGAGCGAACGCATCGCACATCGCATCGTACGCCGGGTGGACAGCGACAAGCTGTCCAAGGATATGCGTGGTCAGTTCGCTGACCTGCAAGCCGTGCTCGGCAAGCGTGCCTTTGATCTCGTCGCAGTAAGCTTGGCTCTCTGCCGCCTTGGCGATGTCGATCAGGCGTTGGTCCCAGGCAGGTATCTGAAGGGCGGCAAAGCCCATTCCGCTCGCCCATTCCGCAATTGATTTTAGCGTGTTGAAGGGCGGATTGGCATCGCTGAATTGAGCGAGATGGAGGCTTGGGCCTTTTATGGTTTTCACTGGATGGCCTTTCTTTGTTGATCGACAAAGAATTGGCAGCCTTGCATCTCCGCGTCAAGCGAATTATTTGTCGATCGACAAACATAGGAGCGCGACGTGGCAGGTAGACCCAGAGAGTTTGACAGGGACGTGGCGCTGAAGAGAGCCCGGGATCTGTTTTGGGCGCGCGGGTTCGAAGGTGTTTCCATGACCGATCTGGTGGATGGCCTTGGCATCGCCTCCGCGCGGATTTATGCCGCTTTCGGCTCCAAGGAGGCCTTGTTTCGGGAAGCTATCGAACACTACGAGACGAATGAGGGCGGCTTTGCCGAGCGAGCCATGCTCGAGAACAGCGACGTCCGCTCAGTTCTGGAAGTCATGTTCCGGGCGGCAGTGGCGCTCTATACCGACGGACTGAAGGGATGCATGGTCGTATCGGCGGCGACGAATTGCACGCAGCAGAACGAGGCGATCAGAGACTGGCTGGCCGAGCATCGGAAGGCGCGAACGCAATCGATCATTGACCGCCTGATCGCGGGGAAACGATCGGGGGAGATCCCGGCACATGTCGATGAAATTGCCATAGGCGATTGCTGCGCAACCTTGCTGCACGGGCTTTCGGTTCAAGCACGCGATGGAGTTGAACCGCGTCGTCTTCATGCCATGGTCGACGCTTTTCTCATCGGTTTCGATTCAATGGTCAGCGCGCGTTGAATGCACCGTGGTCGCGGCCCCGCAGGTTGAGTTCAGACAAGTCCGCACCGACGGCAGACGCAGCGACAGTTGCAAGAACGAAGAGAAGCGATCGGTAAGACGGTTTGGACAACGCATCCTTGCAGGTTGGGCCGCCCGTTCAGCGATCGGCCTTTCGCGGCCTAACCTGATGGTGCTTGTGCGGCTGCGATTTTTCCAAGCATTTCTTGGCACGTACCAATGCCAGCGGCATTTCCGTTTCTTGGAAAACCTCGCGCGCCTCTTGCAAAAGCTGAATGGCAGATCCGTAAGATCTGACGTTGGCATGGATCGTTGGGACGTCTTGTAGCGTGGCCGCATAGTCATTCGGCACGCGCCGCATCACGTCGATAACCTCTTCAAAGAGATGGATTGCATTGCTCGCCACCTCTCGCACGCGCTCTGTAATTTCGCCACCATCCTCCACGAGCAGGTAGTGAAACAAATCGGAGACTGCGCGGGCGACGTTTGCACTCGCTCGCGCCCACAATAACTCATTGTCCTCTCTTTTGCGCACCTGAAGCACATCACCCCAAGCCGTTGCTGCCGCACGCAAGAGTCTGTTCCTGTCGATTGTCGGTGATGCATATGCCAGTCAGCCAAGCGCAGACGCGAGATTGTTGTTGCAGGCGGCCCAGAGATCGGGATCGCCTGACTGCCTGATCCCGGCAAGAGCCTCCCGAACTGATGGCTGCAAGATCGGTTCACCTAGCTTCGAACGGCTCTTCCCGCAGTGTCGAAGATGTGGATATCCCGGCGGCGCGCGGTGAAATTAACGCTCTGCGTGCGTGAAAATGCACTCTCCCCATCGACCTTGACCAAAAACTTTTCACGGGCGCCGTTCAGGTCCAGATAGAGTATTTGCACCTCGCCGAGATGCTCCACGAGATCGACGGTTCCGGCAAATGTCGGATCCGTCCCATGACTGTCGCCTATCCGTATGTTTTCCGGGCGAATGCCGACGCTGATCGCCTCGCCCCTTGAAAGGCTGCCACGTTCTGCCTCAATATCAAGGACCACACCGCAGTCAAGCTGGCAGCGTGCCGATGTCGCGGAACGGCCCACGACCTTACCTTTAAGGATGTTCATTGCCGGTGAGCCGATGAATTGCGCGACGAAGAGGTTCGCCGGCTTGCGGTAGAGATCGGTCGGCGTGCCGACCTGCTCGATGTTGCCGTCCTTGAAGACGACGATACGGTCCGCCAGCGTCAGCGCCTCGACCTGGTCGTGGGTGACGTAGATCATCGTTACTTCCGGCATGCTCTGCTTCAACTTGGCGATCTCAATGCGGGTGGCGACGCGCAGCGCGGCATCCAGATTGGACAGGGGCTCATCAAATAGAAAGACCCGCGGATTTCGCACAATGGCACGCCCGATCGCCACGCGCTGCCGTTGCCCGCCGGAAAGCGCCTTCGGGTGGCGTTGTAGGTACTCGTCGAGCTGGAGTATTTCGCCCGCCTTTCGCACCCGCATATCGATCTCCGCCTTCGGCGTTCCGGTGATACGCAGTCCGAAGGCCATGTTCTCGTAGACGGTCATATGCGGGTAAAGCGCATAGGACTGGAACACCATGGAGATGCCGCGCTTGGAGGGCGCGACGGCATTCATTCGCTCGCCATTGATGACGAGGTCGCCTGACGTGATTGTCTCAAGGCCGGCAATCGAGCGCAGCAGAGTGGATTTCCCGCACCCAGACGGGCCGACGAAGACGATGAACTCGCCCGACCTCATCTCAAGGTCTATGCCGTGCAGGACTTCGAGATCACCATAAGCCTTGCGAATGTTTCTCAGCGATAAATCGGCCATCGTTCCCGTTCCGTTATTTGCAATTGCAAGACAGCGCGCCGTCAGGGCGCGAGCCCGGCCAGGAACCGCGTGACCGGACCCGGCTTTCTGTTGATGATCTCGAGATCGTTCTTGCGCCGGATGGCATGCCGCACGACGCGCGCGCCGAGATAGCGCAGCGGCTCGGGCGGAAGCCGCGTGCGCTTTTCAATGCCAACCAACCCACACCGGCTCCAGGCGTCGTCACGCCCGAGCACAAGGCTTGCCATGATGCGGCCGGCGACGGGCGTTTGCGCGATGCCCGTACCGTTAAAGCCCATCGCGTAAAAGATGTTCGCGTGGTCCTTCAGATGGCCGAAGACCGGCAGGTGCTGCGCCGTGCAATCGATCGGGCCGCTCCAGTCGTAAAGGACAGGCACATGCTTCAACTCAGGATACACCCGGTGCATCTCGCGGATATTGTCGGCGCCGCCGTCGCCGCTCCGATTGAAGCGGGCGTCAATGCGGTCGGCATAGGCGATGCCCCCCGTGCCCCGGCCGAAGACGACGGTGCCCTCGGGCGTGCGCTGGTAGTAGAGCACATGCTGCTGCGCATCGCAGATCGAGGCGCCGTCCGTCCAGCCGATCTGCTCCAGGACATCGCGCGCCGGCGCCGTCGCGATGACCTGGCTGCTAACCACGTAGAGATAGGCATGCAATTCCGCGATGGCCGAAAGCCAGGCATTTGCGGCGAGCACCACCTTGCCGGCGGAAAGCACGCCGCATGCTGTGCGCAGTTGCGGCGTGGAACCGGGCACGATTTCGAGAACCGGGCTCTGCTCATGGATGATGATCCCCCTTTCGAGGGCGAGCCGTCGCAGGCCGAGGGCGAGCTTTGCGGGCTGCACGGTTCCCGCCCTCTCCTCGATGATGCCCACATAGGAGACGTCCGAGCCGGTGCGGCGCAGGATATCGGCGCGCTGGAGCGGATGCAGGCGGTCCTCGGCGAGCGTCCGGCTGAGGTCGCGGGCCGCAGCCCAGGCCCCCTCCTGCGCGGTCGAACTTGCCGTCCACAGCCAGCCGTCGAGTCTCAGATCCATGTCGATGGCACCGGAGGCCTGCAGGCCATTAAGCTCCTCGATGGCGTCGGCGGTCGCCCGGCACAGCATGAGCGCGTCATCCTCGCCGACAAGCGCGCGCAGCATGTCGATTTCGGCAAACCAGCTATGGACCTGGCCGCCGTTGCGACCGGAAGCTCCGGAACCGCAGAAATCCGCTTCGAGCACGGAGACACGCGTTTCGGGCGCTTGTTCCTTGATCCTCAGCGCAGTCCACAGGCCGGCATAGCCACCGCCGACGATCGCGACGTCGCAATCCGCGCTGCCCTTGAGGGGCGGCGTGACGGCATCCGCCGCAATGCTCTGCAGCCAGAAGGAACGATCGCCCTTCGGTGCCGCGACGGGCGGCCTCATCGTGATGGTGTTCATGTTCCCGCCCTCTCGGTGCTGCCGATGACATCGTCATATTTCTTAAGCAGCCATTCCGGGATTGGCCGGATGGGCTGCGGGAAGCCGCCGAGATGGGTGCAGGTCTCGGATGCTCTTTCGGCGGCGCTGTCGAGCGCGGCCTGTCCGGACAGGTCTGCGAAGAACCGCGACATGATGAAGGTCGCGATGAAGCTGTCCCCTGCACCGCAGGTATCGACGACCGTGACCGGCACAGAACCCGCCGCGAACACCGTCGAACCATCATGATAGAAGGATCCCCGCCTGCCGCAGGTGACGACGACCTCTCGTGCGCCCGCGGCCCTGAACCGCGCGATCAGCGGCTCGACCGGCTTGGTCGGATCGTCCGGACCGGAGGCGAAGACAAGCGGCACGCCATCGAGCGAAAGGTCGAAATGCCGTGTGGAAATGTCGATGCTGAAGGGAATGCCATCGGCGACGAGCCGGCGGATGAGCCTTTCGCTGGAATTTGTGCCGAGATGCAACCAGTCGGCTTGCCGCAACGCCTCGTAGCGATCAGCATTTGGAACATAATCCTCGCCCACTCCGAGCGACTCGAGAAGGAAACGTCGCTCGCCGGCATCGTCCGTCAGCAGCGTCACAGCAGACGCGCCGGGACGGATTTCGACATCGTTGCGATCAAGCCCCGCCTCCGCGATGGCGGCAAGCATGATATCGCCTTCCGCATCCGGGCCCAGCGCACCGAAATAGCGGGCATTCAACCCCTGTTGCCGCCATTGGACGGCGACATTGAGGGCATTGCCGCCCACGGTGACGAACCCTTTGCTCAGATAGGCATCGAGGCAATTGTCGCCGACGGCGATCAGGTTGGGATTGGCCTTCGTCATTCTGTGTCCGTTTCATCGAGATGGGGTGCAATGGCTTCGAGGCATCGCCGCCAGGCGGAAACGGGGTCGAGCGCATAGGAGCCGTTGCCGAAAGGTTCGAAAGTCAGCGTGCCGGCGAAACCGTGCCTGCCAAGCTGCCCGATATAGTCGTCGAGCGGCAGGTTGCCGTCGCCCCAGGCAAGATGCCCCGCTGGCGTTCCATCCACGACATGCACATGCGCGATGCGCTTGCCGAAGCGCGCGAAATAGTCGCCGACGCTGTCTTCTGCCGTCGCCATGGCGACGAGGTCGAGAACGATATCGATATCGTCACCGTCGAGCGCGCGCCAGAAGCTCTCAAGCGCATCGGCATTGGTGACGATGTTGCTTTCGAGGCGCTGCAGCGGCTCCAGCAGGCAGGAGACGCCAAGCGCGCACGCATGGGCGGCGATCCGGTTGATCGACTGGATCGAATTGGCCCAGGCGGTTTGTCGGCTTTCGCACTCGAAGCCGCGGCCCGGCGTCAGGAAGAGATATTGCGCTCCCAGCTCCGCGCAGACATCGGCGGCCTGCATGAAACGCTCGACGCTGGCCTCGCGGTAGGCGCTGTCGCCGGAGGCGATGTTGATCGGATAAAGAACCTGCTCTGGCGTGAAGCAACGTACGGCCAATCCGTTGTCGCCGAGGATCGCCTTCACCTCCGCAAGCCGTGCGCGGTTGTCGTGGAAGAGATCGAGATGCGGGGCGATGCCCCAGAGCTCCATCTGCTGAAGGCCCATGGCGCTGAGCTTTTCGGCTGTCCAGCGGAAGGAATGGTGCTGAAAGGAGAAGTTCGCACCGATGAGCTGGTTTCGTTTCAACATGTGCCCGCCCTATTTTCCGATGCCTTCGGCCAGCCCGCGGATGAAGAAGCGCTGGGCGGCGAAGAAGGTGATGACGATGGGAAGTGCGGAGAGCGTCATGGCGGCGAAGACGACGGCATAGTTGGTTCCGTGCTTTGCCATGATGGAGGTGAGGCCGACGGGCAGCGTCTGCAAATCCGCGCCGCTGGTGAAGATCATCGCGAAGAGATACTCGTTCCAGGCGAAGAGCACATGCAGGATGACGCAGGACACCAGGATCGGCTTGCACAGCGGCAGCGTCACCTTCCGGAAAATCTGCCCTTCGCTGGCACCGTCCATGGTGGCGGCCTCGTCGAGATCCCGCGGCAGCCCGAGCATGTAGGCGCGGATCAGGAAGGTCGTGAAGGGAATGCGGAAGGCGGTATAGAGGATGATCAGCGCCCAATAGGTGTTATAGAGGCCAAGGCCCTGCATCATGCGCACGAGTGGGATGACCGCGACCGTCGGGCTTAGCATGAGGCCACCGAGCACGATGCCGACGAAAAACGGCTTTCCGGGCAATTTCGAACGCGTGAGGCCATAGGCTGTCCAGGCGCTGACCAGCACCGTGCAGACGGCCGATCCGAGCGTGACGATGACGCTTGTCGCGATGTAATTCCGGATGCCCTGGTTCCAGGCCGAGATATAGTTTGCGATGCTGAAGCCGCTCGGCAGCGCGAAGGGGTTGCCGAAGATTTCGGCATTGGTCTTGAAGCCGTTCATCGCCATCCAGAACAGCGGATAGAGCACGACGAAGCCGAGACTGATCAGGAAGGTAACGAGGCAGGTCTTCGCCAGCACGGCGGCGAAGTCGGTGCGCTCGGTTTCCCGCGGTTGATAGGTGACGCTCACAGATCGACCCTCCGTCTCTTGGTGTACCAGAGCTGCGCGAAGCCGGTGATCAGCGTGATGACGAAGATAACCGTTGCGATGGCCGCGCCATAACCGAAGTCGTTTTCGATGAAACCCTGCTGGTAAAGCCATGTGCCGAGCACCTGGCTGCTGTTGTTCGGCCCACCGCCGGTCATCACCATGACCTCGTTGAAGACCTGGAACGCACCGGTGATCGTGACGATTACCATCAGGCCGGTCATTTCGCGGGTGAGCGGAAAGGTGATGTTCCATAGGCGCCGCCAAGTCCCTGCCCCGTCCATGATCGCCGCGTCGTAGAGTTCGCGCGGGATCTTCTGGATCGCGATAGCGAACAGCAGAGTCGAATAACCGAAACCCTGCCACTGGCTCATGGCGATGATAGCGTAGATCGCGGTGCCCTCCTCGCCGAGCCAGGCGCGCGACCACTCCGCAAGCCCGAGCTGCGTCAGCGCCGAATCCATTAGGCCGATATCGGGCTGGTAGATGAAATAGAATAGAAGGCCGGTGACGGTGATCGAGATGGCCGAGGGTATGAAATAGACGGCGCGCCAGAACCGGCGCCATCTCTCATCAGCAAGCCCCTCGATGAGGGCCGCCAGCACGAACGCGCCGAAAACCTGGAAAATGACGGAGATGACGGCATAGAGCGTGTTGTTGACGATCGCCGTCCAGACGACCGGGTCGCCCTGCAGGCGGCGGTAATTGTCCAGTCCTATAAAAGCGGTCTCGCCTGTGAAGATGTCCTGGTTCTTCGTGCTCACGACGAAATTGTCGATGATGGGATAATAGACAAACCACAGGATCAGGACGAACGCGACCAGCACCCAGCGAAACGACAGGATCCCGGCCAGCGGGCCGAACCGATGGCTTTGCGCCCGGTCCGGCCCGGCGAAGCCGATTTTGACGGCTTCACCATTCTGCTCGTGCTTCATGACAGTCATCCTGGGCCGATCCTTACTTGGACGAAGTCGCTGCTTCCTTGACCCGTTCCATGACCTCTTCGGGTGTCATGGAGCCGCCGATCAGCGCCTGGAGACCGGAGAACCAGGCGGCCGCAACGCGCGGCGGATTGGCGGTATCGAGCCAGGGCATCAGATAGGAGGCGTCGGCGATCACCTTGAGGCCGTCGACCACGGCCGGGTTCATGGCGTCTACCGAATATCCGCCGACCGTCGCGCTCGGCTGGCCATAAGGCGGCGCGGAGAGAACCTTGCCGTTTTCGGCCGAGGTGACGAACCTCATGAAATCGATCGCAAGCGGAATGTTCTTGGAAGCCGCATTGATCATGTAGCCTTCCGGCGCGCCTTCGACCGCCTTGGGGTCTCCCTTGGCATCCTTCGGCACCGGCAGCTTGAAGAAGCCGAAATCTTCCCGTTTCAGCGCACCGTCCGCGGTCGACTGGTCGAACTCGATGATTTCCTGATAGTACATGGCGGACTTGCCGTTGCTGAACTGCTGCAAGGCCGAGGCGTAGGATGAGCCGTTCGTGCCTGAACCATTAGAGCATTCGTCGATGAGCTGCTTGAACTGTGTGAGGCTGGCGACATAACCGGGATCGGCAAATTCGGCCGTAGCAGGGATGAAATCCTTTTCGAGCGTGGCCTGCGGCACGTTGTAGGCTAGCAGCTGCCCGGCATAGTGCACGCCCGGCCAGCCTTCCTTGTTGCCGAAGGAGATCGGCGTGACGCCGGATTTCTTCAGGGCGGCGCAGGCGCCGAGCAGCTCCTCGAAGGACTTGGGCTCAGCGACACCCGCCTTTTCGAACAGGCTCTCGTTGTAGCCCATGAACTTGGCGTCGAGATAAAGCGGAATGCCGTAAAGCTTGCCATTGTACTGGAAGGCGGAGACGGCAGCGGTCGCGAGCGACTTGCCCCATTCGGTATCCGGACCGATGACCGGGGTCAGATCGACGGCGCGGTTGCCGCGCACGAAATTCTCACCCCAGCTGCCCGTCCAGGTGAAATAGACGTCGGGCAGCGAATTGGAGGCCACGAGCGCCTTCGTCTTGCCCTTCACGCTGTCGTCGCTCTCCTGGATGAGGTCGACCTTCACGCCGGGGTGGAGCTTTTCATAGTCCCGGGCGGCATCGACGAAGAAGGGAGAAAGCTGCTGCAGACCGAATTTCGTCAGCACGCTGACCGTGCCGGAATAGTCGACCGTCGCATTGGGATCGGCGACGACCGGCTCCGCGCCAGATGCAGCAGCGACGCTGCCGATGACGAAGGCGGCAGCAGCGATCGACCCGAGGCTCGTCGTGCTCAAGAACGGATTGGCTTTCATTTCGCAGTTCCTCTCTGTTGTTGTTTCTTTGGGACATGCAAGGTCGGGGAACGGTCCGGCGTCGCCGCCGGACCGGAAAACCTCAATATTCGACGCGCTTGTAGTAGCGGCGCGTGGTCAGCGGATGGTCGCGCAGCACCTCCAGATGCGCGCTCAAGCGCTCCAGCATGGTCGCCAGGACAATCGGCGAGATGAGACTGCGCGTCCTGGCCGAGACGCCCGGAAGGTCGGCGGCAGCCGCATCGAGAACGCGCACCTTGTCGGTGTAGCGCTTGGCGAAGTTCTCCACGCGGTCCGTCAATGGGCGGAAGGCATCCTCGCCCTTGAAGATGAAGAGGCTGACACCCGGTTCCACCAGTTCCAGCGTGCCGTGGAAGAAGTCGGATGCCTGCACGGGGCGCGTGCGGATCCACTGCATTTCCTCCAGAATGCACATGCCGTAGTAGTGCGCTTCCGGCCAGACGGAACCGGCGCCGGTGAAGATGTGGTAGGTTTCGTCCTTGATTTCCCGGGCGAGCGCGGCGGCCTCGGCCTCGTAGCCCTCCTTCACCGAAACCAATAGCTCCGGCAACAGCGCCAGTTCGCCGACCGTCGCGTCGAAATCGGCGTATTCGCCGCGCTCGGCCAGCAGCGCGAGCACGATGAGCAGGGTCTGGAGGTAGAAGGATTCCGAGGACGTATCGTCTTCGGCGAAATTGGTGAAGTTGTAGTCGGCGTCGCGGCCGAGCGGCGTGTCCTTGTGCCCGGTGAGCGACAGCGTCTTCACCCCGCGCTCCTTAAGGAAGGCGAGAAGCTGCACGCTTTCCTTGGTCGTGCCCGACAGCGAGGGCAGCACGACCAGCGCCTTCTCGTTGAGGCCCGCCGGGGGCTCCAGCACGACCTGCGCCGAATAGGCGGCCGAAACCGGGAATACCGTCAAAGCGCGCGCAAGCTCGATGGCCGGCTGGGTTAGGAACTGCACGCCGCCGGTCCCCATGAAGAAAATGCGTTCCAGACCGTCGTCGAGCAGACCGCGCATCAGGGCGCGCATGTCGTCGGCGATTGCGACTGCACCGCTTTGTATCGTCACAAAGCGATCTCTATCGAAGTTGAGCATTTGTACCTTCCCGTTTTGCGCTGCGCGAAATCGCCTTTGAAGCGAGGTGGCGTCCCAACGCGAATAAACTTTGAGACGATGTGAGATCGATCTCACATATATTTAGCGCACAAGACTTTCGCGCTGGCAAGTGGGCGTCTCGAATTTTTTGAGGCGGGGTTTGCGGCGCTCAGACGCCGCCGCGGCGGCTCACCGAGCCGCGAACTATCAGCTTGGTTTCAAAGCGAATTTTGCGCGGCGGCTCGTCTTTGCCAGTGAGCCTTTCGAACAGCACCCGAGCAGCCGTGCGGCCAATCTCGGAGACGGGCTGCGAAACGACGGTAATCTGCGGATCGGTGAAAGTCGCCAGATTGAAGTCGTCGAAACCGATGAGCGAGACGTCGTGCGGGATGGAAACCCCCATTGATCGAAAGGCCAGGAGCGCGCCCTGCGTCATCAGGCTGTCGACGGTGAAAAGCGACGTCGGCGGTGTCTTCTGGCTGAAGAGCCGTATGGTCGCATCGACCGCGTGCTCCACGGTGGATTGCGACACGGCGACCATACGGTCGTCGGCCGCGATCCCGGCCGCGGCGAGCGCCGACCTATAGCCGCTCCTGCGCTCGCGTGAGGTAAAGATACGCATGTCGTCCTGCAACAGGCCGATGCGGGTATGGCCCATGCCGATCAGGTATTCGACGGCCTTGCGGGCGCCGCCCTCGTTGTCGACGACGACGCTGTCGCAATCGACGCCCTCTGCGACACGGTCGATCAGCACCAGCGGCACGTTCTCGTCGACCAGACCCTGGAGGTGGGCGTTGTTGCCCTCCGAGGTCGGCGCGACGATGAAGCCGCGGATGCTTAGTGACCGGAGGCTCGCCAGAAGGGAAATTTCCTGCGCCAACTCCTCCTCGCTGCTGCCGATGATGAGATTGTGCCCGAACTCGCGGGCGAGGACCTCGATATCGTGCGCGATGCGGGCGAAGAACGGGTTCTGGATATCGCCGAGGATGCAACCGACGATCGGCAATTGCCCGCTACGCAGCGCCTGCGCGAGGCGGTTGCCGCGATAGCCCAGCTTTTCCGCGGCCGCCTGGATCTTTTGGGCGGTTTCGTCGCCGACATATCCGTAACTGTTGAGAGCCCGGGCGGCCGTCGCGCGCGACACATTGGCCAGCGCCGCCACATCCTTCAAAGTCGCCGGTTTCTGAACCATGTCACCTCCAATCGTACGAGCAGGACGCTTCGCGATCCCTTGTAGCTTCGGATAGCACGCTCGCCTAGTCATGCGCGTGACGCACGGTTCCTGCCCCTACAGCGACATCATTTACGAACGAGGCTGAAGGAGAAATGGCTGCCGCGATGGTAGTCGATGGCGTAGTTCACCGGCGCGCCGGCGGCGTTGAAACAAGTTTCGGTGATGAGAAGCGCTGGGCCGAAGTCCTTCAGACCATGACGCTCGACAATGTCGTCCGGCAGCATGACAGCGGAAACGCTGGCCGCCGACATGCGCGGGCGGTTGCCGTATTCCTCCATGAGCTGCATCAGCGAGCCGCTCCAGTCGATGTCGTAGAGGCGCCCTTCAATGAGGCTGCGCGGCATGTAGTCGATGCAGTAGAGGATCGGCTCGTCCTCGTGCAGGCGGATGCGCTCGATACGGATCACACGGTCCGCCGGGCCAAGCCTTAGGCTCTCGGCGACGCACGCGTCCGGCGCCTCCTCGGAGATCGAAAGTACCTTGTTGACCGTCCGGTAGCCGTAGTGCCGCGCCATGTCCGTAACGCTCTCGAAGACGGTGATCGGTCGATCGACCTGCACGGCTGAGAGCGCCGAGACGAACCGGCCACGGCCATGCTCGACATTGATCACATCGTCCTGTTCGAGCAGTTTCAGCGCCTCGCGCAGCGCCGGCCGAGAAATCTTAAACCGCTGCGTCAGCTGTGCTTCGGTCGGCAACCTGTCGCCCGGCCTCAGCCCTTTATCTTTGATAAGATCGGCGATCCGGTCCCGGAGCTGGACAGCGAGGGTGCGTGAATCGCGAAGGGGCTCCTCCACCGGCGTGCCTCGTCATTGATTGTCGTTGCAACTTCCTTGTCTGACAAATCCGGGATGGTCAAGTGTAGGGCGTATGCAGAAACCGTGCGAGAGGTTGCACTTCCAGCCGCTCCAAGGATCGCCTTGACTGGCAACATCCACAATGTCCGTTGTCTTACAACTTTTTAATCCATGGCAATGAAGACATGTCCCTGCTGAACTTCGACGAACAGTAATCCCTGCGCATCCAGTCGGGCGTCTCGCCCTGCAGAAGCGGATCGACACGGTGATCGCCTCCTGCCTTTCGGCGGGCGCAAAAAGCATCTTCTTGCCCTGCACAGCCGCAGGAAACTCGCTGCCCTCAAGCTTATTTCAGGACAAGCCATCCGGACAGGATGATGATCGCCGCGCCCAGCAGCGTGTACAGCTCTAACGGCGTTGCGAAGAGGAAGATGCCGTAGAAGCAGCCCCAGATGATTTGACTGTACTGGAACGGCGCAACGACCGAAGCCTCGCCAACACGGAAAGCGCGCACCAGCAACGCATGTCCGCCCAGCATCAAGGCACCGCCCGCGACTGATAAGCCAAGATCGGTAAGGCGGAGCGGTTCTGGCTCGCCCGAAACAGCCGCAACCGCGAAGGCGACAGGCGTCATAACGACGAGCAGGCTGGCAACCAGCGCTTCATCCGTTTCCGTCACCTTCGCCCGGCGCAGCAGGATTAACGAGAGCGCAAAAAGCACGGCAGATCCAAAGGCGGCGAGATGGCCGAGATTGAGCGGCGCGACGCCCGGTTTCAGCGCCACGACGACGCCGGCAAAGCCGATCAGTACACCGGCCCAGCCGATGCGCGACAGCCGCTCCTTGAGGAAGACGAAGCTCAGCATCGCCACCAGGATCGGCGTGAGGAAGGCGATAAGATAGGCTTCCGCAAGCGGCAACTTGGCGAAGGCATAGTGGATCAGCAGCGTATCGAACGCCAGCAGCAGCGCTCGCCAGAAGGCGAGCGACGGTTGGCGTGGGATGAGGCGGCGAAGACGGCCGGTTGCGAGTGCATGGACCAAGAGCAGAAGGAGAGCTGCAATGGTGACGAAAAAGGTCACCTGCGGCGCAGGCATCGTTCCCGCCATGATCTTGACGATCGCATCGGTTGCGGAGAACATAAAGAAGGCGGCGAGCACGAGCAGCGCGCCCCGACGGTTCGACGACGGCACGACCGGAGTGCCGTCGCTGTCTGCCACGGATGCCTCAGCGGACATTGAAGCGGCCAAACCGTTCCTCGATGCGGGACTGGGCATATTCCAGGCAAATCGAAAGGGTCCAGTAGATCATGGAGGCGGTGATCAGCATCTCGATATGTCGGAATTCCGTCTGGCCTTGGGTGCGGGCGAGATACATGATTTCCCAAACGCCTACGACAGATACCAGCGAGGAATCCTTCAGCATTGCGATAAATTGGTTGCCAGTCGGCGGGATGATGACCCGCATGGCCTGGGGCAAGATGACCAGCATCATCGTCTGCGCCGGAGTGAGACCGAGCGCGGTCGCGCCCTCCGTCTGACCGCGATTGATGCTCTGGATGCCGGCGCGAAAAATTTCCGTCATGTAGGCGCCGTAACACAGCGAGAGCGCGAGAATGCCAGCCGGTACGGCGCCGATCACGTAACCCACCTGCGGTAGGCCGAGATAGATGATGTAAATTTGCATGAGCAGCGGCAGTCCGCGGAAAAGCGACGTATAGAACGTTGCAAGCCCGTAGATCACGCCATTGTTGGAGAGTTTCGCGATGGCGCCGGCCAGCGCGATGATGGTGGCGATGACGATCGAAATCGCCGAAATGAAGAGCGTCGTCGTCACGCCCTGCGTGATGAGGAAGCCGATCTTCTTGGCGATGAAGGCGAAGGAAAGATCGAAGGAGTAGAAGAACAGCATCAGGAGCGCGAACAGCTCGAGCCAGACGGCGACGATCTGCTGGCGGCGTGACAGCTGGCGCAGCGCCTGCCAGTTGGCGGCGACGATGAGCGCGATCAGCACCGACGAGACGACGCGGCTGATCGCTGGGTTCTCCTTCAGCCAGTCTGTCAAGGACGGCAGAACATGGCCGATCCAGGCGGAACTGACCCCGAGGGAGTAAAGGATCGCCACGACGATCGCAAGGATTAGCAGGCCGCCTGCCCTGCGCGACGCTTCGGGATAGGTGAGTATCAGTCGACCAATCATATTCCGCCCCATTTTATTGTAGAAGCTGTTTAAGCCGCACGCTCGCGCCACCAGTCCTGCGCCTGAAGTTTCCAGTAGGTGAGCTGTGCCACCGCAAGCCCCGCCAGGCCGCCGGCCCAGACGAGACCGAAAGGTTGGTAAAGCTTGTAACGTTCGCTTGTCCCCAAAATGCCCTCGGCAATGACCTTGCCGCCGATCGCCGTGGTATTGAGGCCGTGACCGCCAAAGGCCGTGCAGTACCAGATGCCTGGGCTCATACGTCCGATCTGAGGCATCAGGTGCCGGGCATAGGACATGAGGCCTGACCAGGCGAGCTCCGTCTTGAGTCCGGCAAGTTGCGGATAGGTATCGACCATTTCGGCCCGCAGTTCCTTGACGAGGCCTGCGGTCGAGGCAGCACGCGTGGTGATACGCCCGCCCCAGAGGATCCGGCGGCCTCCGTCGACGAGGCGGTAGTAGTCACCGGCCCGGCGGTTGTCGCCGATGGCGTGCTTCGTGGCGATCGCCGTGGCGATCAGCTCCGGCGCCTCCTCGCTGACCATCACATAGGTGGCAATCGGCAGATAGGAACGCTTTAACTTGCCATTCAGCGAACCGGTATAACCACCCGTCGTGAAGACGACGTCAGGGGCCTTCACCTCGCCCCGTGCAGTTTTCACACGTTTTTCGGAACCGGAAGAAACCACCGAAGTCGCCGGCGACTGCTCGCAGATGCGCCCCCCAAGCCGCTCGATCTCCGCCGCGATGCCACGTAGATAGTTAAGCGGGTGCATATGGAAGGCAGTCGGATTGCGCAATGCCTGGAAGTAACGGTCGGATTTGAGCACAGCACGCACGGCGTCTCGGTCCATGTATTCGAGCTCGTAGCCGTATTCGCGACTTATCTCGTCGGCATAGGCCTTGAGGCTCGCGCCATCGTCGTAACGCAGAACGCTCATGATGCCCGGTTCTGGCTTCGCATTATCGATGCCGAGCGTCTTGATGTTCTCGCGGATGAATTCCATGCCTTCGACGGAGAGGAGGTGCAGCTTGCGGGCCGCATCCTTGCCCGTGACCCGGGCAATGTCGTCGCCGCCGGTCGCATAACCGGGGCTGACGAACCCACCATTGCGGCCGGACGCTCCGAAGCCGACGCTCTCAGCCTCCAGCACCGTGACGCGCTTGCCGGCGCGAGCAAGCTGCAGCGCCGTCGAAAGGCCGGCAAGACCGCCGCCGACGATGACCGCGTCACATTCGACCGTACCCGAAAGGACTGGTCGCGCCGTCCGGTCCGCCATCGTTCGTTTATAGTAGGTGTCTGGATAAGTCATCGGCATGCGCCCCCCTTCGAATGGAAGGGTGCGGGCGAAAAGGCCCGCACCGGTGTTTATCAGTCGGCGCTGTAGTCCTTGCCATACCACTTGGTGGTGAGCTGGCCGAGCGTGCCGTCCTTCTTCATCTCTTCGACGATACCACCGACCTTGGCCGTCCAGTCCGGGTCGACCTTCTCGCCGATAACGACCAGCGGCTCACGGAAGGCATATTCGCCTTCGAGAACCTTGACCGGATAGCCATTCTTGATGGCATTCATCGCGGTCTGCTCGGGTGCGATTACCGCATCGAGGCGAACGCCAGCCCCGAGGCGAAGGTCGTCGAAGGGCAGCATGGAATCGGCGAATGTACGGACCTCACCCGGCTCCAGTTTGTATTCGATCGGCGGCAGGCCCGGAGCGTCGATTTCCAGCTTCCGGTTGATGAAGTCTTCCGAGGTCGTCGCCGTTTCGACGCCGATCACCTTGCCGTTGAGGTCGGTGACGGACTTGGCGTCGCTGTCCTTGTGCACGACGTACACATAAGGGCTGTAGTAATAGATGCCGACGAAATCGATCACTTGGGCGCGTGCCTTGGTGGGCGTCACGGAACCGACACCGAGGTCGTAACGGCCCTGCCAGCGACCGCCCGTGAGCGTCGCCCAGTCCGGCGTCTCGAAGCTCACCTCGACGCCCAGACGCTTGGCGATCTCGCGCGACACGTCGATGTCGAAGCCGACCATCTCGTTGCTGTCATCGAGATAGCTCTGGGGCGGCCAGCCGCTGTTGGTGGCGACGACCATCGCCTTCTTTTCCATGACGCGATCCAACGTCTCGCCAGCATGGGCCAATACGGCGGCAGCGACAAAGGCAACACCTACAGTCAGTCGCATGAAGAGCTTTTTCATGTGGTCCTCCTTGTGATCCGTCAGTTTGGATCCCCGTTTATGTAAGATGTCTGACAACGAAAGAGTCTCAACAGCTGCTGCCGCGAGTCAAGTGTCCACTGTTACCGATTCATGAAAGAACGAGATCAATACATGTCTCGTAGATATGAACTGGCCGATCGAGCGATCGGCCAGTTCATATCTAACCGTTTACTACCTCCCCACGATCTTTAAGATGCGCGAAGCAAAACCGCTCCCGAAACGCGATCGAGATCGAAGAGCTTTGCTTCCATAAAGGGGAGCGTTGATTATCATGCCATCTTAGGCTCGGGAGCCCTCAGGCGATCAGCGGTAGACTGAGCATGCTGGCAACGGCAACGATCAGCGCAGAATGGGTGCCCGATAAAAGTCGAAATCGCCCGCCAGCAGCAGGTCCACCAAGCCTGTCAGAACCAGCACCAATCCTGCAACGATTGCCGCGTTGCGGGTCCTATCTGCGTCAGCAAGGCGCGCCGCGCCGCGCCGCGCCGAAACCGTCTGCCCCGCTGATCCCAAGACGCAACAACGCAAATCCATATGCGAGAAAAATAATAGCAAGCACGAGGTCGATCGGCGGGTGCCAAACTTGTCCCGGTGGCCGAGGTTTGAACCCGAGACCGGCCCCATGGCGGGTCTATAGGTGGTTCCAAGGATTGACGACGGGGACTCCTGCCGCCTCAAAGGGACTTGTATCGCGGGTCGCGATTGTAAATCCCTTGGAGGCTGCAATAGCCGCAATGTATCCATCAGGCGTCTGGAATCCCTTCCCCACTGCTCGCGGGGTTGCCGTAAGGTCCGCATAGTGCCGAGCCGCCGCAGTGTCGAATGACAACACGCGATCGTCGAACAGTTCGAGCAGGCCATCAAGCGTGTCGGCCAACGCCTTTTTGCGCCGGCCCTCCGGTAGCGCGGCGATGCCAAACAGCAGTTCCGCCAGCGTTACACTGGACAAAAACAAGGTTTCGGCTACCTGGTCATTCAACCAATTGCGCACGGCCAAATCCGGGGCCGGCTTCATCGCCTCCGAGACGACATTCGTGTCCAGGACGATCATTCAAACCTCATCGGCTCCGCCGGCGCTTTGTCTTGCATCTGGTCGAACACTTCAAAATCATCATTGGTCAAGCCAAGCCGCCCGCTCAACTCAGCCAAGGCATCGCCGATGCGAATACGCTGTTCGGGCTTTACCGCACGTTCCAGAATCTCGCGGACTTCCGCCTCTGTGCTGCGGCCGTGATTTGCCGCCCGGACGCGCAAAGCCCGGTGCACTTCATCAGGTACATTTCGTACTGTCAGGATAGCCATAGTCAGACCCTCGCAGGCGCCTTCATTGACTGCAATATAGTTCCGATGCAGTCAATCTGCAAGTTTAACGGGGTCGACTGTCAACGTGTAGACAGCGATGTAGGGTGTGCGCGGAATTACCAACTCCCGAGTTCCCTGACGGCACGCTGCAGCAGCCCGAAATCCGATCGGCCTTAATCATCGAGAACGACAGCCTCGCCATCAAGGATTATGGAAGCGTGCCCGAGTTCGCGCGCCTCGGCGACGATCAAGTCGAACTTCTTGGTCCAGTCGTAGCCGCCGCGGGTAATCGCCCTCACCCCGCCCGGCTCGACATGGACGGCAAGCCGGTACCCGTCCCACTTCACCTCAATAGTCCCCGGAATGGAGCCTATTGGCACTACGCCGACCTCAGGGCGCGCTCTGCCCGGACGCGGCCGTTTTTTCTTTAGCGATTCTTGCCTAGGGCGGCTGGAGAGTTTCGGCCATGGCGCTGAACGAGCCGGCTAATCTGTTGAAGTACAAGCAGCATAATTCAGTGAACGTGTCGCTCCAACGCTTTGAGCAGATCGCGCTCATCCGCCGGCTTCCCGACGTTCGGCGCCCCCGCCAGCACCTCACCCGCGACATCCTCCGGCTTGTCATAGGCGCTTGCAACGATGAACGGTATATTGCGTGCCCGAAGGGCCTCCGCAACCAGAGTCACTAATCCATCTTTTAGTGTCACATCGAGAAGTGCGACGGAGGGAAGGCTATCATCCAGGAGGCTTAGGGCTTCGCGCACTGTGGCTGCAGGCCCGATCACAGTCCAGCCGCGCCGTTCAAGCAGCATTTGCAGGTCGATGGCGATGAGGAACTCGTCCTCGACGAGGAGTATAGTTTTGGTCATGGCCAGTCTCGGTCAGAGACCGGTTACAAGGGTGC
This sequence comes from Ensifer adhaerens, assembly GCF_000697965.2. Classification (NCBI taxonomy): domain Bacteria; kingdom Pseudomonadati; phylum Pseudomonadota; class Alphaproteobacteria; order Hyphomicrobiales; family Rhizobiaceae; genus Ensifer; species Ensifer adhaerens. The sequence continues at coordinate 349,596 of NZ_CP015882.1, read as the reverse complement.
AGCGATCTCGACCACCAAACCCGTTGGCGCGTAGTTCAGTTCCACCCGCCCCCCCAGTTCTTTCTCGACGGTGAATTCTATCAGTGCCAAACCCCGTCCTGGCTGGTGGCTTGAACCGGGGGCCATCACTTTCTCGCCAAATCAATCGGAGATGCGCTGGGCTTCTTGCCTCAGTGTTCCATTGTATCTCGATTTTTCCCGTTGCCGTGGACAATGCGCCATACTTGACAGCATTGGTCGCGAGTTCGTGAAGGATCAGGCTCAGCGACACGACCTGGTTGGGTTTCAGCAGCACCCTCTCACCCGTTCTAATCGTGATCGCCGAGGCGCCCTCCGAATAGGGATCGAGCGTTCGCTTGAGGACTTCACTCAGGTCGGCTTGGCCTACTTGCATGTAAGCGGCATCGTGGGCTCTCACGAGCGTGCTGAACCGACCGAGGAAGGCGTCTCTGTATTCCTCACCCGACCGCCCGTCCGTCGTCGTCTGCCGAGCGAGCGCCTGAACCAGGGCGAGCAAGTTTTTCATCCGATGTCGGAGCTCTCCCAGCAGCACATCTTTTTCGGCCTCGCGCTGGCGTCGCTCAGTGGCGTCGACGATCGAAAGTACCACAAATCGGCTGTTGTCATCGGGATGAACGAGACGGTGCGCGCTGACCAACATGTTCTTATGCCCGATGCCAGGAAAATCGTGCTCAACCTCATAGTCCACGACCGCCGAGCTCTTCGGGATTACTTCCTCAAGTAGCCGACGCAGTTCGGGAATGTCCCACTGCCCGTCGCCCAAATCGTAGACGTATTTGTCGATCGTTTCGTCCCGGTCGACTTTGAAGGTCGAATAGAACGATCGGTTCGCGGTACTCACGCGGAGGTTTTGATCAAGCAAGAGCAGCGGATCGGTAACAGTGTCGACCATGCCCAGCGCTTTAAGATGGCCGTTTCGCAACGAACGATAGAGATCTTCGAGATTCGTAACCATTCCGATACGCCCCAGTGTGTCCACCCGAAATCTACACCCAACAACGAGTTGGCGCTTTCCTTGATCCAAACCTGTCCGCGCGGGCTATCCCTTGCCAACGAACCGACCCTGCGACTGGCGGTGCGCTGGGGCCATTCCTTTTCCAGGGAGAGGCTATGACGAGACCCGAGAGGGCTACGTCTGGTGATATAGACGAGGAGGATGCAGCGCTCGATGAACTTGAACGGATTGTAGAGGTACGGCGACCGTGATGAAGCTGCAGACTATCAGATATCTGTGGTCAATCGGCAGATACCGGAAGAGCGCCTCCGAGGTGTCTTGTGGGGAGGCTACGGAACCGTTTCCAAAGGCTGCAGTTTGTAGTCTGCTCCCAGGTATTCCTTGCCATGCGGAGCGAGAGGAGTTGGCCCCCCGATGCTCCAGGGGGCCAATTCTTTCTATGCGGTGCTGTCCCCACTTGCATATGGGCACTATGAGGTGTGTCCGGACTTTGTTCTGATAACTCCCAGCGTCAACCTATCGGGGGCCGTAGGGCTCGGCCATGGGGTACGGCGCGACGTCTACGAGGAGAAAATCAAGCTGGGAAGGAACCAAATTCAACCTCGGAGATTGTATAGGTGGGCTGGCGTGTTCCATCCTGCCGGCCCGGCAGAAGCACGACACTCATGGCCCCTTAGTCGCCTTTCGGGGCCATTTTTTCTGAATGCGGGAACCATTCCCATCTGTCGGCGTTTTCCCTTCGTCCTGACCCGTTTCCCCAATCGAGCAGGCACAGAGCTTCACAATGTCCCCAGTGAAGTCTCTTCGATAAGCGCCTCGGGCCTCGCCGTCTCCGTACGACGAGGCCTTCAATTTTTTCGCCTCCACGATTCCTTTCGGCCACGGCGGGTCACGTCATAGCCTCCCTCAGATCCCACCGACGACCTTACATGACTGAGAATGACCGCCGCCAGATGAAAGCCACTGAAGTCCCGGCATTCGTCGACGATGTGATCGAGGCCGGGTGCAACATCTGCGCCGTAGGACAAGAGAGCTACGTCATCGGGGATATTGACGAGCAGGAGGCCGGCGACCGAGATTTAATCAGGTTGGAGATTGTAGATTACCTCTGGTCGATCGGCCGATACATGAGGCTACCTCCGAGGTTACGCGGCACTAGTGGCCAACGAAGACCGGCGTAGCATTGGAATGCCACCGTTCCGGTCAGCACGCCACGCAATCGGAATAGGCCCCCGTTCGCCAACGCTCAACGACGTCGCCTGACATCTTGTCGGGCGCGATCATCCCTCCTTCACGCGTGAGGGTGCTAACGATGCGGCGCCGAGCGCGGAGATCATCCCTCTGAGCTTGAAAGTCTGCGACGCGTTGTGAAATCTCGGGGTCCTCTGCGGGGCCAACATATCGCCGTGCCCTTCCGCCACGCCCATCAGGGATGTCGAAATACCAGTATCGGCGCGCCTTTCCGTCACGGGCGTGAAGTGGCCCTCAGGTGGAAAGTCGGCTGTCCATGCGGCGTCGAGCGATCTCTGACCGAGCTCGGCAAGCATCGTCTGGTACATCAGGTCATTGGTTTTCATGGTTATACCCTTTCAGTGAAAAGGTATAACGCCGGGGCGATCGCGCTGATCGCAGGTGTTGTGGCTCGATCGAAGAGCCCTCGCGGAGTGGTTCATCGGCATTCTCCACCCAAAGCGGGGCCTTCCCGCCGATCAAATCGCCGCCCGCGGCCAATTGCTTGACCGGATAGCCGCGTTGGCTCAGGGGTGAGGCACACGATCTAGGCCTGCGATGCCATCGATGTAATCGCCGATACCTCTATCGGTTGCGAAACAGACGTCGGATGCGCCAGGCCGAGCCGGACGCGAATAACCGAAAAAGATCCGGATTGTGGGGTTCCAAAGCCATCAGGGTTTCGCTCAGCGCCGGGGCTCCATGTCGAGGATGGCCACTGAGATAGGAAGCCTCCAGGCGCGTACAAGGTCCTCTCGAGCAAGGTTGCCTTGATCTCGGAGGTGAGAACCGAGGAAGCCTCAACCGTCTGGTAGGTCAGATCCTTTTGGCTTGGAAAATCGCACGCCGACGCCGCCACCATTTTCCGGGATGAACTCTAACCCAGCGGCTTCGAACGCGATGCGGATCGCCTCCAATGTCGCGGCATACCCCGGGCGGCCAGCCTCAATCCGCGTGACGGTCGCCGCCGTAATGCTGGCGCGATTTGCTAAATCACGAACACCCCATTTCAATGCAGCTCGCGCCATGCGGATTTGATCGGGGGTCAACATTATAACCTTGACATAATCTTTGTATGATTCAAACTCTCTGCGACGGTATAAAACGGCCACGCACGGTGCTTGCGACACCCTGCGTGGCCTGACCGCAATTCAAGCTATAGGGAGCTCGGATCATGGCTGATTCTGAGATTAGCAGAACTTTGCCTGCAATCACGCGTGGAAAAGATAATCCCCCAAATGGCACTGCCGAACGCCTACCACGTCTCATCGACCGCCGAAACCTTCTCCCAGTCGCCGCACGTTGGCTGAGCGCACGCATCGATGAAGCGCGCGTCCTGCCGAGAGAGAGTGGCCCAACACCTGTCAGAGAGATGTGGCCGCGATGGTACGCGTATCATCAGCAGCGCCTCCGGGCGACGCACCTCAGACAAAAGCTTGAAACCGAACTACTGAAAGCGACCGGGGGCATTCCGACGGTCGAGCTATCGATACCTGGGACCGATCAGCTCACCTCGGTTCGCTCTTTTGCCGACATCAATCGACTGACCCCCGAGCTGGATACCGAGCAACTGTCTGAGGCACGGGTTGAGCTTCGCCGGCGTCGCAAGCAATGGAGAGAAACGGATCAGCGTCTCGGATACAGTGATGCCGTCACCCGCGAACAGGAGCTCGCACATAAAGCGGGCATAGCCGGGCGCGTAATGCGGATCACAGCGCCATCTTCGCTGATCGAAGTCACCGCCAAGCTCCATTGCCTGATTGTCATGCACGATCCGGGACGGAAGCTCGAACTTACACCCTGGCCAGAGCTACGCAGACTGTTGAAAGATCTCATGCGCATCGGTGAACGAGGCTGAGAGCGCTGGCCTCTCGGTCGGTTCCACCGGCAAGTTTCCAACAAAAGTCATCAAGAATTTCGACCAGCCTTGGAGGACGATCTCGATGGACCCTGCGTATCCGGGCCAGGAGCCAAGCGTTTGCGACACATTGGCACTGGCAGCGCAGTATAGAGACGCGGCCGTGAAGCTTGGTGCCATCTCGCCAAAACTCGCGCATCTTCCGGTTCACCTTCTGGCTCTGCATTCGGTTGAACTCTACCTGGATGCGCTCCTGCTTGCCAAAGGCCTCGACCACAAGACGATCCGCGGCTTTCAACACGATCTTGGCGAGCAGTCCAGGGTAGCCATTGATGCTGGGCTCGTGCTGCGCAAACGCACGGCGGCCCACTTGGCAACGCTCTCCTCCACCAGAGAGTACGACGCCGTCAGGTATGGCCCAAGGCAGGCTTTCAAGCTCTCCCAGGTGAACCGGGTGATGGCGACACTCGACGAAGTCTCGCAGAAGGTGCGAAGGGTGTTGCGGCCCGTCCCGTAATCAAGGGCTGGGTGCGGTTGGCTCGCCGCGCGTCTACCGGGTCATGAAGGTGCATAACCTGCTATTGGTGCGCCACACCGGAGCGGCCGAGGATCGTCTCCACGACGGTCAGGTCGCTGTCTCACGCTCGAACATCAGATCGTGCTCCGACGGCTTCGAGATCGGCTGCGACAACAAATCGGCTGCGACAACAAAGAGAAGGTCCGGGTCACCTTCGCCCTCCGGCGCCACAAGATTGCCTTACAAGGAGGTTCTCTCCGTTTTTGAAGAAGCTGCTGCTGCTTTGAGCAGCATGCCCGCCATCCATTGTGTACGCCATGTCTCATGCACGATCCGCGCCGATCATTTCTGACCGGAGGCAGTCGAGAGAAGTGCTGAAGCCTGCACTCTCGGAGTTGGTCGAATCGCGGCGAGCCCGAGCGCAGCGAGAAAGACCAGGGCGACGGCGTCATTTCCGACAGGTTGCCGGTGGTGATCTTGCCGTCGTTGGGCCGCTCGAACTGGTACTCGGCGCCGAGCTCGGTGAAGACGAGGAATGGATGTCCGTTGGGCAGTCGGAAGTAGCGGCTGACCTCGGTCGAAAGATCGAGGACGCGATAGTTGAAGCTGTCGCCGGGAAGGGAGACGGTGACGGGTATGTTAAGGATGCTGCCCGAGAGGTCGTATGAGTCGCTTTCGATATGGGACCAGCTCACGGATGCCTTGGGGCGGATGAAATAGGCATCAACCTTGTACTGGCCGTGCAGCGAGATTTCGCCGGCAAGACGCTGCGAATCCTGCTGGCCGTTGAGCAGGTCGAGTTCGATATCGTTGTCGTAGCGCCCGTAGGTCAGCGATCCGTCGATTGCCCAGTGCTTCGACAGGCGATAGGCCGCATAGGGGCCGAAGCTGAAGCCATCGGTATCGATGCCAAGTGTCCCGTCGAACGCATCGGCCGAGCTGTCCTCCAAGGAAACGGTCATGCCGACGACGAGCTCGTCGGGTGAAAACGCTCGTCGGAAATGTCGTCGATGGATATCCGACCAGAAGTTCCACAGTGAGGGCGCGGGCAGATCACGGCCCGGCGTCAGCGGCACTTGGGATGATCGATCGGCACTTCGGGCGGCAGCTTCTTCGGCAGCGAGATCCCTACAGATCGGGAGGTCGCGGCGTTGTTTGGAATCTTTTGATCGGGGGTCGATACAGGTATCCGGGGTCCTGGCTGCGATCACGCGGCCGCCTTTGGCCGCTGTCGGCTTGCGTGGGTTGAACCCCGGGAAAACGGGCTGTGGGCCGACATCTGGTCTACCATCGGGCCAGTCGAAATCCGGAGGGAGAGGCTGCGGTCCAACATCCGGACGGCCGTCTGGCCAGTCGAAGTCCGGAAAGACCGGCTGCGGGCCGACGTCCGGTCGACCGTCCGGCCAGTCGAAATTTGGAAACACCGGCTGTGGCCCGAGTCACCTCATCACTATCGATAGGTATCAGATATCGATAGTGACGTGGTCTACAGGTTGACCAACTCCCGAACGCCCTCTATCGTTAGGTGAAGCATAAATTCAAGATCGTCCGCAATCTGCGCGACGAGACGTTATTTCAATCGGAGTTTGCTATGAGCGTCACCGTCAAGGTCGCCGAAGCCAAAGCCCATCTCTCTGAGCTTCTGGCGCGTGTCGAAGCCGGCGAAGAGGTCATCATATCCCGCGGCAACGATCCGGTCGCCCGCCTTTCGCGGGTCCAAAAGGACAACGAGCTCACGGCACTGATCGCCGAGGTACGCGCAGCCAGGATGCGAGCAAAATCGGTTACGAACGACGAAATCCTCGACTGGAAACGGGAGGGTCAGCGGTTTTGACCACCTTTGTCCTCGACGCGTCGACCGCTGCAGCATGGCTTTTGCCGGAAGAATACAGCGAGGCGGCCGAGCTGCTCATCGCACGTATATCTAGCCCTTGCCCCGTGCCCGATCTGTTCTGGCACGAGACGCGCAGCATTTTGATCAGTGCCGAGCGACGACAGCGTATTGCCGCCGGCCAGGCCCTGAACGCGATGGCCCGGCTGCGCCGACTGCCGCTTGAAGATATGGGCGCTGGACAAGACGGTTCAGTGCTCGAGCTCGCAAGCGTGCACGGCCTGAGTGCCTATGATGCCGCCTATCTCGACCTGGCCGTTCGCCAATCCCTACCGCTTGCCACGCTCGATCGTAAGCTTGCGAGCGCCGCGCGCACTGAGCGGATCCAGGTTCTCGGGCCGTTCGAGAATGAACACTAACCGTCTTAGCCCGGAAATAGAAAGGCGCTCCGAAGAACTCAACGCGCTCGAGGCCATCCTGCCCTTCGATCGGCGCGATCAGCTGGCCGCCCTTTTGACCGACGACGACGTTGCGACGCTCAAGCATCTCGCCAACGAAGGCGTGGGCGACAATACGCTCAGGGCCATCGCCTCCGATCTAGGCTATCTCGAGGCCTGGTGCCAGTTCGCGACGGGAACTCCCCTCCCCTGGCCGGCGCCGGAGAGCCTGCTCTTGAAATTCGTTGCCCATCATCTCTGGGATCCGACAAGGCGCGCCGAGGACGAAAACCACGGCATGCCTGTCGCGGTGGAAAGTAGCCTGCGATCTCAGCGCCTGTTGCGCGCCGACGGGCCACACGCTCCCGAGACCGTTCGCCGCCGACTGACAAGCTGGTCGATTCTCACCCGTTGGCGCGGTTTGACGGGCGCCTTTGATGGCCCCTCACTCAAGTCGGCGCTGCGTCTAGCCGTTCACGCCAGCGCGCGGCCACGACAGCGCAAAAGCAAAAAAGCCGTGACTGTCGATATCCTGGCAATGCTTCTTGAGGTCTGCACCGGTGAACGGTCCGTCGATCTGCGTGATCGAGCACTGCTATTAACCGCCTTCGGCTCCGGCGGCCGCCGGCGTTCGGAAGTCGCAGCCCTGCGCGTCGAGGATCTGACGGATGAAGAACCTGTTCAAACGAATCCATCTGATGCCAGCTCCCCTCCCCTCCCCTGCCTCTCGATCCGCCTTGGCCGCACCAAGAGGACAAAGAGCGACGACGACGAGCATGTGCTGCTGATCGGCCGGCCCGTTACCGCACTGAAGGAGTGGCTTGATCAAGCCGGCATAAACGAAGGCCCGGTGTTCCGTCGCATCGACCAGTGGGGAAATATAGACCGCCGAGCGCTGACGCCCCAAGCGGTCAATCTGATCCTGAAGGACCGGTGCAAGCAGGCTGGCCTCGATCCGGCTCAGTTTTCGGCGCATGGGCTGCGATCGGGGTATCTGACTGAGGCGGCCAATCGAGGTATACCCTTGCCGGAAGCCATGCAGCAGTCGTTGCACAAATCCGTGACACAGGCGGCTCGCTATTTCAACAACGCGCAACGAAAGAATGGGCGCGCGGCGCGGTTGGTGACCTAGTGCGTCACTGGGTCTTGAGGCTTCAGCGAGGGGAGCCACTCGCAATGCAAGCTCGAACCTCTAGAGCAGCCTCGTCCAAGGGGACCTAGCATTATACGGACTGAGTTCGGAGGTAGTATGGCGGCTGATACGATCGTCAGCCTTGCCATGGATCGACAACCACAACACCGGTGCCTTCGAAATCCCTGACATTGCGAGTCACGACTGCCATGTCGTGAACCAAAGCAGTCGCGGCAATCAAGGCGTCTGCTTCGTTGCGCCTGTCGGGAACATGCAAGTGCGCGCAACGAGTCGCAACCGCATCATCGACCGTCAGAATGCGACCTGCGAACTCGGGTCGAACCTGGCCGTCGAGCCAAGAGCGCAGCCGCGCGCCTTGTGCGGCATCCCGGCGCTGCACGCTAAGCACTCCTCGCTCCAATTCAAGGACTGTGATGGCCGAGATGAAGAAGCGAGCCGCATCTTCTGCCCCAATCCACTCTACGACATTGGCATCAGCTTTGCCGTCGCCGACCTTGCGTAGTTCCGAGATAACGTTGGTATCCAGCAAGTACTTCAAGAAAAATCCACTTCGCGAGGTCCGATTTCAACACGGCGCAGCTCGAAATCGATTGCCGAGAGACCCGGCATAGCGAGAGCCTCGATAAGGCTACGGTGCTTGCCGCTCAAGCGCTCGAATTCATCATAGGTCATGAGGACATGCGAAGGCTTGCCGCGGTCTGTGATGATAACAGGGCCGCTTTTTGCCGCCTTCTTGGCGCTGCTGACGTCATGATTCAGTTCTCGGCTGGAAAGGGTCGTGATGCTCATGGGGCACACCTCCATGTAGGTAATTACCTACATATAACATTGAAGGACGGAATTGCAAGTCGAGTAGACGCCTGAGCGCTAACTGAAACGGAAGCGTACGTCCCAGTCGGTACATTATGCGATCTTAAACGCACAAATCGGAAACAACCACAGCACAAGATCGTCGCAGCTTGCCATCGACAGCGCTGAAGCGACGGGATGAGCAGCGTTCAAATCCCGTCACTTCCCGTCCTTCGGGAAGTGCGCTGCTCGGTAAGCGTTGTTCCCCTGACACGTGGCTCAGATTAATTTAGATCAAACGCTACTGGCGCGTAGCTCTCCGGCAAGGGACTGCCGCGCAATCGATTTATTAGACAGTACGAATTTGTTCGGCTAACTCGAATCGAAATAGGGTTGGGCTTACGCATCCACGCGCTCTCGGTGTAATAGCGAATGGGACTTTTTCTCATCTTAATCATCGGCCTGCTTGCCGGGATCATAAGTGGCATTATCGGTACTGGCTCCTCAATCATGCTCGTCCCAGTGTTGGCCTATTTCTATGGGCCAAGAGAAGCTGTGCCTATAATGGCGGTAGCTGCCGTCATAGCGAACATTTCCCGGATTCTTGCATGGTGGCGGGAAGTTGATTGGCGAGCTGTGGCAGCCTATGCGGTTACTGGCCTTCCTGCCGCGGTTCTTGGCGCGCGAACGATGCTTGTCCTGCCGCCAGCGGCAGTAGATGCGGCGATTGGATCATTCTTGCTCTTGATGATTCCTGGACGTCGCTGGTTGGCCGCAAACCTTATCCACTTGCGATTACCTCATCTGGCCGCAGCCGGAACGTGCATCGGCTTTTTGACTGGGATCGTGGCCTCGTCTGGACCTGCTTCCGTACCGGTGTTCATCGGTTATAGTTTGACCAAGGGAGCCTTTATCGGCACCGAAGCTGCAGCTTCGCTCGCGATCTACACTACCAAAGCACTCACCTTTCAAGGATCGGGAGCACTTCCTTTTATTCTTGTACTGAAGGGTCTCACGGTGGGGGCATCTCTGATGGTCGGTTCCTTCATAGCGAAACCTTTTCTTCTCCGCCTCACGCCAGAGGCTTTTCGCCATATCATGGATGCGCTGCTGGTAACTTCAGGACTCAGGCCGCGTCGGCTGGCGCGACGGTGCTATAGGTAGAATATAGAAAATTTAGGAGCCTTGATCGACAAGAATGGCGCTGAGCATCAAAGACCACGACACTGAACAGCTGGCCCGCACCCTTGCCGAACGGACCGGTGAAAGCATCACACTGGCAACCAAGCGTGCGCTCGAAGAGCGCCTGCGACGGCTTGGCTCTGACTTGCGCAAAGCCGCTCTGCTCGAGGACCTCGAAGCGATTCAGCGACGCTGGAACGCTCGGCCCGTTCTCGACAGCCGCACAGCCGACGAAATTCTTGGCTACGACGAGAACGGACTGCCATCCTGATGGTCATCGATACCTCCGTCCTTGCCGCCATCGCCTTCAATGCGTCGGAAGCGGCGGCTTTGCGAGAGCGCATTGCAGAACGACCCCGTCAGGCTCATCTCCGGCGCGACCGTCCTAGAGGCTGCCATGGTGATCGAAACTCGACTTGGGGAGGCCGCAGGCGCCGATCTCGACCTCTGGCTCTACAAGGCAGAAGTCGAAATCGTCCCAGTTACAGCCGAACATGCCGATCGTGCGCGGCGCGCCTGGCGGCGCTATGGCAAGGGACGTCATCCGGCCAGCCTCAACTACGGCGACTGCTTTTCCTATGCTCTTGCGGCGCTTTCGGGAGAACCGCTCCTCTACAAGGGCAACGATTTTTCGCAAACCGACATCGCGGGCGGCGTGAGGACGAATTCATGGTGGCTCGAAGCGGCCCACCAAAAGCGCCCGCGGACGTGTCGGCGACCACACAAAGCGGCAAGCGGAGCCAGAGCGGAAAACCGTGCTTGATCGACGATGTATGGCTGTGCGCCGTAGAAGGCATTCCGGGTTCGGAGCGCCGCGTGATGTCGGCACACGGCGATCTCTATATCAACGGCCTGCCGAAATGAGCGAAGCCTCCTCAGAATCCGTCCTCAAACGCGCTGAAGAACTCGACGCGCTCGACGCCATCCTGCCCTTCGATGGCCGCGGCCAGCTTGCGGCCCTCCTAACCAACGACGATGTCGCCACGCTCAAGCATCTGGCCAGCGAGGGCGAAGTCATTTCGTCTCGAGCCCTGCTACTTGGACTTTTGGAGAGCGGGGACCGCTCGGCCTCCCACCGAGCGCCGGAGATTTGCGACGCTTCGTCGCCCCTCAAGTTTGATTAATGCGTTCGCCGCCCTTGGAAGTAATCTGGCGGGACCTGTAGCTCGATGGTTAGAGCCCGCTCAATGGGTCGCAGGTTAGAGTCTTGCCGGGCTCACCATGCCCTTAGGATGATTGATCTCTCTTGGACGTCAATCCGAAGTGCTGCAGAGTAGCCGCTTGGGGCAAAAGAAGCCATCGCCGCGCTATTGGCCGCTGATTTCAACCAGTCTCGGGTGCTGATAAATAGTAGGACGGCCAGCGTGATCTCGCGGCAGCAACGTGACGTCAATCGGTCGCCCGACCCCGTTCTAAAAATAACGGCGATCGCGTCCTCGAGGACTTTTGACAGGCCGGGGACATTTAGTCCACCCAGACTCTGCCCGACTAGCACGACTCTTTTGTTCGCCGGGTTTTGAGCTCGGGACCTTGTCGCCAAACTACTTATTCAGGATGGCGTGCACTGCGACTGACGCGCTGAGGCGCCAGTCGTAGAGGAATTGCAGGACCGAGCTTAAATATGGGATGGCCTACCAACGGTCGGAGCCCCACCGCGATGAATGATCAAGTCCGGCGGCCTGGTTGCACTGACACCGCCTGATCCGTTGCCGCTGCTCATCAGGTCGAGCGGCCGTCGAAATCAGAAGCCGGTGCGGCAATGTCCGGGTGCAGACAAGTTGGCGACATTTGAACGTCCGCTATTCGCGGAGTATCCGAGCGACGCTGCGAACGGACGCGTGGCAGGGGTTCACTTCCAACGCTTATGCGACGCTCAGGCAAAGTACTTGATATTGACGTAGTCATCAGTTCCATATTTGGAGCCTTCGCGTCCCATACCCGATTGCTTGATGCCGTCGGACGGAGCCATTTCGGTCGAGATGAGTCCGGTGTTCCCGCCCACCAGGCCGGTCTCCAAGGCCTCCGCAACACCGATTCGAGAGACGTCGCGGGAAAAGAAACATCCGGCAAGACCAAACTCGGTATCATTCGCCATCTCGATGACCTCTTCCTCCGTGTCGAAGGATAAAGAGCTGTGCGATAGGACCAAAGGTCTCTTCGCGAGCAACCTTCATCTCGGAGGTGCCCCCCAAGAACAGTCGGCGAGACGAACTGCTCACCCGGTTCGCCGGATTTGCCGCCAACCGTCACGCGAGCGCCAAGCGAGAGGACATCTTTTCTAGATGCTCCTTGACCTTCGTCAGCGCGTTTCCATCGATTTTGGATCCTTTGGCAAAGCCGTTCCCCACCTTCAGGCCGCTCACCCGCCGGGAAAGTTTTTCAGAGAACTCCTTGTAGACACCGGACTGGACGTAGATGAGGTTGGCGCACACGGATGTCTGCCCGGCATTGCGAAATTTTGCGACAACCACACCTTCGACGGCGGCGTCGATATTTGGCATTGTCCAGCACGATGAACGGCGCATCGCCACCAAGTTCAAGGCTGAGCTTCTTGATCTGATCGCACCCTGACGCGTCAGGATCCTGCCCACATTCGTCGAGCCAGTGAATGAAATCTTCCTGACCAACTCGCTTGCGCAGAACATCGATCCGACCATGGCGGCATCTGTTGACGTGATTACGTTACCCCGACGGTATGCCAGCACGCTCGACAAGAACACCGAGCGCAAGGGCCGACAGTGGGGTCCGTGCGGCAGGCTTGGCGACAAGCGAGCAGCCAACGGCCAGAGCTGGCGCTAGTTTGCTCTCGAGCACCGCGCTTAGGAAACTCCAAGGCGTGATGGCACCGACGACCCCGACCGGCCTTTTCGGGACAAGGATGCGTTTGTAGGAAGCCAAGCGCATAATCCCGGGACAGGACATGTCGGGTTTCGAGGCAGAGCTTCGGTTATCCCTATGGCAGCTTGACTAGCACCTCGGTGCCCAAGCCGGAAGCCCCTCTCGGCCACCTATGCGAGCACTGCGCCGTTAGCCACCCGCTTGCCGTCGCGGCCGATTGCACCGCAAAGGCCAGGTCACGACACCTCCTGCAAAGACAGCGAGCCAGACGACGACCGGTTGCAGCGGCAGCCTGACGGCGTGATACAGCCACTGCCAAGGAGCGACTTCCGGCGCAGTCAGGCTGTCCAGCGCATGCTTGATATTGGCCGGAAAGACGAGCACCGCATAAAGGGCGAGCGCAATGCCGGCATATTTGCGAAGAGCCGGGATCAGCAGACCGATCGCTCCTGCGATCTCGCAAAGTCCTGTCAGCAAGATCATCTGTGGCGCGTCAGGCACCCACGAAGGGGTGATGGCGACAAAGGGCGCTGGAACGGCCATGTGCAGAACGCCCGCCGTTCCATAGAGCGCGACCATGCCGGCCCTGCACCTCAACCGCCAGTGATCAACGCTCGCCATCTGCCGCGATCCGCGCTTCAATCGTCCTTGCCACGGCACTCAGATCGACTTTCCGGCCACTGATCTTTTCGATCGCCGCGACGGCCAGATCGCTTGCGACATAGTCCGACTTGTGCCCGAGATTGTGCACGACCATAAGCCTCGCGCCGCGGATATCCCGGGCCAGGTGCCGTGCATGCACATTGGGTGAGACAATCCTGTCGACGTCGCCGGTTATGATGACCGTCGGCACCCTGATGTTGCGGTATTTCCGACTTGCCGTCCGGGTCCAGTCGTTGAGTGCCGCCACTTCCTGGGCATTGTGCCGGAAGGCTGCGGGCCTGAGGGCCTGCAGTGTCCGGGCTTCACGCAGATAGTGTTTCGGCATTTTGTTCGGCGCAAATGTCGCGCGGGTCGCGCTGCCGATCGCAAGAAGGCCGATTGGCGGGGCGATCAGAGTGCTGAAGAGCGCACCCGACACAGGAACGGCTGCTGCGTCATAATACCAGGCGACGCCGCCGTTCCAGGGGTAGACGGCTGGCGACAGGAAGACGAGACCGACAACCCTTTCGGGATGGCGCACGGCAAGGGCCGCTGCGATCGCGCCGCCAAAGGAGTGGCTGACAATGATCGCCTTCGGGATCCCGCGCCTTGCCATAAGAGTTGCAATGGCGTCCGCCTGTCCGTCAGGCAGTATGTTTTCAGATCCGCCGACATCCGAGCCGCCATGTCCCGGCCGATCGACGAACAAAAGCGTCGCTCTTCCTTCGAGCTTCCCGCGAAAGGCATACATCGGGTCGTAAAGACTGGCGCTGGCACCGTGGATGAAAACGATCGGCGGCAGGCTCGTCTGCTTGCCGGGTTTAAGAAGTACGCTGTTCAGACTGAAGCCGCCGACATCGATGCGAACCGGGCGCGCCTCGTCCGCGATCGCCCTGAGCGGCTCGAAAATGGTCCCGATCAAAATCAGCAGGCTTAGGACTACCTGAAATCTTGCGCGCGCTTTCATGACGTTCCTGAAGAATAGCGACCTCCAGGGGATATACGTGCGAGAAGCGCAATCGGTTTTGGTCTCTAATCCGGTGTGGTTCGCGACAGCATCGAACACTGTCCAACCGTCGATGCGGCGGAACTCCGTCGCATCGCCGAGAGCAGCGTCAAGGTGCGATGCCGAGTGACGTGTCGCGAGCCCGCATTCCTACCGGCTCGCCGGCGCGCGACCATAAAGCAGTAGCATCAGGATAATCACCACACCGTAGATGATCTGGCGCCCGGCTTCGGGCATCTGCGTAACGGAAAGGATCGATTGCAGGAGCGTGATCAGAATGACGCCCGCGACCGTACCGAGATAGGATCCCTTCCCGCCGAGGATTGACGTTCCTCCAAGGACGACCGCCGCAATGGCCGGAAGAAGATAGGCATCACCCATGGATTGCGCGGCCTTAGAGGCATAGCCCGCGAGCAGCACCCCGCCAAGGGCCGAAAGCCCGCCCGAGGCGGCAAAGGCAATCATGACGATGCGGCGGGTGTTGATGCCGGAGAGATAGGCCGCACGCTCGCGATTGCCGATGCCGTAGACCGCGCGCCCGAAGCCCGTCCGGCGCAGAAGAAAGACCATCGCCGCGCCGATCAACGCCCAGATGAAAACCACGTTCGGAATACCGGGAACCAGAGCGCCGGTGGCGAGATAGCGCATGGCTGTAGTGGCGGAATCCTGCGGCGAGAACCCGCCCGTATAGACCACCATCACCCCTTGGGCGACGGCATTGGTCGCCAGCGTCACGATCATCGAGGGGATGCGCAGGTAGGCAACCCCGACGCCGTTGACGAGCCCGATGCCGATGCCGCACAGGACGCCGAAGGGAATGGCAAGCGCTGTCCCGACCGGACCATAGGCCGCGGCCGCACAAGCCATCATCGCGCCCGTGGCAACGGTCCACGGCACCGAAAGATCGATCTGGCCGAGCAGGATGACGAGCATCATGCCGGTGGCGATGATGCCGAGGAAGGACGCCACCTTCAATTGCTGCAGCAGATACTCCGGCGACAGGAAGCTGCGCGAATAGAGGCTGCCGAGCACAAGCAGCAGCAGGATGCAGCCGAACGCAGTGACCACCGCCGGGTCGAGATTGCGTATGAAGGTCGATTTGCGTCCGGTTGCGCCAGTCATTGCCGTCTCGCTCACAGGAACCACTCCAATCTATTGCGCACCCTGAAGAGCGCAAGGGCCCCGAGACTGATGGCCGCCAACAGGATCAGTCCCTGGAACAGCGGTTGCCAGAGTGGATCGAGATCGAAAACGAACAACAGGTCGCCGATCGTGCGGAATGCCAGCGCACCGAAGACCGCGCCGATGGCGCTGCCCTTGCCGCCGAACAGCGAAACGCCCCCCAGCACCACGGCTGCGATCGAAAACAGCGTGTAGGCGTTGCCGCTGGCGAGTGCTGCGTCGCCGGTATAGGTAAAAAAGGTGAGGAACAGCCCCCCGAGTGCGGCGACCAGGCCCGCAAGCGTGTAGGCGAGCAACTTGCCGCGGCGGATCGGCATGCCGGACATGTAGGCGGCCGTCTCGGAGGAGCCCACGGCATAGGCTGCACGCCCATAGACCGACCGGCTGAAGGGCACCCATATCACGACGACTACCGCTGCAAGCGCGACGAGGCTCGCCGGCACAACCCCGAAAATCCGGCCGGTCAGGGCATCCGCGAGCCCCTCGTTGACGGATCCGCCGGGAAAAGGCCGCAGCAACAGGGCAAAGCCGAAATAGACCGCCCCCGTTGCGATCGTCGCCACGATCGGCTGTAGCCGCCCATAAATGACAATGGCGCCATTGATCGCGCCGCAGGAGGCCCCGACGCCAAGGACGACCACGACGCCGAAGGCCGTCTCAAGCGGCGAGCCAACGACCAGCCACGAGGCCAGGCAGTTGGTGAGAAGGAAGATCATGCCGACCGAGAGGTCGATGCCGGCGGTGATCACCACCATGGTTTGAGCCATCGCGACAAAGGCAAGCAGCACGCCTTTGTTGGCGGCCGTCTGGATAACGTTGGCGGTGAAGCCGGCCGGATGGTTCGCTGTGTAGATGATGAACATCACCACGAAAATCGCAACCGCCGCCAGCGTGCCCCGATGCTCCGTCAGTCGGTACCGCCAGTCGTTCATTGGATGGGCTCCCGGTGGCTTGGGTCTGCGGAGGATATGTTAAGTGCGCTCGCAATCAGCGCGCGCTCCGTTATCTCAGGGCCCGCCAACTCCCGTTTTACCGCCCCGTCATAGAGCACGAGGACCCGGTCGCAGCAGCCGATGAGTTCGGCATAGTCGGTCGAATAAAAGAGGATAGCCGCCCCTTCGTCCGCCAGACGCCGCAAGAGCTGGTAGATCTCCTGTTTGGTGCCGACGTCAATGCCGCGCGTGGGGTCGTTGAGAAGGACGATGCGCGGCTGCCGCATCAGCCACTTCGCAATGACGACCTTTTGCTGGTTGCCGCCCGAAAGCGCCCCGACCGGCGCGTCAATGTTGCCCGCCTTGATGGAGAGCAACGTCATCATCCGGTCGATAGCGCTCTCTTCTTTGGGGCGATCGATGATCCCGCCACGCGTCAGCCGGTCGAGAGAGGCGAGCGAGAGATTGTCACGCACCGTCATCGGCAGCATCAGCCCCTCGGTCTTGCGGTCCTCGGGAATGAGCGCCATGCCGATGCCGTGCCGGCGCGCTTGCGCAGGGCTGCCGATGCTGATCGCTCTGCCGTCGACGAGAACCGTGCCGCGCAGCCCGCGCAAGACCCCGAACAGCGCCAGGAGGAGGTCGCGCTGTCCCTGCCCGTCCAGCCCGCCGAGACCGACGATTTCGCCTGCACGCAATGAAAACGAGATGTCGTGAAGGCGGTTCGCCCAGGACAGATTTCGCGTCTCAAGGACGGGTGCCGCTGGTGCAAGCGGGCCCGGCTTGGGTGGATAGACGCTGTGATATTCACGACCGATCATCATCTCGATGACCTCGCTGTCGCTCCTTGTCCCTGCCGCGTAGCTTGCAACCTTGCTGCCGTTTCGAAACACGGTGCAATCGTCTGCCAGTTCCGCAATCTCGTTCATCCGGTGCGAGATGTAGACAAGCGCCAGCCCCTCAGAGCGCAGCCGCTTCAACACGGCAAAGACCTTGGAAACATCGGCCGATGTCAGTGCCGACGTTGCCTCGTCGAGAATGAGGATGCGTGGCTTGCGCGCGAGCGCCTTGGCGATCTCGACGATCTGCTGGCGCGACAGCGGCAGGTCCTTGACCAGCGCCAGAGGGTGGATGTCTGCCGCACCGGCACGCGCCAGCGCCTCTTCTGCCAGACGCCGCTGGGCCTTGCGGTCGATCATGCCGAACCGGGTCGGCGGATTAAAAATGACGATGTTGTCGGCGACGCTGAGTTCCGGGATCAGCGACAGCTCCTGGAAGACGCAGGCGATGCCGGCGGCGTTGGCGGCGGCCGGTGACGCAAACGTCACGGGCTGTCCATCGAGCGTCATCTGCCCCTCGTCGGCGGCGACAACGCCCGCCATGATCTTGATGAGCGTCGACTTTCCGGCACCGTTCTCGCCGAGAACGGCGTGAATGGCGCCGGTCCTGACGGACAGTTCGGCATTTTCAAGCGCCCGCACCCCGCCGTAGCGTTTCGATATACCTTCCATGCGAAAGAGCGGTGCGCCGCTTTCCATTGCGCTCTCCGGAAAACCGTTGTTGACGACAGGGCACTGCACAGCTGTGCGGTGCCCTGATCCTGATCGAACTACTGGTTATCCTTGCTCTGCTTCATGATCTCCTGGGCGGAGAAATTGATCCCGCAGGTGGGGAACGAATTGCCGACGAAGAAATTGTCGGACTCCGCCTGGAAATAATCCTGGCCTTCCTTGAAGTTCGGATCTTCGACGATGGCCAAGGGCAATTTGACCGACTGCGGCACCACCTGACCCTCGAGCGCGGCAATCGCCGTCTTGATGGCGACGGCCACTTGCGCGGGTCCGGTTCCAGCCGACGAGCATTTCAGGCCGTCGGCGGCATGTGCCGCACAGAACTTGCGAAATCCGTTTTCGGTTTCGCCGCCGAAAGGCACGAAGGGGTGCTTTGCATCGATCATCGCCTGAACGATGCCGGTGTCGCCGCCCTGCCCGGTAATGCCGTCGAAGGGGCCGCTGGTTGCGATTGCGTCCGCAGTCACCTTCTGGGCGACGCCGTCGTCCCATTTGCCCATGACCTCGACGACCTCGAACTTCTTGCCCGACGCCTGGAGCTTCTCATGGATGCCGTCGTGCCTGTCGGTATCGACAGACGTGCCGGCGACACCGCGCACCTCAAGCACCTTGCCGCCATCAGGCAGATGTTTGACGAGCCAGTCGCCCCACAATTGCCCGAGCCCCTTCTGGTCGACGTTGACGTTGATGGCGTCCTCGGTGTCGAGGATGTTGTCGAAGGCGACCAGCACCACGCCAGCTTCCTTCGCCCGCTTGATGACCGGCGCAAACGCCGTCGGATTCTGGGCATTGACGACGATCGCGTCATAGCCGGAGTCGATGAAGTTGTTGATCGCCGAGATCTGGGCCGGCACATCCTCGCCCGTCGAAACGACCTTGAACTCCTTCAGTTTGGCTGCGACGTCGGGTTGAGCGGCATAGGCCTTGGCGGTCTGCACCATCTGGATACGCCAGGTGTTGGCGATGTAGCCGTTGGCAAGTGCTATGCGATACGGGCCGTCCTTTTTCGGGAACTTGAAGAATTTCGTGTCCGCCGACCACGGCGCGAAACATTCCGGCTCGGCTGCAGGCCCTGAAACGATTTCCGGATCTGCATAGGCAGCAGATCCCAGCATGAAAAAGGCAGTGGCGGCAACGATGCCGCCAGCGAGTGACTTCACCATCGACATTTCCTCCCATTGGCGCGCCACTTGTTTGTTCTCCAGCCCGGGGATGAAACTCACCCTCGAGCGGCACGAACTCCTGCGGCACCGGCACGCTGGATGCCTGCTTTCACCATTGACGAGGCGCTCTGGTTTCCTCCCGAAAACACCGCTGTCTCTTAATTAGGTAGCGCTACCACATGCGATTGTAAAGTAACATTTGCGGATTACGGAGGACCGAATATCACCGGTTTTAGATCGAAATCAGCGTGATTTCGACGTCTCGGAAGGAAGCCTATTTCCTTCCGCAATGATAGCGCTATCATATCGCGACGCTCAAGAATACGTTCTTTGCCGCATGAGGGAGCCCTATGGCCGAGGATTTCGAGATCGTAGACCCGCGCTTTGCCCGGCTGGTCAACCACAGCGCCCGCGTGGAGCAGCTTTATACGGGGTGTCGCTGGGCCGAGGGGCCGGCCTATTTCGCCGCCGGACGCTATCTCGTCTGGTCGGACATCCCCAACGACCGGATGCTGCGCTATGACGAGACCGATGGGCATGTGAGCGTCTTCCGGCAGCCGTCGAACTTTTCAAACGGCAACACCACCGACCGGCAGGGCCGCCTGGTGACCTGCGAGCACGGCGGCCGCCGCGTGACCCGCACGAACCATGACGGCAGCATCACAACCATCGCCGATCGCTGGAACGGCAAGCGGCTCAACTCACCGAACGATGTCGTCGTGCGCTCCGACGGGTCGATCTGGTTTACCGATCCTGCCTACGGCATCGAGAGCGATTACGAAGGCCACAAGGCCGAAAGCGAAATCGGCGCCTGCCATGTCTATCGCGTCGACCCGGCGACGGGCGCGGTCACTGCCGTCATTAAAGACATGGTGCGGCCGAACGGCCTTGCCTTCTCCCTTGACGAAAGACGGCTCTACGTCGTCGACACCGGACGGACGCACGGCCCTGATCTTCCAGCGCATATGCGTGTCTTTAATGTTGATGAAACGGGTACCGCGTCGGGTAGCGAGGTCTTTGCCGATTGCACCGCCGGGCTGTTTGACGGCTTCCGTCTGGATGACGAAGGCCGGATCTGGACAAGTGCCCGCGACGGCATCCACTGCTATCACCCGGACGGCACCCTGCTCGGCAAGGTCAGAGTGCCTGAAAACACCGCCAACTGCGTGTTCGGCGGGCCCAAGCGAAACATCCTCTACATCTGCGCGACCAGTTCGCTTTATGCCGTTCGGCTGATGGTCAACGGCGCACGTCTCTACTGAGGCAGGAGGTCAATCATGCCGTTCGTGCGGATCACCATCGTACGAGAGGTCCTCGGCGACGATCCTTCGGTCAAGAAAGCTGCGATCGCAAGCAAGGTCGTAACGGCGATTGCCGAAGCGACCGGGCTTGCCGAGCGTGAAATTTCCGTCGTCTTCGATGAGGTCGACGCAAGGAACTGGTACGTCGGCAACACCGATGTGGAGACCTTGCGCGCGCGCAACCGGCAGGGATCGACGTGACGGACGACATTGTCTCCAGAGACCGGGGCCGCAAGGCAAGCCGGCGCGGCAGTGGCAGGCCGACGATCGCCGACGTCGCCAAACTGGCCGGCGTCGCGGCGATCACCGTCTCGCGCGCGCTGCGCGACCCATCGCTCGTTTCGGCCGAACTGCGCGCCGAGATCGATACGGCGGTGATCCAGCTTGGCTATGCGCCCGATCCCAATGCTCGCGCGCTCGCGTCCGCGCGAGCCGATGTGATCGGCGTTCTCGTGCCGTCGCTGACGAACATCGTCTTCGCCGACACCCTTCGAGGCATCTATGACGGGCTCGGCGACGGCCCGCTGCAGATCCAGATGGGCAACACCCACTACTCTCCACGGGAAGAGGAACGGCTGATCCGGATGTTTTTGGGCCAGCGGCCATCGGCGTTGATCGTGTCCGGTATCGACCAGACCGAAACGACCCGCAAACTGCTCGAGAGCGCGGATTGCCCCATCGTGCAGATCATGGAATATGGCGAAGATCCGGTCGATATGCTGGTCGGCTTCTCCCACTTCGATGGCGGCAAGGTGGCCACCAATCATCTGATCGAGGCGGGATATCGCCGCATCGGCTTCATCGGCGCCCGAATGGATCCACGCTCGCAGCGCCGCCTCGCCGGCTACCGCTCGGCGCTCGAGGCCGCACAGTCCTTTGATCCCAAGCTGGTGACCACCACGTTGACGCCGTCTCGCGTCTCGCTCGGCGGGCAGCTCCTGGCCGACGCATTGGCAAAGGTCGCCGATCTCGACGCCGTCTTCTGCAACAATGATGACTTGGCCATGGGCGTGCTGTTTGAATGCCAAAGGGCAGGCATCGCCGTGCCGCACCGCATGGCAATTTGCGGCTTCAACGACCTCGACATGATGCACGTCGCCTATCCGTCCCTCACCAGCATCCGCACGCCGCGCTATGAAATCGGCCGACAGGCTGTACAGATGGTGCTTGATCGACTGGCTGGCCTGCCAATCGCATCGCCAATCGTTGACCTGGGCTTCGAGCTCAAGATACGTGAAAGTACGATGCAATGACAACGCACCGCGCTGGAACCGAGCGGATCGGAACATCCGGAAACTTGCCGCAGACACCTCATCGCCTCGTCAATACCTCTGCTTCGAAGGCTGAGGCCTTGGTGGTATCGTCGGGCGCCTAGCTACCGCCCACTGAAGCGTCCGCAAATTGCCACCATGAACTGACTTTTAGTGCCGATGTGCGGAATGTTCACCGAGCACGGCTACGGCAACTCGAGTTCGGCCTAACTGCGCTTCGTTCGCGACAATGATTGTCGAGGATGGGTGGTGCTGAAGCCGAGCGCGACGATCAGGCAATTGATTAAGCGGCCCGGTCGTCTGGATTTCATCCTAGCCGGCTAAGGATCTTCACGGCGGCTCGATGGAGGTCGGCGTTTGCAGCCATCAACACGGTGTCGTACCGTGTCGCATCCGCAAGAGGCTGCCCATCCCAGTCGGTCACGATGCCGCCTGCAGCCAGAATAATGGGCATCTGTGGCAGGATGTCGTAGTCGAAAACATTGCTTTCGACGAGTAGGTCGATGCCGCCCAGCGCCAGCAGCCCGGCCGCGTAGCAATCATGAGATATGCGGGTGAAGCGTACCTTGGCAGTCAAGGCGTCGAAGCGCTCGTGGCGCGCGCGGTCGAACTGCTCAAGGGCCGAGGTGTAGAGGATCGCCTCGCCGAGTGCGGTCTTTTCGCTGGTGCGGATAGGCTCCTCATTAAGGGTCGCGGAGGAGCCTATGCCGAACCATCGTTCGCCGGTGATCGGCTGATTGATCATGCCGAGGACAGGTTTGCCGCGATGGAGCAATGCGATCTGCGTGCCGAAGGCGAGCGAGCCGGAGATGAAGGACTTCGTGCCGTCGATCGGGTCGAGCACCCATACCCATTCGGCATCCGTTCGGCATGCGCCGAATTCTTCGCCCCTGATCCCGTGGTTGGGAAACTGCGCCTCGATCATCCGCCGCATCGTGGCCTCGGCGTCGCGGTCGGCAATGGTGACGGGGCTGGAGTCTGCCTTGGCGTCGACGACAACACGCTTGCGGAAGTGTGGACGGATAACGCTGGCTGCGGCATCGGCCATGGCGTGCGCAAGTGTCAGGTAGGGCGGTGGGCAGTCAGGCTCATGGGTCATCGGTCGATCCTCAAAGCTTCGGCAGCAATCTGATTGAGCATGGTTCTTACAGTTTCGAGCTGCCGATGAGCGGCGATGGCCTCTTGGCTAAGCCGCGCGCCAAGGTCAGTGGTCCCGATGTCCGTGAAGCTCGCGGAGCGAGCCGCGATGAACGGGTCGCTTTCCTCCGAGGGGAAGCGCAGGGCGGGTGCGAAATAGCCCTCCTCTTCCTCGAGCCCGAAGCTTAAGACCTGCGGACGATCCTGGCCAAGCAGAAGCAGGTCCACGAACATCGCATGCAGCGGCAGATGGCCGGTGCCAGTTTGGCAGGCGAGGTGCGCCCAGCCGTCGCGATCTTGCTGAACGAGGCAGTCTTTGACATGCACTTCGGTCACATAGGGTGCCTGTGCGGCAAGCGCCGGCAACGGCAGCTCATAGGCATTAATCATGTTGCCGAAGTCGAACAGCAGGCCGAGGCGCGGATTGGCGACCGCCTTCACGATGCCGATCAGCTCCTCCGACTTCAGGTCCTCGTGCTGTTCGAGCGTGTAGCGAAGCCGCCCCTCGGGATCGAAGGTCTCCAATCGTCGCAGATCAACAATCGTTTGTGAGACAATTTCCGAGACGCGTCCCTCGTAGCGCGGATAGCAACGCAGCGACGTCGCGCCAGTGGCAAGCGCGATACGTACCGCATCAAAGAGACCTGTCTCCTGCGTCGTGCTGGTCTCGATATGGAGCTCCAGTCCGAACTGCTCGACTGCGGCACCATATTCAGAAAGCGCTGCGTCTGACATACCGGCGAGACTGGCTGCCTCGCCGTCCTCGACATGGACCTTGAGGCCGACGAGCCGCTGCTCATAGGCGAATTCGGCAAGCTGCAGCGGTGTCACTGCGCCAAAACGCATGTTGAGATGAAAGGCATAGGCGTGCGCAAACAGCGGCGCGTTGCGCGCCCGCTCCGCCAGCCGGGCGCGGGCCGGGCCGGAAAGGGTGGCAATTTTTGCGCGCCAGTCCGGCGACGACAGAGCGTCAAACGTCGTTTCGGTCAAAGAGCCGGCTCCTTCACAGGCGACTTCAAAGCTGAGGGAACATCAGGCGGCAAGCACCAGAAGATCGCGATGCGGCAGGCTGACCTCTACGGTGGTGCCAACCGAGGGCGGCGGCCTGTCGGGCTGGTTGAACGTATCGAGCGAAACGAACTGGCCCGCGACCGCCACTTTGATGCGGATCACTGAACCGAGAAAATGCACTGCTGCAATCTCGCCGGAAAGGACGACGCGATCGCAGTCGCTGCGCCCCAGTTCGACCGATTCTGGACGCATCGCCAGGCTGATGCGCTCGCCGGGCCGACCATTAAGCGGCTGGTCCAGCGCCACCGGGACACCACCAAGCCGCACCTTGCCGGTGGTCGCATCCAACACGTCGGCGTCGAGAAGATTGAGCGTACCGACGAATTGCGCAACGAAGCGCGTCGCCGGCCGGTTGTAGATCTCGAACGGCGTGCCGACCTGGTCGGCGACGCCCCGGTGCGTGACCACGACGCGATCCGAAATGGACAGCGCCTCCTCCTGGTCATGCGTCACGAAAATGGCGGTGATGCCGAGATCGCGCTGGATTCGACGGATCTCGTCACGCAGGCTAATGCGAACCTTCGCGTCCAGAGCCGATAGCGGCTCATCCAGCAGCAGCACTTGCGGGCGCGGCGCCAGTGCGCGCGCAAGCGCCACACGCTGCTGCTGGCCGCCGGAGAGCTGGAAGGGATAGCGCCCCCCGAGTTGAGGCAGGCCAATCAGATCCAGCATTTCACCGACGCGCCGTGCAGTGGCCGCCTTGCCCTCACGCGCGACCTTGAGGCCAAAGCCTATGTTTTCCGCCACCGTCAAATTTGGGAAAAGTGCATAGGACTGGAACACCATGCCGATATTGCGCCGGTTGGCGGCAAGCCCCGTCACCTCCCGTCCGTCGATGCGGATCGCGCCTGATGTCGGCGTCTCGAAGCCGGCGACCATGCGCAAAACCGTGGTCTTGCCGCAGCCAGACGGGCCGAGGAAGGAGACGAACTCCCCTTTTTCGATGTCGAGGTTGAAATCCTTGACGACACGGGTCGGGCCAAAGGATTTTTCCAGGTGCTGGATATCTAGGAAAGCCATGGTCAACGCCTCACGGTGGAGAATTTGGAGAAACGGGTGACAAGCTGGATCAGCGCCATACAGGCCCAGGTGATGGCGAAAGCGACAACGGCGAGCGCCGAGGGTTCGTAGGCGCGGTTGCCACCCATCCAGACCATGTAAGGGCCGAACGAGCCGACGTTGAGCAAGGCGGCAAAGACATATTCGCCGATGACGATCGCGAAGGTCAGGAAGGCGCCGGATAGCACCGAAACGAAGACGTTTGGCAGGATGACGACGGCAAGGATCCGCGTCCAGCCGGACCCCAGGCTCTGGGCCGCCTCCGTCAGGCTGCCGACATCGATGGTGCGCAGGCCCGTGTCGACCGAGCGATACATGTAGGGCAGCGACAGTGTCGCATAGCCGAACAGAATGAGGAGATTGGTACCCCACCAGCTTCCTGTGAGCGGCAGGACCGAGGATGTGTTGTAGATGCGGATGTAGCCGAAGACGATGACGATCGGCGGAATCACCAGTGGCAGCAGCGTCAGGAACTCGACGACCGGGCGCAACCCGGGAAACCGCAGCCGGACAAAATAGGCCGTCGGCACGATGAGCAGGATTCCAAGAACGATCGTGAGCAAGGCCAGAACGACGGAGTAGCCGAAGGTTTGCTGGAACTGCGGATCGGCCAGCACCACGCGGTAAGCTTCGAAGCTGTAGCCATCGCGCTGCATGCGCATGGAGAAGTCAAACATGCCGACGAGCGGAAGCAGGAAATAGAGCCCGCCCAAAGCGACGGCGAGCCAGGACCAGAGACGCCCTTCCCTCATTTGGCCCACCTTTCCGCGCGCATGCGCAGGAGGATATAGATTGCGTTTGCAATGGCGGTGAGAAGGATCATGGCAAAGGCGATCGCATAACCCAGATGCGGATCATTGAGCACGTCACCGCGGATCTGGGCGAACAGGACGATCGGCGCGATCGAGAGCGATGAGCCGGTCAGCGCAATGGCGGTCGCAACCGCTCCAAAGGCATTGGCGAAAAGCAAAGCCAGCGTGCCGAGAAGCGAGGGCCAGAGCACTGGCAACGCCACCAGGCGCCAGTACTGAAAACCGTTGGCGCCGAGACTTTCGGCCGCCTCTCGCCATTCGCGGCGCAGCCCCTCCAGTGCCGGCGTGATGATCAGCACCATCAGCGGGATCTGAAAATAGAGGTAGGTAAGCGCCAGTCCGAGGAAGGAGACAATGTTGAAGCCGGCGCCATAAAGATTGATGCCGAACCAGTGGCGCAGCAGCATCGTCACGAAACCAAGGCGGCCGAGGGTTGCGATGAAGGCGAAGGCGAGCGGCACGCCGGCGAAATTCGAAGCGACGCCTGAGAAGGTCAGGATGGCATTGCGAAGGGGTCGCGGAAGGCCGCCGAGCGTGATGGCAGCGGCAATGAGGAAGCCGAACAGACACCCGAGCGCCGCTGTCAGCAGGCTGAGCTCGATCGAGATCCAGAAGGCCGATCGTATGGATGGCGCAAGAAGCTTGCCGAGGTTCTCCAGCGTCATCTGTCCCTCAGCGTTGCGGAACGCGCCGAGCACGATGTTGAGCGTGGGCAGGATGAGGAACAGCGTGGCGAAGACGAAGAAGGGGGCGACCCCGAACCAGCTGAGAACCTGTCGTGGCCGGAAGACGGCCGGCAGGGATGCGACGCTTGTCGTCATCGGATTTGTCCCTGGGAAAATTGCGCCAAAGGGGGGCGAGAGGCTTCACGACCGGTGAAACCTCTCTCTCAAGCGGAGGATTACTTCACGTTGGCGCCGACCACCTTGTCCCAGCCCTCGACGATCGCCGTCTTGTTGGCGGAAAGCTCGTCGACCGTCGGGAAGATCGCCTTTTCATAGGCTTCGGCAGGTGGCAGCTTGTCGAGCAGCTCCTGCGGGAACTTGCCAGCCTTCAACATGGCATTGAAGCGCGCCGGGTGGCAGTAGCCCTTCAGCCAACCGGTCTGGCCTTCGTCGGAATAGAGATATTCCATCCACAGCTTGGCGGCGTTCGGGTGTGGCGCGTAGGCCGAGATTGCCTGAACATAGACCCCGGCGACGACACCGGTTGCCGGTACGACGACGTCCATCGGCGGGTTGCCCTTCAACGCGTCACGCCAGGCCAGCAGATTGTAGTCCCAGGCGGCGACGATCGGGGTTTGCCCCTGCGCGATCGTGCCGGCCTTGCCGAGCACAGGCACGAAATTGCCGGATTTGTTCAGTTCCGCAAAGAGCTCCAGGCCCTTGCCGCCCGATTCCGTTCCAGGCTTGGCGCCCCGCGAGATGCCTGCCGACATCAGCGCCAGGATGGCCTGTGCCGAAGACCGTGGATCGCCGGTGAGTGCCACAGCCCCGGAGTACTCCGACTTCGACAGATCCGACCAGTCGACCGGTACAGTATCAAGCAGGTCCTTGTTCACACCGAAGGCCATGACGCCGTAGTAGTCGCCATACCAATAGCCTTGCTCGTCCTTGATGTTTTGAGGAATTTCGTCCCAGGTCGCCACCTTGTAGGGTTGAAGGAGGCCCTCCTTGGCGGCAGCCGGCGCAAAAGCCAGGCCCAGATCGACGACGTCAGGCGCCTGCGAACCCGTGTTGCCCTTGTTCGCGCGGATGGCTTCGAGCTCGTCGGCGGTACCGGCGTCGGGGTTCAGTTCGTTGACTTCGATGCCCGGATACTTCGCCTTGAAGCCGGCAATGACGTCTCCGTAGTTGCACCAGTCGTGCGGAAGCGCAATGACGGTCAACATGCCTTCCTTCGTTGCGGCAGCGACCAGCTCTTGCGATGCCTCAGCCTGGGCAAGACCCGGCAGGGCCGCCGCCAGGGCGAGTGTGGAGACGAAGGCGCGACTGGTTGCACGCGATAGAAGCTTGTTCATGAATTCCTCCTGTTGACCGTCGACGACGGATCGTGGGCGATGGCTGCTTTTTGTCCTTGCATCCGGTCGTCGGCACCGCCGCCTGTCCCGGTTCCCCCGCACCTTGTCTGCGTCCTGCGAAGGGCTGCATCGGTGCGTTTTCGTGTAGGGACAGGATGTAACAATTGGACGACGAAGAAACGTCCATTATGGTGCATTCTACTGTACCAATTTTTGGAGGCGCACCGGTGGTCAAACAGCTTGAAGGGCCAATCCTGCCTTTCCTTCGCCTCGACGCGACAGTCGCCCTGCCGAAATTCCGCCAGGTGCAGGACCAATTGCGCATGGCAATCCTGAAAGGGCACCTGCGCGCCGGAACACGGCTCCCTGCAAGCCGAATCCTTGCCGAGGAGTTGGGCCTGTCGCGCCAGACGCTGGTGCGGGTGCTCGATAACTTGAAGGCGGAGGGCTATCTGGAGGCACGACAGGGTGCCGGTACTTTCGTCTCGGCCGCCTTGCCGCGCCAACCGGCAAAGCCGCTGTCGAGGCCCACCCGCCACGATGTCGCCGACCGCGCGCCGCCGCGGCTATCGCGAATTGGCGACTTGTCATGCCGGATGTCGGCCGATATCGGCCAAATGGAAGACAGGCCTTTCCTGCCCAACCGTCCGGCGCTCGACCGGTTTCCCTTCGCTGTGTGGAGGAAATGCTGGAACGCCGTGACGCGCGGCGGCAAGGCCGTGGCCATGGGCTATGGCGACGTCGCGGGCGAACTGGTGCTTCGCCAGAGGATCGCCGAATATCTGGCCCTGCACCGGCGCGACCCTTGCGATCCCGATCAGATCGTCATCACGCCCGGGGGGCACGCCGCCTTCACGCTTTCGGCTTTGGCGCTTGCCGATCCTGGCGACGGGATCTGGTTCGAAGATCCGGGGCCGGTGACCACCAGCAACCTGTTTCGCACGCTTGGGCTGCGGCTGTGTCCGGCCGATGTCGATGCAGACGGCATGGATGTCGAGGCTGCGATGGCTCGCTATCCCGACGCGCACCTCGCCTTCGTCATGCCGTCGCGCCACCACCCGCTCGGCATCACCCTATCGCTTCCACGCCGGCTTGCCCTGCTCGAATGGGCGCGCGCGAGCGACGCCTGGATCATCGAGGACGACTACGACAGCGAATTCCGCTACGACGGCGCGCCTTTGCCTTCGATGCGCTCCATCGACAGCGACGACCGGGTGATCTACGCGGGCAGTTTTAGCAAGGCGCTCTATCCGGGCATCCGCGTTGGCTTTCTCGTCCTGCCACCCCAACTCGTCGGGACATTTCGCACGCTCTCGGGGCTGATCCACCGCAGCGTCCCGGTGGAAACCCAGCTCGCGCTCGCCGAGTTTATCGGCGGCGGTCACTTTGCCAGCCATCTGCGCCGGATGCGCGGCCTTTACGCCGAGCGCCGCGAGGCTTTCATGTTAGCCGGGCGGGATGCGCTTGCCGGACTTGCCCGCATCGACTGCTCCGAAAGCGGGCTCAATGCACTCGCCTGGCTGGAGGGCGGCCGGCAAGACCAGGCCTCCCACCGCGCCGTGCTCGATGCCGGACTGCAATGCTATCCCCTGTCCGACTACACGATCGCGACACCTCAGCCGGCTGCGCTCATTCTGGGCTATGCAGGCGTTCCGGCGGATCGAATGAGGCCTCTTCTTTTCCGGCTGGCCGATGCGATCGCCCGATCGCAAGGCCGCATCGGGCGATCAGGCGGTTGAGGAGCCTTTCGACCGCCATGGCCCAATCCTCCGGGTCCTCGTCATCGCCGCGAAGCCGCCGGGCGGCCACGTAACCGATACCGCGCAACATGACGCACCGCCCTTTCCAAGGATCATTATTGCCGGACGGCGCGAAGCGGCTTTCCGCTGCGCTGGGTGACGCCAACGCCGGGGGCGACGCCGACTGCGGCGTTGGAAGCCGCAAGCAGTGGTTTGCCGCGCACCATGTCGGAGGCGCGCTCCGCCAGCATGATGGTCGGCGCATTTAGGTTGGCGTTGGGCTCTGACGGAAAGACGGAACTGTCGATCACCCTCAGCCCGTTGATGCCGCGGACCTTGAGCTCGCTGTCGACGACTGCCATCCCGTCCTCACCCATGCGGCAGGAGCCGCAAGGGTGGTAAGTGCTCTCCATTGTCTCGCGCACCCAGGCGTCGATCTCGTCGTTGCTTCGAACATCCTTGCCCGGCGCCATTTCCTCGCCGCGGAAGCGGTCGAAGGCCGGCTGGGCGATGATTTCGCGCGTCAGCCGCAGGCAGCGGCGGAAGCCCTCGCGGTCCTCCTCGCGGTCGAGATAATTGAAAAGGATATCCGGTTGCTCATGGGCTTCCGGAGAGCGTAGCCGGACATAGCCACGGCTCTTCGGCTTGTTCGGACCGGTCAGCACCATGAAACCGTGGCCGTCGAGCGGCTTCTTGCCGTCGTAGCGCATGGCGGCCGGCAGAAAGTGGAACTGGATATCCGGCCATTGCAGCGACGCGTCGGAGCGAATGAAGCCGCCGCTTTCGAAGTGGTTGGAGACCGAAAGCCCCTTCTTGAACAAGAGCCATTCGGCCCCGATCAAAGCCTTGCTGAAGAGCCCCATCTTGCCGTTGAGCGTGATCGGCTCCTTGCAGGCATACTGGATGTAGACCTCGGAATGATCCTGCAGGTTCTCGCCGACCCCTGGCAGATCGTGCAGCACGGGAACACCGGCCTTCTGCAGCACGGCGGCTGGCCCGATACCGGAGCGCTGCAACAGGTGCGGCGATCCGATCGGTCCGGAGGAAATCAGCACCTCGCGGTTGGCGCGCGCGACATGACGCTCGCCGCCGAGCTCGTACTCGACGCCAACGGCGCGCTTGCCTTCGACAAGCACGCGCCGCGTCATCGCATGGGTGATGACCGTGAGGTTCGGCCTCTCCATCGCCGGCTTCAGATAGGCGTTGGCCGTCGACCAGCGCACGCCGTCCTTGACGGTCATGTGCATCGGCCCGAAGCCCTCCTGCATGTGCCCGTTCGGGTCGTCTGTGGTGATGTAACCCGCCTCGCGGCCGGCATCGACGAAGGCGCCATAGAGCGGGTTCTTCATCCCGTTGCCGGCATTGGTCGCAAGAGGCCCGGAGGCGCCGCGATAGCTGTCGCCTCCGTCCTGCCAGCTTTCGGCGCGCTGGAAATAAGGCAGGCAGTTGGCGTAGCGCCAGCCGCGCGCGCCAAGTTTCTCCCACTCGTCGAAGTCGCTGGCGTGGCCGCGCATGTAGACGAGCCCGTTGATCGAGGACGAGCCGCCGATGACCTTGCCGCGCGGGCAATGCACGCGCCGGCCGTCGAGACCGGGCTCCGGCAGGGTCATGTATTTCCAATTGTACTTCGTTCCGTTCATCGGGATCGAAAGCGCCGTCGGCATCTGGATGAAGATCGACTTGTCGCTGCCGCCGAATTCAAGAACCAGCACCCTGGTCGACGGGTCCTCCGAAAGGCGGTTGGCGAGCACGCAGCCGGCCGATCCTGCGCCGATGATGATGTAGTCGTAGGTGTCGCTCATGGCGGTCTTCTCCAGGCGTTACGGGTATTGGCCCCAACCACGGCCACGGGCAAAAAGCCGCGTGAGCACGTAGTGGGTGGCGCCTGCGGCAAGGCAGGACGGCACGGAGGCGGTCAGGTATTTGAAGGCCGGCAGGCTTGCCAGCGTCTGCGGATTGAAGACGGCGACATAGACGATGAAGCCGACCGCAAGGGCAAAGAGCCCGATGGGGTTGAAGCCCGCCCAGAACCGATAGGGACCGTTTTCCTGCGGTCCGTGCAGGCTGCGCATGTCGAGCTTCTGGCCACGCAGGAAGAAGTAGTCGGCGATCCCGATACCGGCGAGCGCGGAATTCAGCGCCGAAGTCCAGACGAGGAAGATGAAGAAACCGTCATACATCTGCGGGTAGAAGACCACGAGCCCGAACGGGATGAGGCAGAAGAGGAACAGGATCGCGCCCCAGGAAATGGCGCGAACCGATGCAGTTCCGACCTGCCTGAGGCCAACGATCGACGTGTAGAGGATGTTTGCCATCGAGGTCATGTTGGCGAAGGCGACGAAAAGCAGCGCAACGATGCCGATCATCGGACCGGCGATCTTCGTCATCCAGATCGTCGGATCGCTTTCGCCGAGTGCGACTGCTGCAAGCAGGCCGACAATTTCGCCGAGTGCTGCCGCCGCGAAGATACCGAGAACATTGGGCCAGAAGGCGGTGCGCTCGTTCTTCGTCAGCCGCGCCAGATTGCCGATATAAGGCCACCAGGAGAAGCCGGCTGCCAGATTGACCTCGACCGCGACGATGAAGTTCAGCGTCTTGTCCTCGAAAGGCGGCGCAAGGGCCGGCAAGGCCAGAAGCTCGCCGATCGAATGATGGCTGAGGATGAGGTAGAGCATCGCCACCATCAAGAGGACCAGCGCCGGCGACACGACCATGTTGAAGAACTTGATCGAGGTCGGCCCCTTGGCGACGATGAACCAGGTGAGCAGGATTGCGCCGATTGCGGCGATGATCATCTTCGCGCCCGTCGGATTGGCGGCCTCACCGGCGCTCAGCGCCATCAGCCCGTCGATCGAGCGACCGAACATCATCGCGAGAACCGCAAGCCACCCCATGGTGAGAATGACGACGGCGAGCACATAGACGACGCGGCTGCCGTTGTAACCAAATTGGCTGCGCAGCGCCACGAACTGCTCGACGCCGTAGCGGCCGGTCATGGTGGTGGTGGCAAGCGCCGTCAGCACGACGCCGACGATGTTGCCGATGATAATGGCGGCGATACCCTCCTTCGGCCCGACGAAGAGGCCGACAGAGCCGCCGATCAGAAAGGCCCAGGTGGCAATCGCCAGTGCCGAATTGGCATAGGTGAACTCCCAGAAGCCCCAGAGCCGTTCAGACGGCAAGAGGGGCGCATCGCCGCGCTCGGCGGCAGCACGATTGCGGGCGGCCTCTTCCTGTTCCGTCTTCAAAGTGGAGATATGTTCGAGTGCGACATGATCGGTCATCTCAAGCCCCCCAGAGCCAGAAGCCGACGACCAGCACGAGCGTCAATACCGTCATGCCGGTGTAGTCGAGCGCAGTCATCGTGCCCTCGAAGCGGTCGCCCGCCTCGATATCTTCGTAGATGCGGGCGCGCCGCGCCAGTTCGCTCTGCCAGGCGATATCGTTGTTTTCCATCGTCGTTCCCCTTTTCGCGTCGCGCCTTCTGGCGTCTTTCCGCGAAGTCCATTGCGGCTCCATCAGCCGCCGATCTTCGGAAGCGGATAAACCCGCTGCCGGCTACCGAACCGTGACGGGCTCGGAATAAAAGGGCAGTCGGTCAATCCTCGGCGACCAGCTGCCGTTTTCGGCAACACGCCGCACATGGGCGGCAATCTCCTCCATCGGCGCGAACCAGACGTCACCGCGCGTGAGAACCTGTTCGAGGAAGCGATGCACCACCTCCCAACGGGCAAGCCGGCCGGTGGCAAAGGGATGCACGACCGGCACCCAGAGCGCGCCGTGGCGATAGGCCGCCTCGAACTCCTGCGAAAAGGCGGCAAAGCCCTGCTCCGGCGCGCGGATTGGCATCATGTAGTCGAGGTCCATCGACTGAACATATTGCGGCCAATCGTCGAGGCCCCAGTGCGACGGCAGCTCGACGAGGCTGCCGGCGTCGCATTCAAGCAGATAGGGAATGTCGTCACCCATCAACGAGGCGTCGTAGGCAAAGCCCCGCGACACCAGGAGGTCAGCGGACCGGTGGGAAAAGTTGTAAAGCGGCGCCCGCCAGCCACGCGGTCGCTTGCCGCTGGCCTTCACGATCACCTCGATGCCGCGGTCGAGCCAGTGCGCCTCTTGCTCGTCCGAAAGTTCGCGGGGGTGCTCGTGCAGGAAGCCGTGATGCGCCAGCTCGTGGCCGCCTTCCAGTATGGCCTCGATCGCCTGCGGATATTGTTCGATGCACCAGGCCGGCACGAAGAAGGTCTGCTTGATGCCCAGTTGCCGATAGCTCTCGACAATGCGCGGGATCGCGACTTTCGGCCCGTATTGCAGCATCGAGATCGCCGATACGCGGCTGTGGCCATCCTTTGGATGGGCGATATGGACGAGGCTGTCGGCATCCATGTCGAAGGTGATGGAGGCGGCGCATTTGGCGCCGTTCGGCCAGGGAATGGGATTGGCGATCATGGCATGATGCTCCCGCCGTTGCTGCCGATCCCCTGGCCGGTGAAGTAGCGCCCGCCGGAGCCGGCGAGAAACCATGCGAGTTCGGCGATCTCCTCGGGCTTGCCGAAGCGCGCAAGCGGGATCGCCAGTTCCCTGGCACGCCATTCGGCGCTCATGTTCGCCGCCCCAAGCATCTCGGTATCGATCGGACCGGGGCAGATCGCATTGACCAGCACGCGCGGCGCAAATTCCTTTGCCCAGGAACGCACCAGACCGAGCACGCCGTGCTTGGACGCGACATAGGGCGAAAAGGTCTCGCGGCCGTAATAGGCCATGTCGGAGGCAATCATGATCAGCCGCGCTGGCTCCTCAGCCGTTCCCCCCATCAGCCCCAATGCCATCTTGCCGACGAGGAAGCTGCCACGCAGGTTGATGGCGATGACCCGGTCGAAATCCGCAACGGGCGTTTCAAGCAAGGCCGCTTCATGAATGACGCCGGCGCAGTGGACGACGATATCCAGTCCGCCGAACGTCTGTTGCACCACCTCGCCGATGGCGGCGACCGAACCTTCGTCTGAGACATCGCAGGCAAGCGTCAGGGTTTCCGTAGCCCCTGCCTGTACAGCCGAAATCGCCGTCTCGTCCGGTTTGCGAATATCGGCAAGCGCAACCCGAGCTCCTGTCGCTGCGAATGCCAGGGCGCAAGCAGCCCCAATACCGCGATAGGCGCCGGTGACAAGAACGCGCGCACTCATGCCATCACCTCGCCGCGGTCGAGCATCAGCGCCTGGCCCGTCATGTCCCTTGCGCCATCGGAAGCGAGGAAGAGATAGGGTGCAGCGAGGTCTTCCGGTTCCAGGAGGCCCGGCAGGACCTGGGCTCCCACGATCTCGTCCAGCAGGTCCTGCTCGCTGCGCCCGGTGCGCAGCGACATGTTCTTCAGCGACAGCATCGCCGCCTCGGTGCGCACCCAGCCGGGGCAGACGGCATTGACGCGAATGCCTCGTCCCCCAAGTTCCTTGGCCATCACCCGGGTGAAACCAAGATTGGCGTGCTTGGAGGCGATATAGGCGGAGAACTCCGGCACCGCGACACGGCTCCAGATCGACGCGGTGACGACGATGCGGCCCCCCTCGCGCATGTGAGGCAGCGCATGGCGGGTCACATAAAAGGTGCCGTTGGTGTTGATATCGGTGATGCGTCGGAACGTGTCTTCTACGCTATCGTCTTCGTCGGTCACCGGCGTAATGCGCTCGAGCCCGGCATTGTTGACGAGGACATCGATGCGACCAAGCGGCGAAAGCGTTGCCTTAACGGCAGCACTGTCGGTGATATCGCATTCGAGCGCCGCGATCCTGCGGCCGAAGCGTTCAGACATCTCGCGGGCGGCCTCGTAAATTCCACGGCCGGAGGAAAGAATTGTGACCTCTGCCCCGGCGGCGGCAAAACCTTCCGCGACGGCGCGGCCGATGCCGCGGCTGGCGCCCGTCACCAGCACGTGTTCGCCGGAAAAATCGTAAGCGATACGACCCATGGTCTCAGCCTCTCTTGGCGTGCATGACGCGGCCGATGAGGTTCATCAGCACCTGGGCGGCGAGGATCGAGGTCGAGCCTGAGTGGTCGTAATCCGGCGCAACCTCGACCAGGTCGATGCCGACGATGGTGCCGCGCCTGGCGAGTATCGAGAGGATCTCCAGCACCTCGTAATAGATGAAGCCGCCATGGGACGGCGTGCCGGTGCCCGGCGCAATCGAGGGATCGAAGCCGTCGATATCGATCGTGACGTAGTAGCGGGCTCCGGCCGGCACGCGCGAAGCAACCTTCTCCGTGCCGAGCGCGCGGATCTGGCGCACGGACAGGATATCCGAGCCCATTGACCGCGCATCCTCGTAGCCTTCCTTGGCCGTCGAGGAAACGTTGCGGATGCCGAACTGCGAGAGCCCGGAGACATAGGGCTTCTCGGCGGCCCGGCGCATGGGATTGCCGTGGCCGTAGCGAACCCCGTGCCGCTCGTCGACGAAGTCGAGATGCGCGTCGATCTGGACGATATGGATCGGGCCGTGTCCAGCACAGTCGTCTTCAAACGCGTTGATGCAGGGGATGTTGACCGAATGGTCACCGCCGAGCACCACCGGAAGCGCGCCGGCGGCCAGGATCTTGCGCACGCCGAATTCGATGTTGGCATGGCTCTTCATCGTGTCGGTGTGGACGATGTCGGCGTCACCGATATCGACGATCGAAACCTTGTCGCTCGGCAGGTAGGTGACGTCGTCCTCGTGATCGTAGGCGCCCCCATGGCCGAAGGAAAACAGCGTCGATGCCTCGCGGATGGCCCGCGGCCCGAAGCGGGTGCCGGCGCGCCATTGCGTACCGCAGTCAAACGGCGCGCCGAGGATCGCCACATCCGCATCGATCGCATCCCAGTCCGGCTGGTAGGGATATTTGCCGAAGGTGCAGATGCCGACGAACGGCAGGTTCAGCCGCCCGGTTTCATAGGAATTACCCGCCATGTCTCTCCTCCTCAGGATGAAGGGAGTGTGTGGAAGGTCGATACGCTTAAAAATATCTATGATTGGATGTTTAGTTGTGACTTAATCAATGAATGATCAACAAGGTTCGCCATCGCATCCTCAATCTGTCGCTCGGCGATGCAGAGTTGAGATTGTTGCGTGTCTTTGCCTCCGTCGTGCAGCATGGGGGGTTTTCCGCCGCGCAATCATCACTCGGGATGACGCAGGCGACCATCTCCACCCATATGCGCCACCTTGAGGAGCGGCTGGGCTTACGCCTCTGCAGCCGCGGGCGCAGCGGTTTCCTTCTGACCGACGAAGGACGCCTCGTTTATGAGGCGACGCTGGATCTTTTCGGCTCGCTGGAAAAGTTCCAGAGCCGTGTCGGCGAGGCGCAAGGGGAACTGACCGGCAGCCTGACCTTCGGCACGGTCGACGCGATGATCACCAACCGGGATCTCGATCTCCAGGGGGCACTCGCCGCCTTCCACCGACAGGCGCCGCGTGTGCATCTGGAGATCGACGTCGCCGCGCCGCAGGTGCTACATCAGGGCCTTCTAAATGGTGGTTATCAGATCGTGCTGATGCCGACGGTCGGCAGCGCGACGCCGCATTTGCGCACGCAGCCCGTTTTTTCCGAGGTGCAGAAACTCTATTGCGCGCAGGGTCACCCGCTATTCGACCTGCCCGACGATGCGCTCACCGACGCAGTTCTGGAAGCGCAGTCTTTTGCTGGTCGCACCTACATGCTTACCGAGACGATCTGTGGGGTAAACTTCCACTGGGCGGCGGCCACGCCGCACATGGAGGGCACGCTGCTATTGCTCCTCTCCGGCGCCTATATCGGCTTCTTGCCCGACCACTACGCCGACGAATGGGTACGCAACGGTCGCCTGCGGCTGCTCGCCCCCGAGCGCATGACGTTCGAGGACATGTTCCACATCGCCCATCCCCGCAGCAAGCCCTCGCGTGCCGCCGAGACGCTTGCCCAGGCGATCCTCGCAAGCGCGCGCCCCGGCTAGACTCGATGGCGATTTCGGGGTGATCCTCGACACGCGGATTGGATGTGTCGGACGACTCAATCGTGGTAACGATCTGTTCGGTGGACTGCGGCAACGCCCATAGCGAACCTGAATCAGCCGGCGGCACCTTTCCGCTAGCGCCCTCGGCATGATCATGTACCCGACGCGCAGGGATTGCAGCAGCGTCATGCTGAAGGCGCCGATATAGATGACCTGGCGGGCCTGATCGAGCGCTTTCAGCGGTGGAATCGGACCGCCCCGATAGCGAAACTCGCTGCCCAGATCGTCCTCGATGATCAGCGCCTCGTGGCCGGAATGTCGGACATAATGCAGTC
The DNA here is from genome assembly GCF_000697965.2 of Ensifer adhaerens. Taxonomy (NCBI): domain Bacteria; kingdom Pseudomonadati; phylum Pseudomonadota; class Alphaproteobacteria; order Hyphomicrobiales; family Rhizobiaceae; genus Ensifer; species Ensifer adhaerens. The sequence continues at coordinate 311,584 of NZ_CP015882.1, read as the reverse complement.
ATGCAGGTAATCGGCGAAGGTGTCGCCATTCTGTCGGACAGCGCAACGGTCGCCATGGCGGTGCCAAGAGCAATGGCGGCATCCATCAGTATAACCCCGCACGCAACTCGACGGCATGCCAGCTTGCTGCATTCGATGAAGGCGGGCGCATTGCCCATAAGCTGACGACGCGCTCTACAGTTCGAGGCTCGGCGTGCCGGCCGGACCGGGCGAGCGAACGTATGACAGAACGCTTTCGCGCGCTATTGCCCGAGCCATGCGGCACAACATGCTTGAGCAGCACTCGAAGCTGACGCTCCGGGGTTTCGATTCCATCTGGCAGGGCAATCACAGACGGCTCACGCCGCATAAGCGGGTAGGACGGGATGCGTTCTCCCGCCCGCCTCAGGCAAATTTCTGATCGATGGCTCGACGAAAGCCGAAGAGGGTTTTCCTCGTTGTTTGGTATTGGACACGATGTTGTCCACGGCAGGCGCTTCCGTGCCGGGCAAGGTGCGCGATCTCTGATCTGTCAGCCCGTCTTGTGTATCCCCAGCGCGTCCGCGATGGACTTCACGCGTCTGCTAAGCTTGATGTAGAGCTGCACGGCTCTCATGCGGTCTTCGTACGAATACATGAACTATCTCCTGTTAGTCCAAGAATTCGTCCGCACCTCCAGGGGGATCAGTTTTTCATTTCGCCCGACACTGCGACTGCGTGAATGTCTTCATATCGTCTTCCTCGGTTCAGTTCGGCTGGCTAACTCCCCGTTCGAACCTCAAGAGCGGGCGAACGCCAGCAACGGTCCTATGTCGTGGTTATCAGCCGCCCGAAGGGCCGCAACATAACGAGCGCGGGTCTCGCCCGCATCCACCAGATCAGCTCTGCCCCAGGTAAAGGGCGGCCGGCCAAGCCGACGTGCCAGCAGATCACCAGCCAGCCGGGAAAATCTGCCGTTCCCGTTCGGAAAGGGATGAATGGCCACGAGCATATGACTGAACCGCACGGCGATCTCGTCGGGCGGAAAAGTTTCGTGTTCGACCCAGTAGCGTACGTCGTCGACCACCTGCCTGACTGCCACTGAGATGCGATAGGCATCGATACCGATATTGCGAGGCGTGGTTCTGTAGTCCCCAGCCCAGTCCCAAACGTCCCCAAACATGCGGCGATGCAGCTCACAAAGAAAAGCCTGGTCGAGCACGTCCCTTTTTCGCGACGTTGCCCACCGCAGGCCCTCGCCGATATTGACTTGCTCGGCCTCATTCAACTCGTGCCGCAAGGTGATGTAGGAAGGGATGAGCCGCTCCCGCTCCTCAGGGGGTAGAGGGGTGTTTGCCTCGTCGTCGTGCTCGAATAGAGGATCTTCAGCCATGTATCTCAATCCTCATCCCAAAGGCGCCGTGCAGCGTCGGTAAGCAGGGATTCCACGAGCCGCCGACGTTCTGCCTCCAGGTCCGACTTAAGCAGCGCCTGATTCTCCAGCCGCATGGTGTGGTCGAGCCTCGTCATATCCTCGCCCACCTTTTCGGCGGCACGCTCGTAAAGGATATCGTCGAGCGGTTTTATCGGCACGAAAGCGTAGACGAACGTGCAGTTCATTGCCGCAGCGGCCTCACGAAGGGTCTTGATTGTTGTCGCTCCGGAAACCTCGGCCTTCTCGATGGCCGGTATGCGAGACGGAGCCGCTCCCATGCGGTGGGCAAGTTGTCGGGTGGTCATACCAAGAGCTTCCCGGATGGCCTTCATCCAACCGCGAGGCGGCGAGATGATTTTGAGTTCTCGCACGGGCGCGAGACGTCTTTCCAACTGTTTTCGCGCGAGCGCGGCTTGCTTTCTGTTCATATATTTATGTCCATAAAGAAGAAAATTATCACAAATAAATGATCATGGTCAGCTTAATAGAACATATAAAGATAATCAATATTCCCATTCTTGATCATATATCCATGAGCAGTGGCCGCAATTTCAACGTGACTCTCTGGTCGCAGTGAACGCTTGCCGGCTTTCCAACCCGACATCAACAGCTGCATGGCGCCTTTTACCGCTGATTATTTCTACGCTACGAGCTCCACCGCCGGCTCGCGGACCGCATCTCGACCTTGCAATGGGATTGGAGGGTCTACACGTCATGCGCGTTTTTCTGATAACGGGCCTGTTGCGTTTCCGATGAAGCGACATTTCCGCCTGCTGACGGCAGCAAACTTTTGAGAGCTGCTTGATTGTGCGGAACCGTTTGGTTCAGATGCTCGACCACCAGTTTCGAGCCGCCGGAACCGCCACCTTCTTAGAACGCGTCGCGAACTCTTCGCGCAGGGATGGTCAGTATGGTCCAATATCAAGACTGGTGCGACTACAACGACGGGGCTCTTGGAAAAGACTACCTCCGGGTCATGACTGCGCACGGGGCCGATGTTGCGCCGTCCAAATGACAGCAAAAGCCCTGCCCGCTCACTACGTCGCCGAGGAACGGATCGCCAGACCGCTTGCAAGGATGGGTAAGAGCAGCGTGGCCAAGATAATCACCGATCTACTGCCGAAGATGCCGCAGATCCGCTCCGGCGACCTTGGTGCGACCGAAGGGATCAATGCCTATAGCGGCTACAAAGCGCCCATGTCGTTTTGCATTTAACCGCAAGACTCCGACAGCAATAGTTTCAACAAGATAGCCTGGCACTAAATTTAAGAGTTGGCAGTTAATTGAGATTGCCCCTTTGGAGACCGGTAACTTCTCGAGGGTCCGGCGGCGCAAAGGGGGTGGCTTGGGTTTGAATATCGAAGGCACGTTCGGGTCTGGCTGTCGGAATGGTGCCCTGAAGCGATCGCGAAGTCCGCCGTTCAACGCGGTCGTCCGGACCTGCGTGAGCATGTGAGCGCCGTGGAGCGACCATCGCGTCTGCTGCTTCTTGACCATCCGCTTTCCAACAAGCGAATTACCGCCGACATGGAATCGCCGAAACAGCGGAACAAGCTTTTGAGACTGCCAATCAAATTGCACGACTGTTCGACGGCGACCGCGAACGCATCGTAAGGGAGTCTGAGCGTACGGGGTCAGTCCTCCAGATCCACGAAGCCATGCGCACCAGCCCTTATCTGACCGCCCCCACGGCGATGAAACGGAGCGGACTAACCATGCCCACCGTCAACGCAGCTCTAGACCAACTCCAGAAACTTGGGATCGTCGAAGAAGCAACAGGTCGACGGCGTGGCCGAGTCTTCGTCTATCGCGCGTACATGGAAATACTGAGCGAGGGAGCAAGCGGCTAAAGCGTTCCTGTCGATACATTATGCGACCTTGGACGCACAGAAGGAACATTCCATAGCAAAGCGTCCGCCTTGCGTCACATGGAGTCATTGAGATCGCGGACAGCGTTTTTTGGTGGTTCAACCCTGTCGCGCTCTCGCGCGAGCGCGCCCTTGAATTCTATAGTTGTGAAAGCGAGATGCGTCCCGCCGATGTTGGTCAGATCGTGAACCATCGTCTCGTCGGCAGCAAAGGCGAAGACCTTGCAGTCGCCGGCGTTGTAGTCGGTAACGACAGCCTTCCCATCTGAATATGTGGAGCGGGACCGTCCTGACGTCAGCGCAATCCAGCAGTAATCCAGCTGATGTCGGTGGAAACCGAGACGTTCACCGGGGGCGAGGCAGATGTGCCAGACACGCACGAAGTCAGTTTCGGACACGAGAACCTGTCCGACCCGCTCGTCCGCATTCGCAATCTCATCGCGAAAAGCCTTCGACATTCCAACGCTGCTCTCAATCATCGGTATCATCCCGGTTTCTCCGTCACGTGGTGGGTATGACCCCACCATCGATATTGATCACGTCGCCACTAATGAACTCGGAGAGGTCCGAGGCCAGGTAAAGAACCGCCATGGCCACGTCCCGGGCGGTGCCAAGCCGCCCCGCGGGCAGTCTTGATTCAGCAAGGAACGCGTCCACCGCGCCGTCGATCGTGGTACCGTAGCGCTCCGCAAGCGCGTGAAGGAACCCGCCCGGACGGTCCCACAGCTCAGTTCGTATGTGGGCGGGCGCAACCACATTCGAGCGAATGCCCTTGGACGTGAACTCACGTGCAAGCGCTTTGGACAGAAGCGCGATTGCCGCTTTGGAGGTGCTGTAGTCTGGCAACAGCGGATGCGGCATGCGCCCGGCCTCCGAACCACAATGGATAAGCACACCCCTCTTCTGCGCGAGCATGGTGGGAATTACAGCTCGCGCCATACGGACATAGCCCATGAGATTGACATTGAGCGTCTGCGCCCAATCCTCGTCCGAAACGTCGAGAAAACCGCCGCGCGTTGGACAGATGCCAGCATTATTGAAGAGCACGTCGATGCGGCCGAAGGCTTTGAGCGCCGTGTCCGCAGCAGCTTCCCCTGCGCCTTTCTCCCCAAGATCGACCTCGTATGTCCGCCAGCGGGCATGTGCGGCTAGGTCTCTCACCGGCGCCATGTCACGGCTGACCCCCAGCACGCGGGCGCCTTCGGCAAGAAGCGCCTTGGCCGTTTCCAGCCCGATGCCGGAGCTTGCGCCGGTGACGATGACGACCTTGTCTTTCAGGTTCAGATTCATGGCTGCAGTCTCCTCCACATACTTCTCGACGGCCGCAACAAGGATGCCACGGCAATCGAGGAGCGCGTCAAGGTTTCTTCAGCATCCTCCCTCGACCGGTTGGTCAAAGAAGCTTCAGCTTCGTCGTGCGGGAGACCACCGACACGGCGATGACGATGATGATGCCCTTGACGATGCTTTGCACGTAAGTGTCCATGCCCACCAGGTTGAGACCGTTGTTCATGATGCCGATCAGCAGCGCCCCGAAGAACGTGCCCATCACGGTCGCCGTGCCGGGGCGAAGCATCGTCATGCCGATGAACACGGCAGCAAGGCCATCCAGAAGATAGGTTTCACCGCCATTCGGCTGACCCGAACCAAGCCGGGCCGAGAGTATGATCCCGGAGATCGCGGCAAAGAGCGAGCTCAGTGCAAGGCCATAGACCCGATAGGAGCGCACCTTGATGCCCGAAAGTTCGGCGGCGCGGGCATTGCCGCCGACGGCATAAAGGTAGCGACCAAAGGTCGTGCGCTCCATGACGAACCACGAACTGCCAACAATGACCAACATGATCAGCGCCGGATAGGGCAGTATGCCTAAGACCTTGCCCTGGCCGACCGCCAGATAGTCGGCGGGAATGCCGCCATAGATCGCTCGCCCGCCGGAAATCATGAAGTTGATGCCCCACAGAATGGAGCCGGCCGCGAGTGTCGCGATCAGCGACGGAACTCCGACGCCGACGACGAGCGCGGAATTGATGAGGCCGACGCCAAGACCCGCGACGAGCGCGCCGACGATCGACAAGGGGATCGGCACGCCCGCCACCATCAAGAGGGGGGCGAGCAGACCGGCGAGTCCAACGACATAGCCGACGGAAAGATCCATCTCCTTGGCGGCAAACCCAAAGGTCAGACCGACCGCGACGATGGTCAACATCGAGATCTGCTGGAGGATGTTGACGAGGTTGGTGCCGGTGAAGAACCGATCCGTGCCGACCGCGAAAGCCAGGAAAAGGATGATCAGAACGGCAAGCGTGCTGTACTTCTGGATGAGTGTGCCAATGCGCATCGGGCGGGACGCTTTCTCCGGAGCAATAGTCGTTGTCATGGTCATTGGGTTACCCCCGCAATTGCATTGATGAAGACGGCCTCGCTGAAATCGCGACGGGCAATCTGGTCGGCGTCCCGGCCATTCCTGAACGCCACGACCCGGTCAGCCACATGGGCGATCTCGAGGAGATCGCTCGATGCAACGATGACAGCCGCGCCACGTTCGGCGAGCGAGACGATGAGCTCGTGGATCTCGCGCTTTGCGCCGACATCCACGCCTTCGGTTGGCTCGAGAAAGACGAAGAGCTTGTACCTGCCCTCGGAAGCGAATTGCCATTTGGCGACGGAGACCTTCTGCTTGTTGCCGCCACTCAGTTCGACGATCTTCGTCTCCGCACTCGATGTCTTGATGTTCAGCCGCTTGATCAGACGCTGTGTCTCGGCACGCTCGCGGCCGGTCTGAACAATTCCGAAAGGCTTGAGGCTCGTTTCCTGGATCCCGGCCATCGACATGTTCTCGCGCACGGTCCAGTCGCCGATCATGGCATTGATCATCCGGTGATCCGGGATAAGTGCTGCACCACAGCGTTTCATGTCGCGCACGCTGGCCCGCCCGACGTCCTTGCTCTTGAACCGGTATCGACCGGCCGTCGCCAGGCGCGGCTCGAACAGCGACTGGGCGAACTCGAAATGCCCCGAACCGGTCAGGCCGATCAGACCGACAATCTCGCCGCTGCGAACCTTAAGGCCGTCCATATGGAAACGCTCGCCTTGCCAGCCCTCGATATCGACGACGATCTCCGCGTCGGCAGCAAGCGTGCGCTCCGTCAGGGCACCATCAGGCAGACGATGTTGGTTGCCGGCCTGCCCACGATTGAGCATTAGGTCGATCAGTTGACGCTCGGTGACTTCGTGCCCGGCATTGGAAAGGTGGCTCACCTTGCGGCCATCCTGCAGCACGGTGATCTCATCGCAAAGATCGATCACTTCCTGCAGGAAGTGACTGATGAGGACGACCGCCATCCCGGCATCGGACAATTGGCGGATCAGCGTCCAGAGGCTCTGCTTTTCCTTAGCCGGCAGCGTCGCCGTGGGCTCGTCGAGGATCAGAACCTTGGGCCGCGAGTGCAGGGCACGAAGGATTTCGATGACCTTCTGATCGGCATAGGGAAGCTCGTCAACCTTGCGGTTGAGCGCGATTGCCGTATCCGGGAACCACTGTTTCGCGAGCTCTTCCGCCTGCCGCTGAACCCCGCGCCGGTTGATGAAGAACCGGCGTTTGACCGGCTCGAAGCCGAGACAGATGTTCTCGGCGCCGGTCAGATGCGGCACCAGGCTGCCTTCCTGCGATACGAGCGAAACGCCGTTTGCCACAGCCGCCGCCGGGTTTTCGAATGCGACCGGTTGGCCCGCCATGCTGAGCGTGCCGGCCGTCGGCTGGACGGCACCGCTCAAAATGCTGACAAGCGTCGTCTTGCCGGCTCCGTTCTCGCCGACAATGCCGTGCACACGGCCCTCGACGATCTCGATGGATACGCCATCGAGTGCGAGCGTGCCCGGCCATTGCTTGGTGATGTTCTCAAGAACAATCGACATGTTGCACCTCCGAAATGGACGGGCGGCAGCACCGCCCGCCCGACGGTTCACTTGCAGTTGTCCTTGGTGAAGAGCGTGGCACCGTAATAGACGATGTCCTTGCCGTTCGTGACTTCCTTTGGATGATCACCGTCCAGCATGACCCGCTTGGCATAGGTCGCAAGGTTCACGCCCCACTCCTCGAACTGCTGCCGCCCGGTCGCAACGAACATCGAGTTCGGCTCGCAGATCGCCTTGATCGCTTCCGGGTGCCCGTCCATGCCAGAGACCGGAACGTTCAGCCCAGCGCCTTGGAGAGCCGTGATTGCCGCTTGCGCCGGCTCGTCCCAAGGTGTCCAGACGGCAGTGATCTCTTCGCCGTAGCGTGTGGCGAAGTCCTGCACGGCGTTCAACGTTTCCTGATAGAAGTTGGCGACGTCAAAGTTGTATTCGCCGATGACCTTGATGTCGGGATATTCCTTCAGGATCGCCCGCAAGGTGTCGGTGCGCTCGCGCACCGGCTTGATCTTGTCGGTGGTGATAATGATGAGGTTGCCCTTGCCCTTCATCTGGCTGATCAGGCTCAGCGACACCTCAGCAGACATCTGCCAATTGTTGGTGGTGATGTCAGCGGTCGAGCCGGGGATCCAGCCGGAGTCGACCGTGTAGACTGGAATGTGGGCTGATTCTGCGCCCTTGAGGGCGTTGCTGGAGGCGCGCAGATCCGCATAGGTCACGTAAATGACGTCGACACCGCGGTTAACCGCATCCTCGATGTTGTTGGCGACCTTCTCGGCAGAACCGGCAGAGTCGAGATAGGTCACCTCCCAATCATCGATGTTGTTTTCGGTCAGGTACTTCTTGAAGCCGTCCTGGGTGCGCTGTTCGGCCTGGAAAGCGGCGTTACCCTGGATCCAGCCGATCTTGACGGGCTTGGCGAGCGCCGGTGACGCGGCCAATAAGGCGATGATCGCGGCGCTGGTAAATTTCAGAACTGTCGACATGATTTCTCCTCCCACTCTGTCGTCAGATTGATAGAAAACCGCCGTCGATATTGAGATCGACACCGGTGCAGTAACTCGCCGCCTCGCTTGCGAGGAACACCGCCGGCCCGCCCACTTCGTGTGGCTGCCCCATGCGTTTCATCGGTGTCATCTCGGCGAACTTGCGGACGTTCTCGGCCACTTCCGGCCGGCTGTTCATGGGCGTGGCCATGAAGCCTGGACTGAGGCAGTTGACGCGCACACCCCGCCCGGCCCATTCGGCGGCAAGGCTCTTCGTCAGGCGGATCACCGCCGCCTTCGTCGCGTCGTAGTGCACCTGCTCAAGACCGGGGATGGCGGTCGAGCCACAGATCGACGCCATGTTGAGAATGGAGCCGCGGCCACGCTCCAGCATGCGGCGGCCCTCGACCTGGCAGGACCAGAAGAGCCCGTTGAGGTTGATGTCCATCATCCGCAGGAACTGCGACTGCGGCATAGTCTCGGCCGCACTGACATTGGCGATGCCGGCGCTATTGGCGGCGATATCGATCTCGCCGAGCTCGCGCTCGGCTCGATCGAATGCGGCCTCGATGGAACTGCGATCGGTGACGTCGCCCTCGAGGGCCAGCACTCTGTTGCCGGTCGCGGAGATGGCTGCCAGCGTCTCGTCCTGGCCGGCTGCACGCGGCAAGTCGAAGCAGGCGACATGGGCACCCGCTTCGGCAAGCGCGATTGCGATTGCCTGCCCGAGTCCACTTGCTGCGCCAGTGACGAACGCACGCTTGCCGCCAAGATCAAATCTGTTCACCTGCACCTCCCGAAACCTGCTGATTTTATTGATAAACCGATTGGTGCTTGCGATTGAGGACGTTGCCCTGAATTCACTCTTCAGCCCCGCTGAAGAAGGCTCAGAGAATGGCCCTGATGGTGCCGCCCTCCGCACGCATCGCCATGCCGTTGAGGTGCGAGCTTGCCGCCAGATGCACGACGCTGCGCGCCACCTCGTCTGGCTCGATCATTCGCCTGATGAGCGAGGTCGGCTCGGTTTCGTCGAAGTAGTCGGAGACGACCGTGTCGCGGGTCGTACCCTTCTCGTCGGCGATTTCCTGGTGGTATCGGCGCACCGCTTCGGTGTTCGTCGGCCCCGGCAGGATGGTGTTGACCCTGACCCGGGTGCCTTTCGTCAGTTCGGCAAGCGCGCGCGACAGACCGAGCAGGCAGGTCTTCATGGCGCCGTAATGCGCCATCCATGGCTGCGGCTTGACGGCGCTTTCGCTGCTGATGAAGACAACGCTGCCTTCGCCTCGCGCCAGCATGTCCTTCAGCACCAGCCGCGACATGCGCACACCAGTCATGACGTTCACGTCGAAATAGCGAAACCAGTGTTCATCCGTCGTCTCGAAGAAATCGCGCACTTCGAAGATACCGATGTTGTTGATAAGGATATCGACGGGGCGGTGGGACGAAGCGAATGCATGGAGCCGCTCGGCTTCACCCGCAGCGGTCAGATCGCCTGCGATCCCCCGGCATCGTTGACCGAGAGCGGAAACCGCCTCCTCGACCTCCGCGGCACTGATGCCGCTTACCGTGACATCCGCTCCCTCGGCGAGAAAGACGGAGGCGATGGCGCGCCCGATGCCCGTGGCACCACCCGTTATCAACACGTGCTTGCCGGTAAGACCATAATCCATTCTAAAAAACTCCATGCGTCGTCGTTCGGTGGTCAGCAAGGGCGCACCGTTGGAAACAAGGGCGATGAGAAAGCGATCAGGCGGCGCCGCGCAGCCTTGGGTACTCGGTCCTGCAGAGCTCCGCGCTTCGGCTCAGGCGCTTCACGCGCTGCAGGAGAAAATCGATGAACTCGGCCGTCCGCAAAGGCAGGCGGTGTCTCGGTTCAGACAGAAGATGAATGATCTCCGGGTCGCAGTCGAAGTCCCTGAGGACCGCAACCAGCGTTCCCTCTTCCAGTTCGCGCGCAACATCCCAGGACGACACGCGAATGAGGCCTTGTCCGGCCTTGGCAAGGTCGATCAGCGCCTGCCTGTCGGAAACAATGCGGTTGCCGCTGACGCGAACGAGCGTCGGTTCGCCATCGACGGCGAAACCCCATTTGTCGGCAACCATCTTGCCGTCGAGATAGACGAGACAGTTATGGGCAGCGAGATCGGACGGGACATCCGGTGCCCCCACCCGCGCCAGATAGTCGGGAGCCGCACAAATGACCATCGGGTTTTCGCCAAGCTTGCGCGTGGTGAGCGCGCTGTCAGGCACGGCGCCAAAGCGAATGACGATGTCGCAATCGTCGTCGACCAGATTGACGTCCTCGTCACCAAGGATGAGGCGGAAACCGATCTCCGGGTGAGCGGCGCCGAACTCGCTGGTCAAGGGGATCAGGTACTTCCGCCCGAATTCAGTGGGTGCTGCGATCGTCACCGTTCCGTTCGGGTTCTTCTTGCGCGCGCGCATCGTCTTGTCGAGCCGCTCGAAATCCTCAAGGATCGTCTGCGAGGTTTCGAAGAGATAGCGCCCTTCCTCCGTCAGGCAAAGCGAGCGTGTGGTCCGCTTCAACAACGCGACCCCGAAGTGACATTCGAGCGCCTTCAGCCGTCCGCTCATCGTTGCCGGCGACAGGCCGAGCTTCGAGGCTGCTAGAGAAAAGCTGTTCGATTTGACGATTTCCGAGAAAACGCGGAGGTCTTGGATGCTGTTCATCGGCTGACCTCCAACTCGGGCAGGAACTGTCCGAGATCGCTCATGCTCGCGGCAAGGCCGGTGACAAACACTTCGACGCGCGCGCGGATAATCGGATCGAGATCATCCGGGATATTGTTGCGGTAAACGTATTTCCGCACGCCCATGTAGAAGAAACTGGAGTGAAAACCCCAGACGATTTCAAGCACCAGTTCGTCCGCCTTCGGACCTGTCGGAACCTCGACACCCACTTCAGCCGCGATTTCGGCGAAGATCAGCGGAAAGGTCGTCTCATGCAGCAAACCGAGATATTTCTGGGTGATCTGCGGGTCTTCCAGCGCCGACGCGATGAAGATCCGGATCCAGCGCTCATCGAGGATCGCAGCCGTGTAGGCCCTAAGGTAACGGACGAGGCGTTCGCGGATCGACAGCGAACGATCGGCGAGCAGATCGTTCCAGCCCGCATCCCAACGCTTCAGGTAGACTTCGTCATAGATCTTCTGGAGCAGGTCGTCGCGGTTCTTGAAGTACCTGTAGAGCAGCGGCTGAGAAACGCCGAGCGCATCGGCCAGTTCGCGCGTTGTGAACCGCAGTCCTCGCTGGGCGACGAAATCGATCGCAAATTCGAGGATCTGCTGCTCCCGATCGGCCGCGTCGAGGTATTTTCGTGCTGCTTTTGCCATAGCCAATCGTTCTGACACCTTAGCGACGTCAGCCCTCATGCTTTGAAAATCAGACTTGGCTCCGACCCTAACGGCGGTCGGGAACCTCCCATGCTCTCTCCCTGAGCTAACACAAGAGGTAACACCATCGCCAAAACTGATCAAGTGATAATTTATCAACTGATCACTTCTCGTCAGATCGCGCGCGCCAGGAAATCCAAGAACCTGCGAATTCTCTGCGGCACATGCGTCTGGGCCGAATAGATCGCCGATATGGGTTCAGTCTCCCCTGCATCCCAAGGACCGAGCAGCTGAACGAGGCGTCCTTCGGCAAGATCGCGACTGATATGAAATGCAGAAAGCCGGGCGATACCGGCCCCCTGCAGCGCGAAGTGGCGCATGGATTCGCCGTTGTTGACGACCAGCCTGCCGGCCACGTCGACATGAACCGACGCACCGTCTACCGGGTCCTTGAACTGCCAGGTGTTGAGATGCGGACGGCCGCCAAAGGTAAGACACGCGTGCTTGCGCAGGTCCTCCGGTCTGGCCGGCTCGCCGTGCCGGGCGAGATAATCCGGCGCGGCGACGACGTGCCTTGGTGAACTCAGCAACCGACGGGAACGTAACGAAGAATCGCGCAGAACGCCCGTTCGGATCGCGATATCGGTCTTCTCCGCAATCAGGTCGATCGGTTCGTCGCTGAATTCGAGATCGATCCGCATGCCCAGGTTTTCGTCGAGAAACCGCACGACGAGAGGTGACAACACGTGCGTGCCGAACGGCAGGTTGGTGCTGACTTTCAAAAGCCCACCGACGGCCTCTGCCTTGCGTGCGATCTTTGCTTCGGCCTCGGCAATTTCCTGAACGATGGCCCGGGACGTCTTGTAGAAATCGTTTCCTTCGGTGGTCAGTCGGAAACTGCGGGTCGAGCGCACCACGAGCTGTACGCCGAGGCGTTTTTCAAGACGCGTGACCAGCTTGCTGATGGCCGAAGGCGACATCGAGAAGACCCGGGCCGCCGCCGAAAAGCTGCCGGCTTCGACGATCGTCACGAAGACTTCCATCTCGAGTGCCCGGTTTTGCATTCCAATCGCCTTCGTGAACTTAATTCACTTCAGTTATTCCTCAAGCCGGCCTACCTGACCAGAGGGTAAACCGTCATCCTCTCCACCACATGTCACAAAGGGAGGAATCCATGTATCAAAAACGCGCATTGATCGTCGGTGCGACGGGTATCGTCGGGCTGAACGTCGCCGAGCATCTGAGAGATCTCGGCGGCTGGGAAATCCATGGCGCTTCACGGCGGCCGCCGCTCGGGTCGTCCTACATCAAGCCGCACGCGGTTGACCTTTTGAAGCGGGACGAGGCGATCGCGGCCCTCTCCCACCTGGCCCCTACACACATCTTCTATTGCTCATGGACGCTCGGATCGAACGAGGACGAGAACATTCGCCTCAACGGCAATATGCTGAAGAATGTGCTCGATGCCTTCAAGGACAAGGGCTGCGTCCAGCATGTCGGCATTGTCACCGGCACAAAGCACTATCTCGGGCCCTTCGAGGACTACGGCAAGGTCCAGCCAGTCACGCCCTTCCGTGAAACAGCGCCGCGCCTGCCGAAGAAGAATTTTTATTACGAGCTCGAAGACATCGTCATGGCCTATGCCGCCGAGTACGATTTCGGCTGGTCTGTGCACCGCTCTCATACGATCATCGGCTACGCGGTCGGCAACCTGATGAACATCGGCGCGACGCTGGCTACACACGCCTCGATCTGCAAAGCCACGGGCCGTCCCTTCCGCTTCCCCGGAAGCCCGACGGCCTATCGTGGCCTCAACGATATCACCGACGCGCGCATCCTCGCCAAGCAGATCGTCTGGGCCGGCACGGAACCGAACGCCCGTAATGAAGCCTTCAACGCGGTCAACGGCGATGTCTTCCGCTGGGAGCAGCTCTGGAAGACGATCGCCGACTATTTCGACATTCCCGTGGCGGAGTATCCCGGCCAGTACAATTCGCTTGCCGAGCAGATGAAGGACCTCGGCAATGACTGGGACCGGCTCGTCACCCAGCATGCCCTGCAGCCGAACAAGCTCGATCGCCTTGCCTCTGCCTGGCACACCGATCTCGACCTCGGGCGACCGATGGAATGCGTGCATTCCATGGCCAAGGCGAGAGCGCTCGGCTTTATGGAAACGCAGGACACGGAACGCTCCTTCATCGACGTGTTCGACCGCCTGCGCGCCGAACGCATCATTCCCTAGTCGACCAAACCAATTCGAACGAAACCGCGGCGCGCCAATGGCGCGCCGTTTTCTTTTCTGGTTCGCGAAAATTCGGAACGCGTCCCGTGACGCAAAGAAGCCGCGCTCCTTGCGGGGGCGCGGCTTCTGACGTTTCTCAGTCTCTCCGCCTTTTCAGGCGATGAGCGGCCTTGAACCCAGTCTACGGGCAAGTCGATCGAGCGTCTTGATGCTTGCATTGACCTGTTCGCAGCGGACCTCCGCAACGCCGTCCACTTCCATGAGATAGGTGCGGATCGGCCCGACATAGGTCATCGCCATGTTGGGGCAGGCCTTGCAGGCGCCAACGAGCTTGATGCTCACGACGCCGTCCGAGCTGATATCGGCGATCTCGATATCGCCGCCATGGCCAAGGATCAGGGGGCGGATGCGCGCAAAAGCAGCTTCGAGCGCATCCGTCGATATGGCAGAGCGGGCCGTCATCAGACCAGCCCCAGTTCGATCTTCTTGGCCTCGATGTCGATGCCCATGCCGCGGGCAAAGGCCTTGCCGAGGATATTTTCCTTCATCTCCCGGGTGATCTCCGGATAGCCGTAGCGCTCCTGCAGCTCCTCCGGCATTTCGAGATTGGCGAGCATATCGATGTAGGTCTGGACATGCGGCCAGATGAAGGCCTCGGAGCCGTAGCAGATGCGGTCGGAGCCGACATAGAGCAAGGCTTCGCCGAGGCGTGCCAGCATCTTCCAGGGCTGGAGGTAGTACTGGTTAAACCAGAGCGGCAGGATCAGGTAGATGTTGTCAAAACGGCTGGCGATCGAGATCGTCTCGTCGACATAGGGATCACCGAGGTGATGTATCCCGAAGTTCAGCTCGGGGAAGTCCGCGGCGGCATACTGGATGTCGTTGGGTTTGAAGGCCTCGACCGGGCCGAGTTCCAGCGGAAAACCCTTGTGGAACTGCACCATCTTGATGCCAAGCTCGATCGCCTTCTCCCAGAGCGGATAGGCGATGTCGCGATCGTCGGCGCGCCATGAACAGCCACGGCGCTGGTACTGATAGAACTTCATGCTAACGGCGCCGAGTTCCCTGACCTGGCGCTCCATCTCTTCGAGCGCAAAATCAAGCCCGTGATAGGCCGGGTCAACACCACCGGTGAGTACCACGCGTTTCGGGTTCGACTTGGCGAAGGCATCGCTGAGTTCGACCGGACCAAGCCCGGCCCGCCAGTGCGAGAACAGCGGCACGGAGCAGGCGCTTGCCATATCGGTGTCGGAGTTCTCGAAGAGCATCTTGTTGCCCCATTCGAGATCGGGGTTGGAGAAGGTTTCCGTTTCCGGCGGCGGCCCTCGGCGACCCGTCAAATTGATGAACCCGGCGATCTGCGAGCGCAGCAGTTTCACACGTCTGCCGTCGCTTCCCGGCTTGATCTGGTTGTCGCCGAAGTCCTGGGTATGGACCGCCGCGTCGAAAACAAACATCCCGTCTTTCATTGTTTACCTCCTTGAGAAAACCGCCGCCTTCACTTGCGTCCCTCACTAGGTAACATGAGCCAACCCGTTCATTTCTTTGGAATAGTTGAAGATTGTTTTCAGCTATTCGTGCGGGCGGCCGCGCGTTTCTAAAGCTAAAACAGACCTCGTGATCAAGCATTCCGTGGGGCGACCCACCTTGAGGACGAGGACAGCACGTGACCCAACCAGGCAGGATCGAAATAACCGGGGGCCGAAACAGCCTCAGACCGACTGACGAGGAAATCGCGTTCCTCAAGGACCGCGCGAAGTTCTGTCGCCTCGAGACAATCAGGCTGATCGAGATCGCGAAAGTCGGCCATTATACCTCGGTCTTTTCCGCAGCCGAGCTGTTCTCGGCTCTCTATTACGACGCGATGGACCTCAGACGTGGCGAACCGAAATGGGAGGATCGCGACCGTTTCATGATGGGCAAGGGGCACGCGGCCGTCGGGCTCTTTCCGCTTCTCGCCGACCTCGACTTCATCGATCGTGACGTGCTCGACGGCTATACCCGCCTCGGCAATCCGCTGGGCGATCATCCTGATATGACGAAGGTGCCCGGCATTGATTTCAGCTCGGGCTCGATCGGCCACGCCCTTTCGGCTGGTTGCGGCATGGCGCTTGCCGGCCGGATGCTGGGCAAGGACTTCTACACCTACGTGATGATCGGCGATGGGGAGTTACAGGAAGGTCAGGTCTGGGAGGCTGCCCTCTTCGGCGCGCACAACGGGCTTGGAAAACTGATCGGCATCATCGATCGCAACGGTTACCAGCTTGACGGATCGGTCGACGACATCATCGGCGTCGAGCCGATTGTCGAGAAATGGCAGGCCTTCGGCTGGGAAACCCATGTCGTTGACGGCCACGATGTGGCGGCAGTCGCAACCTTGCTTCGCACGCTCAAGGCCGATCGCGAGCGGACACGCCCTGTGATGATTATTGCGGAGACGGTCAAGGGCAAGGGCGTCTCCTACATGGAAACCGAACCAGGCTGGCACCTCGGCTATCTCGACCCTTCGGATGCTGCGCGCGCAATTGCCGAAATCGAAGCGATGGAGATCTGAGATGAACAAGCCGCTTTCCGACAAGTCCTGGCAATACCGCCAGCTCAATGCCGTGACACCCGGCCTCGATGCACTCTCGGACGCTCTTATCGAACTCGTCGCTGCGGGCGAGCCGATCGTCGCGGGCACCGCCGACCTGCAATATTCGAACGGCCTTGCGAAGTTCCACGCGCTCCATCCCGATCGCTTCGTCCAGTTCGGGATCTCGGAGCAGAACATGGTGTCGGCCGCAGCAGGCATGGCCGCTGTCGGCATGAAACCTTATGTCGCAACCTTCGCATCTTTCCTCGCACTGCTCTGCTGCGAGCAGATCCGCATGGACGTCGCCTATTCCAAACTGCCGGTTCGGCTGATCGGCCACCACGCCGGCATTTCGCTCGGCTTTTACGGCACCTCGCATCATGCGACTGAAGACCTCGCCATCATGCGCTCGATCGCCAACCTCACGGTCATCGCGCCGGCCGATGGCAATCAGCTGAAGGAAGTGATCAAGGCTGCGAACGACTATCCTCATCCGATCTATATCCGTATCCAGCGAGGACGCGATCCCGAGGTCTATGCGCAGCGCCAGCCGTTCACCATCGGCAAGGCGATTTCGCACTATTCGGGAACGGACCTCATGATCATTGCCACAGGCTCCACGGTTCACCCCGCCCTCGAAGCGACCCGCGCGCTGCGGGCCGCAGGCGCAAGCGTCGGCTTCCTCGACATGGCGACGGTGAAACCGATCGACCGTGACGCCATCCTAGACGCCGCTGGTCAAAGCCCGCGAATCCTAACGGTGGAAGAGCACAATGTGCTCGGAGGACTGGGCGGTGCGGTCGCCGAGGTGCTGGCAAGCGAGGGCCTGCCGGTCAAGTTGACCCGGCATGGTATCTACGACGAGTACAGCCTGATTGCGCCGCCGACCCATCTCTATGCGCACTACGAACTCGACGCGAAAGGCATTGAGGCGCGCGCCACGAGGCTGCTCGAAGGCCGCGCGTAAAAAGCCGCAGCGCGCGTGACGTTTGGCTCTAAAGACCACTCTACTTGAAAGACCGCGGGGCTCGAGCTCCGCGGTCTTTTCCTTGTCTCTTATCAGCCAACGCCGCCGAGGCAGACATATTTGATCTCGGTGAACTCCTCGATGCCGTAGCGCGAGCCCTCGCGGCCAAGGCCGGAAAGCTTGACGCCGCCGAACGGCGCTTCCGCCGTTGAGATCAGCCCGGTGTTGACGCCGACCATGCCGTATTCCAGCGCTTCGGCGACCCGGAACACCCGCGCCAGGTCCTTGGCGTAGAAGTAGGACGCGAGACCGAATTCGGTGTCGTTTGCCTGCTCGACGACATCCGCCTCGTCGGTGAAGCGGAAGAGCGGCGCCACCGGCCCGAAGGTTTCCTCACGCGCAACCGCCATCGCCTGGGTGACGTCGGCCAGAACCGTCGCTTCATAGAAGGTGCCGCCGAGCGTGTGGCGCTTGCCGCCCTGGATCACCCGCGCACCCTTGGACGTCGCATCGGCGATATGCTCCTCGACCTTTTCCAGCGCCGCCTTGTCGATCAGCGGGCCAAGGATCACGCCTTCGTCGAGACCGTTGCCGATCTTCAGCTTGGCGACCGCCTTGGCGAGCTTGTCGGAGAAGGCATCATAGACCTTGTCCTGAACATAGATGCGGTTGGCGCACACGCAGGTCTGGCCGTTGTTGCGGAACTTGGCGATCAGCGCGCCTTCGACCGCGGCATCGAGATCGGCATCGTCGAAGACGATGAACGGCGCATTGCCGCCGAGTTCCAGCCCGAGCTTCTTGATGGTGGCAGCACTCTGGCGATAGAGCTCGGCGCCCACCTCCGTCGAGCCGGTGAAGGTGAGCTTGCGCACGACCGGGTTCGAGGTCATCTCGGCGCCGATCTCGCGGGCAGAACCGGTGATGACGCTGAAGAGGCCCTTCGGCAGGCCTGCACGCTCGGCAAGGATCGCAATGGCGATCGCCGAGAACGGCGTCTGGGCAGCCGGCTTCAACACCATGGCGCAGCCGGCGGCAAAGGCCGGGCCGGCCTTGCGGGTGATCATCGCATTGGGGAAGTTCCAGGGCGTGATCGCCGCAACGACGCCGATCGGCTGCTTCATGACCAGGATGCGCTTGTCGGGCTGATGGCCGGGGATCAGGTCGCCATAGATGCGGCGCGCCTCTTCGGCAAACCACTCGACGAAGCTTGCACCGTAGACAATCTCGCCGGTCGCCTCAGTGAGCGGCTTGCCCTGCTCCAGCGTCAGGATGCGGCCGAGATCGTCCTTGTTCTCGATCATCAGCTCGAACCACTTGCGCAGCACGCCGGCGCGGTCCTTGGCCGTGCGCGCTGCCCAGGTCTTCCGGGCGACACGCGCGGCCTCGATCGCAGCCCTGGTTTCCTTGGCGCCGAGCTTCGGCACCCGGCCGATGATCTCGCCCGTCGCCGGGTTGTTCACCTCGATCGCGTTTGCCGCGTCCGCCTCGATCCACTCGCCGCCAACGAGGGCCGCCTGGCGAAACAATGATGGGTCTTTAAAGTGTGAGAGCATTGGTCCTCCGACGATCTCCTGGAGCTTCCGAAACACACCTCCGGCAATCCGGGCGGCGCACGGCGCTGCCTTTAGTTTTGAGGATTTCGGCGGCCTTGTTTCATCGAAAATCCTGAAAGCTCTCTTCGGCATTCCGTGCGTGATTTGCGAGCCGGATAGTCAGTAAGATCAACGCAGGTGAGAAATCCGTCGCGCCATGAGGAAAATGGAGGCCGCACACTGAAGCTCGCCAGATCAAAAAATTGGGAGGATGCCAGCAACATGCCGACGACTATACCGGCTCGAAAGAGCGAATACCGGATGACCCTTCTTGAACGAGTGATTGTTTTGCTCGGTCAGGGCAGCATCTGGTACACCTGCTACGCCTATCCGTACGACCGGCGGGAATTTAACCCATCCGTCGATTTCGGGTTCATCTGAAGAGAAAGCTCTCCCGGCGGTCCGGCGGCAAATCTGCACCGTGAACAGGCTGCTGAAGCGACCGACGCTCCAGGGCGGCGCCCCGAAGCGTCGGTTCGGCTACCTTACTCTGTCATTGCACGCCAGCAGATGACGAGGCCGTCTTCGGCATCGACACGTTGGCCGACACGCAGGAAGCCATTTCGCTCCAGAACGCGTTGCGACGCGATGTTTTCGACGCCCGTCTCAGCCGAAATCTGAGCGACCCGTGGATCGCTCCGCGCCCAGGAGAGTATCTGGCTTACGGCCTTTGTAGCAAAGCCCCGCCCTTGACGCGTCGGTGCGATGCCATAACCGATATGAACGTCTCTTTCATGGGGAACTCTGATGACGGAGCAAAGGCCGACGACTTCGCCTTCATTCACGATCCACCAAGCCGCGGGCGCGAACCGTTGCCCAACGTCGTCGGCAAGGCTGCGGAGCATGACCAGCACTTCCGGAGGTGCGATTACAACGTCGGGCGCAAGACAGAGCCCTTCTCGTGCGAAGCCGGCAAGCATCGCATCGAAATCATCTTTCGTTACTTCAGTGATCATTTTCGGCTTTCTGACAAACCCAAAGGTATTCAAAGCCGAACGGGAGCGCTGACTATCCTCTGCTCGAGGACAAGACTGCCATTCCGCTCGCCGCTGCGGCCAGCGATGTCGGAAGCGATACGAAGGCAATCATAGGCATTCTCCTGAGGGTGAAAGCAACGCTATCCAACCGTGACTATAACCACAAGGCGTATACGCCAGTCTTGATATCAGGGCACCGTCCTATAAGTCCATCAGGCGGCATTCTGCGGAGAAATCTCTGGTCTCGCTCCCGGCCCTGTCCACGCAGGCCATGCCGCCCGCCATCCGACCATTACATATTCGGATAGACCGGGCCTTCACCGCCTTGTGGCGGCACCCAGTTGATGTTCTGGTTCGGGTCCTTGATGTCGCAGGTCTTGCAGTGCACGCAGTTCTGCGCGTTGATGACGAAGACTTGCCTGCCGTCCTTCTCCACCCATTCGTAGACCCCGGCCGGACAGTAGCGCGTCGACGGACCGGCATAGACGTCATGCTCGGAGCGCTTCTGCAGCTCCATATCCTTGACCTGGAGATGGACCGGCTGGTCTTCCTCGTGGTTGGTGTTCGACAGGAACACCGAGGACAGCCGGTCGAAGGTCAGAACCCCATCCGGCTTCGGATACTCGATCTTCTGGTGCTGCGCTGCGGGTTCGAGCGACTGCGCGTCGGTCTTTCCGTGCTTCAGCGTGCCGAAGAAGGAGAAGCCGAACAGCTGGTTGGTCCACATGTCGAGACCGCCGAGCCCAACGCCGATCGCCGTGCCGAACTTCGACCACAGCGGCTTGACGTTCCTCACCCGCTTCAGGTCCTGGCCGATGGCGCTGTCGCGCCAGCCGCGTTCGATCTCGATCGGCTCGTCATTGGCGCGGCCAGAGGCGATCGCTGCCGCCAGCTTCTCGGCCGCGAGAATGCCTGAAAGTACCGCATTGTGGCTGCCCTTGATGCGCGGCACGTTGACGAGACCGGCCGAACAGCCGATCAGCGCGCCGCCGGGGAAGGACAGCTTCGGCACCGACTGGTAACCGCCCTCGGTGATGGCGCGGGCGCCATAGGAAAGCCGCTTGCCGCCCTCGAACGTGCCGCGGATCGCCGGATGCGTCTTGAAGCGCTGGAACTCCTCGAAGGGGAACAGATAGGGGTTCTTGTAATTGAGGTGCACGACGAAGCCGACGGCGACCATGTTGTCTTCGAGATGATAGAGGAACGAACCGCCACCGGTCTTCATGCCGAGCGGCCAGCCGAAGGAGTGCTGTACCAGACCCGGGCGATGGTTCTCGGGCTTGACCTGCCAGAGTTCCTTCAGACCAATGCCGAACTTCTGGACGTCGCTGTCCCTGGAGAGATCGAACTTGGCGATCAGCTGCTTGGCGAGCGAACCGCGCACGCCCTCGCCGATCAGGGTGTATTTGCCGAGCAGCGCCATGCCGCGGGCGAAGTTCGGGCCCGGCTCGCCGTTGCGCTCGATACCCATGTCGCCGGTGGCGACACCGATGACCGCACCCTCGTCGTTGTAGAGCACTTCGGTGGCGGCAAAACCCGGATAGATCTCGACGCCGAGTTCCTCCGCCTTTGTCGCCAGCCAGCGACAGACGAGCCCAAGCGATACGATGTAGTTGCCGTGATTGTTCATCAGCGGCGGCATCAAAAAGTTCGGCAGGCGGATCGAGCCGGCGGGTCCCAACAACAGGAAGTGGTCGTCCGTCACTTCGGTCTTGAACGGATGGTCGGCCTCGTCGCGCCAGCCCGGCAGCAGCCGGTCGATGCCGATGGGATCGACGACGGCGCCCGACAGGATATGCGCACCGACTTCGGCGCCCTTTTCCAAGACGACGACCGAAAGCTCCGGATTGACCTGCTTCAGCCGGATCGCTGCCGCAAGACCCGCCGGCCCCGCACCCACGATCACAACGTCGAACTCCATGCTCTCGCGTTCGGGCAGATCACTCATCTTGGACATGTTCGCTTCAAAGTGCTTTTTCGAGTTCCGGCAGAGCGTCGAAGAGATCGGCAACCAGGCCGTAGTCGGCGACCTGGAAGATCGGTGCCTCTTCGTCCTTGTTGATGGCGACGATGACCTTCGAGTCCTTCATGCCGGCGAGGTGCTGGATGGCACCGGAGATGCCGCAGGCGATGTAGAGATCGGGCGCGACCACCTTGCCGGTCTGGCCGACCTGCCAGTCGTTCGGCGCGTAACCGGCATCAACCGCAGCGCGTGAAGCGCCGACGGCAGCGCCGAGCTTGTCGGCAACCGGCAGGATCACTTGCCTGAACTTCTCGGAAGAACCGAGCGCACGGCCACCGGAGATGATGATCTTGGCAGACGTCAGCTCCGGGCGGTCGGACGACGACAGGGCGTCGGCGACGAAGGAGGAAACGCCCGGGTTGGCGGCAGCCGAGACGCTCTCGATCGCGGCCGAACCGCCTTCAGGGGCGGAAGCGAAGGAAGCGGTGCGCACGGTGATGACGCGCTTGGCTTCGGTCGTCTGCACCGTCTGGATGGCGTTGCCGGCATAGATCGGGCGCTTGAAGGTGTCGGAAGAGACGACCTCGATGATTTCCGAGACCTGGGAAACGTCGAGCAGGGCTGCAACGCGCGGCATGACGTTCTTGCCGACCGAGGTCGCGGCGCTCACGATGGTGTCGTAGCTGCCGGCGAGCGAGACGATCAGGGCAGCGAGCGGCTCTGCCAGGTTGTTGGCAAGCGAAGCGTCGTCGGCAACGAGCACCTTGGCAACGCCCGCAAGCTTGGCGGCCTGCTCGGCTGCAACCTTGGCGCCGGCGCCGGCGACCAGCACATGCACATCGGCTCCAGTCCCACTGGCGATTTTCGAGGCCGCGCTCAGCGCCTTGGCGGTCTGGTCGGAAAGGTGGTTGCTGTCGTGGTCAGCCAGAAGAAGAATGGCCATGATAAAATCTCCCTTCCTAATCAGAGCACGCCGGCTTCGACTTTAAGCTTTTCGACGAGCTCGGCGACCGACTTGACCTTGATGCCGGCCTTGCGGCCCGACGGCTCCTCGGTCTTCAGCACCTTGAGGCGGGCAGCGGTGTCGACGCCGAAGTCGGCCGGCGACTTCTTGTCGAGCGGCTTCTTCTTCGCCTTCATGATGTTCGGCAGCGAGGCGTAGCGCGGCTCGTTCAGGCGCAGGTCGGTGGTGACGACGGCCGGCAGCTTGATGTCGATGGTCTGCAGACCGCCGTCGACTTCGCGCGTCACGGTTGCCTTGCCATCGCCGATCTCGACCTTGGAGGCAAAGGTGCCTTGCGCCCAGCCGAGCAGGGCGGACAGCATCTGGCCGGTCTGGTTCGAATCGTCGTCGATTGCCTGCTTGCCCACGATGATCAGGCCCGGCTGTTCAGCCTCGGCCACACCCTTGACGATCTTGGCGACAGCGAGCGGCTCGACCTGGTCTTCGGTCTCAACCAGGATGGCGCGGTCCGCCCCCATGGCGAGCGCGGTGCGCAGCGTCTCTTCGGCCTTGGCCGGACCAACGGAAACGACGACGACTTCCTCAGCCTTGCCGGCTTCCTTCAGCCTGAGCGCTTCTTCGACCGAGATTTCGTCGAAGGGGTTCATCGACATCTTCACGTTCGCAAGTTCGACGCCCGAACCGTCTGCCTTCACCCGGATCTTGACGTTGTAGTCAACGACCCGTTTGACGGTGACCAGGATCTTCATGTTTGCCTCCCAAATCGTCAGCAGCCAAATCGTCAGCAGATTGTGCGGAAGCGTTCGACCATTACGTCGAGGACTTCGCCCGGGTCCCGCTTCCACCAGTTGTTTGCGGAAAAGATCTCGACCTCGCAGGGACCCGCATAACCCGCGTCTTCGACGCTCCGTCGCAGCGTCTTCAGGTCAGCGACCCCATCGCCCATCATGCCGCGATCGAGAAGCACGTCGCGCGTGTCGGCAAGCCAGTCGCAGAGGTGATATCCGAAGATCCGCGCGGCGCCCGCGCGCTGCAACTGGGCTTGGATCTCGCTGTCCCACCACACATGGTAGACGTCTATGGCGACGCCGAGATTGGTCGCCCCGACCACATCACAAATATCGACGGCATCCCGCAGCGTCGTCAGGCAGGACCGGTTCCCCGCATAAACAGGATTGAGCGGCTCGAGCGCCAGCTTGACGTTGCGGCCGGCGGCATAGGGCGCAATCTCGCCGACGCGATCGGCGACGATCTTCAGGCTCTCTCCCGTGCCCTTGGTTCCCGGATGCACGCCGCCGACCACGATCGTCAGCACCGGTGCTCCGAGCCCCGCTGCCATGTCGATCGATGACTTCGCCTCGTCGATGACCCTTTGCCGATCGACAGCTTCCGCACCGACGAGAAACGGTGTGCGGCAGAGACCGGCAATCGAGAGGCCGCATGCCCGCGCTCGTTCGCCGATTTCAATCGCGCGCGAGCCGATCTCGCGGCGCCAGAAGACGATCGAGCCGAAGCCACGTTCCGCACAGGCGTCGATAACGCGCTCGGGCGACCAGCCCGCCCCATGGCCATCGAGGTTGTGCCCGAGGCTGGCGGTGTTCAGCGCCAGGGCGGAATGGTCGGTGGTGAAATCACGCATAGCTACGCTCCATAGAGCGCAAGCAGCTTCTTCATCCGATCCACGGCAAGCGCCGGATCCCGCAAGAGCCCGCATTGGTCAGCGAGCCTGAACAGCTCGACGAAGTAAGGCAGCGGCCGCATGGCCTGCGCGCCATTCAACATCACGAAGTGATCCTGAAAGCCGTTCAGCCAGGCAAGGAAGACGACTCCGGTCTTGTAGTACTGCGTCGGCGCCCGGAAGATCAGCCGCGCGAGCGGCACGGTCGGATCAAGCGTTGCGCGAAAGCCTGCGCGATCCCCTTCGCCAAGTCTCTCCACCGCGTAAGCCGCAGCCGGGGCCAGGGGGTCGAATATACCGAGCAAGGCATGCGAAAATCCTTCGCTGTCGCCCTCGATCAGTTCGGGATAGTTGAAGTCGTCACCCGTGTACATCTTAACGCCGGCAGGCAGCCGGCGGCGCATGACGATTTCCTTCTCCTTGTCGAGAAGGGAGATTTTTATGCCGTCGACCTTGGCTGCATCTGCGTTGATGACGGCAAGCGCGGTCTGCATCGCCGGGTCGAAATCCCTGCTGCCCCAATAGCCGGCGAGCTGCGGATCGAACATCTCGCCCAGCCAGTGCAGGATCACAGGCGCGTCACAGGCGGCCAGCACATCGGAGTAGACCTTGACGTAATCGTCCGGTCGCTCAGCGACCCGCACCAGGGCGCGAGACGCCATGAGGATAAGTCGCCCGCCGACCTTCTGGATCGCCTCGACCTGTTCCAGATAGGCTCTCCGAACATCTTCGATACTCGTGACGGTCGCCGGGTCGAGATGATCAGTTCCGCAGCCATTGGCGACGACGGCGTCCGGCAGTT
Source organism: Ensifer adhaerens (assembly GCF_000697965.2). Lineage (NCBI taxonomy): Bacteria > Pseudomonadati > Pseudomonadota > Alphaproteobacteria > Hyphomicrobiales > Rhizobiaceae > Ensifer > Ensifer adhaerens. The sequence goes on along the minus strand of NZ_CP015882.1, from coordinate 286,312 downwards.
CTTCCCGCGTGCGGCGGATCAGTTCCAGAGCGCCCGGCCAGTCGAGGCCCATGCCGCGCTGCGCCGTATCCATCGCCTCGGCGATGCCGAGCCCGAGGCCCGCGAGATAGCGGCGGAACTCCATGGTTTTTTCCCAGTCAACGGCGGCGCGGCCGGACGGATCGCTGGCTGTGAACGGGTCGGCGACCACGTGAGCCGCGGAATAGACGACACGCGCCGGGTTCCTGCCAAGTGTCGCAGTCGCGATCGGCGTGCCGCTGAGGGCATAGTCGGACAGGCGTCCATCAGTATCGGGAAGCGCGATTTTCATGGGGACCTCAAAAGCGCGGGACGAGCATGCCGGCGTCAGCCGGGATCGTCATTCCAGTGGTGTAGGGAAGACGCCCCGCCGCAAGCGATGCGATCAGGGCACCGACTTCCTCGGGCCTTCCGACGCGCGGGAAGAGCGTGAGCCCCTCCTCAGCCCGCTCGCGATAGGCGTCGATGACGGGTGCGGTCATCTCCGTGGCGATCAGACCAGGCTGGACGTCGTAGACGGCGACATCTTCCCGTCCAAGCCGGACGGCGAGCGTCTTGGAGACCATCGCGGCTGCCGCCTTCGACGCGCAGTACTCCGACCGCTGTTCGGCCACCGCGACGGCATTCGACGAGGTGACATTGATGATCGAATGGAAGAGCGCCCCCTTGCTACGGGCGACAAGACGCCGGGCAAAGGCCTGGCTCAGAAAGAACATGCCCTTGGTGTTGACGGCGAAGCAGCGATCCCAGCTTTCCTCCGACACCTCCAGCATGTCGCCGCGCCTGAGAACGCCGACACCCGCATTGTTGACGAGCGTCGTGATCTGGCCCAGTTCGGCTTCAATCGCTGCGAGCGCGCTATCGTGGCCGGCAATCGCGCTGACATCGAAGGCCGCAGCCATGACCGGGACACAGTAAGCGGCGATCCGCTCGACTGCTGACGGCAGCTCGGCATCATCCGGCAGTCCGTTGAGCGCGACCGCAAATCCTTCCCGCGCCAGGGCTTCTGCGGCGGCAAGCCCGATCCCGCGCGAGGAACCCGTCACCAGTGCGACGGGGCGAGGCTCAGACCCGGTCATGCCCGTGCGCCCTTCTTCAGGAGTTCGCGCGCGATGATCATGCGCTGGATCTGGTTCGTGCCCTCATAGATCTGCGTGATTTTCGCATCGCGGTAGAGGCGTTCGACTTCGAATCCGCGAATGTAGCCGGAGCCGCCAAAGACCTGCACTGCATCGGCCGTCCGCTGCACGGCCACATCACCGGCAAAGCACTTGGCGATCGAACAGGCCTTGGTGGCGTCGGCGCCGCTATCGATCTTGGAAGCGGCCGAATGGACGAGCAGACGGGCAGCCTCGATGTCCTTCGCCATGTCGGCAAGGAGCCACTGCACACCCTGGAAATCAGCGATGGCCTTGCCGAACTGCTTGCGTGTCCCGGCATAGTCGAGCGCCGCTTCGAGCCCCGCCTGGGCGATACCGACGGCGAGCGCCGCGATGCCGACCCTACCCTTGTCGAGCACCGACATCATCATGTGGAAGCCGCGGCCTTCCGTGCCCAAGAGAGCGTCGGCCGAAAGCTTGACGTCGTCGAAATTCAGCGCGCCGACCTGGCTCGCCCGCTGTCCCATCTTGTGTTCCTTGGGCCCCTTTTCGACACCCGCCGCGTGCAGGTCGACGATGAAGATCGACATGCCGCGGTTTCCCGCTTCCTTGTCGGTCCTGGCCAGTACGAAGCCGTAGTCAGCGACTGGCGCGTTGTGGATCCAGATCTTGCCGCCATTGAGCCGCCAGCCGTTTCCGTCACGCTCTGCCGTGGTGCGGATGCCCGAAACGTCAGTGCCGGCTTCCGGTTCGGTGATGCAATAGGCGACCTTGGCGCGCATGCCGAGGATATTAGGCAACATCGCCTGCTGGCTTTCGGTCCCGTGGCGGACGAGCAAGGTCGAGATGAGCTCGATCAGGCCGCACTGGTCGGCAACGGATGCGTAGCCGCGGCTCAACTCCTCCATGACAAGCGCGTAAGTGAGCGTATCGAACCCCGGCCCGCCGAGTTCTTCCGGCACGCCGATGCCAAAAAGGCCGAGCTTTGCCATTTCATCGTAAAGCCCCGCTGGGAAGCGCTCCTCGCGGTCGAGCTCCTCTGCCATCGGGCGGATCATTTCGTCGGCAAAGGCACGCGCCATGTCGCGCACCTGCTCCTGCGTTTCGGTGAGATACATCTGCCTCGCCTCATCTCTAGTAACTATCTAGTTACATATATTCTGAAGCCGGATGTCGTCAAGACGAAAAACTTGGAGGCCGAAAAGGATGCTGCTTGCACAGCCGTTTAGGGCCATGCATACTATTCACCATTCAGTTACTTATGGAGGAAAACATGCACCCTGGGCAAAAGAGAAAATTCGGAAGGACGGAGCTGGAGGTGACCGCCTTCGGCTTCGGAACGGCACCCCTCGGCAACATCTTTCGCGAGATCGACGAGGCGACCTCGGAAGCAATGTTCGCGCGCGCCTGGGAGGCCGGCGTCCGCTTCTTCGACACCGCCCCGATGTATGGCCATGGCCTCGCCGAGCTGCGCACGGGTCATGCGCTGCGCTGGAAGGAACGTGACGACTTCGTGCTCGCCTCCAAGGTGGGCCGGCGTTTGCGCCCGGCGCGGCGCGACACGATCGATTTTGCCCCCTGGACGAATGCCGCACCTTTCACGATGCATTTTGACTACAGCTACGACGGGACGATGCGGGCTTTCGAGGACAGCTTGCAACGACTGGGACTGGAGCGCATGGACATGTGTTTCATCCACGATATCGACGCCTTCACGCGCGGCAGCGAGCAACCTGAAGTGTTCGAGCAGGCGATGGACGGCGCCTGGCGGGCGCTGGAAAGATTGCGAGCCGAGAAGGTCGTGAAGGCCATCGGTGTGGGCGTCAATGAATGGCAGGTCTGCGAGCAAGCGTTGCTGCGTCGCGACTTCGACTGCTTCCTGCTGGCGGGGCGCTATACGCTACTCGAACAGGATGCGCTTGATAGCTTTCTGCCGCTCTGCCAGGAGCGCGGCGCCGCCGTTGTCGTGGGCGGCGGGTTTAATTCGGGGATCCTCGCGACCGGCGCCAGGGAAGGTGCGAAGTACAACTATGCGCCGGCACCGCGCGAAATCCTTGAAAAAGTTGCAAGGATCGAAGCCGTCTGCGCTGCCTATAACGTGCCACTGGCCGCAGCCGCGCTGCAGTTTGTTGTCGCCCATCCCGCCGTTCCATCCTTCATGGCGGGTACGCGCACGATCGAACAGCTGGAGCAGAACCTGGCCTGGTTCTCGCATCCGATCCCGACAGATTTCTGGGCGGACCTGAAGCACAAGGGCCTCCTGCGCGACGACGCGCCCGTTCCGGCCTGAGCAACGCCGAACCCGCGCCGGCAACGGCGCGGGTTAGCGGATCAGGATTGCCCTGAAGTCGTTGACATTGGTTCCGGTCGGCCCGGGAACGAACAGGTCGCCGAGATGATGGAAGGCCGTCCAGGCGTCATTGTCGGCAAGCAGGGCCGAAGGATCGCACCCCAGGTTGCGCAAGCGCGCCATGCTCTGCCCGTCGGCAAAGGCGCCGGCATTGTCTTCCGAGCCATCGATGCCATCGGTATCGGCGGCGATTGCGGAGAAGCCGATCCCGTCGGCCGCAAGAGCGAGGGAAAGCAGAAACTCCGTGTTGCGCCCGCCCTTGCCGCCGCCTTTGATCGTGACGGTGGTTTCTCCACCCGAAAGAATGACGACAGGGCGCGAGAACGGCCGGCCGCGACCGGCGACTTCACGCGCAATGGCCGCGTGAACGCGCGCGACATCGCGAGCCTCTCCTTCGATCGAATCGGAGAGGATGACCGCGGGAACGCCAAGTGACGCAGCGCGGGCGGCGGCGGCCTCCAGCGAGAGGTTCGCAGACGCGATCACCCGGACCTCGTTCCTCGTAAAGACCGGATCGCCTGGGAGAGGCGCCAGACCTTCGTTGCCCTCCAGCCATGCGGCAACCCGCGCCGGAAGGGCAATGCCCCAGGTCTTAACCAGGTTACGTGCCAGCGCGCGATCCGTCGTGTCCGGGATGGTCGGCCCGCTGGCAACCTGCGCCGGATCGTCACCCGGCACGTCCGACACCACCAAGGTGACGACCTTTGCCGGATGGCAGGCGGCCGCAAGACGACCGCCCTTGATACCCGAGACCTGTTTGCGGATGGCGTTCATGACAGAGATCGGCGCGCCACTTGCAAGCAGGGTCTGGTTGAATAGCACCTCCTCTTCCAGCGTAAGCTGGCCCGGCGGAGACGGCAGCAGGGCCGAACCGCCACCGCAGATCAACGCAACGACAAGGTCATCTTCGGTAAGATCGCGCACAGCCTCGAAAAGCGCATCTGTTGCCTGCAATCCGGCTGCATCGGGCACGGGATGGGAGGCCTCAAGTACGCGGATGCGCGTGCACGGGGCGGCATAACCATAGCGCGTGACGACAACGCCTTCGAGCGGACCGCGCCAGAGCCTTTCGAAAGCGGCGGCGAGCTGGGCCGCCCCCTTGCCCGCCCCAATGACGACGGTCCGTCCGCGTGGCTGGCTCGGGAGATGGGCGCGCAGGGCATTTTCCGGGTCCGCAGCCTCGATCGCAGCGCGAAAGAGGTCTGCGAGGAATTTTTTATCGTCAGATTTCATGAGACACCGCCATCAAGGGCCGGGTCACCGGGAGAACGGCGCCGACCTATCGGTTGAACTTTGGCGAACGCTTCTGACGGTAGGCCGCAAGCCCCTCCATTAGATCGCTCGAGGCTGCTGCCACCGCGCCAGCAAGCGCCTCAACCACGCGTTCGCTCTCTTCACCCTCGGCCGCATTGATCAGCATCTTGGTGAGTTCCGTCGCCCGCGGCGAACGTTGCAGCACCCGCTCGGCAGCGACTTGTGCTGCGGCAAGCCCCTCGCCTTCTGCAACCACCCTGTCGACAAGCCCGAGCGACAGCGCCTCCCCGGCACCGTAGGCCTCGCCGAAAAGCGCCATGCGTCGCACCAGCTGGGCTCCGAACCGGCGCGAGGCGCGTTGCGTGCCCGACCATCCGGGGATGATGCCAAGCCCCGGCTCCGGCTGGCCAATCTTCACATGCGCCTCGGCTATGCGCAGGTCGGCACAGGCGGCGAGTTCCAATCCGCCGCCGAGCGCATGCCCGTTCAAGACGGCGATCAGCGGCACGGAAAGGCGCGCCAGCGCATCGAAGGCGTCGTGGCCATCACGCAGCCAGCGACGGGAAAACATGTCGGCGTCGAGACTGCTCCACGCATCGATGTCGCCGCCGGCGCAGAAGGATCTTTCGCCTTCGCCCGAGAGGATGGCCACACGCGCATTCGAACGCTCGATGGCGCGGCAGGCCTCAACAAGCGCCTCCACCATGTCCGCATCGATCGCATTCAGCTTCTCCGGACGACGGAGCGTCAGCCGCGCGATGCGATCAGTGACGACCAGTTCAATCCGCGCATCACTCACAGCGAAAGCCCCATGGCTTCGGGGCGGAACAGGGCGCCATCCATCCGCTTCAGCGTCTTTGAAACCCGAAAGGGCGTTGCCGCCTGATCAAGCACGTCCCGTTGAAGGTCGAGACCCGGCGCAACTTCGGTGACAACGAGCCCCTCGCTGTCGAGACGGATGACGCAGCGCTCCGTGACGTAGCTGATGTCCTGCCCTTGAGCGCGGGCGCGCTTGCCGGAGAAGCTCACCTGATCGACCTTCGGCACGAACTTGGCGATGCGCCCCTCCTTGTCGATCACGAGCCGGCCATCGTCGACGCGCATCTTGGCGCCGGCATTGAAATTGCCGGAGAACACGATCTTCTTTGCGCGCGACGTGATGTCGACGAAGCCGCCGGCGCCTGCCGTGCGGTGCGGGGTGGCTGCAAGACGGCTGACATTGACCGAGCCCTCGGCGTCGATTTCCAGGAAGGACAGCAGCGAGCAGTCAAATCCGCCCGCCTGGAAGTAACAGAACTGATGCGGCGAGGCGACGAAGGCTTCGGCGTTAGATGCACAGCCGAACTTGAAGTCGAGCAGTGGAACACCGCCGACAGCGCCCTGTTCGATCACCCAGGTGACCTTGCCGTGATGCCCTTCCTCGATGAGTATCCGTGGCACGTTGGCTGATATGCCGAAGCCAATGTTGACTGCCCAGCCATCCTCGAGCTCCTGCGCCACACGTCGAGCAATCACCTTGCCGACGTCCAGCGCCGGCGTGCGAAACGTCTCGAGCGGCCGGAAGAGCTCGCCCGAGATCGCCGGGTCGTGGGGCGTTGCCGTCGTCTGCAGCTGATCCGGCGCCTCAACGATGATGTCGACGAGGATGCCGGGCACGCGCACATCGTGGGGACGAAGGGTGCCACTTGCCGCCACCCGCTTGACCTGAGCGATCACAAGACCGCCGGAATTGCGGGCTGCGAGTGCCATTTCCATCGCGCCGAGCGTCGCCCCTTCCTGTTCGAAGGTCAGGTTGCCCTTCTCATCGGCGGTCGTTGCGCGAATGATCGCCACATCGGGGCGGATGGCCGGAAAATGCAGCCAGTCCTCGCCCTCGAACGACACGCGCTTGACGATCGGTTCAGCCCGCGCGCGGTCATTCATGGCACAGCCATCCTGTTCGGGATCGACGAAGGTCTCCATCCCCACCTTCGTCAGCACGCCCGGACGCTTGGCAGCACCTTCACGCAGCATGTCGAAGACGATGCCGGAGGGCACGTTAAAGGCGGCGAGTTCCTCCTTCAGGATCATTTGCCAGATGAGCGGCGGCTCGGCGTTGCTTGGCCCGGAGGGATAGGAGCCGCCGATTATCTTCACCAGCATTCCGGGCTTGGCGATGTGATCGACGCCGCGCGTCCCGAAAAAGTCGCCGGCGGCGATCGGGTGAATGGAGGTGAGGCCGCGCGGATGGCCTTCGCTGTCAAAGCGCTCGCCGAGCGCTTTCAACACCGCATCGGGGCAGCAAAGGCCGGACGAAGAGTTCACGGCGACGACCGAGCCATCCTTGATGAGCCGCACCGCCTCCTGCGCGCTCTTCACCTTCTTCATCGCCTGATCCTCCGTTTTTCATTGCCTGAAGTAACTAACTAGTTATATGTTAATTCGCGACAAGACAAGCCGGCCGGCGCGATTTTCGAATGACCGGCATTCGACGCCAGCTCGGCAATCGACCAAGGGGGAGGCATGAACATCTACTTCCAGAAGAGCTTTCAGCGCGGCTTTGGCACGTACCCGCTGAAGGGGGACGAACTGCGACGAGCGATCGAGGCCGCTATCGACGTCGGCTATCGTGCCTTCGATACGGCGCAGATGTATGGGAACGAGGCTGACACCGGCGAAGCACTGGCGGAATGCGGCGTTCCCCGTTCTGAACTCTGCATCACCACGAAAGTGCATCCGGACAACTACACGGACGAGACGTTTCTCCCCTCGGTCGAGACGAGCCTTCGAGCCCTGAAGACCGATTGCGTCGACGTTCTTCTCTTGCACTGGCCGCCGGCCCACGGAGAGATCGCCCCCTCGCTGCGCATGCTTCGATCCGCGCTGGAACGAGGGCTGACGAGATCTGTCGGCGTGTCGAACTACACGGCGGCCATGATGCGGGAAGCGCGGTCCATCGTCGACGTTCCGCTCGTGACCAATCAGGTGGAATTCCACCCGCTACTCAACCAGGAGAAACTGCTCGCGGCCGCCGCGGAAACAGGAATCCCGATCACCTCCTATGCGTCGATCGCCCGTGGAGAGATCTTCAAACACGGCCTTTTTTCCGAGATCGGCGAGACCTACGGCAAGTCCGCAGCACAAGTGGCGCTGCGCTGGATTATCCAGAAAGGCGTTCCGCTCAATACCATGTCCACCAAGCCGGCAAACATCCGCGCGAACTTCGAGATCATGGATTTCACTCTCTCGTCGATCGACATGCAAAGGATCGACGCGCTGACGGCCACCGGTTACCGCATCATCAAACCAGGACAACTTCCCTGGGTTCCTGAATGGGACTGATAGAAAAAGGGCGGCCCACGAGCCGCCCTTTTTTTTACGATCGGCCAGCCTGATCAGGCATTGCCGCGGATCATGTCTGCGGCCTTTTCCCCGATCATGATCGTTGCCGCGTTGGTGTTGGACCCGACAAGGCTCGGCATGGTGGAACTGTCGCAGATGCGGATGCCGTCAAGCCCGTGCACGCGCAGTTGCGGATCGACCACCGACATCTCGTCGCGCCCCATCTTGCACGTGCACGTCGGATGATAGGATGTGCGGCCGTACTGGCGGGTATAGGCGACGTAGTCCGCTTCCGTGCGGACATCCCGGCTCGGGAAGTGCCTCATCTTGATGTACTTCTCCAGCGAAGGCTGAGCGAAGATCTCCTGACTGATCTTGACGCCTTCGACCGAGATCTTCACGTCTTCGGGGTCGGCAAGGAAGTTCGGATCGATGATCGGAAGATCGCGCGGGTCCGCTGAGCGAAGAGTGACAGTCCCACGCGACTTCGGGCGCAACGTGTAGGAATTGAGCGTAATGCCGGAGGAACCCTTTGGCACACTGGGCACGCCGGCTTCCGCGCCGGCGCCGGCGAGGAAATGGAACTGCAGATCCGGATAGGGACTCGTCTTGTCGCCGTACCAGAATGCCCCGCCCTCAACCACGTTGGAGGTGATTGGGCCGGAGTTAAACAGTGTGTATTGAAGACCCGCCCAGATCGACCAATGCAGCTTGTTGTACTTGTCGAGGCTGTCGTGATCTTTCAACTCCGCGACGATATCGACGCCGAAATGGTCTTGCAGGTTTTCGCCGACGCCGGCCAGATCCTGGATCACATCGATGCCGTGGCTGCGAAGTGCTGCGGCAGGACCCACACCCGAAAGCATCATCAGCTTCGGCGTGCCGATCGCACCCGAGGTCAAGAGCACCTCGCTGTCGGCGCGCGCGGTCATCCGCTTGCCATCGACCTGATAGTCAACGCCGACGGCGCGTCGCCCTTCAAAGACGACACGCAGCACGAGCGCCCCGGTGATGACCGTGAGGTTCTTGCGCTTCAGGGCCGGCCTGAGATAACCGACCGCTGCAGAGCAACGGCGGTTGTTCCGGGTTGTTGTCTGGTAGACGCCAGATCCTTCCTGGAGCGGACCATTGAAATCAGGATTGTAGGGTATGCCGAGTTCCTGGCAGCTTTGCACGAAGGCGCGCGTCATGCGCTGCGGCTCGGGAATGTTCGACACACCGAGCGGGCCGTCCGTTCCGTGCCATGTGCCCGAGAGGATCGTATTGCCCTCGGAGCGCAGGAAGTACTTCTGGATATCCTTGAACCCCCAGCCGTCAGCCCCCTCCTCGACCCAGCGGTCGTAATCACCAGGATGCCCACGCGTGAACACCTCCGCATTGATCGAGGAGCCACCGCCGAGCACCTTTGCCTGGGCGTAGAGGATTTCACGGTTGTTGGCGTGTTTCTGGGGCGCGGTTTTCAGTCCCCAGGTCAACGGACCGGCGGTCATCTTGGCAAAGCCGACGGGCATGTGGATCAGCGGATGACTGTCGCGCCCGCCGGCCTCGATGAGGCAGACGCGCGCCGACGGATTTTCAGAGAGTCGCGCCGCCAATACGCAACCGGAGGAACCGCCTCCGACGATCACATAATCATAGCCTTGCGACATCATGCAATCCAATGCGAACGCTTGCCGATCTCGACGTGAACGGACTTCACCTGCGTATACTCCTCAACCCCGTAGACGCCGGCCTCACGGCCCCAACCGGACTGCTTGAAACCACCGAGCGGCATCTCAGGGCCACCCGCCATGATCGTGTTGACCCAAAAGCGGCCGGCACGCACTTTCCGTGTCACGGTCAGTGCCTTGTCGATGTTCTTCGTCCACACGCTCGCCGCCAGGCCGTAGACCGTATCATTGGCGAGCTGGATGGCTTCCTCGACCGTGTCGAAATGCATGGAGCACAGAACCGGGCCGAAAATCTCGTCGCGCGCAATCGCCATGTCGCGGGAAACGCCGGAGAAAAGCGTCGGTGCGATGTACTGGCCGTGGCCAAGATCGATCGTCTCGCCACCAGTGAGAAGCTTGGCGCCTGCCGCCTTGCCCTTGGCGATATAGTCCAGGATCGTGGCGTTCTGGGCCTCAGTGGTGATGGCGCCCACCTGGGTGCCTTCGTCCAGGGGATCGCCGACCCGGATCTTTTTCATCTTCTCGACCAGGAGTTTTTCGAACTCCGCCGCGACAGAACGCTCGACGATCAGGCGCGACGACGAAACGCAGCATTGTCCGGTGTTGAAGCTGATGCCGAAAGCGGCGCCGTCAGCGGCATCCTCAAGGTCGGAGTCGGCAAAGACAATGATGGGGTTTTTGCCACCGAGCTCGAGGCCCAGCTTCTTGAAGTTGCTGTCGGCGGCAGCGTGGACGCAGGAGCGCCCAACGGCCGTCGATCCCGTGAAGGAAAGCATGTCGACGTCAGGATGTTCGGCAAGCGCCTGCCCGATCGAGCGGCCGGAACCGGTGACGACATTGTAGACGCCGGCAGGCAGGCCGGCTTCCGCCAGAACCTCGGCCAGAAGCAGCGTGGTCACGGAGGTGACTTCAGACGGTTTCACCACCATGGTGCAGCCGGACGCCAGGATGAAAGGCACGCGCTCGCACAGGATCAGGAACGGGAAGTTCCAGGGCGTGATCAGGCCGATGACACCGATCGGCTCGCGCAGCACCATACCGAACAGGTCGTCACCGAGCGAATTGAAGCTGTCGCCGTGCAGGAGGCGGGCGGCACCGGCGCCGACCTCGAAACAGGCAATGCAATGATCGATCTCGCCGCGCGCCTGCGAGATCGGCTTGCCGTTTTCGAGCGTCTCCCAATAGGCGATCTCGTCCCGGCGGCGACGCAGGATTTCGGCGACGCGCAAGAGAACGCTGGCGCGCGCAGCCCCGGAAAGCCCGGACCAGCGGCGGTCCTCGAAGGCATTGCGCGCCGCAGCTACCGCCGCGTTCAGATCATCGATCGTGCAGCGAACGGTGCGCGTGACCGGCGTACCATGGCCTGGCGAGGCGCGTTCGAAGTGGTCGGTCCCTTCTTTCCACTGCCCGTCGATGAAGAACCCGAAGCTGCGCGCTGCGGACGGGGGAGCAAGAAACGTCTTCGTCTGGTCCATCTGGTACCTCCACTTCGATAGTTTACGCCGCGATGGCGATCTGGGTCTTCAGGTGTTGCGGCCGCTCGCCGATCGTCTCGAAGGCTTCCTGAATGGCCTCCAGCGGATAGCTTGCCTTGGTGAAATCCTGCGTGCGGAACCGGCCATGCGACAGAAGCGTGAGTGCGTCGTGCATATCCTCGCCCATCCCGGCAACAGAACCTTTGAGGCTCCCTTCTTCCAACACCGTTCGCAGGCTGTCGAGAGCTACGGTCTCGCCGGGCGGGGTGATGCCGAAAAAGGCGACATGGCCGCCGCGTCGCGCAAGATCGAATGCCTGTTCGTAGAGCTTCCGGTTGCCGACGCTCTCGATCACGAGATCCGCCCCGCGTCCGCCGGTCATCTTGTGAACCACGGCTTTCAGTTCGGTTGGATCCGACACCGCCGCATCCGCCCCGGCCTCGATCGCCATGCGGCAACGGTCTGGCGAAAGGTCGGCGACAATGATCGGCGCCGCGCCGACAAGGCGCATCATCTGCACATGCAGGTTTCCGATCGGTCCGGCGCCAAAGATGAGGACCGATTGGCCGAACGTCGCCTGCGCCTTGCGCGCCGCACGAACGACGCAGGCGACCGGCTCCGTGAGCGCAAGCACCGCATCGGCGATATCAGCCTGAACCGGGATCGCCAGTCGCGCCGGAACCGCTACATATTCGGCAAAGGCGCCGTCCCGACCGATACCGACCTGCGTAACCTCGGCGCAGTTCAGAACCTCGTTGCGACGGCACCAATAGCAGCTGCCGCAGCCGATGTTGATATCGACCACCACGCGTGCTCCGGCCGCAAGATGGCGGACGTTGGCGCCAAGCTGGGCGATCGTTCCGCAGAACTCGTGTCCTGGGACGAGCGGAAGCCGGTCAGCCGCGTAGTGGCCGTTGAAGATATGAATGTCAGTACCGCAGATGCCCGTGCGCGCGACCCGGACGAGCACATCGTCCGGTCCGACGATCGGCATGGCGACCTCCCGAACCTCGAAGCGTTTCGGGGCAGTGAGCACGGCGGCGCGCATGGTCGTCATTGCAACTCTCCTACTTCACGGTGCGCAGCTTGGCGCGGTCGATCGTCAGGGCAATGGCAATGATCAACACGACGCCGAAGACGATCTGCTGCCGGGTCGCGTCGATCTCGAAATACAGCATCGACGATCGGATGACCGCAACGATCAAAGTACCGACCACGGTGTTCATCACGCCGCCGACACCGCCCGTCAACGGCGTGCCACCGACCAGCACGGCAACGATTGCCGGCAACAGGAATCCATTGGCGATCGTCGGTGCGCCGCCGGAGAGCTTGACCGCAAAGAGCAGGCCGGCAATGGACGCAAGTGCACCGGAGATCGCGAATGCAAGGATCTTGTAGCGCGCAACATCGATACCGGACGCGGCGGCGGCCAATTCGCCGGCACCGACCGCCTTCAAAACGCGGCCGAGCGTCGTGCGCCGTTCGATGAAGAGGCAGAGGGCCACGAGCCCCGCGGCAATCAAGAGTTCGTTGGGGACGCCCCAAGTATGACCAATCATCCAGCCGAAGGTTTCGTTGCGCTGAGCGGCGTCCATGTTGAGCGCGCGCTGACCCGAAAGCCACTGCGCAACCGAGAACGCAACGCCGCCGACCGCAAGCGTGGAGATGAAGGACGGCACGAAAAGCCGTGTCGTCACAAAGCCGGATAGCGTGCCAAGGAGAAAGCCGGCAACGACGCAAAGTACGGCAACCCAGGCACCGAGCGAGGCAAGGTAAACCGAGGCGATGACCGTCACCATGTTCGCCATCGACTGGGCCGACAGGTCGATGCCGCCGATATAGATGGCGAAAGTGAGACCGAGCGCCATGATGAAGAGTGGCACGATGTCGCCGGCAATGCCGAGAAGGTTCGTGGGTCGCAGGAAACCGGGATCGGTGATGCCGACGACGGCGACGAGCACCAGGAGCGTTATCCAGGGAAGGTGCGGTTTGAGGCGCTGAATATCCATTGGTCCCTCAGATCATGTAGTGCAAAAGGTCATAGGGCGTGGGCTTGGAACCCGGTTCGCAGGCGAACTGTTTCTGGATGCGCCCGTCCTTGACGACGATGATGGTGTGCGAAAGGCCGATTGCCTCTTCCAATGTGTCGGCAACCAGCACGATGCCGACGCCCGCCGCACTCATGGCGCGGATCATGTCGTAGACATCTTCCTTGGCGCCGATGTCGAGACCGCGCGTCGGATGGTCGAGCAGCATGATGTCGGAACCGGCCGAACGCCACTTGGCCAGAACCACCTTCTGCTGGTTTCCGCCTGAAAGATTGCCACAATCCGCAAACTCGGAATGGGCCTTGATCGACAATTTCTTGATCCATTCACGGGCAAGCGCCCGCTCCTCGCCGACGCGCAGCACACCACCTTTCGAGCGGTGTTTCATCTGCGAAAGCGTCATGTTTTCGTAGACGTTCATGCCAGCAACAATGCCCTCGATCTTGCGCTCGCGGGGCACATAGCCGACGCCACGAGAAACCGCGTGCCGCGGTGAAAGATCGGTCGCATCGCCTCCCTTGATGCGGAGACGGCCGGTGCTCGGCGTCAGCATGCCGTAGATCGTCCTGAGGATTGCCTCGCGCCCCGAACCTTCCGTACCGACAAGACAAAGCACTTCACCGGCATGCAGCTTGAGCGAGATGTCCTGGATGCGGCCAGGAAGGCCCACCTGGTCCATCTCGACGAGTGCCTTTGCGGCGTCGAACGGCTTTTGCAGATGCTCGCGGTAATATTGCTTGTCGACATTGCGACCGACCATCTTGTGCTGGATGGCCTCGGCCGGGGCAGCACCGCGGTCGACGACGTCCACGACCTCACCATCCTTCATCACGTAGATGCGATCGGAAAGTTCCATCACCTCGTCCATGCGATGCGAGACGAAGATGAACGAGGCCCGCGTCACCAGTTCCCTCACAAGCTTGAACAGCAGCTGCACCTCTTCCTTTGAAAGAACCGAGGTCGGCTCGTCGAGCAGGATGACAAGATCCCCCTCCACGCGCTCTTCGAGCGTCAACACCTTGGCAAGCTCGACGAGCTGACGTTGGGCAAAGGAAAGCTTCGACGTCACCATCGCCGGATCGATATCGAGTTTCACCTTGGCGAGCTGACGGCGTGCGGCTTTCGCCATAACCTTCCAGTCGACGACACCGAAGCGGGTGAACTGTCGTTCATAGCCGAGGAAGATGTTCTCCATGACGGTCAGGTTCGGGATCAGCGACTGCTCCTGGAACACCATCCCGATGCCCTTCTCCATCGCCTGGCGCGGATTGGCAAAGCGAACGGGCGTTCCGTTGATGAGGACCTTGCCGCCATCGGGCTGGTAGGCGCCATAGATCACCTTCATCAAGGTGGATTTGCCGGCGCCATTCTCCCCCACAAGTCCGACGATCTCGCCGCGCTTGATGTGGAAGTCGATTGCCTTTAGCGCGTGAACGCCGGGGAATTTCTTGTCGACAGCCTTGAGCTCGTACATGGCGTGCCTCACTTGACGAAGGAAAGCATCTTGCGGTCGGTCGAAAGCACGACGGCAAGAATGACGAGCAGGCCGAGCATGCCGTCCTGGATGAAGTCGGGCAGGCCGATGACGACCATGCCATTGTCGATGACGTTCACGATCAGCACGCCGACAAGTGCGTTCCAGACGCCGCCGATGCCGCCCCAGAGCGCCACGCCACCGACAACGACCGACGTGATGGAGACGAACATGAAGTTCGCACCGGTCACCGATTCCGCCTGGCCGATGCGCGCCACCACGAGGATTGCGGCAATGGCGTAAAAGACGCCGGCAAGCGCAAAGCCGGTCACGCGAACGCGGGTAACATTGAGGCCCGAGGCATGCGCGAGATCCTCACCGCCGCCAACCGCGTAGAAGTTGCGGCCAAGCGTGGTGTGGGTCTGAATGAACCAGGCAACGACGAGGAAGAAGGCAGCGACGTAGACCATTAGCGGGAAACCCAACAAACGCACCGTCAGCAGGCCCCGAAAGGTCGCATCGCTTACTTTGACGATGTCACCGCCGGTGAGCAGGATCGCGGCCCCCGTCCCGACGAAGCCCATGGCAAGGCTCGCCATGAAGGACGGTATCTTCAGCTTCACATGGACAAGCCCGTTTAGCAGTCCGATCACGCCGCCGAGAAGGAGAACAAGCGGAATGGCGACCCAACCGGAAGGGGCGAGCGAGCCACCGAAATGGGCAAAGATGAACGCAAAGGCCACGGCCGTGAGGGAGACCGTTCCCTCCATCGAGAGGTCGATCGATCCCATGACGATGATGAAGGTGACGCCGACGGCAACCATGAGTGCCGGAGCTGCCGCAATCGCGATGCGGGCGAAGTTCCGCGAGGAAAAGAAAGTCGGGTTGAGCGCGGTGAAGAAGATCACCAGTGCAATCAGCACCAGAAGCGGCGCCCATTTGATCAAGGTTTCGCGCGATAGGCGACGTGTCACGTCAGACACCCCTCTTTTAGAAAGTCACAAGGGGAACGGGGCGGCGGCACACAGGCTGCCGCCCAGCTGGTCGAAAGTTCAGTACTGGATCTGGCCGTTGGACGGCCCCCAGAAATCCGTCCAATTGTAGGTCGGGACGGAGTCGAGATACTTCGCCTTGAACTCGGCGGCATCCTTGGCCGTGACCAGGATCGTCGGGCCGTAGAACTCGCGGTGTTCCTTCGGCTCTTCGGACGGCTTGAAGCTGCCGATCGCCGCGTGATAGGCGAGTGCCGCGCTGATGCCGCCGCCCCAGTGCGGGTTGGTGAAGACGGTCGCCAGGAGCTTGCCGTCCATTACCATCTGCACGGCCTCCGGATTGCCGTCATAGGAAACGATCGGCATGTCCTCGATACCCTCGGCGCGCAGGGCCTCGATGACACCATAGGCGATGTTGTCGTTGGCGCAGTGTACGCCCTTGATCTTGTCGCCGTAGCGGGTCAGGAACGACGCCATGAGGGCCGCACCCTTCTGCGTGTCCCAGTCGGCCGGCTGCGCATCGAGCAACTCGATGTTCGGGAAATCTTTGAGTGCGTTCTTGAGGCCGTTCAGGCGCTCGACTGCCGGGTTGTTGGCGGCGATGCCACCGAGGTGCACCACGCCACCTTCACCACCCATCGCCTCAAACAGGATCCGCGCGGTCTGTTCAGCAGGCTTCTCATCCGACCAGGTCATATGGGAAACGTAGTTGTCGCCGAAATCCCAAGGATGCAGGTCGTCGGTCTTGTTCCAGATCGTTGAAATGTAGGCGCCCGCTGCCTGAACCGCCTCGACAACGGGTCTGGCGTTGGGGCTGTCATTTGCATCGCAGGCGATCGCGCAATTGCCGTTGTTCTTGGCGAGAAACGCCTTGATGTCGGCGAGCGACTTTTCCGTCGACCCCTCGTTGATCAGGCTGACGAGTGCGCTCTTCGGCTTGCCGAGCGATTCCACGAAAGCCTCGCCCCCGGAAACGACCGAATTCCAGTAGGCAGACGCCCGGTCGCGATAGCTCCAGGCAATTGCCGGATCCGTCAATGCTGCCTGCGCCGTGCCGCGACCGAACGCCATCGGCACCGCCATGGCGCCAACGCCGGCTGCAGCGGCAAACAAGAAGTTGCGACGGCTTACCGTCTCGCGTTCGATAAAATCCTTAATAAAGGTCGACATGCCAATCCTCCCATATCCTCGGTGAGCGTTCCCCGTCCCACACGGGTTGAAAATGCAGGTTCGCAGGTGGCGGCGCACGCTTGTCGCCCTGGCCTCCTCCGGCCTCGTCAGTCCCACTTAACGCACTAACTAGTTACTTCTTTACAAAACCCCGAGTCAAGTGCTTTTAATGGGCACAGGCGCCGACCGACCTGACGAACCGCTTTGACGGATCAGCTTTCCGGCGTGTATGACTTTCAGCGCAGCAGGCGCGAGGGCGACGGAGGAAGGGCTTTGAGCATCACGAACGAAGACACGGAAAAATCTGCCCGAAAGCCACGCATCAGAGACGCCGAGGCAACGAAGGCGCGCATTCTGGACGCGGCCAAGAAAGAGTTTGCGAAGAATGGCTTGGGAGGCGCGCGGGTCGACGTGATCGCCGAGAAGGCCAACGCCAACAAGCGGATGATATACCACTATTTCGAGAGCAAGGAGCGGCTGTTCCAGACCGTTCTCGAAGATGCCTATATCGACATCCGAACGGCTGAACAAAAACTCAAGCTCGACGACCTGGAACCGACGGCGGCCCTTGCCAAACTCGTCCAGTTCACCTGGGAATATTACCTGAAGAACCCGGAGTTCATCACGCTGGTCAACAGCGAGAACCTTCACCGCGCGAAGCATTTGAAGAAGTCCGAGGTCATCAAGGCCGCCAGCCGCAAGTTCGTCAACATGGTCGGCGACATTCTCGAACGCGGCGCGGCACAGGGCGTGTTTCGGTCGGGCGTCGACCCTGTGCAGCTCAACATCACCATTGCAGCGATCGGCTATTACTACCTGACCAACCGTTTCACCGGATCGATCATTTTCGAACGTGATCTCATGGCCAAGGAAGCGATTGACGAACGCCTGCAGTTCAACGTCGACACCATCATGAGGCTGGTATGTGCCTAACGCGTCGCGCCAGGCACATACACCAACGATAGCCGGACATCGGCCCGGCGCTTGGGCTAGGCCCAATCGATAACGATGAAGGGCTGCTCAATCGCGCGCCGCGCAATGTCCGAATAGAGTGACGCGGGATCGTCTGGCGTCACGTGGCGGATCAGGCCTTCGACCTCTATCAGGCCTTCAGACAGCCATTCGAGCGCGCGCGAGAAGCCACCGAAGACGCTATGCGGTGCATTGTTGTACCCTTCGAGCAGTTCTTCCCAAACGAAGTCGCGACCGAGCATCGGAACCTCCCATTCCCAGCCTGAGCGCAGCGTCACCAGGTTGAAGAAGACCGCCTGCATGAGTTCGTGCGCAGAGAATTCGGTTGCCCGCCTCCAGGGAACACCAACCATGACGACTTCACCAAGCTTGCGGACAAGACGGCAAGCATCGATGATGGCACCCTCATGACCTGAACAATCGACGACGAGGGCGACTTTTCCGGTCAGGTCCGATGCGTCGCCTATAGACGCTCGGCAATCCGCAATTCCGCTTCGACCGGCCTGAGCGCGCCTGACCGGATCCGGATCGACCACCGTCACGCGATAGCCGCCGATCGCAAAGAGGTGCGCAGCCAGGAAGCCAACCGGCCCCGCCCCCGAAACGACCACGCGGTCACCCGGACGCGCCTTCGTCGTCATCAGGCTCGTCATCGACACCCCCATCAAGCGGGCGAGAACGGCGCGATCCGGGGCCAATCCATCCGGCAACGCCAGAGTGTGTCGGGCATCGTGGGTCTGCGTGGAACGATGCTGCCCCATTGCAAAGCGCCGGTCACCGACGCTGACGCCATCGACATCCTCTCCGATCTCGGTCACCTCAAAGACAGCCGCATAGCCCGGCCGGATGGGAAACACGTGACCGTTGGCCCAGCCAAGCTCCGTGCCCTGACTGATCAGAGTACAGAGCGTTCGCCCACGGATCTGACCGGGCAGTAGCGCACCGTCTTCGTAGTTGCCGAGCACAAATGTCTGCTTTGTGCTTATCAGGATTTCTTGAGGCACGGCTTTCCTTTCCGGCTTTTGGCCAGGGGTTCTCATGTCTTTGATTTTGATTGGCCGCTTGAGATGCAGCGACTACGGCCGGGAGTTAGCTGCCGCTGACGGGCGACCACTGCCGTGGACCGCCAGCGCTTTCGTATCCGAGCGGTCCCGGCATGCTGACGATCTCCAAAAACTGCCCCCAGGGAGCTTTGAGATAGAGCCAGGTAAGCCCGGCCATCGCGCCGCTTTCGACAAGAGTCGGCCCTTCAAGCAAATCGACGCCGGCGGCACGAAGCCGCTCTGCCGCGCGTTCGCAGTCGTCAACCTCGAAGGCTAAGTGAAAGCCACCGGTCTGGCTGTTGCGCTTCAGCGGCTCTTCCTCGCCGGTCTCGCCGGAGTACTGGAATATCTCGAGGTTCGTGCCGTTCCCGACCCTTAGAACCTTGATGTTCTCTATCCGTCTGCCCGAGGGAACACCGAGGCGCCGAAGCATGAACGCGTCGTCAGCTTCCACTTTGCCTGTTTCAAGGCACGTCACCGCTCCGAAGATCACCTCGAAAAAGCGGACAGCCTCTTCGAGGTTCGGCACAGTGAACCCCACATGCTGCATCCCGTAAATCTTCACTCGAACCTCCCAATTCGCAAGAACATTCGTCACGCAATTATGTAACTAGTTAGTTATTTTTGAGTCAAGACGTCAAGAGATCGGAGGTCGAATGCGATGGTGTGGAAAAGGCCCGAATTGTTGAGAGGATATCGACCGCGACAGTACCGGCCACATGACCTGAGCTCTCGGTTTTTCAGCGAAGGGGCACGCTCGCGGTGATGCTGCGGCGATGTTCGGGCGGTGGGCTGTTCACAGCCGGCGAATGCGGCGGCAGAACCTCAGCTTCCGGCGGGCGCCCCTGAGAGCGCCTCGCCGGCGACGGCATCTCGTTTGGGGATGGTTCCCACCTCAGCTACAGCATTTGGAAGCGGATGAACTACAGCACGAGGCTTCCGTAGCGCCTTTCTCGGCCAACCAACGGTCCCGAGGCTTGCAGCTCGCAGGCCGTGGCGTCAACGCGACCTGGAGAGTGCCGTCTTCCGCGACAGGAGCATTCGCGCAGAACAACTGCATCGGCCGGACGCCATCGCTCACTTCGAAGGTCAGCTTTGCGGAGCCGTCGAGACGGACGCGTTCGGAAACCTTGCGGACGATGGCCGAGAACTTCCCGGCCGTCATATGGGTCCGCTCGCCCTCCTCGATGTCCCACAGCTGCACGAAAATCTCCGACCAGGCTTCCGGATTTGCCCCGCAATCAAGCGCGGAGAAATGGCCAGCCTTGACCTCGGTCACGTGATAGCCGGGCTTCACGGGCTTTCCGTCATACAGGAAGACCAAGGGCAGGTCCGGTGTCTCTGCGGCTCTGCCGAGCAACTCCCCAAGCGAGATATCGGTTTTGTCGGATTGGCTATTGTCGATCGCGCTCATTTGCGGCTATCCTCAATTTCAATGATTCAAGGATTATTGAAATATGGATGATCGTCAAGCCCTCTCCTCCTTCGCCGCGCTTTCACAGGAAACCCGACTTTCCATCGTGAGGACCCTGGTCATCGCCGGCCCGGTAGGTCTGGCCGCCGGCGCGATTGCCGAACGCATGGGCGTCTCTCCATCAAACGTCTCGTTCCACCTCAAGGAACTCGAACGATCAGGCCTCATCTCCCAACGCCGGGAGTCGCGCTCGATCGTCTATAACGCAAGTTACGACACGCTGGCCGATCTGGTGACTTTCCTGATGGAAGACTGCTGCGCGGGGCATCCCGGCATCCGCGGGTCCGTCGAGCGATCCGCCAGTTGCTGTTCAAGCGAAGTATAGCCCGTCAAGGAACACGTCATTGCATACGATCAAGGTTCCGGCGGGCATCGTCTCCGCTCTCGGTGTCACGCAGATCATCGGCTACGGCACTCTCTACTATTCCTTCAGCATCCTCGCACCCGGAATGGCCAAAGACCTTGGCATCAGCCTGGAGCGGGTCTTCGCCGTCTTCTCGGTCTCGCTGTTCATCGGCGGCCTGTCTGCGCCGTTCATCGGCAGGCACATGGACAAGATCGGTGCGGCAACGGTGATGACGCTGGGGTCGGCCCTTGCGGCGTTAACGCTGGTGCTTTGTGCATGGTCGCCGTCTGTGTCGCTCTTTGTCCTTGCGATTGTCCTGCTCGAAGTGTCCTCCGGGATGGTCCAGTATCAGGCGGCCTTCGCAACACTGGTCGAAAGCGAACCTCGCACCGCGTCCCGCAGCATCACCTATCTGACACTCATCGGCGGCTTTGCCTCCACCATCTTCTGGCCGATCGCCGCGGCACTGACCGGATATCTGACGTGGCGGGAAATCTATCTGGTGTTCGCCGTCCTGAACCTTATCGTCTGCATGCCCCTACACTACTGGATCATGCGTGCCGGAAGGCTGAGTTCCAAGACGGACGAGACAAGAACCCGCGAGGTCGTTGTCGGCGCTCTCGAACCCCAGGCGCGTCGCCGTGGCATGCTGCTGGTCTCCTTTGCCTTCTCTCTTTCGGGCTTCACCCTCGCCGCGATCCTCGCCCACATGGTGCCGATGCTCGGCGCGATCGGACTTGGCAGTGCGGCGGTCCTGATCGGTTCCTTGTTTGGTCCGGCCCAGGTCATGAGCCGCCTGATCAACATGGTCTTCGGAAAGAGCCTGTCGCCGCCCGCGCTTGCGATTGTCTCTGCCGCTCTCATGGTCACTGGCGCGGTAATACTCGGGGTGTCAGGTGATTGGCTGCCCGGTGCGGTGGCTTTCGCCATCTGTCTTGGCCTTGGGTCAGGGATCAACAGCATCGCTCAGGGGAGCTTGCCCCTCTATCTCTTCGGGTCCGCTGGCTATGGCGCGATCACGGGCAAGATGGCTGCGGCAAGGTTGGCGACTGGCGCGGCCGCCCCGTTTGCGTTCGCAGCCGCTATGAACCACTTCGGGACAACCCTCTCGCTTTTCGTGATCGCCGCGCTGGGTACGCTTGGGATCCTGGCGTTCGTCGCTGTCGCCTCATCGGTGCGTCGCGACCGCGTTGCCCGATAATGGAAGAGCGTACATAAAAGTCCGCGGATCACCGCCATGAAAGCCAAGCCTCCGTGAACACTACGATCAAATCCACGACGTCACGCAGTCATCCGGCCGCTTTCGGCGGCGGCGCCATCATCGGCGCACTCGGCGGGTTGATAGGGCTTGGAGGGGCAGAATTTCGTCTGCCGCTGCTCATCGGCGCATTCAATTTCGCGGCCCTCGAGGCGGTGATCCTGAACAAGGCAATGAGCCTTGTCGTCGTGTCTTGCGCCCTGCCGTTTCGAGCCGGCACGATCCCTTTCAGTCAGATCGCATCGAATTGGCCGATCGTACTGAACCTTCTTGCAGGAAGCCTGATCGGTGCCTGGTTCGGCGCAGGATGGGCCACACGGTTGAAATCTGAGACCCTCTACAGGGTGATATCCGTTCTTCTTGTCGCAATCGCCGTCGTGCTGGTGCTTGGCCACGGCACCTCGGCGGGTCAACCGCTTCTGACCGGAAACTGGCAGATTGTCGCCGGTATATCCGCCGGCTGCGTGATCGGCATCGTTGCGTCGCTGCTGGGCGTCGCCGGGGGCGAGTTGCTCATTCCGACGTTGGTTCTGCTCTTCGGCGCGGACATCAAGCTCGCCGGTAGCCTCTCACTGGCGGTGAGCCTTCCTACAATTCTGGTAGGCTTTACCCGCTACAGCCGCGACCAGAGCTTTTCGGTTCTGGGTCGCAACAGGGTGTTCGTCCTCATCATGGCCGCGGGATCGGTGGTGGGGACGTTCGTCGGCGGTCTACTCCTCGGCATTGTCCCGAATTCGATCCTCCTTCCCGCACTCGCCGTGATCTTGTTGCTGTCAGCCGTGAAGGTCTGGCGGCACGGCTGACAGGATTTCTTCCCTAGATCAATTTGACGCGCTTTTCGAGCTCGACCCCGTGGCCTCAGGCGACGGACCATCCGCCGTCCACCAGCAGGTTCGCGCCGGTGATCAGGCTCGCAGCCGGCGATGCAAGGAAGACTACGGCACCCACCACATCATCGGTTTCCCCGATCCGGCCGAGTGGAATGTGATCGACCGTCGCTTTGCGATTTTCGGCATCGGATAAAAACGGTGCTGTACCATCCGTGTGGATGAATGTCGGGGATACGGTGTTTACGGTGACATTATAGCGTGCCCATTCGGCTGCAAGGCAGCGCGTGAGGTGATTAATTGCCGCCTTGCTCATGCAATAGATTGCCTCTCCGCGCAGTGCGACCGTACCGGCCTGTGAGCTAATGCTGATGATCCGGCCACCATTTCGCGCGATCATGTGAAGGCCCACTGCCTGTGTCATCAGGAAGGTGCCCTTGATGTTGACATCGAGTATCTCGTCAAGGTCCTTCTCCTCAACGAGTTCCGCAAGATTGCCCGGGGCCACGCCGACATTGTTGACGAGGACGTCGATCCGACCGAATGCAGAAACCGCCGCGTCGACGGCTTGTGCGATATGGGCCTTGTTGGGAATGTCCAGTTCAACAGGGAGAACCTTTCGTCCCGCGCCCTCGATTTCGGCGATCAGGCCCGCGGACGCTGCGACATCGCGGACCCCCAAGACAATATCTGAGCCTGCTGCAGCACAGGCAAGTGCGCAAGCACGTCCAATGCCACGGCTCGCGCCCGTCACCAAAGTCACCTTGCCCTCAAGGCTGAAATCCGGCGCACTCTTCCGCATCATTGCCTCCCTCGATGAAGCTCAATTATTGCAGCGTCGGCGTGCGGATGCCAGTTGTTCTGCTCATGTCGCGCACGTGAAGTCCGTCCGACGAACGTCATGCTCGTCGAGAACGATCTTGTGGCAGAGGTGCGCGGGCTCTAGGCTTGGCTCGGTGGGGAGATAGAAGCTTCCGGCTTAGTGCGGGCGCGATGCCTGACCGATCTTGGTCTCATTGATGAGTATCGGCCTGGGCGTTTCGATCCATGCTTTCGCCAGACCTATGGAAGTTCGATCTCACCGTTCACCACGTGGTTGAGACCAGTGCCCTCCGCCGTCAGCGTCATGCGCACCTTCAGCTTCTCGCCGCCGAACTGCCCCCCGCGCACGGCCTCTTCGATCTTACGCTGCGAGGTGATACCGACTTCTTTCAGGAACTTGCGGATCGACATGTTGAAGGCGTCTTCGCTCATCGTGGAACTCCTCGGCGTCCGTGAGGGAGCAGCGTGGGCGCTTGTCTATCGCCCGGAATGCGCCGGCATAGCCCAATGGGATGTCAGCCTTGCCTCTCATCCCACGTTAGGAACCGACGCAACAACTTGCGGCTCCGTTGTTATGTTTGGCCTCCTGGATTGGCGCGCAAGGCACGTCGCCAAAGGAACAGAACACACAGCAGTCCCCGGATTTTGGCCGGAGCATCATACCGCATCCATTGCAATCATAGAAAAACTGACAGGCGTCGGTGGGCATCGTTTCCGTAGCCCGCTGGCCGCAATTGGGACAGCTGAGGGTTGATCGAAGCTGTATGGTCACACTTTGTGCCTCGGCAACGAATGCTTTCAGATGACGCCCGTCATCCATTGCTAAATAGCCTATTGGAAATATCGCCTCGTGCATAGTTTTGCGTCATGAGCGCTAGGTCCGTCTTTCGAAAGGCTGCAATGGGCCGCCACAAGCGGACAAGGCGTTGGTTCGCTTTGGCGCGGCCATTGCGATTGCAAGATGGCCGCTATCGGAACATTGCCGATGGCCTTTGACTAAATCGATCTCAGTGACACTCGCTTCTCCAACTCGGCCGCGTGCTCCTTCCGCTCGCTGTAGCGGTCTGTAAGGTGGGCCGAGGCGTCCCGTGTCAGCAGCGTGAACTTCACCAGTTCCTCGCAGACATCCACGACGCGGTCGTAGTAGGACGACGGCTTCATGCGGCCGTCGGCGTCGAACTCCTGGTAGGCCTTGGCGACCGACGACTGGTTGGGGATCGTGATCATCCGCATCCAGCGGCCGAGCACGCGCATCTGGTTCAGGGCGTTGAAGGACTGGCTGCCGCCGGAGACTTCCATGATCGCCAGCGTCTTGCCTTGCGTCGGCCGGATCGATCCCAGGGACAGGGGAATCCAGTCGATCTGGGCCTTCATGATGCCCGTCATCGCGCCGTGGCGCTCGGGGCTAACCCAGACTTGGCCTTCCGACCATTGCGACAGGTCGCGCAGCTCCTGCACTTTCGGATGGCTGACCGGCGCCTCGTCGGGAAGCGGCAGCCCCCTCGGATCGAACATCCGCACCTCGCACCCCAACCGCTCGAGAAGGCGTCTGGCTTCGTGCGCGAGCAGCCGACTGTAGGAAACCTCCCGGAGCGAGCCGTAGAGGATCAGGATGCGCGGCTTGTGCGTCGAGAACGCCGGACGCAACGCGTCAATGTCAGGTTGGCGAAGATGCCGCTCCTGCAAGGCGGGAAAAATTTCAGACAACGCGCTTGCCCTCCTGATCGAGGACCTGCTCGCCGTCTTCCTTGAAGAAGGCACCCTTGAAGGCATCCGGCAGGATGTCGAGCACGGCCTCGGAGGGTCGCGCAAGCCTGGTGCCGAGCGGCGTGACGACGAACGGACGATTGATGAGGATCGGGTCCTTCAGCATCGCGTCGAGCAGCTGGTCGTCCGTCAGGTTCGGGTCGTTGAGACCCAGTACCGCGTAAGGCGTGCCCTTCTCGCGGATCGCCTGTCGGACGGTCAGTCCGGCATCGGAGATCATCCTTGCCAACGCGTCGCGCGACGGCGGTGACTTGAGATACTCGATGATATCAGGTTCGATCCCGGCTGCGCGGATCATCTCCAGCGTGTTGCGGGACGTGCCGCAGGCGGGGTTGTGATAGATGGTGGCGTCCATTGTCATGTCCTTTCAGTGATGGTGTTCCG
Organism: Ensifer adhaerens; assembly: GCF_000697965.2. Classification (NCBI taxonomy): domain Bacteria; kingdom Pseudomonadati; phylum Pseudomonadota; class Alphaproteobacteria; order Hyphomicrobiales; family Rhizobiaceae; genus Ensifer; species Ensifer adhaerens. The sequence goes on along the minus strand of NZ_CP015882.1, from coordinate 260,547 downwards.
GGAGACAGCGGGAGCTGCCTCGTACCAGCCCTTGGTGCGGTTCACGGCCCAGACGACCGTGAGCATCACGGGAACTTCGATGAGCACGCCGACGACGGTTGCCAGCGCAGCACCTGACTGGAAGCCGAACAGGCTGATGGCCGCGGCAACCGCAAGTTCGAAGAAGTTGCTGGCTCCGATCAGTGCTGAAGGCCCGGCGACGCAATGGCGCTCTCCCGACATCCGGTTCAGGAGATAGGCCAGGCCTGAGTTGAAATAGACCTGGATCAGGATGGGAACGGCCAGCAGTGCGATGATGGTCGGCTGTGCGATGATCTGCTCGCCCTGGAAGCCAAAGAGGAGAACAAGCGTCGCGAGCAGGGCGAGGAGCGAAAGCGGCTGGAGTTTCGTCAGCATGGCGTCCAGCGCTTTGGTCGTGCCGTCGGCGGTCAGCCGCGCTCTCAGGACCTGAGCGATGATGACCGGGACGACGATATAAAGAACGACCGACAGAACGAGCGTGTCCCACGGTACGGTGATAGCCGACAATCCGAGAAGCAGTCCGACGATCGGCGCAAAGGCGACGACCATGATCGCATCGTTGAGCGCTACCTGGGAAAGCGTGAACAGCGGCTCGCCGCGCGTCAGGTTACTCCAGACGAACACCATCGCGGTACAAGGTGCTGCCGCGAGGATGATGAGGCCAGCGATATAGGAGTCAATCTGGTCGGCCGGCAGATACGGACGGAAGAGCCAACCCACAAATAGCCATCCCAGCAGCGCCATGGAGAACGGTTTGATGGCCCAGTTGATGAACAGGGTCACGCCGATGCCACGCCAATACGTGCTGACCTGCGCCAACGAGCGGAAGTCGATCTTGATGAGCATCGGGATGATCATCAGCCAGATCAGGATGGCGACGGGCAAGTTCACTTTCGCGACCTCTGCCGCGCCGATGACCTGGAAAACGCCGGGCATCAAATGACCGAGGGCGACGCCGACGACGATACAAAGGAAGACCCAGATGGTGAGGTAGCGTTCGAAGGTAGACATCAGGCCGTCTTTCCCTGGGGTGCCGTCGAACCTTCCATCGCGCCGATTTGGCGGAGTTTCGTTTCGAGCGCCAGGCGGTCGATCGATGCCAGCGGAAGGCTGATGAAGGCCATGATGCGGTTCTTGAGGAAGCGAGCGGCCTGTGCAAAGGCGCGCTGGATTTCGACCTCAGAACCCACCACAGCCGCGGGGTCCTCGACACCCCAATGCGCGGTCATCGGATGACCGATCCATACGGGGCAGGCCTCGCCGTGCGCGCTATCACAGACGGTAAAGATGAAGTCCATTTCGGGCGCGCCCGGCTGTGCGAAAACGTCCCAGCTCTTCGAAGAGAAGCCAGTCGCCGGATAACCGAGGACGTCCAGTTCCTTCAGGGCATGTGGATTGACTTCGCCCTTGGGCTGGCTGCCCGCGGAAAACGCCCGGAAGCGCCCGCCGCCTTCCTTGTTGAGGATGGATTCGGCGAGAATAGAACGAGCGGAATTGCCCGTGCACAAGAAGAGCACGTTGTAAGTCTTGTCGGTCATGGTTGTGTTCCGTGGTTAGGTCGGAGCTCTGTCGAGTTTCATGATCGTTGCCGATGCCGGGCAGATGCCCGACAGTTGACGGGTTGCGAGAACGGCGGGCGGCACATCGGCCCGCTCGACCACAATGAAGCCAAGCCTTTCGAAGAACGGTGCGGCGGAGGTCGTCGCAAGGAAGACTGCCGAGCTTACATCGACGGCCTTCAGCGTTTCCCTGGTCAGCGATTTTCCAAGCGCCTTGCCACGATGCTCGGGCAAGATGACTATCGACCTGAGAAGCACGTCGTCACCGCACGCCTCAATGCCAGCATAGCCAACCGTGCTTCGATCTGAGGAAACCGCCCTGAAAAACGAGCGCCCAGTGTCTTCGAGGTCTTCGGTTGGAAGACCGGAAGCCGACAGCGCCAGTTTCAGTTCGGGATCGCTCCCCGTGACTGGCTCTAGCCTGATGTCGCTCATGACAGCTTCACCTCGGGAGCACAGCAGGGTGTGAGTTCTGCGATGAGCGGCGCGCAGAGTTCCGCCGAGCCGCCGCAGCAGTCTTTCAGCAGGAAGAGGGTCAGGTCGCGCAGCCCCTGAAGGTCCGCCCGATAGATAATTGAACGGCTCTGCCGCTCGCTTGAAACCAGGCCCGCACGCGACAGCGTCGCAAGGTGCGCCGACATGGTGTTTTGCGGTACGTCGAGAAGCCGGGCGAGTTCGCCGGCAGGAATGCCGTCGGGTTCGTGTCGGACGAGAAGTCGAAACGTCTCGAGCCTGGTAGACTGGGCGAGTGCGGCAAGCGCCGCGATTGCTGTATTGCTATCCATACATCCAGAATAACGGATACGATTTTCGTGTCAACCTCCGCCGGCTTATGGAGGGCCAGAAAACTTGGCGGATCGAAATCCGCCAAGGCCCCCTCTCGATTTCACGCTGGCTCAGAACCGGCATCGGCTGGTTTTGAGCGAGGTCTGCCGGACGGCTCCTGTGTGGATGCTGAAGGCTTCATCTGGAATTGCCGCGTCGCCGGCGGCGGATGTGTGGTCCGATTTGCACCCGCCGACGGCTCCGCTGGAGAGCCTGTGGCTGGATCCCGGTGCTCAACGCCGTTTCACGCCGCCCGCCGTAAGCCGACTTTAGTCGGATATAGCGGCCACAGAACTCTTAGCATTTTGAGCCAGGCTTACCCGCCATCGGCGACGCTCTATTGCAATTCGCCGGGGCGGATCACCCGCGTTTTCCCGACATCAGGCGCCGGTGTTTTGATTTCAGTGTCGCCGACGCGAGGGGGCTTCAACACCCCATCGCAATCGTCCAGTTTTTCTGAGAGATTCTTCTGGTTCGTGTCGTCGCCCGAAGCAACGCGACAACGATCCTTGTCCTCAGCGTTCGCCGGCTGGGTAAAGACCGCCGCCGAGACCAAAACGGTCACTGCTGAAAGTGCGTTAAGGACGGATCTAAAGGCGCCGATCGGATTCCCGCTGCTTCTGAAAGCGGGTGAAGTGTTGACACCCACAAATCAAACCTTCGGGTGGCCGGATTGGTTCCAATTTTTTCGGCAATGACCCCTGAGCTTGTCAGTCGTTTCCTAGTGGACCGGGATGGGCGATGTCTCTATGGCTGCGGTCCCGCAAAGCAGTATGGCATCCTTCAGAACGTAACGGGTGACCGCATCGACGCCGATCTTTTTCGTGGGCACTGTGACGACATCCTGCGCCTGATGACCTCTCTTGGCACCCCGCACCGTCAGCGCCTCGGAACACAATCTACACCGGCCGCGTCGTCCATAAACGCGGCAAGCTTTAGAAGTGCTCGGCGAACTTCGCCGAGCACACAATGCTACGGAAGCTGGCGAGTTCCAAACGAGCCGAACACGGATCGAGTTTGAAGAGCGTCTCTTCGATCAATTGGGGAGCGCGCCGCTCTTCTTGGCTGCCCATGTGGCGACATCCATCAGGACCGGGTTGAGGCAATCATAGGGTTCAAGTCTTAGCTCGCGCAGCCGCGCGCGCACACCGTCCATCTTCGCTGGATCGTAGCCACTTTCGATGATCGAGGAGACGAAGGCGGCAAACCCGGGCTTCGCCCAGCCGCTTTCCTGGAAGCGCTCAGGAGGGCTGCGCGCCCCGGCCTCGAGCTCGTGCTACTGCGTCACGCGAAACGTTATATCGAGGCTCGCCTCGACGCCAGCACGCTGAACATCGTTGCGATCTGCAACATTGTCGCCGTATCCCGCCGGACGCTTTATCGCTTGTTCGAAACGGAAGGTGGCGTTGTCCATTACATCCAGAGCCGTCGGCTCGAGCGGATTAGGTCTATTTTGGCCAATCCCAGGGATATGCGCCGCATCTCCGACATTGCGGCCGACTTCGGATTTTTGAGAGGCGATCATTTCGCCCGCGCCTTCAAACAGCAGTACAGGCAAAGCGCACGGGAGCTTAGGCAATCGGTGAAATCAGACGGACGACCGAATACGGGTCTGGCGGTACAGGCCCCACACGCTGGATTCGACGATTGGATAAGGCAACTTCCGTCATAGGAGGTTGACCGATTTGCTGCTTGGCACGTTTCTCAGCGTCTGCGGACGATTCCCTCGCCTTGAAGGGAATCGAACCTGAGGCCTATTGGTTATCGAGACCTTGGAAGTCTCAAAAATGCTCGGGTCTGAATACTGAGCGAAATTCTCACGCGCTACCGCCACAACGCCGATATTGGCACAGCGGACAAACGTTCTCCGAAAGGGACCACTTTGTGGTGGTCATACAAGACCATGCCCGAAACAAACCGTTCTCCGGATGCTTCGGCCAAAATTCGCAATCCGGAAAAATCGGAATTCGAGACGGATGCTGCCGCCTTTATTTCGATACCGACGATCCGCCCCCTTGTATCTTCGATGACGATATCGACTTCGTTCTGCTGCTTGTCTCGAAAATGCGAAAACTCGAAGCGGGTTTGCCCGCCGCTGGCGAGTTTAAGGATCTCGGCAAAAACGAAAGTCTCCAGCAATGCCCCGAACTGACCCCTGTCGCCGTGGAGACGGTCGAGAGAGAGGTCACGAAGGGATGCGAGAAGACCAGAATCGAGGAAATGTATTTTCGGTGTTTTCGTGAGGCGTTTTAGTTTGTTCGAAAACCAGGGTTGTACGGTTCGAGCGAGGAACAGGCTCTCGAAGATGCCGACATATTTTTGCGTTGTAATGTGGTTCATCCCAATGGCCGCGCCAATTCCAGAATAGTTGACGAGCTGTCCCGAATGCTCTGCCAGGATGCGTAGGAGGCGCGGCATTTGAGCAATCTGCTCGATTTGCGCGACATCGCGAACGTCGCGTTGAACGATCGCCTGGATATAATCCGCATACCAGTCCTGTCTGCGGTTCAAGGTTTTGCGGGCCAGCGCCTCGGGATATCCACCGGCCAGAACCGCAGCCATGAGGTCGTCTCCGAAGAATGGCTCTCCGGCCTTGGCTTCGTTTTGGAAGGCGTCGCGCAGGAAGCTGCTGCCGGCGGTTCTGATCTCGCTTTGCGCAAGCGGCAGCAATCGAACAACCTCCATTCGCCCTGCGAGCGAGTCTGCCACGCGTGGCAACGTCATGAGATTGGCTGAACCGGTCAGAAGGAACCGCCCTGGGCGCTGGTCGGTATCCACGCTTTCCTTGATGGCCAACAGCAGTTCGGGCGCGCGCTGAATTTCATCGATGATGGCGCGATCCATACCTCTTACAAAGCCAACGGGATCCTGTCGCGCTGCGTCCAGGATGGTTGCATTATCCAGCGTGTAATACTCCATCCCCTCGTTGGCCATCTTCTTAGCCAACGTCGTTTTTCCTGATTGTCTGGGACCTACGATCAGTACGACTCGCGTGTCTGACAGGGCGTCGGCAACGCGTTGCTCAACGAGCCTTGGATACAGCGCCACAGCTTCATTCCTTTGATGACTGTTTGAAACTACGACGATGACCAATTGAAAGTCAAGGAGTGACGGTTTGAAATCTCCGTGGCGACTGATTGAAACTCGAAACCAGAAGTGGGTAGCATGTCAGATTGCGGCATGAGGGAAGCCACAGGCCATGAAAGGGGAGTGGGAAAAAGGTGGGGGTAAGAAATTTCGGCTAAGCAGGAGCCTTTTCTGAAGGGGCTTTCGTTGGCGTACGACATCCACAAAGAGCGGCGGCAGCGCCTGAGGAAGCTTGTGCGGCACCCGCAATTGCGCGAGCTTGTGATCGAGCAGCTGAAGACACCTTGGTCACCGGAACAGATTGCCGGTCGTCTGCTCGCCGATGGCGTCAGCGCCGTGCGGGTCTGCAGCGAGACGATCTATCGCTTCATCTATGGCAAGGAAGATCAGGCGCTGGAACTCCATCAGCATCTGGCGGAAGGCCGCAGCAAACGCCGCCCCCCGCAGCTCGAGGAAACCCCGTGACGGCACTTTTCCGGCTGCCTGCAGGATATCGCAACGCCCTGATTTCATGGTGATCGTTCGCAGTTCGGGCATTGGGAGGGCGACTTGTTGATCTTCGAACGTGATTTCGGCAACGCCAACCTGATCTCGTTGGCCGAGCGCAAAAGCCTCTACACCGTGATGATCAAGAATCCGAGCCGGCGCTCGAGACCGATCATGGACAAGATCATCGAAACGTTCTCACCTTTGCCAGCCTTTGCCCGGCAGAGTTTCACCTTTGATCGCGGCACGGAGTTCGCCGCTTTAGGGCTTTGGAAGATGGCATCGGCGCGCGGAGCTGGTTCTGCGACCCCAGTGCGCCGTGGCGGAAAGGTGCGGTGGAAAAACGCCAACAAGCGCAGCCGCCGCTTCACGCCCAGCGATACCGATCTCACCGCCGTCACCCAGCAATAGCTCGTCGCGCTCGTCCACCATCTGAACGCGCTGCCACGCAAGTGCCTGGGTTACCGCACACCCGCCGAGGTCTTCATAGCGCATTTGCGAGACTGCGCGTGATGCCCTACCCTTCACACGGCAATGTTGCACTTGGACTAGATTCTCCAGGGTTAACATTGGACCTGGAGGCATTGGCAACCAGAGCCGCTGTGATAACTGAGACCCTCGGATCTTATTCCGCATCGAAGCTATGTTCGACGAACAGAGAGCCGCTCGATGTTCTTCGTCTTGGCGGAACCACGGTCACGCCCAGCTCTCCTCCCCAACGAGCCTGGCTAAGGCTTTAATGCCGCAGTTCCTCGGGAGCGAGGTCTACGTACCGGCCAGTTGTATGGTCCTGACGGATAACAGCCAAACGACACCGTCAATCGACTACGATTGAAGGAAATATGGGTTAGTTATCGTCCGGTAATGCCCGGGAACGCGATCAACATGGAGACGGCGAGGATCTGTAACATGATGAACGGAACAAGAGCCCGGAAGATGATCCCCAGCGTAATGCCCGGAGGGGCCACTGACTTCAGGTAGAAGGCGGCCGGCCCAAAGGGCGGCGACAGGAACGACACCTGCATGTTCATGCAGAAGAGAACGCCGAACCAGACCGGGTCCATGCCGAGCGACTTGATGATCGGTACGAAGATCGGCATCGTGAGAAGGGCTATCCCGACCCAATCCAGAAAGGCGCCCAGCACGAACAGGATCAACATCATCACCAGCACGATCACAGTCGGACTATCGGAAATGCCGGTGATCATGCCAGAAACGAAATTCACGCCGCCCATCAAGTTGTAGACGCCCACGATGGCCGTGGCACCTATGCCGATCCAGACGATCATGCCCACAGTCGATAGCGTCTGCATCGCCGCATCGCGCAGCAGTCTATATGAGAACTCCCCCCGCAGAATGGTCGAAAGGATGACCCCACCGACTCCGATTGCGGAGGCTTCAGTTACGGACGCGATGCCGCCGTATATCGAGCCGAGAACAACGAAGACGACAAGCACCGGCAGGGCAAGACCCTTAAGGAGCCGGAGTTTCTCTTCTGTTGGGATCGGCGTCATATCTACCGGCGGCACAACGCCGGGCGTAAAGTAGGCGCGCACGAGAATATAGGCTACATAGAACATCGCCAGCATGAAGCCAGGCAAGAAGGCTGCCGTGAACAAATCACCGATAGAAACGTTCGCCGTCAGGCCATAGATGATCAGGACGATGGAAGGCGGGATCATCGTGCCGAGCGAACCGCCCGCGCAGACGACGCCGATCGCCAGGTTGCGATCATATCCGAGACGCAGCATCTGCGGCAGCGCGATAAGGCCGAGAAGAACGATCTCGCCGCCGATGATACCGCGCATGGCAGCGAGGATCACCGACACAAAGACGGTTTGAACCGCAACGCCGCCGCGTATTCGGCCGGCAAAAAGCTTCATGGCATCGAAGAGGTCGCGTGCGATGCCGGAGCGGTCGAGTATCGCGGCCATAAGGACGAACATCGGCACCGAAACGAATACGAAGTTCATCACAAAGGAATAAACGCGGCTCGTAATGAGCGGGATCGACATGGGCCCGAACCAACCGAGCGCGAAGATAAGTGCTACGAGAAGTGTGACAAAGGCGAGCGGCATGCCGGAGAGTAGCAGCCCTACCATCATCACGAACATAAGCAGGGTGCCCCAACCGATGCCGAGCGCCTGCAGATTGATGCTGAAATCAAACAGATCGGTCATCGTTCAGTCCTTTGAAGCTCGCTTGGCGTAGTTGACGGCAAGAATCAGAAACTGAACGACGAGCAGGATCATAACCAAGAGGATAAAGATCTTGATCAGGGCCGGCGTCGGCGGGCTCCAGGCACTACCGGTCGTCTCCAGGCGGACCTCGCCGGAAGGAGTGACCACGGCCCGTTCGACCATGTGATAGGCGGCAAAGGCGAAGAAGCCGCTGGCAAGGGCGCTAACAAGGGAGATGACGATGTCGGCGATCCGGCGCGCGCGGGGAGAGAAATGATCATAGAGCAGAACGACGCGGATATGGGTGTTGCGGGCGGTGCAATAGAGGCCGCCGAAGATGAAAGCGACGCCGCAAAGGAATACCGTCGTCTCATGTGCCCAGATCGTCGGGCTGTTCAACACGTATCGCAGGAATACTTCCACAAGCAGTATGAGCGCTGCGAGCACGATGCCGACGGCAAAAACATAGCCGGCTTCTCGATGAGACGGCCGAGCATGCCGGCTTCGGGAACGGCCCCGACGACCTCGGCGCCCATGGCGGCCCCGGCGTCCTCTGAAAACGTGTCTCTTGTCATGCCCCTCTCCCTCGGCACGAGAAAACGACGGCCCGGAGCGGGCCGCCGCATGGTTGGGTCAGAGCAAGCCCTTTTCCTTCAGGTAGGCCGTCAGCGTGTCGAACACCTTCTGGGCCATTGGCGAACGCTTCGCGATATTCTCCCATTCGGCGACCCCAAGCTTGCGAAACTTGGCACGCTCCTCGGCCGACCAATCGTGGATCGTAATCGAGCCTTCGGCCTTGGCCGCCTCCACCGCCTTCTGGTCGGCGGCCTTGAGACCGTTGTTCTGGGTCTGCTGGAATTCCTTGACAGTTTCCTCAAGGATTTTCTTGAGGTCATCCGGCAGCGCTTCCCATTTCGCCATGTTCATGGAGACCCTCGACGAGTGGCAGCGAGTGGAAGCCTGGATACACCGGATGTTTCGCAACGCCATTGAGGCCCTGCGCCTGATTGACCGAGAATGCGGAATAATCGGCCGCATCGACGACGCCCTTGTCGATCGACGTATAGACTTCGGAGGACGGCAGATTGACCGGGGCAGCGCCAGCGGCTGCAAACACGTTGGCAATCGGACCTTCCGGGGCGCGCATCTTCAGCCCCTTGAGATCATCGACACCATCAAGCGGCACACGCGAGACGAACGCTTCCAACCCCGGAGTGGAAACGCCGATAAAATGCAGGCCGTAGGAGCCCAGCAATTCCTGCATGATCTCCTTGCCACCGCCGTTCTCCACGAAGTCGATCATCTGCGCCGGATCGGACCAGGCGCCGACCGGATTGGAGATCAGGCCGAAAGCCGGATCCTTGCCGGCCCAATAGGACGAATCGCAGATCTGACCATCGAGAATGCCGCCTGCAACCGCATCAAGCGTTTCGTTATATTCCACGACCGAACCGACCGGCAGAAGCTCGATCTTCACCTTGCCGCCGGAGCGCTCGGCGACGAGGTCGGTCCAACCTTTCTGATATTCGAAGTTCGGGTTGCCCGCCGGGTCCGAAGACTGGAAGCGGAACGTGAATTCCTGCGCAAGCGCAGTGCCGGCAAGGCCGATGGCCGTGACGACGGCAAATGCACCAATAAGAAAACGCTTCATGCCTACCTCTACCCCTTCGGCGAAGCCCTTGCAGGTATCCTGATGATCGCTGGCGTATGGTTGTGGCTTGCAATTCCGGTTGCGTTCGTAGTCGGCACCATTGGTGCCATTTCCGTTTTCAAGGCCGTATACATTGACCGCCGTAAGCTGAAATGTGCTTGCGTCGGCGGCGACAGCAATGTCCCGTTGGGCCTTATCTCACTCACTGAAAACCTAATGTTGATTGCTATGGCGGTCTGGATGCTCATCAATCGAATAGAGGGATAGCATGTCCTATGTAACGGGGCTGGTAGGGCTCGGCCATGGGTTACGATGCGACGGCTACGAGGAGAAAATCAAGCCAGCCCACCTATTCAACCTCAGAGATTGAATAGGTGGGCTGGCGAGTTCCATCCTGCCGGCCCGGCAGAAGGACGACACTCTCATGGCCCCTTAATCGCCTTTCGGGGCCATTCTTTTTCTGGCCTGCCCTTGGAAGCGAATTCTACGCCTCCTATATAAGCTAATGCGCATTTAGATCCCCGCCCTTCGGAGACTGAAGGCGCCTGACGGCTTCACCATTAGTGAAGTCGTGTAGCCGGCCTCGTCGCCCCCCACGACGAGGCCGTTTCTTAGAGTCGCCTTTCCGAGCACACCCGTAGAATCTCTGAACCATTGGGCGCATAGTATAGCGCGTTAGAACTAGCGCGGGCCGCCTGCCGCCCCACGCGAAGGAGGCCGCATGTCTTCCAAGGATCCAGATCTAGATATAGACGCCGAAGACATCAGCCTTTTGGTTGAAATACTAAAAGCCGCTGGTTATCTCGAAGCCAAAGAAAGAGATGAACGCGCAGAAAAGCTTGCTCTGGCGCGATTCCTGACGGCCGCCATTCAGCGGGGCGAACTGACAAAGGCGCAACTGACCGCCTTTCTTGGGAAGAGCGGCGCGCCAGGCGGACAAAATCAAATTGCAGCCCAAACGAAAACGGAAGCCATCAATCGGTGCGAGAATGAAGGTGGCGCAATCGCAGGTTCACCTTTTGAGCTTCCTCCAAGTCCGGTTCGACGCGCACCCCCTTCATTCATAGGAGGTGTCAGTGCACATACCGCCCAAACTCGCAATTCAACATCTTGGTCCCCGAGATCTTGCCTTGATACGAAAAGTCTTCGAAACGGCCTGTGCCAAAACTCGCATTCCACATCTCAGCAAGCGAGCCGTCCGCCTAGCAAGCTTCATCGCTGATGAATACCGGCTTGGGAACAAGGATGAAACTTCCCTTCTAGAGTGCGCTATCTGGTTCGGTACCGCCCGCATTCCCTTAGCAACTGAGGACAGATCACCCAGCGACACCCAAGTTGCAGCGACGAGAGAGGCTAGAGGTCGGGCGGGCTTGCGCAAAACCGGCGTGCCCAAAAGCCAGGGCTAGACACGCTCCCGAACATGCCATCGCCACCCAGTTAGCGCCCGGATTGGCGATACCACCGCCAGGACGCAGCGGTAGAGGAGCTTTTCCACGCAGGTGAAGAGAATGCTCAAAGTCTTTATAGCCGCGGGCGAATATCGAGAAGTTCAATGAACTGATTTCGAAGGAGGTGGCCCGGTAATGGCTTTCAGGCCTCACGTCTTTGCAGGGTCTCTGCCCAATGCATCACAGATTTTCTGCCACGATTTTGCGCCCATTCCCTTCATCCGCAACGCGTCCGTCGTGGGAACGTGCTTCATGTCATCGACGGTCTCAAACCCCCGTCGTTTGAGCTCGCCGAGGAGCTTTGGGTTTCTCAGCCTCAAGTCTGAAAGCTTCGTGGTCATGCCCGCATCAGATCAGGCTTTCGCCCGACGCGCAATTTGTAGGATTCTCCAAAGGGCTCGGAATTTGTCGCCGCACGTGATAGTCTTAGAACGAGCCCGAGTGATCCCTTTCGCCTGCTCGGGCTTCTTGGCACAGCACACAATTCGGCCCCGCACTTTGGGGCCATTTTTTTTTGCGAAGGCAGGAACTCAATAACGCCGTCGGCGTTTCTCGCCTGTGGCAGCCCTGAGTCCCCCGATCAGGATGACGCCTTCACGATCCGCCCGGATCTGAAACTCATGAAAGTGCCCCATGGCCTCGCTCTCCCCGGCGAGGCCATACTTTTTGGCGGGGACCGCTTTGCTCCTCTGAGGAAGCGCCTTTCCCACCCACCCACAATCTGGCATTGTGCGCGGCCGAGAGGGGGAACCTCATGTCCTACGATTGGGAACGTACCAGGCGTCGACGGTACAGGCACGCGCGGCTCGGGCTTTGATTGCCTTAGCAGCATGACTGGTCGCTCTCGCTTCAGCGCAATAGCCTAGCGGATCTCCCGAATCCCTACCCTTCCTGCTCGATCAAAGGAGGATTAATATGGCCCAAAGCAAGCCGCGAAAGATGAAGCCGAGCGAAATACCGGATTTCGTGTCTGAGATTATTGCGGCCGGTTGCGATATCACCGCCATAGGGCATGACAAGTACGTACTTGGTGATATCGAGGAGCAGGATGCAGCGCTTGAGGATCTTGACCGGATCGGCGACAAATTCGGCGAGCGCGATCACCTGAAGCTGCAGATCGTCGCCTATCTCTGGTCCATCGGCCGATACATAGAACTGGAGATCGAAGGGACGCGGCATTGACTGCGTCCTAGCCAGTGGTAGGGACAACAGACAAGCAGCGCTGTGTATATGAGGAAAATGGACTTTTCGTCATATGTGCAATCGTGCATTGTGCGCCACCGAGAGGGAGGCACTGATGTCTTACGATTGGGAAGGGGCAAGACGACAAAGGTACAAGGGCGCTCGGATTTGGCTTCTGATCGCCTTGGCCGCTTGGCTTATCGCCCTCGCGTTAACGCCATAGCTGGAACGAACCAATGGCCCGAAAGATCGCCGTCATCGCCTGCATTGTGGCTACTGGATTAGCTCTGGCGAGCTGTGCGGGTCGCTCTTGCCGGGATTGGCCGGGCACCTGCATTATTCGGTGATGGCGGCCCGAAAGATGAAATCCCCCGCAGCGCCAGCAAAGCAGTTCGCGCCCCCCAAATTGATTACGCGACTACCCCTTTCGCATGGTTGCGATCGGTCCCCATTTTTGCGACGATACAACCGTGATCGCGCAACAGAAATAATCCATGGTTGTACTTCTCATTGCCGTGCGATCACTGAATTAATGTACGCATTGCGTTTTTTATGGTTTGACGACCTTCCACGATGAAGCCCCGCATCCCCTGCGGGGCTTCATTCGTTTAAGTGCGTGCGAGTAGATGACGCACACGCTCTTTCGTGGCCCGTTGGCTGCAATTTGGGGCCATTTTTTTGCAGAGACGGAACTCAGTACCGCCGTTTGCGTTTCTGGCTTTGTGGAACCCTTTCCCCGATCAGGGTGACACCTTCACAATCCCTCCGGAAGTGAAGCTTGCTCAGTGCCGATGGCCTCGTCGCCGCCCGACGGGGCCATTTCTTTTCAAGCCCCCAAAATTTCCGGGGAGTATTCTTGCTCCTGTCGGCCATGGCAGGTCTCGTCATAACGTCAACGGAGGACCTGACATGACGGAGAATGACCGCCGCCAAATGAACGCCAGCGAGACCCCCGCATTCGTCGTCGACGTGATCGAAGCCGGGTGCAACATCTGCGCAGTCGGGCATGAAAGCTACGTGCTCGGGGATATAGACGAGCAACATGCCGCGATCGAGGAGCTTGAGCGGATCAGGGAGAAGTACGGCGACCGTGATCCGCTGAAGCTGGAGATCGTCGCCTATCTCTGTCGATCGGACGGTTCATAAACGTCGCCCCTGCGGGAACCAGTTATAAAGCCCCCGTAACAGGCTTCCCTACTCAATTTGGAGTAAGTGAAATCGAGCAGTGGTTGCGGTACGGTCACTACGAGAAGGGCATCCGTGGGGAGGGAGAGTTGCCGTTCAAGCCAACGTGGGCGTGCTGCCTCGGCCTACTATCCGGCGCAATTGTGGGTTATCTCACTGGCTTCGGCGCCGGCATGGGTATGCCCGAACTGGGAACGGAACTTGTCGGGCTGATTGGCGCTGTTGCCGGAGGCGTCGGTAGCTTGGTCGAGCCGGCTCCCGAGGATGAGAGACGGCCAAGATGATGCTTTCTGCTGGTTCTTCGGGCCAGATAGGTCAGGACCCCGGCAGGCCGATCGTGAGCGCGTAGAGCGCCAGATAGCCGTACCAGGGCGTGCCCTCGGGCATGAACGCCAAGAGCTTTCGAGATGCTACCCATTATTGTGCTTCCTTCAGTGCGAGAGATATGGTCGCGTATGCGGTCGCAGCGACGACGAGCGCGTTGGCAGCCGTGACGCTTCCCGGATCGGCGCAGCTGACGCGAACGCCGTCGTAGGCGGCCTTTTCCTTGGCGATGGTCGAAGCCTTGATGTTGCCCGAGACCGAGGCCGCGATGAACGCGGCGTGCGCCGTCTCGAGCAGAGCGCAGGTCTTCGGAAGGCTGGTCTTGATCGCAGTGTCGATCGAACCAGTGGCGGTGCAAGCGGACAGCACAAGGGCCGCCGCCGATACGATGATCAGCGAACGCATGTTCGTTTCCTTCGATGTTGGAGAGGGTTAGAGGCGTGCTTTGACGTCGGCGCGCATCTTATCGCCGCATGCTTTGGCGCCGATGACGTTCGTCGCGAACGGGAGCCGGGTGAAATCCTACTTCCCGGCCTGTTTGATGCCCAGATTCGTTTGAACCTCGGCATGGGAAAGGATCGTCTTCGAGGTGACCGGGATTTTGTAGAACTCGGCCAGGTGCGCGATGACGTCCATGGCGCAATGCCACTGCGTTTCCGTCATGGGATATTTGCCCGCATGGGATGGACTTTCGATCGCGCCGGCCATGCAGGCCAGCGAGACGCCGATCGAACCGGTGTTGCAGCCCCGCGTATGGGCGGCGTAGTCGTCATCGGCAGTGCTCACGTTGTCGGCGATCGTGTGATCACCGCGGACCACGTTGCCGGAGCCCTCGACGATGAAGTAGTAATGCTCCTTGTCGAGATCGGATGCTCGATAGGCGCCGGCGCTCCATTGCCGAAGCGAACCTGGGATCTGGATCTGGTATTGATCGTTGTCGTGAACAGTGGCGCGTTGCTGGCGCCTTGCTATTTTTCACGATTTGACAGTGAAGGGCCCGAATGCCGACGTGAGTGTGACAAAGTTCGACCAGATGGTTTCGGACCGGCGAATGCCGAGGCCGAAGCGCATCGATGGTTGTGTGGTATGGGACCGGCTGATGATCGACGCGGCGTTCTCCGATTTGCACGACGAGAACCATAACCGTATTGATGAGCTTCTATCCGGAGCCGCCGATCGCCGAGCGACCGCGTTCGATAATGCTAAGAAGCGTTAGGGCATTGATGCCGTCGATTTGGCTCTGTTCAGGCGCTCACTAAAAGGCGCGCGCCTCGCATAGGCGAGCAACGTCGTTCTGTTCATCGGGTTTTCCTTCGGTTGGGAGAGTGATAAATAGTTGTGGTGTATGCGCGGAGGCAGCCGTGGATTGCTCAGACACCTTCGATATTCAGTGCCTGACGGGCAGTGGGCGGGAGAGGTTCACTTTCGCTCAGATGGAGACCAGGGAGCGGGTTCAGCGCACCCATTGCGGCGCTGCCCGCAGCATGCAAAAAGAAGACATTCTGGAAATCTGTCGTGACGCGGCAAATATGACGCGACAAAGGCTGTGACAAATGTCGTTGGTCAAGCTCGGACGGGCGCGGCTCTCCTTGGTATTGCCTTATCACCGTGAACAGTTGCGAGCAGCCAGGAATCCGACTCTGTACGATCTGTTCGAGTCCTACGCGTTGGCCGCGCAGACCCTCGACAGACTGCTGACGGAGCACCGCCGCCGCGAGGAATTGATCAACGAGTATCAGGCGCTGTGCCTGGACATGCAGGCCGAAGTCATCGCGCTGCTGAAGCAAATTGAGCTAGCGGCACCTCAATCCCGAACCCGAGGTTTTGAAGGATAGCCAGCCCGCCTCCAGAGGTGCATACTCAGCCCATCGCCGGACTGTAAAACAGCCTCTGACAGCCGACATATTTCTCGGCACAGTAAGGAAAGTGAGTGCCTGGCGCGATATGCGCTCAAGTTTTGCATGAACGGCACGGGGGATGCGTGGGAACTTGAACAGAGGCTCAAGACCGTTTGTGTGTTCGTCAATCGTCCGCCGCAACCTGCCCCTCGCGACGACGAGTTCTCGGCTTTTCTGCCTGAGCTACTGGCATGGGCGCGCAGCCTAACGACCTCACCGGTTGAGGCGGACGCTCTCGCCGAACAGACACTCGGTTTGAATAGCACCGAGATTTGTAGACGCCTTCTTTCCTAATTTTGAGGCAAGAAGAGCATCATGAGCAAATCGAATTTCAGCGAAGAGTTTAAGCGTGACGCGGTGCGCCAGATCACGGAGCGAGGCTATCCGGTTGCTGAGGTTTCGCAGCGTCTCGGCGTCAGCCAGCATTCGCTCTACGAATGGAAGAAGAAGTTTGCTGCGTCGAACGCCAAGGGCAACGACGAGACCGAGGAGATCAGGCGGCTAAAGAAGGAACTGGCTCGCGTTACCGAGGAGCGAGATATCCTAAAAAAAGCGGCCGCGTATTTCGCCAGGGATGCAAAGTGAAGTACGCGTTCATTGCTCTGCATCGCTTGCAGTTTTCGGTGCGGACGATGTGCCGCCTTCTGCGGGTTCATCCCAGTGGATTTTACACCTGGCTGAAGAACCCGCTGAGCAGGCGAGCCAACGAGGACAAACGACAGACCGATCTGCTCCTGAAGGCATGGGAAGAGAGCGGGAAGGTCTACGGTTATCGCAAGCTGCACGACGACCTTCTCGATCAGGGCGAGATATGCTGCCCGAACCGGGTTGCGCGTCTGACCCGTCTCGCCGGGATCAAGGCGCAGATTGGCTACAAACGCCGTCCCGGCATCTATGGCGGCAGGCCTGCCGTCGCTATCGACAACACGCTCGACCGGCAGTTTGACGTAGCGGCTCCGGACAAGGCCTGGGTCACGGACATCACCTATATCCGGACCTGCGAAGGTTTTGCTTATTTGGCCGTCGTCATCGACCTCTATTCCCGCCGGGTCATCGGCTGGGCGATGCAGAGCCGCCAAACCACGGACGTCGTATTGCAGGCTCTGCTCATGGCGGTGTGGCGACGCAAACCGAAGGACAAAGTGCTGATCCACTCCGATCAGGGCTCGCAATTCACCAGCATGGACTGGGCCTCGTTCCTCAGGCACCACAATCTGGTTCACTCGATGAGCCGACGCGGCAACTGCCATGACAATGCGGTGGCCGAGAGCTTCTTCAATCTTCTGAAGCGAGAGAGGATACGTCGCAGGGTCTACCGTTCACGCGATGAAGCTCGCCAGGACGTGTTCGACTACATCGAAATGTTCTACAACCCGAAACGCAAACACGTCAGGAACGGGATGCTGTCACCCGTCGAGTTCGAGAAGCAGCAGAAAATCTAACCCGAGGGTGTCTACGAAACTCGGGGCTATTCAGTTACGCCATCGAGCATTTCGACGAGTTTCGCAAAAACCCCGATCTACGAGAGTGGCTCGTCCGGCTGATGATGGAGCGTCGCTTTGGCCGCGGGAGTAACCGGCGCCCACATTGACGTGAAGCAGAGCCGAAAGGCGCTCGCGCTATGGTGATTTGCATGCGACCGGAGGCAGTTGATATGTTGTATTCACGATGCGATAAGCTGGACCTGTAGGGTGAAGCGAAAGAGTTCTGGGCGCTTCACCCTTTTTTTGTCTCGTAGCCTTGTCAGCGAAAGACGCGGCAACGGCTTGAAACGCCCCCATGATCACGTCCGTGTGGAAACACTAAATTAACCCGCTCCCGCGCAATCTACGGTCGGTTGCCATTGTCCCTGCACGTTACAACTGGCACTCAGAACCGCAGCCACCGACCTCGGGGTTGCGGTTTTGCCGTTGGGCGCGGGGAAAAATCGGCAGGAGAGCTCGTCGCTTTAGCGAGGTCGCTCGCAATTGAAATTTCGATTTAACCCTTCCTTGGCTGCGCCATCTTAGATTGCCCTGAAATGGGGGAGAAAATGCAGAAACTCAGAGAACTAGGACGGCGCCGTTTATCGGTGAGACTACCGAAATTCCGACGGGCGCTCGAAGGTGATGTCTGTCCGGCGGAGCTGGATGACCTTTTCGAGGCGTATGCACTCGCAGCCGAACGGTTAGAAGAATTCCGAGAAGCAGAACAGCCAGATCAACGTCTTGTATTCGAGTACGAGGTGGCAAGCAGAGGGATACAAGAGGAGGTATCCCGCCTCCTGACTGCTATCCAGGGCAATGCCGCGAACACCACCATTCCTGTTGCATCGCTCCGAGACGCAAAAAGGCCCCAGAGTCCCACGAGGGTGATCCGGGGCCTTTCCGTCTGAGCGTTCGACTTCTACAGACACAACATTTTACGCCGCCAACCAGTTGGGACGCAATCGGTACGCTCGGTCAGTGTCAGGGGTTTGATCGCCCATAGACTGCAAGCTCAGGGTCAATCGTTAGATGCTCTTGCCGAGCGGCCTCAGGGGCCTGGTTCGTTCGGTATGCCTGAATGAGCAAATGCCGATCGTCGTTCAATTCAGGCGCCTGCTCTGTCGGACGCCAATAGAGCAAATCAAGAACGGCCTCGCCGAGATCTCGCATATGAATAGACATTTGATTCCTCACCGCTTGGTCGGGGGGATAACGCGCGAGCACGAATGGGGTTTCACGACATTCCGGTTGCCCGACGAGGCATCGCGAACCCGCTAGCGGCGATGGCGCTCATCGGATTTACCTCTTTGTCAGGAAAACGCGCCACCATCCACGCACGGCATGATGCCGGCTGGGGGAACACGATAGGCTATGATTGGGATGGCGCTCGCGGGCGCCGCATGAAGATCGCGCGAATTGGAACGGCCGTCGCGCTAGCGGCCCTGCTGGTGTCCGTCGCGACCGAGGTGGTGACCCGATCGCTGTAACCGTTATGCGGGTTGGCCCACGCCGCCCGGCGCTATGAGAGCCTCGAGGGCTTCAATCCGAGCGACGAGATCCGTCGTCTGCGTAGCAAGAGTTTCGATCTGCGCTCAGCAACTCTATCGGATGCCACGCTGCTGTCATGGCCGAGGAGCAGGTCAAGACCATCGCGATCGGACCCGACTGGGCAAGCAGGCGCTGGACTTTCCCTTGTCCTGTTTTGTCGCAGTGCCGTCGTTTGGCACGGTTGTAATTAATGCCCGCTCTGCACATTTACCGCTTGCCCAAGCCGCACGGCGGTAAGTCGGCTGCGGACTCTTCGCCTTGATGAGAATCGAGCGAACTTTTGTGCCCACCGTTTATTAAGCGAGTACGGTAATAAACAAAACTTCCGTTTCGTTTATTAAGAGACGGTGCGATTTAACTTCAGCGCAACAATCGACTCAGGAAGGCCATGGACAGCAACGATTCCAACACCAACGGGCGAGTGGACCGCTTTGTGGAAATCGCTGTCGGTGGTGAACGAGTCGCGGCCGAGATAAACACCGTGCTTTTTCAAAGCTGCGCCCGTTGAGGCTGCAACTGCCAGATCCCCGGTTACGGCCGATTCACTATGGCCTTGGACGTCAACCCGTCTTCGTCGCCGCCGGCAGAACCCACGATCCGTCGAGGATCGACGGGTTTCCTTCCTTCGGCCAGTACAGCCGCATCATCAGGATAAACTTACCCTTCGGGGAAGGCAGCCAGTTTGACTCCTTGTCTGCGCCAGGAGATTCGTACTGGATGTAGATATCGGTCGTCCCGTCAGCATTGGCTTTGAGCTCCTGACGGGCGCTAATTGAATAGCGGTTCAGCGGGTTGTCCACGAAGAAGTATCCCGCGTCATACATCGTTATCGACCAGAACCCGTTTACCGGAGGCAGATGTCCCTTGGCAAAGTTGATTACATAGTTTTCCGAGCCGTTATAGTCGCGAGTAAAAAGGCCACTGCCCGACTTCGTACTCGTTGGATAAATCGCATCCTGAGGGCGATTGGCGCCAAGTCCGATGGCGGTGATCAGAGCGCGTTGCAGATAATCCGTACCATAGAGACCGGTTTTTGTCGTGTATGCCCACCCGTTGATGTCCTCGACGTCGCCCCCGCTATCCTTGAAGTGCAACATAATTCGCGCGTACGCAATCTGTGGAAGCCGCTTCTGGAGGACGACATCGAGTTTGCTCTCGTCGAAATCCTTGCCAGGAACAATCCCTATGGTGGCCAACTGCTCCAACAATGGAGCATCGGCCGCGGCGGGGGGATTAGTCTTCAGCAGGTCGCAGAACAGTTTGAAGTAGGCGACCGCATCCAGCGCGTTGACCTGCTCACGAACTGCAGTCTTCATGTCAATAGCTGGATCGGTCTTGCCGGCAGGTGGGGTGTAGTCCGTCCCGAAGCCACTCAAGGGAACGAGCTTCACCTCATCCTGAAGCCTGTGGACTTCGGCATAGTCCTCAGGCGTTCCGGTGCAATAGATACGCCCGAGCAGCCACACCATGCTGGTGGGTGATTTGTATTCAGTCACGCCTTCAGGCAGCGCCCCCGTCCAGCCCGGGCCGGTGATCGCATATGTCTGCGCACCCGGTCCCGTAGTTCTCTTTCCGGGTACTTCAAAGACGTTGGTCCAACCATCGAGCATCGGGAAAAGCGCATAACGATCGCCAAGATCTGGAAGGCTCAAGACATAGGGTTCCTTGGCGACATCAAAGAAAGCATAGGTGTAGAGAGTATCGGCATTAGGAGCGGTCACGTCGCGAAACGATGCGTCGGGGTAGGCGCGCAGTCGACCAATCTGGCCCATCGGCGCCTTCGTGCCTTGGGGTTCGGCGACGTTCGTGATCACGCGCCGCGTGTACTCCATGGTGACTAACGGATAGGCATAAATGTAAGCTTCAAGTGCTGTCCAGAAGTCTGTCCGTCCTAGCAACTCGTCGCCAATCGATCCGTCCTGCGCAACAGCGGGTCCCGCAATCATCCCCATGGCTAGTCCCGCACAGGTCGATGTCGTAAATGCCCGACGCGAAATATTCATGTTCCCCTCCGAACAGGATGTGTATTAGCGGCGAGATGCTAACTCATAACGGGAGGGAAATCGAATCCGAAACTTAGCGTGGAAAACGACCTGGCTGGGCCAGAGATCCGCAAGCGTGCCATACACAGCGACTGCTGATTTGACGATGCTGCCACCATCCCGACTCAACACCCTGACCTGATCATCGGCGGCGTGATTGTCGCCGTAATCATCGGCGCATACATCTATCGGGAGGAAACGAAGCCGGCCGACGCTGCATTTTGGTTTCATCAGAATGGTGTGCCCGTTCAGGAAAACGGATGTTGGAGACAGAGGGAAGAATTGGCAGTTGAACTCGCGTTCATCAGGCGTTTCAATGGTCGCGACTTCACCCCTTGATGCCTTTAGCACATCGATGCCCACGGGTTCTGGCGATTGCCATCCCAACGGCGCCACGCTGACTGTTTAAGAAGGGTACTCTTCGTGGTATTTTGCAATTCGAGCCTGCACCAGGGACCCGTGTGACCGGAAGAGATCGATGAGCGGTGACAATTCGCCAATCGTCTCCGAAGAGGAGATCGCTCTCTACGATGCCATCGAACGAGCGATCGCGAATGTTCGCGCGGCTCTTGTTGAAATCGATCGCGCTTGGGTTCGCATCACTGCGGAACGGCCCAATCCGACTGCCGCTGCTTTCGGCGCTCTGGATAGGGCAGACGAGATGCTGACCGTCGCCCGAGCAGATCTCGCCCGCGCCCGCGCTTCTTTGATGGCCTATCCACGGACGAGACCTCTGCAGTAATCGCTAACATATGCGGCGGTTTCGCCCGCCGCATGTCACGACCGTGAAGTCGATGTCAACTCGCCTTCACCTCGATCTTCCTAACACGCGACAACGCTTCCTCCGTTTTTGGAAGCGTCACGGTCAGGACGCCGTTCTTGAACTGGGCGGCGGCTTTGTCCGCGTCGACGCCCGATGGTAACGGGATCGAGCGGTAGAACGACCCGTAGGAGCGTTCCAACAAGTGATACCCCTTCTTGCTCTCTTCCTGCTCACTTTTCTTTTCTCCTTTGATCGTGAGCGCGCTGTCCGTCAGGGAGACATCGACGTCCTTCTGGTCGATTCCAGGAAGCTCCACCGAAACCTCAATCGCACTCTCGGTTTCGGTGACGTCCATTCGCGGCCCGCCGGTATCCCAGCGCCCGAAGGCACCGAACGGTTGATCGAGCCGCTTCCAGAAATCTTCGAAAATACGGTTCACGTCGCGCTGCAAGGAAAAGACGGGATTTCCCTGGTCTGACTTCGCAATTTCGCTTCCCTTGTTACTGCCCCAGGGGATCAGATCTCTAATCTGCATGGTCAACCTCCTTTCTCCGCACGAATTACGCCATCTTCAGCTTGATCTTTCTCGCCTTTGCCGGCGCGACCTT
Organism: Ensifer adhaerens; assembly: GCF_000697965.2. Lineage (NCBI taxonomy): Bacteria > Pseudomonadati > Pseudomonadota > Alphaproteobacteria > Hyphomicrobiales > Rhizobiaceae > Ensifer > Ensifer adhaerens. Next base: position 238,274 of record NZ_CP015882.1, on the reverse strand, counting down.
GGGCAGGACCAACCGCAGGACGCCGTTCTTCTGCGATGCCTCGATACTGTCCCGATCGATATCTTCGGACAGGGTGAAGACGCGCTCATAATTGCCCGCGCCGTATTCGGCATAGATTTGGCGATAGTTGTCGTGCTGTTCGTCCGTCGCGTAGCCCCGAATCGCCAGCGTCCGCTTCTCGAGTGTGATGTCGACACCCTCTGAAGCGACGCCCGGCATGTCCACGAGAACAACGACATTGTCCTCTGTCTCATAGATATCGGTGCGCGGGGCAAACACCGGGCGCGAACGGGTCGGTTCGCCACCGTCAAGCTTGCTTGGAGCCCGGCGTTCAGTCGTTTTCAGTTCCTGAGCCATTTTGGCCTCCTATCCTTTGATCTGGATCTTCTTCGGTCGATCCGTCTCGGGCCGGTGTAGTTCGACTTCAAGAAGCCCGTTTGCGAAACGCGCCTCGACCTGTTCCGGATCGACGCGGAAAGGCAATTGCACCGTTCGAGAGAAGTTTCCGTACACTCGTTCGCGCCGGTGCCAGACGGATCTCTCGTCCTCCGTCGGGGATCCGCGTTCGCCCCTCAATGTCAACGTGTTCTCGCGAACCGTCAGATCGACCTCTTCAGGCGCGATCCCAGGCAATTCAGCAGTCACCGCTACGCTGCCCTCACCCATCCAGAGGTTGACGGGTGGAAACTCGTGGGCGGCTTTGGCAGTCATGTCGGACAAACGCTGATTCATTTCCTGCTGCATTCGCCGCATTTCCAGAAATGGGTCGAATCCCATGCGGCCAAAATCCGATATCAGCATGTGCATCCTCCTTCGTTTCATAATCAGCCGTTGTTGTTGCTTAAAACGCGCCAAGTACGTGCATGCCGGAGGCCGCAGGATCGGAGACGGACGGAACTGACGATCAGAAGACCGAGACGGTCGATCGCACAACAGCTACGCAAGGGGGTCGGGCAGACGCCGGACCATATCCTCCTTGCGAAGAGATATGAACCGAACCAGTCCAACGCATAAATGGACCATCGTTCCCGTGCCAGGATCCGAGAGGGCATCCGGCAAAAATGAGGTAGGTGAGAAAAGCGCGCGTTTCAAGGGCCGACGTTGCTTGAGAGTAGGACACACGGGAGATGGTTGCGAACCACTACGGCCGTTCCTTGCCGCAGGACGACGCGGCGCTTGCTGCCAGGATCTTGAACCAAGGGTGGGAGGCGGCAAGTCTCCGCGATTTTTCCCGACAACTTGATAGGTGTAGCACCTAGTGCTATATGAAGCGATGCAGACGGACTTTCAGAACAGCATGATTTTTCAAGGCAGCGAAGAAAGCGCGGATCTCAGACAAGGCCCTCCGCAAGGCGATTGAGCAGGCCGCGCGCACAGGCTGACGATCTCGGTGGCGGCGTGTTCAAGAAGCGCTCAACGATAACCTGCACCGTTCGTTCGTTCTGGCGAAACCCGGTGAAGGTTGTTCGCCTATCTGTTCGCGAAGAAGGACCGCGCAAACATCGATGACGACAAGCTCCTGGCTTTTCGGAAGCTCGCCGAACTCTAGCGGCGCAAGACGCAGGCGGAGCTTGATGCCGAAATCGGGACCGGCGCCCTAGAGGAGATTTGCAATGGCGACCAAGCGCAAGTTCAAGAGCGATGTCTTTGATGCGATCCATAGCGCCGTCGAAGACATGTCTGCGGCAGGTACCATCGACAAGGAAACCATGAGGACCTTCGATGAGACTTGCCTGTCCATCCCCCAGGAAATGACGCCGGCTGAGATCAAGGCATTACGCGAGAACAATCATGTCAGCCAGCCAGTCTTCGCGCGCTATCTCAATACCAGCGGGTCCACCGTACAAAAGTGGGAAACCGGCGCCAAGCGGCCGAGCGGCCCCGCATTGAAGCTGCTCTCGATCGTCCGGAAACACGGTCTCGAAATGCTGTCTTAGGAGACGGCGCTGCGGACTGGTCGTGCGGCCTTCATGCAGCGCCTACGTCTCACCTGCCCGGCCGCGCCAGGGATCGGGCGCACCCTGCGTGCCCTCCTGAGAACCTTGTCAAAGTTCATCGTCCTTTCCCGGGCTTTGCGACAGGAACGTTACCCAGCTTTGTGGGGGCCATCAGCCACAGCCTTTACGATGAGTGACGTTAATACGGACGTGGCGATTTGCTGGGATATCGCCCCGGCTTGTGCCTCGGAGGCAAGGGCCTCCGCTGCGCCTAGAAGACCGACGCACACGGGGCGCAAGTGCTCATCTTCTAGGCCGGAGAACGGCCGAAGCGCGTCACACATCAGCTCGACGTATACGTTGAGCATGAGCCGTTGCTATGCGGCCATCTCCTCTGTCCCTTTTAGTGCGGCGGAGATTGCGAGAGCTTCTGGACCAAACTGGGCAAGGCACTTGAAATACGCATCGCTGATGACGTCAGCTACGGCGGTGAGGTCAGTTGGCGCTTCACGGAGAGCAGAGCGGAGCCAGTGGACAATAGTTGTCCTCCAACCGCTTGAACAGCGCCACCAAGAGGCCGGCCCGGGTAGAAAAGTGTTCGTAAGCAATTGGGCGACTGACCCCTGCTTTTCCGGCCAAGGTCCCGAGCGTCAGTTCATCCGCACCCTGATTGCGGACGATTTCCATCGCGACATCGAGCATCTGTTGTGAGCATTCAAGTGTCTTCCTTTCTTCACTGGTAATAGGAACTGCCGCGGATGTTGCCATGCGGCGGGGCTGGCTTGACCGGCTCGGCGGCTGGTGGAGCTTGATCGAGGCCGGATTTGAGGATGGTGCTGACGGAGGAATAGCTGGTCGCATTGATCATCAGCGCCCGATCGCACGCGGCTTCAAGACGCTCAGGTCCGTACCGGCGCGCGAGTGATAGAACGCCTTGAGCGGCGCGGTATCCCTGCTGGGGATGGGGCCTGTCGCGCATCAGCCGTTCGATCAGGATCGCAGCGTTGCGGCCAATCTTTGCGGCCTGCTTGATCAGGCTCGCCGGGGTGGTGTTGGCATAGTGCTGATGCGTCTTCGGCATGTGTTCGTTGACGGTGACGTGACCAGCCCGCTGCGACGTCCGGCGGTGACTGGCGACGCGTTGGTGATCATGGAAGACCTCGACGATCCGGCTTGTGAGCCGGACATCGACCTGGCGGCCAATCAGGCGGTGCGGCACGGAGTAGACGGCCTTATTGACCTCGACATGATAGTCGGGATGAACCTTTGCCGATTTCCATTCGGAATATTCGAATGGCGTTGCTGGCAAGGGGGCGAGCGCTTCGCGTTCGATCGCCTCGAAGAGTTGATGTCGGGATTTGCCAACACGCCGCATCGGCCGGTTATTGAGATCGCCGAGGAGCTGGTTGATCCGCACGTTGAGATCAACGAGGCTGAAGAAGCGCTCATTCCTCAGTCGCGCCAGGATCCAGCGCTCAACGATCAGAACGCTGCCTTCGACCTTGGCTTTGTCCTTCGGCCGTTTTGGGCGGGTCGGCAGGATCGTCGTGTCGTAATGTTCGGCGAATGCCGCAAAAGTGGCGTTGATGGTCGGCTCGAACCACAAGGGCTTGGCAACGCCGGCCTTGAGGTTGTCGCAGACGATCGCTTTCGTTACGCCCCCGAAGAAGCTCAAAGCCCGTTGCTGACCCTCGATCCAGTCTGGCAGCCGTTGAGTGAAGCTCGCATAGGCGAAGGTGTACAAAGAGGCCGGCAGAACCGCGACGAAGATCTGCGCCGGCCGGATCTCGCCCGTCGCCGGATCAATGACGGGGACGGTGTGACCAGCATAGTCGGTCTGCATCGCCGCGCCAGCGGTGTGGCGATTGCGGAAAGTGGCGCTGGCGCGCTGTTCGAAAGCGGCGAAGCGCTCACAGAACCAAGTGTATCCATAACCGTTCGGGTGCCGCTCGCGATATTCCTGCCACAACAGCGTCAGCGTCACGCCCTTTCGCTTCAGTTCACTGGCGATCTGGCTCCAGTCGGGCGCGTGCATATCCTGGGGCGGGCGGCCGCGACGATGGAACAGGCGACGCTGCAACACAGCGTCCTCGTCAAGCCCAGGCGGCAACGGCCAGCCCGTCAGCCCGGCCTCACGCGCCCGCAGCAGGTAGGTCGAAATGGTCGTTTTGCTGATCTTCAGCCGTTCCGATATCGCACGAACCGAAAGCCCCTGTTCGTGCGTCAGTCGCAATATCGATCGAATGTCCTTCACGTCAGTAAGTCTCGCCTGCTTCCGTCTCGCCATTCCCCGCACCCCTCTCAAATCGGGGTCCAGAATGGCAAAACGGCGCGTGCGAAAGTCGATGTTTTAATCGCCGAAAGACTGTCCGGGATTTAATGGAAACCCTATCCGCGAATTACCGAAACCCGCAAAGATCCGCTTCCAGTCGATACATCATGCGATTTGGAAACCCAAAACGTAAATTTACAGCAACAAGCCGTAGCCGGCTCGTGGGAGCCCGGTCTGTCCGCCCCCTAAGGCGACGTCCACGCTTAAGGCTGTGACAGGCTCTGACGCCGCCTTGCACTTGGCAATATGCTGTCCGGTATGGTCTCTAGGTTCGGGAAGGACTGGTGGCTCTGTACTGGATGAAGCGCGCGCCCGTATCTCCTCACGCTAACGGCGGGAGGAGATACGGGCCGTCTCATTGCCCTCAGCGTCAGTAACATTCCTGGGTGAGGCAATAGGCGGGGTCAGATCCTCACTTCGTTTGACAGCCCGCTGAGTCTGCGAAATGCAAGAGCCCGAGGTCGCGCTGGAATCCATGCCGCAGGCGAGGTCGGGTCGTCGAGGACCTATTCCCGTACCGGCTGACGCTTAGGGCGCTCCGCTGTCGCTCCTCCGTGCAGACCTAACGCGAAGCGGACCGTTTCGCGCGCGGAGGCCAAGGGTGAACGCGACTGTCGGGGGGCAGCAGCTTGATTCTCGTCAGCGGCGCGACAATCGCAAGGCCGCCGTGCGGATATCTACAAACAGGACTTGGACATAGATCCGTTCAAGGTGAGCTCCCGGAGCTTCCATTGAGTTTCGGCTGCTTCTCATGTGGTGAGCCACTGGGCGACGAGCCAAATGTGGTCTAAGGGCGTCCGTTCATTTTGCTGCTGCTCTGCGATTGACCGGCACCCGGTCCTCCGCGCGAAACACCACGCCCGTGGCTACTTCCTCTATTTGTCGAACTCGGCCCGTTACCCCAACCATTGTTTCCTTTGCTGCCGCCACCGCCACCACCGGAAGAGGCAATCGCTTGCGACGTCAGGCTGGTTGACAGAAGCATTGTGACGACTGGTGGGTTACGACCGCAAATCGACCGCAGCTCTTCAGAAACTCGCGCCGATCATGGTCGCTTCGTGATTGGTTGAATTCTTCGGCCATCTGCCCTCCCACCCGTCCAACGGATGTTAGATATATTAGCACTAACTACTTTTACATTAAAAGCTACGAGTTATCCATATATCTTTAGATGTAGCTGGGGTGCCCTCCGCATATGCGCCCGAGGTCAATGCTCGGTTGCAAACTCGAAGGCTTCCCAATCGGCTACAGTTTTCCGGGAGGCTTGGCGCGGAAGTTCCGCCGCAATTCGCGAGCCTTTCGCACAAGCTCCCGGCGCTTAGAAGGATAAGGCTCGCCCCCAAAACGATCCCAGGAGCGATAGTGGGCAACTTCCGAGATGAGAGTCAGGAGCGTGAGCGGAGCCCGCAGGTAGTCACAGCCGAGCTGAAGTCGCCGCCGGGCAAACTGGATCCTGGCCGTCGATCCCACTCCCCTAATCGCCGTTCGGTCTAGGCCGAGAAGCGCGGCAGCTGTTACGATTTGGGTCTCGACCGCGTTCCTCTCATAGCCGCTCGCAAAAAGCGCTCTAAGTCCGTTCCAGTCGACCGAGGACGCGCGGGCGAGCGTTGCTATGTCCAGCAGATGGCGCAGGTCGAGTAGCCCGCGCCAATAGTCACCATCTTGAAACTGATCGTGAAGAATGAAAAGAATGATCTGCGCAAAGGCCGTTGGAACGCGTACACGGCCTCCGCCAATATCGACCACGCAACTATCGCCACAAAGCCATTCCGCGTCTCCGAAGGAGGCCGGCCCTTTCGGTCGACACTGAAGATCAATGCTTCCGACATCCGTTGGACGGATCAGGACGACTGGGAGATGGTATTCCGCATTCCCTGGCCAGGAACCTTCACCGGAAGATAGCGCAACCTCATATCCCTGACGGCACAGTGCGTTTGATGCCTCTCGCATATCCTGGGGGCGGACAAGAATGTCCAAATCGGTCAGAAGCCGTGCACCAAGCGCTTCAGGGACAGCACTCGCAAGGATGGCTGTCCCCTTCAGCACGATGGGCTCTATACCGATCTCGTTCAGCGATGCGGCCGCCTCGCCCAGCTGAGCTTTCAGTCTGCAATTTCGGTCAGTGTTCCGCCGATATATCATCGATAGATAGTTGGAGAGATCCTCCGGCAAGTGCGGGTTGGCTTCCTTCACCGCGCCTGCAAGTGAGGTGATCGTCAGGCTTCTGTTCGCAAGGGCTACGATCCCGTCCCAGTTCGCCTCTTTCGGTATGTGCCCGTTGAGGCAGGAGGCGAGCGTAACCAGATCGCGCCAACTATTGCCTGTCATGAAGGCGCCTCAATGTCTCTACGGCTCTGTCGAGGGAAGAGTAGGTAAGCTCGACGGTGCGCGCCTGTGAAACCATATCGAGGAGCCGCTGAAACTGCGGCAAGGCGAGGCGACGCTCTGGCGTGTGCGCACCGGCCAGTAGTTCCGAAAGGGCACGCATGGGCTCAACGTCGCAAAAGACTGGCCCGGTGCGACGACGGCGGATCAGCACGACAGCTTCAGGCTGAACCCGCACGCGTGCAGCATAGGGCAGCCCTGTCGGATAGCGCACACGCTTATTGTCGAGCCGACTATGGATTGGCGCTGCCAGAATTGCATCTGACATGTGGCCGAGCAGCCCCCAAGACCCCTGCTTCAATGCGGGCGAGAAGGGCACTCCCACAAGCAGTCCATCCTCATCCATCAGCGCGATATCATCTCCGCCGTAGGTGAAGCCTGCCGCGAGCAATGCCACGGCGAGTGTCGTCTTGCCGGCCCCCGCCGCGCCACATATCAGGAGGCCTTTTCCGTTCTTGACGAGCAATGCCGCGTGAAGTGCGACATTCAGGCCAAGGTTGGCAAGAATGTCGTCTGCCACAAGCGCCTTGATCGCTGGGGCAACCTCCAAGTCAGCGAGAATCATACCCGAGGAACGATGTCGGCTGATGCATACGCGCTCGCCAAAACGCGCCACGTCGTACGCAGCCGTGTGTGACGTAGCGGCAGCAGCCCCATTGTGGGCGAAAATCGGGACAACGAGGTCGCGAAGCTCTCGATCATAAAAGGCGAGCGATACGGCGGTACCTTCGAAATCAAATGTCTGGTGTCTAACGCAGTGCCCTCGTTCTCATCAAACATGATCTCCAGCAGATTCCATCGTGACAAATGGGCCAGATAGTCTTGCACCGACGCGTGCGCACGCGCTCGGCTTACGCCCCGGGCCACCAGGGCGCCTTCCAACTGATGCGCCGGCGCGGCCTCGGCGAGGAGGCAGGTAAGAAAGGCGCTCAACTCATCCAGTTGGAAAATCTGCTGGGACGCTTCGTCAAAGATAGTCTTCCGTTCCCCAAGCAAGAAGAAACTCTCACCGGCGGAGAGGCGGAACTTCATCGGCGCTTCTCGTTCGCTAAAGACAATTGAATCCACATTCTAGTCGAAAAAAGGGTTGCAAGAGCCGAGCGCCCTCAATCTCATGAAAATAGTCGCTCATCTGTGAGCGTGAGGAGGACCACGACCTCTGCCTGCAAGTCCGAGCCTCTACGCGCGCCGGGTACTCCTGCATCAGGTCGTCGAGAGTCGTCGCGGCGAGCCCGTACGCCTCGAAAAAATCTAGGAGGCAAGGTTCTCTGGCTTGGCGCAGCTGAGGGCGATACCGAGGTAAAGCCATCCCCAGACGGGCTCGACCTAAATGCATCAATCTCATGGTTGCTCCCTCGCTAAAGCTCAAGGCTATTTTGACGTTGGGGCGGGGGGGGGAGAAGGATGGCACTGGTTTGGTGAGGATCGTTCGAGAGCGCGCTGCCCACGAAGAGATAGGCTCCGATGACAACTATCGCCAAGAGCGTGATGCCGATCGGCAACCCTCTAGACAATTTGCGCGGTGGCTCGCCGTAGCAGTATGGTTCGTACATTCTCGATCCTCCTGTCGGCAACGACACCAGAACGAACCGAAGGGCGGGTAGGCTGCCTCGGCGTCGTTGTCGCTATGGAGCACTGGATGGATTGTCCACAGGCTAAAGCTAAAATAACGCGACGATATGGGACCGCTACGGATTAGGACCTTTGCGGCCAGATCATGGGACTAAAGTCCAATCGCCGTTCTTCCTCGCGTAGCTCGCGAAGACGTCCCTTCCCCGAAAGGAAGGGACGTGTCTTCAGTCATTCGATAACGCGAACGATCTTGCGAGTGCCTGGATCTACCAGCACGGTGCGATTATCGATGACCACATAGCGGTATTTGATGTCCGGCGCATCAATGGTGTGCAATTCCACCGTCTCGGGGAGTGCGGAGCCCACATTCAGCTCAACGCCCGGAAGATTGATGGAAGCGAGGGGTTTCTTCTTCACGTATTCGCGAACGACCGTTTCCTGCTCTGGCGTGACTAGGACCGTTTGAGCAAAACCAAAGCCGGAAGCCCCGAGCAGAAACAAACCTGCAAGGGCAGAACTGACAACCTTCTTCATGTACGTCTCCATCTGTTTTGAATTCCCTGCTCTCAAAGCGGGAACACTTTGCAAACGTTCTTGGGCAATTAGCGTTCCAGGGTCAGACTTCAGTCGCACGCACTTCGACTTAGGTCTTGCCCCCGCCCAGACCATAGTCTGGCTTGAATCGGTTCAACGAGGCCCAAGCAGTTCCCTCCTCCTCCTCTTTTGACCCTGCAACGCCGCGGTGCAACGGGCCGCCGCGAGGTCCTGAATGGCCTTCGAGGTGGCACGGCTATCGCCTCACCATGCTGAAGCGGGCAACGTGAGGGCAATCACCCGTGGCGGTCACGACGACGAAAAGTTCGGGTCGCCGAGCCTCGCGAGTACGGCCATCTGGCGAGGCGGTTGTTCTCGACGACCAGGGTCCGACTTCGGCCTGCTTCAGCGCAGCGGTTGGCAGGCATCCGAGCCTGCACGATGCCGCCGAAATCATCTTCTTTGCCTTCGTTGTTCCGCATCTATCTCGGGATGATGCCACTTGCCGAACAACAGCAACTGCTCATAACCGATCGTCTCTGGCAGGACTGGCGCGATCCGCTTCTGCAAGGAAATGCACGCTTACGGCGCCGAGTTCTTCCGCGCCGCGTGCGAACACGGGCACGAAGGGATCAAGCCAAGCAGGGGGACCCGCCCTATCGATCGGGGCGCTGGCCGGAGCGTCAGAAGATTAAATGCGTGCCTCGCGACACCTTTGTGATCGGAGGTTATGGGGGCGCGACAGTAACTGGCGCCATTGACCGACTGCTGCTGGCGGCGAAGAAGGGCGCGGAACTTGTACGGTGCCGGATGGAACAAGGAATCCGTGCAGCTTCGCGAGCCTCTCGACATCATGCCGGCGATCCGCCCGCCAGTTGTGCTGAAACGAAGGGGCGCGCCATTTCTGCTACCTATAGCTGTCGCTGAAGCATGGCCCCATGACCGCAACCTGCGTCATCCGTCATTTAAGAGGGTCGGCGAGCGAAACGATACGTTTACCAGCTCAATCGATCTCTACCGCGGTCGACGCCCCAGGCGGAGCTCCACCATCAGACGCACCAACCATCTTCTGACATCCGAGGTCGCAATAAATTCTTCTACATGTTCGATCGCGTAATCGAGCGTTTGTTCAGTCAGGGCAGTCGCCTCACTCGGCGAGGCAGTCAGGCTCCGCGCCCATGCTGACAAATCAGGCAACAAATCTACTACGCGGGATTTCCCGTCGCCGCTCATGGGGAGGCTGAACTCCTCCAAACGCGTTTCGAGTTCCCGCGCATCACGCGTGCCGCTCATGAACAATTCAAGGGTGTATCGGGCCAGCCACTCTCCCTCGTCGCTTTGGCGGTTTATCGCGCGAGCACTCACGATCTTCTCATAGACCGTGGCAATTACAGTGAAATCTTCAGGAAGTATGTATCCGGATTGTTGCGGAACAAACATGGCGCAATCTCCTCCAGTTGGGGCGAAAGCGCTTTTTGATCTTCCAGCCGCCGGAGCCCTTCTTAAAGTCCAGCGATGATCACATTGTGCGCCTCTGAAGGCTCAATTGAAAGTAACTTTGACATATTGAGCGGAATTCTGGTTTTCTGCTTTCGGATTTCAAGTTTCCGGCAATCGTACTGCCTTTGACAATGCCTCTTTGTTCGCGGCCGGCCAGAAACGTGTGTAGATCCTCAATCGCTGCCAGTCCTTGCCCAACCACCCGTCCAAGTTCTCGGGCGCCCAGGCGTTGGTTTGACCCTTGTGGCGCGAGGCACGCACTCCGAGCAGGAAGGCCGGTCCGCGCAGGCTCAACCTTCCCAGCGCGATGGATGCGCGCGGGGTAACAGCGATGACAATGAGGTACGACCGGATCAATAAGGCAGTTCTAAACGCCGCCGCCAGCGGCCTCTTGCTTCGGCGCTGGGTAAGGTCCTGCAGCAAAACACAGAGCACTCAGCTGCTTCGCTTGCCGATCCCTTTGCGGGCTTTCTGATGGATGAGTTTCGTGGCGGCGTCAGCGACGAGGCGGAGCTATTTGAAGAAGCGATGGCGCGTGAGGGTGTCCGCCACGGCCGGCATCCGTTCGTTGTCAAACCGCCCGCAGTCGCTTGAGCTTGATCAACTAGAAGCAATGGCGCGCCACCCAAGCTGGGGTGGCGTCTAACAAGAGGACGTGACGATCGGCACCGTGCCAAAGCCATTCATAACCTATCGCGTTGGTCTAACTTAGACCCCTGAGGACACTCTCGATCTCCACGGCGAGTTGTTGCTGACTGTAGGGCTTTGCGAGCCTCGCCACGTCGAAATCGATGCCGGGTGGCAGCTCGGCATATCCCGATGCAATGAGAATCGGAAGATCCGGAAATAGGTCCCGCGCGGCATTTGCGAGGTCTCCCCCCGTCATTTCCGGCATAGAATAATCCGTGATGAGCAGGTCGAAGCGGCCATCGTCCTTAAGATGAGCGAGTGCCTCCTTTCCAGAATGCGCCTCGACGACCTCGTGGCCCAGATCGACGAGCATGTCGACCGAACTCATGGCGATCAGGAAATCATCGTCCACCAGAAGAACGCGTAGCGGTTTTACCCTTTGGTCCGGTTCCGAAACCTCTGTGTCCTTTGACACAACTGGGCTTTCGTCCGAAACCGGAATCCAGAGCTCGGCTCTGGTGCCTTTCCCTGGCGTGCTAGTGAGCCGCAGCGCTCCCTGCAACTGAAGGGCGAGGCCATGAATCATCGACAAGCCCAAACCCGTCCCCTTGCCAAGTTCCTTGGTCGAGAAGAACGGCTCTATCGCCTTTTGCAGCGTGTTGTCATCCATGCCGTGGCCCTCGTCGGCAACGGAGAGCACGCCGTACCGACCCGCCGCGAGCTCGCCCTCCGGCTTCGCCACATTCTCCACCTGAAGCGATATGCAGATCGTCCCGCCGTTCGGCATAGCATCTCGGGCATTCACCACGAGGTTGAGAAGGGCGAGCTCCAACTGGTTGGAGTCAGCAAGTACCGGATCCATTCGATCGGGAATGCGAATTTCGATCACAATGCCCGTGCCGACTGATCGATTAAGGAGATCCGTCATCTCCCTCACCAACTCGCCCAGATCTACTGGATCTACACTGAGGTCCTGCCGGCGCGCGAATGCCAAAAGCCGCTGTGTTAGCGACGCACCGCGCTTTGCGCCCTGAAGCGCACCATCGATCAAACGCTCGGCTTTCGCGTCACCACCAGTGTGTTTGCGCAGGAGCTCCAGGTTTCCTAGCACCGCCATCAAAAGATTGTTGAAATCGTGAGCGACTCCACCTGTCAGCTGACCGATAGCTTCCATCTTCTGGGCCTGCCGAAGCTGCGCCTCGGCACGCTCGCGCTGGGCCACTTCCGCCATGACGGTTCCGTGAGCCTTGTGCAGTTCAGCCGTCCGCTCGGCGACACGCTCTTCAAGGATCTCGTTCAATCGCTTTTGCTGCTCTTCGGACGATACCCTGGCGGTGATATCAGAAGAGACGCCAACCAACTTGACCGCGTTCCCTCTCCGGTCGCGATAGAGCTGCGCGCGCATTTCCGCCCAATGAATGGACCTGTCGGGCCAGACGGTACGATATTCGATTGCATAGTCGGCCCCGCTCTCGATGGTGGCCTGCATCGCCGTTTTCATCCTCTCCACATCGTCAGGATGAGTAGCGGCAAGGAGGTCGCCATAGGTGAATGCCCCGCCAGCGCTCCTGCCGAACACCCCCCGACAGGTGATCGATGTGGTGAGAGCATAGGTGGTGAGGTCGAGTTCCCACGCACCCAGATGGCCTGCCTCAAGCGCCGTCTTTAGCCGCCGTTCCCCCTCGTCCAGCGCCTCGATCCGGAGTCGAGCTTCGTACTGGCGTCGGCGGCCCCGCAGCGCCGACCTCGCAACGCTGATGAACGTCGTGGCATGAAATGGTCGTTCTACAAAGCTGACGTTCCCCAGCACCTCCAACAGGCGGCTCGCGGAAGGGTTACGCTCAGGCCCACCTCCTCGATGGGTCAAGATGATAAAGGGAAGGTCGGACCAGCTCGGTTGCGATTTGATCCACGCCGAAAGTGGGCGAAGGTCGGCCGAGCGCAAGGCCTCCTCCGTCACGACAGCAAAAGCAACATCCTCATCCAGAGCCGAGACGAAAGCGGCAACGTCCTTGCCGATTTTCGGCCGAATGCCGGCTTCCGACAAAAGCGCGGCCGCGATCTGCGCGTCCCTTCCCAAAGGGGCATGGATCAGAGCAATGGCGTCTCTATTTGGAATCGTCCTCGCCCTCACTTGACTTCAGCAGCGGTTGGTTTTCACCGACAAAGGTCGGGACGCCGCGTAACACGCCCTGGAAATCCGAAAGAGGATCTCCAAGCGAAAGGCCGCCCTGGCCGATCGTAAACTCCCTTATCGTGTCCTCGTGTTTGCCGGTCCGCTTTTTCACGACGGAGATCGCCCTCCTGACCTTGCCGACCGCCTCGAAGTAGCGCAGCAGAACGACGGTGTCGGCGAGATAGGTCACGTCTACCGGCGACTTCATGTCACCGACCAGCCCATGCTGCGCCACCGTTACGAAGGTGTTTGCGCCCTGGCGGTTCAGATACTGCAGCAGCTCGTGGATGTGGAGGACGAGCGCGCTTTCCTCCGGCATGGAGGCCTGATAGCCGTTGATGCTGTCTATGACGACCGTCTTTGCGTCAAATCTGGTAACGTGCTCGCGCACACGCTGGGCGAACTCGCCAGGTGAAACCTCAGCTGCATCCAACTGCTCGATGTGAATCGAGCCGTCCCGCTGGTAGTTTTCCAAGTCAAAGCCAAGGTCTTTCATGCGCCGGAACAGCAGCCCCAGTTCTTCATCGAAGATGAAGAGGGCGGCCTTTTCGCCACGCTTGACGGCCGCTTCGACGAATTGAAGCGCAAAGAGACTTTTACCCATGCCCGCAGGACCGATCAACAGCGTGCTCGATCCCCGCTCGATGCCGCCACCCAGCAACGCGTCAAGTTCAGCGATCCCGCTCTTTAACGTAGAGCGCTCGAACTCCGTGCGGTGCTCGATCGCTCGCAATCGCGGAAAGACGGAAACACCTCCAGTCTTGATGATGAAGTCGTGATAACCACCGCGGAATGCCTGACCGCGGTACTTGGTAATCCTCAGGCGGCGTCTTTCCGAACCATAGCTCGGCGCCAGTTGTTCAAGGTGAATAACCCCGTGCACTACGCTGTGAACCGTCTTGTCGAGACTGTCGGAGGTCATGTCGTCGAGGAGCAAGACCGTGGCGCCTGTAGACGAAAAGAAGTGCTTCAAAGCCAGAATTTGCCGGCGATAGCGAAGGGAGCTTTGGGCAAGCAGCCTGATTTCCGACAGGCTGTCGAGCACGACGCGGTTCGGCTGAACCCTTTCGAAAACCTCAAATATCATTTTGGTGGTCTCGCCGAGTTCCAGATCCGACGAGTAGAGCAAGCTCTGCTGTTGTTCGGCGTTCAACAGGCTCTCAGGCGGAACGAGCTCGAATATTTCGATATTTCTATGGATTTCCATCCCGTGCGAGAGCGCACTGTCGCGTAGCTCATCCTCGGTCTCGGACAACGTGATATAGAGACATTTCTCACCGAGCGCGGCGCCCTGCTGAACAAACTGCATGGCGATCGTGGTCTTCCCCGTGCCCGGCGCCCCCTCGAGAAGGAATACGTGTCGACGTGACAAACCGCCCGAAAGGATGTCGTCCAGCCCTTCGACACCTGTTTTGGCCTTCGACATAACGCTTGTGTCCATTTTTGCCCTCCGTTGATCACAGGTAACTAGTGTCGAGCGGAGCGAAGGCAACAGGCGAGTCGTCACCATACGCATGACACCTACGGCTGAACCGAGGATTGGCGACCACGATCATGGCGCCGTATCCGAACCTCCCGGTTGTCCTGGCGACCGGCTACGCGGACGTCGAACGCATCGGCGCCACGTCACGTTTCCGGCCACTTGCAAAGCCCTATGCGCGACGGCCGCTCGCTGAGGCTTTGTCGGCAACGGCCGTGAAGGTTGAAACCCTGCCGGCATGCGGTTTCTGCGAAACCACCAATATTTAAGCGATATAGAATGCTCTGCGCATCGGAAATACCCACCAGCATTCCGGCCGTGCACACTGGAATCCCGCCGCCGAAGATCTGTCGTGCAATCCTCTCCTCTACAGATACTCGCTAGAGATCATTGACGACGAGCTTCTGTGAAGGGGATGACGCAGGTCGTCATGCGGCCGGAAGAAGTAGCGGCGCGCCACGTCGAGATAGCCGTCATAGATGAGCCCGCCATTGATCAACACAAGCGTCTGCTTGTGCCGTTGGTAAAGCGCCGGGATCCGGTACCAGGGAACACCCGGCCGCTGGTGGTGGAGGACATGCAGGTTGTTGTAGAGAAACAACAAACCAAAGAGCGTGCTGTTTTCGACGATCGCTGTGCGCTCGTCGTGATGATCGGCGTAACGGTGCTCCGCATAGGAGCGCAACCGGGTCAGGGCCGCGCCGACATAGACAAAGCCGAAGAGGTAGAGCCACAGAGGCATGCCGCAGACGGCGATGACCCAGACCAGAACGGCGGCTACGCCGATCGCGTGACGGATCCAGAAGTTGCTGCGGGCTCGGTCCCCTTCGAGGAGGAGTGCTGCCTCCTGCGCCAAGAAACTGACGATCATCACCAGCGGACCCAGGATCAAGCGCCCGAACAGGGTGCTGTTCCACCTGGCCAGAGACCGCCCGACGAGACCCAGCCGATCCCAGCCTGCCTGGGTGAGATAGGATGACTCCGGGTCCTCTATGGGATCCGTCAGATGTTCATCGCGGTGATGGGTCAAGTGTCCCTCGCGGTAGATCGCGTAGGGCAGCCAAAGCGACAGCGGCGGCCAGCCGATGGCGTCGTTGATGCTCCGATTTCGGGTTGGATGGCCATGGATGACCTCGTGTTGCAGCGATCCATGCCAGGCAATCAGCCATCCGCCGAGCGCGATGACAACCGCAAGGGGGAGCGATTGCCAAAACCAGGTAAGCCCAAGAAAGCCGCCATAAATGACGAGCGCGAGAACGGCGGTCTGCCACTCAATACGGGTGATGCTGGAGAGGGACGATTGTGACGGAAGGTCTTCTGAAGACCGAGAATTGGACATGTCGTGTTACCCGGAAAGCGAAAAAAGCAATAGAATTCAACCGCCAATATAATCGCGCTGCACCGGAACCCGCGCCGCATGTCTTTGCAAGACGGCGCTGAAAAACGGAAAACTGGTTGCGTCAGAAGAACGAAACGTAAAATATTTATTCTATGTAATTGATGTATTATTAGCTCTAATGCGCCCATCGAATTGACGCGCTGCCCTGCCCTGGGGAGCGCCAATCCTGGAGGACATGCCATGACATTCAACCCCACGCGACGGCAGGTACTTGTCGGCGGCGCTTCCCTCGCGACGATCGTTGCGCTTGGTGGCGTCCATCCGGCCTTTGCCGGCGCCGATCGCACCAAGATCACCGTGCGCGTCGAAAAGGATCTCTCGAACCTCGATCCGGCCAATCGATCCGGTCCGATCGACCTCAACGTCATCTGGTCGGTGCAGCAGGGGCTGATCTCCTTCAAGCCCGGCTCGACCGAATGGGAATTGGATGCGGCCGAAGAACTGGAACAGGTGAGTGATACTGAAATCCGCTTCAAGCTGCGCAGTGGCCTCGCCTTCACCGGCGGCTACGGCGACCTGACAGCGGAAGACGTGAAGTTCTCTTTCGAACGCTTCATCACGCCAGACGCGGAAGGCAAGCCCGTCACCTACGCGAAGGACTGGTCAGCGCTCGATCGCGTGGAGGTAACCGCGCCGCTCGAGGGTCGGATCATCCTCAAGAATCCGGCGCCGGCGCTCTATACGATCGCGCTCGCCGACGGTTCCGGCCGCATCGTCTCGAAGAAGGCTTTCGAGGCGCTCGGCAAGGATATCGCCACCAAGCTCGTCGGAAGTGGACCCTACGTGCTCAAGGAATGGACGCCGCGTGAACAGTTCGTGCTTGAGATCAACCCGGACTACAAGGGACCGATCAAGGCGCATTTCCATCAGATCGTCGGCAAGCCGATCGGCGAGCAGAAGACCGCCGAAATCGCCTTTAAGTCCGGCGAGATCGACTTCACCGCGATCGATCCCGAAAACGGAAAGTCGATGGCGGCGCTGCCGGATGCAAGCATCACCGAGATCCCGGCGATCGACTATGTCTGGTTCGGCCCGAACATCGAGAAGGCGCCGTTCGACGATATCCGCGTGCGTCAGGCCATCCGCTATGCCGTCGATATCGATGCCATCCTGCAAGGCGCCTATTCCGGCCTTTATCCGCGCGCTAACGCTCTGCTTGCCCCGAGCCTGCTGGGCTACTGGAAGGACGCGCCGGTCCATGCCCGTGACCTCGATAAGGCGCAGGCGCTGCTTAGAGAGGCGGGTCACGCCGACGGTTTCAAGACGAAGCTCACCATCGAGGCCAATGCCCGCTATGAGGCGATCGCCCAGATCATCCAGGCAAACTTTGCCGAAGTGGGTATCGAGGTCGAGATCGAGGCGTTAGAATCGGCCGCCTACTGGGCGCTCGGCGAAAACGACGCCAGCAAGGACCTCGAACTTTCGCTCATCAAATTCAACGGCAAGTTCGACCCCGGCTTCCAGACACAATGGTTCACCTCGGCACAAGTCGGTCAGTGGAACTGGCAACGCTGGAAGAATGCCGATTTCGATGCCTTGCACGAGAAAGGCGGCGTCACGGTCGATCCGGCCGAGCGCGAGAAGATCTACATCGAAGCGCAGAAGCTGCTCGACGAATCGGCTGCCTTTATCTGGATCACCCACAACCTCAACGCGTTCGCTTCGCGAAAGTGGCTGAAGCCCGGCGTCCTGCCGAACGGCAATAACTGGCTTTACACCGCCTTTACGCAAGCGACGGCTTGACCTGATGGCAGCCTGCGTTGCGACAGAAGAGGATGCGCTGCAATGAGGAGCGCGTCCCTTCAAATCCATCTTGGCTTCAAGCTGGCGACGGCGGCACTTGCCGTGGCCGGTTCAGTCGTGCTCCTGATGGCCCTGACGCGGCTAATCCCCGGGGATCCCGCGACCGTGATCCTTGGGTCGCGCGCAACGCCTGAAGCGGTCGCGACACTCAATGCCCGCATCGGCCTCGACAAGCCGCTGATCGAACGGGTTTTCACCTTCTTCGGCAGGCTCGCCTCCGGCGATCTCGGAGAGGACGTCTTCAACGGGCGGCCGGTCCTCAGCCTGGTTCTGAATGCGCTGCCGAACACGGCCGCGCTTGCGGTCGCATCAATGCTGTGCGCCGTAGCCCTCGGCTTGCCGTTGGCGCTTTTCAGTGCCCGCTGGCCGGGCGGCAAGACAGATCGAATGGTCGCGTTCCTGAGTGTCGGATTCATTTCGACGCCGAGTTTCGTCGTATCGGTCTTCCTGCTGATGGTGTTTTCCGTGCATCTGCGCTGGTTTCCGGTGCTGGGCGCCGGGGAAAGCGGAAACCTCGGCGACCAGATTTGGCACCTCGTATTGCCGACGGCGGCGCTCGCGGCCGGCTGGGTCGGCTACATCGCCCGGCTCCTGCGCTCATCGCTGCTCGAGGTCCTTGGGGAAAACCACGTTCGCACGTTGCGTGCCTATGGTGTCAGCCAAACCAAGATCATGATGAAATACGCACTCAAGCCGGCAATCCTGCCGACCCTGGCGGTGCTTGGCATGGGTTTCGGCGAACTCCTCGGCGGCGCCGTGTTTGCCGAAGTGATCTTCAACCGCCCGGGCCTCGGCTCGCTGATCTACGACGCCATTCGCACACGCAACTATCCGGTCGTCCAGGGCGGCGTCTTCGTCATCGTCATGCTCTATGTGCTGACCAATCTGATCGCCGACCTCTCCCAGAGCCTGATCGATCCACGCGAGCGCGCCCGCCTTACATCTGGTCAGGGACACTGAGATGCAAGCCTTCATCGCTCTTTCCCGTCGCCCGGGTGGCACGTTTGCAATGCTTGCGGTGACGCTTCTCTGTCTGGTGGCGATCGCCGCACCGGTGATTGCGCCCTATGGCCCGAACGCAATAGCGCCGGCGAACCGGTTGATGGAGCCGTCGTGGCAGCACCTGCTTGGAACGGACCATCTCGGTCGCGACATCCTCAGCCGGCTGATCTATGGAGCACGGGTGGCGCTCGGCATTTCACTCTCGGTCATTGCCATTTCCTTGAGCGCCGGCGTCACTTTCGGGATTGCGGCCGCCCTTTCGCCGCGTGCAATCGATCTCGCCGTGGTCGGCGTCTTCGACATCGTCACTTCGTTTCCCAGCATTATACTGGCCTTGGCATTGGTGGCCGTGTTCGGCCCTGGCCTCGGTAATGTCGTGCTGCTTGTCAGCATTGTTTTCATTCCCCATTTCGGCCGAGTTGCCCGCGCCCAGACGATCGCCATTCGCAACAGTCCCTTCATCGAGGCCGAAAAAGTGCTTGGGGCAGAGACCTGGCGGGTCGTGCTGCATCACGTAACCCCGAACATCATTGGTCCGATCTTCGTGCTGGCCTGCATGGATATCCCTGTTGTCATCACCATCGAGGCGGGCCTGAGTTTTCTCGGGCTTGGCGTGCGTCCGCCGCTGGCAAGCTGGGGCAACCTCTTGAATGACGGCTATACCTATCTCGACCAGTCGGTTTGGCTCGCGACCTTTTCCGGACTGGCGCTCGTCCTTGCTACCCTCGGCTTCGCGCTTCTCGGCGAGGCCTTGCGCGACACGCTCGACCCGAAGCTGAGGAAAGCCCTTTGACTGACGCCCTTCTCACCATCGAAGACCTGCACGTGTCCTACCGGGGTCACGAAAGCACGGCTCACATCCTCGACGGCGTCGATATAACCATTGGTCGCGGACAGTCCGTCGGTCTCGTTGGCGAAAGCGGCAGCGGCAAGTCAACGGTCGCCTTCGCCCTGCTCGGGCTGCTTGACGGCAACGCGCAGGTTTCCACGCGTCGGGCCGCCTTCGATGGGCGCGAAATGCGCTTTGGCGTAGACGAAACCAGGGCGTTGCGAGGGACCGACATCGCAATGATCTTCCAGGATCCCATGACCGCGCTCAATCCGATGTTTACCATCGGAACGCAGCTCGTCGATATCCAGCGGCGGCGCTTCCCCCGGGAGAGCCGCAACAGGCTCTGGGGCCGCGCGCAAGCAATGCTTGTCGATGTCGGCGTGCCGGATGCGGCAGCGCGCATGCACCGCTATCCGCACGAGTTCTCCGGCGGCATGCGCCAACGCGTGGTGATCGCCATGGCACTCCTGGTTGAACCGAAGCTGTTGATTGCCGACGAGCCGACAACCGCGCTCGACGCGACGATCGAAGCGCAAGTGGTCGAGGTGCTGGACCGGCTACGACAGCGCACGTCCGCCTCCATGCTGGTGATCAGCCATAGCATGGGCCTGATCGCCGAACTCTGCGACAGCGTAATCGTCATGTATGCAGGCACGGTGGTGGAACACGGACCCGTGCGCGTCGTCTTCAGCCGCCCGCGCCATCCTTACACCCGCGCGCTGCTCGCCTGCGAGATCGATCCCTATGCGGCCTTCGATCCCTCGCAGGATCTGGCAACCATTCCCGGCACCGTGCCCGATCCTGCACGCCGTCCCCAAGGCTGCATTTTTGCCAGCCGTTGTCCTGCCCGCCACGACCGCTGCAATGAAAGGCCGCCCCGGCGGCAGACGCGAGAGGGGCGAACCTATTCCTGCTGGCAGGAGGCTGCGTAATGGCCCGCCCCATTCTAACCCTCGATAACGCGATGGTACGCTACGATCGGCTCACCGCGGTCGACAACGTCTCGCTTGAACTGCGGCGTGGCGAAACCCTGGGACTCATTGGTGAAAGCGGTTGCGGCAAGTCCTCGATCGCCCGCGCGATCGTCGGGCTGCAGCCGCTTTCCGAAGGCACGCTTGCCGTGGAGGGCGAGACACTAAAGGATGCCTCCAGGCAACACCGCCTCATCCTGCAGCGCCGGATCCAGCTCCTGTTTCAGGATCCCGTCGCGTCCCTTTCGCCTCGTCTGACGGTCCGAGCCTTGCTTAGCGAGCCCCTGAAGATCCGCAACGCCTTCACGGCCGAGAACTGGGGGCGGATCATGCGGCTGGCCGAAAGGATCGGGCTTGGCGAGCAGCTTCTCTCTCGCTATCCCCATCAGCTCAGTGGCGGGCAGGCGCGGCGCGTGGCTCTGATCCGCGTGCTTGCAGCCGAACCGTCGATCGTCGTCGCCGACGAACCGACCGCCGGCCTCGACATCTCGGTACAAGGCGATCTTTTGAACCTTCTGCGAGGGCTCAAGGATCACCTGGGCCTCAGCTATCTGCTGATCTCCCACAATCTCAATGTCGTCGGGCGGGTCGCGGACCGGGTTGCCGTCATGTATCTCGGACGCATCGTCGAGAGCGGGCCGACCGCCGCTTTGTTTCGCGGCCCCGCGCATCCCTATACCCAAGCGCTTCTTTCGGCCA
The DNA here is from genome assembly GCF_000697965.2 of Ensifer adhaerens. NCBI lineage: Bacteria > Pseudomonadati > Pseudomonadota > Alphaproteobacteria > Hyphomicrobiales > Rhizobiaceae > Ensifer > Ensifer adhaerens. Next base: position 217,022 of record NZ_CP015882.1, on the reverse strand, counting down.
ATCTGACGCTCGATCCCAGCCGCCGACACGAACGAATCGTTCTTTCCGGAGAATTGCCGAGTCCCGCCCATCCGCCGGCCGGATGCCGGTTCCATAGCCGCTGTCCCTTGGTGCAGCCGATTTGCGCAGCAGAAGCCCCTGCCCTTCGGGCGGGCGAAGACGGACGCGCTGTCGCCTGTCACTTTCCGCTGGCCGCAAGGCCGGCCGTCATCCCTCAGACGATAGCAGGGTAACCATGGCGTGCAGCGTCCCGATCAAGCTCGGCCAGTGCCTCGTAGTCGGAATCGCCCAGGAGGCTGATACCTTTGAGCGAGAGCGTGTCGCAGACGCCGCCGAGTTCAGGATCGCCGATCGTCTCCGCCAGTGTACGACGCAGGATCATGAGGTCTTTGGCCGAGGTCAAGGCGGATGTGATGAAGGGCAGTCCGGGTCCTTTCGTCGTCTCAGCAAGAACACGGACCGCGGCCACGCGATCGGGATCGAAGCGCAGTGTGTTGCCGAACGTAACGCAGTCGATTGCCGCGACGTCGGCCGCGCCAGTCGCTACGGCATCGATGCTTGCTCGGTGCCCGCCCGTCTCGATGACCGACGAGAAAAAGCGGCCGTCGACCGCATGTGGCGCCACCGCAGCTCGAAACAGGTTGTAGCCGGAATTGCTGCCCGGTTCATTGATCGCCGCACGCATCCCGCGCAGATCGCCGAGCGAGCTGGCCGACGACCGGGCATTGACGATGATGAAACTGCATTTGTGCGGGCCGTCGCAGCCAGGCAAGTCGTAAACGGGCGTCGCCACCAGTTGAACCCTCCCGCGAAGGTGCTGGACATAGGGATATCCGCAGGTCTGGCCGAACAGCAGGTCCGGACGAAACCACGCCTCGTTGTAGGCGACGGTCTCGTCAAGCGCCCCGGGCGCATCAAGGCCATACCCACGCAATCGGTCCCCCAATGCTTTCCAGAAAAGCCGCGTCGCCTCCTCGATCGGCGGCGGACTTACATACATGGCGAGGCTGGCGAGAGGCATGGGCGGGCTCCGGCAAAAACGACTCAAAAATCTATGCATTGCATAGATTTAAATCGCAACGATATTTCTTGGTCGAGAGGATCCCTGTCATGAGTGTGCCATTGCAACAGTCAGGTGAGGCAAGCGTCGCCGCCGTCGAAATCGGTTGCGACGTGCTCGTGATTGGCGGTGGACCCGCCGGGTGCTGGGCCGCCACCGAAGCTGCATCCAGCAACGCTAAGGTCGTGCTGGTCGACAAGGGATATTGCGGCAGCTCCGGTGCCACGGCTTCGGCCGGCACCCAGATCTGGTATGTGCCGCCGGACCCGGCGGAACGGGAGGCAGCCATGGCCAGCCGCGAGGCGATGGGCGGTTATCTGTCCGAACGTTCCTGGATGGTGCCCGTCCTCGACAAGACGTTCGAGAGTGTTAATCGGTTGGCGGACTGGGGCTACCCCTTCCCCCGTAACGACGACGGGGAAGAGCAGCGTATCTCGGTCCAGGGGCCGGAATACATGCGGCTGATGCGGCGCCGGGTAAGGAATGCCGGGATCACCATTCTCGATCATCATCCGGCGACGCAACTGCTGACACTGGAAGGACGCGTCGTCGGCGCAAGCGGCCTGCGGCGCCAGGCCGGCGGTCATTGGGTGGTGAACGCCGGCGCCGTCGTTCTTGCCGCTGGCGGCTGTGCCTTCATGAGCAAGGCACTCGGCTGCGACGTCTTGACCGGAGACGGCTATCTGATGGGCGCGGAGGTTGGCGCCGAACTCTCGGGCATGGAATTTTCCTCCGCCTATGCGATTTCGCCCGCCTTCGCCTCGATCACCAAGACGGCGCTTTACCGCTTTGCGCAGTTCTACCGGAAGGACCACAGCCTGATCGAGGGAGCGGGTTCGGCCCGTGGGCGCTCGATCATCGCCCGCACCTTGCTTTCGGAGCCGGTGTTTGCGCGGCTGGACCTTGCCGGGACTGATGAGGTCAAGGCGATCCTCAGGCGCGCGCAGCCGAACTTCTTCGTTCCGTTCGATAGGCGCGGCATAAATCCCTTTACCGATTTCTTCGAAGTCAAGCTGAGGCTTGAAGGTACGGTCCGTGGTACAGGTGGATTGAGGCTGACCGGCCTCGACTGTTCAACGACTGTTCCGGGGCTTTACGCCGCTGGCGACAACGCCACCCGCGAGCCGATCTGCGGCGGGTTCACCGGCGGTGGCAGCCACAACGCGGCCTGGGCGATCGCCACAGGTGCCTTTGCTGGCGCGGCTGCCGCGTCCTATTCATTGCAGCGGGTAAGCGCTACCGATTTCGGCCCGGCATGCATCGCGCTCTCTGACACGAAGGGCATCGACCCGGCAGAGATCATCAAGGCTGTCCAGAACGAGGTATTCCCCCTCGACATCAATTACTTCCGCACGCATTCGGCCCTTTCGGCATCTCTGAAGCGGCTGGACGCGCTTTGGGAAAACGTCGGACGGGCAACCGCTCTCAACGAGGATCATTCCCTCAAGCTACGGCAGGCGCAGGCCATGCTGGCAACGGCGCGTTTCATGTATCGCGCGGCGCTTTCTCGTACCGAAACGCGCGGTATGCACAGACGGGAGGATTATCCGACGCAGAACCCCGCCCAACACCACAGGCTCATCCTCAGCGGCCTCGACCACATCGCCGTTCGGCAGGAAGCGGTCGATCCCGGCGTATACAAGCAAGCAGCAGAATAATGATTGAAGTTCTAGACACCAACACATGCACCGACTGCAATCTTTGCGTCCAGGTCTGCCCCACCAACGTGTTCCAAGCACAGCGCGAAGGACCGCCGCTCATCAAGCGTCAGGATGCATGTCAGACCTGCTTCATGTGCGAACTCTACTGCCCCGTCGATGCGCTGTATGTTGAACCGGATGCTGAGGCCGTCCACGGCCTGACCGTCGAAGGCGTGCATGAAAGGCAGCTTTTCGGCAGCTACCGAAAGGCAATCGGCTGGCACAAGGACACTCGCCACCGCCGTCTCATCGACGACCATTTCCGATTACCGCAATAGACAAGAGCCACGTCGTGACGTCACGCGCCGCCGGATCAGGCGTCAAGACCGGCGACGCGCGCCGATGGCTCGGAGTGGGATAGCTGGTAAGGTTTCGGGGGCGATGCATTTCTCTTGGCCATTTCCGTCTTACGCGGGTGAGCAACACGCGCGCTCTTGGAGCGCAATTTCCAAGATTTTCGTCCGCTGAAATAATTACCCATCGCCTTGATCTTGTCAGGCCGATTTACGACTGACCGAGCCCCGGACGACCAACGTGCAGCCAAGCTTTTTTAGGCTGTGATGGCCTGAGCGCGGCTTCTTTGCAAGGTGCTCAATCGCCCAGGCGCCCATCGGCCGGTGCGGAAGCTCCAGGGTAGTCAGTTGCGGTCGCAGATGGCGCGACAGTTCGTCGTCATCGTAGCCGACGACAGAGATGTCCCGCGGAACGCGCAGACCTGCTTCGCCAATTGCCATTAGGCAGCCCATCGCCATCTTGTCGTTCTGGCAGAAGATCGCCGTAGGCGGCTCTCGAAGCGACAGGAGTTTTTGGGTAGCCTCGAAACCGGATGTCGGTGTCCAGTTTCCTTCAGCCACCAGGCCGTCATCATAGGGCAGCCCCGCCTCCGCCAGCGCCTCACGATAGCCCGCGAGGCGATCCTGCGCCGCCTCCATGAAGCTCTCCCCGACGATCGTTGCGATGCGTGTATGCCCCTTCCTGATAAGGGTCGCCGTCGCCATGCGCCCGCCGGTCACCTCATCGGGAACCACTGCGGGAAAACGGTTATCACTGGTATAGCAGTTGAGCAGCACGAGCGGAACGGGTAGGTCCTCGAAGACCGGGTCGAGCGATATGCGGCGGGTGAAAACGGACATGTAGACGATCCCCTGCGCACCGGCCTGCAGAAGGCTGGCCACCGCTTTGCGCTCGTGCGTGGCCCGTCCCTGCGTCTGCGCCACGAGAATTGTAACATCGTTCTCCCAGGAAGCGTGCCGCGCGCCCTCGATGGCGTTGACGGCTTCCGGGGTCGTCGCGAGCTGATCGACGATGAAGCCAATACAGCCGCCGCGAAGATCCTCAAGGCCCGCGCGACGGATGGGGCTTGCAAGCCCGTAGCCAAGCCTATGCGCGACATCCAGCACGCGCGCCCGAAGCTCAGGGGATATCTTGATGTCCGTGACATTGTTGAGAACCACCGAGACCGTCGCCTGCGAACAGCCGGCCGCCTTGGCCACATCCATCATGGTTACGCGCGTCTTCTTTTTTCCACCGCTCATGTCGCCCCCGTTTTGCCCTCTCTACACCAACTAATAAAAATCGGCCATTGACTAATATTTATTAGTCGCAGTAGCCTTGTTGAAAATTGGGAGGAGAACCGGATGAAAACGAAGCCAGCACCCGACTACGATATTGCTGCGCAGATGGCGCAGCTGGCGGCAGACGGCATCATCGGGCTGAAGGGTGCTTTCAGTCTGGCATGGGCCGACGATATGCACGAGGACATGATGACGGCCTTCTGGTCGGCCATTCAAAGGCCCGGCGGCGCGGTCAGCCGGGGACCGCGCCGCTGGTATGTCGAAATCCATCCCCAGGCCTTCCGCGGCTTCGTCGATCTCATCACCCATCCATGGGTGGTGGATGTCTGCACCAACGTGCTTGGATCGGACTACCAGATCGTGGAGATAGGCCTCGACGTGCCGTTCCAGGGCGCGAAATACCAGCCGTGGCACCGCGACTTCCCCTCGCCTGTAGATACCTATCGAGACCACCAGATTACCTCGCTTGCCTTCAACCTCACCGGCGTTGACGTCACCGAGGATATGGGGCCGTTCGAAGTGGCGCCGGGAACGCAATATGACGATGGCCGGGAATGGAAGCACGAAATGTTCCCGGACAAGGCGCTCTGGAGCCGGTTTCAAGAGCGTGCGACACGCAAGTATCCGCAGCGCGGCGACATTTCCTGCCGCTCGGCGCTGACGGTGCACCGAGGCACGGAGCATCAGTCCCCTATTGCACGACCCGTCATGGTGCTGGGTGTGGACAGGCCGGGCGCTGGGCATGCAGAGTTGCACGACATGATGGTCACGCGGGATTGGTATGATGCCCTGCCGGAAATCGGCAAGAAGCACCTCGTCTGCCGCGTGGTGGACGAGCTCGTGCCGATTACGCAAAAGCACGACATCGAGGGACTAGTCATGGGCGCCGATCCAAGTTGATCATTGGCCCAGCCGATTGCTCCGAAGAGGCCCTGACGCACGCCCGGATCGGGCACGAAGAAGGCGGCCCGCTGAAAGCCGCCTTCTGATCGTGGGGATGCTTCACGGTTTGCGATACAGCACCATGCCCGCATGATAGAGCACGCCATCGACAAAATCGCCATCCGCCGTGAACCCGGTATCATCCCAGTATTCGATATGGTCGCCGGTCACTACATAGCGCCCCTGATAGGCGCTTTCGCGCCGCCCGCGCGCCTCGTCGTAGCGGCCGTTCGGCAGAAGCGCGTGCCGGATGTTGCCATCGGCCGTGACCCACATGCCGGCATAGGGGTGTGGTGAGGTTTTCCCGGTCATTGTGCCTTCCCCAGGAATTTTTCGATTGTTTTGGGCTCGACCGTCCAGGCGTAGTTCAGCTCATGGCGGATCTTCCATGCCCCCTTCACGCATTGCCAACCCAACTGCGAACGACCGTCGAAAGCAATCACTTTTCCGTCGAGGCGTTCGATCCGGCCGACAAAGCCCAGAGTGGTCGAGGCAACGCTGTCTCCGATGATCTCATCGTGCCCGTCGGTCAGGCCGTGGGCAACGGACCGTGCCGCATTCTGCAGGTCTTCCCAGTTTGCACCGTAGCGGGCCGCATTGCGGAAGAGCTGTTTCTCACCGGGCGCAAAATTATCGTAGAAAACGCCGGTGGTGTTCTCCAGGTCGTAATATGCGCGCATTTTCTCGGCGAATACGAAGCGGGGATCACCCTCATGCCGTTCCCATCCCGTCATGATCCAGCTCTTGTGGAGCGACAAGGGAGCTTTGTCGCCCTGCTGGGGGCAAGCGGCGTCCCGGGCGGCGGCCGGAGCTGTGAATGCGCCAGCAATGGCGGCTGCAGCCAGCATAAGCTTCAAAGAGGTCATCGTTCTTCCTTTCATCCTGGGTGGGTTTCGATCTCCACTCGCCTTGTGCGTTGTGGGATGAAAGAAGGATAGACGGCGTTGATTGTCGTCGGTATCCCATTATACATAACCATATTGGTTAGCAGGACGCGACAATGACAATCGACTTAAACCTGTTACCCCTCTTCCTCGCGGTGGCCGAGGAGGCGAACTTCGTGGCCGCCGCTGCTCGCCTCGGTGTTACGCGCTCGGCCGTCAGTCAGGGCATCCGGCGGTTGGAAGATGGCTGTGGGATCGCGCTCGTCACGCGCACGACGCGCAGCGTCAGGCTCACTGAAGCGGGCGAGCGCCTTCGCGACACGCTTTCTCGCCCCCTGGCCGAGGTCCTGTCCGCGCTTGAAGACGTCGGCGGCAACGTCAACCCCCACGGCGTGCTTCGCATCGCGGCGACCTCGATTGCCGAAGAATTTCTCTCTGGCCCGCTCATTGCGTCGTTTGCCGAGGCTTACCCCAATATTGTCTTGGATGTGACGGTGACGGACGACACGTTTGACATCGTCTCCGCCGGTTTCGATGCGGGGGTACGTCTGGGGGACATCATTGAACAGGATATGGTGGCCATTCCGCTATCGGGCGAACAAAGGGAAGTCGTCGTGGCGAGCCCGGCCTATTTCGAAGCCAATGGATTGCCGACCCACCCAAGGGATTTGATTCATCATCGTTGCATCGGGTGGCGCCCAGCGCCGGACACTGCACCATATCGGTGGGAATTCGTGCAGGAGGGAGAAGCCTTCGATGTTTCCGTCGAACCCCAGATAACGACCAATGACCTGCGCCTGATGATGCGGACGGCGCTCTCCGGCGGCGGTATCACATTTGCGCTGGAGGAGACGTTTCGACCCTATCTCGAACGGGGCGAATTGATTTCAGTGCTGAAGGATTTTCTGCCGCCCTTTCCGGGGCTCTTTCTCTATTTCCCCAGCCGGCGCAACATGGCGCCCAAGCTGCGGGCGCTTATCGCGCATGTTCAGCGCTTTCGACGGGAACACCGAACCAGAGCGGACACCACGTCTGTGGCGTGAGGCATAAGGTTTCCGGGGCCATCGGCAAATAGCTGCCGAAGGCCCCGAAATTTACGGACCACTAACAATTTTCGGGCAATGGCCCCTTCCTTACTTGATCTGGACGCTATAGCCGCCATCGGCCATCACGACGGAGCCAACGATGAAGCTTGCGCGGTCGGACGCGAGGAACGCCACAATTTCCGCGATCTCCGACGGCTGGGCGGCACGGCCGATCGGCGCACCCTTGCCATGCTCCGTGAGAAAGCCGGGACCGTCTTCCATGAAGCTGTTCAGCAAGTTGGTGACGACATCACCCGAGCCGATCGCATTGACGCGGATGCCATGCTCGGCAAGCTCCAGCGCCAACGTCCGGGTCAACTGTGCCAACGCGCCTTTGGACGACGTGTAGGCGGCGATTGTCGGAAAGGCGAAGTAGGAGGCATAGGACGCGATATTCACGATCGCTCCGCTCTTCTGCTTGATCATCACCTTCGCCGCTTCGCGGGAGTGAAGGAAAGCACCGGTAACGTTCGTCTCCATCACATAATCCCAATCATGGCGAGTCATCTCCACGACGGGCTTGTAGACGATGCGGGCCGCATTATTGACCAGCAAGTCGAGCTTTCCGAAATGCTCCAGAGCAAGCGCGACAGCCTCCTCGGCGCTGCCATCCCTGGAAATATCGGCCACCAAAGGCACGATTCCGTCCGCTTTTAGCGATCTCACGTCGGGATCGACATCTTCGGCGATGACTTTCGCGCCGCGCGCACGCAGCAGTTCGACAGTTGCCTTGCCGATTCCGCTCGCGGCACCCGTTACGATAGCCACCTTGCCTTCGACTTCATTTACTTGATTCACAGTCATTTTCGCTCTCCTGGTTGGAATGTCCTTTATCGGACACAGCCAGACTAGGGGCCTCGAACAAATGCTGCTCTCGCACGCTTGCTACCATCATCGGGCTCTTGCGCTTTTATGAGCGCGGTTCGCTTTAGGGGCACAAACGACTGGCTGACCGCTGAAATCCAAGCACGAATTGTTTTCTCCCGTCGTGGTAGCTCGAAGCAAATGTTCGGGAAGCACGAAGGACGACAGTTTTTCGCCCGCTGGGCGGATTGAGCAGGGATAGCTCGGCGCTTGTTGTGCTCCATTACCAGCCGCCCTTTCAAGGGTGGCACGGCGCGGCTGCCGCATTGGGTGCGCTCGCAGATGCGCCAGGAAATAGCGGTCGAATTTCAAACCGTGGAAACTGTCTGCGCAGGAAACCTCACAGCTGAGTGCCAGCACATAGTGTTGGCGACCGCCGCGCGAAACATGCGTGGAAAGGCAGAGTAACGCACCCCGTCCGGCGTTTCGGCGAGCTGGCCGAAAATTCGGCCGGGATTTTCGAAGGCCTGGTGCCCGTTCCACAGCGGACAGGCGCAAAAGCGGACGAATTGAAACGCGTGCCGCTGTGGTGCTTGGTGCTGTTGTCGGCCTGGTCGACTTCGATCTCGCTACCCATCGCGGCTATGACTCGGATCATTCCCGCGTCGTCGGCCGGTGTCCGAAAAAGGCCTCATCCCTGATGCTCGGTACATATTGCCAGAAATCCGGCGGTTCGTTGGTCCCGGCACAAATGTCATCGATGCCGGCCGCGCCGTGCTCGACCTCGAGGGCCGTCTGAGGAATCGACGGGGGAAGCCCCTGCCGGAGCACTCAACCACATTGTTACCGTCCTTCCCGACATTGCCGCCGCCGCAACCCCTATGCATGTCTGCAGGCGATGATTAATGACCTCGTGATCGGGATTCGAGATCAGAGCCTGCCGGCGCGCGGCGTGCCGCTGAGTGCCATGTGCACGACATCATGTGCCCCTCGCGGAATGTGACGGCCGACGGGTTCGGTTCGTCGTCCTTCCAGGCGAGCAGCAGTTCATAGGGCGTGGAAAAATCCGCAAGATCGCGAAACACGACGCCTGGCTGGGGAAGCTTCGCCACCCATTTCGGCACCAGCGTCACGCCAAGTCCGGCGCTGACGAGCGAGAGCAGCGTGTGCAATTGTCCGCCCTCTTGCGTCACGCGCGGGGCAAAACCCGCACCCGCACAGGCCGTCTTCAGCAGATCGAGAATGCGGCTGTTCATTTGCAGGGAAAGGTCACGAAGGGTTCCGCTGCCAGCTCCGCCATCTCGACCTTGGACCTCAATGCCAGCACGTTCGCGGATGGTAGCGCGACCATGAGCGGCGCCGATATCAACACCTCGGTCCTGACGGCCGCGGCAAGATGAGAGGGCGCCGGGATCATGCCGATATCGATCGTGCCCGCAGCGATAGCCTCGACCTGAACGCCGCGGTCCATGGGGATAAGCTTCAGATCGACATGCGGCCAGCGTTCACGAAAATCGCGGATGATCGGCGACAGCAGCGTCCACAGCACATTATCCACGAAGCCGATGGACAGGCGTCCGACAATGCCGCTCGCTGATGCCTTCAGCCGCCGCACCGCCTCCTCCGTTCGTTGCAGGATTTCGCGCGCCTCGGGTAGAAAAACCTCGCCCAGCAAAGTCAGGCTAACATCCTGGCGCGAACGCCGGATGAGGGTGAAACCGAGTTCGTCCTCCAAAAGCTTTAGCTGTTGGCTGATGGCCGATTGAACGACATGCGCCCGCTCGGCGGCCCTACCGAAATGAAGTTCCTCAGCCACGGCAACAAAGTGGCGAAGTCTGCGCAAATCCATGACCGGCTCCCTCGATCGCACCGCTTCTTGCGTCGTCGAGAAGGCTACACCTCTAAAAAATCGGCAACAGCGGCAAAGATTCGAGGGTTATGGTCGATTAAATAGAACGTCCGAACAAATGCAGCCATCGCTATATCGTTCGATTTTTTCGACCGTAACCAATCATTTTATTCGACTATTCCCCCAAGCGGTTCGATGCGAGTTTTTTGCCAAGCCGCAAGGGCGACTGCCTCAAATCAAAGGAGAACAAAAATGGCGAAGGTACTGGTCCTTTATTATTCGACCTACGGACATATCGAGGCGATGGCCTATGCCATCGCAGACGGCGCCCGCAAGGCTGGCGCTCAGGTCGATGTCAAGCGGGTCCCCGAGACTGTTCCGGAGGAGATTGCCCGCAACAACCATTTCAAGCTCGACCAGACAGCACCGATCGCCACAGTCGCGGAACTTGCGGATTACGACGCCATCGTCGTCGGCACCGGCACCCGTTTCGGTCGCATCTCTTCACAGATGGCAGCCTTCCTTGATCAAGCCGGCGGCCTCTGGGCGCGCGGCGCCCTGAACGGCAAAATCGGCGGCGCCTTCTCCTCCAGCGCCACCCAGCACGGCGGGCAGGAGACCACCCTGTTCTCGATCATTACCAATCTCCTGCACTTCGGCATGATGATCGTCGGCCTTCCCTATAGCCACCAGGGCCAGATGAGCGCCGACGAAATCGTCGGCGGTGCCCCGTATGGTGCAACCACGGTGGCCGGCGGCGACGGATCGCGCCGGCCGACCGAGATCGACCTCGCCGGCGCCCGTCACCAGGGCGAACTGGTGGCGGCCGCGGCTATCAAGGTCTTCAGCTAAGCCGATCTGCCGGAGGTTCACGTCTCCGGCCCCACTCCCCCAACAATCAACCGGAAACATCGTCCCGCACGGGCGGGCGAGGAGCGAAGCCATGTCTGCGGATTTCGACGGCAAAGTGGTACTGGTCACCGGCGCAGGCTCGGGGATAGGCCGGGAGGCGGCACGGCTGTTTGCCGAGCGCGGCGCCCATGTTTTCGCGGCCGACCTCAACTTGGACGGCCTTGAGGAGACCAGGGACATCTCCGCAGCCGGGAAAATCGAGATCTTCGGTGTCGACGTTTCGAGCGAAGAGCAGGTGAGGGCCTTCCTTGCGCGCATCGAAAAGGATGCGGGACGGCTGGATGCAGCATTCAACAATGCCGGCATCACCGGCGGCACCTACCGCATCGAGGACTACCCGATCGAGGATTTCGACCGGGTGCTGACCGTCAATCTGCGCAGTGTCTTCCTCGGCATGAAATATGAGCTTCCGCTGATCGCCAAGACCGGCGCCGGCGCGATCACCAACACCGCCTCCGTTGCCGCGCTGACCGGACCTGGCGGCATGAGCGCCTATGCCGCCTCCAAACACGGCATCCACGGCCTCACCCGCGTCGTGGCGATGGAAAACGCCAGCCGCAATATCCGCGTCAATGCACTCGCGCCCGGCTGGACCGAAACGCCGATGGTCGTGTCCAACAGCGCCCAGAACCCGGCTTTCGCCGATCTTGCACGGAAAGCCATCCCCGCCAAGCGGGGCGGACAGCCGCGCGAGCTCGCCGAAGTGGCCGTGTGGCTGAGCTCCCCGGCCGCAAGCTACGTCTTCGGCCAGATGATCGTCGTCGATGGCGGCATGACCATCGGCGGCTTCGAACTTTGACCCCTGACATCGAAGGATAAGACCATGACCAGAAGTGCAGAAAGCGAAGCGGCGATCGCAGTGGTCCGCCGGAACACCGAAGAGGTGCAAGGAAAGGGCAATTTCGCCATCTTCGACGAAGTCTTTTCGGAGGATTTTCTCGATCACACGCCGCAGCCAAACATGGTGCCGGACAAGGAAGGCGTGCGCGGCCTCTATGCCGGCCTGCGCAAGGCTTTTCCGGATTTCCATGCGGTCATCCACTGGCAAACGGCCGACGGCAATCTCGTGACAACCTTCAAGACCTACTACGGCACCCACAAGGGAACCTTCCTCGGCATTGAACCAACCGGCAAGACGATCCAGTTCGAGACGGTGGATGCCATGCGCGTCGTCGACGGCAAGATCACCGAACACTGGGGCGTCGCCAATCTCTATTCGCTCGTCGGCCAGCTCGGCCTCCAGCTTCAGCCGAAGGGCTGAGCCATCCCATTTTTCTGAAGGAACAGTGCCATGAGTGACATTCTGAAGAACAAGGTGGTCATCGTGACCGGCGCGTCGAGCGGCATCGGCCGCGCCATCGCCATCCGCGCCGCCGAACACGGGGCGAAGGCCGTGATCGTCGCCGACATCACCGAGGCCCCGCGCGAAGGCGGCCGGCCTACGGTCGAGGAGATCGAGGCGATCGGCTCGGCCGCCCGCTTCGTCAAGACCGACGTCAGCAAACGCGCCGACAACGATGCGCTCGTCGAAGCCTCGGCCGAGTTCGGCGGCGTCGACGTCATGGTCGCCAATGCGGGCATTACGCTCCGCACCGATGGCGCCGACGTGCCGGAAGACGACTACCACCGCCTGCTGTCGATCAATCTCGACGGCCCGCTGTTCGGCGCGCAGGCCGCTGCCAGGCAAATGAAGGCGAACGGCAAGGGCGGCAGCATTGTGCTGATGGCCAGCATGGGCGGCATATCCGGCGCCGGAATCACCGTGGCCTATTCCACCAGCAAGGGCGGCGTCGTGCTGATGGCAAAATCGCTTGCCGACGCGCTCGGCCCGGACGGTATCCGCGTCAACGCGGTCGCACCTGGCACGATCGACACCGAGCTTTTGCGCACTAGCCCCGGCATTGCCGAGGCTTCAGAAGGCTTTCGCAAGCGCACCCCGCTGCGCCGCCTCGGCCAGCCCTCCGAAGTGGGCGACGCTGTGGCCTATCTCGGCTCGGACCTCTCCAGCTACGTCTCGGGCATCGCCCTCCTCGTAGATGGCGGCCTGCTGGCCGTCCTCTGACCCATAAGGGAATCGGCGATAAAACGCCGAACGTGCTGGTTCATCAGGACATTGCCGTCCGGTGCCAGGCTTGGGCCAGCTCGGCATTCGAGGGCTAGAACCCCGAGGCCGGCCGTCTCAGGCGACGGCAAACCCTCATCATTTGAATCCGCTTGGCGGCAGGTCATGCCTGCCTAATGGAGAAGACCATGTCCTACGTCGTCAAATACAGCCAGTGGGGCGGCCCGTCCGTCCTGCGCATCGAGCAGGAAAATGCCCGCGCCCCGGGCGTCGGCGAGGTTCTGATCAAACAGGAAGCCATCGGCGTGAACTTCGTCGATACCATGTTCCGGGATGGAACGTTCAAGGTCGCCCTGCCTGCCGTCGCCGGCGTGGAGGGTGCCGGCACTGTGGAGGCGGTCGGACCGGGCGTCACCCGCTTCGCCGCTGGCGACCGGGTCGCCTACTTCTTCGCCCCCGGCAGCTATGCCACCCAGCGCATTGTCAGCGAAGACGTCCTCGTGAAGGTGCCCGACGACATCTCCGCAGAGAAGGCAGCGACAATCCTTACGAAGGGCCTCACCGCGTGGATGGCAATCAATGCCATGGCGAAGCCCGACAAAGACGACCGCGTGCTCGTTCAGGGCGCGACGGGCGGCGTCGGCAATCTGCTTGCCCGCTGGCTGAGGGCGCGCGGCATAGCGGTCATCGGAACCGGTTCGAGCCGCAAGCTCGCCGATCTGGAGCAGGCGGTCGACCATGCGTTTGCATATGAAACACTCGCGCTTAACGACCACATCCGCAGCCTCGCTCCCAATGGCGTCGATGTCGTTTATGAATTGGTGGGAGCAACGACTTTCGCATCGACGCTCGGCTCCATCCGTGACGGCGGGACGATCGCCGTGATCGGCGCCGCATCCGGTGGCGCCGCCATCGACGAGGCGGAACTCAGCCGTCGCGGCATTCGCCTCGTGCGCGGCAGCACCGGGCAGCATGTGACGAAGGCCAACCTGCAATCCGCTGCCGACGAGGTGTTCGATGCCTGGCGCACCGGTGTGTTCGGTAAGATCAGCGCGCGGAAATATCCGCTCTCCGAAGCGCAGCGCGCCCATGCCGACATTCTCGAACGCCGCAGCAGCGGTCCGATGGTGCTTATCCCTTGATGCTCGGAGGAAACCGTCATGTCCGATTGTGACAAACTTCATCCCGCCTTCCGGAATCTCGAGACGATCGAGGAGGCCCACCGCCGGCGCCTCAGCCCGTCGCTGGTGGAAGCTGTGGCGATGGCTGTCGTCCTGCTGCTGTTGCTAGCGACCAACTTCGATCGGTGGACCGGCAGTGCCAATGCCCCCTCAAAGGTCGCCGTTATCCACGAGAATGCGCTTGAACTCGATGATTGCCGGGCCGCTTTCCTGCCCGGCGACTGCTAAAGACAGCGATGGCGTCGCCTCGGAACGTGACGCCATTTTACCATGCGCCCTCTAGACCGAGCACCTGCCTTCGGCTGCAAAGGCACGGTTGCCGCGGTGATGCAAGCTACGCCTTGCGCTCAGTCTCGATCCATAACCGCTCAGTATCCAGAATGAAGAGGTTATGGGCTTCACGGGCATCGACTGCGCATTCCATGCTGGCAAGGCACTCCTCGATCAGCGGCACGGCCGGGCTTCGGCGTCAGGCCGAAACATTTGAACTTGTCGACTGCCCAGCCCGTTCAATTGCGAACCAGGCATCTCTTCTGCTCATTGAGGACGTCGTTCCCCATATCGAGAATGACAGTACGCTCGTGCCCACGCCAAGCGGTCGAAGCCGGAAGAGGGGGTCAACGCGTCTGCTAAGCAGCGGCGATGGGCTCATCCACATCCTGACTTCGGAAATGGTCAACCAGGAAACTGGCCGCAGGGCCAGGGGGCGCATCAGTGCGATACACTGCCTGAAGGCGATAGGGGCCGCCTTTGCAATCGGGAAGGTCAAGCTGCACCAAACGACCCGCCACGATGTCATCACGTACCATCGGCTCGGGCATGTTGCCCCAACCAATGCCCTCTTTGAGAAGCATATGCTTTGCGCCCAGGTCGGCCAGACGCCACGTGTGATTTCCGACAACAGCAAACTCATGTCCCTGAGTGAGCGGAGACCTGTCGGTCAGGACCAACTGAATGTGTCTTCGTGCGGCTCCGGGCGGATGTGAACCGCCCGCCAGCGGATGGTCACGCGAGGCCACCGGTATCAGTTTGACGAACCCCACGCCGATGCGTTCAAGCCCGGCGATTTCGACATCGAGCGGGCCGCTAATGCCGATCCCGGCGTTTCGGTTCAGCACCATCTGGGTGACCGCTCCGAGCGCCTCAACATACAAGCGAAGCGATACGCTCGGGAACTCCTTCCGAAACGCCTTCAGCGCATCCATGACGCGCGCGGCGGGCAGCATGACATCAAGTGCGAGGTGAACCTCCGGCTCTACGCCGCGAAGCATGCTCTTCACCTTGGCACGGAGGTTATCGATGCCATGAGCAACGCTCTTCGCCTCAGCAAGGACTGTCCTGCCCTCCAAGGTTAGCTGCGGCTTCTTCGTCGATAGCCGATCGAACAGCGTCACGCCCAGTTGCGCTTCAAGATTGGCGATCGTGTAGCTGATGACCGAGGTGGCTCGGTTAAGCTTGCGGGATGCGGCCGCGAAACTCCCGGTTTCAACCACGGTGATGAACACTTTTAGCTGATCCAGCGTCGGCTGGCCGGGATCTGACATTTCGAATTCCTCGATCGTTTCCGCCGAAATTATCTGAGTTTTCCGAAACGTCTAGTGGACTTATTTTCAGCTCATCGAAATTCAACCGTCGGAGCTGACGATGTCCTATTTGTCGAACGCTGATATCGAACAGGTGATCTTGCCTTCGAGCCGAGACCTTGGAGGTTTCTCTGTCCGCCGCGCGCTTCCTTCGGCCATGCGCCAGATGGTTGGTCCGTTCATATTTCTCGACAGTTTCGGACCGGTTCGTTTTGGGGCCGGCGAGGGGATCGATACCCGCCCCCATCCGCACATTGGACTATCGACCCTCACCTATCTTCTCGAAGGCGAACTGCTGCATCGTGACAGTGAAAGCTACGTACAATCGATCAGCCCGGGCGAAGTCAATCTGATGGTGGCCGGCTCCGGCATTGTTCACTCTGAACGCACGCCGGAGCACATTCGCAAGGACGGAGGGAAGCTCGCAGGCCTGCAGAGCTGGATTGCTCTTCCGAAACAGTCCGAAGAGACGACACCACGTTTCCAGCACCTAAGCGTCAACGAATTGCCGACGGTCAGTGGCGAGGGCATCAACATGAAGCTTCTCGCCGGCACCCTGCACGGCCGGCGCGCACCCACCACCACCTTCTCTGATCTGTTTTCCGCCGACATTCAGCTTCAGGCCGGCGCCCGCTACAGGATCGATGGCGAGCATATCGAGCGAGCGATCTTCGTTGTCGACGGTGCAATCGAGATCACCGGTCAGGACGGGACCCACGGGCCTGACCGTCTGATCGTGTTCAAGCCCGGCGCAGAAATCGTAGTGAAGGCGAGGCAACCATCCCGGTTCCTTGCGTTTGGAGGAGAACCGCTTCCGGAAAAGCGTTTCATCCGCTGGAATTTCGTAGCCACCGATCAAGATCGCATCCGCCATGCCGCCAATCTATGGCGCGAACGGCAATTCCCCGGCGTGCCGGGAGACGACGAGTTCATTCCCCTCCCCGACAACTTCAACTGACAATCGCAGCATATCAAGGAGAACGACTATGACGACATATGCAATCATTGGTTCTGGCGCGATCGGCTCTGCACTGGCAGAACGTTTCCACGCCGCAGGCATCGATGCCGTTATCGCCAACACACGCGGTGCGGCTTCGCTTCAGACGATCACCGACAAGTTTGGCAGCACGGTGAAGGCTGCGGAACTGGAGCAAGCTCTTCATTCCGACGTCATTATTTTGGCAGTGCCGTATGATGCTGTACCGCAAGTCGCTAAGAGAAAATCGGACTGGGAAGGCCGCATCATTGTAGATGCGACGAACGCTATCGATTTTCCTGCGTTCAAGCCGCGCGATCTCGGCGGCCGCCTGTCTTCGGAAATTGTCGCCGAACTGTTCCCCGGTGCTGAGCTCGTGAAGGCGTTCAACACGCTCCCGGCCGCTGTTCTGGCTGCGGATCCGGTCAAGGAAAGCGGTAGACGCGTGTTGTTCCTTTCCGGAAACTTTCAGGAAGCGCGCACGACGGTCGCTGACCTGATCGCTCGCCTTGGTTTTGCGCCTTCCGATCTCGGCAGCTTCAAAACTTCTGGCTCTCTGCAGCATTTCGGACAGCCGCTCGTCGCGTTGACCCTGCTGAAGGATTGAAGAATGGAGCCGCCCGCCCGTCGGGCGGCTCTCCCCCGCACTCAGGCTCCGAAAGCCAGGCCGAGACCGAACCGCGCAACTCTCATGTAGAGCTTTTCGATCATTTCCAGCCTCATGATCGGAGATTAGGCCGATCGACCTGGAGATTGGAATTCTTATGTTCCAAAGCGAGGTCGTGACCTTCAATCCGGCGCGACTGGACAGGCGTCGAAAGGAAACAAAATGAAAACCACGAACATCGAGTTCGGTCTGGACACCTTCGGGGACGTTACCCTTGATAACGCCGACCAGCCGGAACATCACGCGCAAGTCATCCGCAATCTTGTCGAGGAGGCCATTCTTGCCGATCAGCTCGGCATCGACTTCTTTGGTATTGGCGAGCACCACCGTGAAGATTTTGCCGTGTCCGCCCCCGAAATCGTGCTTGCGGCGATCGCCGGCGTGACCTCCCGCATAAAGCTGGGTTCCGCCGTGACGGTGCTGAGTTCGGATGACCCCATCAGGGTCTTCCAGCGCTTTTCCACCCTCGATGCTGTTTCGAACGGTCGTGCCGAAGCGATCCTCGGCCGCGGTTCCTTTACCGAGTCCTTTCCGCTGTTCGGTTTTTCACTCAGCGACTACGAAACTCTCTTTCAGGAAAAGCTGGACCTGTTTTCCGACCTGCTGGAGCAGAGGCCGGTAAGCTGGTCCGGGACCACCCGGCCGCCATTGAGCGAGCAGAGCGTGTTCCCGCACGTGGAAACCGGTCGACTGAAGACATGGATTGGCGTCGGCGGCAGTCCCAACTCCGTGATACGCGCTGCGCAGTACCGGCTGCCTCTGATGCTCGCCATCATCGGTGGAAGCCCATATCGCTTCAAACCCTATGTCGATCTCTACCACGAGGCGACACGAAAGCTCGGCTTTGAACCGCTGCCCTTTGGCATCCATTCGCCTGGGTACATCGCCGACAGCGACGAGCAAGCAAGGGACGAGTTCTGGCCGCACTATCGAGCGATGCGCGACAGAATAGGAAAAGAACGCGGTTGGGGCCCAATTACCATGGACGAATATGTCGCAGAGATCGAGAACGGTTCGCTCTATGTCGGATCAGCGGAGACGGTGGCGGCAAAGCTGGCTCCCGTTCTCCATACTTTGGGGGCTGAACGGTTCCAGCTTAAATACAGCGCGGGAACGCTTCCTCACACATATCTCATGCAAAGCATCCGACTGTACGGCGAAGAAGTGATCCCCGCCGTCAAGGCGCAACTCGCCAGCAAAGAAGCGGCGTGAGCTATCCCGACGGGATTGGTGACACCTGATAAACCGCCAGGCGTCGCCGCATGCTGCTCCTTGGCGGGGATCAACTGATGGCTTTGGCAGCCAATCTGGCAAGCCCTTCCAGCCGTTCGCGACCGGCCCCGTCGCGGGCCTGTACTGCCATGCCTTGAATAACCGCGGAAAGATAAACTGCCCTGTCAGCGGCGGCTTCCTCATCGAGCCAGCGCTGCAGCTTTCCTGCGAGCAACGCTGTGAAGGCCGTTCGACGTTCGGAAAGCTGCGCTGCAATCTCGGCGTGATCCGGATGACTTGTCAGCATGCCCATGTTGAGCATGCAGCCCGCTTCGGTGGACGGATCGCTCAGGCCGTGTGCCGTTGCGATAAGGAGAGCAAGCACTGCATCGTCAGCAGTCTCGTATACATCCATGAAGGAGAGATCCGTGGCGCCTCGCAGGCTTCGATATCTGTCGACGGCTTCGAGATAAAGCGCGCTCTTGTTTCCGAACGCAGCGTAAAGGCTGGGTGCCGCAACTCCCATGGCAGCGGTGAGTTGTTGGAACGAGACACCTTCATAGCCGTGTCGCCAAAACAGCCGCATCGCGGTCTCCAATGCCGCGTCACGATCAAATTCTCTAGGGCGACCGCCACCGGGTGATTTCTTAGGTTTCATAACGGTCATTAAATAATGTTTGACAGCGATCGTCAAGCTGTGTTGTTTAACGATCATTATAAAACATGGAGCGATATATGACCAACCATGAAAAGCCAGTGGCTCTCGTCACCGGTGCGTCCTCCGGCATCGGCGCTGGGTATGCCGACCGCCTTGCACACCGGGGATATGATCTCATTCTGGTCGCCCGACGACTGGATCGGCTCGACAAACTCGCAACTGACCTTTCCTGTCGACATGGTTCAAACGTGGAGGTTCTCGAGGCCGATCTCACAACGGAATCCGGTATCACAAAGGTCGAGAATACCCTGCGTTCAGACAGTCGCATCACACTGCTCGTGAACAACGCGGGAAATGGAAAGCTCGGAACAACAACGGACATTTCGCATGAAGATTCGATCTCCATGATCGCGCTGAACGTGACCGCTTTGACGCGGTTGACACGTGCAGCCCTTCCCAACTTTATCGCCCGCGACAGCGGCGCGATCATCAATATCGCTTCGGTGATGGCGTTACATTCCCTGCCGATAACATCGCTCTACAGCGCGACGAAAGCATTTGTCCTAAGCTTCAGCCGGGGCCTTCAGGAAGAATTGGCCGGAACCGCGGTGAAGGTGCAGGTGGTGCTGCCTGCCGGGACCGCAACGGAGTTCTACGACCATGCGGGCATCCCTCTTTCAGCATTTGATCCAGACGTGGTCATGACGACCACAGACCTCGTTGACGCGGCCCTTTTGGGCCTCGACAAAGGTGAACTCGTGACAATGCCGTCGGTAGAGGACCTTGAGCTTTGGGCTTCTTTCGATGTAGCACGAAACAAGCTTTTTGCAGCGACGCAAAGCGGGAAGCCGGCATCACGCTACCAGGTTGCTTCGGGCGGCTCCTCCGAATTATAGCCTGACCTTGTGCTGAGGATCAGGCAACTGCCTTCCACTTTGCCCTGCACGGAGCCGCCTCACCGCGGCTCCGCTTCTGGTCCGGGTACGCGTAGAATCAGGCAATCTACCCGGACTCCATTCTATCGCGGGCGCGCGCACAAGGAGAATCTCTCGCCATGGGCAGCACACTTGCTGACCGCTTCCTAAACCGAGGAGCTTACCCGTGACGAAACTCAAAATATTGATCTTCATTATCTCAGCACGGCAACGAAACTGAACTTCAGGACCCTCCGATCGGACGCGCGCCTTCCCAGCGCGGGTTTTTCTGCGGCATCGTTCGAGATTATCGACGATAATGCGCGAGAATATCCGGCTTTTTCGTCCGATCTCAAGATGGCAGTTTCTCCTCACGACGCAGCCACGGCGGCTGCGCCCCAACACAGGAGAAACGTCGATGTCTTATTCCGATGCAATCGCTGAGCGCGCTGAAACTCTTTCCAAGTCGCTCCTCATTAATGGCGTGGCCCCGCTCGCCGGCCGTGTTCTTCTTGCCGCCATCTTCCTACTTTCCGGCATCAGCAAGATCTCGGACCCGGCCGGAACGATCGGCTATATCAATATGGTCGGCCTGCCCTTCCCCTCGCTGTCCTATGGCGCGGCAGTCGTGACGGAGATCGTCGGCGGCGGGGCGCTGATCCTCGGCTTCCAGACCCGCATCGTTGCCCTGGTCCTGGCTCTGTTCAGCATTGTCACCGCGGTGACGTTCCACAACAACCTCAGCGACCTGAACCAGTTCATCCACTTCTTCAAGAATATCGCCATGGCCGGTGGTCTGCTGCAGGTCGTCGCGTTCGGCGCGGGTCGCCTCAGCCTCGACGCTCGCCGCTAACCTCGCATAAGCCGCAAAAGAGCCCGGGCCTTCCCCCGGGCTCTTTTCGTTCGATGGTCAGCAGCTATGCAGATAGCGCCGAGCGCTGCTGAAACCCTCGGATCTCAACATCGGTGACACAAAGGTCAGGCACCATCGCAAGGAAATATCGGGCTTTGCCTTGAAGAAGGCCACATTGGTCAGTTCGGCCATTTTGATAGTCCTTACCGAGTTGACAGACTTCAGGCGCCCGCGATCGCGATGATCCTCGATTTGGCAGCAGCCTGGCGCTGGGCTGCAAGTGGTTGATATTCTTGCGATGCGAACAACTGGCTGATCGCTTCTTTGTCCGGGAATTCAATGATCAGCATGTTGGTGGCTTCCCAGTCTTCGAGTGCAAGTGGCGTGGCGTCGAGAGCGATCAGGCGGCCGCCTGCTTTGGCAACAAGCGGCAATGCCTTGGAACGATAGTCTTCGATCGAATTCATATCGTGAATATCGAGGTCGACGACGAGATAGGCAGACATAGGGTTTCTCCTCTAGGTTTCGAATGAGGCGGCCGACGCCCTCAGGGCAGATGGCGCCACTTGACCATACGGTCCTTGAGATCGAGCGTTCCGCCGTCGACGGTGAAGGTGCCGTCGCCCCGGTGGTGAAGTGTTCGACGCTCCTTGCGGGTTTCGTTCACCCATAGGCGCTTGGCTTCCAGGATGAACAGGTTGTACGGCTCGACGTTGCGCCGATCGACCACCACGCATTCGATGTTCACCAGGCAGTCGGCGATAAGAGGCGCGGACACCTCCTTCGCCTTTTCGGTGCGCAGTCCAAAACGCTGAAACTTGTCAACGCTGTCGCCCGAGCAGTTCCCCACATCGACAACCGTCTCGGCGAGGTCGAGACCCGGAACGGCGATGACACACTCGCCCGTCGCCAGAATTGTCTCGAAGCTATGGTCCCACGGCCCGATGATGCAGCCGATCAGCGGCGGCGCGTGCTGGATCATCATATGAAAGCCCATCGTCATGACGTTTGGCTTTCCCCGATCGCTGGTCGTTACCATAACGATCGGGCCTGGCTCCAGCACACGGTAGGTTTGTAGTGCGGATACCTCTTTCATCCTACTCTCCCGTGAAGAGGGCCCCACCCTTGGGCAGGGCCCGTTAGGACAGTCGCTTACCAGCCCTGCTCAACCGGCAGGACAAACAGCTCAGCGACGTCGACATGCGCCGGAGCCTGGGCGGCGAAGACGATGGTGTCGCCAATGTCCTCGCCCTGAAGGAAAGTCATCTGGCTGGCCAGCTCATCCATCTGCTTGCGGTAGCCCGGATCGGTGATGTGGTCGTAGAGCTCGGTGGCAACAGCGCCTGGCTGAATGCAGGTCACGCGGATGTTGTGCTTCTGGCCAACTTCCATGCGCAGTCCGTCGGAGAAGGCCGTGACCGCGTGTTTCGTGGCGCAGTAGACCGAAAGACCCTTGAAGACCTTGCGGCCCGCGATCGAGGACATGTTGAAGATGTGGCCCGAATGCTGCTTGATCATCTGGGGCAGAACGGCAGCCGTCGTGTTGAGCACGCCCTTTACGTTCACGTCCACCATCCGGTGCCATTCGTCGACCTTGAACTGGTCGATGTCCGAGAGTGGCATCAGGCCGGCATTGTTGACCAGGATATCGATCGAGCCGTAGGTTTCGACAAGCTTTTTGACGCCGGTTTCGATCGCGCTCGGATCAACGACATCCATCTCGATCACCAGAGCCTCGCCGCCCTTCGCTTCAATCCGCTGCTTCAGGTCTTCGAGTTTTTCGGTCCGGCGAGCGGCGATGCCGACTTTCGCGCCGGCTTCGGCGAGCTTCACGGCGGTAGCGGCGCCAATGCCACTCGACGCGCCAGTTACCAATGCGATCTTTCCGTTGAGGTTGGCCATTGTCTTCACTCCTTGTCTTTGAAGCCCACCACCGCGGTGGGCGTTTCGTTTCGACAAGGAGGAACCTAAGCGTTTCACGCCGGCCCTTCTCACGGGGCCTTGCGCGACCTGTCGCGATCTTGCTCAAATCGCAGACGGATGAAAAATCATCCTCGACGATAGTGGCTCGGCGGCAGACCTGTCTCGCGGCGGAAGACCTGCGCAAAGTGACTCGGGCTCGAATAGCCAACCGACAGGCCAATCTCGATGATGCTCGTCTCAGTTTCCTGGAGCAGCTGCTGTGCCTTGGCGACGCGCTGGCGAATGAAGTAGCGGGAGGGCGAAAGGCCGGTTGCTTTCTTAAACAGTCGGCTGAAATGAAACTCGCTCATGCCTACCGTAACGGCGAGCTGCGCCAGGTTGAACGGGTCAGCCAGGTGCGCTTCGAGATAAGCCATGGCGCGCCGAAGCTTAAAGCCTGGCAGAGCCGTCTGCCGATTGTCTTGCCGATCCTCCGTTACGTAGTTGCGGATCAGGTGCACCGTGAGACTTTGAGCCAATCCTTGCACGAACAATTGGCTGCCTTTGCCTTCAGCGGCAAGTTCCTGATGGATCAAGGCCAATAGATGCGAGAGCTGCTCATCTTTCCCGCCGGAGACGTCGAGCAGCACGGGCGGCCCATCGCCGCCAAGCACCTCTTTGGCGACGCGCTCAAACAGAGGAACCGACAAATACAGATGCATCACCTGAAAGGGCGCCGTCCCAGTCGAACGCCAGCGCATTTCGTAAGGCGTCGGGGAACGGGTCAGGAAGAAGTCTCCGACCGACACGATATTGGATACCCAATCGCCGCCGAGTTCGCGCTCTTCGACATTCGCTTCGCCCGACATAACCCAGACGATCAGCGGTTCCGCAACAGCTGGGACAAGAAACGCTTCCTGCTTGTCGCGGCGGGAATACACCTGAACGAACAGGTCGTTCCACGCCGGGCCATCGCCACTGACAAGCGTCCTGCCCGCGATGTATTGCTCGAGGCCGAGCGGCGAGGTCCGCTCAGGTGGAGCAGCCGCCTCTTCCCGGTCTTGCGCGCCCTGCAAGGAGGGCCCCTTCGATGACCCTCCTTTCGAAAGGACCTCGCGAGAGATTTCTTCCGGCTCTTCCAAATTGACGACCTCCAGGCGAGTGTGCGCGCGCCAGGCTCCGTTTAATCACATCCGGATCGCCCCGTCGTCACCTCTTGATGATCCGATGGCTAAATTGCTTTAGCGGGCAAGCCAAAAACGGCCGTTCTGCGGGCATCGAGGCGCGCAATATCCGGCCACTTCTCGCCTGGGAGATCGACAGTGATCGCTGCGGATGGCGAACCATTCCATGCGTTCGGTCGAGGGTTCAGTAAACCGCCCGGTATACCAACGGCACCCAGTCGTAATTGTCCGCATCGCGGCGAACATGCCCGATCCCAGGAAAAGCATGATGCGCACCGGCGACCAGATAGCGCCCGTCTGCCGCCTCAGCAAAAGCCGTCGCGCGGGTTGCTGCGGCGGCGTTCTGGTCGACATCAAATGCGACCGTGACATCCGGATGGTCATATTGCAGCACGTCGCCATGGGCGACATCGCCCCAAAACACGATCTTTTCCCCCTCGCTCTCGACAATGATACCACTGTGACCGGGCGTATGGCCCGCAAGCAGAACAGATGCAAAACCAGAAATGGGTGCGCCATTGTCATCGAACGTTTCGAGCTTCTCGGCATCGACATAGGGTCCGAGGCACCTTTCGGCCTGGGCGATCTGAGGCCCAAGTACCTGATCGGCTTTCGCTTTAGCATCTGCCTTCAGCCAGAATTCCGCTTCCCGTCGGTTGACGTGCAGAATGGCGTTTTTGTAGACGCGGTCACCGCCCGAAACCAGTCCGCCTGAATGGTCGGCGTGGATGTGAGTTAAAATGACGTCGTCGATTTCAGAGGGCTTGTAGCCCGATGCTTCGATATTCGATACGAGCTTGCCCAGCGCGGGACCCATTAGGTCGCCTGTGCCGGCATCCACCAGCACGAGGCGCTCGCCGGTGTTGATCAGATAGGCATTCACGGAAACTTCTGCCGCGCCCGATTGAAACCGGTCGGTCAAATAGGTGTCGATCTCGTTCTGGGACATGTTCTGGTAGATCTTCGACATCGGCAGTTTTACCGTTCCGTCGGAAAGCGCCGTGATCTCGTAGTTGCCGAGCTTTATCCGATAAAATCCCGCCGCCTGCGCGCCGATCATCGGGGCCTTGGCGAAGCTGGTGGCAGGGAGACCGACCACGGTCCCGGCTGCCGCGCCAAATACGGCTGTATTGATGAGAAAAGAACGACGAGTTTGCATGAAAGGCTCCGGATGTACGCGAGGTGGCAAAAGCGGCCTTGAACTGACCTGGAGAGTAAATATGTACCGTGACATCAACGCGCAAATCGATGCAGGTCATGACAACTATCGATCATTTCAATCTTCGCTCTTTCGATCTCAACCTTCTTGTCGCCTTTGACGCATTGATGGCTGAGGGGAGCGTGACCAAGGCCGCACGGCGTCTGAAAATCCAGCAGCCGGCGATGAGCCATTCTCTTTCGACGCTGCGCGTGCTGTTGCAGGATGAGCTCTTTATACGCGTTGGCCCAACCATGCAGCCGACTGCGCGAGCGCAAAGCCTGGCGGTTCCGATAAGAAAGGCGTTAAGGCAGGCGCAACTGGCGTTGACGGGAGGCGCGGAATTCAATCCCTCTACGGAAGAGCGCGTGTTCCGGATCGCCATGTCCCCGGAAATTGAGCTGCTGCTCATTCCAGATTTGACCGCCAGGCTGCGGCGCCTGGCTCCAGGGATCAAACTCCTAGCGCGAGTGTTTCCGCATGAGGCGGTCGAGCCTTCCTTGGAGGATGGATCGATCGATCTCGCGGTTGGGTGCACCTACACCGTCACCAGCCGCCGGTCGTCCGAGAAGCTGTATGACACCGGGGTGTCGTGCTGTTTCAATGCGGATCTCATGACCCTCAGCAACCCCGTTGGCCTTACTGAGTATCTTTCAGCTGAGCATTCCACCATATCCCAGAACGAGACGCTGCAGGGGTGCATCAAAGATGCCCTGGAAATCGCCGGCGTCGATATCAATGTCGTTGCTGCAGCCCCCGGGTACATGTCTGTTCTTTCGGCCGCGCAACTCAGCCCCGTAATCGCCACCGTCCCGACAAGGATCGCGGAACGCTACGGGCCTCTGTTGGGCTTGGAGGTCAGCCCACTGCCGGTGTCACTCACTTTCCCTGCGGTGAACATGGTTTGGGCGAAACATGCCGACACTGATCCAGCGAATGGCTGGCTTCGCCAGCAGATACGCGAGAGTTTTGCCCGCACAGGCCTTACCGAAGCGATCGCCGAACAAGAACCAGGTTCGAGTCTGGTGTTCGCCTGACCACTGATCACGGTGGCGAAGTCCGGTACGGGTGTGTCTAACCCTTTTCCAAGCGCGGCTTGAGCGTTCAAGCGACTGGCGACTTGCCGGAAAGACGCAGCAACGGCTCCAAATCTTTCCAATAGAAAACCAATATACGTGAGGCAACGCTAAATTAACCAAAACGCTGCAATTTTTGGTTGGTCGCCATCGTTCGTTCACGCACATCCCCGCTGGCACTCAGAGCCGCAGCCACGGAGCAAGTTTGCGGTTCTGCCAATTTATCTCATGGCGCCAGCGCGGTTCTGGCGGGAGGATGACAATGATGGGAAAGGTAATACGCGCCGCAGCAATCGTGCTGCTGATCATCTCAGCCACCGTTCTGATCTGGGTGATTTTGTTGCTCACGTGAGCGGAGCTGATGACGGTAGTGATCTCGCTCGCAGACGGTCGCGATTAAACGATGTCCGTGACTGCGCGCGGCGGCGCAGAGGCGTGGACTGCGAAAGCGCGGCACCTTCCTTCGATACAAGGTCCCTATAAACCAAAGACCGCGACCGCTGATTTGACGATGATCCCACCATCCGGACTTCTGCGCATATGTGGACGGCCCGTCGCGGCGCGAAAGATCTGCAGCAATTGCAGCGCTGGCGGCACTTACCACATGGTTTTCATGCGTTCCCTGGACGCGCTTTTAGTAGCCCGAAGCGGACAATCAATTCGTTACGCAGGGACGCGGTTTTGCGCGCCATTTCGGTTGTCCAGGCTAATCGAACGAGATCCTAGAAGCCGAGGGTCTGCCTTCCGCTCATTCCTTGCGGAATGGCAGATCAGTGACCTACTGGCCGCGAACCGGTCATTCACGCCTTGCAAATCTGTCCGCTTGGAGCGTTGAAGAGACAAGCAAAGCTCTTCCACTGGCGGTTCAATTAGCTCACTCTCGCGAGCTCACGCGCAAGTTCCAAGAACGCCCTAACCCCGGCTGACAGATGTCGGCGCCCAGGGTAGTAAAGGCAAAGCCCCGGATACGGTGGCGTCCAGTCTTCCAGTACACGGACGACGCGCCCCGCCTCAATGTCCGGGAAAATGTCTTGCTCGAAGATGTAGGCTATACCGGCGCTTTCCAGGACAGCGGTTCTCGTGAGGCTAGCCTCGTCCAGCGATATCGGGCCGCGTGCATCGATTTGCACCTGCTCCCCGTCCTTCTCGAAACGCCACCGAAACAGGGAGCCATCGGGGAGGCGAACGCGAATGCATCGATGGCTGAGGAGGTCGGGAGGGACCACCGGCTTCCCATGCCTCTCGAAGTATTCAGGAGACCCAACCACAGCATGTCGCTGAGGCCGGCCGAGCGAAACTGCAATCATGTCGCTGGGAACGAGGCCCGCAACCCTGACTCCCAGATCAAACCCGTCCTTGACGATATCGACCATCTTTCCTTCAGTTACAATATCGACATTCATGTCGGGATAGCGGCGCAGGAACTCAAGCACGAGCGGCGAGATGATTGCGCGCGCCGCGAAGGGCGCCGCGTTGATCCGTATTGTTCCGGAAGGTGTCTCACGTTGCGCCCGCACCGAATCCAAGGCGGCATAGAGATCTTGAAGCGAGGGCGCCACCTGCTGCACAAAGAGCCTGCCGGCATCCGTCAGCGACACGCTGCGTGTGGTGCGGTTGAATAATCGCACCCCAAGCTCCGCCTCAAGCCTGCCTATTGTGTGGCTCAACGCTGTCGTAGACATGCCAAGATCAATGGCCGCTGCGCGGAATGTGCCGCGCCGGGCAATAGCGATTACCGCTTCAAGTTCCTTCAGGTTGGCTTGTTCCATTGTCCCGATCTGTTCATTGCTGCATGCCGGTTTATCCCACTTATTTACGCAATGGTCGAGCGCTACTATCGGGTTAGCCAATGAGGAGAACCACAATGGATATGCCCGATATCGTGAACATGTACTTTGACGCTGACAGCGGCAGCAACGCGGATGCGCTGTCGGAGACCTTTGCGATCGAAGCCGTTGTCGAAGATGAGGGATCGCGCCATCAAGGCGTGGTCGCTATCCGTGAATGGTGGGTGGCTGCGAAGGAGGCGACGCAGTACGTTTCTGAACCGTTCGAATCCACCGTTGACGGCAACAAAGTGCTCGTCCCCGCCAAAGTTGGCGGCCAGTTTCCCGGCAGTCCGGTGACGCTCTCATATGCCTTCACCATCAAGGACGGCAAGATCGCCTGGCTGGAGATCCGGTGATGACAGACTTTCTCAACCTGAGAGGCAAGCGAGCCCTCATTACTGCTGGAACCAAGGGCGCCGGGGCTGCGACCGTCAGCCTGTTTCGGGACCTCGGCGCGCAGGTGTTGACGACCGCGCGGACGCGTCCTGAGAACCTGCCGGAAGAATTGTTTGTCGAGGCCGAGCTCACGACTGAAGAGGGGTGCGCGGCCGTCGCGGACGTTACGCGTCAACGTCTCGGCAACGTCGATATCATCGTTCATATGCTGGGTGGTTCCGCAGCAGCTGGCGGTGGCTTTGGGGCGCTAACTGATGCCGAGTGGTACAACGAAATGTCTCTCAATCTTTTTCCCGCTGTTCGACTGGATCGCGAACTGGTTCCAGACATGGTCGAACGGGGAACCGGTGTGGTTGTGCATGTCACGTCCATCCAAAGATTGCTACCTCTCCCGGAAGCGACCACGGCTTATGCCGCAGCAAAGGCGGCACTCTCGACTTATAGCAAGGCCATGTCCAAGGAGGTATCGCCCAAGGGCGTCCGCGTCGTGCGAGTGTCTCCGGGTTGGATCGAAACGGAAGCGTCCGTTCACTTGGCCCAGCGCTTGGCGTACAAGGCGGGTACGGATCTTGAGGGTGGCAAGAAGATCATCATGGATAGTTTGGGCGGCATACCTCTCGGGCGCCCTGCCAAACCGACGGAAGTGGCAAATCTGATTGCCTTCCTGGCATCGGACCGCGCTGCATCGATCACAGGTACCGAATACACCATCGATGGAGGAACTGTGCCGACAGCCTAGATCGAGACGCCTTCGCAGATCAAGCGGGCGCGTCCCATCCGCCGATCTGTGAATAGATGGCGTCGCGGAGATGCCGGACATCGCGATTCAAGGATGCCAACTCCTGGGGCGTCTGTGTAGAGGCTGCGAGCAATGTGTCGCTGAGGCAGCCGGCCCGGTGCTGCAACGTGCGTCCCTCGTTCGTCAATGCAACGACAACCTGCCGCTCATTGCTCAGATTTCGTGTCCGTCGCAGCAAGCCTGATGCTTCCAGCCGCTTTAGAAGCGGCGTAAGCGTGCTGGATTCCAGAGCGAGGGTATGGGCGATGGCACCAACCGTCTGCTCGTCTTCGCGCCAGAGAACGTTGAGCACGAGGTACTGCGGATAGGTCAAACCCAACTCGTCAAGCACTTGCTTGTAGGCACGCTGGATAGCGATGCCAGCGGTGTAGATTGCGTAGCAGAGCTGATCGCTGAGCGGCGGCGGGTCGTTATGTCGTTTCGTCATTTTGAGCTCCTGTCGGCGCAGAATTAGCAAAAAGTACTGCAAAAAACAATATTGCGATAAATTTTGTTGACACGAAGAATGAAAACTGACAGGCATTATTTATCGCGATAAGAGTTATCGCATGCATCAAGAGGAGAGAGCCATGACCACCAGGACCGTATTGGCCACCGTCGCAGCCGTAGCCGCAATATCCGCCCCAGTGCCTGCGAACGCTGCGGACACGATCCCTGCTAACCAGGCCGTGAAGAACGTCGTACTCGTTCACGGTGCTTTCGCCGATGGTTCCGGCTGGAGGGCCGTCTACGACAATCTCACGAAGCGTGGATATCGTGTCACCATCGTCCAGAATCCGTTGACCTCCCTCGAAGACGACGTTGCCGCCACCAAGCGTGCACTTGAGCGGCAAGATGGACCGGCCATTCTGGTAGGCCATTCATGGGGTGGAACAGTCATTACGGAAGCCGGTATTGATACAAGGGCCGCGGGACTGGTTTACGTCTCCGCGCTCTCACCGGACGCAGGCGAGACGACGGCCCAGCAGTATGAAGGTTTTGCCCCGGCATCTGAATTCGTCATCGAAACCACGAAAGATGGATTTGGGTACGTTAACCCTGGGAAATTCAAGGCTGGATTTGCACATGACGCCAGCGACACCGACGTCGCGTTCATGCGGGATTCGCAGGTCCCAATCAACATGTCGGCGTTTGCCACGAAGCTGGAGAATGCTGCTTGGCGAACCAAGCCAAGCTGGGCCGTCATCGCCACAGAGGACAAAGCATTTGACCAAGCCATGCTGGTCCATATGGCAGAGCGGATTAAAGCCAAGATCACCAAGGTCGCAGCAAGCCACGCTCTGTTCATGACGCAGCCAACGGTGGTCGCGGACACCATCGACGAAGCGGCGAAAACTGTTTCGGCGCAGTAAGTATGGTCGTTCGAGCTTTATCATCGGGACAGGCATTCCTGTTCCGATGATCGGATGCTGGAATGTCCTCACCTCCCATCACACTTACAGGCCGTATGTAAAAACGTCGATCTCCGATTGAGATCGATTGCATCTCGGATGCCAATAGCGCTCGCGGCCAACTTGCAATTTCAGCCCACCAATTCACAAAGGTAACCCCGTGGATCAGAATACGCATGACATAAACCGACGTGAAAATCCGGCGCCACGACATCCTGAGGTCCCAGCCGATTTTGACTTCATAGTATGTGGAGCCGGATCCAGTGGTTCCGTCGTTGCCGCCCGACTGGCAGAATGCGGAAACGCCAGCGTCTTGCTTCTTGAGGCTGGGGGAGACGATACGGCCGAGTCCGTTGTAAACCCGTCGCAATGGCCACTCAATCTCGGTACGAACCGTGACTGGGGTTTCGTTGGAGAGCCGGCGCCTGAGCTCTACGGGAGGCGGCTTCCTCTCAGCATGGGGAAGGGACTGGGTGGTGGTTCGAGCATCAATGTTATGGTCTGGGCGCGAGGCCACAAGGAAGACTGGAATCATTTCGCGGCTGAAGCGGGCGATGAAGCCTGGGGTTATGAATCGGTTCTCGGCTACTATCGGCGGATTGAAGACTGGCGCGGCACACCGGATGCGCTACGCCGCGGGGCTGGAGGACCGGTGTATGTCGCCCAGCCACGTTCGCCACAACCAATCGCAGAGGCTCTGTTGAACGCTGCATCGGCGATGGGCATTCCGGTTTTCGACACTCCGAACGGCGAACTGATGGAAAGTCCCGGAGGTGCATCGATCGCAGAACTGCGCATCCGGGATGGCAAGCGGGAGTCCGTATTCGGATCTTATGTTCGTCCGCTCATGTCGCTACCGAACCTTACGGTCGTAACCGAGGCGTTGGTCACGCGCCTCATCTTCGATGGCAAACGGGCGACAGGCGTTGAGGCTCTCGTCAACGGACAGCGGCGTGCGTTCACTGCGCGATGCGAAACGGTATTGTCGCTGGGTGCGATCAATACGCCAAAGGTGCTGATGCAGTCAGGCATTGGCCCGAAGGACGAACTGAAAGCTCACGGGATATCTGTCGTGCAGCATCTCCCGGGTGTGGGTCGAAATCATCAAGATCATCTCGCGTTCGGCTGCACCTGGGCATATAGAAAGCCGGAAGGCGTCGGCGGGGGAGGCTGCGAAGCAAAACTCTATTGGAAAAGCGACTCCCGCCTCTCTCAACCGGACATTCTGCAGTGCCAGTTGGAGTTCGCCGTTCCTTCGCCGACAGAAACAGGTCTGGAAACCCCGGCACATGGCTGGACGATGTTTTCAGGGCTTGCGCAGCCGAAAAGCCGTGGCCGGCTGAGGCTCTCCGGCCCCAATACAAACAACCCTATCCTGATTGAACCAAATTCTCTCAGTCAGCCGGAAGACATGGCTGCCGCCTTGGCGGCGGTTGAGCTGTGTCGCGAACTCGGAAATGGCGACGCCTTCACGCCGCTGGTCACGAGCGAGGCAGCTCCAGGCACACGCGACCGGGCAGGGATGATCGATTTCATCCGAAAGTCCGCTGTCACTTACTGGCACCAGTCCTGCACGGCCAAAATGGGACGCGACAGCATGTCCGTGGTCAATAACGAGCTCAAGGTCTACGGTATTGAAAGTCTTCGTATCGCAGATGCCTCGATCATGCCGCGTATCACCACGGGAAACACGATGGCACCGTGTGTCGTCATCGGAGAGCGCGCAGGCGATTTGATCAGGAAGACGCATGGTCTTGCTGACTTGAGTGGTGTCGCTCCATTCGCCTGAAGATGCTTTACAAGAGCTCGGCGGTCCGCACACACTGGCGTGCCGAGCTCTTTGCGCCCCTCTTCGGTCAACCGTTCGGCGTATTTCAAGACCTTCCACGAGCAGCTCAATAGACGAGCGCTTACAGAGTTGTGCTCTGCATCGGCAGCGTCGGGCGCCAACGCCAGTCGTCGAGGTCGATAGAGCTTCGCCCCGAAAACAGCCAGTCAACCATTGCATAATCAACCAAGGCAGCCCCGGGCCCGGAGCTCGGCGAAAGCAACGCCTTACCTTTCTCACGATCAGACCATGCGATGCCTGATGGATTCACCCAGACATATCATCTCGCCACGCATCACTCACACACGCCTCTATCGCGCGCATGCCTGTGGCGCGCCTGTTCACGGTGTCGCCAGACCGAGCTCTATCTCAGAACCTTTTCGTATCTGCCAATTCGCCACCTGCGCTATGACAAAGGCCACACCGACGAAGAGACCGCCTATTAGGCCGAGTTGATGGCGTTCAAGCACCGTGATGCCAGCCGCCCCAATGAGACCGGCAGCCGATACGCCGACATAAAGGGCAGCCGAATTCAGACCCAGCAAGAGCGACGCCGATGCGGGAGACAAACTGATCAACCGGTGCTGTTGGGGAACCAACAAGCCCCAACCGCAAATGCCCCAGACAACCAGAGCCAGGGCAGAACTCCAAAGGTCCGCACTGCTCCACGGCATCAATGCGAAGTTCGCCACGGCGATCGCAAGCGAGCCGTTGACAATCATCCGATTGCCGAACCGATCGGTAAAGTATCCGGCTGCCAGGTTGCCAGCGGTGGCTGCGATACCCCAAAGGAGCAGAAGTGCGGCCAAGACCTCGGGCCTTCCACCGGTCGCGCGATCGAAGGTCACTCCGAGATACGTGTAAACCGCAAAGAATCCTGAATACGCCACTAGTGTGGTCAAAAGGGTGAGCGCCACGCGAATGTCTTTGAGTGGACCAAGGCGCGCGCGCAACGATACTGCCGGCAAGGGGGGGACAGCCGGCAACAGCACGTAGACGCCAATAGTAGCGACGGCCCCAACGACAGTGACAAACCACATGGTGGCGCGCCAATCACCCAGCCCGCCAATAAATGTTCCAAGCGGAGATCCCAGGGCGGTCGCACCGGACAACCCGGCCACCACGATTGCTAGTGCACGCGCGCGTTTCTCCGCCGGCACAAGTGAGGCGGCTGTCGCCGTCGCCGTTGGGCTGAACATCGCTGCGCCGAGCCCCGCCACGAAACGGCTCGCCAACACCCATTCGATGGTCGGTGCAATGGCTGTGACGAGATTACCGATGACGAACACCGCCAAGCCGGCGAGGAGAAGTCGCTTTCGCGGCCAGTGAGCCGCCGCCGCGGCGATGACCGGCGAAAGCACGGCGAAACTCAACGCATAGACGGTGACCATTTGCCCAGCGACTGCGATTGAGACGCCGAGGGATTGCGTCACCTCAGGAAGAATTCCGGCGATTACGAAACTGTCTGTACCAATGGCGAACATGCCGACGGCAAGCACGAGCAAACGACGATCCATTGTGGTGGTCCTTAATCCGCGGCATCAGCCGCTGCGCAAAAGTTTCATGTTAAAACTTACCAGAAAAGTTGCACGACGCAACTGTTCTGGCTATATTGCTGGAATGCAACGCAAAGCCTTCAGTGAAATGAACTGCTCGATTGCCCGCGCCCTCGATGAAGTAGGCGAGTGGTGGAGCCTATTGATTATCCGGGAGTGCTTCTTTGGAACCACGCGTTTCGATCAATTTCAGGAACGCCTGGGCATCGCCCGGAATATACTGACGACGCGCTTGAGGCGGCTCATCGCGAACGGTGTCGTCGAAAGAGTTTCACTTGAAGAACATGGGCGACGGGAGGGGTATCGCCTCACCGCCAAGGGCGAGGAGCTTTTTCCGGTGCTGGTTTCGTTGCAACAGTGGGGCGACAAATGGGCCGTTGGAGAAAAGGGGCCGCCGATCCGAATGGTTGAACA
Organism: Ensifer adhaerens; assembly: GCF_000697965.2. NCBI lineage: Bacteria > Pseudomonadati > Pseudomonadota > Alphaproteobacteria > Hyphomicrobiales > Rhizobiaceae > Ensifer > Ensifer adhaerens. Next base: position 182,533 of record NZ_CP015882.1, on the reverse strand, counting down.
CGAGACAGATAGTTTGCTTGGACCTGTGGGCCCGATCTCGTCAACCGGGCGCATAATTAGTTTTCGTGACGTCCGCCTCGAGATGGGTCCAGGCGGAGGGCCGTCTACCGCAAAACGAATAGCGGACCGAAATCTCGCTATTCTCGGAGTGGCCGATGGAGCGTCCACCGCCGACAAATCGGTGGAACTTGACTCAAAAAGCACCTCGTGAGCGGGCAACCCCTCCCCGTGATTTTGGTGGCCAATGTTTTGATGTGCCAATAATAACATGGCGTGCGTTAGTGGCGCGTGCTTTAACGAAGACCGCCAGCGGGAAATCAATCTGGATCAGATTCGAAAGCTCAGCAAGGAATGGAACATTCCGGCTGGTTCGCTGATCGGCGACGTCGCTGCTTAAGGAATCCCACAGCTTCCGCAGTTGAAACGGTCCCGCGCCCTGTCCTCCAGGCGGGTGACCTCCTTGATGCGATCGATCGCGCCCGCATCTTCGAACCTGAGCATGTTTGGGAACAAAGCCGGCGCGAGCGCCAAACAGCGATCGCAAGAATGATCGTCAAGAGCACGAACATCGTCTGATATGAGAGATCGATCAGGCTCACGGAGCGCGGATCGAGCACCAGCGCGATGATGTCAGCATCACTGAACCCGCCGTCGGTGGCGCCCGGCATCCGGGCGAACGAAGACGCGCGGTGGATGCACGAGAGGTGACCTTGCCCCGTTGAAATAATCCATTTTGAAGTAAGCTCTGGCCCATTGAGAGGACCAGGGAATGAAGCGCAATCGTTTCACAGACGAACAGAACATCGGGATTCTGAAGGAGCACGAGGCGGGCACGCCGGTCGCGGAGCTTTGCCGCAGGCACGGCGTCAGCGATGCCAGCATCTATAAGTGGAAAGCCAAGTCGGCGGCATGGAGCTGTCCGAAGCCAAGCGGCTGAAGACGCTGGAGGTCCGTGGCAAACCGACCATGCCGACGGTATTGGACGTCTACGCACCGTCACGCTGGCGCGACGACGCGCTGTTCCGGCCGGAAGTCCGGAAAGCCTTATGCCGATCTCCTCGCCCAAGGCTGGACCGACGCCATCCGCCATATTCATCCGAAGGAACGCATCTACACCTTCTGGAAATACTGGCGCAGCGCCTGTGAGCGCGATGCGGGCCTGCGTATCGACCATATTCTCCTCAGCCCGGCGCTCGCGCCCTGGCTCAGCAAGGCGAGTGTCCCACGTAGCCCTCGTGGCTTGGAGCACACCACCGGCCATGGGTCGGTCATCATCGAGATCGAACCACCATCGGATTGAAGTCAGGCCTAAGCCTTTTGTCTGGCCCTGCGTTCGCGCGCCTTGGCGGTCAGCCGCGCCTCGCGCAGTTCCTCAAGAGTCGGCAGCCACCAGCCGCGCCGGCGCTCACGCTCTTCCGGCGCCCTTTTCGAGGGCCAGGTCTGCACCAGCTCCTCCAGCGAAGGCGTCCGCCATAGGCCCCAAACGTGATCCCCGGCGATGTGTGGATAAAGGTCGGCAACCTCATGGCAATCGACCAGCTCGCCGGTTATGTCTCCAACTACGACGATCCCGTAGAGCGGCGTCGCAAGCGGCCGACCTATCGGGGGCAAATCATCGACGGCAAGTGGGATGCGCCGGCGCTTGCGCTCGACCGCCCGGCGGCGGGACAGTCTTTCCTCGTAGGTTCCCTTGCGCGCCTCGGCGCGCTTGCGTTTTTCTTCAGGCTCATTTCGCTGCGCTTCCGCCTCGATAGCCCCCCAGCGATCGACAAGATCATCATAGGAAGCGAATGGCACCCGCCACACCTTATGCTCGCCATCCCAACGGGCAAATGGAACCTGGCGGATTTCGTCGACCAGTTTGCGTGAAAAAGGCGTCCGGATGCGAAACCCGTCCTTGTCGACGTTGAGGTAGGGGCTGAGGATCGGCTCGAACGCATAAGCATCCCTGCCCTTTCCCTCTGCGTGTGGATCGACGCGGAATTCTTCCCTGGCCAGCCAGCGATCGATGCGCCGGCGCGCGGTCGTGCCGGGGACGATCCAGGCCTTTCGCCGGTCGCTCCAGCGGGCGCGTGGAAAAGCCTCGCGAAACCGCTGCACGGTCATACGGTCGAACGGAAATGCGACCGACACGCACTCGCCAGCCCCTTTGTCCTCATGATCAATCTCGACATCGTCGGCCATCGCATCACCCGTCGCTACGACAGAGGGCGGCCCGCGCGCCAATGCTTCCTATGCCAATCTCCGAGACCGCCTTGCCGGGCTTTGCCTCAGTCTTCGCCTTTGTGCGCTGATCGGCGAACGGGGACCCGGTTCACATCGATACTTTCCTTGAACTGGCGTTTCCCGCGGCGCCGAATATAGCGCCTATCGGTTCTGCTATCGACGAATTCACGTTTCGTCATGACATCTCCCTTCCAGTTGTGGCTTCGGAAGAACGCACGCCGCCCCGAAAAGATGCAGCGAATCAGCGGCATGGTCGAGACTGGTTAAAAAGGGCGCCAACGCATGCCTAAGTTATTGATTTTCGATTCCTTTCGAGTCGGAACAAATTCGCTCGTGATTCGCTTGACTCGCTTTGGTTGCGTCGAGTCGGGAGTTTAAAAGATGGCCGGTCATCGTGCCCAGTGGAAGGGCTTCATCAAATTCGGCGAGGTCAGTTGCGCAGTCGGCCTCTACACGGCCGCCAGCACCTCGGCACGCATCGCGTTTCACACCATCAACCGCCGCACCGGCAATCGCGTTAACCGTGTCTTCGTCGATAGCGACACCGGCAAGGAGGTCGAGCGGGAGGATCAGACAAAGGGCTTCGAGATCGAAAACGGCCACTACATCATGATCGATCCGGAGGAGGTGGCCGCTACCGTTCCGGACAGCGACAAGACCCTGCAGATCGAAGCCTTCATTCCCTGCTCCGACGTTGACGACGTCTATTTCGACAAACCCTACTATCTCGTGCCGACCGACCGGGTTTCGTCAGACGCCTTTACCGCGCTGCGCGATGCAATGGAGAAGTCGCAGGTCGCTGCGATCGCGCGCACGGTCCTGTTTCGTCGCATACGCACACTCTTGATCCGCACCCACGGCAAAGGCCTGATCGCCACCACGATGCAGTATGACTACGAAGTCCGCTCATCACAGAAGGCGTTTGAGGAGGTGCCGAAGCTGCGGATCAAAGGTGAGATGCTGGATCTTGCCAAGCACATCATCGCTACAAAGAAAGGAACCTTCGACCCGGCCGCGTTCGACGATCGTTACGAGACGGCGGTCGCTGAGCTGGTGAAGGCGAAAATTGAAGGCAAGGCCTTGCCGAAGCGAAAGGAGGTCAAGGTCTCCAAACCGGACGACCTACTGGCCGCCCTACGCGAAAGCGCGAAGATGCTGAAGGCCGGCGGCGATCAACTGACGCGACCCGCCGCCAATGCCAACAAGGGCGCCGGGCGCAAGCCGGCGTCGCGCGCCGCGGCCTCGAAATCGCGCGGCTCGACGTCCGGACAGCGTAAAGCCGGCTGAGGAGCACGATCATGGCGCCGCGCCCATACTGGAAAGGCTATCTGAAGCTCTCGCTCGTCACCTGCCCGGTCTCGATGTCGCCAGCAACGTCGGAGAGCGAAAAAGTCAGGTTTCACACGCTCAACAAAGAGACCGGAAATCGCGTCGTCTCCCAATTTGTCGACGCGGTCACGCGCAAACCGCTGAAGGATGAGGACGAGATAAAGGGCTATCCCCGCGGCGAGAACGACTTTGTGCTCCTCACGGACGACGAACTGGATGCCGTCGCGCTCGACACCGTCAAAACCATTGACATCGACAAGTTCGTCCCGAGCGACAGCATCGAGTGGATCTATCTCGAAAAGCCGCACTATCTTGTGCCCGACGATCCCGTCGGCCATGAGGCCTTCGCGGTCATTCGCGACGCCATGGCGTCCGACAAGGTGCTCGGCATTTCGAAACTCGTCATCGGCCGGCGCGAGCGGGCAGTCGTGCTCGAACCACGCGGCGAAGGTATCGTGCTCTGGACACTACGCTTCGGCGACGAGGTCCGGCCGGAAGAGTCCTATTTCGAGGATATCGACGATGCGTCGGACCCTGATCTTATTCCCCTTGTCGAGAAATTCATCAAGCAGCACACCAAGACCTGGTCCCCGGACATGGTTTCCGACCCCGTGCAGGACGCTCTCCTCGACATTATCGCGAAAAAGAAGAAGGGGCTGAGGCCCTTGAAGAAGGGCAAGGCCAAGGAAGAGACCGGCGCGGCTGGCAGCAACGTCATCGACATCATGGACGCTCTTCGCCAGAGTTTGGCGGCGAGCGGAAAAGGAAAGCGCTCATCCTGAAAACTTCACGGAAGGCACTTATGTTCGTATTCTCTCTTGCGCATGATGGATCGCCATGAAAGCGAAGCGCCGATCGGCCATACCCTTGCTCGATGACTCCGGTACTGCGCTCCAGTCGCGGCCGGTCCGCCGACGCAATCGCGACCAGCCCACTCTGCCCTTCGATCCGATGCCCGGCCGCATCGAGCCGTGCCTGGCGCTTCTGCGGCCGACGCCGCCGGAAGGACCGGAATGGCTCTACGAAATCAAATGGGACGGGTATCGCCTCGCCATCCACATCGAACCGAAGGGTGTTAGGATCATCACGCGCGGCGGCCACGACTGGACCGATCGCTTTCCACGGATCGTGGAAGCCGCGAAGAGGCTCGACGTCGGGACCGCCATCCTCGATGGCGAGGCCGTGGTCCTCAACAAGGAGGGCCATGCGGACTTCGGGGCGCTGCAACGCTCGCTCGGGGGCCGCGGCGGCAAGCGCGCCTCGACGGAGGCGGTCTTTGCCGCATTCGATCTTCTCTATTTTGATGGCCACGATCTGACGAAGACGGAGCTTTCGGTTCGCCGGCATCTGCTTACGGATTTCCTCGACGGCGCAAGCGGCGCGGTGCAGCTGTCGGAAGAAGCGCACGGTGATGGCGTCGAGCTGCTGGCAAATGCATGTTCGATGGGGCTCGAAGGCATTGTTGCCAAGCACCGCGAGCGGCCATACAGGTCGGGACGAACAGGCGACTGGATCAAGGTCAAATGCGTTCAAAGTGAGAGCTTCATGATCGTCGGCTATGAGCAGTCCGCTGCAGCGCGTAGCGGGATCGGCAGCCTTCTGCTTGCCGCCCGGCGGGGCGATAGCTGGGTGTCGGTGGGTTCTGTCGGGACCGGGTTCAAGGCGAAGGATGCCGAATACCTGCGCAAAACATTGGACAAGCTGAAGACGAAGAAACCGGTCGTGCCAGTCAAGGGCAAGAATTACGTGTTCGCGCTGCCGACGCTGATCGCCGAGATCGAGTTCCGCGGCTGGACGGTCGAGGGAAATCTGCGCCACGCCTCCTATAAAGGCTTGCGCGAAATCCAGGACAATGCCGCGGTGTTCGATATCGCCACGCTTGGAGACCGCAGCTGACCGGCGTTACCGATCGAGGTCAGCGTGGTCGAGGCCCAAGTGGTCCAGCACGAGTTGCAGATTGCGGCGGTTGGACTTGAAATAGATATCGAAGACATCGCCGAGCACCGGCACGCTTCCTGCGACCGTGTCGAAGCCGACATTGACAAGCATCTTCACCAGCGTGTCATTCGGCACGCCGAGACGGCGCGCCTCGTTTACGATGACGAGGCTGATAGCCGCCGCTGCGAAATCGCCCACGCCTGGGATGAGACCAAGAACCGAGTCCGCGCCCACCGATACGCGCGTGCCGGGAATGCGGAGCGCCGTGTCCATCAACCGTACCAGGCCGCGGATGCGCCGAAGGCGGGTCAGGTGCTCGATGGGGACAGTGTGATTTTTCATGCGTCCTATGTGGTCTTGGCGCCCTGCCGTTCAACGCTCATGCCGCAGCCTTTGCTTGCCGAGCCGCTTGATGGCCTGTTCGAGCTCGCGCTGTCCGTCGCAATAGTCCTCCCACGCAATCGTCTTCGTTAGCAGCGCCGGTACGGTCCGCACGGTGAACCGCTTCGGATCGAGATCGGATTTGACCTGCGTCCAGGTTAGCGGCATCGACACCGTGGCGCCCGGACGCGCCCGTGGCGACAGCGGGGCCACCGCCGTCGCCATGCGGTCGTTGCGCAGATAGTCGAGGAAGATGCGGCCTTCCCGCAGGCTTTTCGTCATCTTGATGAGATAAAGGTCTGGATTATCGCGGGCCATCTCCTGGCAGACGTCACGGGCGAAGCCCTTCGCCTGCGCCCATGAAAGCGGCGTACGCGCGTTCACGGCCAGCGGCGTCACCACATGCAGTCCCTTGCCGCCAGTCGTCTTGCAGAAGCTGACAAGTCCGAGATCATCAAGCCGGTCCCGCATTTCACGGGCGGCCGCAACCACAGCCGCGAACGGCACATCCGGACCGGGGTCGAGGTCGAAGACCAGCCGGCCCGGCACCTCCGGATTTCCTGGTTCGCAGTTCCATGGATGTAGTTCGATGCCGCCGATCTGGGCGACGGCGACGAGGCCTTCGACACGGTCGACTTGCAAATACGGCTTCTTGTCGCCGAACACCTTGACCAGCTCCAGCAGGTTTGACGTACCCGGCATGGCGTGGCGTTGGAAAAACTGTTCGCCGCCAATGCCGTCAGGCGCGCGGATGATCGAACACGGCCGGCCCCTGACATGTTCGATCAGCCAAGAGCCGACCGCTTCGTGATACCGGGCCAGCTCTTCTTTGGTGACGGCCTTGCCGTCGTCGGCGTCCGGCCATAACGGTTTGTCCGGATTGGAGATGAGCACGCCCATGACCTCGGCCTTCGCGCCCTTGCGGCGCGGGACATTGTTCACCATCGGCGCGGGCTTGGGCGTTTTGGTCGTCGCGGGGGATGCAGGCTTTTCCGCCTCCACCTCATCGGCCGGCTTGTCCTCCCGCAGGCCCTTGAAGGCGGCCTGGCGGACTTGCCCGTCTGCGGTCCAGCCAGCGAATTCGATCTCGGCGACCAACTCGGGTCTCACCCAGACGACTTCCTTTTCGTTCTTCGGCGCGCCGATCCCCGTGAACGGCGACTTCGTCGTTTCCACAGCCTTCAACTTTGGCAGCAGTGTTTCGACCTTCTTGGCGCTGTAGCCTGTGCCGACGCGGCCGACATAAACGAAATGCTCACCGCGATTGACGCCGGCAAGTAGCGACCGGAACTTGCCATTCGTCTTGGCGTATCCGCCGATAACCACTTCATGCCCGGCGCGGCATTTCGATTTCGCCCAGGTGTCGGTACGGCCGGACTGGTAGGGCGCATCGGCATGCTTCGAGACAATGCCCTCGAGGGAAAGCTTGCACGCAGAACGCAGGACCGCATCGCCGCCCGTCTCGAAATGCTCGACGAAGCGAAGACGAGGATTGTCGGTCGCATCTGCTAGCAGCTCCTGCAAACGCGCCTTTCGATCGGTAAGCGGCCTCGGCCGCAAATCCTCGCCGCCGTCGAACAGGAGGTCGAACGCGAAATAGACCAGGTTGCCGGTGGTGCCTTCCGACAAGGCGGCCTGAAGCGCCGCGAAATCCGGAGCGCCATTGTCGTCGAGCGCGCAGATCTCGCCGTCGATAATGCAGTCGGGCAGTTGGGAGGAAGCTCTCGCTATCTCCGGATATTTGGCCGTCCAGTCCAGCCCTTTGCGGGTCTTCAGCATGACCTCACCGTCAGCGACCCGCATTTGGATGCGGTATCCATCGAACTTGATCTCATGCAGCCAGTTCTTCCCGACCGGCGGGCGCTCCACGGTTTCGCAGAGTTGCGGAGCAATGAAGTCGGGCAAGTCAACCCCGGTCGACGCCGCCACATCCGTCCGACCCCTCTCTTTGCGTTTACCGGCTGCGCGCCCTTGCTTGCTATCCCAGACTGCGTCGGCCTCGACCTCACCGCTCGCCATCATGAACGGCTTGGGCTTGCGCCCCTTGCCGCTTGCGATCTGCTCCATGGTTCGTCCGGAAGCCACCGAGGTCATGTTCTCATCTAGGATGGCAGCGCCGTTCTCTTCAACGGAATGATCGTCATGATGCTTGATCAGCAGCCAATTGGTGCGCTTACCGCCGTCGCGGTCGTTGCGCATCCGCACGAGCACGAAGCTGCCATTTAGGCGCTTACCCTGCAGCACGAATTTCAAATCGCCCTTCTTCAGGGCTTCCTCCGGCGACTTGTTTCCTTCCGGCTCCCAATAGCCCCGGTCCCACAGCATGACCGTGCCACCGCCATACTGGCCTTTCGGGATGGTGCCCTCGAAATCCCCATAGCCGAGCGGATGATCCTCCACCTCGACCGCCAGCCGCTTGTCATGCGGATCAAGTGACGGCCCCTTCGTCACAGCCCAGGACTTGAACACGCCGTCGAGTTCGAGGCGAAGATCGTAATGAAGGCGCGTCGCGTCGTGTTTCTGGATGATGAAGCGAAGCCGATTGGCCGGCTTGACAGCGGCCGCGCCGCTCGGTTCCTTTGTCTGCTTGAAGTCCCGTTTCTTCTTGTAGGTTGAGAGCTTGTCAGCCGCCATGATCGACCTCAATCCATCCCATCAGGAAATTCCTTACACTGGAGTCGAAAACCCCCGCGCCGGATTGTTGTTCCTCCAAGGACAGGTCCCGCCTGTCCGATGGCAGGTGTTTCGTGTGAAGAATATCCTCTGCCGGCGGCGCGGTGGTTAGGCACAGCCGATGCCATTGCCAAGCAACCTACCGAGCTGCCTTGTCCGTCAATGGGCTCGCAGACCGTCAAGGTGCTTGATGGGATCTGCCTAGTCACTCGGCGCCTTGAGGGACATCGCCGCTCCCTTTTGGGATCGGCCTGGTGGTCGCTACCGCAGGCGCTCCGTTGGCGGCGGCGCCGACGATTCTTTCTAGCGGTAAATGTCGAGCGTGCGATTACGGTGGTTCGGATGGGTGCTGTAGACGAAGATGCGGTTGAGGTCGCGGTCCGTCAGCATGCGCAGGAACCGCGCTTCGATAATGTTGTTACCATGCACCCGCTTTGTCAGGCAGCCGACCATCTGGATGCGGGCGCTCGGGATGTCCAGGTAGAAATTCTGTGGCAGCGTGTACTGCGTGAGGATGCTGATCAGGGCGCCGCTTTTCGAAAGCTTGATGATTTCGCAGCGACGAGAGCTCAGTTGCGTCATGCCCTTCTCAGTGTATTCGATGCGCGCATCGTTCCGCGTGTCCTCCATTGGGAAGTTGGTTTCCCGATCGTACATGAAGGACTCTTGCTTGTTCAGGAAGTGCTGATACATCACCGGCGCCGCGCCTCTCATCAAAATGCCTTTCCGTATCCCCTTTTGAAACAGACTAGCGGCAGAGATTTAACAGAGGGTTTGGACGACCGATCCACTGAGCCGTCAACCCGTCGGCTTCCAAACGTCGCGCGGTAACCTTGCTCACCGCTGTCGACCGCTGAATTGGGAGGAAAGCTGTTCGCCTTCGCCAAGCCAGCCTACATTCGTTTCGCATGCGACGGCGAGACTCTTGGGGATCTGCGAGCCCCGATTATCCCCGCGGACCCCGGCCGAGTTCCATCGATATTCCCGGAATGGAGCTGATTGGCGCGTCCTCGGTCGCCGCTTCCCGACGGGGGGCGATCCTGGCTTGAAAAACCGGCCTTGAAGCGAGAGGTCAGAAGTTGCCGGGATCGCGAAACGGAAGCGCGACCGATATTATTCGACGAAAAGTCGCCGTATCGCGTGATCTCCAAAGGGCCCATGAAAGCCCCGCAAAGGCAATGGTTACAGCCGCGCCTACCAGTCGATACGTCCTTCGCCTCGGACGAATTGCCACTATGCCCATGTTCTCAACACGCGTCTGCAAGCGACGCACCTGCTTTCTAAGTCGATTGATTTCCTTAGCAGTGTTTCTCTGCTGTGCCGGAATGCCCACGAAATCTTTAGTGGGATCGACGATCGCCTTCGGAATAGGCAGCCCGATATCGGCCATGTTTGATCCTCCTGCATATTTGTAGGTAAACAGTACCTTGGGAGTTTTGTTCCAACCGACCGGCCCCTCGCTAAGGGCAGACGCGTGACCCGCCCGGATACAGGTCAAGATTGTCAGCCACAAAAGGGCGTTGACTGGGACTGCGTATTGGTTGAGGTTGACTTCTTAACACGCAAAAGATGCTGACCCGTGACACACGTGTTGAGCGGACCTGACGACCGGCCCAGGGTCCTGAAAGGGTGCACGATATGATTCTGGTTGCGAAGATTATAATGGCTGCGGCAGCGCTGCTGGTGGAGCAAAGCCAGACGCCGAGCATCATTGTCGAACGCAAACCATGTCTCGGCGAGTGCCCAGTTTACCGTTTCCAGGTGAGCGCCAGCGGGGGTATGTTCGAGGGCCGGCGCTTTACAAGCGTTCATGGCGAACAGCCTTTCTCGATCACGCCAAAGGAATGGTCCACCTTTCAGTCGGCACTCGCACCGCATCGGCCACAAGGAACGGAGACCATTACCGTGGGGCATGCGCGGTGCAGACAGTTTGCCACGGATCATGCTTCAGTCTCGGTGACGTGGATCGAGGTCGGACGTTCTGACCAGCTTGTCTTCAATTTCGGCTGCAGGGATCCGCGGAACGATGCTTTGGCGCGGACGCTTGCGGATGCGCCCGATTTGCTTCAGGTGGGGAAACTGATCGAGGATCGCCGTCTTGAGGATGGAGCCTGGGATCGTCCAGCAAAGTGAGGCTCTGAGGGCGACTTACGACCAGGGCCTTAGAGTTAATCGCTGGGACGCTTGTGGGTTGAAAAGCAAGAGCCGTCGCCTTCCGCCTCCTTAGCGCACTGGGGGTACTTGGGAGCATTTCGGGGCTGAGGTGTGCTTCATCTGATCCCTCCGGCTTACCGCTTCCGGATGATGCACCCGTGCGCCATCCGAAGGTCCAGGAACGCCGGGAACTTTCGGCATGGTCGGAGGGCCAGGTCTGGGGCAGCCCGGAGCGCCCCAGGATCATGAAGGCGCAGATCGACTGGATCCCGCTGTCCGTCGGCTCGATCTGTGCGACGCAGGGGAAGTCCCTTGCGGTCATGCAAGTCGGGTGGTTCTCAGTCCTTCGATGCCATCAATACCCTCCGGCTGCCCGGCTGCTGGATGCGCATGATCACGATCCCCAAACGTCAGTCGCCAAGGCCTATCAGGAGTACGACGGAAATGGGCGTATGAAGCCATCGTCCCACTACGACCGCGTTGTCGACCTCTGCGAGGAGCTGATGAAATTCACGCTGCTGACGCGTCGGCCTATCTCGTCGACCGATACAGCGAGCGCAAGGAAGACGCGGAGAAGCCGGAACAGCGCGTCAAACTCAAGTCGATCTGATCATCAAAGGGTATTCGATAATATTCGAATACCCTCTGACACGGAAATGAGGTCCGCGATGCCGTGAGACGTTGGAACTTAAGCAAGCGTCGACCTGAAAGCGCCACCGTCGAGCAGAATGTTCTGGCCGACAATATAGCCTGCGTACTGGCTGCAAAGAAATGCCGCGGCAGCGCCGAACTCCTCAATCGTGCCGAAGCGCCCGGTCGGATTCTCCGCATGCGCCTCCTGCCGCGCCTGGTCGATTGAGATGCCCTTCACTTCTGCCCGTCGCTGGAGAAGCACGGCTACACGATCAGTCTCATGTGACCCCGGTAGGAGGTTGTTGATCGTTACGCCATGTTTCGCGACTTGCCTTGCCGTCCCTGCCACAAAACCGGTCAGTCCGCTGCGGGATGCGTTGGACAGGCCCAACTCCGGGATCGGTGACTTTACCGAGGCGGAGGTGATGTTGACGACGCGCCCCCAGCTCCTATCGATCATACCGGGCAGAACCGCTTTCATCAGCAAGATCGGGGTCAGCATGTTAGCGTTCAGTGCGTTCAACCATTCATTCGTCTCCCAATCAGTCCATAACCCAGGCGGCGGTCCCCCTGCGTTGGTGACGAGGATGTCGGCTTTCGGTTCCGCTTCGAGAAGCTCTTGCCGACCTTCTACGGTCGTCACGTCTGCTACCACGGCATAGACTTCGGCACTTGTCAGCTCGCGAAGCTCCCTCGCGGTGGCCTCCAGCGCGTCCCGGTTACGACCGTTCAGGGTAACGATCACGCCCGCCTCTGCGAGCTTCTGCGCCACGCCTCTGCCCAGCCCTTTCGAGCTCGCGCAGACGATCGCGCGCTTGCCACTTATTCCCAAATCCATCGTGGTTCCGTCCTTCTATTGGATCGCATCTTTTGCGATGTGCTCAACCGCATGGATCAGGCCATCCACCTCTCCCGCCGTATTGAAATAACTGACCGAGGCTCGAGCTATTTCCTGCAGTCCGCGCGCCGTCATGTCGAAGGGCGTGTAGGGTACGCCGTTCGCCCCGATTGAGATACTCTTCTCTGCTAGTCTGCGTCTCACAACCGATGCCGAAATTCCCTCCACCGTGAAAGAAACAAGGCCCGACTGTTTCTCCCCGAGATCGCGCACCTCAACCGCCGGAATACGTTTCAACCCGTCCCGAAGCCGGGTTGCCAGTCGGGCTATGCGGGCTTGGATCGCCTCGACACCCAACTCCGAAGCCAGCGCGAGTGCTTCGCCGAGCCCCAGGAGCAGTGATATAGGCGCTTCGGACGTTTCGAATAGACGAGCATCTTTCCTCAGCTCGACTTTTCCATTCACGAGAGGGCCGGAGCTCACGTCAACGAAACTGGGATCGAGCTTCTCAAGAAAATTGGAGCGAACGTAGACGAGAGCCGTTCCGCGCGGCCCTCTAACGTATTTCCTGCCGGCCGCCTTGAGCACATCGCAACCTATCCTCGACACATCGATAGGAAGCTGACCAAGTGCCTGCCCGGCATCCACGAAGTATGGGATGCGAGCCGCGTTGGCGACCCGCCCGATGGCTTCGGCGTCGTTTATCAATCCCCCGTTGGCGGGAAGCCATGTTAGCGAGATCATGCGCACCTTGTCGTCGATCATTGCGGAAAGAGCGTTCGGATCGACACTGCCGTCTTCCGCGCAGGGAATGGTCTCGATACTTGCCCCGGCATGGCTTGCCGCACGCTGCATCGATGCGACATTACCGCCCCATTCCTGTCGCCCAATGAGAATGCGCTCGCCCGACCTCAGCTGTGGCAACGCGGCAAACACGCTCCCCCAAAGGGCAGACCCCGATCCACCGAAGGCAACCTCGCCTTCGTCGGCGCCGATGAACTTGGCAGCATTGGTACGAAGTATCGCAAACTCGTCCGCAACCAGTGCGGCAGCTTCCATCGGACCTCGCGTCGATTCCAGCATCAAGTGTCCGACAATCGCTTCGGTGACCCGCCTCGGTGGGAGCGAAGCTCCGGCGTGATTGAAGTGACTTCGCTGGGCGCAGCCGGGTGTGTCGTTGCGCAGGCCGTCGATTATTGCGTCGGTCAGCACCTGGTCTCCTCCAGTTCAACAACCGCATCGATCTCGACGGCTGCCCCCGAGGGAAGCGAACTGACACCAATGGCGGCCCTCGTGTGCTGCCCGGCTTCGCCGAACACCGCAACCATCAGATCGGAGGCACCGTTTGCAACCTTCGAGTGATCCTTGAACTCGCTCGTTGCCGCGACGAATACGCCAAGCTTCACGATGCGGCGGACAGACGAAAGCGAGCCGTCTGTATTGGAAGCGATCTGTCCGAGAAGATTAAGGGCTGCGATGCGCGCCGCTTGCACCCCCTGCTCGTGAGATATGTCCGCACCCAGGGTGCCTGCAATGATCTCACCGGCCGGCGCCTTGCTGATCTGACCGGAAATGAACAACAGGTTGCTCGTGTGGACCACCGAAATGTAATTCGCAGCCGGAGACGTCGGCGCGGGAAGTTCCAGGCCAAGAGTAACCAGTTGGGCACGGATGGAAATCGTCATCGTTTTCTCCTTTTCTTTCTTGCTTCATGAAAGAAATCCGAGGAGCCCGCCAATTCAAAGCTTTGCGCCCTGCGATCGAATTCGTTAATATCAGCCGTCATTGATCCGCGAGGCATCGGCATTGCGCAGTTCCCCGTTCCTCCCACCCCTTTCCGCGGCCAGGGTCTTCCAGGTGGTAGCAAACCGAGGGAGCTTTCGATTGGCCGGCGAGGAACTGCTCATTACGCAAAGCGCGGTGAGCCACCACATCAAGCAGCTCGAGAGTGCTCTCGGTACTCCACTCTTTCGTCGCAAGAGTAAAAGCATTGAGCTGACCGAGGCGGGCACAATGTTTCTTGCCACCGTCGACGAGGCCTTCACTGTGCTGTCGGAGGGCACCGCGAGGGTGCGCTCGCGATCCGGGCAGACCAGCTTGCGTGTGAGCCTGCTTCCCTCTTTCGCCGCCAACTGGCTGGTCAACAGACTTGGCAGTTTCCTCAAGAGCTACCCGGCGATCGAACTCGAATTGGATCCGACCCTGCGCATTGTCGATGTCGGGCGAGGCGAAGCGGATATCGCGATCCGATTTGGCGATTTTGGCGGGAGCAAACAGTCCTGCGTGCACCTCGCAAACGAAGATTTGTCTCCGGTGTTGAGCCCGGCGCTATACGGAGACGGATCCCAGTTTCAATCCGCGCTAGACCTACTCAACCAAGAGATATTACAGGCCAAGAGCGGCCTCGAGTGGCAGCTGTGGTCGGAGGCAGCCGGATTTCCGCTTGAGAGGGCCAAACAGACCCGGCTGACTGACTACAACATTGTATTGCAAGCTGCTCTTGATGGTCAGGGTGTCGCCATGGGGCGAGGCCTTCTTGTTCGGGAGCATATTCGGGCGGGGCGCCTGGTTAGGCCCTTTTCGGCTTCGTTGAGCTCACAGAAAGCTGCATACTGGGCAGCCTTCGACCCGCTCTCGAAGAAACTCGAAGCGATAGAGGCGTTTGTCGCCTGGTTGAAAAGTGAGATGACCCTATCGGCGCAGAGAACGTCCGGCCCCATTTTTTGATCGATGCAATCGTCGTCCCAACGGTAAGATTTACCGGCGGATACCTCTGGACGCGCTCCACCAAGTATCTCTTCACAAAACCCGAATGTTGGATGACATGCAGGCTGACTAGAACCTCAACACCGAGGAAGTAGCACTTGTTCCCCATAGAGTGGCAGACCCGGCTCTACCCCAGTGAGGCACCTTCCAGTCGATACATTGTGCGATCAGATCGTGAGGCTTTCGGTCTCTCCTCACTTTTTCTTTGGCGTGGAAAATGAAATCCGTCTAATTGGGGCTGCAACGACCGCTAGGCCGCTTCCGCCCCAAAAAAGCATTCTCGCCGAAGGCATGGAAGCGCAACCCGGGCGATGCAGGCGGAGTACAAGGGGAGACAGCGCCCCGCCCACTTGTCCGCCGACCCCTGTCGAATTAGGCTCCATTCTGGGAGCGACCATCGAGTGGATACCCATGTCGTCATTGTCGGAGCCGGGCCGGCCGGCCTTGCGGTCGGCGCCTGCCTAAGACGGGCGGGGCTGGATTTCGTCATCCTTGAAATGGCGTATGAGATCGCCCCTGCCTGGCGACGCCACTACCGGCGGCTGCACCTTCATACGGTGAAGGCGTTCTCCGCGCTGCCGCACATGCCATTCCCCAAGGACTATCCGCGCTATGTGCCGCGCGAGAAGATGGTCGCCTATCTCGACGCTTATGCCGAGCGTTTCGAGCTACGACCGCGCTTCGGCGAGACGGTCAAGTCCATCCGCCGCAAGGACGGCGGCTACCTGGTCGAGACCGGAACGGAGACCTTCTGCGCAGGCCACGTCGTGATCGCGAGCGGCAACAATGCTGAGCCCTTCGTTCCCAGCCTGCCCGAAATCGAGGCCTTCAAGGGCAGGCGGCTGCACAGCGCTGACTACACTGAAGCCGCGCCCTTCGCCGGCCAGTCGGTTCTGGTTGTCGGTATGGGTAACACCGGCGCTGAGATTGCGCTCGACCTTGCCGAGTGTGGCGCCCGCCCGACGCTGTCGGTACGAAATGGCATCCACATCGTGCCGCGCCAGCTGTTCGGCGTGCCGATCCAGATCATCGCCATGGCAACCCAACCGCTGCCGCGAGCTGTGAACGACCGGTTGTTCCCCACCATCCTCGACCTCGCGCTAGGTAAGCTCGAAAAATACGGCATCGCCAGGCCGAAGCAGGGCATTCTTGAGCAGATCAACGCCGGACGCATCCCGGTCATCGATGTCGGCACGGTGAGAGCGATCAAATCCGGCGACATCAAAGTGGCATCAGACATCAAGCGTTTCACCGAGCGCGGTGCCACTTTCGTTTCCGGCAGGCATGCGGAGTTCGACAGCGTCATCCTCGCGACCGGCTACCGGCCGAGTTTCGAGAAGTTCCTGCCGGCGGCATTGCGGCCCGGCAAGAGCGGCGTCACTCGCCAAGCCGCCGCGCCCGGCCTTTATCTCGTCGGTTTCCACAATCCGGTCACCGGCTTGCTCAGGGAGATCGGTCGAGAGGCGGCCGCGGTGAGCGCGGATATCGAGCGGCGGAGCAGCACAAAGTGATTGCGTCAAAGTTTCAGCGATGGGTGCTTCGTCCGCGCGCGCCCCAAACATGGAGCATAGGGGTGGTCGCTACCCGGACGCCGATCAGCTTGTCATCGCCGCCGACCTACAATAAGGTTCTCGCAATGGGAAAGTCCAAGGCTAGGCTCGGCTCGGCATCGCCATGCAACGCGAGCGCCTCGCAATAACGACCGTGATTGAGCCTCCGCTCACTGCGGAAGATCAATCAATTGCATACCGCAAGATCCAAGCCCCGGCGAACAGTTGGTCCGAAAAACTATCCTCGAGAAGGGTGTCCGTCGCGCCGGGCGACGCCGACGTTTCCCAAGGACTGATTACGGAGGCATCTGTGTCTTCGAAATCCTTGAAGTTGCGCGTGACAAGGATGAGATCGCGGACGATCGCGGTCGCGGCGATCAACCCGTCAATATCACCGCGGGGGCGGATTGCCGCGATGCGGCCCCATTCGACCGCGATTTGGTCTGTTATAGGCAAAATGCGGTCGCCATGGTCGTGGCGCAGCTTGCGCAGCCATTCGGTGAGGTGCGCTGCAGTCTTCGGATCCGACATCTGTTTCAGGGCAATGCCGCGCATGATTTGGCCGAGGGTGAGCGCGCTCAGGTGGATGCTGAGCGGATCGACAGAGCGCAGCCAGGACACCGCCTGCGACGTGCCACGTCGCGCCTCTGACACAATGTTTGTGTCAACCAGGTACATCAGAATGCCACATCGCGGCTTGGCGTCTTGATGCGTACATTCACCGCATCAGCGAGTTGGTCGTCCCAAGCGGGACCGCCAAGCAGGTCATTGACCAACTCCGGCCGGCCAGCCCGTAGGGCGTCGTAGTCATGAGCGGACAGTACAACGGCGGTGCGCTCCCCGCGCAGCGTGACAATCTGCGGTCCCTCGTGGCGGGCCTTCTGCACCACCTTCGAGAATTGGTCCTTGGCGTCCTGCAGTTGCCATTCCATAGCTCCACTCCAAGTTGGCTGGACTGTCTAGCTATAATTCCTGTCGCTCGCGATTTAACGGGGAAAAGCGCGATCGATAGAGCTCTGCCCGCAACGCCACGCGAGCTCACTCGCAGGACTTGCATGCGACACTGAACTTGCTGAGCAATTTTGGCCAGATCTTCCTTTTGTCGGAAATGAATGGTGCACGTTACGCAATCATTTTGGCCCGGAACGGGAACAGCGCAGCAACTAGGGTTTGTCAACCCAGGCCCTTCGCACCTGGGTCGCCGGCGTCGGTCGGGGCAGGCAACGCGAGCCCGAGCCTTGCTCTTGCCTGACCGAACACGGCTCGCACGGTTCATCCTCCATCCGGGCTAATGGCGGGACGGTCACACGCATGATAGATTAATATTAGTTATTGCGCATATTCATGTGCTTGTATTTGTACTTGTTGGAGGCGACATAACTCGCATTCCTTCAATGGACGTTTATGGCTTGCCTACGCTGTCGGTGGGGAATTTTTCCGGCTGACTTTCCTCTCGTCGACCTTTCCGACATTCGCGGGAAGCCACCGCAACCTGACGGGATCGCTCGGACCGCCGCGCGGCAGGCATGTGGGGGACTGCGCGGCTGCGACCGGCAACTATGCGGGATCGATATGCTTCGCATCGGGTATGAGAGGGAGGGGACATGCTGAAGAACATGATGCTGCTGTTGATCTCGCTCACGGTGGCGCTCGGGGCCGGGGAAGCAATGCTGCGCATGTTTACGCCGTTTCCGATCGGCACACGGACGCATCGGAGCATCGACGAGAAATATGGCTATCGCCTCGATCCGGCACTCGGCGACGTAGGCAAGGCCGGCTTCCGGGATCCACCTGGAGCAGGTCATGACTTTCAGGTCGCGGCGATCGGCGATTCGATGACCTATGGCAACAACGTTGATAGCGCGCATTCCTGGCCGCTGCTTTCGCGGCAATGACGGGCGAACGCACGTACAACCTCGGCGTCGGGAGCTACGGTATCTACACTTATCACGCCATCGTGCACGATGCTTTGGCCGCGGGCGCGAAAGGCAGCATTGTCGCCGTTTTCCCTGCCAACGACTTCGCGGTCGTCTTTTCAGCCTGTGATATCATGAACGCGCGTTCCGACTTCTGGCTCTCAGAGCGGAGGCGTCTTCATCTGCAGGCCCTGTTCGGTGACGCGGGAGGTTACTCGCAGTGCGCGGATGCGCAATCCGTGAGCTTCAAGACGAAGCTTGTCGAGAATGTCGCGATCCTGAGTGCCTATCACCATGAGATAGCGGAACGACTGGAGAGTCTTTACGCCCGACTGTTCAAAACGGGCGATGGCGAAACATCCGAATACTATACGTTTCCGGACGGATGCCTTCCGTCCTGAAGCGCTATGTCGACGACCACGGCCGCATGGCGGATCTGGCGTCACCCGAAACCGCAGCAATGTTCAGCGACTTCCAGCGGTTTGCGGCCGATTGGGCACAGCAGCGGCCGGGGCGGGTGGGCATTCTGCTCATTCCATCGAAAGAGCGCGTGATCTTCGAATGCCTGCGTCGCCATGACCGGCTGGCTTCAGCTGCGCCGGAATTTGTCCTCAGCGTTGAACGTCAGGTTGCGCTTGAGAAAAAGATCCGCGAGACCGCAGAGGAGCTCGGTTTGCCGTATCGCAGCGCGCTTGCCGCAACCGCCGATGCCCTGCAGGATGCGATCCTAGCTGGGCAGCGCCTTTATCCTGAAAGAGACGGCCATCCGTTTGAAGCCGGTTACAGCGCGTTCGCACGGACAGCATCATTGCTTTGGGATGAGATGACGGTGAGGGCCGCCCAGCCTGGCTACTAGTCGGGTTGATGAAGCAACGTGACATCGCTGATCGCGGCGAGCGTATGCATCCAGTCAGGCTCGGTCGTACGTAAAGGACGTCAGCAAGGTGGTTACGAAATTGCTCGCCCGTTCCTTAACGAGCACCTCGGTCCACTCATTGGTTCCTCGAAGCCTTAGATCGGTGTAGATGCTGTCGACGGCGGCCTCTTCGATGCGTTTGATGTGCGCCTTGAAATTTGCCTCGCCGCCGGCATGGTACATGTCCCGTATAACCATGCGCAGGATTTCTTGGATTGCGATTTGCCACGACGTGTTGATCGCCTGGAGTTCATTCGCATCCGGTGCCATCGGCGTTCCCTTTTCGTATTGAGTGTCTCGAGCATGACATCGCCATGCTGTCGGGTAACGGCGCAACGGAAAAATTATCCTTGTCTTGCCTTGCGATTGGCATAGCGCCTGTCGCGGTTGGCCTTTCGCACCGCCTCATCTTCGATCACCCGCGCTATACGCGCGTTTTCGGCGATCGCCCGCGCTTCGGTTTCGGCGACTGCTGCCGCCTCAACGGCTGCCTGCCGCTCTGTCGCCTCGGTCTCGATACGCTTTTGTTCCTCAAGCTTCAGACGCTCGCGTTCAACGCGCCGCTCTTCACGAGCGGTGGAAAGGGCTTCGCGCTCGGCCTGCCTTGCCATCCTCCCTGGTTCTGCTGCAGTCCTTGCCGCTCGGTAGGCGTTCAAGAGAGCAGCTTTGGCGTCTGCCGATGCGGCTCGGCGGTCGGAGATGTCGTTTTTTCCGGCGTTCTTCATTCGTATCCCAATAGTAAGTGCGTCAGAGATCAGCGTGTGTTGGCGCGTTTGGCGATGAGGTTGCGTGTCGCCGACAAGCGGTCGGCCAACTCCTTTGCAAGGCGTTCCTCTCGAAGCCGGAGAGTCTTGGCATCCCGGGCCTGAGCAACGGATTCCACCTCTTCCATCGCGTTATTTTTGGAGAAGAACTGCGTCTGGACTTTCATGAAGGCGATTTCCGCCTGCTGACGGGATTTGCTATGTGCTTCTATCATTGGAACCTCAACTAGTTCGGCGTCGCGAACAAAAAAGGCCAGGCGAAACGCCCGGCCTTGTTGAAACTGCTTCCGGCAATGCCAGTACATCCGTGGTCAAAGGGAAGCAAATCTCAATTTTAGGCAGACTGCAGATTGGTAGCAGACATCTTGCCCGACTTATTGTCGCGCTCGAGCTCGAAGCCGATCTTTTGCCCTTCGACGAGTTCGCGCATTCCAGCGCGCTCGACGGCGGAGATGTGCACGAACGCGTCTGCGCCACCGTTATCAGGCTGGATGAAGCCGAAGCCCTTGGTGGAGTTGAACCATTTTACTGTGCCTGTGGTCATGATGAACCCTTTCAAAGCATAGAGTGAGGGACCGCTCAGCCTATGCTGAGCAGGTGGAAACCGACTGTTTTTGAAAGGGAAGTTCGCTTAAAGCGCGGTGCCAATCGCGCGGTAGACAAAGCTCGGCAAGCAAAAGATCGATGCCGCATCTATAAGTGACTTGGATTGGCGCGTCAACGATTAGTTTTCCAAGATGCAGTATTCACCCTGTGATTGTACTCATATCATCGTGGCGCGAGCGAAGGCGCGCTTGCACCGGCCGTGCGACAGCGTCTGCGGTCACGGTGGGACAATAATTGATGGCACGCCGACGCATCAAGCGTGTTATCGCACGCGACACCGTGCCTGGGCT
Source organism: Ensifer adhaerens (assembly GCF_000697965.2). Classification (NCBI taxonomy): domain Bacteria; kingdom Pseudomonadati; phylum Pseudomonadota; class Alphaproteobacteria; order Hyphomicrobiales; family Rhizobiaceae; genus Ensifer; species Ensifer adhaerens. The sequence continues at coordinate 161,553 of NZ_CP015882.1, read as the reverse complement.
GATGAAAATGTACCGGAAACTCGGCCTGTCGTTCTGGCACTCTCTCGGCGATCGCCTCGGCCTCGATGGTCATCCCGCCGCTCGCCACCCTTGTCAGTACGGCCGCGCGTGCTCGCCCCCTCCCGATAGCCGCATTGGGCCGTTCTGCGGGGGGCGATCCGTTTGCCACCATACGCTCACATAAACCCGAGAGAGGGATCCGCGCGGGATCGGGCGTGTCGGCCCCTAATCGAGAACTGAAGCCACTGGACGACGAAACAAAAGGCCCCAGATCCGAACCAGGTAGAATGAGGGGCCGGTTGAAGCGGGGATACAAGAACGACCCTCGAGAAACCAACAGGTTGTCGAACTGCCATGATAGGTTTACCTTATGCCCGCTGGTGACGATGCCAAGTCCTTTTGGAGCGGGATCGACATGCGTGTCAAAGATGTAATGACGACGTCAGTCGTCAAGCTGTCTCCTGACAACGGCGTCCGGCAGGCAGCCCGGATCATGCTCGACAATCGTATCAGCGGCCTTCCCGTGGTCGACGATGATGGAGCCCTGGTGGGTGTCATCAGTGAAGGCGATCTCATTCGCCGGACCGAACTTGGCGGCGGCATGCCGGTTGCCGATCCGACCGAGGCCGAGGATGAACGGGCCAGCGCCTATGTGCGCCGGTCCTCCTGGAGGGTTGGTGACGCCATGACCGCCGATCCTGTCACGATCGACGAGAACGCGTCTGTCGAGCGCGTCGCAGTGCTGATGCAGGAACACAGCATCAAGCGCATTCCTGTCTTGAAGGATGGCCGCCTTGTCGGGGTCGTCAGCCGCGCAGACCTTTTGCAGGCAATCGTCACAGCCAGTCAGGACGAGACAGCGGCTGGCGACGAAGCCATCCAGCGCAGCATTCTCGTCCGCCTTAACGAAAACACCGGGCTTGAAGGCCTGGACATAAAGGTCGCGGTGTCCGATGGCATCGTGCATCTCTGGGGCCATGTCGATACGAAGGATTGCAGAAGGGCCGCGCGGATTCTTGCCGAAAGCGTTCGCGGCGTCCGGGGTGTGGTCGAGCATTACGCTGAATCGGATCTGCAACAGCCCTGATCCGAGACTCTGCGGCGGCGCGTCTCCTCCACCCGCAGACTGTGAACTGCACAAATAGGCCGTGTCGTTGCCGAAATGGCGGCCTTGCAACGGACGGATGACTGCGGCGAGCGACAGCAGACCGGCAAAGGTTTCAAGCACATGTCTTATCGATCGGGAGGCTCAGATGGTTTCGCCTGAAACAGCATCGATGAAAGAGACGGCATCCGGAAAATCAGCAGCACCGTTATCGGCCGACGAACTCCGCCTGATGGACGCCTATTGGCGCGCTTCGAACTATCTGTCGGTCGGGCAGATCTACCTGCTCGACAATCCGCTTCTGCGCGAGCCGCTGAAGCGCGAGCACATCAAGCCGCGCCTGCTCGGCCATTGGGGCACGTCGCCGGGCCTCAACATGCTCTACGTGCATCTCAATCGCGTCATCAAACGCGACGACCTCGACATGATCTACATCATCGGTCCCGGCCATGGCGGGCCGTCTCTGGTGGCGCATGCCTATCTGGAAGGGACCTACACGGAGTTTTATCCGAACATCGCCGAAGACGCCGAAGGCATGCAGCGGCTGTTCAAGCAGTTCAGCTTTCCCGGCGGCATCCCGAGCCATGTGGCGCCGGAAACGCCCGGCAGCATCCATGAGGGCGGCGAGCTTGGTTATGCGCTCAGCCACGCCTATGGCGCCGCCTTCGACAATCCCAATCTGGTCGTTGCTTGCATCGTCGGCGATGGCGAGGCCGAGACCGGGCCGCTTGCGACGGGCTGGCAGAGCAACAAGTTCCTCAACCCTGCCCGCGACGGCTGTGTTCTGCCGATCCTGCACCTGAACGGCTACAAGATCGCCAATCCCTGCTTCCTCGCCCGCATTCCGCACGACGAGCTGAAGAAGTTCTTCGAGGGCATGGGCTACAAACCCTATTTCGTCGAAGGGCATGATCCGGCAAAGGTCCACCAGCAACTGGCAGACGTGCTCGATACGGCGACGGCCGAAATCCGGCAGATTTGGGACGATGCCCGCATCAGGGGCAATCTGAAGCGCCCGGCCTGGCCGATGATCATCTTCCGCACGCCAAAGGGCTGGACCTGCCCGCCGGAAATCGACGGCAAGAAATGCGAGGACTACTGGCGCGCGCATCAGGTGCCGATGGGCGAGATGGACAAGCCCGAGCACATCCGCATCCTCGAACAATGGATGAAGAGCTATCGCCCGGAAGAACTCTTCAGTGACGAGGGCCGGCTGAAGCCCGAGATCGCGGCGCTCGCCCCATCCGGACATCGCCGCATGAGCGACAATCCGCATGCAAACGGCGGCCTGCTGTTGCGCGACCTGAAAATGCCGGGCTTCCGGGACTACGCCGTCGACGTTCCGAGCCCCGGCGCCACGACCGTGGAAGCGGCGCGCGTGATGGGCAAGTTCCTGCGCGACGTGATGAAGAACAACATGGATGCGAAGAACTTCCGGCTGTTCAGCCCGGACGAAAACAACTCCAACCGATGGCAGGACGTGCTCGAGGTCACCGACCGCTGCTACATGGCCGAGATCTATCCCGAGGACGATCACCTCTCACCGGATGGCCGCATCATGGAAGTCTTGAGCGAGCACCAATGCCAGGGTTGGCTTGAAGGCTATCTCTTGACCGGGCGCCATGGCTTCTTCTCCTGCTACGAAGCCTTCATCCACATCATCGATTCCATGTTCAACCAGCACGCCAAGTGGCTGAAGGTCTGCAATGAGATCCCCTGGCGCCGGCCGGTCGCGTCGCTCAATTATTTCCTGAGCTCCCATGTCTGGCGGCAGGATCACAACGGTTTCAGCCATCAGGATCCGGGCTTCATTGATCATGTCGTCAACAAGAAGGCTGAGGTCGTCCGCGTCTACCTGCCGCCGGATGCCAATACGCTGCTGTCGGTCACCGACCATTGCCTGCGCAGCCGCAACTACGTCAACGTCGTCGTCGCCGGCAAGCAGCCGGGCCCACAATGGCTGACGATGGAACAGGCCGTGCGCCATTGCAGCATGGGTGTGAGCATCTGGGACTGGGCCAGCAACGACGCCAACAGTGAGCCGGACGTCGTCATGGCCTGCTGCGGCGACACTCCGACGCTGGAAACCCTCGCCGCCGTCCAGCTGCTGCGCGAGCATCTGCCTGAAGTGAAGGTCCGGGTCGTCAACGTCGTCAACCTGATGAAGCTGCAGCCGGCGGAAGAACACCCGCATGGCCTTTCGGACAGCGACTTTGATGGCATCTTCACAAGGGACAAGCCGATCATCTTTGCGTTCCACGGCTACCCGTGGCTGATCCATCGCCTCACCTATCGCCGCACCAATCACGGCAACCTGCATGTTCGCGGCTACAAGGAAGAAGGCACGACCACGACACCGTTCGACATGGTGGTGCTGAACGAACTCGACCGCTTCCACCTGGCCGGCGATGCCATCGATCGCCTGCCGCAGCTCGGCGCGCGGGCGGCCTACTTCAAGCAGGCGATCCAGGCCAAGCTGATCGAGCACCGGGAGTATATCGAGAAGCATGGCGACGACATGCCCTCGATCAGCGGCTGGAAATGGGGCGTTAACGGGGCGCAGCCTGCCAAGGCTGGGACATCGACCGAAGGGGACAATGTCTAGCCCCCATCAAGGATCGATCTGATGGTCCGGCCAGTTGACACGATCGACATCAGTACGACACGTCTGGCAGGCGTGCCTCCTGACACGACCCTGCTTTCGAATGGGCACTACAACGTCCTTCTGACAGAGGCCGGCGCCGGGTATGAAACCTGGCGCGGCCTCGACATCACGCGTTGGCGTGAGGACGTCACGCGCGATTGCTGGGGCCAGTTCTGCTACGTCCGCGACCTTGAGAGCGGCGAGGTCTGGACGATTGGCCGGCAGCCGATTTGCCATCCGGAGGCGATCTACGAACACACGTTTCACGGAGATCGTGCCGAGTATCGCTGTTTGCTCGGAGACATCGAAATTCAATGGGCGGTGTCGGTTGCACAGGACTGCGATGCTGAAGTGCGCTTGCTGAAACTCAGCAACAAAGGTGAGAAAGCGCGAAAGCTTGAACTGACAAGCTATTGCGAAGTCTGCCTGAATGGCCGAAGCGCCGATAGCGCACATCCGGCATTTGCCAAGCTTTTCATCGAAACCTGGTTCGATACCGAAACAAGCGCATTGTTCGCACGGCGCAGGCCGCGCAGCGCATCGGAGCGCCCCATCTGGGCGGTACATGTGTCTGCGTCAAGCCGCCAAGTCCATGCGGTGGAATATGAAACGGACCGCTACAGATTTCTTGGCCGACGGCGGACGCCTTCAAATCCTGGCGCTCTGGGGCCGGGGAGCCGCTTATCTGGGACGACGGGTCCCGTGCTCGACCCTATCTTCAGCATGCGCCGCACAGTCGATCTGGAACCCTCCGGAACGGAACTGATCGCGTTCGTGACAGGCGCAGCGGACAGTGAGGCAGGCGCTACCATAATAGCCAGCCGCTTCACTCATATCGACGCCGCGCGTCAAGCGTTACAAGAGAGGGAGAAACACACTGAAGACCCGCCTTGGTCCCCGTCTCTTCAAGACTTGGCCGTCTACGACCGGCTCCTAGCATATCTGGCATTCGGTGTTGCCGGCTTAAGGGAAGGCAGCACACCCGACACAAGACGACTGAACCGCGACGACTTGGGATCGGCGGGACTGTCGGGAGCCGTCCCAATTCTTCTGCTGCGTATCGACAAAACAGACAAGGAATCCCTCGTCGACAATGTCATCAATGCCCACGCATTCCTTGCCAGTCGCGGATTTCCTTTCGATCTCGCAGTCCTTGATGAAAGGCAGGCCAGTGGAAGCTTAAAGCTGAGCGCCGATGCGGCGGTCCATGTGGAGCAAACCCTCGGCAAAGCCGGGGGGATTCATTTCCCACCCAGGGCGAGTGTCTCGTCCGATGCAGAAAATGCGATCACGGCCGCCGCGCGCCTCGTCCTTTGTTGCAGCCAAGGATCCCTTGCGGATCAACTTTCGGCGAGATCGACCACCACTTTTTCCACGAACAAGACCATGACGAATGTCTCTGTCTCGCACGAAAAGCGTCACGAGGCACCACGAGCTAACCTGCTTTTTTGGAATGGCCGCGGCGGGTTTACCAAAGACGGGCGCGAATATGTGATCGCAGGCGACGCGACGCCAACACCGTGGTGCAACGTCCTTGCCAATAGCGCGTTTGGCTGCCTGACAAGCGATAGCGGCCTTGGCTACACCTGGGCGGGCAACAGCCAATTGAACAGGCTCACGCCTTGGTCAAACGACCCGGTTTCGGACCCGCCGAGTGAAGTTGTCTACCTGCGAGATGAACAGACCGCCGAGCTGTGGACGCCGACACCTTTGCCGCTCGGCCCGGCATCGACCACAAGAACGAGGCATGGCCAAGGTTACACGTGTTATGAAAGCAGTCGCGGGCCACTACACCATGAAATGACCGTGCACGTCCCGGCCGCGGGAGCGATCAAGGTCATCCGTCTTGCCATTCGCAACGACGGAAAACGACTTCGCCGCCTTACCGCCACCTATTTCGTTGAATGGGTCCTCGGCACACTGCGCGAAAGCGCGCAGTCCCGGGTCGAATGCGAATTTGACAGCGAGATTGGTGCCGTCGTTGCCCGGAACATCTGGAAGGGCGATTTTTCCGGCACGCTCGCATTCGCCGCTTCAAGCGCGCCTGTCCGGTCGTTCACATGTAATCGGCGCGCGTTCCTCGGCAGAAACGGTTCCATCGCTCAGCCGGTGGGATTGGAAGGCTTCGATCTCGGGGGGCATACCGGCTCTCTGCTCGACCCCTGCGCGGCCCTCATGGTCAGCGTTTCAGTACCACCGTCCGAGACCGTCGAGCTGGTATTCGTGCTCGGGCAGGCCGAAAACCGCGCGGAAACGCACAGGCTCGTGCGCGAACATGCCGAACCGAAGGCGGCCAGGAAGGCGCTGGCAGCCGTTTCACAATATTGGGATCAGCTGCTGAACTCCGTCACGGTTCGAACGCCAGACATAGCCTTCAACCTGATGATGAACCGCTGGTTGCTCTATCAGGTGTTGGCTTGCCGTATCTGGGCGCGAACAGGGTTTTACCAGTCCGGTGGCGCCTACGGATTTCGCGACCAACTCCAGGACGTGGCAACCCTCGTCCATTGCGCACCCGATGAGGCGCGAGCGCACATTCTTCGAGCCGCCTCGCGCCAGTTTTCCGAGGGAGACGTTCAACACTGGTGGCATCCGCCATCGGGTGCCGGCGTGCGCACACGCATGACGGACGACCTCTACTTTCTGCCCTACGTCGTCCATCACTACGTATCGGTCTCCGGAGACTATGGGCTCCTGAGTGAGCAGGTTCGTTTCCTCGTCTCGCCGCCTCTAACGGACGATGAGGAGGAGCGCTACGAGGTGCCTCCGGCCAGCCAGGAAAGCGGGACCGTCTATGAGCACTGCTGTCGAGCGCTGGACCGAGGTCTGAGGCTAGGCAGCCACGGGCTTCCGCTTATGGGAACGGGCGACTGGAACGACGGCATGAACCGAGTCGGCGCGGAAGGCAAAGGCGAGAGTGTATGGAACGGGTGGTTCTTTCTGACGGTCCTTCAATCTTTTGCAGCCATCGCTTCGGCGATGGCTGATGAGGAACGAGCCAAATGGTGCAAAGAGCGCGCCGAGACCCTGCGCATGTCCTTGGAGACCCACGCCTGGGATGGCGGCTGGTATCGCCGCGCCTACTTCGACGATGGCACGCCTCTCGGGTCCCAGTTGAATGACGAGTGCCAGATCGATGCGATCCCACAGGCCTGGGCAGTTATCTCGGGTGTTGCAGATGCCAAGCGTGGCGCGCAGGCAATGCGCGCGGTTTGGGAACGGCTCGTTCGTACCGATAACGGTTTGATACAGCTTTTCGACCCACCCTTTGACAAGGGCCCGCTGCAGCCCGGCTACATAAAGGGCTATGTGCCCGGAATTCGGGAGAACGGCGGCCAGTACACCCACGCGGCCACGTGGGTGGCGCTGGCGACCGCATTGCTGGGGGATGGCGATCGGGCATTTCAACTCTGGAGCATGCTCAATCCGATCAACCATGCCCTGTCACCCAAAGACACCGACCGCTACATGGTCGAGCCCTACGTTGTCAGTGCCGACGTTTATGGCGCCGCTCCTCACACAGGCCGCGGTGGCTGGACGTGGTATACGGGATCTGCGGGCTGGCTGTACCGGGTCGGCCTTGAGGCCATTCTCGGCATTCGACGTCAGGGCCGCCGGCTTTTTGTCGAGCCATGCATTCCCGTCGGGTGGTCAACATTCGACGTGGATTTTCGCCATGGAAGGTCGACTTACCGCATCAAGGTGAGCCGAGATACCAAACGAGCAAAAGACCACTATGCACTGAGCCTCGATGGTAAGAAGGTTGCTGACCGAAGTGTTCCACTCGTGGATGACGGACGAGATCACGACGTCCTTCTCGTGGTGGCCTAACCATGTCGGAATTGCTGTCGACAGATCCCGAACTGAACCGCATGCCGACCGAGCAGGATCTTGCCCGGTTGCAGTTCACGACGCTGCTCTACTATCTCCACTGCACCAACCCGGACAACGGCCTGGTCCGTGACAAGACGCAGGAAGACGCGCCCGCAAGCATCGCCGCGGTCGGCATGGCGCTCGCGACGATCCCGGTGTTGGTCGAGCGCGGCATCGTCATCCGCAAGTTTGCCGCAAAGATCGCGCGTCGGCGCTTGCAGTTTCTCCTGGAGTGCCCGCAGGGACCGGAACCCGACGCCTCCGGCTACAAGGGCTTCTTCTACCACTTCCTCGATATCGAGACCGGCAGGCGCGTTTGGGAGTGCGAGCTTTCGACGATCGACTCCGCCTTTCTTTTCGCGGGCGCTCTGACAGTGGCCGCCTATTTCGACGGCGATGGCGCCGAAGAAGTTGAAATCCGCAGGGTGGCAAACGCGCTCTATGAACGGGCCGACTGGAACTGGGCCTGCGATCACGGGCTGACGCTCACCCACGGCTGGCGGCCGGAAAACGGCTTCATCCCCTATCGCTGGCGCGGCTACGACGAGGGCCTGCTCCTCTACATCCTCGGCCTCGGCTCACCGACCCACCCGCTCCCGCCGGAAGCCTATGCCGCCTACACCGCAAGCTACGACTGGCGGAACCTTTACGGGCGCGAATTGCTCTATTCGGGACCGCTCTTCACCCACCAGCTCTCGCATATGTGGGTCGATTTCCGCGGCATCCGCGACGAATTCATGCGCGAGCACAACAGCGACTATTTCCAGAACAGTCGCCACGCGACCTTCGTCCAGCAGGAATATGCCATCCGCAACCCGCTGAATTTCGTCGGCTACGGCGAGCATTGCTGGGGCTTCACCGCAAGCGACGGTCCCGGCTGGACCAAGCGCACGGTGAACGGTGTCGAGCGGGAGTTCTTCGACTACATCGCCCGCGGCGCCCCCTTCGGTCCTGACGATGGGACCGTGTCGCCCTGGGCAGTCGTCGCCTCCCTGCCCTTCGCGCCGGAGATCGTCATTCCGACGGTCTGGAACTATGCCCGCATGAACCTCGGCATGACCAGGCTTTACGGCTTCAAACCGTCATTCAACAGAAGCTTTCCGCTCGAGGGAACCGAATCGGGCTGGTGGGTCAGCCCCTATCATTTCGGCATCGACCAGGGCCCCGTGGTGCTGATGATCGAGAACTACAGGACCGGCCTGCTGTGGAACATCATGCGCCGATGCGCCCCTGTGGTCACCGGCCTGAGGCGTGCGGGGTTTTCCGGCGGCTGGCTCTGAGGGTACCGCATCGCTGCCAAATGCCGGTATCGACATCATGCGGAAAGGTAACGGCCATGAACATGGGGTTCTTCTCTAATCAGCATGCCGGGCTATACAGAAGGCACGTCCTTGTGCTGGCAGGAACTGCAGCACTCGCAAGCGATAGCCCAAGGGCAAGGACGGCACTTGGCGGAGACACCATCAGGATTTGAGACGGTCAGGCAGGGCGAGGACGCCTATCTCAGCTGGGTGAAGGCGGCTTTGATCTAAAAACCTAGGGTTAAGGACAGGCGACGCTTGAAGATGCACCTCCCTCGGCCCTGTCGGCGGCTCGTCCCCCATCGAACGGATGACCGCATCGAACAGCAGATGGCTGAACAGGCTTGACCAGCACATCTGAAATTCCCGCCCTTCCCGCCGCCTTGACTACTTCCTCACAGCCACGGGCGCACCATGATGAGACACGGTGTGTCCGTCATCCTAAGCGAGCGGAGCGCCAGTGCAGTCTCTATTCAATCCATTTTCGGCATCTGCCAGAAGAACAACACCGTAACGTGTTTGCGGAGGCTTGTTCCGAATGGCGTCGATTGCGTCCGTTCCGGGGCATGGCGCGAGTATCGAAAGACATCGCTGTCGACATCGCTCTCGTGCGCTAGCGGATCATACGTGGACTGACGGCACTCAGCATTCTCAGGATGTCGTCCTCCAACTTCCGGCACAGGTCTTCATATTCTTTCAAAAGTGCTGGGGCGGGACCCGCCTGCTCGCGCAGTTCATCACGGGCCATGGCGGCTTTACCGTAAGCTTCGAGCAGATCGGTTATCGCAAGGAAGTTTGCATCGGCAATTTGTTTCCGATGTCGTGGCAAGCGCATCATCATCCGGGCTCTACCGACCTTTTGGAAGTCCATTTCACACCCCTAAAGGTAAGGCTGAACGCAGTCTCCTCGAACACGACTTCATTAGCAAGTTGCCTAGCTACTTTGCCTGCCCCACGCATATCAGTAACCGGCGGGCCATCACCGCGCAGAGCAGGTCCGCGATGCCTCGACGGACAGGCCGCCAGAGCGGCGACCGCTCGCCCTCGATGGTCCAGCCGACGAAGCAACAGAAATCGTCTGGTTGCATTCTGCGAGTGAATGCGCTCTCAATTGCGTCGTCTGTCGAAATCGAAGGCGCAGACGGAAGGCAACACTCAGACGAAGGCTCTGGATCGTACCCGTTTCGATCTGGAGCCTTTTCACATCAATATCACAATCCCTCCCCCTGACGACGATCACCGCGGCTCCAGGCCAAGCCGGTATCGCGGGGATCCAGTCAAGCAATTGCGGATAGTCCCCTCCGCCAGGGCTCTTCGATCGAGCCGCAATACACCTGCGATCAGCGCGATCACTCGCAAGTAGGCTCTCATTTCCTCCCTAAAGAGCTCGCCTACCCAGCAAACCCTTCACATCCCGTCGTCAAACTCCGCTGCTTGCCCTTGAGCCAGGAACTGCGCAAGTGCCGACATCAATGTCTCCGCGCTGTACCGGTCAAGCTGAACCTCGATCGTCGTACCAGCCGAAGTTGATAGTTCAAAAACCCCCAGGAGCGGCTCAATGGACGCGATAGAAAAAGAACCCAGAAATTCGCCCTGGACCGTTGTGCTGCCAAGCCCCATGGATGCCTCCTGCATGGTACGAAAGACATCACTAAAATAGTCGCTTTTGATCGATCCGCAAAGCCGGCGCCGGGTTCGCGATGCTTAAGGGGGTAGATTGAACGAGTGCAATCTCAGCGTCAGGAGATCATGGAGACGCCGATGAAGACGAACGCGGCTCCAGGCCAAGCCGGCAGGGACCCCAGCCAGTCAAGGCGTCGGTCCCAGGCGGCGATTTTGCTCGACGGGAAGGTTTCGACCCTGGTTGAGGTTGCGTACGAGGCCCCCAGCTAGTGTTCTTCGGGTCAGCCGGAACAGCCCTGCGATCAGCACCGTCGCTCCCAAAGCATCCATCGTCTATTACCCTCTAGATAGCTCGCGTCACAACCTCCGTCGCGACGGACACCAACAAGGCGGCCAGCGCGACGGCCGTTCCAATTCGCGCGATCTTCATCCGGCGCCCGCGAGCACCATTCCAGTCATAGCCCATGATCTGTTCCTCAGCCGGCTTCATGCCGTTCGTGAATGGTGGCTGGCGTTCCTAACAAAGAGGTAAATCCCGTTGATTTCCCCTGCTGGCCTACGTTCGATGTTGGCCTCGTCTTCGGCCAAGTCGGAGGTCCAACATCACACGGACCAGCCATCTCCTGACATCTGATGTCGCCACGAATTCATCGATGTTTTCGATGGCGTATTCGAGTGTTTTTTCGGTGAGCGCGGTTGCCGCACGCTGTGAGGCGGTCAAGCTCCGCGCCCATGCCGTCAGCTCTGGCAGCAGGTCCACAACCATGCCAACGCCTCCCGATGGCGGTGAATGGTCGAGCGGGCGGCGAGCATCCTTAAGTCGGCGTTCCAGATCCCAGGCGTCTCGTACGCCACTCATAAACAGGCGGAGCGCCTCGCGAGCCAGCCATTCGCCTTCTTCACTTTGTCGGGGGATATTCCGTGCGTTCACGACCTTATTAAAGACCGTGGAAATGACGGTGAGCCCCTCGGGAAGAATGTATCCGGATTGCAGTCGATCAAACATAACCTCCTCCATTTAAGGCGAAAGTGATGATGGTCCATCAGTCGCTGGAGCCCGTTTCATGGTCCAGCAATCAGACAAAATATGGTCTTCAAAACGGGGTGTGACTAGCCCTTAACAGCGCCAGCGCCGACTTCGGCCGGCGATTTTTATCTCATTTTTTCATCTCACTAAAGGAAAACCCGATGAACACAACGACGTCGCTCGCCTATGCGGGGCGCGCGCCTTTTGGCGGCCGCCTGATGCATCCGAGATCGGTGCCATGAGTGCCATCCGCGACGAGTGGGATCGGTCGCAATCGGCCGGCACGGTAATCGACGACCGGTGGCTCGCCGACAGCTCGCGACCGTCTTTCACGAGACCGGCGGCACGATGCAGCGGGTGATCGAGAAGCTCAATTACTCGGCCGCGCGCCTGGCCCAGGTCTGGCCGTCAAGACAAGGCGACGACTAGCCGGCAAGTGGTTCATTGGCGCATGAACCAGCTTGTCGACCGCGTCGGCCATCTTGAGGCCTCCGCGATAACGATTGGGGAGGAGGTCTCCGAGATGAAGCTGGTGACCGATGACGTGAGGCGATGGAAGCTGAGGCATCGGTGGCTTGGAGTCACCGGAATTGCGGCCAGGGCGCTCGCGATAAGTCAGGCCGAGGCGATACGGCGGATCATCTTCGGGATCACGGGGTAAGGTTGGTAAGCAGAAAGAAGAACCCCACCTCCGACGGCACGACGATGGGGCTCTCTACGTTTGATCCGGAGGGATCCGGGATCATCAGCAATGAACAAACCAACAGGTCCCGGATAGGTTCCTGCTGCCGTTGAATAAAGATGGCTCCGTAAGGTCGCGCAGGCTGCGCTAGTGGATGGTCTGGGGCCATGTCACGTCCACGAACCGACCAATGGACCGAAGGTAGGCGATGATCTCGGACCTCAGAGCTGCGCGGTCGCCATACCTCTCGCCGATCCGACTAAGTTCCTCCTTGGCTTCTTCCTGCTCATCGACATCGCCAAGCACATACATATCGTGTCCCACGGCGTTGATATCGCAACCCGCCGCGATCACTTCGGCCACAAAACTTGGGATCTCATTTGCGTTCATTTCGCGCTTGCTCTCAATCATGACATCCTCGCTTTGAAACGAGAAACTACTGTGAGGTCGAGCGGTTCCGGAGCAAATGGAAGAATGGCCCCGATGGGGTGTCGGGGCCAGTTGGTATCGTTGGCGCTTCTACGCGGGGAATGGGAGTACCCCATGAAGCGGGCTGTGATCCCGGAAAGGATCATTGCCTATCCTCTAACTGCCGCGTGTGAAAGTGGTTCCCAGTTGGAAAAGAGACGGCCCCGTCCGGGGAGAGCGGGGCCTCGGCACGGAGGTGCCATGGGCTCCATGCTGGGCTATTAGATGGAGCCTAGCCTAGATCCCGCGGGGGATGGTGGATCTAAGCAGACCTAGAACCGCATACATTTGACAGAGGTTCCAGCACCGAAGAAAAAAAGGGGCCCCGAAAGCCGATAACGGGACCCTAGGAGGTACGTGCCAAAATCCTGGTGTAAGAGAGCCAGGACGATCTTCAAACCTACGACGTCAGGATTGGTTCCGGCTCGATCTGAAAGCCGGGAGGGGGAGAAAAAATGGCCGCAAACGGCTACGACAGCGCCAAAGCGAACGATCCGGTCTAAAGTACCAGAGTCCTTGGCCTTGATGCGCACGGCTTTCAGTGTCGGTCCATTCGCGGAGATCGGTCCACACAGCGTAGGCGGGGAGGACGGTGTGTGTGAACGGTCATCAGGGAAATCATGAGGTTGCGATATGCTGCAGGCAGCAGGATCTGCTAGGCGGCCCCGTAATCAACCTCAAGCGCCCCGACCTCTTCCTATCCTCAGCAATGGCATTTCTCGAAAGCCATGCCATTGGAACATGACCGAACTGCTATAAGAATGCTCAGACACACTCTGCCACGGCGCAGCCGCCGGTAGGGCTGGATGAAAAGTGCCAGTTACGCCACTATGAAATCGTAGCGGCCGAATTTTCCGTCGCTCGTGGTTTTGATGTCGAGCAACAGGTCTGCATTGAATATGCGGTCACGCCTATTGTCCGGCTCATCGGCAAAATACAGCTGCGTCGTCAGCACGTTCCCGCCCGGCCTTTGGACTTTCACGTGGTAATGCCGGGTGCGGCCAGGATAGAGCCCAGGCACGATCGTCTCGAACCACCATTTGCCTTCTGCGTCCGTGAATTGATGTCCGCGGAGTTTGTATCCGTTGTTGTCGTAGGTGCCGGTCTCATCGGCATGCCATAACTCGATCAACGCTTTTTCTACCGGCTGGCAGTCCTTGGTTAACACGTAGCCAACAAGTGTCATTCTTTCACCGCCCGGTGAATCGCTGGCGAAGTCCTTTTTTTCAGGGCTCTCCGGTGTGAAATACGGGCCTTCGGTCTGAGCCGGCGTCAGATCGTCGTCATCACCGCAATTGGCCGTAAGCGGCAACTCCACGGAACCGCCGGCTGCATGGCCGAGTCTCGGCAGAACAATCGGCGTGGCGACGAAGCTGATAAGGAAATGTCGCCGGGTCGGCATGGCGCTATATCTCCAAACACGGAAGCCAAGATCGTTGCGGGTCCGTTGGGCAGAACTGGGGCGGATATTACCAGATTTCGCGACCAACAACGTCATCAGGCGAACGCCGCTGCTGAAGCGTCGCCGGTCTACAGGGTTTGCACGTAAACATCTGGTGTCTGACTTGGAGCAGCAGCAATGCCGTTCCATTGACGCCGTCTGCTTTCTAGCGGAAGTAAGCTTCGTCGCCTTCATGTCTCGGCGAAGCTGCGTTTGGCAAAGCGTCCTGTCTTCATTCTGGGCTACGGGCACCGCGAGTTGCTCGACGCCCTGGAAACTGCGCGCCATGAGGGCGCGATGGTCAGGATCGTTGCGAAATGCAGCTGGTGTGGGGTGACCGGCGTGCCGCTGATGGTCGTCCATGTTTCCGGCGGAGATGCGAACGATATCATCGCAGCCGCCCCACGCCGCGGCGTGACCTAAATCGACGCTCGTTAAGTTAGAGCTTCGCCGTCGTCGACCACGGTGTGGAAAAGATCGTTTCGCTGCCTATAATGCCGTGCCGGGCACGAGACGGATTTTGCGCAGCACAGCATCAAAGTTGCCCAGGCTAGACGCGCTGAGTTCTACCAGCAGATCCCACCGGCCGTTCGTCGTGTGAATCTGCGAGATTTCAGGAAAGCCGCCACGGGATTGATCTATCGGTTCTGCTGTCCTTAGAAAAGTGATGGTGCTCAATGCTCAGCGCCGCCGGCTTAGCCGCCAAGAAGCCCACGGCGCGGTGACCGACTGACTTTCGGGGTTGGAAAGATACCAGAACGCAGCGCGGGGAGTGTCAAGGATAGCCTGGCTCGACTTGCTCCGGCTTTCGACGAACCATCATCGCAATTTGTAACTAATCGTTTCAGCAAATCTATTGGCGCAGATTCGGTACAAACCCCTGCCCATCGCGAAACAATCCATACACAAGCAGCGCGTCAACTGAACGCGGTAATAGAAACGGATTTCGTGAGGACTGACGTCCCGCCGCAAAAGCGCGACTGCATCTTCGGCTGCACGCTCCAACTTCGACAACTGGTCACCACTGGAAAGGGTTCTAAATGAAAATTATGCATAGCATCGCGATCGCTGCCGCGGCGGCTTCAATCAGTTTCGCGCTGGGCGGCGTTGCCCAGGCCCAGGAACTCAAACGGACTGGTCTGGTTCAAAGCGATATCAGCGTGCCGGGCAAGGAAGCGCTTCAGGTCCGGGTAGATTTCCCGCCAAAGGCTGCATCTATCAATCATAAACATCCCGGCGAAGAAATTGCATATGTGCTCAAAGGTGCGCTTGAGTACACGCTCGAGGGTCAGAAGCCGGTAACGCTGAAGGCCGGTGAAGCCCTTTTCATTCCGGCGGGTGTTGCGCACATCGCCACGAATGTTGGCGATGGCGAGGCGTCGGAGCTTGCGACTTACATCGTCGCGAAGGACACGCCTCTTGTTGTCCCGCTGAAATAAGTTCGCTGCGATGGGGGGGCGATCCACTCATGAAACAAATACCCTCACCAGGTCACTGTCTAGGCGAGGTTTGCTTTGGGCGCTGGCGTGTCACCGGCCGCTGTGCCGATGCTCGCCAACGGCTTTGCAGTAGGGTCCGTGCGATCGACCAGTAGCTCATTGGAGATGAAATCAGGCCGTTTCGCGCCGAAATCGCGCAATCCGAATTGGACGGTCTTCGGAATCGCATCATCGCCACCAGGTGGCCAGCGGGCGCGCGTTGACGCGCGGCCCTTCGTCAAGCTCGACCGTCGCTCGGCCAACCCGCCTGGCCGCTTCTGAGACCAGCGTCATGGACGAGGAGGCGAAGCGGCACTGGAAGATGAACAGGCTGCCGGACGGAACCGAGTGGTCCGGCCGCGCCCGCTATGCGGCCACCATGTTCTTCTACCAGCGCGACCTGATGGATGCTGAAACGCTTGTGGCCTATCGGAGGGCGAGCTGTCATTCGGGGGCAGGGAGACGGTTGATCGTAGCCCTAATCTCATCAGAGCTGCATCAATTCAGCGTTTCGAGGACTTGGCGATGCAAGGCTTCGTTGGCGGCCGCGAGGCACAGATTGCCGGAAGTCAGCGTGAGCGGCCGACCCTGCCAGTCCGTGATACATCCGCCCGCACCCGTCACCACCGGGACAAGGGTCGCAATAGTCGTAGGGATCGAGCCCTCCATCGATGCTGATGTCGATGCTGCCGTCCGCGACGCGGCCATAGGCCATGCAGCTCCCCCCATAGACGCACCACCGCGTAGATAGGCGCAGGCGTTCAACGCCATCCTTCTCGTTTTGCTGGAACGGCTCCGGATTGCCGTTGGCCATGAAAGCCTCCGAAAGGAGAGCAGTCGATGCGGTCCGGATGGCAACACCGTTGAGGGTCGTCGCGCGCCCTGACAGTCCCAGCCAGCGGTCGCCGGTGACAGGATTGTCGATCAGTCCGAGGACCGGCGTCCCGCCATGCGTCAATGAAATCAACGTGCCATAGACAGCAAGTCCGCCGACGAAAGCCTTAGTGCCGTCAATAGGATCGATGACCCAGACGAACTCCTCCCCCAAACCCTCGGCGCCAAACTCCTCCCCGAGTACCCCATGGCGGGGGAAGCGGTCTGCGATGCGTTCGCGCAGCGACTGCTCGACCGCGCGATCCGTTTCCGTCACCGGGCTCGAATCCGATTTCGCAACGGGGCGGCGCGGGCCGGCCGCAGCAGTGCGCACGATCTGCCGCGCAACATCGGCGATCTCGCTGGCGAAACTGGAAAAAAGCTGAAGCGGCTGGTCAAGCATGGGCGGGTACCCTCCTCAATGTGTTTTGTGCCTCTCCGGCCGGTCGCATGTGGCGGGAAAGTCGGGCCTCGATCGCCCGCACCAGGCGTGAGAGCATCCAGGCGACGCAGAGATAGACGAGCGCAGCGGAGATAAAGACTTCGTAGGGAGCATAAGTCCGGGCGACGATCGTATTTGCCGTGCCCGTGAGCTCCATGATCGTGATCGTGCTGGCGAGCGAGGTCGCCTTCATCATGCTGATCATTTCGTTGCCATAGGCCGGCATGCCGATGCGCAACGCCTGGGGAAGAATAACGAGCCGGTAGATCAACAACGGGCGCATGCCCAAGGCGACGGCCGCCTCCTTCTGACCGGCCGGGATTGCGAGAATGGCGCCGCGCAGGATGTTCGCGGTAGGCTGCGGTATGGAGCGCGAGCGTCAGCAGTGCGCAGAACCAGGCTTCACGAAGGACTGGCCAGAAGATGCTGCTGCGAATGATCTGAAACTGCGAAAATCCGTAATAAACCAGGAAAACCTGCACCAGCAGAGGCGTTCCACGGAAGAAGGTGATGTAGCCCATCACCGGGAGCCGGATGATCGGGCGGCCATTGGCTGCGACGATGCCAAGCGGCAAAGCGAGCAGGGCTCCGCAAACAAGGGTCATAAGGAGCAATTGCACCGTGGCCAGCGCACCGTAGAGCAGCGCCGGAACGCTCTCCAACATCAGGGACCAGTTCATGCTGGGGACCTCCTCTCGCCGCGCATCAACCGTCCTTCGAACCAGGCGATGAGGCGCGTGTTTGCCAATGTCAGAGTCAGGTAAATCAGGGCGGCCGTCATATAGAAGGTGAAGGGCTGGCGGGTGACCGAAGTGGCCATCTGCGACAAGCCCGTCAGTTCATGCAAACCGACGATCGAGATCAGCGAGGTATCCTTGATCAGCGAAATCCAGTTGTTGCCAAGGCCTGGCAATGCAAAGCGCATGAGCAGCGGCAGACGGATCTTGGCGAACATGACGAACCACCCGAGGCCAAGCGAGTGCCCCGCCTCGATCACTCCGCTCGGAACGGATTGCCACGCACCGCGCAGGACTTCGGCAGCATAGCCACCGAAGACGAGGCTGAGCGCGAAGACGCCAGCCTGGAGAGGCGGCACCTCGACGAAGCCGAAATCCGCGACGAAGAGGTTGACCGCTTTCGTCAGCGCCACCGTGCCGCCGAAGTACACGATCAGGATGACCAACAGTTCGGGGGTACCTCGCATCACCAGGCTGAAGCCACGGCCAAGGGATGCCACGGCCCGGTTCGGTGACATCTGCGCCAACGCGCCCAGCATGCCCCAGCACAGGCCGACGAGCAGCGAGAGGACTGCCACTTTCATGGTCAAAAGGGTGCCGTGGGCGATCTCGTCACCCCATCCCTGCAATAGATCCATGGTCGTCTCCAAAGAAAGACGGAGCCGTCGATCGGCTCCGTCCGGTTGTCGTCGCGGATTATTTTGCGGAGGCCGGAAGGACGCTGAACGACCAGTATTTGTCGTTGATCGCCTTGAAGTTGCCATCCTTGAACATGGCGGTCAGCGCACCATCGACATTCTTCAGAAGATCTTCGTCGGCCTTGCGGATGCCGATACCGATACCGGCGCCGAAGTAGGATACGTCGTCGATTTCCGGACCGACGAAACCGTAGTCCTTGCCTTCCGGCTTGCTGAGGAAATCGTTGTCGAGCTTGATGGGGCCAGCAAAAATGAGATCGACGCGGCCGGCCTGAAGATCGAGGATCATGTTGTCGACCTTGTCATACTCGGACACGGTCGCCTGCGGATACTTCTCTGCAATGTACTTCGCATAGGTCGACGAGCGCTGGAGGCCGATGGTCTTACCGGCAACGCCTTCCGGGTTCGGCTCGCCTGCCTCCGTCACCGGCTTGGCATCCAAGGTCTTTAGTCCGACGAACCGGGCGGCCGACGAGCGGTAGGGAACGGAGAAATTGATACTCTGCAGCCGCTCCTCGGTGATGGACATCGATGCGGAGATCAGGTCGTACTTTCCGGCGAGCAGGCCGGGGATCATGCCGTCCCAGGCCTGGCAGATGATTTCGACCTCACTGCCAATCTGCCTGCCTATGGCACGCGCGACATCGACGTCGAAGCCTTTGATTTCTCCGTTCGCGTCCTGATATCCGAACGGGGGATAGGTGCAGTCGGCTGCCACTTTCAGCGTCGCGGCCCGCGACGACGTCGCGCCGAGCAAAAGGCCGGCGAAGGTGAATACGATGATCTTTTTCATGGGACCTTCCTTGTCAAAAGGCTGCGGTTTTTCGGCATGGGAACAGGGCAGCTGCTTTAGGCGGGCGGCTGCATATGAGGTGTCGCTGGCGGCGACCTGTGTTCAAAGCCAGCAGCACGTACCTGCTCCGGCGATGCTGGTGAGCGCGACTATCTGGTGATGTCTTTGGATCCGACTTGCATTCTGGCCTCCCTCCAGAACCTGTCTTCTGGAACAAAGGATGGCGCGGAAGCAGAGCGAGCTAAAGTACCAATTCCCATGAACTGATGGTACCAGACTGAGCTTCAGGAAGATTTGCCGGCTTTCTCCAGAAACCGCCTCGTGACAAGCTCCATCCGCTGAACCGGCCCGGCCAGCCGCTCGGTGGAGAGATTTCCAAATCCCGCTACGAGACCAAAAAGATCCTTCCGCTCAATGCAATAGGAAGAGAGCGGTGGGGTGTCGATCCATGCTCCGCGCAAGAGCCGTGAAAGCTCGACGTCGTCGAAGGGTTCGCGCGCCGTAAGCGTCAAATGGAGACCAGCGTCCAGTTCCGGCACATCGAACACGTCGCCCAGCTTTTCTTTCAGGGACGCGATCATCGCGGTGGCACGATCCCTGTAGAGGGCGCGCGTGCGCCGGATATGAGATGCGAGTTCTCCGCTCGCCATGAAGTCGGCGACCGTATGCTGGTGCGTCAGCGGCGCATAGCAGGAAAGGCTGTCTTGCACTGCCGTGAACGAGGTGATCAGCTCGCGCGGCACGACGAGATAAGCAAGCCGCAGCCCAGGGGCGAGCACACGATTGAAGGAGCTGACATGGATGACCCGCTCGCCACCCTTGCGCGCGGCGAGCGGCACGAGCGGCGTACCGCGCCATCTGATCTCGCTGTTGAAGTCGTCCTCGAATATCCAGCGCTGCGACGTATTGGCCCAGGCGAGAAGCCGTTCAATCGCAGCTTCCGACATGGTTGCACCCGCGGGAAACTGGCCGACCGGCGAAACCAGGATCATCCGGGCATCCGCGGCACGATGCGCGATGTCGTCAGCGTTCAGTCCGTCACGAGAAACGGGCACGGGTGAGAGCCGAAGCCCAGCCGAATGCAGAGTGGACAAGAGCGTCGCGTAGGCCGGGTCCTCGACGCCGACAACGTCACCGGCGTCGAGAAGAACATGCGCGACGAGATTGGCAGCCTGAAGCGTGCTTCCCACGACGATAATTTGGTCAGCCTCGCATCGGATACCGCGCGCCTCGCTAAGATAGATGGCGAGTTGTTGGCGAAGCGCCGCCAGGCCGCCGCCTTCGCCATACCCGAGGTCAGAAACCGTGAAGCGTCGCCAATAGTTGGCGGCGATCTTGCCGAACTGCTTGTAGGGGAAGATATCCAGCGCCGGCATGCCAGGACTGAGATCGAACTTGTCCTGGCGCGACCAACTCCAATGCCGTACCGATGCCTCTCTCCCCCGTGCAGACAGCGCAACCGGTAAACTCGAAGGCGGCAGGCTTCTTTCTCCTCCAGGCCGCACCGAGTCTTCTGGAAGGCTCTCTTCCACGTAGAAGCCGGAACTCGGGCGACGCTTGATATAGCCCTCGGCCGCCAAGCGATCATAGGCCATGTTGACCGTGTTTCTCGATATCGCGAGATCGGTCGCTATCGACCGGCTGGCCGGCAATCGGGCGCCGCGCGCAAGCTGTCCGTTGACGATCAGCCGGCGCAACTGGATGAAGAGCTGCTCCTGCAACGTCGGCCCACCGGACTTTTCTCGAACGACCATGGTCCAAACGGGATAGTTGAACTGTTTCGCTGAAGCCATCCGAGAAATCCCTGTGCGGAGCCGCGCACTATCTCCCTGCCGGGCGGTATTTCGATCTACGAGACGACGTTGCGAATGAAGCGGACGGTCTTCTTTCCGACGTTGCAGTACGAATAATGCTGGGCCGTGCTGTAAGTGACAAACTCGCCCGTGGCATAGTCCTGCGCCTCGCCCGATTGGATCAAACGCAGCGCTCCTTCGACAACGAAAAGCATCTCGTGCCATCCTTCGGGGTCTGGCTCGGCCACGTAGCTGTCGCCCGGGCCGAGGGTCCACAGCCACATCTGTGTTTCCCGCGAGGCGGGCGCCGAACAAAGCAGCATCGCGGCGCTCGCCGGTTGACTTCCGCGCCAGGTGACCTCGTTGATCTCGGCGCGCGTCTCCCTCGATGGATCGCGCACCAACTCGACGAAGTCTACGCCCATCGCGGTCGCCAATTTATCGAGGCTGGAAAGGCTGATGTTCGCGTCGCCGCTCTCGACCGCCGCGATCATCCGCCGGCTGATACCGGATGCATCTGCCAGCGCCGTTTGGCTCAGGCCCGAGGCGAGCCTTAAACGGCGGAGGTTTCCGGAAACGTGGGCCAACACATCGGCCCGGTCTTGACTGTGCAATATATTGCTCATATGGTCCTTCTAGACTACCGGCTTTCACAGCTCAACACATTTCTGTGCGTCTTGCCCTGCATGGGGCGCCAAGGCTTTGGCGTCCATGCAGCGTGACTTCGCACGCCTTTTTGGGATCGTCACAATGCAGAAATTGGTCGTACTCAACGACGAAGATATCACTCGATTGTTGCCCCGGACAGATGTTCGCGCAGCCCTGGAGCGTATGTTCATCGCGCTTGCCGATGGACGGGCTGTGCAGCCGCCACAGACGTTGAGCCTGTTCCCGGCCGGCGGCGGAGACTTCATCACCTATCCAGGCGTTCTTGGAAGCGATGGTGTCTTTGGCACGAAGCTGTCGCCCTATATCCCCGGCACGAATGGGGCGACCGTTACCGCCTGGACGCTTCTGATGTCGATGGAGACCGGGAAGCCGCTGCTCCTGTGTGATTCCAAACGCCTGACGACCGAACGAACGGCCGCGACCACCGCGATTGCCGCCGATCTGCTCGCCTCGAGGGAGGCAAAGATCCTGACGATCATCGGCACAGGCGAAATCGGCCTCGCGCATCTTCGGCATGCCGCATCGATCCGTCCGTGGCAGGAAATTCGTCTGTGCTCTCCGGATATTGCCAACCGGCACGGTCTTCCGGTGCAGCTCGAATCTGGCTGCCCGGTGACGACATCCACCTATACCGATACGGCCGCGGCCGGCGCCGACGTGGTCATGCTATGCACCTCGTCCGGCACACCGGTCATCGACGCGTCGAGGTTCGGCGCGGGCGTACTCGTCACATCCATCAGCACCAATGTCGCCAACGCCCACGAGATCGCCCCCGACACGCTCAATCGGTTCGATGTCTATTGCGACTATCGGGCCACCACGCCGGCTGCGGCCGGCGAAATGAAACTTGCCGCGGAACGTGGCCAGTGGAGCACAGATCGCCTTGTTGGCGACCTGCCCGAACTATTGTCGGGCCGAGCGACTGCCCGGGACACTGGCCGTCCAGCTTTCTTCCGTTCGATCGGGCTCGGGCTCGAAGACATAGCAACCGCCAGCGCCCTGCTTTCCGCAGCACGCAGCTAACCAATTCCAAGACAGCACAGGAGATAGGCAATGAAGATTCGTAATTTCGGCGTCGAGATCTGGATGAACCGCTATGAAACCAGGTGCGACTGGAACATCGCCGAGACCTGCGTCGAGTCGCTGACAGTCGCTGAACTTTTGGAGATGGCCGGCAAGACCGACACGATCCTCTCCGAGCTTCTGCCCATGAAGCTAACCTACGGCGCCATCGAAGGCAGCGAACGCCTCCGCAGGCTGGTTGCCGGCCTCTACGAAAAGCAAAGTGCAGAAAATGTCGTGGTCACGCACGGCGCCATCGGTGCGAATGCCCTGGTGCACGCAACACTGGTCGAAGCGGGTGACCGTGTGATCTCGGTCCTGCCGACCTACCAGCAGCACTATTCCATCCCGGAAAGCTACGGCGCCGACGTACAGATCCTCAAGCTCACGGAAAAGACTGGCTTCCTGCCAGACCTGGAAGAGCTGAAGCGCCTTGCAACACCGGGCACGAAACTCATCGCCATCAACAATCCGAACAATCCGACGGGCTCGCTGATGGATCGCGCCTATCTGGAGAAAGTCGTCGAGATTGCCCGCGCCTGCGGCGCGTGGATCCTGTGTGACGAGGTCTATCGCGGTACGGACCAGGAAGGCGACGGAATGACGGCGTCGATCGCCGACCTCTATGAGAAAGGCATCAGCACCGCGAGCATGTCCAAGACTTTCGCGCTTGCCGGCCTGCGCCTTGGATGGATCGTCGCTCCTGTAGAATTGATCCATGCTGTCTCCGTCCATCGCGACTACAACACGATCAGCGTCGGCATGCTGGACGATCATTTCGCAGCCATTGCACTGGAGAACCGCGACAAGATTCTTGCGCGCAGCCAGGCGATCACGCGCACCAACCTCGCCTTGCTTTCCGACTGGGTCGAGAACGAGCCGTTGATCTCGTGGATCAAACCGAAATCCGGCACCACGGCACTCCTCAAGTACGATCTGCCCATTTCCTCGGAAGAGTTCTGCATCCGGCTTCTGGAACGTACCGGCGTCATGCTGACGCCTGGCAGCGCGATGGACATGGAAGGGTACGTCCGGATCGGCTTCACCAACAACGGCACCACCCTTCAGGAAGGCCTGAAGCGCATGTCCGAATTTCTTAAGGGCTATCAAACCGCGGCCGCGTGATCAGGGCGGTGGAGATGCAATGTCTCATAACGAAAGGGGAGTGAACATGAAGAAATTGCTTGCCGTGATGACGATTTCGCTGGCAGCGAGTGTCGCCAGTGCGCAAGATCTGCGGGTCGGCACGAGCGCAGATTATCCGCCGTGGGAGTCCGTCGATGCCGCCGGCGAGGTCGTCGGTTTCGACCGCGACGTCGGTAACGAAATCTGCAAGCGCATCGAGGCGAATTGTACATGGCAGAACCAGGCCTATGACGGTCTGCTGCCCGGCCTGCAGGTCGGTAAGTTCAACCTGGTGATCTCGGGCGTTTCAATCAACGAGGAACGGGCGCAGAAGGTCGACTTTTCCGTCGCCTACGCGGACGCCCCAAACGCGATGGTCGTTGCCGCGGGCAGCCTGGTTGCCGAGGCGAAGTCCGCCAAGGATCTGCAGGACAAGCTTGCGAAGGTCGCGATCGGCGTGCAGACCGGCACAACCCATGAGCAGGTGGTTCGCGCCCATTTCCCGGATGCGGACGTGCGCGTCTATGACCGCCCGGACCAGATTGCCGACGACGTTGTCGCCGGACGCATCGATGCCGGCCTGATGGAGCGATCCGCACTGGAGCCGCTTGTGAAGGATCGTGGCGCTGACAAGCTGGTCTATGCCGGCCCGCTCCTGACCAGCGCGGACTTCCCCGAATTCGGCAAGGGACAGGGCGTCGCCATCGCCAAAGGCAACACGGAACTCGCCGCCAAGGTTGACGAGGCCGTGTCAGCGATGCTCGCCGACGGCACGATCAAGACAATCTCCGAAAAGTGGTTCGGCTACGACATTTCCAAGAAATGACGAACACATGAACCACGCGAGGGGGCGAGCAAGCCCGCCTCCTCGCGAGAGGAATTGGACGATGACACTCCCAGACCATATCAAGATCGAAGCGAAGCGAGACCTGACGGACCTCGTCGCGATCCCTTCCGTCAGCGCCCGAGTTGAAGGCCTCGATGCGTGCGCCGATAAGGTTGCCGCTCTTCTCGCCGACGCCGGCTTCCAAACTGCAATCGAGCCAGGGGACGTCGGTCCGTTCGTAACCGGAGAAATCGGTGAGGGCCCCTTCACACTGGTGATCTACAACCACTACGACGTTCAGCCTGAAGAGCCTATCAATCTTTGGACGGCACCGCCCTTCAGCCTGACGGAGCGCCACGGCGCGCTCTTCGGCCGCGGTGCGGCAGACGACAAGGGCGAATTCGTCAGCCGCATTGCCGGATGGCGCCTATTCCGGGAACGACACCCCGGCCCCTTACCCTTCCGCCTGATCTGGATCGTCGAGGGCGAAGAGGAAATCGGAAGTCCTTCGCTCGTACGCTTCCTTGAGAAACGTTATGCAGGCCTTCAAGCTGACCTCTGCTGGTGGGAATTCGGGGAGGTCGATATACGCGGCCGACCGGTGGTCCTCATGGGCTTCAAGGGCGTGTTGGCGATCGAGCTGAGCGTTCGCACCGCACGCGCTGATCTGCATTCCAGTCTCGGCGCCATATTCGATAATCCCCTATGGCGGCTGGCCTCTGCTGTCGCTTCCATGCGCGATGCAGCCGGCCGTGTCCTGATCAAAGGCTTCTACGAAGGCATCGAGCCCGATCGAGCGACGAGAGAACTTGCCGCTTCGCCCCCGTTTGCGCTGGAAGATTTAATGGCGGCAACCGGGGGGCAAAAGCTTCTTGGCGCCGTGACGCCATCCAACTTCTACGAGCACCTCAACTTCGAACCCTGCCTGAACGTCAACGGTATCCATGGCGGATACGAGGGAGCTGGCACGAAGACGGTTCTGCCGGCGACCGCGACCGCCAAGCTCGATTTTCGTCTCGTCCCTGGACAGAACCCCAAAGCCGTCGCTGACCTGGTACGCCTGCACCTGGACGACAACGGCTTTGACGATATCGAGCTGATCGTTCACGACGCCGAGGTCTTGGGTGTTCGCAGCGATCCGTCGCATTGGGCCGTCAAGCTCGGGGCGAAGTTGCTGGAAAAGTGGTTCGGCCAGCCTGCCATCCTTCAGCCGAGTTCGGCAGCCTCGGGGCTTGCGCACCCCTTCGTGCATCAGCTCGGCGCCACGCTTTTCGGTGCGGGCATCACGCACCATGGCGCAATGTTGCACTCTCCCGATGAGAACATCCTCATCGACCAGTTCCACCAGATGATCGGCTTCTCCGCAGACTTCTTCTCCGCGCTCGCCAGCCAGTGCGGATCGGTGGCAGACGTTGGTTACCAGCAACGCGAGACCGGGTCATGATCGAAGCGGTTGTCCAGTATTTTCCCCAGCTCCTGCAGGGCTTCCTCGTCACGATCTCCGTCGCCGTGGGAAGCTTTGTCCTTGGACTGATCTTCGCGGTCGTGCTTGCACCGGCCGCGGTCTACGGATCCGCCCCGGTTCGCAAGGTCATCGCCGGTTACGTCAGCCTCATTCGGGGTCTGCCGGAACTGCTGGTCATCTTCCTGATCTTCTACGGCGGCACGGTTCTATTGACCGGTCTTTTCGGCGTCTATGTCGAAGTGGATGCTCTCACCGCCGGCATCGCAGCGCTGACTGTCGTCTCGACCGCCTATCTGACGGAGATCGTCCGCGGCGCACTGGTCGGGGTGTCGTCAGGTCAATGGGAGGCGGCACTCGCTCTCGGCCTTCGCAGGCCCGGAGCGTTCCGGCTCATCGTCCTGCCGCAGATGATGGTCCGAGCCCTGCCCGGCCTCGGCAATCAGTGGCTCGTGATCCTGAAGGAGAGCGCCTTGGTCTCGATCGTCGGACTCGAGGAATTGATGCGCAAATCCGTCGTCGCGGCCGGCGCAACCCACAAGCCCCTCGCCTTCTACCTTACGGCTGCGGCGCTGTATGTGCTGGTGACCGGCGTGTCGACGCTCTTCATCAATGCCTACAACCAGCGCCTGACCACTCATCTGCGGTAGTCCCATGTCATTGGATCTCTTTCTTCCCGCTTTCATCACCATCAAGAACGGCTTCGTTCTGACACTGATCATCACCCTGGCGAGCTTCCTCGTGGGACAGGTGCTCGCGCTGCCGGTCGCCCTGGCTCTGTCCTCTCCCTCAAGGTGCTTGCGGCTTCCGGCGTCTGCCTACACATTCGTCATCCGTGGCAGCCCGCTTCTCGTGCAGCTATTCATTGTCTACTACGGCCTAGGACAGCTCGAGGCCGTTCGTGAAAGCATCCTCTGGCCCATCCTCCGCAGCCCGGTCTACTGCGCCGTCCTGACGATCGCCCTCAACTCGGCCGCCTATTCGGCTGAGGTCCTGGCCGGTGCAATCCGGCAGGTGCCCAAAGGGCAGTGGGAAGCCGGGAAAGCCCTCGGGTTGGCAAAATACGTCCTGTTGATCAAGGTCGTCCTGCCGCAGATCTACCGCGCCGTGTTGCCAAGCATCGGCAACGAACTGATCCTCGTCATGAAGGGGTCGACCCTCGCCAGCGCGGTCACGGTCATGGAAATGACCGGTGCAGCCCGCGTATTCGTCGCCAAGACCTATGCACCATTCGAAACGTTCCTGATCGCGGGTGCCATCTATCTCTTGATCGGCGCCGCCTTCGGTCGGGTCTTCAAGGGGCTCGAAACAAGGTTCGCCATCCCAGGCCGATAACCAACACGATCGACAGTCACGAGAACTGCAAGCGGAGAACGTCTTCCGCGCGGCGCAGCCAATGCACACTTCTGGAGGAGAAAAAATGTCAAAGTCAGCAGTCAAGATCGCCGGCATGAACAAGTGGTACGGCGCTTTCCACGTCTTGAAGGACATCGATCTAGATGTTCAGCAGGGTGAACGCATCGTCATTGCCGGCCCGTCGGGCTCCGGCAAGTCGACGATGATCCGCTGCATCAATCGGCTCGAAGAGCACCAGAAGGGCAAGATCGTCGTCGACGGCATCGAGCTCACCAACGACCTGAAGAAGATCGATGAAGTGCGCCGCGAAGTCGGCATGGTGTTCCAGCACTTCAACCTCTTCCCGCACCTGACGATCCTCGAAAACTGCACGCTTGCGCCGATATGGGTGCGCAAGATGCCGAAGAAGCAGGCCGAGGAACTGGCGATGCACTTCCTGAAGCGCGTCAAGATCCCCGAGCAGGCGAACAAGTATCCGGGCCAGCTCTCCGGTGGTCAGCAGCAGCGCGTGGCGATCGCCCGCTCGCTGTGCATGAAGCCGAAGATCCTGCTCTTCGATGAGCCGACCTCGGCGCTCGACCCGGAAATGGTCAAGGAAGTGCTCGACACCATGGTGTCGCTCGCCGAAGAAGGCATGACCATGCTGTGCGTAACCCACGAAATGGGCTTCGCCCGTCAGGTTGCCAACCGCGTGATCTTCATGGACCAGGGCCAGATCGTCGAGCAGAACTCGCCGGCCGAGTTCTTCGACAATCCGCAGCACGAGCGCACCAAGCTCTTCCTCAGCCAGATCCTGCACTGATCGAAGGCATTGCACCATTCCGTGCGTCCGCGCCCGTCCTTGTCGAGCCCCGCTCGACGTCATCGTTACCCCGGCCGATCATTCGTCGGCCGGGGCCCGGCCGCGACCGGATGGCTATCGACAAAGCCGTCGCAATCCTCAAGGCCCGAAAGCGCTCGATGATTGTCGCCGGCGCTTGTGCCGCCGGTGCGCCAACCCATTGCAGGAAAACGGCGGCGCCAGCCGCAGCGACACCCGTCGACGTGAGTTTCTAGGTCGACGCTCGTCAGGTTAGAGCTTCGCCCTCGTCGACCGCGGCGTGGACAAAAGAAGGCTCGTCTCGCTGCCCATAATGCCGGGCACGAGACGAATCTTGCGCAGCACGGCATCGAAGTTGGCCAGGCTCGATGCGCTGAGTTCCACCAGCAAATCCCACCGGCCGTTCGTCGTGTGAATCTGCGAGATTTCAGGAAAGCCGCCGAGCGTGCGGATCACCCGATCGGTCACATGGCCCTCGATCTCAACCATCATCACCCCACGAACGACATCTTCAAGCGCATCGGCACGCAGCATCACCGTGTAGCCGAGGATGGTGCCGTCCAGCTCCATCCGCTCGATGCGCGCCCGCACAGTCGCCCGCGAGGCGCCCGTTTCCAGCGCGAGGTCCGAGACACTTCGACGCCCATTGCCGCGCAACAGCATCACGATCTTCTGGTCGAGAGCATCCATGCCGATTTGGATTCCGTTCTTATCAATTTGGTCAAACTAGCATCTCGATATGCCAAAATTCAATGTTCGATCCGCCATCGGTGACTTTTATAATCATGAAAACAAACGGGAGTACACTATGGACTGCACGCTCATCGGCGCGCCCCTGCAAATCGGGGCAGGGCAGCTTGGCTGCGAGATGGGGCCGAGCGCCCTGCGCATCGCTGGCCTTCGCACGGCACTGGAAGAACTGGGCCATTCGGTCAAGGACAATGGCAATCTCAGCCCGCGGGCGTTCGACGAGATGCCCCATCCGAACAAGGCCGTCCATCACCTC
The DNA here is from genome assembly GCF_000697965.2 of Ensifer adhaerens. Lineage (NCBI taxonomy): Bacteria > Pseudomonadati > Pseudomonadota > Alphaproteobacteria > Hyphomicrobiales > Rhizobiaceae > Ensifer > Ensifer adhaerens. Next base: position 132,249 of record NZ_CP015882.1, on the reverse strand, counting down.
GGCGAAACGGTCGCCTGGGTCGAAGCGCTGTCTGCTGCTGCCTACGAACACAGCAAGGCGGGCATGCCCATTTTCCTCGGCGGCGACCATGCCATCTCCGCGGGCACCGTTCCCGGTCTCGCACGCCGAGCCGCCGAACTCGGGCGGCCGCTGTTCGTGCTCTGGCTGGACGCCCATACCGACTTCCATACTCTCGAAACGACGGTCAGCGGCAACCTGCACGGCACGCCCGTCGCTTACTATACCGGCCAGACCGGTTTCGATGGCTTCTTCCCTGCGCTTGCCCATCCCGTTGCCACACAAAACGTCTGCATGATCGGTATCCGCAGCGTTGACGCCGCCGAAAAGGCCGCCATTCGCACCACCGGCATCACGGTGCACGACATGCGCGTAATCGATGAGCATGGCGTGGCCGTCCTCGTCCGCAATTTCATCGAACGGGTCCGGGCCGCAAACGGCCTCCTGCACGTCAGCTTCGATGTCGACTTCCTCGAGCCGGACATCGCGCCGGCCGTCGGCACCACGGTACCGGGAGGAGCAACTTTCCGCGAGGCGCACCTGATCATGGAAATGCTGCATGACAGCGGGCTGGTGACCAGCCTCGACATTGTCGAGCTCAATCCGTTCCTCGACGAGCGCGGCAAGACCGCACGGCTGCTCGTCGATCTCGTCGCCAGCCTGATGGGCAAGCGGGTGATGGATCGCCCGACTGTTACTGGCTGATTTCGATTGTTCTTTGGTTGGAGGGAAAATGAATACTGATCCGAAACTGAACGTGGTTCCGTTCGTAAGCGTCGACCACATGATGAAACTGGTTCTGAAGGTCGGCATCGACCGGTTCCTGACGGACCTGGCGGCCACGATCGAGGAGGACTTCCGCCGCTGGCCGGTCTTCGACAAGACCCCGCGCGTCGCTTCCCATTCGCAGGAAGGCGTCATCGAGCTGATGCCCACCAGCGACGGAACGCTTTACGGCTTCAAATACGTCAATGGTCACCCGAAGAACACGCGCGATGGCCGCCAGACCGTGACGGCCTTCGGCGTGCTCTCGGATGTCGGCAACGGCTACCCGATGCTGCTCACCGAAATGACGATCCTGACCGCGCTACGCACTGCGGCAACGTCCGCGGTCGCGGCGAAGTACCTCGCCCGGCCGAATGCCCGGACCATGGCCATCATCGGCAATGGTGCGCAGAGCGAATTCCAGGCTCGCGCCTTCAAGTCGCTGCTCGGCATCGACAAGCTTCGCCTCTACGATATCGACGCCTCCGCCACCCGGAAATGCGCACGCAACCTCGCAGGCCTCGGCTTCACCATTGAAGAATGCACCTCGGTCGAAGAGGCGGTCGAAGGCGCAGACATCATCACCACGGTCACCGCCGACAAGCAGTACGCGACGATCCTATCGGACAACCATGTCGGCCCCGGTGTCCACATCAACGCGGTGGGCGGTGACTGCCCCGGCAAGACCGAACTCAGCAAGGACATTCTGCTGCGCTCGGACATCTTCGTCGAATATCCGCCGCAGACACGCATCGAAGGCGAAATCCAGCAGCTACCGGCTGAGCACCCCGTCATCGAACTCTGGCAGGTCATGACCGGCGAGACAGAGGGCCGCAAGAGCCCGGATCAGATCACGCTCTTCGACAGTGTCGGTTTTGCGATCGAGGACTTCTCCGCCCTCCGCTACGTCCGGGACCAGATTGCCGAACACGGTATGTTCACAGAACTCGACCTCCTCGCTGATCCCGACGAGCCACGTGACCTCTACGGCATGCTTCTGCGGTGTGAGAAGAAACTCGAAGCGGCATAGACTGCCGCGAAGTAATCACGTTCCCCGGTTTGTCGACGGTCAAACCGGGGAACGCTAGGCGTCAGTCGCCAAGCAGCCTGATAGAGGCCAATTGAGCGCCTTGAAGGGAATCGAACTTACTACCCAATTCCTTGAAAACCGCGGCACAAAAAGTAATACCTTGGATGAATCATTCCCTACACGGGTCCGGCCATGACGACGACAGTTACATCCAAGGGACAAATTACTATTCCCAAGCCTGTGCGCGATCTCTTGGGTATCGTGCCTGGAAGCAAGATAGACTTCCGACGCACTTCAGATGGAAGCGTTGTCCTCGTCCATGCTGCGAAAAAGCAGCCGCCCAGCCGCTTCGCGAAACTACGAGGGCATGCGGGCAAGGGCCCCGACACTGACGCGATCATGGCGCTTACGCGTGGCGAACCGTGATACTCGTAGACACGTCCTTCTCGACGTCGTTACCGATGATCCAACTTGGGCCGATTGGTCGATAGCGCAGCTGGAAGCTGCAAGCCTCGGGGGGAGCAATCTGGATCAACGACATCGTCTACGCCGAACTCGCCGTCCGCTACGATCGGATCGAAGGCGTTGACGGCTTGCTTGATCAAGCGGGGTTGAAGCTGGCGGCGGTACCGCGTGAGGCCCTCTTTCTGGCAAGCAAGGTTTTCACACGATATCGCAAAGCAGGCGGAACGCGGACAGGGGTGCTCCCTGATTTCTTCATGGGTGCGCACGCAGCGGTTAGCGGATATTCGCTGCTCACACGCGACGTCGGCCGTTATCGCACCTATTTCCCAACGTTGACGCTGATTGCGCCGAACTTGCCGACCTGATGAAGCTGCTCATGGGAGGCTCAGTTCCCGTCAATACGTTATGCGATCCAAAATGCACAAAACCGGAAGATGCGCGTTGCGCAAACGCGGGAGGAATACTGTGCGTTGGCGCACTTCAGCAGAGAGTCAGAAACAGGCGGCGACCCCACTCCCCTTTGCTGGAACATTGTCGCAGCTCAACGGTTTTGCGTTCACAAACCATGAGGTGGAAGATGATTGGTGTGAACCAGCAATCGATTGAAGATCAAATCGCCGAATTGCGATCGCAGATCGCGGAGGTGAAGCAAGCTGTGAGTGAGGGGATCAATTCTGCGGCTGAAGGCGCCTCTGGAATAGCTAGGAACGCAGCCCAGACGGTCCGACAGCAAGGACAGGGCGCAATAGAGGCCGCGCGGGAGAATCCCGGAACAGCAACGACAATCGTCAGTACGGCCGCGCTTATCGGATTTTGCATCGGCCTATACCTGGGCCTTTCTTCGACGAGTGGCGTTCGGGCGCGTTGGTAGGCAGGAGCCCATCTTATCTTTCGAAGCCCAATCGAACATCCCTAGCATTTCTCACAGAGCAAGCGATCCGCAGCCGGATGGCATCTGTTAGTCGGCAAAAGGCGTGTTAGGTAAAGACTCCTGCCGATTGCCGATTTGTCGGTGCCGCCGCCCGCCAGCGATCCCGGTCAGCCGGCTCTTGCGGTCGAAAGCTGACGACGAATTTGGACGCGCGCGGCGCGAAAGTCCGAGGCGCAAGGGTGAGCTTCCCTCCACTCAAGCCAAAGGCAACCGAAGTGTTGCCGACATAGTTCGCCTCGACGAACGGGGCGCGACGCTCTACGTAGTTGCCGTTCGAGTTACCAGCGACCTGCCGATTGGCCGATTGATGCCGGGGGGTGCCATGTTCACAGAACTCGACCTCCTCGCTGATCCCGACGAACCGCGTGACCTCTACGGCATGCTGCTTCGCTGCGCGAAGAAGCTCGAAGCGGCATAGACTGACGCGAAGCAATCACGGTTTGTCGACGCTCAATTGGGGGTCAAAGGATCAGTTGACCCGGGCTCCTTCGGCGCAGAACAGATGGATCTTCTGGTTCTTCGGCGAGAGATAAATCTGCTCCTCAGGCTTCAGGTCCACGCGTCGATGCAGCACGACCCCCGCCGTGTGCGTGCCGACGCGCACCAGAAGGTGGGTTTCGGCGCCGGTTGGCTCGACCGTCAGCACGGTTGCCGGTATGCCGGTTTCGGCTATCTCCAGATCTTCCGGGCGGATGCCGTAGGTGCGTGCTTCACCGTGACCCAGCGACGCCGGCAGCGGCAGGGAAACACCGCCGTCAATGAAAAAGCCGCCATCACCGACGTTGCCCTCAAAGAGGTTCATCGACGGCGAGCCGATGAAGGTGGCGACAAAGGTATTGCCCGGGCGATCGTAGAGGTCGAGCGGCTTGCCGATCTGCTCCACGCGGCCGGCGCGCATGACGACGATCTTGTCGGCCATGGTCATGGCTTCGATCTGGTCGTGGGTAACGTAGACGATGGTCGTGCCGAGCCGCTGGTGCAATTCCTTGATCTCGCTGCGCATGGTCACGCGCAGCTTAGCATCGAGATTGGACAGCGGCTCGTCGAAGAGGAACACCTTGGGGTGACGAACGATGGCGCGGCCCATGGCGACACGCTGGCGCTGGCCGCCGGAGAGCTGCTTGGGCAGACGGTCGAGCAGCGGCTCAAGCGCGAGAATTCCGGCGGCCTCCTTCACCAGCTTATCGATCGTCGCCTTGTCTCGACCCTGGAGCTTCAGGGAGAAGCCCATGTTCTCCTTGACCGTCATGTGCGGATAGAGTGCGTAGCTCTGGAACACCATGGCGATGTCGCGCTCCTTGGGTGCGACGTCGTTGACGACGCGCCCATCGATGCGGATTTCGCCGCCGCTGATGTCCTCGAGCCCCGCAAGCATGCGCAGGAGCGTGGACTTGCCGCAGCCGGACGGTCCGACGAGCGTGACGAATTCTCCATCCTCAATGTCCACGGAAACGCCGTGGATGACTGAGGCTGCGCCATACTGTTTCAGAACGCGGTCGATCGCTACCGATGCCATTTTTCTTCCTCCCTCAAAGCTTGAGTTGCCAGATTTTCGCGCCCGTGACGGCGCCGGTCAGCCTTGCCGATCGCGCGGCGGCAAATCCCGGAATGCGCTTGGTGCCTGTCCAGCGGCCGTTGTCGGCAAAGACCTCGATCGAGCCCGCATCGAGGAAGATGCGCAGCTGCGAAGGTCTGGCGCCTGACGCCAGATATCGCGGTGGCGGCTTGCCGGTACCGGCATCGAAGAGGATTGCAAGGCCCTCGTCATCGAGCCTGACGCCAAGCGCGACATCCGGGTGATCGAGGACGAGCTCGAAAGCCGCGCCGGCCTCGGGCAGTGCAAGCACGATCTCGACCGCACCGCTTTCGAGTGGAACCGTTTCGCCCGCAGCAAGGGCTGTTTCATCGAGCAGCCTGTGGCGCAGGTTTTCGACTGCCGCGACCGGCGGCGTCAACACGGCACCCCCATCGAGAAGCACGCGACGCGGCAAGGTCATCGCCGTCGGGAAATCGTCCTTCTTGGAAAAGTCTGTCCAGTTGGCAAGCCAGGCGATGCCGACCGGTTCCTCGCCGTCGACGAAGGCCTGGAAGGCGTAGGCGTCGGAGCCGAAATCCAGTTCCTGTTCGAATTCGGCCGTGAACGACCGGCCGTCGAAGCGGCCGACGGTGACGGATGTGAGGTTGCGCCGGCCGGTGGCCGGGTCACGGCTTGTGAGCAGGCCAAAGATCAGCGCCCAGCGGGTCTCCGGATCATCCGCCATGCCGCCGACCGGCAGCATGCAAGGGCACTCCGCTGCGGTCATGCCGAAACCGTCCTCGCGATAGATGATGTCGAGGAAGGTCCAGCCCGTGGCACCCTGCAGATCCGCCGTCTCGTAAAGCAGGACGACACCGCCCGATCGGTCGCGACTGCCAAGCAGCATCTTCCAGCGGCCGTCCGGGCCCTTGAACACATAGGGATCGCGGAAATCAGTCGTGAGGTTCAGACCCTCCGGACGGATAGGCAGGATCACCTCGGACGGGCCGGCAACGATGCCGTCTCGGCTGACGGCCGAGAGCTGGATCTGCTCCTCCGGCTCCCGGTCGCGAACGTGTTCGGTGTAGAAGACCCGGATGTCGTCCCCGTCCGGCCCGGAGACGGGGACGGCCGAGCCGGAAAAGGCGCCGCCACGGCCATCGTCCTTTTCCGACAGGTGGTCCGCCGGAAACAGGAACATCGGCAGGTGCGTCCAGCGGATCAAATCCTTCGAGACCGCATGGCCCCAGTGCATGGTGTTCCAACGCAAGCCATGCGGATAGTGCTGGTAGAAGAGATGGCCGAGACCCTTGAACCGGCCGAAGCCGTTCGGGTCGTTCATCCAGCCGAAGGGCGGTCGGAAATGGTAGCTGCCGGGAACCTCAGGCGGCGCCGTGCGGACGTCGTGATGGAGGACGCGGATCCCCTCCTCCAGCACCGTCTGCGGGTGGAACGCATAGGCGACGGAGAGCGCAGTTGTTTCCGCATCATAGGCAAGCACCGTGCGGCCAGTCGTCCCGAGCGTCACCGCGAAGAATTCGAACTCCCCGGCGCGGCGCGTGGACGGACCGGCAATCTCACTGCGGTCTAAGGTGACGGACAGTATTGCCTCGTCGCCAATTTTGCGCGCCTTCAGCCAGAGATGCAGCACGGTCCCGGCCGGGAGTTCGGCCTCGACGATTTCAAGCACGGGGCTCGCGGGTTTTGTCTGCGAAGTCATAATCAACCTTTCACGGCGGAGCCGACGAACGAACTTACGAACCAGCGCTGGAAGGCGAGGTAAAGGATGAGGACAGGGATCATCATCAGCACGGACGCGGCCATGGCGCGGTCCCAGTAAATGCTGTCCTGTCCGAAGAAGGTGGCGATAGCGACGGAGATCGGCCGGGCATAGTCGGTCTGGGTGACCAGCGTCGGCCACAGATACTGGTTCCAGCTCTCGATCCCCATCAGGATCGAGACCGTCGCAAGCGCCGGCAGGCTGAGCGGCATGTAGATCGACCGGTAGATGCGAAACGCCGACGCTCCATCCATCTCCGCAGCTTCGTAGAGTTCCTTCGGTAGCTGGGCGAAGAACTGGTAGAACAGGAAGACATAGAGCGGGCTTGCCACCCAGGGCAGGATCTGCACGGCAAACGTATCCGTCAGGCCCACCCGCGACATCATCACGACGAGCGGCATGATGATGCTTTCCTGCGGGATGACGTAGAGCGCGACCACGAGGGCAAGCAGGATCGCCTTGCCGCGAAGCGACCCCCAGGCGAGAACGAAGCCCGCCATGGAATTGATGATCAGCCCGGACACGACGGTGACGACGAGGATCACCAGCGAGTTGACGAGGTAGCGACCATAGGCAAGTTCGCCGGAGAAATTGGCGATCTCGCGGTAGTTCGACAGGGTCGGATCGCTGACCCAGAAGGCGCGGAAGCTGCCCATGTCCGCAAGGATGCGGAAACGGTCATCCTTGAGGCTGGCGATCAGCAGCATGAAGAGCGGCGAAATCATCACCAGAGCGATGATGAAGATGCAGACGGTCTGGACGACACGCAGGCCCGTCTTGCTGTTGCCGCGGGGGATCGCCAGCGGGGCTGGCTGGCTGAGCACGAGATCAGACATCGAAGCGCCTCAGGAGTTTGCGCTGGAGAAGCGCGATCAGAAGAACGATGACGAAGAGAATGACGGAGACGGCGGATGCGTATCCGAGCTTCTGTTCCTCGAAGCCGGCACGCACCATGTAGTGCACGACGGTCTCCGTGCTTTCCTTCGGTCCGCCCTGGGTCAGGATCGCAACCTGCGTGTAGAGCTTGAAGGCCTGGATCGTAGTGATGACCAGCACGAAGACGTGGGTCGGACGCAGGCCCGGCATGGTGACGTGCCAGAAGCGGCGAAGCGCGCTCGCGCCGTCGATGCGGGCCGCGTCATAAAGTTCCTCGGGAATGCCCTGCAGGCCGGCGAGGTAAATGATCATCTGGAAGCCATAGGCCTGCCAGGCCGAGAGCAACACGATCGAGAACATTGCCCAATCGGGGTCGCCGAGCCAGTCGATCGGCTGGATCATGCCGCCGGACAAGAAACCGACGATCTGGTTGAGCGGACCGCTCGGATACTGGAACAACGTGCCCCAGATCACGCAGACGACCACCATGGATGTAATCGCCGGCAGAAAGAACATTCCGCGCAGAAGGTTCTGCATCGGCAGCTTCTGGTGCAGCAGCAGCGCCGTCAGGAAGGCAAGACCGCACTGAACCGGCAGCACCCAAGCGGTGAAGCGGGTGACATTCCAGAGCGACGTCCAGAACAGCGGATCGGTGAAGACCCGCTGGAAATTCAGGAGGCCGACGAAACGCACCGGCGTGGGACGCGGCACCAGCGGCTGATTGGTCATCGCCGTCCAGAAGGATAGAAGAAACGGCGTGATCAGGAAGATGGCGAGCAGCAGCACAGCCGGTGCGATCATCGCGACCTCCTGCCAGAACCGCTGCCGGTCGCGCCGCCTGGCGGGGCGTGGCAGCGCGGCCGTAGACGTCTGTTGCAAGGTCATGGTCTCCTCCTCATCGCTCATCCTCCCGAAATAGCGCAGGGCCGGCCAGCGGGACGGCCCTGCAAAATACGCCCTATTGCTGCTCGTCGAAGGGCGGGTAGCCGGCGTTGTCCTCGATGTCCTGATCGATCTTCTTGGCCGCAGCCGTCAGTGCCTCCTGCGCATCACCGCCATTGAAGATCTTGTCGACCGCCTGCATGAAGGCCGAGGTGATCGTCGGATAGGCCGGGTGGGGCGGACGGGCGACGGCGGTTTTCGAGGCCTGCTCGAAGGCGACGGCAAGCGGCCCGCCTTCAGCGTAGAGCGGGGATTCTGCGGCAAAGCTCTTCAGGCCCGGATAGGCCGACTGGGTCTTTGCATAGTCGCGATAGTCCTTGTCCTTCAGAAGGAAGCTCAGGAATTTTCCGGCGGCCTCAGGGTTTTCGGAGCTCGCGGAGATGCCCCAGATCCAGGTGCCGTTCGGGCTGACGCCCTTTTCGCCGATCTTCGGCAACGGCATGACGACGATGTTGTCCTTCATCGCAGCGGCAGCTTCGGCGTAGAACCAGTGCCCACCCATGGCAAGCGCTGCCGGCTGCCCCTCTGCATAGAACTGGTTGGTGCCGGACGAGGTCGGAACAACCCAGCCGTTTTTCACCCAGGTCTGCATCATCGTCAGCGCCTTGACGCAGGCTTGGCTGTCGAGCGTGCCGCTCGCCTTCCAAGCCTTGCGATCGATCAGGTCGCAGCCCGCACTTTCGAGCAGCGGGCCGTAGGCATAGGTGATCCACTCGGTCTTGATCCCGTAACCGCGGAACGTGTCGATCGGCCACTTCACGCCTTCGAGTTTGGAGAGCTTTTCGAGATAGCCTTCGAATTCCTCGCGCGTCCAGGCATCGTCGACGGATTTCGGAATGCGTGCGCCGATGGCTTCGAGATACTTTTTGTTGCCGTAGAGAACGACCGAGGAGTCAGTGAGACCGATTGCATAGAGGTCCTTGTCGATCGGGTAGGTTCCCTGGGCGATGTTCGAGCCGGTCATGTCGTCGAGGACATCCTTGTCGACGAGTGGCTTGATGGGCTGCAGGTAGCCCGACCAGACGTAGTTAGCGAGAAACGGCGCGTCGAGTTCCATCACGTCGGGCAACTGCTTTGCCATGACGGCGGCGCTGAACTTCTCGTTATAGGCGTCGTGCGGCGCGTAGATCATCTCGACGTCGATGTCGGGATTGGCTTCCTCGAAGCGCTTGGCGACGTCGCCATAGGCCTTCACCCAACCCGGATCGCCCTGGTGCATCACATGGATGACGGATTTTGCCTCTGCAAAACCGGCGGTCCACAAGAGTGCGGAAGACGCGAAAAGCGCGCTAAGTAAACGATTACCCAGATAAGTTGTCATTGATCTTCTCCTCCTATTCAGTTCGACGAAAATGCTGATTGTCAGACCGATGCCCGCTCCACGAGATGAAACGGCAGCTTGCGCAGATGCGGCGGCTGAGGTTCCCCGGCGAGCAGTATCTCCATGGCCAGGCGGCCCATCGCGCGGTGCGGCAGGGCCATCGTCGTCAACGGCGGATCCAGCCGCGAGGCGAGCTCGACCTGGTTGTCGAAGCTGGCCACCGCAATGTCGTCCGGGATTTTAAGGCCGGCGCGCGCTAGAGCCGCATAGACTTCCATTGCGACACGGTCGTTGCCGCACAGGATCGCGTCCGGCCGCTGACCGGCGGCCAGCAATGTCTCGACATGCGACGCTACGAGGCTCGGAGCGCGGTCGCTATAAACGCTGCGACGCACGGCCGGAAGCACACCAATCGGTTCGAGGCCGGCCTCTTCAAGGGCTGCGCGAAAACCCTTCTCTCGTAGCGCCCCGGCAAGGATACCCGGCAGGTTGATGAAGGCGATGCGGCGGCGGCCAGAGGCGAGCAGGTAACGCACGATCTCGCGCGCCCCACCTTCTTCGTCGGGGACCAGTGACGTGACGCGCCCGGAGGCCTCGCGGCAATTGATCATCACGCCGACGGAGCCCGCGAGTGCCGGCGGCAGATCGACGTCCTTGTGGTACATGGCGGCATAGGCAACGGCACGCGGCCGGAACTGCTGCACCTCGTCGACCACCGAGCCGATTGACTGTCCGCTGCTGTGGTTGACGGCAAACACTGCCATGCCTGCACTGCGCGCAGCACCATCGAGCCCGCGCACGATTTCGGTGGCGAACGGCGAAGTGATGAGGCCATCAGAAACGACGCCGACCAGCGGTAGCCATCCCTGACGCACACCGCGCGCGGCGAGATTGGTCACGTAACCCAGTTCCTCCGCGATCGCCTTCACCTTCTGGCGGGTATCGTCCGACATGCGCGCGGAGCCGCCGTGCAATGCGCCGGAGACCGTCTTCACCGAGACGCCTGCACGCTCCGCAATGTCAGAAAGCGAGATTGCCACGATGCTCCTGAACTCCGTTGGGTTATCGATTACCCTATAGTTTAAACCACGGTCTTTTGTCAAGCGCAGCCGGCGGGTCCTTGTGACTTCGCCGACAAACCGCTAGTTCGTCGCAGGCGTCCATCTGACCCAAGCGACCCCTCTGCCCTTCGTTGCCCGTGGCCAAGGCGTCACGGCCGTCTTCCCTGGGGACCAAGCGACGGCGACGATCTTCGACGTGCTCGGCAACGCCGTCGAATGGGAGAGCAAGGTGGAATATGACCTTCTCGCCAAAGCCAGCGCCTTGATGGCCGCCTATTTCGGCATCATGCACGCACGACAGAATGGCTCGCCCAAAATGGCCTGCCGGAAGAAAAGGGCCGCGCCTATCTCGTGCCCCTGTTTGCCGGTCGTTCCGAAGCGGCACGCAAGGCAAGGATGTCGATTTCGTCGAGATGAGCCGCGAGTTTGCCACCAAGAGCGGCCTCAACGAACAGGTGTTCCGGGACTTCGACGAAAGGTGCGGAACCCTAGCGCTGACGCGAGTGCTCGACAGAGTGTTCGAGCGGATCAACAACCGCTAACAGGTGACACTCGCCGCCATTTCGCCCCATGCGGTTGATTAGATCACGAATTCCTCCTCATAGGTCTGCGGCTCGGGAACGACCGTAACCTCCACCGGTACGATCCAATTGGCCGCGTAGCTCTCGAAGTCGGAACGCTGCTGGTCGGGCTGCACGCGCCCCGCCGCATCGATCGCGCGACATCGCAGTTTGTATTGCCCCACCTTTTCAGGGGTCCACATGTACTCCCACAAGCGCCATGCTAAGGGACGTTCTTTCTCGAGGAGGCTTGCCTCGCGCCAGCCACTACCATCTTCGGTGCAGACCTGAACCTGCCGGATAGCAGCCTCGCCGCCCCAGGCGGCTCCAAAAATTCGATAGGGTTGGCCGGCGATGAGACGCGCGCCCTGCACGGGTCGCGCGATCTGCGCTTTGACCTCCATCTCCGTGAGGGGGACTAGGCTCGGTTCCCCGAGGTTGCGCTCCCAACGGAAGTACTCACGCGCTTGCCAGTAGCCAAGGAATGGTTGTTCCAAAACCGTGATATGGGTGATCCACTTGACCCAAGCCATGCCGAACCAGCCACCCACAACCGCGCGCAGCGGGTAGCCGTGATCGCGGGTCAACGGCTCCTCGTTCATCGAATGGGCAAGGATCGTGCTGTGCGCCATGGCCTTCTCCAGCGGTAGACTGCGCGCAAAAGCGATGGGGCCAGGAGAAGCCGTTTTTTTGTTCGTGTCGACGACGCCGCTGTCTGCGCCCACAAGCAGGACCTCACGCGCGTTAGGCTTAACGCCCGCCATTTCCAATATCTCGCTGAGAAGAACTCCTGTCCACGCAGCATTGCCGACGGCTCCGTTCTGCCACTGCAACCCCTCCTTCGGTGGCACATAGTAGACGCGGCCATTCCCGGCGCATTCGACGACGGCAGTCAAGGTCGTGCTCCGCATCGCCTTGATGCTGTCGAGGTCAAGTTCGAGCGGCCGCGCCACCGCCCCGTCAACGCGCAATCTCCAGTCTCGCGCATCGAGGTCCGGCGAGGGGAAATGGTTTCTCACGAAGAACAGCTCGGTTGGGATCAGCAAATCGGAGAGCGACGCAAATGGAAACTCGGTATTCTGTGGGGATTTTTGTCGAACTATCAGGCTGGGTTGCTCTGGTGTCGGCATCGTTCTCGTCTCTCCTTCCAAAAGCACAACCTCGGTATCCATCCCCGCGGGTTCCGGTTAGATCACACCCCGCGCAGTGCGCCTGTCGCGTTCCGCCTTCGGCCGCATTCTCGCCTATAGCGCACGTTCGAGCATCGACCTCGGACGGCAGCTTACTGCATGGTCACATCTCTCTTTCGCGCCGGCTTGTCGTTGAGACAGTACCTCTGCAGAAGACCAGCAACATGTTGTTGGCAGGCATCTCGATCGTCTCGCGGAGAACAAGTCCAGCGGCCTCACCCATTTGTTCAAGGTCAGCGATATCACGCACACCCCAGGATGGGTTGCGCTCCTTTAGAGCGGCGTCGAAAGCAGCATTCGAGGGGGCGTTGTGTACGCCGTCGCGCATAAAGGGACCGTAGAGAAGGAGAAGCCCACCATCGTGAAGCAAACGGCCAGCTCCTTCGAACAATCCTGAGCTTGCCGTCCATGGCGCGATGTGGATCATATTGATTGATAAGATGGCGTCAAAATGCCCCGTTTGTTCGACGATCCATTGTCCTGAGCACACATCAATATCCCGCGGTGCCAGCACGTTCTGCAGCCTTGAGAATTTGATCCAGCTAGACGTACTGGCGCGGGCGCCGGCATCCGGATCGCTCGGCTGCCAGGTGATGTCTGGCATTGCCCCCGCAAAACACACGGCGTGCTCGCCGGTCCCGCATCCAATCTCCAGCACGGTGCCACGTGTTGGAAGGACACGTTGTAGGACCGCGAGGATCGGCGCCGAATTTCGCGCAGCGGAAGGTGAGAACATGCGCTGGTCGGCGCTGACGTCGCGCTGTTCCAGCGCAACAGGCGAACGGTCCTTCTTCTCTGGGAGCATTGGCCTGTAATCCCCTTTGGGCAATGCCTCCACCTTATAGCTGATATAACTGAAATCAAGGATTGCGGACTTACAAAGGGTCGTCGGTGCTGCGTTCGGGATCATGTCCCAGGGAGTGGTGTCGCCGAAATCCGTGCGCGCTGTGAAGAGGCTGGTCTTGCCCTGCCGTCCTATGTCACCATTGCCCGGCGCATCCCGGGGCTGTTTTCGCCTGAAGAGATCGCCAGAAAGCGGTCGGCCAATCCAAAGCACCTGCTGCGGTTAAAACCGCGACCAGGCTATATCCACGCACCGCACCCACTCGACGTCTGCCAGATCGACCATACGCCGACCGATTTGAGCGAAAACAAGGTCGCGCGGCCCGGCTGATCACCTGAAAGCGCCGGTCATACCGGCGGGTTCCGGCCAAGAGGCACCGCTGGAGCAGAGCAAACACTGCATGCAGTAAGCTGCAGAATCGCAATGCGCTCAGGCCTGGATGTTGTCCGCCGACATCTTGCCGGACTTGCGGTCTTTCACCAGCTCATAGGTAACCTTCTGGCCGTCGTTGAGTCCGCGTAGACCAGCTCGCTCTACCGCGGAAATGTGGACGAACACATCGGCAGTTCCGTCATCCGGCTGGATGAAACCGAAGCCTTTTGTTGTGTTGAACCATTTTACTGTACCGGTTGCCAAAGTATCCTCCTTTGATCATCGTCGTGTCGGACCGATGGGCTCGAATGATACTGGTACGCTCACATTAGTAGACGGTTCCGGCGTCAACGAAAAGCATGCGAGCTGTCGCGTCTATCGCACCGGACCAAAATTCCGGATCTTGGTTGCTTACCTTTGCTGTAAGCACGGTAGAGCGGGCGTAATATGGCTGCAAGATCAAGACGCAGTCGTAAAGGGCCTGAAATTGCGCCGATGCGCCTAATCCCAGGACAGTTGATCCTTCGGAAGCCGACCACTTGGGTCGTGTACCTGCACTTTATGCGGCAGGTTGGGGCCCCAGTTCCAAAGCACCAGATTTCGATCTCCCTCTTCGGCGCCGGGCGCAAAGCTGGGTACTATGATGCCTGCCGTGCCCCTCGCCTTGAGTCGATCGTATATCGACCAGGATGGGGGTCTCCTTCCTTCGGAAAGCGTGGTGGCCCAACTGCAGGCCATTTCCTCCACCGAAACGGAATTCGAGGCCCGACCAACTTCAGAAGCAAGATCCGTAATGTCATCACAGTCGACATCGTAGGAACAAAGTACACAGGGGTCGATGCGATGGGCAAACCCTTGATTGGCTTCCTTTACCGCCGTCATCACACTGAGGGCGAGATAGAGAGCTGGCACGCCTTTTGGGTTGAACCGCGCGCCTCTTATAGCCGCGCCATCTCCTGAAACCGGTTTGAAAGCCCAGCGTGGATCGTGCGCACGGTAACAATTGCCCACAAACCTCAAGCGAAGCCCCCTAGGGCCATATGATCGAGGTAATCTCGCACCGCCGCGGCCTTGCCGTCTTTTACGAGAGCCTCGGGCGTACGCCCGCCAAAAGCTGGTAGAGGTTGGGCCCGGTACCAAGCCATTGCCTGCTCCTTACCACCGGCCCAATCTGAGACACGACTGATAATCTCCAGCATTTCCCGAAGACGGCTCTGCGTTTTCGCGCCCAGGCTACGTTCACTTCTATACAGTGTTTCGCGGGCTAGCCCCGCCGTCTCGGCCAACTGGCTCTTAGACATGCCGAAGCCGGTTGCGACCCGTTCCACAGCGATCTTTCCCGAGCGATCCATATAGGACAGCACCAAGGGACCGCTGTGCTCTAAAGATTTCAGAACCTGAGGCATGATCATTCCGCCATATCCAGCAACTCATTTATTGTGCGAAATATATGACTCTATTGACGGTAACGCAAGCGACTACGACATTCGCCGGGGTAGCGAGAACTTTCAAGCCACTGCCACCCCCAAAGAGCCGTTCGCTAGGCGCTTCGAGCAACCACTGGATTCGCCCGCAACAGAGCCATCAACACCGGCCCGAGCGAAAACTCCCCTCGCCGCGCCTTGTCCGTCAGATTGCGCAGATATCCGCCGGCCGAGTTGATGTGCCCTGCCCTTTCGAGAATACAGGCCATTGTCGCAGCCACATTTTCCGGCCCCATCGCCTCGCAGGCGTCCTGGTAGGCGCATGGACTGACGCCCCAGCATCGATCGGACCACCACTCGCCTACTCATCCCACCTACCTGAAGGTCCGGCTGCCGCAGGTGTTTGGTGAAGATCTGTTGCTGAACTCAGTTATCAAATCGACCGCTGTCCCGGGGGCTCGCCGCTGCCGCCACCCCGTTGCTTTTGCGACGGGCTTGGGTCTTTTTGCGGTGATAGGTCCACCTTTCATATCGCTCCTCGATCGCGCTAAGGGCGATGTTTGCGAGCAAAGGTGAGATGATCCCGCCCTGAGGGATACCGGCGTCCGTCCGGAGGAACTGATCCTCAGTCAAAACACCGGCCTTGAGGAATAATCCGACCAATCTCACCACTCGTCGATCACCGATGCGCTTGCGCATCCGCTCGAGCAGGTGATGATGATTGATATTGTCGAAGCATCCTTTGATGTCCCCCTCAATAACCCAAGGATATGGCAACCGGTTTCGCCGAGTGTCCTTGTCCCGCTTCTGCGGCAAGGCTGCCCGACGAATGTACTGCAAGGCGCCGTGGGTGTTTCTGCCGGGTCGAAACCCATAAGAGACATGCCAGAATTGCGCCTCGAAGATCGGCTCCAAAAGGATTCTGGCCGCGCCTTGTACGACGCGGTCTCTGATGGCGGGGATGCCCAAGGGTCGGAATTGCCCCGGTTTCCCGGCCTTTGGAATGAGCTTGCGCCTGGCCGGACTTGGCCGATATGCACCACTGCGCAGATCAGCTTGAAGATCGACCAGGAAGCGATGTTCACTCCTGTTTCGGATACGTCCCACCGTCATCCCGTCAACCCCGGCCGTGCGTCCACCTTTGTTGGAGGCAACGCGCTGCTAGCCAGGCAACAAGGTTGAGCCAGCTTCGTCCAGCGAGGGCGGCGTGACGGTCGGAAAGCGCCCGTTTTGGCGCGTTGCTACCTATCAAGGCCAGTGACTCTATCCCGCGACGTCCAGGCACGGGAGCCCGCCCTTGATCAGGCTTTCAGGAAGACCAGCGCTCGCAGGATCTCCGCAAAATCCGCATGCTTGAAGGCGACGGCGCGAGGACCGTGCGCATATGCACCGGGATACCAGCCGGCACGATAGGCATCTGTCGGATTGTTGAACTCGATCACCACTTCGTAGCGCTCGGCCCTGGACGGCAGCACCTGAGCGAAATCGCCGGACAGCGCTTCTGCCACGCCTTCACGAATAAGCCGGCGCGACCAAGCAGGCGAGATCGACGTCGTCGAACGACCTTTACCCTCCAGCGTTTCCACGGACTTCAGCCCCGGCACCATCGCCCGCGCCTCAGAGCAAATACCGGCATCGCCGGCAAGGAAGACCGACGGTACACCGTAACCGGCGGCACAGAGCGCGTTGACGGTAAATTCCGAGGCGACCTCTCCGTTCAAAAGCAGGCGCGAGATGCGCATCGTGGAGGTATGGGCGAGCGGATTTGCCTCGCTGCCCGCTTTGGAGTGATAGCCCGTATAGAGCGCGGCCGCGAAGCCGGCATCGAGGCCGAACATCATCGCATCCGGATGGCCGGACCAGCCGCGCACAATGCGGACATAGTCCGGCAGGCGGTCGAGGATGAGGTTGCGACCGCTGTCATGGGCGTCTTTCACCACGACTTCCGTCGCACCGGCGGCACGCGCGCCCTCGCAGGCAGCGACCACCTCGGCGGTCATCAGGGCGCGAAATTCGGTCCAGTCGGAATGGGTGCGCTCGGCTTCGTCCCATTGCGCGATGCCTGCGGTGCCTTCGATGTCAGCGGAGATGAAAACTTTCATGGGTGGGTTCCTCTATCGGTCAAATCAGGAAGAGCGGGATAGATGCGGTCGTTTCAGGCAGGGATCGCGAAGGCCAACCAACGCGATGGGCGCCGCCAACCGCGGGGGCTTCAGCGGCCACTTTGGCAGACTTGGTTATCGGCGAGGCACGTCTGACCGGTGATCGGCGATTTGCATGTCGTTTAACGGAACATTGGTGCAGCTCGCCGCCACAGGCCAATTCAATTTGGGCAAAACTCCATGCAAGAATCGCCTAACTCCCGAGATTTCAATCGGTTATGGATAACTCCCTCACGAGCAGGCGTGCGTGCACGGTCGCTAGCGCGGAGTTCTCGCCGACGCCAACGTCTGTGAGAACTCCACACGCAGGTCTAGAGAAGTTCGCCCATCGACTGCAGGAGCCGTTCGATCTGATCGGCCGTGTGCTCGGAAAACACCGCAAGCCGCATGGTCGCAACATCTGACGCGTCGGAATAACCACCAGGCTGCTGCACCCTGACGATGATGTCGCGCTCCGCCAGACGATCGCGCAGCTGTTCGAGGTTGGTGACGCCCTTGATGGTGACGATCGGTACCGGCGTGTCGGCAACGTCGAACCCGAGGGTCCGCAACCCGCTGCGCATATGCTTGACGTTGCGAACGAGGTTGGCGCGCTTTTCCGGTGTCGCCTGCAGAACGCGCAACGATGCGGCTGCAGCGGCTGCAAGACCCGGTGGCGCCGGCGAGGCACCACGCATGATCATCGCATTGCCCGCGATCTTGGCGGCCAGATCCGCACTACCGGGAACGATGCCGCCGAGCGCGCCGAACGCCTTGCTCATCGTGCCGGCGAGATAGTTGCCCTCGCCTTCGAGCCCCGCGTGCTGCAGCGATCCGCGGCCGGTCTCACCAAGAACGCCGACACCGTGGGAATCGTCGATGCAGAGCAGCGCACCATCATAGGGGGCCATGGCCTGCCGGTAATCCCCAAGTGGCGCCAACCGTCCGGATGACGGAAAGACGCCGTCGGTCAGCACCGCCGGCCGCTCGCCCGCCTTCACATGCAACGACAGTTGCGCAGCAAGATCCTCCGGATCGGCATGCCGAAATTCATGAACCCGCTTGCCGAGCGTCGGGATCGCGTCACGGGTGCTGTAATGCGTCGCGCAATCCATGAGGATGACATCGAATTCGTCGCGCAGCCCCTGCAGCAACACCATGGGGCTGGTGTAGCCGGAAATCATGTAGACGACCTCGTCTGTGCCGAACCAGTCGCGCAACCGCTCCTGCAAATCGGCATAGACCTGCATATGGGCGAGCGTCCCCGGCCCCATGCCGTAGCGCCTGGTCGCTTCGCAGGCCGCCTCGATCACTTCGGAGTGGCCATGCAGGCAGAAGTACGACGTGCCGCAATAATAGTCGACCACGCGCCCGCCGATGAACATGCGGGCGCCAAGAGGTGACTCCATCTTGATTGGAGCGGTCATGGTCACGCCGCTTCGGCCTGGGATGGGCTGCGTCGCTCCAGGAACATCGGCCCGACGCGGATGCCGCGCTTGCCGTTGTCGTCGACGGCATCAAGTTCGAGGATCTCGTCTTCGTAAAGCCGCCCATGCATGCGGAAGCGTCCCTCCTCGACCGGCTCGCATGTGTGCGTGCAGAAGTACTCGATCAGGCACTTCAGGCCGCCATGGCTGTAGGTCAGGTAGGTGATGTTGAAGTCCGGCCCATATTCGCCGAGATGCGGCGCAATGGCGTCGGGCACGGTCTCGTCCTCAGGCGTCTCTATGCGTGTCCAGCTTGTATCCCGCCAGACGAGCTTGCCGGCTGCCGGGAAGGAGAGGTTCATATGGGCATAGTCCGCGCCGCGCCCGTAGATGCGACCGTCGATGACGAAATCGTTGCCGGCAACGGGACGGATCCGGTGCGGAACGCCCTCGCCCATCAGGTAGATCTTGCCGTCCTTGGATTTGACCTCGACGATCTCCTGCGTGGCGTCGTCGCGGTAATAGCCCGGCAGGGTCTTGAACTGCGCTTCGGGGATCTCCGGCGGACGCTGTGTCCGCTCGGGCATCTTGCCCATCTTGCGCTCGGCAAGAACGATGCGCACGCCGTCGACGCCGAGCCGCGAGGCGATCTGGTTGGCGAAATCAAGGGTCGCAAAGATCAGCACGCCGACGCCGGCGGCAGGCAACAGCATCATCTGCGAAGCATAACCATAGACGGCGCCACCATGGCCGACCGAGGTCCAGCCGTCGACGTCGCCGGCACCGAAGCACAGGCCATACCCGTTGAGCGTCTTGTCGTGGCCGGCCGGACGTTTGCCGAACGGTGTCCACATCTCACGCAGCGACGCCGGCGAGATGATCGAATTGCCGGCAGCGTCAAAGCCGCCGCGCAGCAGGCACTGGGCGTAGCGTGCCATATCCCCCGTGGTGGAAAAGATGTTGCCGGCCGGCGAGCCGCCAAGGCTGAACACCGGCGCCGGCGTATCGCCGTCGAGCGTCCACATGTCGGCCGGCGCAAGCCGCTCGCGAATGCCCGGCGCCATGCCGCAGGAGGAACTGTCCATGCCGAGCGGTTTCAGAATGTTGGCAGCGACATAGTCGGAATAGCTCTGGCCGGTGACGACCTCGATCACCCGACCGACGACGGCGATGCCGGCGTTGGAGTAATGCATCACCCCGAGGCTCGGATCCTGCTTCAAGGTCGAGCTGGCGAGCTCGTCGACCGTGTCTTCCAGCGGAGGACGGGTCGCGTCGAGATAGTGGCCACTCTTGGGTTCGCGCACCAGCCCGGCCGTATGGGTCATCAGCTTGCGCAGGCTGATGACCGAGCCGTGAGGCCCGCCCTCGGCGCCAGCGAACGGGTTCACCGGCTTAAATCCGGGCAGGTAGGTCGAGACGTCGACATCGATATCGACAAGGCCCTTTTCGACCAGTTGCATGATCGCCAGCGAGGTGAAGGTCTTGGTGATCGAGCCGATACGGAAGCACGTGTCCTTGCCCATGTCGAAATGGCGGTCATGGCGCTGGACATGGCCTTCGGCAAGCACACCGTCTCGGTCGACGAGGGCGTAGGAGATCGACGGGATCGCCTTGTCCTCGACCTCGTACCGGATCAGATCCTCGAACAGCTCGATGGAAGCAGCAGACAGAGAGGACATGGAAAATGCTCCTTGGTCGTAAGGGATTGGGTCTCAATGGGCGTGGCGTGGGTCGAGCATGTCGCGCAGCGCATCGCCGACGAGGTTCCACGACAGTACGAAGAGGAAGACGGCCGCGCCGGGGAAGGCCAGCGTGTACCAGAACTGGAAGGGATTGCCGGGCTGACCGACGATCCAGTTGCGCGAATAGGCGATGAACTGGCCCCAGTCGGCATAACCTTCTTCGGTGCCAACGCCGAGGAAGCTGAGCGCTGAGGCGGACAGCACCATGGAACCGGTCGCCATCGTCGCGAGAACCAGCACCGGGAACATGGCGTTGGGCAGGATATGCAGGACGATCA
This sequence comes from Ensifer adhaerens, assembly GCF_000697965.2. Classification (NCBI taxonomy): domain Bacteria; kingdom Pseudomonadati; phylum Pseudomonadota; class Alphaproteobacteria; order Hyphomicrobiales; family Rhizobiaceae; genus Ensifer; species Ensifer adhaerens. The sequence goes on along the minus strand of NZ_CP015882.1, from coordinate 111,566 downwards.
GCCTGAGATCGCTGGCGCCGTAGCTCCTGGCTGCGTGGATGTAATCCATCTCGCGGATCCTCAGGATCTCGCTTCGAACGATGCGGGCATAACTCATCCAGCCGAACGTCGTCAGCGCGATCGTGATGGGCACGATGCCTTTGCCGAGCAAAGCCGTCAGCACCATGGCGGCGATCAGGAAGGGCACGGCCATGAACACGTCGACGATGCGCATCAGCACTTCCTCGACGACGCCGCCGTAATAGGCCGCGACAGCGCCGACGACCGTGCCGATCAGCACTGAGATCGCCACGACCCCGAGCCCGATCTTGAATGCCGTGCGCGTACCCCAGACGACGCCATAGAAGATGTCGTACTGGCCCTGGGTCGTGCCAAACACCGCCTCCGGCGAAGGCGGTTGCGGCGTCGCCAGGAAACCCGCGCGCGGCGTGTCGTAGGGCGAAAGCTGGAAGCTCTGTGGCGGGGCCAAGACGGGAGCGAAGACGGCGATCAGCACGAAAGCGAGCAGGATCACGACGCCAAACAGCGACACCGGATTGCGTGCGAGGTAACGAAGAAACTTCATTGCGTCTTCACCCTCGGGTCAAGCAACGGATAGATGAGATCGACGACCAGGTTCATCAGCACCAGCACGACCGCGAAATAGAGGCCGAAGCCGAGGACTGCGGGAAAGTCGAGATTGGCAGCGGTCTTGGCGGCGAACTGGCCGAGCCCGGCGTAGTCAAAGATGGTCTCGGTGATGACCACGCCACCCATCATCACGGCGAGTTCCATGCCGGCGATGGTTGCGAGCGGCAGAAGCGCGTTGCGCCTGGCGTGATGCAATTCGACGACGCGGCGCGGCAGGCCCTTGGCGCGGGCGGTGCGTACGTAGTCCTGGCGCAGCGTTTCCAGCATCGAGGTGCGCATCACCCGCGTCATGCTGGCGACGTTGACATAGGTCAGCGTGATGACGGGCGCCGCAAGGTGACGAAGTGCATCGCCGAAGATCGCCAGGTTGCCGTTGAGCAGCGCGTCGATAGTATTAGCGCCGGTGTAGCGCACGAAATCGCCGGAGCTGACCACGGTTTGCGCCCACTGGCTGAGCCGGCCGGGCGGAAACCAGTCAAGCGCCGAATAGAAGATCAGCAGCATCAAGAGGCCGAAGACGTAAACCGGAAAGGACCAGCCGAGAATGGTGAAGATGCGGATGACGTGGTCGGGCCAGCGGTTGAGATAGATGCCGGCGCGCGAACCGAGGTAGACGGCGAGTAGCAGACAGGGCACGAAGGCCAGCACGACCAGCTCCAGCGTCGCCGGAAACAGCGACATCAGCGCCGTCGACACCGGTTGGCGGGCGGTCTCGGACCAGCCGAGATTGCCGCTGAGAACGCCGCCGATCCAGCGGCCGTACTGAATGTAGAAGGGATCGTTGAGCCCGTACTGCTCGATCATCCGACGGATGCTCTCCTGACCACCCTTGAGATAGTCGGGCGACGGCGCATAGGCCGCCAGTCTCTGTGTCGGCGAAAGCGACATCTGCAGCGCGAAGATCATCAACGACAGCGCGAAGAGGACGATCGGCAGCATCATCAGTCGTCTGAGTGCGTAATTCAGCACGGTTCACACGTTCCGATTTCAGGGAAAAGAGAAAAGGCATGCCGGGCGGTCTTGCCGCCCGACATGCCGTTCGCCAATCAGTCGTTGGCCTTGGTGACCGGGTAAAAGTCCCAGGCGCCGTAGAGGATCATGTTGTCGACATAGCCGTCGATGTTGCTGCGGGTGACGACGTAGCCGAAATCTTCCCAGAGGAACTGGGTGGTGGCGTATTCGTACGACATCTCCTGCAGCTTGGCGTAGATCGGCTCGCGAACCGCCGGATCGACCGATGCCCAGGCTTCATCCAGGAGCGGCTTGAACTTCTCCGCCATCAGGTCGCGATAACCTTGGCCGACCATGCCGCCGACGAGACCCGTGGGCGAGAGGTAATAGCTGGCGGCACCGAGCGGACCACCCGGATCGGAATAGTCAGGACCCCAACCCATCACCGTCAAGGGTGCTGCCGGCTTTTCGCGGTTGTTGAGCTTGTCCGAAACGGACGCCCACGGCAGAGCCTGGATCTGCATCTTGAACTTCGGATTGATGCGCGACAGCCCCTGCTGCAGCGCCGAGAGTGCCGCCGTCAGCTGCGGGTTGCCTTCGGTCACATAGGCGGTGAAGGCAAAGCCGGTATCCCAGAGCTTGCCGTCAAATGCCTTCTTGAAGTGTTCTTCGGCCTTGGCGGGATCGTAGCTGTAGACAGGTGAATCCGGGCGGTAACCCATGATGCCGCGAACCGTCGGCCCACGAGACTGCACGGTCTTGTTGAGCAGCACCTGGGTGAGCAGCGCGTCGTAGTTCTGGGCGTAGTTGAAACCCTTGCGCACGTCGATGTCGGCGAAGAAGTCCGGCGGAATGCCGGCGCCGTCGAGCTTGCCGCTGCCGATCGCCGGATTGTCGTTGTCGTCGAGCGGCCAGGCGAAGAAGATGCCGCGCGAGAACACTTTCTGCAGGCCGTCAATGACCTTGACGCCTTCAGTCTTGCTGAGTTCATCGATGAACTCGACGGGTGCCGTGACGAAATCGGCGTCACCGGACAGAAGCTGCAGGCGCCGCGTCGTCCATTCCGGCACCGTGCGCATGACCACGCGCTCAAGCTTGGCGGGGCCCATGAAGTAATTGTCGAAGCGCTTCAACGTGATGCGCCGGTCGGTTCGGTCCCATTCCTCGAGCATGAACGGCCCGGTGCCATTTTCTTCCGCAAACAGCGGATTGGCGCCGAGTTCCGGACGGTAGTGGGCCTTCCAGGTGTCGCCCGAGCCATCCCAGCCGCCGACCGATGCAACCCATTCCTTGTCGACGACCGAAGTGCCGAAGGGCAGCGCGATCACCCCAAGCGTGGCCGGAAACGACTTGGGCAGCTTGAGCGTGACATTGTCGCCATCGACGACGATCTGCGACGCGAGTTGGTCATAGACCTTGCGCAGGATCTCGGGGCTGGCGTCGTTTATGGATTTCACCTCGCCTTCGGCCTCAACCCACTTGGCGATGTCGGTATATTTGCCGGCTGTGATCACCTCGGTGATTGCGTTCGACATCCACGACTGGCCTTGAAGAATGGCGCGCAGCAACGAGTAGCGTACGTCTTCGGGCGTGATCTGGCCGTAACCCGGCTCGATCGTCGCCTTCTGGGCGTCAGTCAGCTTGTCGTAGTATTCCCAGGTGACTTTGCCATCGGCGCCCTTGATCCCGACCTTGTGGGCTGAAACGCCTTTGCGGATCGGGAAGGTATAGCTCACCGAGCCATCGGCCGCCTGCTTGATGAGGCCGTTTTCGAGCGACGGTACTTCGGTCGAGAGCGACGGCACGAACTCGGAGATCTTCGAGCCGTTGAAGTTCAACAACCGACTGTAGATGTTGAGAGCGCCGTAAGAGCTCGGCGTGTTGGCGATATAGGCCGGATCGAACGACTGGATGTCGTCGGTCCACATGAAGACGAAAGTGCCGGGGTTCTTGGTCTCGGCCATAGCGGGCGCAGCCGCGATGCCGAGCCCCAAGCACAGAGCTAGGGCTAAGGTGCGTTTCATCGTTGTTCCCATTTGGTGGAGGCGGAAGTTTTCTTCTCGTTATAGGGGAGGCTAGAAGAGCGCTTGCAGGTCTGTCCAATGTGTAATTAGGATAGACTATGCAAATCACGCATGAGGGCCGGCATGGAACTGCAATGGCTTGAAGATTTTCTGGAAATTGCCGCGACCAGAAATTTCTCGACGGCAGCGACGGCGCGCAACATCTCCCAACCGGCCTTCAGCCGGCGCATCAAATCGCTCGAGAACTGGATCGGCGCCGACCTGATCGACCGCAGCACCTATCCGGTACAGTTGACAAGGGCAGGCACGATGTTCCTGCCGGGTTGCCAGCGGCTCGTGCGCGAAGCCTACAGGCTGCGCACCGATTGCCGCAATGTCGCCGGCGAAAGCTCGGCCATGCTCACCTTCACCTCGCTGCATACGCTGGCGATGTACTTCTTCCCGAAATGGATCGGCTCGCCGCTGATCTCGCGCCTGCCGCTGCGCACCAGCATGCACGCCGCCGACTTCCTAGAAAGCATCGACCATCTGTGTTCGGGCCAATGCGATTTCGCCATCACCTATGTGCATCCCGATGGACCGCCGGTGCTGGAAGGCGGGCCGTTCGAATCGTTGCAGATCGGCAAGGACAGGCTGATCCTGGTGTCGGGAGCCGACGAGAGCGGCCGACCGCTGTTCGACATCGACGGGCCCGAAAGCACGGAGATCCCCTATCTCGCCTATTCCTGGAGCGACGGCTACATCGGCAAGCTGGCGACCTTGATCCAGTCGCGCTGGCGCCGGCCGCTCAATCTCAGCATCGTCTACCAGTCGGGCCTCGCCGATGGCCTGAAGCACATGGCCGTCGCCGGGCGTGGCGTCGCCTGGCTGCCGCAGATCTGTGTGGCGGAAGCCCTGCGCCAAGGCCGCCTCGTCCAGATCGGCGGACAACAGATGTCGCTCGACATGGAGATCCGCATCTTCAGGCGCGCCGGCCCTGGTAGCGCCGACAGCGATGGGTTGTGGCAGCATCTCAAGCAGTGTGCGGCATTGCCACAGTACAAGAACGGATTCGATGTCGGCATCGACGCCGCCTGAGGCACCGTCATACCCCAAATCGCCCCACCGAGGCCATATGCGAAGACAGGCGACACGATGCAGAAAGCGCATAGTTTCGATTGCCACATTCGGGACACATTGATTTTACTCGGTTTTGCGGCACGGACAAAAGCCGATTGCGTGCCGCCCGGGCACTGACGGCCTGCCTCGCGGGGAGTTCTCCGCCATCCGAGCATATTGACAGGAGGCAACCCCGTTGCGAGACCTGATAGGGCAACGTCCCCTCGAAATCGGGTCCATGTGCTGATGTTCCTGTCTAAATCCGCGCCCCCTGAACTGCCCGAGGATGTCATCCTTTCCGTGGAAGACCTTGAGGTTTCCTTCGCGGCCGGCACCCTCTCACAGCTGCGCGCGGTGCGGGGCGTCTCCTTCCGCATCGCGCGCGGCGAGACAGTTGCTCTGGTCGGCGAGTCTGGATCCGGCAAATCGGTGACCGCCATGACGATCATGCGTTTAACCGAGTATGATGGCGCGGCGATTACCGGCGGGCGGGTGCTGATGCGCTTGAAGGACGGCAAGGTCGCCGACCTCGCGACATTGTCGGAAAAGCGGGTCGAAGCCCTTCGTGGCGCGGACATCTCGATCGTGTTCCAGGACCCGATGTCGAGCCTGAACCCGGTCTTTACCGTCGGCGACCAGATTGCCGAAGCGGTGATCCATCACCAGAACAAGGCACCCGAGGAAGCGCGCCAGATCGCGCTCAACACCCTCAAGCTGGTACGTGTGCCCGATGCGGAACGCAGGCTCGACCAGTATCCTCACCAGCTCTCCGGCGGCATGCGCCAGCGCGTCATGATCGCTATTGCGCTCGCCTGCCGCCCGTCGCTGATGATCCTCGACGAGCCGACGACCGCGCTCGACGTGACCATTCAGGCGCAGATCCTCGATCTGGTTCGCGCCCTGCAGCACGAAATCGGCATGTCGGTGCTGTTCATTACCCACGACATGGGCGTCGTCGCGGAAGTCGCAGACCGGGTCTGTGTGATGCTCAAGGGTGAAATCGTCGAGACGGGATCGGTTTACGACATCTTCGCCAAGCCGAAGCATGCCTATACACGCGCCCTGATTTCCGCCGTGCCGCGCCTCGGCAGCATGGCCGACAAGGATGCGCCGGAGAAATTTCCGCTGCTGGTGTTCGAACCGGAGCGGCAGCCCGCGGAGGCGACAGAATGAACGCGCCGGCTCATATGACGCAATCCCCTCGCCCACTCGTCGAGGTGCGAAACCTGGTGACGCGCTTCGATCTCAAGGCCGGGCTGTTCGGCCACGTCTCCGGCCGGGTACATGCGGTGGAGAACGTCTCCTTCGACATTTTTCCCGGTGAGACCCTGGCGCTGGTCGGTGAATCCGGCTGCGGCAAGTCGACGGTCGCCCGCTCGCTCATGCAGCTCGATCGACCGCGCTCTGGCTCCATCCGCTTTGATGGAACCGAACTGATCGGCGCGCCGCGCCCTGTCCTCGCGCGATTTCGGCGCGAAGCGCAGATGGTCTTCCAGGATCCGTTTTCTTCGCTCAACCCGCGCATGACGATCGAGCAATCGCTGATGGATCCGATGCGGGTCCACAAGCTTGGTTCGACCGGGGACATGCGCGCCCGCGCTGCCGAACTTCTGGCAAAGGTCGAGCTTTCGCCTGAGCATCTCGAGCGCTATCCGCATGCATTTTCCGGCGGGCAGCGCCAGCGCATCTGTATCGCCCGGGCGCTTGCGCTCAACCCGCGTCTCATCGTCGCCGACGAAGCAGTCGCTTCGCTCGACGTGACGATCCAGGCGCAGGTGATCAACCTACTCATGGACCTGCAGCGCGAGATGCAGATCGCTCTTCTGTTCATCAGCCACGATATGGCGGTGGTCGAGCGCATCGCTCACCGCGTTGCGGTCATGTATCTCGGCGAAATCGTCGAGATCGGCGATCGCCGCTCGGTGTTTAGCAATCCGCAGCACCCCTATACCCGCAAGCTGCTATCGACCGTGCCGATTGCCGATCCGACGCGCCGTCCGGAAGGGCGCCAGCCGATGTCCGACGAAATTCCGAGTGCGGTGCGTGCGCCGGACTTCGTGCCTCGCGAACTGCCGATGCGGCAGATCTCATCGACCCACTACGTGCGCCAGGTCGCAACCGCCTGACATAGCCGCTATACCCCGTTCCCGATCAGAGTATCCCAACATGAGCACTTTCGAAGTGACGCAACCGGCTGCGAGCGCTGCCGGCATGGCGTCGACAGATATCCGCGACAGCACAAGCGGGACCACGGCCGCAATGTTCCTGCGTCCAGCGGCCGCCGACCGACCGACACCCTATATCGAGGTCGACGAGAAACGGCTCACCCGCAATATCAAGGCCATGCAGCAGCGCGCCGATGCAGCCAGCGTGGCGATGTTTCCGCATGTGAAGACGCACAAGAGCCTCCACATCGCCCGGCAGCAGCTTGCCGCAGGTGCGCGCGGCATCACCGCCTCCAAGCCCAGCGAAGCGCTTATCTTTGCCGAAGCCGGGATTGCGTCGATCATCCTGGCCTATCCCATCGTCCACGCGGCGTCGCTCGATCGCCTTCTGCCTGCGGTCAAGGCGCGGGGCGTGGAACTGCGCACGATTGCGGCGAGCCAAACAGGTGTCCATGCGTTGTCGCAGGCCGCCAGCCGGCACGGCATCGAGATCGGCGTGTTCCTCAAGGTCGACGTTGGCCTCGGCCGCGTCGGCCTCAAACCCGATGACCCGGCAGCGCCTGAACTGTGCGCAAGCATCGCCGGCACCCCTGGTTTGCGATTTGCCGGACTGCTTTCGCACGCCGGACATGCCTACGGGGCTCCCGAGCCCCATGCCCTGGCCAAGATCGCCGACGACGAGGCCGAGGCCCTCTTCGGTCTCGCCCAGAGGCTTCGGCAACGCGGGCTCGCCGTCGATTGCATTTCCGTCGGCGCAACGCCGACTTGCCTCGGTGCACCGCTGCCCCGGGAAGTCGATTGCATCCGTCCCGGAAACTACGTCTTTCTGGACGGCACCGCCCTTCGGCTTGGCATCTGTACCGCCGACGACCTCGCGCTTTCAGTCGTCGCCCGCGTCGTCGCGTCGAACGACGCGCACTTCATCATCGACGCTGGTTCGAAGTCCATGAGCTCCGATCGCGGCGCACATGGCATGGGTGGCGCAGGGTTCGGCACCGTCGTCAGCGCCGAAGGCGATGGCGAAACCGGCCTGTGGACGCTCGAGCGACTGTCCGAGGAACACGGGTTCGTCCCCCATTCCGGGCGCCCCCTGCCGCTCGGCAGTCGCGTGCGCGTGTTCCCCAACCATTCCTGCGCCTCGATCGCCAACTTCGACAATTTCGTCCTGGCGCGTGCGGATGGCACTGCAGCCAACCTGCCGGTCGACGCCCGCAACGGTCAGACCTGAAGAGCGCACCGGCCTTTCGGCCACCTGGGCGGCGATTTATCGCCGCCCATCAACGCGTTGAAGTTCTCGCTCCTTCGTCCATCATCGAGATGGAAAGCTGGATTGTGAGACCTAGATCTCCCAAATATCATTGCGACGCCAATATCAGTGCATCGAGAAGCCGACGCGGCTGATCGGACTTCAAATCTACGCCTCCAGTGTAAAGGATATGATCCATGAAAGTCCTAATGGTCCTCACTTCGCACGACACCCTCGGTAACACCGGCAAGAAGACAGGGTTCTGGCTCGAAGAGCTGGCGGCTCCCTATTACGTCTTTAGGGATGCCGGAGCCGAAATCACCCTTGCATCGCCCAAGGGCGGCCAACCGCCGCTCGACCCGAAGAGCGATGAACCGATGTTCGAGACCGACCTCACTCGGCGTTTCAAGGCAGACCGGGAAGCCAAGGCCCAGCTCGCCGAGACGGTTCGCCTCGACAGCGTCAACCAAGGGGACTTCGACACCGTCTTCTATCCCGGCGGTCACGGTCCGATGTGGGATCTCGCCGAGGACGGAAACTCGATCAAGCTGCTCGAAGCCTTCATTGCGGCGGGCAAGACGATTGCCCTTGTATGCCACGCACCCGGCGTTCTGCACCGCCTCAAGAACCCGGACGGCACACCTTTCGTAAACGGGCGAAAGGTCACGGGCTTTACGAATTCGGAGGAAGCGGCCGTCGGTTTGACGGAGGTCGTGCCCTTCCTGGTAGAAGATGAGTTGCTCGGTCTCGGCGCCGTTTTCTCGAAGGTGAAAGACTGGGGCGTCCACACGGTCGTCGATGGCCGGCTCATCACCGGCCAGAATCCCGCCTCATCTGGCGAAACGGCAAAAGCCCTCCTGGCCGCCTTGAAACCGTGATCGAAGATTGGATCGGGGCGCGTCGCCAGAAAGAGCGTCCGCCTTCGGCGGAGCGTGTCTTGCTGCTCGCGTTTCCGCGGATGTTTGGTTATGGGTTCAATCCGCTTTCCACTCCTAGGACGCGCAAGGAAAGCTGGTCGCGGTCATCTATGCCGTGCGCAATACCTTCGACGAACGGCACAGCTATGTCGCATCGGTGTTGCCCGGCGAAGAGAGCGCGGCGGGCATTCGAGAGAGCCGCACGAAAATCTTTCATGTTTCGCCCTTCATCGACATGAGGTGCGCTACCATTTCCGGGTGCTTCCGGGAAAAACCGTGCGGCTGCGCATCCACGAGACCGCGGGAAACACGCCGGTTCCGGCGGCAACCGACATCATCATAACCGTCACGGCCGACAAGCAGTACGTGACGATCCTCGAGGACAACCATGTCGGCCCCAGTCTCCAAAATCAACGCGGTTACCGGCGACTGAACGGCCGGGCGATGCCTCTCCGCCTTGCCAGGAGGTTTGATGCTGGATGGGGCCAGCGCCCGCATCTCCGGAAGGCCGACCGCTGACGGCGACTTCCGCTTTACCGTAACAGCAACGGATGCGAGCGGTGCCACAGGGCAGGCGAACTATACGCTCTCCGTCCTTTCCACCAATTTCGTCTTCAGCCCATCTGCCGGTGCGCTGCCGGACGCCATGGTCGGCGAAGACTATTCATCGCGCATTTCGGTAACCGGAGGCGTCGGCGAGCTCGTTTACAGCGTTAAGAGCGGCGACTTGCCGAAGGGCATGGTCCTAAACATATCCACCGCAGAACTGACAGGGCCAATCGCCGACGATGCGACGCCCGATGATTACCGCTTCACGATTGCCGTCGTCGACAGCCGCGGCGCAAGTGGATCGGCGGCCTATACGCTGAGACTGAAGGGGCGAGCGGTGACCGTACCCGACATCGTCGTCGACGTTCCCGCCGGGTCGACACCGAAGAATGTCTACCTCAACAGTGGCGCACCCGCCCAACGCGGGTAAGGCGGAGATCATCGAAGGTGAACTCGCGGCGGCGGGCAGCTTCACGCCGGTCGGCTATTACCTCAGGTTCACGCCCAATCCGTCCTATTCTGGCTCTGCCCTCATCGGTTACACTCTCCAGAGCGCGCTCGGCACTTCGAATGTCGGCCGCGTTACCTACAGGGTTGCCCTGGACCGAGTGGCGGCGGGCGAGGAAATCGACGGTCTTGTGCGTGATTTCGTCCGCACACGGCAGAACTTGTTGTCATCGACAGTCAAGGTTCCAGGCCTGCTCGACCGACGCAAGGCTGCGGTGAGCACCGATCCGGTAACAACGGCCGTCACGCCGTCCGAAAGAGGCGCAAGGCTCGGCTTCTCATCCAGCCTCGCCCAGAGCCAGGCGGCACGCGATGCCGCCGATGTGGCCGCAGCCGGCGAAACCTTCGTGATGACCAATCGCCCCTTCGACATCTGGATGAACGGCAGCTTCCTGTTCCATAAAGACGAAGACGACAAAAGCGACAAATGGGACAACTTCGGGCTGTTTTCCGTCGGCGCCGATTATCTCGTCAATGACGGCATGCTCGTCGGCCTGTCGTTCCACTACGACCACATGACGGGTCCGACCGACGAGGACGCCGAACTGAAGGGCAATGGCTGGGTGGCCGGACCCTATGCCTCGTTCGAAATCGGCAAGGGAGTCTTTCTCGATGCCAACTTGCTCTATGGCGGCTCATCGAACGACATCGATACCGGCATCTTCCATGGCAGCTTCGACACGAGCCGCTGGATGGCGGATGTGAAGCTCACGGGCGAATGGCAAATGGACGAAATGACCGTGCTTACGCCGAAGCTCCGCGCGGTCTATTTTGCGCGGTCTATTTCACCGAGGAGACAGAGGACTATTCCGTCTCCGCTTATAGAGGAACAAGCCCGCTTCAGCGTCGGGTTCGATGTCGAGAGAACGCTGGGGCTCGAAAACGGACTAACGCTATCACCGTCGATCGGCGCGGATATCGGCCTTGCCTCGCTTGATGGCGAAGGCCTGTTCGGGAGGATCTCCGCCGGGCTCGCTCTCTCCAACCACGACAACTGGAATATCGACTTCTCACTGCTGTTTAACGTCGAGGGCGATGGTTCGCGCTCGGGCGGCGGGAAGATTGGCGCGCGCGTGAGCTTTTGACCGAACGATCACACGCCAGACGTCTTCGCCAAAGAAATGACGGCCCCTCTCAGCGCTCACATACGTTTTCCAAGCGGCCTAACCTAGGCCGAAGGAGATATTGAGTATGCGCTGCGGAGCATAGACATGTTAGGCACTTAGGGAAGGACAGCCGCATCTTGCAGCATTCGCACCGGTGCGCCTCACTGCTATCAACGGGGTGCGCCTGAAGCGGGACGCTAGTAAGCCAGCTGAGCACGTAGGCTTGGGACGATCCAGTCGAGGAAGCACCGCACCTTCAGCGGCAGGGGATCGGCTGGTCCATGGATAACGTTCACAGGTAGCGGTTCCGGTGCGAAGTCCGTCAGCAATTCGTGCAGAGCGCCGGAGCGCAACTGATCGGAGATCTGGTAAGACAGCACGCGGATAATGCCGATACCGGCTATTGCAGCCTGAATGGCAGCCTCCGTCGTATTGACCGCGAATTTGGGGCGCGGCTCGATGGCAAAGGCCGCGCCGTCCCGGCGATAGCGCCATTCCGGCGCGGTCGCAAAGCCCTGAAAGCTTATGCCGTCATGGTGGCTGAGGTCTTCCGGCTGAAGCGGAACACCTCGGCGGGCAAGATAGTCGGGGCTCGCGCAGATCACCCGTCGGACGGCGCCGACGCGCGTTGCGATAAGCGCGCTGTCCGCCAAGTGTCCGATCCGCAGGGCCACATCGACGTGCTCGTCTGCCAGACTTAGCTGACGATCGGCGAGGGTCAGACGCAGGTTGATATCGGGTTGCTCCTTCAGGAACTCCAGAGCTATTGGCAGCAGATGGCGCTCGCCGAAGGCAATCGGTGCGGTCACGTGCAGCCCTCCACGCAGCGCGCCATCATCGCCGCTGGCCTGCCGCTCCGCCGCGTCCAGCTCCTCCAGAATACGACGTGACGCGGCGACGAAGCTGCGCCCCTCATCCGTCAAGGAGAGGCCGCGGCGGGTGCGCACGACCAGGCGCACGCCAAGGTGTTTCTCAAGATCCGCGACCCTGCGGCTGACCGTGGCGAGCGGTGCATGCAAGCGCCGCGATCCAGCCGAGAGGCTGCCAGCGTCCACCACCGCCAGCAGCACCGACATCGCTTCAAACCGATCCATCGTATCCTTCCGGAAACTGAGAGGAAAGTTCCAGAAATGGCAGGATACCCTATTGCTTTCGGATATCCTAGCTTTTGCGTCGATCCAGCGGACGCCGGCCGGCTCCCCGTAATGCCAATGATCAGGAGAAAGACGTCATGCCTCAACTTTCACGTCGTGCCTTTGCAAGCGCTCTTCCTCTCGGCCTCCTCGGGGGAGGACTGATCAGTGGCGCACCGGCCCCTGCCGCCGCGCAGAATACCCCCAACACGCCGGTCAGCATTACGCCGCTGGCGCAGATCCGCATCGGTCGCTTCACGGTGACGGCGCTGACAGACGGGTACGCCGATATGCCCTTCGACTATTTTCCCGGACGCGCGCCGGCCCAGGTGGAGGAGGCGGCAGTCGCTCAGTTCACCGCCCGGCCGAGCGGGGTGCGGTTCCTCTTCAACCAGTATCTCATCGATGATGGCGAGCGCCGCATCCTGATCGATGCCGGTGCAGCGGGCTCGATCGGTCAGACCGGCAAACTGCCGCAGGCGCTTGGTGCGCTTGGCCTGCAGCTTGACCAGATCGACGCGGTGATCGTAACGCATATGCATCAGGACCACATGGGCGGTCTGATCGCCGGAGGCAAGAACAACTACGCAAAGGCGGAGCTCTACATCGATCGTCGAGACGTTACCCATTGGACCGACCCGGCCAAGCGCAGCGGCGCGCCCGACTATCTGCAAACCAGCTTTAAGATGGCGGAGGAGGTGGTGCGCCTCTACCCGAAACTCCAGGCGATTGACGGAGAACGCGAAATTGTGCGCGGCGTCTCAATTGTCGACCTGACCGGCCATACACCCGGCCATATCGGCGTGCGGGTCGAAGATGACGGAAAGAGCCTCATCATGGTCTCGGACATGATCTTTCCGGTCGTGCATCCGGGGGCGACCGACGTGTTCTTCCTGTTCGAGCAGGACCGGGCAGCGGCCAAGGCAATGCGCGACCGCTTTTTCCCTCGCGCCGCTTCGGAGGGCGCACTCATCGCCGCCACGCACATGCCCTTCCCAGGGCTCGGCCGTGTCGTCGCCGACCGTGGCCAGATGCGCTGGGAGGTGGCCGACTGGGCCTTACAGGATTGAAGTTAGCTACGGCGGTCTAGAAAGTCGGTCATTTCTACGGCATCAATATTCCGGCGCAAGGCGCGGTCGAACCGATGGTTGCCGGATGGGTTCCCGTCTTTTCCGGAACGCCATGCGATGCGCCATTTTGCTTGCAGGAACAAATCGCATTTAGGAACCACGCGGGGTCGCCTGATGTCTTTGGCTGCGCGCGAGCCCGGCAAAGCGACGCTTCACCTCTTCGAATAGGGGTGGAGGCAACGGGCCGTGGTAGCCGCTATCGGTGTCGAGCGGCCGGACGTCCGGGTCTGGCGGGGCAAAGCGGTTACTTCCCGTCAAAACAAACCAGGAGCGCTCGTCATCCGGCCCTAGCGAGCTTTGTCGCCGGCGGGATCTCGACGGCATCGGCCGGGCGGAGGGTGGCGAATGCGTGATCGGGAGTGGGGCGGGTGCTGTTGATTGCACCGGTCTCCTCGGTGATCGAAGTCGCCGCAAAGCTTCACTGCCTGATCGTTACGCATGACCCGGACCTCAAACTCGAGGAAGCCCCCTGGCCAGAGCTGCGAACCCTGTTGAAGGACCTCATCCGGATCAACGGTGCGCGAGACGATCAGTACCGTCACGAACGACTGCCGACGCGGTCGGAACCCGCCCGCAGTTTCACTCTGAGGGGGAGATCTAGCAACATGGACCTCGGCTAATCAACGGGCGTGCGAGACGTTTTGAACCTGGCGACGCAATACAAAGCCGCCGCCGTCAAGCTGGGTGAGAACCCATCCGGTCCTAACCATTTTCCGCAAAGGCTGCTGGCTCTTCATGCCGTCGAGCTTTATCTCGATGCTCTTCTTCAGGCGAGAGGCCTCGATGACGAGCCGATCCACAACTTCCAACATGACCTTGGCGAGCCGGCCCGAAGAGCGGGGGCCGCAAGACTTGTGTTGCGCAAGCGCACGCTGGCGCACCTGGCAACGCTCTCCTCAGCTCAAGAGTATCTCATTGTCCGATATGCTCCTGAGCTGACGTCCACGCTCTCGCAGGTGAACCGGGTTATGACGACGCTTGAGGAGGTTTCGCGGAAGGTCCCAAAGATGGTGAAGGCGACCAAGCCCCATAAGTGAACTTGATCGCTGGCGGCCAAAGGGATGGCGGGTTTTCCGAGTTGGACCCGCATTCGAAGGTATGTCAGACAGTGCTGCCCGAGATTTGCATTCAGCGTTGACTGGATCTTATCAAAAAATGACTCGCAACAAAATTCCCAAATTGGAAACTTTGTGCTTGTTTCCAAATTGGGAATTCGTTAAATAGGGACTCAAGTGAACGTTATCGCTAAATCTGCGCTGGTCAGCTTTTGGAATAGCTTGCCGAAAGGCGTCCCCCGAGAGGCCGCGCGAGCCGCAATGACGGAATGGTATACTACCGCATCGAAGGCGAGCTGGAGTAATTTTAGCGGGTTAAAGAAGACATTTAACTCAGCTGATCTGGTGGCCGGCAACAAGGTTATCTTCGACGTCGGCGGCAACAAGTACCGCATTGTGGGGCTGGTCGCATTTCGGTCCAAGCGGATTTTCGTCCTGTTTGTCGGGACGCACGCCCAGCACGATGCGATCGACGTCAAAGAACTCTGACGTGAAAGGAAGTCGACATGTTGGATTTGAAAGGGTTTCGGACGCTTCAGAGTGAGGCCGAGTACAACGCCGCACTGAAGGAAGTTCGGCCATATTTCGAAGACGAACCCGAAGAAGGCTCTGAGGAAGCTGCGCACTTTGACGCGCTCGTCCTTCTGATCGAACAGTACGAGGGCAAGCACTATCCAATCCCGACGGCGAGCCCTGTTGAGGTGGTCAAGTCGGTGATGGCTGCGAACAACTACACGCGCGCCGATCTCGTGGCGGTCATTGGTTCGAAAGCGCGGGCGGCCGATCTTCTGAACGGAAAACGGGAAATTAATCTGGATCAGATTAGAAAGCTCAGCAAAGAATGGAACATCCCGGCTGGTTCACTGATCGGCGAAGTGGCGGCCTAAGGGATTCCGGCTAAGCTCGCCCCATTAGTCCGATCGACCAGGCGAGCAACGTCGTTGATGCGCTCGATTACGACCCGAATCATTCAACCCCGGACGATCGAATTGGTTCTTTCAGGGTCGAGTTGGGCCGAGCCCACCATACCACCATACTTAGCGCTAAACGACCAACACTCAGTCATCAAAAGAGCGGCGAGACCCGGGGAAGCTGGCAGGTGCCAGTCGATACAATATGCGATCATTCGAGCGCATACATGAACACTGCGCCATTTCCGCCCGATGAGGCTTTCGCAATTCGCGAGTCATAAGCACCGATTGAGCTGCGGTTACGAAACGGTACGGGTGCGACCGAAGGCACGTAGCAACAGGTTCACGGAAACCGCGACCTTGTCGATATCAGGAATGTCCTGGGAATACCGGCCGGTATAGAGCTTGACGATCATCTTGTCGCGTTCCTTGCCGTTGAGGTCGTAGTAAAGGTGAAGATAGAAGCGCCGCTTGTCGCCGGTACGCGATATGTCGCCGCGCCGCTGCGTCACTTGCCTCAGATCAGCCTGCAGCGGCTCGAAACCGTCGAGCCTGAGGGTCACCTGCGCAGACTCGAAGCGCACCTCCGGCGGAACCGCGACCACCGCCTTGTCGAGCGAGAGGCTGACCACGCGCCCCGGCGTCCCGTCGACATTGGCGGGCTCATCGAGCTTGAAAGCCTGGAAAAGTCGACGCGGCTTTTCGAAACAGATCAGCGACGCGATGACGAGGACGACGATGTTGATCCCCGACCAGACGGCTCCGATCGCCGAGAACGACCCTTGGACCTGCGCCGTTTCCGGCACGAGGTTGATCAGAAGTCCGAGCGCCGTGAGGGCGATGAATGCGGCAATCCAGGTAAACGTGTAGGCGTCAAAGCTGTTCGCCTCGTTGCCGGTGCCTTTCGGGGTTACCTTGAACGGCTTGCCGAAGGGCCGCACGAGGCTGGAGAGAACCGTCGGCAGCATGCGGAACGTCGCGAAGGTCCCGACCGCGCTGGAGACCACGGGCAGATAACGTGTCGGCGTTATCCAGAGCATCAGGAGGAAATAGGCCGCGAGCACCGGAAGCTGATTTGAAACATAGTCGGCAACGCCCGTGAAGTGCAGCGGCAAGGCGCCGAACCAGAGATAGGCGATCGGCACGATCAACACGATCAGGCGCACCACGTACTGAACCAGCCAGGACATGGGGAGAAACATGATCCGCTGGAACAACGACAGGCCCGGTCCACGCAACGGACCGTTGTGGAGATAGAGCGTCTGGATGCCGCCCTGGCACCATCGTTCCCGCTGAACAAAATAGCCCGTCAGGTTCTCGGCTGCCAATCCCATCGACAGCCGTTCGTTGAGGTAGCGGGTCTTGTATCCCTTGTTCAGCATCGACAGCGTCGTCAACAGGTCTTCGGTGATCGACTCCGTCGGGAAGCCTCCGATCGCATCGACGGCCTTGCGGCGGGCGATCGAGCACGAACCGCAGCAGAAGCTGACGTCCCAGACGTCGCGGCTGGGCGCGATCTCGTCGAAGAACAGGCGCTGCTCGTCCGGCCAGATGTTCTCCAGGCCCAGGTTCGATTGCACCGGATCGACGTTGAAGAAGTGCTGCGGGGTCTGGACAATCCCGATCCCCTCGTCCGAAAAGAACGGCAAGGTGCGCTTGAGAAAATGGCGATAGGGAACAAAGTCTGCGTCGAAGATGGCGATGAAATCGCCCGAACTTGCGCGCAGCCCATTGTTCATGTTCCCGGCTTTCGCGTGCGCATTGTCCGTCCGGGTCAGGTGGACCGAGCCCCGCTCTGCGCAGAAGGTCTTCAGCCAATCACGCCGGCCGTCGTCGAGGACATAAACCTTGAACTTGTCCTTCGGATAGTCGAGCGCCAAAGCCCCGACAATCGTGCGCTCCAGAACATCGAGCGGCTCGTTGTAGGTTGGAATGAAAACATCGACTGTCGGCAGATCCTGCGCCTCGCGCGCGAAGAACGTCTTTCCCAAACGGTCCGCCTCGCGACTGCGGTCGACGTATCGGCTCATCAGGATGAGGAAAAGAACGACCTCCGTGAAGGCAAGGAGCTCGATGACAAAGACGATCCAAACCCACCAGACGTTCGCGCCATCAGCGGGATAGGGAAGGACGGTTTCGAAGAGGCGCCAGACCATGTAGCGCAATGCGACCGCCCCAACGACCGCGCAAGTGATGGTGCGCGCCCAGCTTTGATGCCGCGACCAGTTCGATGGCCCAAGCAGGAAGAAGGCGATCACCAGCAATGTGGGCGCGAGCGCTAGAAGAGGTTGAACCACAGCCCTTTGATCCACTGTGTCAATTGCAGATTGTGCCGAGAGATGCGGACCTGGGCGGACCGCCCCACCTGGCAAAAATTGCCGAAATCGGTGTTGAGAGCCGAGGGGAGGAGTTGAACGCGGATTCTCGCGTCGCGCTCCTTGGCCTCCGGCTCCTTGGCGGCGAGATTGTCTTTCTCGACGACGGCGGATGAGCCTTTTACGGCCTGCACCTTTCCCTTGAAGACTTCGCTCCGGCCCAGAAGCCGCACTTCCGCTTCGCGGCCCGGATAGATCTCGTCGTAATCGACTTCAGGAACGAGAATATCGACGAACAGTTCGCGGCAATCGAGGATGCGCAACAGCTCGTTGTTGAGGATGACATTGGAGCCGTTGACGACGTTGCGGGTCCACACCACCCCGCTGAACGGCGACGCTATTTCTGCCTGTTCGAGACTGCGAACGCGCTTCTCCTCTTCCTCCAGCTGCCGTTCAATCTGGTCGGCGCGCGTGCTGTTTTCGACAATGCGGGTGTTGATGTCGTTTATGCGAACGATCACCTCGTCCTGACGCTGGCGCGAATAGGGCACGTCGTTTTGACCATCGCCGACGATGAATATCCCCTCACGCAGGGCCATCAGCCGTTGTTCGACAAGATCGAGCGACAAATTGCTGATCTCGACCTCGCCGCCCGTGGCCGCGCCGGCGGCGGCTGCCGCCTCGACCATCTTGCGCGTGAATATCCCCTTAGATTCCAGTTCCTGCCGTCTATCTAGGTCTACCCTTGCAACGACGTCCTGGGCACGCGACACCTCCACCCGCTTCTGCATTATGCGAAGTTCGCGCTCCAGACTGGCAATGGTGGCGTTCTTGAATTGCTCCAGCCGATGGGCGAGTTGGTTGCGCAAGGCGACGAGTTCGTCCCGTTCACGCTCCAGCGCCGTGACGCGATCGGCGGCCGTTTTTCCTTCCGCTTGCAGGGAAGCAAGGATCGCCCGATTAACCCGTTCGTTGCGGATAGTCAGAAGCGTCTCGTTTTCGGCGACCGGCGTGCCGATGCGTGGCGGCGCTTGTCCGATTTCCCCGTCAATCGGTGCGTTGATGACGGCAAAGCGGGCATTCACGGTGCCGTCGAGGCTGGTAAAGCCGGTCAGTCCAGGCAGGAGCACGACGACAGCAAGCGTCAGAAGCAGGATGCCGACGGTGATGCGCGTGATGCGATGGTTCAGGAGCATGCCAACCGTTCCCACTCACTACGTTGCCGAGCACGACAAACGCCAGAGCGCAGTCCCGGCTCTGTCCATGGCTCCGGCTGCGTAAAGAAGATTGTGCGCAAACGCGCCTCGGGCAACCCTCAGAAGTTGGTGCTTTTTCGATTGGTTAAGCTTTTACGAACAACTCGGCTAGGTATTTCAGCCTCCACCCAACAGAGTGGTCGAACTCATGTTTGACGAGTGAACCGGAAAGGCGCGCTTCGTGTTGCGCCATAGATTGTCTGAGACGGGCCTTACCATATGCACGTCCTCGGGCGCGTTGCATTCCGTGATTGAGCAGACTGCGCCCCCACGGGATGCGGCAGATAGAACTCAGCTTTGCCGACATCCTTCGCGAGCGTGGCTTTCAAAAAAGTCCGAAGATGGATCGTAAGGCGACTTCTCGATTGCGAACTATCAATCCCTCGATTTGAAGGGATACGAAAATACGAACCGGCGATAACTGGATAGGAATATAACATTGCCGACGTCGACGGCTCAGACCTGCTTCCCTCACAGCGCCAAAGTTTGTACGGAAATTCGTCCAGACCAGAGCTTGATCGATCGGTTGCCCTCAGAGGTTCTCTGCTGGGAGGGAACTCGATGGTTAAGGCCGTCGGCTCCGGTCCTGCCGGGCCCACCATATCCCTCATTTATGTTCTAAGGCCTCCGGCAGTGTCGTGAGCCAAGAGGATCACATCCCAGGTCTCTTGGCACGACAGCTCGGAAAACTCGTCAGGAGCAGGAACGCTTGGTCAGAAGTCCCCATTCAGAGCCCTCGCACTTACCGATGTAGTCCTCGCGGTCGAGACGAACGCAAAGATCGCACTCATCTTCCGAGGATGATCCAACCCGTCTTCTTCCAGCGCTCCACGATTTCTGAAACGCGGCGTGCGGCAATTTTCGCCCAATGGCGGTTGCCATGAGATATGGACAAACCCTCAACCGCTGACAACATGTCTTCCTCAGAAATGGGACGCCTGCGAAGGCGCGCTGACATCCATAGAGGATGCTGCGCTTCGAGCCTGATCAAACATGGTGAGAACAGGCGCCAATCCGAAACCATCCAGGTCGCAGCAGCACCCGAACGGAAGCCCGGTGGAAAATTTGCGCTCCGGCTGGTCGTGGCGGTGTCGTTCGTACATCTAAATACCTCCATGGCGACGGAGACAACGGCACCAGAGCTAGCTGAAGGGACGAAGGCCGCTCTGGTGTCGTTGTCTGCCAGTGGGGAGGCGAGCCCCACAGGCTAAGGGGAATCTAGTGCGACTGGATCAGCCGGCCCAGAGGAGTAGGACTTTTGCGCGGGGGTGAGGGGACTGAAGTCCCATGGCGGAACATTTTCCCGCACCCCACGTTTCTGACGCTTAGGCCCCGTCGGCTAGGCACTTGCCCTCTCTGAAACCAATTTCTCCGCAGCCACGCTGCGGTTACTGTGCCCATGTCGACCGCCCAAGCCTTCATTTGTGACCGTGGGTGCAAGAATGATCCGAAATCCTGGACGGACTTCGAGCAGACTTGATCTGACAATGATCAATAGGCATTTGCGCCTTGCCCAGCGGCATGTCGAGGAGGCTGCCGGCGAGGTATATATGCAACGGCAAGCGGTCGAAAGATTGCCAGCTCAAGGCGTCAGGACCAAAGTCGCTCGAATGTTGCTGAATGCCTACGAGGCACAACTCGAAATGCAGATCGCCACACGCGATCGTCTGGCGCGACTGAGGAATGAGGCGGAAGTCAAGCGCGGTTCATTCTTGACGCAGAGATGGCTTTGAGATGCCAGCTTGACGAGGGCTTCATCTATCGACGGTTGAATTACAATCCGGCCGGCTTGGGTTTCCGCATCAACAGTGGCCCCTCATTTTTCGGGCATAGAGCGTATCCAGGGATCGCTCAGCCGTCAGGTTGCGAGCCAGGACGTCTATTAAAAGAGCTCCGAGCCAACAATAGCACGGCTGATCGTTCTGTTCAGGCACTCTCAGTGGCTCAAAGGCTAGAACCGGACCAGTGCCTGCCCGATCGAGACAAGCTGGGCCAACGGCGCGAAGTGCGGGCGTCCTCGGAAGATCAGCTAAGGCTGGCCAATCGTCGCAGCGCGCTGTTTCAGTCGATACATTATGCGCTCCCAGACGCACAAATCGGAAACAAACACGGCACACCCACACCTTCTGCTTTTAGAGAAGCAGCCCGTCAGTTCCGACGTTGTTTGGAGGTCATGACTAGCCAGTTTGTTTCACTGCTCTTGCGAATCCGGCGGCCCACAATCTCGCACGTTCTGAGTCGCGCCGCGCGACCACGAGGTAGACGATCATGGTATGAAATTTTGAAGTTGCGGCAGCTGCGCCGCTATTGTGATGCCTTTAGTCTACTGTCGCCGCTTTGCGGTTAGAAGGCCGGCTGATGCAATAGTTCTCGCAATGGCACCGCGACAAAGGAGGCGAGCCAACACGATGCCCAAAGTTTTATCAGTGATCCTGGCGTTCAGCGGATTCTCGCTTCAAACAATGGCTGCCGAACCAGTTGATGTCGACGGATTGCGTTAGGCTATTTCGGATCGGCTGACGGGATCATGCCGAGCTACCGCTCGGATAACGCACTGGAAATGAGAACTGATCGTTCAGGAGAATGAGCAGCCTTATCAGTTGGCATTCAGCTTAGCGAGGCAACCAGACAAGTTTCGCGATATCGAGTGACGCTCCAGCGCCGCGGTTGAATTCGCCTGTGTTCGACACAGTACGCTTCAACCCGCGGCAGCAACATGAAATAAGACTCGCCATTGAAAAAAGGGCAACGCCACACCGTCGCTCTCGGCCGGTCTCTGCCTGCGCTCAACTGGGCAGAGCGCCCGACTTTTTCGCCGTCCAGGTGGCGATGAAGTCCATCAGGTCCGGGTTGAGGCAGTCATAGGGCTCAATACCAAGGTCTCGCAGGCGGTCACGCACGCCATTCATCTTTGCCGGATCGTATCCGCTTTCAATAATCGAAGACACGAAGGCCGCAAACCCCGGTTTTGCCCAGCCCGTTTCCTGGAACCGTTCGGGATGAACGAAGGACAGGCCCTTGAACGCGTGGTCGCGTTCGACAGGGCCGTACATGTGTACGCCGCAATCCTTGCACGCATGGCGCTGGATCAGCGCCGCCGGGTCCACGACCACAAGCTTGTCGCCATTTTCGAGCACCTCGACATTTTCCGTTGGCGCGACGGCGACAACCGAGAACACGGCACCATCTGGTTTCCAGCACTTTGTGCAGCCGCAGACATGGTTGTGGGCGATATCACCCTTGACGCGGACCTTCACGGGATTGCTCGCGCAGTTGCAGACCAGCGTGCCGCCGGAAAAGGCAGCGTCCGTCGCCTTGAACCCGTTGTCGAGGGATGGATGGATCGCAATGCTTGGCATGGGCTTCTCCTCCTTCTGGCCGGCGCACAATGCCCGGCTGCTTGTTGGCGCCGCCGGCTAGATCACGCTGCAGCGCAAAAAGTACATTTGCAGTCTGGAAACGGTCCTCAACCCGCGCTCAGTATAACACCACGCTGCGAATGCTCTCGCCCGAATGCATCAGTTCGAAGCCCTTGTTGATGTCTTCGAGCGGCATTGTGTGGGTGATCATCGGGTCGATCTCGATCTTGCCTTCCATGTACCAGTCGACGATCTTCGGCACGTCGGTGCGGCCGCGCGCACCGCCAAAGGCGGTGCCCATCCAGCTGCGGCCGGTGACGAGCTGGAACGGCCGGGTGGAAATCTCCTGGCCGGCGCCGGCAACGCCGATGACCACCGACTTGCCCCAGCCGCGATGCGAGGCCTCGAGCGCCTGGCGCATCACCTTGGTGTTGCCGGTGCAGTCGAAGGTGTAGTCGGCGCCGCCGATCTGGTCGGCGCCGCGCTTGGTCATGTTGACGAGGTAAGGCACGATTTCATCGCCGACCTCCTTCGGGTTGACGAAGTGGGTCATGCCGAAGCGTTCGCCCCAGGCCTTCTTGTCGTTGTTGAGGTCGACACCGATGATCATGTCGGCACCGGCAAGGCGCAGGCCCTGGATGACGTTGAGGCCGATGCCGCCGAGACCAAAGACGATCGCAGTCGCACCCATTTCCACCTGTGCCGTGTTGATGACGGCGCCGATGCCGGTCGTCACGCCGCAGCCGATGTAGCAGATCTTGTCGAAGGGGGCGTCCGGATTGACCTTGGCAACCGCGATCTCCGGCAGCACCGTGTAGTTGGCGAAGGTCGAGCAGCCCATGTAGTGGTGGATCTTGTCCTTGCCGATCGAGAAGCGCGAGGTGCCGTCGGGCATCAGGCCTTGGCCTTGTGTCGAGCGGATCGCGGTGCACAGATTGGTCTTGCGCGACAGACACGAAGGGCAGGAGCGGCACTCGGGCGTGTAGAGCGGGATGACGTGGTCGCCCTTCTTGACCGAGGTCACACCCGGGCCGACGTCGACGACGATGCCGGCGCCTTCATGGCCGAGGATCGCCGGGAACAGGCCTTCCGGATCGGCGCCGGACAGGGTGAAATCGTCGGTGTGGCAGATGCCTGTGGCCTTGACCTCGATCAGCACTTCGCCGGCCCGCGGGCCTTCGAGCTGAACCGTCATGACCTCAAGCGGCTTGCCTGCCTGAACGGCAACGGCGGCGCGTACATCCATGTCTCCATCCTCCCTTGACTTCACAGGCTGGTGCGTCAGGGCGAACCCTGACAAACCGCAGCGCACTTCGGTATCACGGGTAGTCGTCAGGTGTGCGGATGACCACAGGTTCCCACGTCTCCCGCCACCCCGAGCCGTCACTGGGCGATCCTCTCGTCGTGTTCGTCGAGCAACGGCACATCATAGGACAGCAGCAGCTTGTTGATTTCCGCCTGGTTGTCCTTGATGAAGGCGTTGAGCGTGCGTTTCCATTGCTGGTCGGAAGGCCGCACACCCATCGTGATCCGATAGATCATGCGTTGACCGCCCTTCTCCTTAGTCAGCGGCACGATCGCCAAATCGGCTCCGGACTTGCGGGCATAATAGCCCGCCATGGGTCCCCAGACCGCCGCGGCGTCTATCACGCCTGCAAGCATGTCCCGTATCATGACTTCCGCCATCGACGGCATTATGCGCGTGTCGACTATGAGCGGATAGATCTTCGCCTTCCGCATTAGTTTTTCTACCGCCATGTTGGCGGTGGGGGGCGTTCCCTGGACGACGCCAATCCTCTTGTCAGCAAGCTTCGGATCCGTCAGCGTTTCCACGCCGGTAAGATCGCCATCCTTCCTGTAAATCAACACGTAGGATGAGCGATAATAAGCGTTGGTATTCTGGACGAGTTCGTCTCCTTGCGCATACCCCATGATGATGTCGCAGTGATTGGCGCCGAGTGTATTGCGTACAAAGCCAGGGATGGAGGGGTACCAAGTATAGGCGACTGCACTTCGTCCTGTCGCGGTTGCGACCATCTTGGCAAGCTTATCCTCGAACCCCTCGCCGCTCTGGTCGGAGAAGGGCAGATTGGACGGGTCGGCGCAGACCCGCAGCCTATCCGGATCAACCAGCTCTCCAGCCGCCCCGAGCCCAGCGCTCTGGGAATGCACCTGCCAAGGGATCAACGTTATGAACGTGGCCATGGCCATTGAGATGAGAGCCACCCTGCAGGTTCGACGGGCGCCGGTTGCCATGTCATCCACCCATGCAGGATGCTTCGTAGGCCTTCGCCCCTTCGGGTTTGTCCGCCTTCTTGGGCGGACGCCCTCGCGGCGCGGCGCCAACGGCGCGGGCGCGCAGATAAACGTAGATGTCGTCGAGGTAGCAATAGACATTCTTATTGTTGCCGAAGCCCGGCATGACGACCTCTTTGCCGCCGACGACGCTCTTGCGCCCCTCCGCAACGATTGCGAGGAAATTAGGATAATCCAGGTTCTTCATGGTGGTGGCCAAGGCAGGGGCATAACTCGAGCCGACGCCGTCGGGGCCGTGGCAGACATGACAGTCCGAGTGATAGCGACGGTATCCGCTGAACGTATACCAGTCGACCGTCCCGTCGTTTTCAAACTTGAACGTCGGGTTTCCCTCAGCATCTAAGTGTTTCCCGTCTTCTTCTTTGACAGCTGCGGCTTTTTCGATGTCGTCTGCCGCGGGGGTATTTCCGGGGATTAAGAGGTGGAACACGGCGCCAAGCGCTAGAACTGAAATACGAAAAGCCATCAATAAACCCCACGCTTTGGAAACCTGGAGCGCGACGCTCCAAAGGGCCCCTCCGGATTTACATGGACGAAGGATGCGGACTGCGACGGCGGAATTCCGGTGGTCGAAAACTGGTGGGGCTACGCCGAAAACGCAGCCCCATCATTCTTGAACAGGCCATCAGTCTGGAAGACCGAAGACGGTCAGCTGTCCCCCAAGCGTCGTGTACTCCGCTAGGCCGGCATAACCACCGACTGCGCCCAGACCCGCGGTTCCGACAACTTGGGCTTCATCACCCTGCTGGCGGCCCTGGTCGACCGCACCGTGCCACGCGGCGGCGTTTTCGGGCGAAAGCAGCCCGCCAGCCAGTCCAATACCGGCCCAACCACCAACGCCAGACAGCACGGCGATATACTGCTTGCCGCCATGTTCATACGTGTTGATGTTGCCGATAATGCCGGATGGCGTCTTGAACCGGTAGAGTTCCTTGCCTTCCATATTGACTGCCACGATGTAGCCTTCCAAGGTTCCATAGAAGACTACGTCGCCGTCGGTCACAAGAGCACCGGACCAAACGGAGAACTTCTCGGGCTTCGACCAGACGATTTCGCCTTTTGCAGCATCCCAGGCAATGAAGTTTCCCATGCCGCCGTGACTTTCTGGGGTCGGATACATCGAAACAGTCGCGCCGACATAAGCTTGACCGGCCGTGTAGCTGACCTTGTAGGGCTCATAATCCATGCAGACGTGGTTTGTCGGCACATAGAACAAGCCGGTCTTCGGTGAATAGGCAGCCGGCTGCTGATCCTTGGTGCCGAGTGCAGCAGGGCATACACCCGTCGAATTCACGTCCTCACCATTCTGTTCGGTGGAGTATTTCGCCACGACCTGCGGCCGGCCATACTGGTCGCTCGCCGGATCCATGACGACTTCCGTCGCCCAGTTGACCGTCGGATCATATTTCTTGGCAACCAGAAGCTCTCCCGTCGCCCGGTCGAGGGTGTAGGCAAAGCCGTTGCGGTCGAAATGCACGAGCACGTCGCGCGGCTGACCATTGATTTGCATCGCGTCGACGAGAATGTTCTCGTTGACGCCGTCATAGTCCCACTCGTCGTGCGGGGTCATTTGGTAGAACCACTTGGCCATACCCGTATCCACGTCGCGCGCCATCAGGGTCATTGACCAGCGATTGTCACCCGGGCGCTGCACAGGGTTCCAGCTCCCAGGATTAGCTGTGCCATAATATATCAAGTTGAGCTTCGGGTCATAGGAGTACCACCCCCATGTGGTGCCGCCGCCCGTCTTCCACTCCTCGCCTTCCCAGGTCTTTATACCGGAGTCGGGTCCGATGGGTTTGCCAAGATGGGTGGTCTTTTCCGGATCGACGAGCATTTCGGTGTCGGGACCAGTCGAATAGGCCTTCCAGGCAAGTTTCCCGTCTTTCAGATTGTAGGCCGCCATCCAACCGCGCACGCCATACTCCGCACCCGATATACCAATCAGCACCTTGTCCTTGACGACCATCGGAGCGCCCGTGCTGGACTCGGCCTTGCTGCCATCGATGTGTTCGCCGTTCTTAACAGACCAGACGACCTTACCGGTCTTGGCGTCGAGGGCAACGACGGTCGTGTCCGCCTGGTTCAGGATTATCTTTCCATCCCCATAGGCGACGCCACGATTAACAGTGTCGCAGCACATGATGCCGATGACGTTCGGATCCTGCCTTGGCTCGTATTTCCAAAGGATCTTGCCGTCGTTGTTGAGATCAAGGGCATAGACGTTATTGGGAAACGGCGTGTGGACGTACATGACGTCGCCGATCACCAGCGGTCCGCCCTCATGACCACGCAGCACGCCCGTCGAGAAGGTCCATTTAACCTGGAGATCCTTCACATTGTCCTTGGTGATCTGATTGAGTTTGGAATAGCGATGATTGGCATAATCGCCCGTCGGCATCGCCCAGTTCTTCGCGTCGGCCGAAAGGGCCGTCAATTCCTCATTGGCGAAGGCATTTCCGACAAGGGTCGCTGACAGAACTCCAGCGGCGGTCAGCGGCAAACATAGGAATTTTCCGAGTATGCGCATGCGGATTCCTCCCGATGTCGACATGGACCCGAGGTACATTGTTACGCTCCCCGGGAGACCATATAGGGCAGCCCAAGCTGTGTCATGTTAGTCGTGGGATATGTGCTTGCTTCAGCGTCACGGGTTCATTTGGATGGGCAGAGGGCACCGTTATTGCCCATCCTCTTGACCAACGAGACCCCGCTCCCAAGAGACCAGGCTTGAAGCCGGAAACTAACGGAAGAATAGGCGATCAGACCTACTAACGCAAGATTAAATGCAACGGACCGCGTGCGCTGCAACAAGGAAGAATGCTGCTGCGCAGCATATTATTTACTGGTACATCGAGTTACTACATTTGTATGTATCGACTGATTACTGTAGTATTACAATACTTCTACCTGATTAAGTTGGCTCCCGGCCAATGTATCAACGCCGACCGGAGATTTTATGGCCACTGGTAACCTAGACGTGATCGCCTTCGTCGCCGTGATCACCTCTGCTGCGATGGCGTCGGCAGCGGGCGGGTATCCGACGGTCGCGGTCGTCGACTATGTGTACGGCTGCATGAAAGCCAACGGAGAGACACGAACAGCGCTCGAGAACTGCTCTTGCTCCATCGACGTTATAGCCTCGATCCTGCCCTACGAGCGCTATGAGGCAGCTGAGACGTTCAGAAGCCTCGGTTTTCAGACAGGCGAAAGAGGGGCTTTGTTTCGACAGAGCGCGCCGGCGAAATCCGCCGTCGCCGAACTGAGCCGCGCTCAGGCCGAAGCAGAGGTGCGGTGCTTCTGATCTTCGAAAACAAGAGCCGCCCTTTAATCAGAGGAGATGGTTGCGTGGTATGGAGCGTTCATACCGCGTCTGGAAACGTCTTGTGAAAATCCGAAATGAGATTGTCGAGCGCCGGCGCGTCACGCAAAGGGCGTGAGAGCCCCACGTCGAAGATGCCCAGCACTTGCGCCGGGCGTGGTGACAACACGATGATGCGATCCGCAAGCAGAAGGGCCTCGCGCAGATTGTGGGTCACCATCAAGGCGGTGGTGGGTCTGGCTGCCCACACAGTCATCAAAAGATGGCGCAATCTTTCGGCGGTTCGTTCGTCGAGCGAAGTGAAGGGCTCATCCAGCAAAAGGATAGCGGGCTCCGTGGCGAAGGCTCGCGCAAGGGCGGCGCGACGCGCAAGGCCAAGCGAAAGTTCCGAAGGATAGAGTGACCGCATCGGGGAGAGCCCTAGGATATCGAACAGCGGATCCAGGTCCCTGTCCCTGACGCGAGCAGGCAGGGCAAGACGAACGTTTTGCTCCACCGTCCGCCAGGGGAGAAGCACCGGCTCCTGAAAGACAGCAGCGACGCGGTTGGAGCCGCCTTCGGGCAATTGATAGCTGCCCGAGAATTGCCGGTCGAGACCCAGGAGGATGCGCAACGTCGTGGTCTTGCCGCAGCCCGACGGCCCCAGCAGACATGCAAACTCACCCTGCCGCACCTGGAAGGAAAGTCCGCGCAATGCGACGATCGAAACGCCCTCAGCCGATCGGAACGTTTTATCGCGAATATCGACTTTAAGCGGGGCGGCGACGCCAGCGGGTTGCATGTCGTTCAAGTGGCTGCACCAAAATGAGTTCGATAAGCAGCATGATAGCCACGAAGGCCAGGGTGTATGCAAGGATGGCGGCAACATCGAATATCTGGAAGTAGAGATAGATCTGGAAGCCGACGCCGTTTGAACGGCCGAGCAGTTCAACGACGAGTACGATTTTCCAGATCAGAGCGATGCCGGAACGCGAGGCGGCCGCGAAATAGGGCTGCAACTGCGGCATCAGAATATGGCGGACGTGGTCAACCGGCCCCAGCCGGTAGACGGTTGCCATCTCCGCATAACGCGGATCGAGTGCAATCGCCCCCTCGCGCATGGTGACGATCACATTGGGTATCTTATTGATCGCAACGGCGCCGATCGCGGCCGCCTCCGTCAGGCCGAACCAGATGTATGCGAGAACGATAACGACCAGGGCCGGAAGATTGAGAAAGAGCACAAGCCACGGATTGAAGAAGGAATCCGCCCGCCGATACTTGCCGAGGATGACGCCGATCACCGATCCCACGACCATGGCAACAAGATAAGCAGCCGCGACCCGCCAGAGCGTCATCGCCAGATGATAGCCAAGCTCACCGCTCTCTGCCTCCTTGAGAAGCACCCGCCAGACCTCGATCGGCGGCGGAAAAGCACGGCTCGGCCAGAACCCAGCTGCCAGACCCCAGAGCAAACATAGCCCGAACAGTGACGCCAAGGCCGTCGCCACCGGCAACGCGGCGCCAATCCCGCGAGAGAGAGCGCGCGTGTGCCGGCTTGCAGGTCCGCTTTTTTCCGATCCGAATTCTGCTGTCATGTCTTCAATGCAGCCCAAAACGTTCCCGGAGCCATCTGCCGCGCCTCACCGACGAGTTTCTCGCCGCCCATGTCTGCAAGGATTTCGTAAAGCTTGGCGGCATCACGTTCCTCGTCGGCGACAGGCCGGTTTGGAATGCCTTCGCGATAGCGCTCCCGCAGCACCTCAAGTTCCCTGCCCTCAGCTCGCACCAGAGGTGCCAAGCGCTGCCATTCGGCGTCGGATTGAGCGAGAAGTTTCTTGGCCGCCGCACTTGCCTTGACAAAGCTCATTGCCACGTCCGGATTTTCGTTAGCCCATTTGTCGTGAAAAACGTAACCTAGCGCCGAGACGGGCCCCGATGCCCCGAGCGCCTCGGTTGCGTCCTCGGCACCAATGAGGCGCCGGAAGCCGCTTGCCTCGAGCCGTGCGCAGAAATGCCAGAAATTCAGGACCGCATCGAGTTCACCCGAAACAGCCTTTTCTGACAACAGTGGCGGCGCGCCAAAGACAATCTCGCTATCTTTGGTCAAATCAATACCGTTGTCACGCCGGGCGAGACCCTGGATCAGAAGCCAACTCTTATCGAGCGAACCGCCGACCACGCCAATTTTCTTCCCGACGAGGTCGGGAATGCCTCGAATTGGTGCGTCCTCCTTGACCATGATGGCGCCAACCGCGGTCGAGTAAGGTGCAAGCGTCAGATCCTCGCCCAACGAACGCTGGCGCGACACCCACAGCCAGTCGGAAACGATGATGTCGAGGTCGCCTGCCAGAATAGCCACGTTTGTGGCGTCCTCGCCAGCAAAATAGACGACTTCCACGTCGATGCCGTTGGCCGCATCGAATTTATTGTGCTTGATGGTGTCTAGCTCCCAGTTCACCGTTCCGAACTTCAGAACACCGACCCGTATCTTTGCTACGGATGGGTTTGCCAAGACAGGCAAGGCGAGAGGATTTGCAGCAGCCAGCAAAACCGTCAGGCAAATCGCGCGCCGCGACATCTTCATGTTACCACCTCCCAAGGTTTCGCCACTGCACCTCAAATCCGGTCCGATTCCGGGAGAACATGATGCAACAAATCTAGAACGTTACAGCGTCATTTACACGTCACATTTCAGGCGCCGCGCTGTAGCGACGTCAAATCTCCTGATCCTTGCCGGGAAACAAACACGTCCATCGCACGACCTTCAGCGCCGGATGGCCCTCGGACCATTTCGCGATCTCAGCCGGCGCCAACGCCATGCACTGGACTAATGAGCCGCGGCTCTCGAAATACAGGTGTTCCGTACGGCAATTGGCGGGGTTGGCCAGCACGCACACGGTCAGGACGAGATCGACGAGGTTCAATTCCGCACCTTTCCTCGCGCGAACGCGCACAGAAGCAAGGGTGACTGACGTGCCTGGCACAACCGGGGAAAGCCGACAAGAAGAATACGCGTGCGGCAGACGGGCGTCAATTATTCTACCGCTGGGCTCATCTGGCTCCCAGAGTTTGCGCAATCGTCTTGGTAAGAGCATACAAGCGTTGCTCAATCAGTGTCGGTACTTCGCAGACAAAGCTCAACGATTGCGCGCGCTCCTGAAAAATGCGCGTCTGGAGCACTAGCCGATCATTGCGCAGTGCAAGCTCGTTGAGGTCAGCACCCGGTTTGACCCGCAACGCATCCACGGCGGAAGCCTCCCGGCGTAGGCGTGCAGCCATGTCCCTCTGGCCGCGGGCGTAGCGTGCAATGCCGGAAATAACCTCTGAGCGCTCCTGGTTCATATGATCGAAGAGCCCCTGAACGAGCATGGTCAGGCGCTGCTCCCTTTCGCCCACCGGCAGGCCTTGCGCGTAACCCCTGATCTTTTGTTGGGCCTCTTGCAGTGGCACGCGGCGGGCCGACAGTTCCACTACCAAAGCTGAAATGGTGGCATCTTTGGACCACTCGACGGTCGCCGGCCGCAGTTCCGCGCCATTCCACACCTGGACGAGCGAAAGTTGCGGAACCTTGCGCTGAATGCATGGCCAGTCCGGGTCGTCGCCTTGGGCTGCCAAGGCCGGCCATGCAAGGCTAGCAGCGAGCACGACGGACAGGAATATCAGCGACGGCCACCGCATCATGCATTTCCTCCTGGGATCTGCCGGCGCCGGAGCAAGCCGTTTGATGGATTGTAGGCGAGGATCGCACCGCCCAGGAACAGTGCGGTGAACGCAATCACGATCATCAGTGCTCCCCAGGCAATCTGTCCGTAGAGAGCAAAGCGGATCAGTTCGACCGCATAGGTAAACGGATTTGCAAGGCAGATTTTGTGGAGAAGGGGACTGGATTCCTGGATGCGCCAGAGCGGATAGAGCGCGGGAGAGGCAAAATACATTGGAAAGATCACGAAATTCATGATGCCCGCGAAATTCTCCAATTGCTTAATCATTGACGACAAAAGCATCCCGAGCGAGCACAGCATCATCCCCGAGAGGAACAATGCGGGAAGGATCAGAAGATAGCCGGCCCACGGTGGCTTGACGCCCCAGAACAAGGCAATGACCAGAAAGGCGTAGACCTGCATAATCGATACCGTCACACCGGCGAGCAGCTTGGAAACGAGCAGGAACCAGCGTGGGAATGGACTGACCAACAGCGTACGCATGTTTCCCATCTCCCGATCATAGACCATCGAAAGTGAGGACTGCATACCGCTGAACAAGAGGATCATGCCGCACAGGCCTGGAGTGATATAGACCTCGTAGAGCACGTAGGTCTTGTAAGGCGGAATGATCGAGACGCCCAGGACCTGACGGAAACCAGCGGCGAAAACGAACAGCCATAGGAGCGGACGGACGAGCGACGATATGAAGCGCTCACGCTGGTTAAGAAAACGGAGGCCCTCTCGATAAAGGATGCCTTTCAAGCAAATGGCATACTGAGAAATATTGAACCGGCGTGCCGAGGCCAACTCGGTTGGAACAGCGCGTTGAACCGTCTGCTGGGTCATAGGCAGGCACCTTCAGGTAAACCAGACACCAACCCCGTCAAGGATGCGAACGCCTGCTGAATGTTATCCGAAGCAACCGAACGCACCACATCTGAGACCCTGCCCTGCGCCAGCACCCTGCCCTTGTCGAGGACGACCACATGATCGTTACTCTCGACCTCGTCGATCAGGTGGGTTGCCCAGAAAACGCTGATGCCATCGGTGACCACTAGATCGCGGATCGTGGCAAGGATCTCCGCACGCGACTGTATGTCCAGCCCCACGGTCGCCTCGTCGAGCAGCAGCAGTGGTGGGCGATGCAACAGGGCCCGGGCAATTTCGATGCGCCGCATTTGTCCGCCGGAAAGGCTGCGCGCCTTATCGTAGAGCCGGTCGATCATATTGACCCCAGCAAGCAATGTCCTGATCCGTTCCAGCGCCTCAGCATGACCGATGCCGTGCAAAGAGGCATGGTAAGAAAGGTTCTGATAGACGCTGAGGTCGAGGTCCAATGTCCGCGCCTGAAACACGATGCCGAGGCGGCGCAATGCCTCTCCCGGGGCCCGGCTGATGTCGTTGCCGAAAATGTGGATCGTTCCTTGGCGCGAGTTGTAAAGGTGGCTGATCAACGAAAACAGCGTGGTCTTGCCGGCCCCGTTGAGGCCGAGCAGGACGGTGAAGTGGCCAGGCGCAATGGAAAAGGAAATGTCAGACAGAACCTGCTTGTTTCCGAAGCAATGACCTACCGCCGACACCTCAAGTGCGGCAGGCAGGCTCATTCCATCATTCGCTTTCGCATCCTGCATGGCGTCCTCCACCGCGAACAGCACGGATAGTCCGCAAGCCAGCCTATTTGATGGTGATCGTTCCCTTCATGCCCTTATCGGCGAGATCAGGAACGGACCACGCATAGCTTCCCGGCCGAATGGTGGTGAATTGGACCTGCATTGTGCCCTCCGCGTCGAACTCCAGCCATGCAGGAGCACCGTTCATGTGAACCTCGAGATCGTTGATGACGATCTGGTTCATCCAGACGTTGCGGAAAAGGTCCGTTACAAATTTGTATTCCAAGCCCGCCGCTGAGGTAATTTTCCAACGATACCCCTGTCCGGCGATCAGCTCGAAATCCTTCTGATTGACGGCGAAGCTGTCAGAGCCCGATCCAAACACCAGTTCGGGGACATCCTTGCTCGCCCGCGTTACCTGCTTGGAGAATGAGGTCGGTTGCGGCACTGGCTCGTGATCACCTGCATCTTGCCCAGCACAAGGCGCCGCTGACAGGACGGTGGTTCCGAGAACCGCTGCGTGCGCGAAATTTCGATATTTCTGCATGTGCTCCTCCTCGGTAGGCAACTGTTGTTGGAACATCAATTCGGGCTGACGACCACACCCCAGGGCAGCGCCCCGACGGTCACAGACTGAATTGCTTCATCGGTAGCGACGTCGATGAAGGTGATGTCATTGGAAACACCGTTGGTGCTGATGATCGTCTTTTGATCGGGCGTGAAGGCGAGTTGCCAGACCCGCTGGCCGACGAGCACGTATTTCTCGACCTCGTAAGTCTTGGCATTGACCACAGCCACGCGATTGGCCGGGCCCAGCGCCACATAGGCCTTCGTGCCGTCGGCCGTGATGCGTACTCCGACCGGCTGGATCGCTTCTGCTCGGAGGCCCGCAATCTCAAAGGTAATCTTGTGCTTTACCTCGCGGCGCGCATTGTCGATAACTGAGACAGTGCCACCGATTTCGGCACTCACCCAGACCTCTGAGTTGTCCGGCTTGAACTCCGCGAACCGAGGTCGCGCATCTACGAGAACGTTGTGCGTTATCTCGTTGGTTTCGGTATCGATGAAGTGTGCCATGTTGGTCGTTTCGGAGGTATTGACCATCGACTTCCCGTCCGGGCTGATACCCATTCCTTCGGGTTCGACGCCAACCGGCACCTCAGCCCGCACATCTCCACTCTCAATGTCGATGACGGTGACAAGATTGTCATCTTCATTGGCGACATAAAGCGTCTTTCCGTCAGGAGAGAGGACGAACAATTCGGGGTCTGGTCCTGACGGCAGCGACCCAACGATTTCGAGCGTGGTTGTATCGATGATCTCGATGGTGTCGTCGTCGCTCGCGCACAGGTATACAAACTTGCCATCGTGCGAAATCGTGATGCCGCGCGGCCGCTGGCCGACATCGATCGTGCCCACCACCTCCATTGTCGTGGAGTCGACCACCGAAACTGTGTTGTCCTTCTCGTTTGAGACATAAACCATGTAAGCGGACGCAGGCGATCCGATACTTGCAGCCACAACAAGTCCGGCCGAAAGAAACCTCAGTCGTCGTAGCATCTCGTCCTCTCCCATTTCCTGTTCCAACCTATTCCAGCACACATCGCGTTTCGGGCTGATCGATCCCGAGCGTGTCGAGTTCGGAGAACTGATGCAGGAATCCTTCCTGGGGCGACGTCGACACGACCGCACGGCCGTCGCCCAGGAAGATGGGCTGACGCAACTGCCAGTTCCATTTCCGGAAGGTCAGCTTCTGCCCCCTGAACGCAGCGATCGAGAAATCCTCCGCACGGATGAAGGCTGCAAGCAGTTCGGGATCAGCGCTGTGCGTGCGCGTGGCAGCCTCCCCGATGATCCTGGTTGCCGTCCAAGCGGCCATGTCTTTCGACAACATCCGTCGACCACTGGCCTTAGCGAAACGGTTTTGTATCTGCGTGCCGCCCCACTGCTCGCTTGCCGGGTGCCACGCGGAGGGCATCAGACCGGCGGTCCCGGCCACTGGTCGCGGCATCCAGGTTCGAAACGGCACATAGGTCCCGAAGACCTCGGTTTCGTCGGCCACGAGCAGCACGTCGTGATCAGGGAATCCCTGCGTGAAGACAGGCATCTGTCGTTGGATCTGGACCACACCCGTATCCGTCCGGCGCGCTGTACCCGTGTCGGGAAACTCCTTTTCCGCAACAATCTCGCCGCCAAAGCGCGTGGCGGCGCGGCGGAGCGCGTTTGCAAACTGTTTGTCGGGCTCATGAGAACCGTAAACCAGCACCCAGCGACGCCATTGTTTCCAAATCAGATATTGCGCCAGCCCGTCGGCGAGCATGGTGCGCGTTGGGGCGGTGTGGAAGATGTTTGCCCGGCAACCTTCTTCGCGCAGACGGTCATCCGTGGCACCGACGTTGAAGAGCAGCACGCCGTTATCGCGAGCGAGATCGGCTATCGACAGAAGCTGGGCAGCAGAGAGATCCGCGAGAATGTAGAGAGTGCCCCGCGATATCATGTCATTGAAGGCAGGCACGACATCGGCATTCGGGTTCACCTCGGACACTTCGAGCTTGAACTCTTGCCCGAGGAAGCGACCGGTCGTGTTGTTATCGCCGATGGCCACTTTGGCCCCCGCGACTCCTTCGTCACGCGGCGGCACGTCCAGCACTGAAAGTGCCAACTGGGGGGCATAGGCGCGAAGGTAGCCTAGCTTGATCTCCGAAATCGGTTGGGCTTGCGCCACCTTGTCAGGTGGCGCGGGAGAAGCCTCCTGCGCAACAGCACCGGAGTGGCTTGAAGCGGCAAGAAAAGCCGCGGCAAACAGTGTAGGGGCGTGTGGCACCGCATTTCCCACTAGTCAATACAATACAACATCTCCAACGCTAGTCGGATCTGCGTATCACATCGGTGCCACCACTAGCTTAGCCGAGATATCCTCGATTTCAACCAGAAGCCGGGCGCGCCTTGGGAAACGGCGACGAATGCGACGTTCTTCAAGTCGTTCTCGAAGCCTTGCCTTTCAACGATCTCGGAAACGAGGTCATCGAATGCCCGCCGGGCCGCCGCGATACGCTCCGGCCGCATGACGTCGTTATCGACGGCAAACCATTGCCGACCACCCGATCTGGTGGGAAACGGCGCGTCAGGGTATGCGAAAACCGTGTTGGGTAGAGTGGACTTCCAGGAACCGCCCAGACCGCCCATCTGCGTGCCTCTTGCTCCGATACCGTGAAAGAAGATCACCAGATGACGAGGACGTTCTGCCTTGCGGTTTGCATCGCGCGAGCTCACGACGCTTTCGACATACTGGACGGTTGAGTTCGGGTTGTCGGATGAAGTCGACTTCAAAGCGATCCGATGCGGCCACGCCGAAGCTTCGGCGTCCAGTGAAATTGCGATGGCGGCTAACAGGACAGCGAGCCCGACGAGGGCGGACGATAGCGCAAGTGTCCCATGGCGTCATCATGACGGCTCCCCACTGGACGAAGGCCCTCTTCTGTCGATCCAGCGCATCGTCGGAGTTACGGTTATGCCGTGGACCACGATTGAAGCCAGCACGATCAGTACTACCGTAGCCCAGATTGTCTCGAATCCATCGAACTCCGCCTGTCCCGTTGCGTAGGCAAGGTAGTAGATCGATCCGAGGCCTCTGATCCCAAAGACTGCGATCACCGCGGTTTCTCCTGGCGAATGCCCCGACCCGACCAGGCACAGCCAGCCGATAAGAGGTCGGACCAACAGGAGCGCGAGCACCGCAACGACGCCTACGCGCCAGTCGACGGCAGCCAAGAGCTGGCCGCTAACGGCGACCGATCCAAGGCATACCAAAAGTACCATCATCAGCAACCGTTCAATTTGTTCGGCGAAATCGTGAAGCTGCTCGTGGAAGTCGTTGTCCCGCTCGCTCGCCCGGAACGCCACGGCCGCGAGAAACACGGCGACAAAGCCGTATCCGCCGACGAGCTGGGTAAGCCCGTAAGTAACGAACGTCATGCCAAGAGCGACAAACCCGTCCTGCGTTTTCGCAAGTCCGCCGCCACGCATTCGAAACGAAAGGACTCCAAACAGTTTGCCCAGCCCCCAACCTAAAGCGGTGCCCGCACCGAGCCGCCATGCGACGTCGAGCGCGGCCCAGTGTGCAAGGACGTCAGTCCCCTCCTTCGCTGCCAGTGCAATGGCAACGGCAAGGTGAACGAACGGAAATGCAAGCCCGTCGTTCAGGCCCGCCTCCGACGTCAGGGCGAAACGAACCTCGTCCTCCTCTCCTGACCGCGGCGGTCCGACCTGGACGTCGCTGGCGAGCACGGGATCTGTCGGCGCGAGCGAGGCTCCAAACAGGAGCGCCGACGCAAGGCCGAGACCCAGTATCCAAAACCCGAGGAAAGCGAGTGCGGCAATGGTCAGAGGCATCGCTAAACCTAGAAGACGCCAGGTTGTCCCCCAGCGCTGCCAACCGAAGGGACGGTCAAGTTTCAGCCCCGCCCCCATCAACGCGACGATGACGACAATCTCGGTCATCCGTTCGGTGAACTCCCGATTTTCCAGAGGATTGAAGCGCGGCAGCAGGGGAAAGGGAGACAAGGCCAACAGCGTGCCGATGGCGAGACAGGCTATCGGGAGCGAGAGAGGAAGACGCCGGAACGCCATCGGCAACCACGCCGTCAGGAGGACAACGAAGCCGAGGACCGTCAGCGTAACGATGTAGGCGTCCATTCATCCTGCTTTCTGCTGGAACCCGAAGACGCGATAGCCTCAATCTTTCCCTGAAATGGCACTTGGCCAGTCGTTTGACGGCTCGTCGAGGATACCGCCAGAACTGTCTTCAGCCGGATCGGGATCACGCGCGAGCGCGTCACGGAGGCCTGGGAGCTGATCGCGGATGGCGTCGAAGATGTCTTCCTGTCGGACACCTTCGACTACGAACGTATCAATAAGTTCTTCCAGCTTCAGCCTGAGGTCATCCTTCCATTCCCTGGAGTGCGTATGGTTGGTCATTTTCTCCTCCTTCTTTTCGGCATGTCATCTGCGAGTTCGATCCAAACCGGGGCATGGTCGCTGGTGTGTTCCCAGCCTCGGACGTCCTTATCGACGCCCGCCTTGACGAGCCTTTCGGCAACCCCGGGACTGAGAAGGAAATGGTCAATCCTCAAGCCTGCATCCCGGCCGTATGCATTC
Organism: Ensifer adhaerens; assembly: GCF_000697965.2. Taxonomy (NCBI): domain Bacteria; kingdom Pseudomonadati; phylum Pseudomonadota; class Alphaproteobacteria; order Hyphomicrobiales; family Rhizobiaceae; genus Ensifer; species Ensifer adhaerens. The sequence continues at coordinate 73,123 of NZ_CP015882.1, read as the reverse complement.
CGGAAATAGTCCCAGAACGTATAAACCCGCTTCCCCGGATTCAGGTGGCGAAGTGCGTCAGTCCACCCCTGTTCGACGAGTTCCCGGTATGCATCGCGAACCTCTACCCGGAACAACGCGTCATCCACCCATCGCTCGGGCTTGTAGACATCCAGTTCGGTAGGCATGACGTTGTAGTCGCCGGCAAGAACGACGGGGACTTTCAGGGCGAGCAGTTCGTCAGCATACTCCGCCAAGCGCTTGAACCAGGCGAGCTTGTAGTCGAATTTTGGCCCTGGGTAGGGATTGCCGTTCGGCAAGTAGAGACAGCCAATCACCATGCCGTCGATAGCCGCTTCGACGTAGCGGCTATGCAAATCGTCGGGGTCTCCGGCAAGTCCCCTACGGATAAGTAGCGGTTCGCGACCTTTTTCGAGGATTGCTACCCCGTTCCAACCTTTCTGACCGTGCCAGATGGCACCGTAGCCTGCCGCCTCAATAGCTTTGGCGGGGAATTTGGCGTCAGGGGCCTTCAACTCCTGTAAACACACGACGTCAGGCGAGGCCCGTTCAAGCCAACTCAACAGCACTTCCAGGCGGCCGTTGACACCGTTGACGTTGTAAGTCGCGATTTTCACTTGGACTTATGATCGCCCTTGTCGCCCTCCCCGGGTTTTGCGTCGTGTTTCGCCTTTTGGCGTTTGTCAGCGGACAAGGATCGACTCACATCCACTGATTCTTTGAACTTGCCGTCTTCGTCCCGCCGGACGTAGCGCTTGTCGGTTCCGGTATCGATCAGTTCTCTCTTTGACATGCGTGCCTCCCTGGTTGTCGATGGAAACGCACGGAAAGAGGAAAAGTTACAGCCCGACCGCGTTGGGAGCTTGCAATCGCTTCCCGCTTTCAAGGCCTGGCAAACGCTCGTCAGCCGCTCACGGCCGTCGCTGAATGCAGGAATGGTGGCATCCGCTTCTCCAGTTCCTCCAGAATGGCATCCATCCGGTAGGGCTTCGCCAGAAAGGAGGCGCGATGTCCGTCGATTTCAGCCGCGGTATGGCCACCCGAAGTGACGATCACGGCGACACCTGCCGTGTAGCTGTGAACCAGTTTCACCAGATCAAAGCCGTTCAACGCGCCGGGCATGTCCACGTCGGTGATCAGCGCGTCGATCCGATGCCGACCCAGCACCGCGACAGCCTCCAGGACATTCGACGCCTCTAGCACTGCAAATCCTTCGTCTGCGAGGAAATCCCCCAATGTCATCCGGATCAACGGCTCATCGTCTACCACTAGGACGGTGCGCTGATACATTCTCGCCTCCGAAGCTCGTTGGCTCTCACCGCGCTCCCCACGAAGAAAGGGCGCCCGTGAATTGGACTCTTTGCCAACAAACTTAATAAAATGCCAACGATCGTCGCTCGCCCCTGCCATGCCGGCGCGCTTGTACGGAAGAACCAGAGAATCCCTGTGCGGTCGCAAGATGTAAAACGGGGCAGCGATAATTGTTGTCGCTCCGGATGAAGGCAATTCAATCCGGTTTGTTCTCGGGGCCGTCTGTTTTGAGATTGGCATTGAGGCGAAGGGTGAGGAAAGTCATGACTGAGAGCACGATTGCTACGTCGTAAGCGCCGAGACCCACGGAGGTGCCGATCGCGCCTGTCGCCCAAAGGCTCGCTGCTGTCGCAGTTCCACGCACGCTTGCTTTGACAACAAGGATAGCTCCGCCTCCGATGAACCCCATGCCAGTGATCAGCCCTTCGACGATCCGGGCTGTGGCTTCCGGGCTTCCCGTGGTCAAGCGTTCGGTGGCCTGTATAAATCCGCAACTCGCTATGGCGACGAGTGGGAATGTGCGCAACCCCGCGCTTCTTTCGCCCTTTTCCCGGTCCCATCCGATAGGAAGCGACAGTAAATATGCGCCCACGAGCGCGCCAAGATGTGGAATGACATCGAATGTTACTCCTCTTATGTTCATTTGCAAGTCAGCCGGGCATGGCTTCCCCTTTTCGTCTGGCGACGAAAGGCAAATGCTCGGAGTTATTGAACAAAGCAGGAGACAGGGCGCTTCGACGACGGCTGGCATACTCTCATTCGCGGGCTGGATACCGCATTTCCGTATGTTCGTCTGGGGCTGCCTCTGTCTAGTGTCGGGCCTGGATGTCTCTGCCACATAGGAGTATCGAGGGTTCCCCACCGGGGCCCTGCCTCCAACTTTGTTCAACAAACAGATGGTTTTGGCGCGCCTACTTTGGGCTGACTACCGGTCTAAAACTTCCCGAGCGGCGCAACCTCTTGTCCAATCGCCCATAGGAAAGCCGCCATTTCCCGCGCGATAGCGGTTACCGCGACTGTCTTTGCCTTGCCGGCGCTGATTAGCCGGCGATAACGCGTGCAAAGCCGCACCTGTCCCTTCCACGCTATGTCCCGGACCACCTTCGGCAGGCCTACAAGCCGAGCCTGGATCGTCGGGCTCACACGCGCCGGGTAGCGATATGTCCAAGCCCCTTCTATGAGTGCGCGGCGCGCCCGGATGTTGCCCGCTTTGGTGATCCCGCCACGTTTGATGCGTTCGCCCGTCGAGCTTTCTGACGGCACCAAGCCTAGATATGCCATTAGCTGACGAGGGTTGTCGAAACGACGTACATCGCCGATTTCGACCACGAAGGTGACCGCTGTCATGAACGCCACGCCGCGCATTGCTTGGTAGGCAGCCACCACCGGAGCCATAGACCAGGATGCCGCGGTGTCAGTGACAAGCTTGTTCAACCGATCCAGGCGCACTGTGGCGTCGTCAATAGCCTGGCAATATTCCGCGAGCAGAATGTGATGGGCGTGATGTTCGAAGGCCTGGTCCGCCAGCCAGCGGGCATGCGCCCGTGTCCACGGCTTGCGCCCTGTATAAATGCGGCCGTGACGAAGTAAAAAGGACTGGAGCTGTTGGCGCAATTGCTTCAGCACTTCTTGGGCCGCATCGCGTGCACGCACCAGATCGCGCATAGCCTCGTGGCTTTCGTCAGGAACCCAGACCGGCGTCAATTCGCCCGCACGATGCAGCCGTGCCAAGCTCATTGCATCCCGACGATTTGTCTTCACCCTGTCGCCTGGGCGCTTGGGAATAAGGGACGGAGCCACTACAGCGCATTCATGTCCCAATTCCACGATCTGGCGGTAGAGACCGTAACCTGTAGGACCCGCCTCGTAACAAAAGTGAAGTGTACGTGCGGGCTTGGAGAGCTTGCGGACCAACGCGGCCACTGATGCGGGCTCTGAGGAAATGTCGCCCAGAAAACGGACCTCGCCACTGCGCTCTCCCTCCGCCGCCGCGACGGAAATCTTCAGTTTTGAAACGTCCAGCCCGACGAATATTGCGTTATTTTCCTTCATGTTCGCCCTCGCTAAGCTTGGGGCTCCGCTCTGGCCCATCCAGAGCAATCCCCGCACGCAGCATAATCGGGGCGAGCCGCCTTCACGCGACGAACATACGGTCTAGTGCGGCAAGCTGATCGATCAAATTCCATCCTCCCTCGTTGTTGTCGACAGCACATAGAAGCGCAGACTGAATAGCCCCGAGTTTCGTAGACACCCTCGGGTTAGATTTTCTGCTGCTTCTCGAACTCGACGGGTGACAGCATCCCGTTCCTGACGTGTTTGCGTTTCGGGTTGTAGAACATTTCGATGTAGTCGAACACGTCCTGGCGAGCTTCATCGCGTGAACGGTAGACCCTGCGACGTATCCTCTCTCGCTTCAGAAGATTGAAGAAGCTCTCGGCCACCGCATTGTCATGGCAGTTGCCGCGTCGGCTCATCGAGTGAACCAGATTGTGGTGCCTGAGGAACGAGGCCCAGTCCATGCTGGTGAATTGCGAGCCCTGATCGGAGTGGATCAGCACTTTGTCCTTCGGTTTGCGTCGCCACACCGCCATGAGCAGAGCCTGCAATACGACGTCCGTGGTTTGGCGGCTCTGCATCGCCCAGCCGATGACCCGGCGGGAATAGAGGTCGATGACGACGGCCAAATAAGCAAAACCTTCGCAGGTCCGGATATAGGTGATGTCCGTGACCCAGGCCTTGTCCGGAGCCGCTACGTCAAACTGCCGGTCGAGCGTGTTGTCGATAGCGACGGCAGGCCTGCCGCCATAGATGCCGGGACGGCGTTTGTAGCCAATCTGCGCCTTGATCCCGGCGAGACGGGTCAGACGCGCAACCCGGTTCGGGCAGCATATCTCGCCCTGATCGAGAAGGTCGTCGTGCAGCTTGCGATAACCGTAGACCTTCCCGCTCTCTTCCCATGCCTTCAGGAGCAGATCGGTCTGTCGTTTGTCCTCGTTGGCTCGCCTGCTCAGCGGGTTCTTCAGCCAGGTGTAAAATCCACTGGGATGAACCCGCAGAAGGCGGCACATCGTCCGCACCGAAAACTGCAAGCGATGCAGAGCAATGAACGCGTACTTCACTTTGCATCCCTGGCGAAATACGCGGCCGCTTTTTTTAGGATATCTCGCTCCTCGGTAACGCGAGCCAGTTCCTTCTTTAGCCGCCTGATCTCCTCGGTCTCGTCGTTGCCCTTGGCGTTCGACGCAGCAAACTTCTTCTTCCATTCGTAGAGCGAATGCTGGCTGACGCCGAGACGCTGCGAAACCTCAGCAACCGGATAGCCTCGCTCCGTGATCTGGCGCACCGCGTCACGCTTAAACTCTTCGCTGAAATTCGATTTGCTCATGATGCTCTTCTTGCCTCAAAATTAGGAAAGAAGGCGTCTACAAATCTCGGTGCTATTCACAGAATAGGAAACGGCAGCCTGTCCACGGCCGCCGTTTCGTGAGAAAATGGAGAAAACTGGAAGGACCCGCTCAACGGGTAAGCCGGGTCGGGCCCAGTCACGTTTCTGCCTGTCGAATAGATGGCCGCGGATCATGGAACTTCTCGTCGCCCTTGGCCTTATCGCCCTCAAGATCGCATTGCTCATCGCAATGCTTCTACTCTTGCCTTTGCCGCTGACCTGGCTGGAGCGAAAGATTGCCGGCCACATGCAGCAGCGCATGGGTCCGATGCGCGTGGGGTGGCACGGCCTGCTGCAGCCAGTGGCTGACGGTATCAAGCTCCTGACGAAAGAGGATCATATCCCTGCAGAGGCAGATCGCTTCCTATTCAAGCTGGCGCCGATCCTGGCGCTCGCTCCGCCCTTTGTGGTGTTTGTCGCGATCCCCTTCGGCGAGACCGTCTCAGTGCTCAATGCAGAGATCACGCTCTACGTTTCCAATCTGAATGTGGCATTGCTCTTCGTCTTCGCGGTGATCGGTCTGGAGGTCTATGGCGTCATCTTCGGCGGCTGGGCCGCCAACAGCAAATACGCCGTTCTCGGCAGTCTGAGGACCTGCGCACAGATGATCAGCTACGAAATCCCCATGGGTTTCGCAGTCATCGGCGTCGTGATGCTCGCACAGTCGATGAGCCTCGTGGACATCGTGCGCGCCCAGAGCGATCTCTGGAACATCGTCTATCAACCGATCGGGTTCTTCGTCTTCTTCGTTGCGGGATTGGCCGAAGCGCAGCGCATTCCCTTCGACCTGGCCGAAGCGGAAGGGGATCTCGGCGCCGGGTTCCATACCGAGTACAGCGGTATTCGTTTCGCGCTCTTCATGGTCAGCGAATACGTCATCGTGCTCCTGGTATCGGTCCTCTCCGTCATCCTGTTTTTCGGCGGCTGGAACGGTATTCTCATTCCGCTGCCGCCGCTTCTCTGGTTTGCGCTCAAAGTGGCATTCTTCATTTATGTGTTTATGTGGTTCCGTTTCACTTTGCCCCGCTATCGCTATGACCAACTGATGGCGATCGGATGGAAAGTCTTGCTTCCTCTGTCAATGGCGAACATAATTATCACTGGTATTGCTTTCACTTAGGAGCCAGGGCGGCTTGTCCACGCGCCTTCTAGGTTCGGTGTCGATCTGACGAAGATGCGTGCAGCAATCGAAGGGACTACAGCGACCCTCCCGCGTTGGAATAGACGCACGCCGCTGTAGAACGGCGCGACCATGTCACGCGTAGTCGACAGAGCTGGAACATGGATCGGCTGGGCGCTTTTTGCCGACCTGGCGAGCGCCTTTACGCTGACCTTTGGCTATATGTTCTCCAAGCCGGTGACCATGCAGTATCCGGACAAGGAGAAGTGGCTCCCCTATTCGCGCTATCGCGGCCATCACTTCCTCAAACGCGACGAAGAGGGCGAGATCAAGTGTGTCGCGTGCGAGCTTTGCGCTCGCATCTGCCCCTGCGACTGCATCGAAGTCGTTCCCTACGAGGACGAAAACGGCAACCGACACCCAGCAAAATTCGAGATCGACACGGCCAGGTGCCTTTTCTGCGGCCTCTGTGAGGACGCCTGCCCTGCGGACGCCATCGCACTTGGCCAGCAGTATGAATTCTCGAGTTTTTCGTCGCGTGACCTGGTGATCGGACGCGACGATCTGCTCGAAAAACCTGGAAAGGCGATGGCCGGCGGTGGTGTCGTCGCCGCACGCCTGAATACGGATGAGGACGTGCTGGTCGAAACGAGCGAACCGCATGGATACAACTGGTGGCGCAATATCCGGCGAACGTGAGGAGCAGCAAACCGGGGCGCGCAGATAGGAGGCTCAGATGCTTGTCGGTGAAATCGTGAAGGATAAGGGTGCTGGAGTGATCGCAGTCGCTCCCGACCAGGCGATGGTGGAGATCCTGCGGCTCTTTCGTGACAACAATATCGGCTTCGTGGTCGTCAGCCACGCGCCCGGAAGGTACATGGGCACGGTCTCGGAACGGGATTGCTGCAATGCGCTTGCGGAATATGGGCCTGAGGCAGCGCTGATGCCGGTCGCCGAGATCATGAACCGCAACGTGGCGATCTGTTCGGCTGTCGATGGGCTGCCCCTGGTGATGTCGATCATGACCCAGAGACGGACACGTCATGTGCTGGTCATTGAGGAGGAGGCCATTGTCGGCGTCGTCAGCATCGGCGACGTGGTCAAGCACCGGCTCGACGAGGCGCAGCGCACCGAGCGACACCTGTACGAATACATTGCCGGGGCCGGCTACCACTGAGAGTGGCTTTGCGCCCAGAGGTCGGGACACGGGCCTTGCAGGCGCCTCGGGCGCAAATCCTCATGCTCCTCGCCAGACCCGGTTCGTGCCCTCGATTGCGTGCGCTGTTGCTGCCTTGTGAACCTTAACCGGACACGGGTATTCACCGCGCCTCATCAAGCTGTTGAGGCGAAGAGACCGATAGTTTTCGGGAACAAAGACAAGACCCTTGGGAAACGGCTTTTCGACCTTGAGCTGCGCTACCAGTTCACCGCGGGTTGAACGAACGACCACCTGGTCGCCGTCCGAAAGGCCAAGCTTAGCCGCATCCTCAGCGCTCATCGCGACATAAGGATCGTTGGCGACCGTGTTCAGGATCTCCGAACGCTCGGTCAGATAGCCATTGTGGAATAGACAGTTGCCGGTGACGAGCAGGAGCCCGTCGTGCGGTTGCGAAACGGTCGGCGGTGCATGGAAGGCTTCCGCCGGTGGCGTCGGGCCTTCTTTCGTGAAGGCACCGTCGGCACCAAGTCCGGTCCAGGTGAGCGCCTGATAGGCCGGTATCAGCCGGGCGATCTCATCGAAAACCGCGACATGCGTCGAAGGCTGCAATATTTGGCCGCGCTCAGCTGCGACAAAATCGAAGATAGCGAGATTACCCCGCGCCTCAAAGACTGGTTCCCGGAACTTGGCGACCTGCTGGATGCGACCCTCGTTGTTGGTAAAGCTGCCGGGCTCTTCACCGTAGCCCGCCGCTGGCAAGACAACCTCGGCCAGTGCGGCCGTCTCGTTAAGGAAACTGTCCTGCACGATCAAGAGATCAGCGGCGCCAAGTGCCCGCGCCACGAACTCCCTGTCCGGATAAGAGACCAGGGGGTCAGTTCCGACAAGGTAGAGCGCCCCCATTTGCCCAGCCACGCAGAGATCCAGCATCGCGTCGAGGTCACCACCCGGCCCATGGGGGATTTCGGCGCCCCAGTTCCGGGCAAGAGCGGCGCGCGCCGTCTCGTCGACAACCGGCTGCAGCCCCGGCAAGCCGCCCGCCAGGGCCCCCATATCAAAGGCGCCCAGCTGGTTGGCGCGGTCGAAGAGGAACTGCAATGCTGGGGTCTTGCCGAGGAGGCGAAGCAGTTGCAAGAGATTGGTGAGTTGCTGCAACGCTCCCCGCGCGTCTGACGATCTCAGGAGGTCGACACTGACAAGCACGGTGACAGTGCTGCCTTCGTTGAGTGCTGCGGCCAGACGATCCGGTCCATCGCCGCCATTGCCAGCCACCGGGCCGCCGACTGCCACGCCGATCTCTGCAACAGCGTCACCTGACAGTTTGTCACCGACGGCCGCAGCAAGTCCGGCAACCACGGCTGCAAGGCTCGCGACCTCTCCGCCAGGCGATACACGAACCACAGCCTTAGCATCGGCGTCGAGGCGGGACGGTCGCGTCGAGAGCATGAGTAATCCAGTCCCGCGCCGCCTGGCGGCATCCCGCAGCAGATACTCGGTGACCGGGTTTTCCTCGGTCACGTTGCCGCCGATAACAAGCACGTGATCGACGCCGATCACGTCCGTCAAAGGTGCACGACTGTAGCCTGCCATCAGCGGGGCAAGCGCGTCGAAGGGTGTGGACCAGCGCGACGAGCTGTCGATGTTGTTGGTCGCAAAGACCGTGCGCATGAGCTTTTGGAACTGATAGAGAACCTCATTGGGCAGGCGCGGCGAGACAAGTCCGCCGGAAGCCTTGCTTTCGACCGCTGCTAGCCGCCGGCGCAGATAGTCTCCTGATTCGTCCCAGGAGACCGGCACAAGAGTGCCGTCGCGGCGGATCATCGGTCGTTTGATCCGATCATGCCCTTCGATGAAGTCAAGGCCGAAACGGCCGCGTGCGCAGAGCGTTTCGCGGTTGACGCCGTGTTCCTCCTTGGACCGGACACGCATGAATTCGCCCTTGCGCGCGCCGACGGTCAACTGACATCCCGTGCCGCAATGCGGACAGATCGTGTCGACCTCGGCGAGATCCCAGGGCCGAGCCTTATAGCGATAGGGAAAGCTCATCAGCGCGCCGACCGGACAGACTTCGATGCAGTTGCCACACTGGTCGCAACTGGCAAGACTGCCCTCAAAGCCGGTGACGGCCGTATCCATGCCTTTCTCGACGGTGCCAAGGGCGACCGCGCCGACGACCTCCTCGCACATGCGCACGCAGCGCTGGCACTGGATACAACGGTTGACGTTCATGATGACGACCGGGCTCAGGCGAATGTCGCGAGAATGGAAGACGCGCTTGGGATCATGAAAGCGGCTTCTCCCCGGGCCATAGGCCATCACCATGTCCTGGAGCTCACACTCGCCGCCCTTGTCGCAGATCGGGCAGTCGAGCGGGTGGTTGGCAAGCAGCATGTCCAGCATGGACGAACGTGTTTCATCAATCAGTGGCGTATCCGTTCGCACGACCATGCCTTCAGTGACGGCTGTGGCGCAGGACGGCTGTAGCCGCCGCAGCCCCTCGATCTCGATGAGACACATGCGGCAGGAGGCAAGCGGCGGCAGGCGCTTTAAGTAGCAGAAGGTCGGAATTTCGATGCCCAAGCGCTGGGCGGCCTGCAACACCGTCGAGCCGGCCTCGACCTCCAGTGTTTGCCCATTGACCGTAACGCTCACCATGACCTACTCGCCCGCGCTAGGCGCTCCTTAGTGGAACGGACACTTCCGCTCCTCGATATGGGCGACAAACTCCTCGCGGAAATGCGCAAGCGAGGCCCGCAACCCCATCGCAGCACCGTCACCCAAAGCACAAAACGTATTGCCGAAAATGCCTTTGCAGAGCATGTCCAGCTGCTCCATGTCGCCGGGGGCGCCCTCGCCCGCCTCGATCCGGCGCAGCACTTTCACAACCCAGTTCAACCCCTCGCGGCAGGGTGTGCACTTGCCGCAGGACTCGTGGTGAAAGAACTCGATGATGCGGGTGGCGACCTTGACCATGCAGGTCGTGTCATCGACGACGATCACGCCTGCCGAACCCAGCATCGTGCCGGCAGCAGCAAGCGAGTCAAAGTCCATCCCGACGTCCAGGCCCGGCTCCGGGATCACCGGTGCGGAAACACCACCTGGTATTACCGCCTTGATCTTGCGACCGGCCGGCGGCCCGCCGGCATGGTCCTCGACCAGTTCTCGAAGCGGGATCCCCATCGGAAGCTCGTAGAGGCCGGGCATGCGCACCTGTCCGCTGACGCAGTAGAGCTTCGGGCCTGGGCTCTTTTCGGGTCCGATACCGCGGAACCAGTCAGGGCCCCGCGCCACGATATGCGGCACGCAGACCAGCGTCTCGACATTGTTGATGACGGTCGGGCTGGCATAGAGCCCCGCAACGGCTGGAAATGGCGGCTTCAGGCGCGGCTGTGCCCTCTTGCCCTCGAGCGAGTCGAGCATCGCGGTCTCTTCGCCACAGATATAGGCACCAGCACCGCAATGGACGTGGACGACGAAATTGAAGTCCGAGCCCAGTATCCCTGTTCCGAGATAGCCTTTGGCTTTGGCCTCGGCAATCGCCTGTTCCAGCCGCCTGATCGCCAGCACATACTCGCCGCGAATGTAGACATAGGCGACCTCGGCTCCGATCGCATAGGCGCTGATCGCCATGCCTTCGACCAATTGGTGCGGGTCGCGCTCCATGACGATCCGGTCCTTGAAGGTGCCAGGCTCCCCTTCGTCGGCGTTACAGCAGAGATACTTCGGCTTGTCGGCCCGCTTGGGGACGAAACTCCACTTCATGCCGGTCGGAAACCCGGCTCCGCCGCGGCCACGCAGGTTCGATCTCTTGACGAGATCGATGATCTCGTCGGGCGTATGTTCCTTGAGGGCTTTGTGAAGCCCTCGGTAGCCGCCGCCGGCCTCATATGTCGAAAGAAGATGCCCATCCTGCACGTTCACATTCTTCAAAAGAACCGGTTCGTACATGGTTATTCCCCCGGCGGTTCGACGGCAGCGAGATCGGCGCCGGCCGCGTGCGGAACCATGGCGCGCAGCCGGGCAAGCAGCGCGTCGATCCGCTCGATGTCGAGATTGCCGTGATAGTCGTCGCCGACCTGCATGACCGGAGCCATTTCACAGGCGCCGAGGCATTCGACGGTCGAGAGCGTGAACAGCCCATCCCCGGTCGTGCCTCCCTTCTTGATCCCGAGCACGTTCTCCAGATGCGTCAGCAGATCCTCGGATCGGCGCAGCATGCAGGATACGTTGTCGCAGAGCTGCAGGTGGAACTTTCCCACTGGCTCGGTATGGAAGAGCGTGTAGAAGGTTGCGAGCTCGTAGACCCAGATCCGTTCGACGCCGAGGATGTCGGCGACTTCTTCCAGCACCGGGCCGGGCAGATGGCCATGTTCGCGCTGCGCGATCAAAAGTGCCGGCATGATCGCCGAGCGCTGGTCGGGATACCGCGCCGCCGCCTGTTCGATCTTCTCGCGCATCGCCATCACGTCCAAATCTCCGCTACTTGTCGACCTCCGCCATTACAGGATCGAGGCTGCCGAGCACGGCGATCATGTCCGCCAGATAGCGGGCGTTGGTGACGCCGAAGACACCTTGAAGGTTGACGAACGAAGGAGCCCTCACCTTCATGCGGAACGGTTTCGGCGATCCGTCGCTGATGATGTAGAAGCCGAGCTCGCCCTTAGGTGCCTCGATTGCCGAATAGACCTCGCCCTTCGGCACGCTGAAGCCATACGCCGACAGGTCGAAATGCTGGATCAGGGCCTCCATCGAGCAATGCACGCGGTCCTTGTCGACGGGGAAAGCGATCGTCGGCATGTCGACCTGGAACGGCCCCTCCGGCATCTGCTCAATGCATTGTTCGATGATCCGCATGCTTTCACGCATCTCATCGACCCGGCAGCGCCAGCGCGCATAACAATCGCCTTCGTCGCGCGTGATGACATTGAAATCGAGCCGGTCGTAAATTTCGTAGGGCTCGTCACGACGGATGTCCCAGTCGACGCCGGAAGCACGCAGGTTCGGACCGCTGAGGCCGAGATCGATGGCGTCTTCGGCGGTGATGACGCCGATCCCTTGAGTGCGTTTGAGGAACACCCTGTTGTCTTCGAGCAGCCGCTCATAGTCGCGGATGCGGTTTGGGAAGATGTCGCAGAACTCCCTGATCTTTGGGAAGAACCCATCAGGCAGGTCCTCGCGAACGCCACCGACCCGGCAGAAGGAGGTGTGCATGCGCGCGCCGGTGACCATTTCGAGGAGATCCATGATCATTTCGCGCTCGCGCATGACGTAAAGCAGCGCGGTCATGGCGCCGAGATCCATCGGCAGCGCGCCGGTGATCAAAAGATGACCGGAGATGCGCGCGAGTTCCGCCATCATCACGCGGATATATTGCGCCCGGATCGGGGCCTCGATGCCGAGCAGCTTCTCCACCGCGAGCGCGAAGGCCAGGTTGTTCGAGGGCGGGCAGAGGTAGTCGAGCCTGTCGGTCAGCGGGAAGATCTGCGTATAGGTAAAGCTTTCTGCCAGTTTTTCCGTGCCGCGATGCAGGTAGCCGATATGGGGGTCCACCCGCTTGACATACTCGCCGTCCAGTTCGAGCACGAGCCGGAGGACCCCATGGGTGCTGGGGTGTTGGGGTCCGAGATTGAGAAGCACTTCCTTGCTGTTGAGCGCTTCTCCTTCCGGCCTCGTGAGCTCGGTGACTTCAGTCATCTCAACTTTCCGGTATCGATCGGTCTCCGTGGTTCATGTGATTTCGGATCGGTCCAAAAGGAAACCGCCCGCACCTTTCCTCCTATGGAATGTTCCGCGTGGCGAGGTCGGGCTGGGTCGGCGGCGGACCTTCGGCCCCAAAGGGGTTCAGCTTGTCCTTGTACCCCTTAAGCGGGAAGTCCTTGCGCTGGGGAAAGCCCTCGAAGCCCTCCCACATATAGATCCGGCGCAAGTCAGGATGACCCTGGAACCGGATGCCATACATGTCCCAGGCTTCGCGCTCGTGCCAGTTGGCCGTGCGCCAGACCCCGGTGACCGAGGGAATCTCGGGCGGATCGCCAAGTCGACACTTGATGCGGACACGCCAGCGGTTGGGCAGCGAATAGAGATGGTACACCGCCTCAAAGCGCGGCGTTTCGGGATAATGGTCAACGCCGCAGATGTCGGAAAGGAAGTTGAACCTGAACTCGGGTTGGTCCTTCAGGAACCGGCAGAATTCGACGATCTTTTCGGGCGGAACCACGAAGACGTCAATGCCATGCGCAGTCCCGAGATCCTCGATCGTTTCCCCGAAGCGCTCCAGGATCAAAGCGCGATTGAGAGACGGTTCGACACTCATGATGCCCCCACCCGATCGAGAGGTGTTCCGGCGAGCGCGCGGGACTTCTTGATCTTTTCTTGCAATAGCAGGAAGCCATGCATCAGCGCCTCGGGCCGTGGCGGACATCCGGGCACATGCACATCGACCGGCACGAAGGTTTCAGACCCTTGCACCACCGCATAGGTGTTGTAGACGCCCCCTGAAATGGCGCAGGTACCCATGGCAATCACCCAGCGTGGCTCCGGCATCTGGTCGTAAAGCCGGCGCACGACGGGCGCGAACTTGCGGGTCACCGTGCCGGCGATGATCATCACGTCGGACTGGCGCGGTGACGGGCGGAACACCACGCCGAACCGGTCGAGATCGTAGCGCGCGCACCCCGCCGAGATCATTTCGATGGCACAGCAGGCGATGCCGAAGGTCTCGGGCCACAGCGCCGACCTTCGGCTCCAATTGATGACGCTCTCGGCCGTGGTGAACAGCACGCTGTCCTGGATCGTGTTTCCTACTCCTCCCATTCCAGCGCTCCCTTCAGCCAGGCGTAGGCAAAACCCACGAGAAGCAGCACGATGAAGACAAACATTTCGAGATAAGCGACGAGACCAATCTCTTTGAGGACGACTGCCCAGGGGAAGAGAAACATCGCCTCGACATCAAAGACGACCAGGAGGATCGCGAGAATAAAGAACTGCACCCTGAAGCGTCCCCCGGCTGCCTCGCCTGCCGGGTCCATGCCGCATTCATAGGGCATGTTCTTTTCGGGATAGGGATTGGACGGCCGCAACAGCGAGGAAACAAAAAGCGTCGCCCCCACCACCAGAACAATTCCGGCGATCATGAAAAGAACCGGCAGGAAATCCGCTGCAGACATATCGCGCAGCCCGGTCACCCATCGGGGCGTTGGTCAAGCCGCGATCGGCTCTTTCGGGCCGGTAACGCGGTCGCCCAGTAGAAGCGACTTTGGGCATTCCTTTCCTAAACTGCTAGTTTATTCTGTCGGATAGGCCAATGCAAATGCGATCGCTCAGCCGCCGAAGGCCGACTGCTGGGCGAGCTTCAGAAACCACGCCGGAAACAGGCCGATGCCAATCGTGCCGGCGGCGGTGACGGCAAGAGTAATGCCAACGAGAGGCGTCAGGGCTGGCTCGAACGCCCGCACCGGTTCGCGCATGAACATCACCATGACGATGCGAATGTAGAAATAGGCGGCGACGGCGCTCAGGAGCACCGCTATCACGGCCAAAAGGACGAAACCACGCTCGACGAGCGCGACCAGCACGTAGAACTTGGCAAAGAAGCCTGCCGTCGGTGGAATGCCCGCCAGCGAAAACAGATAGAGCAACATCAACAGTGCCAGCCCCGGATGCAGCTTGGCGAAGCCGGAATAGTCCTCAATGACTTCGCCCGAGAAATTGCCGTTGCGCATCATGATGACGGCGCCGAAGATACCGAGGTTCATGAAGGTGTAAATCAGAAGGTAGAGCATCACGCTGGCGATCCCGTCCGCACCGCCGGCCACGATGCCCAAAATGGCAAAGCCGGCATGGGCGATACTGGAATAGGCGAGCAGGCGCTTGAAGTTATCCTGCACCAGCGCCACGAAACTTCCGAGCGCCATCGTCACCACCGCGATAACGGCCAATATGATCCAGACGTTGGAGCTTGCGACCAACGGGTTGAGGAACACCCTGAGGATCACCGCAAACCCTGCCGCCTTGGGCCCGACGGACATGAAGGCGGTAATCGTCGTCGGGGCACCCTCGTAGACATCCGGCACCCACATATGAAACGGCACCGCGCCAATCTTGAAGACCAGCCCCGCGACGATGAAGACCACCGCAAGCAGCAAGCCCTGATCGAGCGGATCATTGCCGACTGCCGCCGCCATCCGATCCAGCTGCGTCGTGCCGGTAAGGCCATAGACCAGCGAAACACCATAAAGAAAAATCCCGGTCGAGACGGCGCCAAGGATGACGTATTTCAGTGCCGCCTCGTTTGAGCGTTGTTGACGCCGAAGGAAGCCGGTCAGCACGTAGGTGCACAGCACCATCAGTTCGAGGCCAACATAGATCGACAGGAGATCGGTCGCAGACGCCATGATCATCATGCCGGCAAGCGCAAGCAGCAGCAGGACATAGTATTCGCTGCCGCCGATCCCTTCGATATCGGCATAGTTTCGCGAGAGCAGGAACGTGAGCAGGATCGACAGGTAGAACAGCGATTTGAAGAAGATGGAGAAGGGGTCGGCGACGAACATGCCCGCATAAGCCGGCTCTGCCCCTCCTGACAGCGTGAATGTCGCCAGGGCGGCAAGCAGCACGACCGCGACCGACGCCCACACAAGAAGAGCGTCCTTTCCCTTCGGCAGGAGTTGTCCGCCAATCAACAGGATTGAGGACCCGACAATCACGATGATTTCGGGCAGGCTTACAAGGATCGACGCAAGGAGCGCTGCGGCGGTCATGGCCCGTTCCCCCTGTCGTGGACCTGCTGCAAAAGATGCGTGACCGAGCTGTCGATGATGGCGAGAAAGGGCTTGGGGTAGAAGCCGACCCAAAGCACGAAGACGGCGAGCGGCAGGATCGCCACCAGTTCGCGGCCGTTGACGTCACGAACCTTGAACCGCGCGCCGACGGTCGCCGGACCGAGCGCGACCTTCCGGTACATGCCAAGCAGATAGGCCGCGCTCAGCAATGCGCCCAATACGGCGACTGCGCCAAGCGTGAGGTTGGCCGCAAACCCGCCCGACAGAACCAGCAACTCGCCCACGAACGCGTTCGTTCCCGGCAACGCCATCGACGACAGCACGAACAGCGCCAGGAATCCGGTGTAAACGGGAGCCACCTTCATCAAGCCGCCATAGTCGGCGATGCTGCGGGAATGGGTGCGCTCGTAGATCAGGCCGACGAACAGAAAGAGCGCGCCGGTCGTCACGCCGTGATTGAACATCTGCAGGATGCTGCCTTGAAGGCCGAGCGGGTTGAGGGCAAAAATCCCAAGCGTCACGAAGCCCATATGGCTGATGCTGGAATACGCCACCAGCTTCTTCAAATCGTCCTGCGCCAGGGCAAGCAGCCCGCCATAAACGATCGCGAGTGCCGAGAGTGCCATCATCAAAGTCGAATAATAGACTGAAGCCTCTGGCAGCATCGGCAGCGAGAACCTCAGGAACCCATAGGCCCCCATCTTCAGGAGTACACCGGCAAGGATGATGCTGCCAGCCGTCGGAGCCTGCACATGGGCGTCCGGCAGCCAGGTATGGAGCGGGACCATCGGCACCTTGACCGCGAATGCGACGAGGAAGGCAAAAAACAGCCAGGATTGAATGTCGAACGGCAGATCGAGTGCCATCAAGGCGAGGATGTCGAACGTCCTGCCCCCCTCGAAGTAAAGAACGATGACGCCGATCAGGAACAGGAGGCTGCCCGCCAGGGTGTAGAGGAAGAACTTGAACGCCGCATAGACCCGGCCATCGCCGCCCCAGACCCCGATGATCAGGTACATCGGGATCAGCATCGCCTCCCAGCAGACATAGAACAGAAAAAGGTCGAGCGCCGTGAATACACCCAACATCAGGGTCTGCATGGCGAGCAGGCAGACCATGAACTGCTTAACTTTGCGGTCGATGGCGATCCATGAGGCGAGCACCGAGACAGAGCCCAAAAGCGCGGTCAGGAACACGAAGAGCGCGCTGATCCCGTCGACGCCGAGCGCAAAGGTTATGCTAAGCGCCGGCACCCACGGGTGCTTCTCGACAAACTGCATCTCTGAGCTCCCGGTATTAAAACCGGACAGCATCGCAATGGCGAGCGCCACGTCGAGCAAGGTGAAGCCGAGTGCTGCCCACCGCACCGCCTCGTCGCTGCGCAGAAGCATCACGACCGCCGCCCCGGCGGCCGGTACGAAGACGATCAGGCTGAGCAGCGGGAACGCCATCACACCCCCTACTGCCACACGACGGCAAAAACAGTGATCGCCGCGATCACGCCGGCGATCATCGCCAGCGCGTAGTGGGTGACCATGCCGGTCTGCAACCGCCGCAACGCGCCGCCGCCAGCAAGGATGGCGCGGGCAAGCCCGTTCACCGCCGCATCGACGCCGTTAAGATCCACCCGCAGTCCGGCGCGCGCCGTCCCGTGCAGGAGCGGCAGGACCACAGAGTCTGACACATTGCTCACTGCCTTTTCGTATCGCGCCAGCGGTTTCTCGGCGAGCCACAGGAAGGCTCGTGCCCCCTTGCGGTAGAACCAGTCCGTATCGATGCTGATGGTATTTTCCGGATCGAGCGCTTTCAGGAAGAGCACGAAGCCCAGTGCGGTAAACATCAGCAGACCGAGGCTCTCGGTGACATGCGCGCCCGTATAGGGCTCGAAGGCGACCGGATAGGGAAGGAGCGCATAGAGCGGTCCCGGGAACACGCCAATCGCGATGCAAAGCAGTGCCGCCATGCCCATCGCAACCAGCATGTTGCTGGGCGGCTCGCGCGCCTCCAGCTTTCGATCAGGCCCGAAAAACATGTAGTAGGGCAGCTTGAGGCCCGTGTGCAGGAACGTGCCCGCCGATGCCATCGTGAGTACCAGAACCACCAGTGCCCTGTGATCCTGATCGGCGGCGGCGATCACCATCGACTTGGTGACGAAACCCGAGAAGAACGGAAAGGCTGAGATCGCGAAGGCGCCAACCATATAGAGCGCGACCGTCAGCGGCATGGCTTTGTAGAGCCCGCCGAGCTCGGTCAGTTTCCGCCGTCCGGTGACCTCAACCACCGCCCCTGCCCCCATGAAGAGAAGCGCCTTGTAAAGGATGTGTGCGAAGGCGTGGCTGGTGGCTCCGTTTAAAGCCATTTCAGTGCCGATCCCGATGCCCGCCACCATGTAACCCACCTGGCTGACGATGTGATAGGCAAGCAGCCGCCGACAGTCGTTTTCCAACACCGCATAGATGACGCCATAGAGTGCCATCACAGCACCGAGCCAGACGAGAAGCTCGGTCCCCGGGAATGCGCGCGCCAGCACGTAGACGGCCGTCTTGGTGGTGAAGGCGCTCATGAACACCGCCCCTGTGACGGTCGCTTCGGGATAGGCGTCCGTTAGCCAGGCGTTTAGCGGCGGCACCGCAGCATTCAGCAAAAAGCCGGCGAGGATCAGATAGCCGCCAATATCCGTTGCTCCCGCGGCACCGCCTCCGGCGATCGGACCGAAGAGCAACGAACCGGCGGCGAAACCGTGGAGCACGATGCCACCAAGCAGAGCGACGCCGCCCGTGACGTGCACCATCAGATAGCGGAAGGCCGCACGGATCGCGCGTTCGCCCCCTTGCGCAAAGACCAGATAGGCCGAGGCAAACGCCATGCCCTCCCAGAAGAGGTAGAGCGTCAGATAGTCACCGGCAAACACCACGCCCAGCGCGCTGCCGACATAGACGAAGGCCGCCACATGCTGACCTGCACGCGGCAGATGCAGCGCGTAAACCATGCCGATCAGCGCCATGATGGTGAAGACGGTGGCAAAGACGATGCTGAGCTTGTCGACCTTTGCAAACAGGATTTCCTGCCCGAAGACGCGCGCCGCGCCATAACTGCCTGGCTCCATCGTCAACACCGCGACGATGGCAAGAGCAGGAACGAGCACCAGAAAGACCTTGCGGACCGATCCCTTCAGGAACGGGATCGGCACGGCGCCGAGAATGAGCAGGATGCCGGGATGGACGAAGTCAATCATAGTAGTCCTCGCGCCGCATGAGGCCGACTTGGTGGCCGAGGAACTTGGAAACGAAAATGATGAGCACGCAGGACCCGAAACCATAAGCCGTCGACCAGCCGGGCAAGCGGTCCCACAGATATTCGGCGTGTTCGCGCGGAACCAGGAAATCGGCGACGACGATCAGAACGAGCACGAGATAAAACAACCGGCGGCGAGGCCGCGCATAGCGCTCGTCGCCAAAGAAATCGACGATGTGCCTGATCATCTGACCACTCCTTCCGCCAAGGCGATGAAATAGCCGGGGAAGATGCCCATCAGCACCGACAGGGCAGCGGTCGCCACGAGCGGGATCGTTACCAGCGGAATTTCACGGACAGGCTCTGCTCCTCCCGGAGCCTCTGTTCCGAAAAAGGCGATATAGCTCACCGGCAGGAAGTAGGCGGCGTTGAGGACCGAGCTTGCCAAGAGGACGACGAGGAAAGCCATCTCGCCTGCTTCGACCGAACCGAGCGCAAGATACCACTTGCTGACGAAGCCCGCAGTTGGCGGCACGCCGATCATGCTCAGCGAAGCGACGAAGAAGGCTCCCATCGTCCAGGGCAGCCGGCGGCCGATGCCGGCCATGTCGCTGATGTTGCGTTTTCCCGAGGCGCAGTAGATCGATCCGGCGCAGAAGAAGAGCGTGATCTTGGAGAAGGCGTGCACGGCGATATGAATGATGCCGCCGATCATCGCGACCGGAGACAAAAGCACAGCACCCAGCACCACGTAAGAGAGCTGGCTCACCGTCGAATAGGCAAGCCGCGCCTTCAGGTCGTCGCGGGTCAGAGCATAGATCGACGCCATAAGGATGGTGAAGGAGACGAGATAGGCCGTTGCGATGCCGAGCCCCAGCCTTGCGACCAGATCCACGCCGAAGACATCGAACACCAACCGCAACACGCAAAACACGCCCATCTTAACCACGGCCACTGCATGCAAGAGCGCGCTCACCGGCGTCGGTGCAACCATTGCGGCGGGCAGCCAGGCGTGCATCGGCATCACGGCGGCCTTGGCGAAGCCGAAAAGGTAGCAGAAATAGACAACCGTCAGCAGCGGCGCCGAAGCGTCCACTTTCGCCAGCAGGCCCACCGGGACAAAGTCGAGCGATCCGGCAATCTGGTAGGTCAGCGCCAGCGCGGCAAGAAGCACGCTTTTCGATGCGCCCATCAGGTAGACGAGATACTTTCGGCTGCCTGCCCAGGCCTCTTCGTCCTCGTGGTGGTAGACGAGCGGATAGGTCACGAGGCTCAAAACCTCGTAGAAGATCACCAGAGTGAACAGATTGGCCGCAAACGCCCCCCCGACGGCGGCGGCGAGACTGGTGGCAAAGCAGGCGAAGAAGCGGGTCTGCGCGTGCTCGTTCAGGTGCCGCATGTAGCCGATGGAATAGACCGCTGCGACGATCCACAGGAGCGACGACACGGTGGCAAACACCATGCCGAGCGCATCGACCCGGAAGGCGAAGGCGATGCCCGGCAGGATCTCGAACAGGCGGAGGTTAAGAGTACCACCCGAAAGCACCGTGGGTGCCATCGAGATGACGATCGCGAACATGACGACCGCGGCAAGCGGCGAGACGGCGTCCCGGATTTTGTCGTGCTTGTTCAATAGCAGAACTGCAAGTGCCGCCAGTCCTGCGACGGCGACGGCAAGTAGCGGCCGGATTGAAAGCACCGGTTCCAAGCCGCTATCCTTTCATCGTCGTCATGTCGTCGATCTTGAGGGTGGGCTTGTTCCTCACGAGGGCGACCAGAATGCCGAGGGCGACGGCAACTTCCGCCGCGGTGATGGCGATGACGAAGATCGCGAAGATCTGCCCGCGAAAGTCACCGTAGTACCGTCCAAAGGCGATGAAATTGATGTTGACCGAGTTGAGCATAAGCTCCAGCGACATCAACACGACCAGGATATTGCGCCTCAGCAGCACACCCGCGGCTCCGATCACGAAGAGGATCACGGCGAGCGAAATGTACCACCAGAGCGGAACCATCACCCGGTCTCCTTCCGGGCGAGCACGATGGCACCAACGAGTGCCGCCAGAAGGATGATCGAAGCGACTTCGAACGGCAGGAGATAATCGGCGAAAAGCACCGTGCTCAGCTGCCTCACCTGGTCACCGCCGCGCGACGCGACGGGCTCAACCGCCGAAAAGCGGCCACTCCAGAGCACAAGCGCAAGCATCTCGACCCCAAGCAGGACGAGGAGGGTCAGTGCGGGCAGATTTCGCCCGGGCACAAAACGCTGCAGTACCGCTTCGCGCACGTCGATCATCATGATCACGAACAGGAAGAGGACCATGATGGCGCCGACATAGACGAAGATCTGCACCACTGCCAGCAGTGGTGCTTCAAGCAGGACAAAGATTGCCGAGATTTGCAGGAAACATGCCATCAGCGCCAATGCGCTATGAACAGGGTTCCGTGCCAGGACGACTGTAAGGGCGGTAACGACGGCCCCCGCAGCAAACAGAAGGAAGAACCCCTGGCCCATGACGCAGCCTCTCCCGCGCGAACTATTCCGCGGCGCTTGATGGCCGGATTTCAGGGAGCGCCGCCGTTTCAGTTGCGTTTATAAATTGTGCCCCAAGGAACGGTTTTTCACAAGAATATTGTCTGCAACTTAGTTGAATGAGGCCTGATAGGTCGTCAATGCGATCCTCTTGGCGAGCGGCATGCGGGTGCTTGCCCAAACAACACCAATTGCTAATATGCAATATCGAGTAGCAGCCAATTGAAGCGAATACCCCAGTCCGCCGGTTGCGGGGAATATTCAAGCGATATCAAACGTTCGATTCTGTGACGGCCTTGGGGAGAGGCGAGCACGATGCGAATGTGGTTTTCATGGTTATCCCTGCTTGCACTCACTCTGATCGCGTCCACTGATGCGTTTGCAGCCGAAAGCGGTCGACGCCTGGCGCTCGTCATTGGAAACTCGACATACGAAGCCGCCGGTTCGCTTCCAAACGCCTCTCGCGACGCGCGCGCGTTCGGAGCGTTCCTCTCCGCCCAAGGATTTGATGCTGACATCGTTATCGACGTGAACCGCAGCCAGTTGGCCGAAGCGGTCTCGCGCTTTTCGCGCAGAATAGCGGCAAACGACGTAGCGCTTTTTTACTATGCCGGTCACGGCATGCAGCTTCGCGGCGAAAATTATCTCGTCGCCACCAACGCCAAGCTTGCGAACGAATTCGACGTTCATGCCGAGACCCTCGCACTTGCCGATGTGGTGCGTGCGATCGAGACGAAGGCAAAGATCGCGCTCGTCTTTCTGGACGCCTGCCGCAACAATCCGCTTGCCAACCGGCTCAACGAAGAAATCGAAGGTGCAACCCGAAGCCTTGCGACGCGGGGACTGGCCCCGATTGAGACGGAAAGTGCCGGCACCATGGTCGCCTTTGCAGCGGCACCCGGGCAAGTCGCATCTGACGGACGCGGCGAGAATTCGCCATTCACTCAGGCGCTCGTCAGCCACCTGGCGAGCCCAGGCCTTGAGATTGGGACAGCGTTCAAGCGGGTCATCCGCGACGTGAGAGAGGCAACTGCCGGCAAGCAATCGCCGCAGATCCTGTCTTCGCTCTCGCTCGAATTCTATTTCGGGCCTGCCTTGCAACAATCGGAGCAGGCACCAGTTGCCGCCCCGGTGACAGATCCGAAAACTGTGGCGGCCGAGGCAGATTTTCAGAAGGCGCTGCGGATCAACACTGCGCGTATATGGACGTTCTTTCTCGCAAAACATCGCGATGGCGAAAGCGCCGATGTCGCTCGGCAGATGCTGGCGGTGATGCAGCCTGAGGCGGCTTCTTCCCCGTCGTCGTCAACGCCGCAGGAACGCGAGAACGAACTTGTCCCTGACAAGGCCAAGCGAACCGAGATCCAGCTGGCCCTTGCCGCGAAGGGCTACGACACGGGAAGCGCCGACGGAGTGTTCGGTGCGCAGACCCGAAGGGCCATAACCGGCTACCAGAAATCCGCTGGACTTACGGAAACGGGCTATTTTGGTGAATCGACCGCCAAGGCGCTTGGCATCAATGTGGTCAGTGCTGCCGACGGTCTTTATTCTTCGCCCAAAGCGCGGCGGTATCTACCGAAGGATTTTGTCGGCCTCGAAACCGATCAGCGCGTCTGGAAGGCCATTGACTGCGACCCATGGCAGGAGAAGGTCTACGGCTCGTTCAGGGGCCACATATACCTGGTGATACAGGCGCAATGGGAAACGTGGAACTCGGCGAATATGGCTGCCAAGCGCTGTGGTGGTCACCTCGCCACAATCGGCTCGAAGGAGGAGAACGATTTTGTGACTTCGCTCATCAGCAAGGAAGATCGCTTTTTCTTCACCAACTTTAACGACGGATATTCTCACAAGTTTGGTCCCTGGATCGGTTTGATCCAAGATGAAGGCGGTCGCGAACCCAGGGGCGGCTGGCGTTGGGTCACCGGTGAGGCACTGACATTCACAAAGTGGCTGGAAGGTTCACCGAACGAAGACAATCCAGGCGATGACGTCGGCATGTACTTCGTGGGTATTGAAGGAAAGCACGACATGAAGTCGGTTCGGCTGGAGACGTGGGCGGATATGCCGGCGACGGATTCCACCCACAGTTTCGTCATCGAATTCGATTGATTGCAACGCCTCGCATCGTCGCTCTGTGCGCTACGGCGCCGCGTGTCGCTTCAAGAGAGCGTTCACCTGTTTGGGCAACAGAGAAATTCCTTGGAAAAACGATATGTAGCCTCTTGGCCGCACTTGCTCTTAGCCGGGGCGCTCCAGACGATACATCATGCGATTTTACACGCCTGCGATCTCCGTCAAGCGGTCGCATCCTCCTTCACCTGCAAAGAGGCGGCTTGCGGTCAGACCATGGTCGCGCCCGTTCAAGTTGGCTAGCGAGTTGGAACAATGTTGCCTCATCGCCGAAGCGGCCGACGAAATGCGTGCCGATCGGCAAACCGCCGTCCGTCCAGAAAAGCGGGACCGACATTGCAGGCTGTCCGGTCACGTTGAACACCGGCGTCCAAGGCATGAAGGCGAACGTGTCTGCGGCAAGTCGTTCGGCAATCCCAAGCTTTCGAAGCAACCAACCGGCCTTGGCGCGGCCGATCGCACGGATGATCGTCTTCTCATGACGGGAAGGCTGGAGCGCCCCGATCGGCGGGGGCAAGCGTGAAAGCACTGGCGTCATGAGTGCGTCATGGGTCTCGAAGAAGGAACTGACGCCGCGCGCTGCCAGCTTGAGGTAGCGCAGGGCCTTTGCAAGATCGCTTGCGGAGAAAGCCTGTCCAAGCAGGCCCATGCCAATCGTGGAAGCGTCGAAGTCCTCGACCCTGATCGGGACACCGGCCGCTTTGGCCGCGTCCTCCATCTCCACGCGCAGTTCCGCGGCAAGCACGGTGAGAAATGATAGTGAGAATGCCTCCGCATCGACTTGGGGTGCTACCTCGACGATCTCGTGACCAAGTTCGGAGAGCAGCTTCGTCGCGTCAGCAAATGCGGCAAGGACCTCCGGTTCGACTTTACCACCGAGCATCGGCGCTGAGGAAACCGCGATACGTAGTTTTCGGGGCGGCCCTCTGACGGCATCGAGGAATGAGCCCGAGGAGGGCGACAGATAGTGCGGCGCACCCACGTCGGGTCCCTGCACATAGTCGAGCAAAGCGGCCGAGTCGCGCACCGACCGGGTCAGTACATGCTCGACGGCAAAACCCGCCCAAGGCTCTCCGATATAGGGGCCAGACGGGGTGCGGCCGCGCGTTGGTTTCATCCCAAACACCCCACAGGCCGATGCCGGGATCCGGATCGAGCCGCCACCGTCACCCCCAGAGGCGAGCGGCACGATGCGAGCTGCGACTGCCGCTCCTGAACCGCCGCTGGAGCCGCCCGGCGTGCGCTCGAGGTCCCATGGGTTCCGAGCCGGGCCGAAGGTTTCGGATTCTGTATAAGGCGTCAGCCCGAACTCAGGGGTGTTGGTCTTGCCGAGGATGATCAACCCTGCCTTCTTCCAGCGCTTCACGATTTCGGAATCGCCGCCGGCGGCAAGCTTCGCCCAATGGCGGTTGCCATGAGATGTGGGCACACCCTCTACCGCGGACAGAAGGTCTTTCATCAGAAATGGAACGCCTGCGAAAGGCGCACTGACATCCACAGTGGATGCTGCGCTCCGGGCCTGTTCGAGCAAGGTGAGAACAACGGCGTTGAGAGCCGGATTTCGAGTTTCGATCCTTGCGATTGCTGTCTCTACCAGCTCAAGAGCTGACACGCCCCCGGCCTTCACCAGTTCCGCCAATCCGAAACCATCCAGATCGTCGTACTCAACCAGCATGGACTTCCCCTCGAGTTCCGCTTGAGATTCTATTCTGAAAAGCCCGGTTCGAGAAAGCCCGGGTTTCTCTCGCCAACCAAGCAGTCTATCGAGCATGCCGAAGCGCCTGGCCGGAGGAAAGATCGGAACCGTCTATCCAGCGACAATAGGGGTGTTGCCAGCGTTTCTATCGCGTATCGGCCGTAAGTTTCCCGATGTGGTGCTTCATGTGACGCGCGGCTCGACCAGCGACATCATTCGCGGACTGGAGAACGGCCAGATAAATCTCGGCTTCATCCGTCCGGTCGAAAACATCGGGTCCTTGCGCTTCTTTTCGATCGCGCACGAGCGCTATCTGCTGGCGGTCGAAAAGACGAGCGCACTTGCGGTTCGAAGCGAGATCGACATCGAGGACCTTCGCTCCGAGAAGATCATCGCCTTTTCCCGTCAGAACCTCTCCTATTCGGAGCGCTATTTCTCCCAGATGTTCGAGACCCATGGCCTTCCTCAGTGCGGAGCAGCACAAAATGTAGTTGCATGCGGGGAATTCCCGCCTCGACAAGTTGCGTGTTTTAACGCATGCTCATGGAAAATTTCAACTGGCATTGGGGACACAGATGCGGTTGATTGTTTTATCAGCGTTATTCGGAGCCACGTTTTCGGTTTCATACGCAACCGATTTTTCGGAAGACTTTGCCGCTGGCAGTCTCGGTAAGAGTTGGTGTGGTTGCCAGATTGACCAAAACCGGCCGGTGACCTTCGGTTCTGACCCCCAAGAGGTTGGCGACAAGCACGCACAGATTACGGTTGATCCGTCGATAGCGGACAATGAATGCGAAAAAAGCGAGCAAATTAAGTGTAATGCTGCAACCAGTGGCGCCAAGACCGCAATAAGCGGGTCAACCTTTCAACACGACGAAGATTTCCCGGATGACCTCGGGCCGTCCTTCATCCAGGGGTTATCGGATTACACCATCCTCAAATCCGGCACCCCGGCCATTCAACGCCAGGAATTGCGTCTCGTAAAAAATCTGGAACATGACAGTGCTGACGCACATGAGTATGTGATTACTTTCCGCATTTCGAAGCCCGATACCACCATCAGGACGCGCTGGATTACGGCTCAGTGGAAACAGGAGCCGCTCCCATCATATGGAGTCGGCTGGAGCCCCAGTCCGTTTCTCGCCCAGCGTTATGACGGCGGCGTGCTCTATGTCACTGTTCAGGATGAAAACTGCAGGTGTCTGATCGCATCCGCCAAGGCTCCCAATCAAACTTTCAAATGGGAGAAAGGAGCACTGTCCAAATGCAAGGTGACCTACCCTAAGAAGAATGAGGGTCATGCGTGTACCAGTGCGCTCGTCGCCCGTTATGGAAAGAACCCGTGGCTGGACGCGCCTTCATCCGGGTGGACGGAGATGCGCTATCTCATCAAAGCAGGAAGAGAGAAGCGCGACTTCATTGAAGTCTATCAGGACGGTCGGTTCATCGTGCGGGTATCCGGGAAGATTGGCTACGTGCCGAAGCCGGGCACGAAGATCAAGACGAAATTCAAGATCGGACACTACCGGGACTACATGCCCAGCACGGACGTACTTGAGGTCGATTCGGTGAGGGTGTCGCCCAGATGAGAGGACTTACTTCGCGCCGCGCATGTTCGCTTGCGCTGTCAGCAGCCTTACTCCTATGCGCTATCCTTGTAAGCGGCACTCGATCTGCAGCAGCCACTGAGAACGACAAAATACATCGTCCAATGTCAGCTTCCTCCTTTGCGCGCGGAGCGGAAATCAAACAGGTCTCATTCGAGTGCGACGTCACGCCATCTAAACGATGTGATCTAAACACGTTTGTGCAGTACGCACGCGTGTGCGCTTTGCTAGTGGTGCAGAAAGGCAGCCTCCTCCTGGAATACTTCAATCGCGACGATGGCTTCTGCCCCGAAAGGGGGGCGATCAATGAGCCGACCCGACGCTACGGCATCGCTTCGGTAACAAAGGCGATTACCTCAACCTTGATCGGACATGCGATCGCCACTCGCTACGGGGCAAGAACGCGCGACGATTTCAGGCGGATCTTGAAGATGCCTGTAGGTAGGTTTGTGGAGCGAATGCACGTTCCTCCCCCAAGCGCGTACGCAAACGTGCCATTGCAAGACGTTTTACGCATGCGCTCCGGAGTCCGTTGGAATGAGTTGGGCTGGCACGGGCTGTTCTCCGATGCGAACCAGTTCAGTCTAGATGTGCGAAACCTCAAGATGAACGTTCGGGACTTCGCGAGGCGCTATCGAGCGCGAAATGAGGACGGCGACGAGAGCTTCAACTACTCGGCTCTGGATGCGGCGGTCGTCGCCCTCGTTGCGGAGCGCATGGTGGCCCCATCCTCCCTCACTGATTTCCTCGCGAAAGGCATCTGGTCCGCCATAGGCGCACAAGGCGACGCGTCGTGGGGCGTTGACGGGGACGGAACTGCGATCGGACCATGCTGCTTCAAAGCCGAAGCCGGCGATCTCGCACGATTTGGCGTGTTCGTTCTGAACAAAGGAAGAGTGGGCCGTAGTCAAATTGTTCCGGAGGCATGGTTCGATATAGCAACCAGAACAAACACAGTCGACGACGACGCGATCGACCTCGAGAACCGCTATCAGAACATCGGGTGCCCTTTGGAGTACCGATACTTCTGGTGGCGACGACGCGGACACTCGGACTTCACTGCGATCGGTCGGGACGGCCAGTTCGTCCACGTCTACCCGGACAGCGGGACCGTTGTCGTCCAAATTAGCGATTGGAGGGCTTGGAGCAATGGATCAGCAAGAGAGTGCCTGACCTTCAGGGCACACGACGCTTTGGTGCGCGCTGCTGTGAAGGCGCAAGAAGTGCCTCACACCGCTTCTACTTCGCCGAACTAGTTATCGTTCAATCACGTGCAACGTTTGGGAAAGGGCATCCGCATGTCTCAAGCGCTCAGGAAATCCAAAAGAGCTCCGACGACGCCGGCAACCGCCACCGCGAAAACCAAGGCCACAAACACGAATGTATCTTCCCCCGCGCCCACCGGAACGGTGGGCTCGTGGGAGGACGATCCTGAAACGGCTGTAGGTCTGACGGTACCAACACCGGATCTTTCCAAGCTTCCCCTTGCGTTCTCGTTCCCAACGGGGGGGCCGCCGCCTGCCGTATACGCACACGGAACGTACGAGTTCCGTTACTGGGCGACCGCGGCCGCGTTGAGGCGAGGCGCCGATTATTGGGCGCAACGGGTACCGCTGACGCAATGGCAAGGGGGACCGAGCCTCAACGTCGTGCTCGACAATGGATTCGAGCTAGACGCCAACTACAATCGTACTGGGTTGAACTTCTTCCACGGTCCGGGTGTGACTGGAACGGTCTTCACCTGCGAAAGCCCCGACGTAAGCTGTCACGAGGTAGGCCACGCTGTGCTTGACGCTTTCATGCCCGAGCTATGGGGCGTCGCCAGCACGGAGATCGCGGCCTTTCATGAGTCCTTCGGCGACATCAGCGCCTTGATGTCGGCCATCCAGATTCCATCGCTGCGGACCGCTGTCCTCGCCGTCAGTGACGGAAACCTGTACACGACGTCGCGTCTCTCAAGGCTCGCGGAGCAGCTCGGAAGCGCTCTCCGCGCGCAGGATCCAGGCCTGGCTGAGGCGGACTGCCTGCGCAGTGCGGTCAACTCGTTCAATTATCAGGACCCTATGACGCTCCCGAGTGCAGCGCCCCTGTCGCAGCTTTCGTCGAAGCCGCACTCCTTCTCGCGTATATTCACGGGCGCCTTCTTCGAGATTCTCGGGGTTTCGCTCGCTGCGAAGGCGGCCAATCCGGGGGCACCAACCGAGACAGAGTTTCTTGCCGTTGCCGACGACCTCGCCGGATTTCTCGTTCAAGGTTTGAAGTGGTCGTCACCAGTTGTCACCAACTGCTACGCCCAAGTCGCTGCAAATATGGTGATCGCGGCTCAGGCAGACCCGACCTATTCGTCGATCGCCAGGGGCGTGTTCGTGGGAAGAAGCATCCTTTCCCTGCAATCCGCGTCCTCGCTGCCAATGATGGCTAAGGTCAAATCGCTCACCGCCCCTGCGAAATCGGCTATGGCCGAGCGAGTGCCCCTACCGATGGTCGGGCTACCGGCATCCCAGTATGGCATCGACGGCGTGCTCTTCGTGGAGGCCGCGGCCGAGCCGCGCGAATTTGACGTGACGTCCGCCGGCTTCAATGCCGAGCCAATCGCACCCCAGAGCGGAACTGCGGCGGCGAAGGCCTTCGTCGACGACCTCTTCATGAGTGGCCAGATCGACTACGGCACGGTCGTCGACCCGGAGCGCCGTCTGGTGCGCAACCACAAGACAAAAACCCACGCACTCGTCAAGATCGACGGGGGCGCGCGCCTTGAGCGCCGACTTTTCAACTGCGGCCTCTGCGCGCGCGGCACCTGCCACTAGAAAGAAACAATCGGGTGGTGCAGTAGGAAACCCGCGAGACCAAACGGTCGTCGTGCCCATGACGAGCCATCCAACGCATTCGCCCAAGGGCGCGTCGATTGGGGAAATGGCACCGCTCACACCCGACGGAAAGATTGCGCAGCGCGCCGCCACATCATCGTCGCCAGGACCCACGAGGCGCTGCCAATTGGCAAGTGGTCAGTCAGCGGCGGTACGGGCACACCGTACCCCAATTCTGCGTCTTCTATCTTGGCGGGTCAGACGAAAGCAAATCAAGTGACTGCTTGGCTCTCGCCTCCCATGCCTTGGCCCCCTGATCGCTTGCGAAAGAAATCGCCTCCTCAAACAATCTCTTGGCGTCCGCGGTCCGACCCGTTTGCCTCAGCAATTCTCCTCTTAAACGAAGCAGCTCAGGCATGTAGTAGTGCTCGCCGGTACGTCCTGCGAGATCCAATCCCTGGTCAAGCGCAGCCGCTGCCTCGCCAATCCGTCCCATTCGAAGATAGCTATCTGTAAGTACGCCCAGATAGCATGTCTTATCGACCTCCTGATCACCCATGTTGTCGCAAATGTGCTTCATCTGTGCGAGGCCGGAAGCGTCCTGGCTGCTTGCGGCCTTGACCCACCCGGAAAAAAACGAAGCGAAGTTGAGCCAAAGCTGGAACCCGTTGCGTGTCGCGAGTGGCACGAGTTCGTCCACCAGCCGCGCGAGCGTCGCAACGTCCTGGCGAAGAGACATCAGTATGCAACCGTTTCCCAGATACGCAGCGAGCCGGTAGTCAGCTTGTCCGCGGGTCTCCATTTCAGCCGCTTGGAACAATTCCATGGCCGCGTCGGCCTCCCCAAGTATTTGCAGCGTCCACGAGAGATAGAGCATCGACATGCTTGGAAAGTCACTTCCGACCTCATGGGCATGTTCGCGGTACTCGAGAGCCTCCAGCAACACCTCTCGCGCCTGTGGAAACCTGCCGCGTGCGAAAGCGCACATTCCCCCGAACTGCAGCCCGAGTACAAGGGCCTTGATATTGGTATCCCTACGGCCAATCTCCTTGAGCTGGTTGCTCGCCCATTCCGCGTCAGAGAACCGGGCGGAGTTGAACGAAGTTCCAAACAGGCCATCCAGTGCCCGGATAGCCGCCTCCGAATCCCCTGTAGCCTCGCTCAGTCGCATAACGTTCCGGTACGCGTCGCTGCCGTCCCCGGTCATGTATCCGTATGCAGCGTAAAGGACGTCGCCCCTTTCGAGTTCGAGGGTCAGTTCCTTGCAGTCGCGTACCCTCGACGGCGGCATTTTTCCGACACATTCGATCCCCTTCGAGAACATGTTCGCAGCCTCGACCTTCGCCCACGTCGCCCCAAGCTTCCTACCCGCCCTAAGCCAGTATTCGGCAGCGCGCTCAAACTGCGTTGCCGCATGGTAATGCTGGGCGAGGATCTCGGGATGTTCCACGACCGTCCTCGGTTGGACTACCTCGATCGCCTCGGCGACAAGGGCATGAAGCTCCCGCCGCCGATCCCGGAGCAAGGCCCCCTGGGCGGCCTCCTGTAACAAGCTGTGAGAGAAGGAGTAACGGGGCCAGTTGCCGAAGGGCTGCGGTGCGACGAGCCCTACCGCGACAAGGCGTTCAATCTGCGGCCGCAACACCTCGCTCGAGAGACCGACAACATGAGCGAGCGTCTTCAGGTCGAATTCCCGGCCGATCACAGCCGCAGTCTGCGCGACTGCCTTGACCGCGCCGAGCTTATCCAGACGAGACATGAGCGCGGACTGGAGCGAGATGGGGACGGCTACGTCGCTCTCCGACTTCGTCTCGGACGGTTCGGACGAATGGGCAGCAAGCATAAGGGCCGACCGGGCGAGTTCCTCCAGATAGAGGGGAACCCCTTCGGCTTTGCTGAGAAGCGTCGAGATGACGCCGGAAGACAGATGGTCCCCTTCCACGACATGCTGGACGAACTCGCCAGCCTCCTCCCGGGAGAACCGCTCTAGAGCAAGGTGCACAGTGACTACTTTGTCGAACTCGGCCCTCGTCCGGCTTTCTCGCGAGGTCACCAGCAGGAACACCGGAAACTGCTCAACGCCGTAGGCGAGCGTCTGGAGGAACTTGCCGGAGGAAGGATCGATCCATTGTTCATCTTCCACAAAGAGCATCAAGGGCCCGGCGCTCGCCAATTGCCGAAGCCAGTCCAAAAACACTTGGCTGATCGCGGTCTCCTGTTCGGACGCGGCAAGCCTAGACGGCTCGTAATCCGGTTCAACCGCCAGAAGCCGTGTGAAGATCGGGTACGAGATCGACAAGGGGACGGTACTAGCCGACAGAGCGGACCGCAGCCTCTCAGATGGCATCGGCGTGTCCTCTGTAATGCCAACCTCCTGCTTCAGCAGTCTCAAGAACGGAAAAAGCGCGCTGTTGGTGAAGGCAGGGCCGCACTGCGCAACGAGCGCCTTCGATCCGGGAAAGCTTCTGCCAACCTCATAGAGCAGGCGCGATTTACCGATCCCCGGCTCTCCGCTTATAAATGCGATCCGCCCGTTGCCGTCAGCTCGCACGGCGTCCCAAAGGGTCCCGACTGCCTGCAACTCACTCTTTCTCCCCACCAGCGGCGTCGCTCGGAGTCCCCCCGCAAAGCGGTATTGCCTCGCAATCGGCTTGAGGGCGCGCCGGATGTGAATGGGACCACTAAAGCCCTTCAGGGTTTTCCCGCCGACATCGGCGTACTCCACGGCGCCAGCCGTTGTTTGGTAGGTGTTCTCATCGACATAGATGCCGTTCGGTTCGGCAATCGCCTGAAGGCGGTGCGCGAGATTCGGGACATGCCCGAACGCCACCGTTGAAATCCCGGCAGGCGCACCCTCAATATCGCCGACGACGACCAGACCGCTTGCAACCCCTATCCTCACGCTCAGTCGCGAACCGTCCGGCGTCTCCATCTGTGGCACGGTTGTCACGATGTCGAGCGCCAACTGTATCGCGCGCTCGGCATCGTTCTCCTCCGCCGCAGGGAAGCCGAACAGGACCTGCAGCGCGTCACCGACATAGTTGGCAACGAACCCCCCGTGCGACCTTGCAAGCCCGCTGCAACGCGAAAGGAATGTCTGTGTGAGCTGGCTGAAGTCCTCAGGGTCGAGCCTGGAGGCATACTCGGTCGAGCCGACCATATCGCCCACCAGGATCGTCAGCTGCCGCCGTTCGACTGGAGTCCGATACCCCCCGGACTGCCGCGCAGAATTGCCGAGCGCAGCGATCGCTGCAAGCAGCTTGCGGCGGGGCCCCAAGGGGACGCCGAGTTCGCGCAAATCCTGATCAGAAAGCAGCGCAAGCGTGTCAAAGTCGATTTGTGCGTCGACGAATTTGTCCGCCAAATGCGGCAACCCGATCTCGGCCAGCCATGTGGTGACGTCGTTCATCGCGGGCCCACCCAGTTGAAATAGAGGAGTAACTCAACTTGCGCATTTCTTAAGTTCAAGCTACTCTCCTAACCAATGCCATTCAACAATTTGAGTTTATTCTAGGCGCGTCCACATGGTGTGGCCGCGTATACTTGCAGTGCTGCGAGAGCGATTGGTGCGGTCCGTTCGTAGTGCATGGTATGGAATGGCGTAGTGAACGGCCCGGACCCCTCGACGGCAGCACAGGAGGGGTCAACGTGAAAGAATGTAAGTTTTACGGGGCTGTAGCCCTTCTCTCGTTACTTGCGGCCTCGCCTGCATTCGCGGCCAACGAATGCCCCGGGGCAAGTCAGATGCCTTGGAGGGATTACCGCGGCGGGTCATTGGTCGCGCCCACGCCGGAGGAGCGGCGCGACGTGATAGACCTGCTCTCCCAGTATGCGTGGACGATGGACAACCGCGATTTCAACGGGCTGGCCGCTTTGTTTGTCGACACGGGACAGTACTTCCACTGCGACCCGGGCAATGTGAATGCCGTGCTTGCCGTTTCGGCAGGGTCGCTGGCCAAGCAATTCCAAACAATGTTCGCGAACCTTGCCGCCACGAACTCCAGCGCCACCCGAGTGCTTAGCAGCATCCTGATTGGGAAGAGAGACGACGGTACCTTCGAGGTTGCCTTGACGATCCAGGTGACCATTGAGACGATCGGGGTCAGCGCGGCGCAACTTGACTACACGGCCAGGCTATACGCGACGATCAAGAAGGACGGCGATTTGATGAAGTTCGTTATCCTCAAGGTCGCCCCCTCCCAGTCCGGGATTCAGGCCAGCGCACGTTGATCATCTGTGAAGGCCGCAAATGAGGGAAGGAAACGTGAGGCGCCTCGTCCATCTTGCCGCGGCGATTGCGGTGGCTGTCTTTCTGCTGGTTGCCTGGGAGATCGACGCTCTTCGAGAACTGCGCGCTAGGCCGATCCAGGAAGCAGGCCCCTTCTCAGCTCCTGACGCAAAAGCCGCAACAGTCGTTGCGCAGACCGTGTCGTCGTACGACCTTCTTCTTCGGTGGAACGGCGACGTGTTGTGGGCCCCGGCGACGGCGAGCACCGATCCGGTGACCAAATTCGGCGACGAGGCCAGATCGGTGTTCGGCCCCATACCGGACGGCGTCTGCACGGGGCCGAACTCCAGATCGGTCGGTGTCGAGGTTGACGGAAACGCTGTAAGGCTGGAACCGAACCTCTCCAAGGCAGGCGCTCCGCTCGAATTTGTGCACCGTGACGTCGAAGGACGACTAGTGAAGTGGACGACTGTCGTCGACCGCTGTGACAAGCCTTCGCTCGCCGGGGACGTGACTTTCTGTGCAATGAACTCGCGGGTCGGGCGGATCACGCGCAACCATGTGCAGTGGCTGTTCCTCTGCCGGAAATCGTCCGAGAGCCTGGAAATCGAGGCGGATTCCTACTGGACGGAGACGGATCCACGGTTCTCCCGCTACAGCGCGATCGGGTTCAACGATGTCACGGGTGAAATCGCATTCCTCGACGGCCGGAAGGACCGCTCCGTGTTCAACTGGAGGGACCGCTTCCCCCCACCCGGAGGGACGTCGTACGGCGACGTTGGCGGGCGGCGAGCTGCTGAAGAACTATACGACGGCAGTGCGAAGGTCGATTGCGTAGTCTGTCATGACAACAAGAAACCCACCGTCATCGATCCGCACATGCAACAGGCGAGGGTCGGCTATTTCGAGAGCAGGCACGATCGGCGGGCCGTGTTCGGCATGGGTAACTTCCTTCCTGGCCGCGTTTCGAGGCAGGAGCTGCCGTTTCGCGTGATTGGTTCAGGATACGCGGCCGCCCATGCCGGCACGCTGCTTGGCGCCAAGTCCTTCTTGATAGACGGCCATCCGTGCTCGGACTGCCACAGCCTTACGACGCTGGAGTCGGGGCGCCGCTTTGCCGCCGACGCCACTGGGAAGACGCCTGTCATCACGAGCGCGACGGTGATGCAGAACGCGGCCCTCTTCGCGCAGAAGATAGCTCTCGGGCTCGTGCAGAACCACAGGACCGAATGGGCCTCCGCCTCTGGAGCGGGCCGGATCAGCCCCTGGATGGTACCCGAACATGGTGGCAATCTGTGGAGAGGCGTCCGCACACTCAATGAAGAAGACTGGTTGCGCCTTAGCCAATGCGCATGGGGCCTCGGAGAAGCAGAATGTGGATACAAGCCGCTGTTCACGCAGTGCCCGCCCCCCGGCGG
This sequence comes from Ensifer adhaerens, assembly GCF_000697965.2. Lineage (NCBI taxonomy): Bacteria > Pseudomonadati > Pseudomonadota > Alphaproteobacteria > Hyphomicrobiales > Rhizobiaceae > Ensifer > Ensifer adhaerens. The sequence goes on along the minus strand of NZ_CP015882.1, from coordinate 37,652 downwards.
CGGCGGGGATACCTTCGTGCCGGTGGACTTTTCGGCCGATGTCCACTCCCAACCCGCCGCTGCGAGTGGTGCGCGAATGATCTTGCGCCTTTCATGGAAGTACCTGAACGGCTACGGCTACGTACCGGCCCGCGACGACGTACGTTTCAACGTGGCATTCGAGACGACCGACGTGCCTTTGGTCCGCGGACCACCGACTCAGCACGAATACCCAACGATCGACGAGGGGAAAGGAAAGGACTTTGTCGCAGAAGCAGGAGGCGTCGGCCGCTCTGGATCTGCGACGCTCCTCAAAGACGTTTCCTTCGTCGGGCATAAAAAATGGACAGATCCCCTGCCCTCCAACGTCGCTCGATTGTATTCGGTGGATATCCCGGCGGCATGCGGGAGGCGGTATCTGTTCAGGATCCTGCCCAAGCGTTTCTGCTTCGACAATTCGGGTGAACGGTTCAGTGAAACTGAACACCTTTTCTATAAGGATATGTATTGCGGAAAATAGACCAGAAAAGGAGATAGCCGCGTTGTTTCCTCCGCCCTGGAAATCACACGAAGGATCGTTCTCTCCGTTTGGCAGCGACGGCTTACAGTTATATTCTACGATACACTCTCAATCATAGCCGGCCATTATATAGCATCGATATCGTTGGCGTACGACAATATGGGTCTGACCAAAATAACCCTTGCTGAATACTTATATGAACCTCCATTATAGAAAGAGAAATTATCAGGCGGACGGTTCGAAAGATCGCTTATTGCGTCAACAGAAAACGTGACTTGGGTCCTGACGATATGGTCAAGTATTTCATTCTTTCGCTCTCAATGCTCGGCATTTCATCTGTTTGTTCGTCATGCATCAAAACACTCTCGGACGACTTTTCCCAACTGGAACCGTCATCAATCTGGTTTGTCTGCCATCGGGACGAAAATAGTTTCTCTTTCGGGAAAGTCCCTGGTGAGGCAAGAACAGCTATGACTGCGACGGTGAGGCCGAGACTCGGCATTCAAGCCTTTGCTCCGGCAGCAACCCATTCCGGTTGCCGTGATGCCGACGGCAATTACGAGCCTGACGGCCGGAACGAGCGGGCTGAACTCTGGGAAGAGGACAGCGTTTGGCTGCCGTTGGGAACAGATATTTGGTACCGCTTCGACATGTATGTGGATGACAGTGTCGTCCCGGGAGCGGACCGAACGGTGATTGGTCAGTGGAAACAAACAAGCGGTCCACTGGATGCCAGTCCTGTGCTGGCTCAGCGTTTTACCAATCGCACGTTTACGATCACCATTGAGCAGGACAATGATCGACCTGGCCGAAATCCAGCTGATGCTCAATGCCGTATTCTCGTAGCGACCGAAGCATCGTCATCAGATGAGATTGGACATGGCGGTGAACACGACGTGCTTGCACCACCGTCGTCCGTCCCGGAAAAATCGACCGTCTTATCGATAGGACACGCTTCAGACTCGATACGCTACGACCCGATCAGAGGATTCAGCAAGGCAGTGGATTGCACGATCGACGATATATCCATTACGACCTTTCATCCTCTCCCCGAGGTTTTCGGAACATGGACCACGATGGTGTATCACGTGCGCTTTCTTCCTGACCACAACGGGCTCGTGGAAGTGTGGGCAAATGGAAAAGCGATTGCGCGCGCGGCTGGCAGAATCGGTTTCCGTCCAACCACTCCGCGCAGCAGACAATACTTCAAATTTGCCCTTACCGAAATCATGCCTCCTATGAGACCACCTCCCGTTTAGCACACTACATCAGGAGCACGCGCCGGGAAGACGTCGACCCGCAAGGTCTGTTGACCCCCACTATGGCCGCCAAGGATGCCAGAAGAGATCGCGGCGTCGAACGATTACCCAAACCGTTGCGACGGCGCGAAATGCAAGATGCGATCCGATAGCTGCCGGTATCATCGGCCAGGCTGCGAACATCCGACCTAGGTTGAGCTGATCAACGCTTACGCTTGCCAGTTCGCGACCTATCAGAGCCCTAGGGACACCTTGCCGCACGCGAATTTGGAGATAGCCGTCCTGCAGGCCGTAGAGTTCAAGAAGGAGATAAACACGGTCTGGATCTACCCACCCGCCGCCGATCGCGTGGCTGCCTATAAGAATATCCTCGTCGCGCGCACCGTCGATTTCTAGCGCGATCGACCGCGACGGGTGATCCCTCGCCTTGAACGGAATCGAACCGCACATTCCGCTGTCTATTTGAATAAGCCAATTTCATTTGATCGAGAAGGGACACGTTCCAAAGCCATGAATTCTCGAGATTCCGTCCAGTTTAGCCACATCCCTCGACCACCTTGACTCGCGCAACCCACGATATAAACTTATTTAAGTAAATAGTAACATGATTGAGTGGACGCATGTCGCCATCGGTCACACTATTCACGATCCACGGTATCAATGCGGGGCCTTGGCAGGATAAGCTAGCCTCCGTGTTCGAACCGCATGTTTCAAGCTATGTGGCTTTGAAATACGATGGATATAACGGCTACCTGCAAATGCAGGGCCCCATACGCTTGGCTCTCGGAAGAGGTCTGCGGCAGACTGTCGAACGCGTGAATGCTACGATTGTCGAGGAGGGGCGAAAGTCGATCAGCTCATACATTATTGCGCACAGCTTTGGCACCGTACTTGTGACGTCGCTTCTCCAGCGTTTCCCTGCGAAGAAGTTCGATCGGATGATGTTTCTTGGAAGCGCTGTGCGGCGCGACTTCGATTGGGGAGCGCCAGGCTTTCGTGGGCATCATCTTCATCTCACGAACATGCACGGCGGGAAGGACGAAGCAGTCCCTTGGGCTAGGGCCGCGAACCGAGCCAGAAAAATGCCGGTTGTCGGCCGGGTCTTCTGCGATCTGGTCGGCGATGCAGGGCGTGTCGGTTTTGACGGCCCTGCCGACGTCGTTCACAATGTTGTCGTCCCGCTTTCGGACTGTCCCATATGCGAGATAAGAAACCAACAGGACAGGGTGAGCGTTCACAACATCGCTTTCGCTGGCGGGTTGCATTCTGACTACTTTGTTGATCCTGAGAATGTTCATGCGCTGATCATTCCCTATCTTTTTGGCATCAGCCCCGAACGTTACGTTGCATTTACAACAGCCTGTCGAGCGGCTCGCGAACATGAGCGGACGTATGGGATCAATGCCAAAAATGACCACGATGCCGCGATCTTGCACCTCCCGATAGAATACCAACACGGGAAACTGATGACGGCCGGAATGCAGCTGAAGGAAATGCTGGAGGTTCATCTCGACCAATACAGGATCTCAACGCGCGCACGCCAACGGGAGATCTCTATGCCATTCTTTACGCGAATGATGCGCGAGCTCGTTTGCGAAGCCTACGACCATCCCGAAGACCGGCGCAAAGCCGGAGCCTTGCTTCCCCGCATCGCAATGCAGCGCGCGATCATGAGAATGATGAAAAAGGAAGCGTGGCGAGATGGCGGCCAATTCAAATGATGATCCGCAATCCGAGTTTTTTCTAGCGGCGCAGGAATTTGCTCGGGCGCTCGGTGTCGATGTCGAGGTGCTTCTCGCGCAGTATCTGCAGGAAGCGACCGACACGGCGGCCGCTGACCCGGACTGTCTGAAATCTACCGAGATCCAGCTGTTTCTTCAGGACGGTGTTTTGGCGGCCGACAGGATCGCGCACATTGAAAACTGCATGGCCTGCACTGCCATGGCCGAGACGATCGTTCCGGAAGGCTCCAATCTTGCGGACTACCTTTCCAGCGCCAAGCTTCAGGCCGAAGAGAGGCTGCAGCGGAACAAGAGCACCTGGCTGCAGTCCCGCTTGTCGATCGACGGGCGCATTGTTCTTCAGGGCGTCACGAGACGGGTTTCGAATGTCGCTGTCGTCGACGACCTCAACCTGTCGGTCGAAAGCGGTGAAATTTGCGCATTGCTCGGGCCAAAAGGTTCGGGCACGTCGATCGTCTTGCGCATGATAGCCGGACTTGAGCCCGTCGATGCCGGCTCGGTCATACTGGACGGCACAGATGTCACACACATCCCAGCGGGCAGGCGTCGCGTGGCTTCTGTTCTCGACAGCGCGTCGCTTCAATCTCACCTGAGCGTTGGTGAGAACATTGCGTCGGCATTCGAATTCAAACGGACGTACGGCGCACGGGCACTTGCCGACGAGATCGTAGTATTGCTCGACCTGGAAGGCGTCATGGGACAGACGCCAGCGAGCTTGTCGGACGCGCAGCGCGCGCGTGTCGTTCTTGCCCGCGCACTCGTCAGTGACCCAAGGCTTCTTCTGTTCGACAGCATGCCTCTCAAGGGTGATATTTCGTCGTTGTGGTTGGAAATAGCCGAACTCCATCGCGAACTTGGTCCGACGATGGTGATCAGCACCCACGACCAGGCGGAAGCCATGCGCCTGGCGGATCGGATCTGTGTGCTGCTGAATGGGCGTGTCCTGCAAACGGGAAGGCCGGAGGACCTGTATAAACGTCCCGACAATCGCGCGGTTGCCGGCCTGATCGGCTACCCGCAAATGAACTTTCTGCCAGTAACGACGCTTGGCAATACGGGCAACACATTTTCTTTATCGATCGCCGGAGTGGAAGACATAACGGTATCTTCCCGATTTCCGATCGACGCCGCCACCCCGGCGCCCCATGCCGTCGGCATTCGGCCAGAGCATGTTCTGCTAACCGACCTAAATAGTTCGGGCGTCGAACTGGCCGGTACAGTTGTTGCGATTGCTCGAGCCGGAGACACCGCAACGGTGACAGTTGCCACCGACGCCGGCCAGGTCATTGCGGGAGGAACTGCAGCAGAGATGGGCAAGATTGGAGAGCGAATTGGGCTTATTCTCCTCCGCGAACAGTTGCATGTCTTCGCAGAAGACGGCCGGGCTATTTAGCAACACCATACCTGATCCGAACGGTCTAGTCGTATCCCGAGCTTCGATGTCAAAGATGGCGGCCCGTGAAGCCCACCAGACTAGCCAACGATCCAATTGATACATTATGCGATGTTTTTGGCCTAGAACGTGAACATCTTAGCAACAAGCCTCAAGCCGTGTACGGAGGCTCGCTTGTTGACTTCCTGACCTCCTTCAGCGCCAGCCAAAAAAAGAATTTTTGCTGAAGGCCTTTATAGGGGAGCCACCGCGAGGACGTTTTAATTCGAGTAACCATTTGTTCGAATTGTTCGGAAGCGCGTCCTCGTGAGGCGGATTTCACGACGTCTTTCCCCGAAATATTTACAAGTCAAAGCTACAACCTAGGAATGAACACTAGGGAGTTGACCATGCTCATCGCTATTTTGCTCGGTTGGCAGGACCTTCGCAACGTACAAAGCCTTGAGGGCAGATGTGACAACGCCTACCGATGACTTGGCCTTCCTCGTCCCCGGCATTCCTCTTGAGACCGACCGGGTACTCCATCCGTGCAATTGTGAGTTTTAAAGATGTCTAGTGCCGCCATTATGCAGCCCGTCGAAGATCGCGCGGCTATCATGTCCGCAATGACCGCCTGGCGGAACGCCTTTTTTGCCGAGGGCCGTGTGACCCCTGTCGGCCATAACGAACTGTGCCAATTGTCTAGCGTGGGCATCTGGCTGGAGGTAGGCCAATGGCACCGGACGAACATGCCGTTCTATTCAGTTCTCGGCTTGATTGATGAACAAGGCCGCAGCGGCGACAGGATCGTGGAAATCAATCCAGCGCAACACGGACAGCCCGGTAACAACCGGGGCCTAGTTGGGCGGGACGCCGAGGGGAAACTGTGGCTCCTTCGCTCCGGCGCTGTTCAGGTCGCCGGAGGCGTACGACACCTCGAATCGCTGGAGCCACTTCCCGAAACCTTAGTCAACGTTCAGCTGTCGAGCGGCGCCAAGCTCTACTACAAGGTAGCCTGCCTTGATGGAGCACCTCAAGAGATCATCAGTCAGACGAAACGTTTCGTCGAGTGGGCCTCACAGTTAAGGGAAGGGCACTCACCCGACGCCTCGACATTTGTCGGCCGCATACCGGAAACGGCATTCTATCGGCTGCATATCAGACCGCAGGGGATCGACAAGGTTTTGGAGGTGATCGAAGACGACCAGATCGCGATCGGGTGGAGTGAAGCGTCGACGCTCATCTCCCCCGAAGTGGAAGAAGGCGAGTTTCGAGAGCTCATCGAAGCTGCCTATGGCGATCGAGTTCACCCCGGCAAAAGCGCCGGAGAAATGCAGCGCTTCTTGCGGCGGATGAAGATAGGAGACGCGGTCCTCGTCCCCCACAGTACCGATGTGTACGTGGGTCGCGTACTTAGTGCTCCTGAGTACTATCCTGATCTCGTGGAGCATGACACGGCGTTCCGCCGGAACGTCGCCTGGCTCAACGATGGCAAACCTTATGCCAAATCGGCGTTCGGCGAAGATGCGGTTGCTTCCCTCAATGCACGGACCACCTGTATCAGCCTCGAAAAGCACCGCGATGCGATCTTGGACGTGATCTACTCCGACTGGCAGGCCCTTTCAGCCATTTTAGATGCGGAAGGAGCTGACAATGGAGTGGACGGTCTGTCATACGCGCTCGCGCAGGCTCGCCCCGAACAGATCAACTTTCGACGGCGTCTAGTGGAGATGTATGGCGCAAGATGTTGCCTGACGGGAACCTCTATCGCCGAAATCCTCCAGGCGGCGCACATCTCTCCGCATCATAAGGGAGGGCCGCAGGTCAACAGCCCAAAAAACGGGTTGCTTCTACGTTCAGACATACACGGTCTGTTCGATCGCAAACTATTGTCTATTGATCCGGAGACGATGACCATCCGGCTAGCGCCGTCGATCGCAACGTACCCCGAATACGCCGACCTTCACAACAAGAAGGTCCATCTGCATGCGTGCGGAAAACGTTTGGCCGCGCATCATGATGAGGCGCGGCTCTCTTGGGGATCGTCACTGGCTGAGTGAATCGACTGTGTGGCCTGTAGGATCGACGAGGGGCAAAGCTGCCGTTGAATGATTAATCGCGAACGTTCGCGAAAGGTCTTGATAGGTATCACAGGTGAAGCCGCGATAATAAGCGAGGGGCGATGACAGACTTTTCCAACAAGACGGATGTCGAAATCGATCAATGGATCGTGAACTTTGAGAAACGCGGCCTGACCGAGGCCACTCTTTATCTTGAGCTGCTTGAAGAAAGAGGCCGTCGTGCTGGAAGGCGACCAGGACTTGACCTTGAAAAATCACTTGCAGCTCTCAAGCAGGCGGCCATCGCCAGTACCTGCATCACATATGGAGATCTGGCAAAAGCAAGCGGAATCGAGTGGAGCAAGGCACGACATCAGATGAACGGAAAGCATGGGCACCTCGACCGGCTTCTGGAAATCTGCCACGCACGCAAACTTCCATTGCTGACCGCGATCTGTGTCAATCAGAGTGGTTTGCAGAACGGGGAACTGGAGGAGAATGCCTTGACAGGTTTTGCCGAAGGTGCTCGGCGGATCGGTAGGTCCTTTAACGACGATCTACAGTTCCATCACGTCTGCCGACAGGAGTGCTGGAGCTGGGGTCGACTGCAATCAACGTCGTCTCCTGTTACGAAACCTACAAGGGCCGAAACAAAGTGACGCGGGCGTCTGCTGAACGCCGGATCCGACGCAAAGAGCGCCGTCCTGCCACTCCAGAAGAATTGCTGGCGGCTCGACTTGAGAAGATACGAAACAGGCCTAAGCCTCCGGATCCTCGAAAGCTTGCGCGTCAGATGGTCAAGAACGCCTGGAAGGAAGCTCTGCGTCGCGCCAGGGAATGCCTGGGGTTTCCGATTGAAAAGCGGTATAAACTCGACATTACTGCCGACGGTACGCGGTTCGCGGAAGTAAGCTGCACCGAACGACCCTTCACCATCCGCATCAGTTCCGGCCTGCCTCCCTTCATCTATAGAGTTTCGCGGATTCTCGCAGCGCGAAGCTACGCTTTCTCAAGCGGTGGGAAATTGCCGACAAACGTCGGCACGGAACGACCGTTCGTAGAGACGGTCGAGCAGCTGCACCGGGCCTTCTTCTGGTACTCTGTAATTGGCAACTCCACCATACACCAGGATTTCGATATCAACGGCGACCAAGCGCTTTTCGGCGGTTGGATTGCGTTTGAGGCAGAGGTGTTTGTGATCTGCCACGAGCTAGCCCATGGACTGATCACCCGCCTCTCCACAGAGGCTCCCGAAGTCATGGCCCAGCTTGAGCAGGGGCTGGAAAATCAGTCTGCCCCCTGGCGTGAGGAGTTCATTGCGGACCGGCTTGCACTGGTCCTCGCGTTTGGCAAGTTCGACAAGCCGCATGATGGGGACCGTCTATCCGTGGCGTACGCCGGCTGGGAATTCGCACTCCTGCTCCATCGCGAATGGGAACGCTACGAAGAATTTGAAAACTCCGAACCGTTCTCGTCAAGAACGCACCCACCGGCGGGCGAACGACTCGATAATCTCAGGGCAACCTTCCGGCGTTGCGTCGGCGAAGAAAATGCCGAACGTCTTCTTTCAACGGCAGTGTCTCTTACGATGGTGTTTCGCAATCTGGTTGATGCGATGTTTACGCCCGAATTTCAGGCGTCAGCGATTGCACGGGACGAGGTTCGCGCCCGAAAGCTTCGAGAACTGGCGATGGATTGCGACAGAGGTGACTACCCCGACTATCATCGCTTCATCCCTGCGGCACTTGAGATTCTTCAACAAGGCGAAAGCTGGACACTCCTTGACCTAGTTACCGAGATGACCGCGCCCTTGCGACGTGAAGTGCAGTTCACTGCAACGAACTTCGGTATCACGAAACTGGTATGGCGGGCGAGTGACGATCTGCCCGATCCACTCTATTTCGCCTTCAAGAAGCAGACACGAACACCCAATCTTAGCGATCGTATCAAACGTTAATCTAGATAAACCGACGACGCCAACACCGACTGCAATTCCGCGCAGCCACTTTTCTGTCCTACAATTTTATGTAGAGTCGAAGGAAGGGAGCGAAGGCTAGTCGCACTGCGCTCTCTTGGTCGAGGGGGACATCTTGAGCAAAAGAGCGGCCGTTATCATCGGCGTGGATCGCACGGGTGAGCTTGCGGTACTGGAGGGTTGTGCAACCGGAGCGGAAGCCGTTGCCAAGTGGCTTCGCGATGAAGGGTTTGATACGATCGTACTCACGGACGCCAACGACAAGGTAGTTACAGCTGCCATGGTCATGGAAGCGGTCTCCACCTTCGTATCTGCGCAGACCTATCATCAGCTGGTTCTATTCTTCTCAGGCCACGGCTATTGGAAGAATGAAACAGAACTCTGGCTGCTCTCCAACGCGCCGAAGGATGCAAACGAAGCGATCAGCTGGATGGAAACCGCTGAATTCGCCAAAGACTGTGGAATTCCGAACGTTGTCCTGATTTCGGACGCATGCCGGACGATACCACAGACGAAAAGCGCGACGCGGGTGCGCGGCAGCGTAGTCTTTCCAAACGAGAACTTGTCTACCTTGCGTAGCAAGGTAGACAAGTTCATGGCAGCGGCGATCGGGCAGCCGGCGTATGAGACGAAGCTGGCCCCTGAAGGCACACGTACGAGCGTGTTTACCCACTGCCTTCTGCAGGCGTTCCGTGAGCCTGACCCAGATTTCGTTGACGAGGTTATAGATAATGGCGCGCCCGCCTTCGTTGTGACCAATCGTAAGCTTGGCGTGATGCTCCAGCGTCGGGTGCCCGAAGTCCTGGCTGCGATCAACCCGACCTACGCCCAGGATGTTGATGCGGAGGTCCTGTCGGACAACGACGCGTATATTGCCAGAGCAAAACGTCCGCCTGCCGGCGCGTTCCCTGAGCTTGGTCCGGCTCGACAGCCGTCAGCGACATTGCAGGAGGTAGCCGCCGTTGCGGTTTCGAAGGAACTCGGTAGTGAGATTAACATCTCCAAACGGCGCCTGAGCCGGGTCCAGCAATTTGCCAAACAGTCTGGATTTGACCGGAAGGTAGATGACGCTGCCGTGATCACGGATGTGCGGCATTTCGAAACGCAAACCGGGTTTACGGTGCTAGGCGATACTGTGGTCGATGTCGCTGCAACCTCAGGCGCGACCGTCGAGATACTGACACACGGTAACGCAGACGAAGCTGCCGTAATCCGCGTCGACTTGAGGGGACGCGCGAGCAGCGTCTGCATACGCTTCGGGAACGGGCGGGCAACCGTTCTTGCCGCTTTGTTCGGCTACATTGCTCACGTGACGGTTAAGGACAACGCAGTGGTCAGTGTGAGCTACGTTCCTTCGGAGAACAGTTTTCGTTGGGATTCGTATGCGCATCGCAGGGTGGAGATCGAGAAACTGCGCGCAGTCAGTACGGCCGCCGCGAGGAGCGGCGTGTTTCGGCTTTCGGACAGGGAGGAAGCGGTCGCCTTCGCCGAAAAGGCGCGCGTCGAAAAAGGAATTGACCCATCGTTGGGTCTTTACGCCTCCTATGCCTACCTGCAGGCAGACCTTCGAGACTCAATTGCGTCCGTGCTTGACTACATGGAGTCCGACCTCGAGGTGCTCATCTACGACGTCGCCCTTCTGTCGAAGCACCCAAGGCTCGCTGGCGAGCCCGGTCAAGCGATTGTTCCCTTCTGCCCCATGCTCACGCAGGGGTGGAACCTGCTTAGATCCAGGGGAGTGGCGCTTCCAGGCATTCTCGATCGCGCACAGGACGATCTCGAGCCGTCCTTGTGGACGACATTCAAGGAAGTATCTGCAGCTGAGATCATCGAAGCAATCAGAAAAGGGGAACTGCAGTGAGACTCTTGTTCGTGCATGGTCGCAGTCAGGGTGGAAAGAACCCCGAAGCATTGAGAGGGGCCTGGCTCGAAGCGCTCGGAAAAGGCCTTCATCGTGCGGGTCTGAAACTCCCGTCAGAAATCGAAGTGGCATTTCCATTCTATGGCGATCGGCTTGACAAGCTCGTAGCAGACTTCGAGCTACCCGCGGACCCCGCCATCGTGCCAAAGGGGAGCCCCGTCTTCGATGACTACGCAGCCTTCCGCGCCGAGGTCGCCGAGGAGATGCGCAAGCGCGCCAACATATCGGACGCAGAGGTCAGAGCAGAAGCTGGAGATGAACTCCCTACTGAGAAGGGTTTGCAGAACTGGGCGTGGGTCCAGGCGATCATTCGGCTTCTCGACCGCAATCTGGTCGCTGTATCTGAGGGCACGATCGAGGTGTTCCTTCGCGACGTCTTTCTCTATTCGCGACGAAAGACCGTCCGGACGCAGATCGATGCAATTGTTGCAAAGGAAATGACCGACGATACAACGGTGGTCGTCGGACACTCGCTCGGAAGCGTCGTGGCCTACAACATATTGCGGACACGAGCGGCGAAGATTCCCCTGTTCGTTACCGTCGGATCGCCTTTGGGAATCCGCGCGATCCGGTCGTCTCTGGCCCCGCTCGTCAATGCGGCTGGCAAGAGGGGTTGGTACAACGCCTACGACCCGCGTGACGTGGTGTCGCTGTATCCACTCGACGCAGGAAACTTCAATGTTGATCCCGCAATTGAGAACAACGGCAATGTGGACAACTGGACGGAAAACCGGCACGGGATCATAGGATATCTTGACGATCCCCATGTCGCGAAGGCGATCTTCGACGGTCTCGATCAGTAGTCACATCGGCGATAAGCGTTGGCGGACACGAGATGGTAAGCTACGTCGATCCGATCACGAATACAGCCGTGTTCTCGCAGGTAGACCTGCGACAACATCTGGTCGACTTCATCAAACTTGATTTCCCGGAGCGGCTGCTGCCAACGTTCCTGCACGAGAGCACTCATCATGCATGCTTCCTTTCGCCGGTCGGCGCGACATTGGCGCTCCTGCGGATGCGCGCATATCGTCGTTCAGAGCAGCTGACGACAAACCCAGACGCGGATGAATGGGAGCTTCTCGAGGACGTGCTGCGGCAGGAGGGGACGATGGAGGTACTGCGTCCGCTGTCCGAGGGTCTGGCGTGCTTTGCTGAGCTTGACAGCATCCCGGGTGAGTCGAACGTGCTCACTACCCCGATGGCATCGACCTTCTTCCTGTTCGGAGGTCGCGATCACGCGCTGAAATCGGCCGAGATCATCGAGAAGTATGGCCCTGGCTTCTTTCTTTACTCGCTGCTCTACCGGGCACGCACCGACGAAGAGGTTTTCAGGCGGCGAGAGGCCGTCCTGAACGCAAGTTTCCGATCATCTTCCGGGGGGCACCTTGCTGGCTACATGACTCTCAAAGCCCTTTGGGCAAGGGCCAAGCGGACCTCTGACCTAGCGTGGGATTCGGAACTTTTCAGCAAGTTCGTCAGGTCGTACTTTTATGACGATTTTGGAATGGTTGCCAAGATTCTCGACCCGACAAAGAAAGAACATAACGCGGTCAACGCGATTGCACAGTACATCCTCGAGAGGATGAGTCAGCTCTTCGGCCTGGACTGGGACGCTACCCTTCGGAAGTATCTGGAGGATGACGACGACGCGGGATACCGAACTCATGACTTCGGGAGCGTGGCATATCCCTCACCTGCTGGGATTAATGTCGATGATGATCGCCGATCTTTAGGTATGGGGCGTCTGGACGGACTGCTTGCAGAACTGGGCGATCCAAAATGCCCTAGTGAACGTGAAAGTTTGATGCGTCGCCGCGATCTCTTGCGAATGCAGAAGCGGGAACTGCTCTGCCTCGGCTCTCTTGATCTCCACGTAGTGACAAACGCTCACGACCGTGTCCTGATCTATCCGCTGGAAGGACCCCGACCACAGGAGTATCCAATCTATGCTGTGCAGGCCCTGGACGGCATCGATGTCGGTGATGGGCCCGGGTCCATGGAAATATACCTGATACCTACCGAAAACTCGCGGGCCAGTGCCATCGTCCGAGGCGGTCAGGTCGTGCATGTCCATTTCGAAGGTCCGATCAACGAAGCGCGGCAGAATCACTTTACAGAACTGTTCGGGAGCAGATCTGAAGAGCTACGAATTCTCGACGAACAAGAGAAAACGCTCAACTCGGCCATAGGTGAGAGCGTCATCAATTTCGTCCGGGCGCAAGCTCTCACAACCATTCCAGCGGGTGTCGATCAGTTGTACTCGGTCACCTCGACGTTTAACTTCCCTGCTGAAAAGCGCGAGTTTGCAGTAAGTAGGTTGATGGAAGGAGGACTGCGGTCGCTTTGTGACAGGGACGAAGATTTCATTCACGCGCTCGCCATGGCCGGCTCTGCCGGTTCTGTCACTACGCAGAAATCCGAACTCGAGGAGATTGCGTCCGAAAACGGTATCGACCTCATGGCAATGCTTGAAAAGGCCAACTTCCTGGAACAGCGCACGGGTCTCAGCACCCTGAAGGCGTTTGATGATCTTTTTGTCACCGAACTCTAAATGCTAGAAGTGCGCCTTGACGATGCGCGTGTAGAAATTGACTAGCATGTGTCGGCCTACCGGAACAGGACTAACGCACTGTGGACATCGTCTCACCAGCTCGTCGATCACAGATCATGGCCCGGATTACCGGGAAAGGAACGAAGCCAGAAGTAGCGGTCAGACGGGTAGCACATGGGCTTGGCTACAGATTTCGACTGCATCGGCGTGACCTTCCCGGCAGCCCGGATCTCGTCTTTCCGTCGCGCAGGCTCGCGCTCTTCGTCCACGGATGCTTCTGGCACCGGCACGCTGGATGCAGGCTTGCCTACAACCCGAAATCAAATGTTGAATTCTGGCAGGCAAAATTTAAAGGTAATGTTGCACGCGATGCGCGTGTTCTCGAGGAACTGGAAGGGATGGGCTGGCGCGTCGCAATGATATGGGAATGTGAAACCAGAGATTTCGATAGTCTTTGCGTCAAACTCAAGGAAATACTTGAGCAAGATGACAAGTGATTCGAAAACGATCAGACATGAAAAGCTTTCCCGTCTCCAGATGGGTGGCAAGGCTCGGACGCTTGAAATCTGTTCTGGAGCCGGTGGGCTTTCATTGGGAATGCTCAAGGCGGGGTTCGACCTTTCCGCGCACATCGAGTTCGACCCGGAAGCCGCGAAGAGCTACGCGCTCAATTTCGGTGGAGCGGACGCTCGTAGCAGCGCCTGGGCGCGGCCTCGAGACATGGTTGAAACGACTGCCGCCCAGCTTGTTGCCGAGCTGGGGTTCAAAACCAAAGCAGCCGAATCGTTCGATGTTCTGGCTGCGGGCCTGCCGTGTCAGGCATTCGCCCGGATAGGAAGATCCAAGCTTCGGTCCGTTGCTGGAGAGGAGGACGCGTTTCAGAAGGATCCCCGGGCGTCGCTCTATCGCCACTTCCTCCAGTTCGTTGAAGACACCCAACCCCTGGCGATCATCATCGAAAACGTCCCAGATATTCTGAACTTCGGTGGCCACAACGTTCCCGAAGAGATCTGTGAGACACTGGAGCAATCTGGGTACCGGGCGCGTTACACGATCCTCAATGCTGCCTATTTCGGCGTTCCTCAGGTGCGCGAGAGGCTTTTCATTGTCGCCCTGGCTGATGCACTCGATCAGGTACCTGAGTTTCCTGACCCCACACATTTCCTCGATCTACCCAAAGGCTATGAGGGATCACGACGCGTCGCTCTGAAGCACGTTAGCGATTCCAGTCGATATTTTCATCCGATCCCAGTTCCTGACCCTAAGCTGCCACTGGCCGTTGGTACGCGGGAAGCAATCGGTGATCTGCCGGTCATCACGGAACACTTCAAGGATCCAGCCACAATCCGCCGGCGGAAGCTGTCCGCCGATCTGCCCTATCAGGCGAATATTGGGGCGCTCTCCGACTACGCGCATCTCATGCGCAGCTGGGGCGGATTCGCGACATCTGGTTCGTCGGATGGACATCTTGTGCGGGTCACACCCCGCGATTTTCCGATATTCAGCCGGATGGCGGTTGGAGACGACTACCCTATGGCTCGCCGGATCGCGGAAAAGCTCCTGGCCGAGACACTCGCGCAAGCCGGGATTGCCGACATTGGCCAGGACTCGCAAACGTATCTCGATATCCGGGCAAAGATCGTTCCGCCCTATGATCCGGCCAAATTTCCAAACAAGTGGTGGAAGCTCGATCCCGACAAGCCCTCTCGCACGCTGACGGCGCATATGGGCAAGGATACCTATTCACACATCCATTACGACAGCAAACAGCGCCGGACGGTTTCCGTCCGTGAGGCCGCTCGGCTGCAGTCGTTCCCGGACGGCTTCCAGTTTGCCGGCGCCATGAATGCCGCGTTCCGGCAGATTGGCAACGCGGTGCCCCCCTTGCTTGGATACGCGGTGGCCAGCTCGCTTCTCGCTCAGCTCGGATGTCACGTCAGCAGACCCGAGGTTGAGAAGAAGGTGGCCAGACGGCGGGCAGCCTGATGATGGCGGCCCGATCCGTTCCCATCCCGCCCAGACCCTCCGCGCTTATGTCCTCATTGCGTGGACTGGGATATTCGCCGGAGACGGCATTGGCAGACGTGATTGACAACTGCATCACGGCTGGTGCAGCCAGTGTCGAGATCGACCTGAAGTGGGACCACGACCTGCCGGTCGCAGCGATCCTCGATGATGGCAGAGGCATGGACGAGCAGACGCTCGTCGACGCGATGTGCCTCGGCGGCGACGGTCCGGATAGCGAACGGGCGCCAGAAGATCTTGGCCGATTTGGCATGGGGATGAAGACAGCCTCTCTTTCCCAGAGTCGACGGCTGACCGTTCTGACCAGGCCAGCTGGCTGCGCCGTCCACGCACTTCGCCTGGATGTAGCCGTCATTGCAAGAGATGGGTGGATCGCCGAGATCCCGGACCCACTACCCGAGCACGTATTGGCCAGAAAGCTGGCCGGATCGCGAAGCGGCACTCTGATTCTATGGGATCAGCTCGACGAGCTTAGCGGCCTCAAGGGCCTGGGCAAGGAAGCCTTCTATCTTCGCCTCGAAGAGATACGCGCGCACCTCGGGATGATCTTTCACAGATATATCGATGGGGACGCGTCGCGGACATCAATCGTGCTCAATGGACGAGCCATCAAGGCATGGGATCCGTTTCAGGCGAGCCATCCCGCTACTCAGGCCATGCCATCGCAGCGAATCCGTCACGCAGGCACCTCCTTTACCATCCAGCCATTCGTGTTGCCCCATCGGGACAGGTTTGAAAACGAAACCGCATATGATGCTGCCGGCGGGCCTGGAGGCTGGGGCGCCCGCCAGGGGTTCTACGTCTACCGCGGGAAGAGACTTCTCGTCGCAGGCAGCTGGCTTGGGCTGGGTGGCTCCAGGACCTGGACGCGAGATGAATCGAGCCGTCTGGCGCGTATTCAGGTCGATCTACCAACAGACATGGATCGCGAATGGCGCATCGACGTCCGCAAGTCACAGGCTCGTCCACCCGGCGCTCTTCGAAGCCGGCTCACCGACATTGCAGCTCGATCCCGTGAAGCTGCCAGAGAAGTCTTTGCCTTTCGAGGACAGGGGCCTCGTGTTCGCGGCTCGGGGAGCGAAGCCCATGCCGTGTGGCTGGCTTCAGCAAGCCGGAGCGGCATCCTGTACCGGATCAACCGCGACCACCCGCTCATCCTGGCTTGCCGCGCTGCTTCAGAAAATCTTCGGTCACTCGATGCGACGCTGTCGATAATAGAACGGACTGTGCCCGTCGAGCGCATCTGGCTGAATGTCTCTGAATCGGAAGGCGCTGCGGTTCCCATACTCGATACAGAAGAAGTCTCTGAACTCAGTGACAAACTTGTCGAACTGGGTCGACTGCTGCCACCTGGCATGTCTACCGATCAGCGGGTCGAAACGCTGCTCCGCAGTCTTCCAGGAGATCTGGCGGCGCTGAGAGCGTCATTGAAGCATAAACTTGAGGAAACCTATGGCTGATTCGATCGACGCTCTTGTATTGCGAGCCCGGAAGATCCTGCAGGTCCGCAAGGAAGCAGGCGCGGCGATCGACCGGGAAACAATTCTCCAGCTTCTCAAGCTGGATGCACCCATCTTCGGTCTCATGACCGAAAAGGAGATCAGTGAGGAGGAGATCGAAGCAGCTGCTCGCCAGCTTCTGACCATCTTCATTACGGAACAGGGCCCTGCCCTCATGCTGACCAACCGGGAGGGCGGGCGACCCGCTCCGTGGTATACCGGAAGCCGACGCCAGCCAGGCAGCTTCATGAAGCGATACCTCGAAAAGCTCGAGGAAGACGGTTGGGTGGAAGATTCGGTGAAGGAGCTGGAGCTCAGTACGGCCAGAATCGTCGAATTGATGGAAGATCCACAGAGGCCCGGTCCGTGGGACTGGCGTGGTCTCGTAGTCGGTGATGTTCAGTCCGGCAAGACGGCAAGCTATGCAGGTGTCGTCAACCGGGCCGCGGACGCGGGATATCGGCTCATCATCATTCTGACCGGCATGCACAGCATTCTTCGACTGCAGACACAGAAGAGGTTCGACCTCGATTTTCTCGGGTATGACACGAATCCCAAGAAGCAGAAGCCCAATCAGCCCATGCCGGTCATTGGCGTGGGTGAATTCAATCCCAACCTTCCCGTGGACAGCCTGACCAACGCCTCGCTCAAGGGCGACTTCAACCAGACGGTCGCTGATCAGGCGAATATTTCTCCTGTCAGCCAGCCGTGTGTCCTCGTCGTGAAGAAGAATGCTAAGCTGCTCGCCAATCTCAATGGCTGGATTGCACGGCGCTCCGCGCTTTCACGCGCGGCCCCCGCCCTTATCATCGACGACGAGGCAGACCAGGCCTCCGTCGACACAGGGGATCAGCCGCTGCTGGAGGATGGCACCTTCGCCGAGGATTATGAGCCGAAGCGGGTCAATGGGGAAATCCGCAAGCTTCTCATGCAGTTCGACCGTCGGATGTATGTAGGTTACACGGCAACCCCCTTCGCCAACATCTTCATCCACGATGAAAGACGGGCTGCCGAATTCGGGGATGACCTGTTTCCGTCCGCCTTCATAATGTCCTTGACGCCTCCCGATGACTATTTCGGCCCTGCGGCGGTGTTCGGGACTGGAGAGGACGGCCAGAATCCTGGACTACCGCTTGTTCGCACCTTCGGCCAACAGTCGGAAGGATGGATGGAGGAGAAGCACGACAAGTCGTACAAGCCGAGATATCGCGGCAGCGACAGCATCCCGCCTAGCCTGGAGAAGGCGGTAGATGCTTTTATGCTGACATGTGCCGCACGCGCGGCCCGTGGCCAGGACCGCAAGCATAACTCGATGCTTGTGCATGTGTCCCGGTTCGTTGACGTCCATATCGAGGTTCACCGCCAGGTTACGAGATATCTTGATGCGACACGATCCATGATCTCGAATGGCGAC
This sequence comes from Ensifer adhaerens, assembly GCF_000697965.2. NCBI lineage: Bacteria > Pseudomonadati > Pseudomonadota > Alphaproteobacteria > Hyphomicrobiales > Rhizobiaceae > Ensifer > Ensifer adhaerens. Next base: position 19,332 of record NZ_CP015882.1, on the reverse strand, counting down.
AGGGATACCCTGACACGTCTGGAAGCGATGTGGGAGCAGGATTTCATTCCCACCACGGCGGCTGTCGAGGGCACGGTCTACGGCCGTAACACGGTCAGGGTGAGCTGGGGAGCGGTTCGGGCGAGACTTGCCGACTCCGCCGACAAGATCGAGGTGATCACTGCTAACGGCAAGAACAAGACCGATATCGACTATGACGCTTTCCAGGCGTACGGTCGGTCCTTAATCGCTGTCGGCGGTGACAAGCTTTCGCGGGGACTTACGCTTGAAGGTCTGTCGGTCAGCTATTTCCTGCGCACATCGCGCCAATATGACAGTCTTCTTCAGATGGGCCGCTGGTTTGGATATCGCCGCGGTTTTGCCGACCTCTGCCGTCTCTATACGACGCCGGACATGCGAGACTGGTTCCGGTATGTTGCCACTGCCCAGGAAGAGCTGCGACAGCAGTTCTTTGACATGTCGCTTCAGAAGAAGACCCCGACCGAATTCGGTCTGAAGGTGTCCGTCCATGACATTCTGGAGATCACAGCGAAGAACAAGCAGCGACATACACAGCTCAGGCAGAGCAGCTATGCGGGCGAAGGCAAGATTCAGACTGTGATGTTCCGGGATGCAATTACGATTGGCGAAAACGCCGATACGACTGACCGCTTTCTCGGCAAGCTGGGCGCTGGCCAGCCAGATCCACTACGCCCCGGTATGCCTCGGAATGAAGCCTCCACCGCATCCGGCATTCTCTGGAGCGGAGTGCCGGGGCAGGACGTCGCCGAATATCTGAGAAGTCTGCGCTTTCCGCCGGAAAGCATCCAGGTCAATGGCGACAAGCTCGCCGACTACATCAGAGATCAGCTCTCGATGAACGAACTCACAGAGTGGGCAGTCTATCTTGCGACAGGCCGCAGGAAAGAAGTTGATCTCGCTGGCCGGAAGCTGCGATGCGTGATGCGGCAGCCGAGGGAAGGTGATGAGGTAGGCTTGGGTGCGGACAACCGTTTCATCATCGGAACGGCCCTCAGCCCGTTGGACCAGGCCATCGACCTAAGGGACCAGGAGTTCACGGCTGCTCTGGACAGCACCAACGCCGAGAGACGATCGAAATCGAAGCCTGAAACGGATGTACCGTCGGGAAAGTCCATCCGCAAGGTCCGCGGGTGGCGACCGCAGAACGGCCTCCTCATCATCTATCCGATCGATCCCGATCTCGCTAAGGTCGAAGAGACTGAGCGCCCTGTAATCAGCGTGGTTGTGAGTTTTCCGGACAGCGAAGAAGCGGATGAACGCGTCTATCGCATCAATAGTGTCCTGCAGCGAGAGGACGCATGACGGACTGGGCAACCAATCTCACCGACGCCTGGAACGAGCTGGGTCAGATACGGCCGCTTTCCCGACAGTATCGAAGCAGACTCATCTCAACCGACCTTCCTCTCGAAATTCATGCCGGAAGGCGGGCGGATGACGATGCGCCATGTCTGATGCTTCGGGCAACGGCACCTCAAGGAGCCCATTTTGAACTGGGTGGGATGCGACTGGTCTTGATTCTGCATGATGGAAGCCCGGTGCTAGTCCTTTCTCTTGAAGACGACGCGCGGCGGGACCTCTTTTCGACCATCTGTGCCGACCTCGTCGCTTCGGTCACAAACTCCGAGGTAGACAGGGCGCTCAATCATTTCCTGTCACGCCTTGATGCCTGGCGGCGATTTCTTCGCGAGCGGAATGCCGGCCTCTCGCGCTCGGAGACGATCGGTCTCATCGGTGAGCTTCTGCTTCTGGAGAGGCTGCTGGAGCTTGACAGCAGCCACCTGACATCCTGGAGCGCGCCGACTGACGGCCTTCATGATTTTCAGAACGGCGGCCATGCTCTGGAAGTCAAGACCGGTCTTGGACCGTCTGCGCAGATCACGATCTCGAGGCTTGATCAGCTGGATACCGCCGGTCTGAGGCTTCTTGATCTGGTACACGTGAGGCTCATCGAGAGCCCTTCGGGTAGAAGCCTTCAGGACGTGCTGACAGCGCTGAAGGGTCACTTGGCGGACGGCGCTTCCTGCCACGCTCTTGATAATTTCGTCATCCGTCGCGGCCTCCTGCCCGACGATGAGAGCGCACGCAGCACGCCTCGTGTTCAGCTCCGCAGCATGGACTGCTACGCAGTCTCCGAAGAGTTTCCACGATTGGTTCGGGCGGACCTGCCCGCAGCAATCACGGAGGCTTCCTACACGCTCGAGGTAAGGTCCATCGGTCCCTACGCGCGCGATATCCAGGAAGTCCTCAACGCATTCAATCTGGGGGAACAGAATGGCTGACGACGCGGCAATGGATTTTCTTCAAGATCTCGTCAGCGAGGTCGAAGAGAGTGTTTCAGCTGTAGAACCGTTCACAGTGAACATCTTCACTGCAATGATCCTTGAGCGTTTAGAGGAGGCAGGCCACTTCGACGAGACCTTTCCGGTCTATCAGACGGGGCACTACAAGGACAGACGTGGCCGCAATGTTGCCTACCGCATAGATGGCTATGCCTATGACGAGGAGCGCGGGAGGCTTGATCTCTTCACGACGCTCTATTCGGGTGATCGGGATGCTGCGCGGATACCCGCGGCGGAGGTTACCAAGGCTCTGGAGCGGGCGCTCCGGTTTGCGAGCGCCTGTGTGGATGGTCTGGCCGCCAGCCTCGAGCCTGCGAATACTGACGCCAGCGATCTCGCCAGGCTGATAGAAGCGGAGGCCGAAAGGCTGACTGCCGTCCGCGTCGTTCTTCTGAGCGACGGAACCATGGGCAACATCACGCCGCCTGTCGAATGGAAGGGGAAGCCGCTCAAGTTCGAGGCCTACGATATCACCAGGCTCTTCAGGGTGCTTGGAAAGGGTGAGACCCGCGAAGACATTGCCGTGGATCTCGTGGCGCTCGCTGGGCGGGGCCTGCAGTGTCTGCATGTTCCGGCACAGAACGACGACTACGATGCGTATCTGTCAGTCCTGCCGGGCAAGGTCCTATCTCAGGTCTATGAGCGCTATGGCGTGCGCCTTCTGGAGCTAAATGTTCGAGCCTTTCTCGGGCTCCAGGGCCGCAAGAGTGTCAATGCCGAGCTGCGCGAGACAATCGTCAAGAAGCCGACGATGTTCCTCGCCTATAACAACGGCATCGTTGCGACGGTTGATGATCTGGAAGTCGGCCAGGGCGCGTACGGGCTCGAGATCAGATCGCTGAGAGGCCTCCAGATCGTCAATGGTGGACAGACCACCGCGTCCCTGCACCGTGCAGGACGAAAGGACTCGGACCTTGAACATGTCTCTGTCCCCGTGAAGATCATAAAGGTGGGCGGTGCAGATCTGAGTGAAATGGTATCGGCCATCTCACGTGCTGCCAACCGGCAGAACACTGTCCAGCTTGCGGATTTCTCCGCGAATGATCCATTTCACCAGCAGGTTGAAGTACTTGCTAACACGACATGGCTCAGCGACGGTAAGGGCAGGTGGTTCTATGAGCGGGCCCGAGGCGCGTATCTGGCAGCCGAACACAAGGCGGCATATCGAAAGTCCGACGAAACGACGTTCCGGCAGCAGACGCCCAAGCACCGGCGCCTCAGCAAGCTGGATGTAGCGCGGTATCTCAGTGCCTGGTCGGGACTGCCTGACAAGGTCTGTCTTGGAGGGCAGAAGAACTTTCAGTATTTCATGCAGAGGCTCAAGGATGAGCCCCTTCCACCGCCCGACCAGCCCTGGTTCAGGCGGCTCATCGCTATTGCGGTACTCTATCGAGCCGCCGAAAAGAAGATCAGAAGCATGAAGTTTCCGGCGTATGGTGCGCAAATAGCCGCGTATCTCGTAGCTGGTCTCTCCCACAGATCGGGCGGCAGGATCGATTTTGAAGGAATATGGTCAAGACAGACGATTACTACCGAAATGGAGCAGCTGATTGCCGACTGGGCGCCACAGATCGACACCATACTTCGCGAATCGGCTGGTCAGAAGAACCCCAGCGAATGGTTCAAGAAACCAGATTGCTGGAAGACAGTGAGGGACCGCCTGCCGTCGTTCGTTGATCCTTTGCCACAGGAGTTTTCCTATGCGGAGAACGGGACAGCCGGCGAGATGATGGGTTCGGGAGAGGCCCGCTCCGTGGTCGACTATGAGCGGATCGCGCGTTGCATGGAGGTTACAGGCGCTACCTGGCTGGAGGTTGCCGAACGTGGACAGAAAGCGGGCATCATCCACTACCGGGTGGCAAGCATATGCAGGACGCTGGCAGGCTACGCCGTAGGTGGCTGGGAGAAGAAGCCGACGGTCAAACAGGCTAAGCCTGCTCTGGAGGCGCTTTCGGCGGTAGACAGGGCCGGCCTTGTCAACCTGGGTTCGCAGCTTGCCAGGGTCGGTGAAGAAGCTGAGGCTTAAACGTCGAGCGGAAATTCCTCAACCAGCCACCGCGAGACGGCTTGAGCACTGCCATGCCCATTCCGTCGCAACAGCTCCACGATATCTGCTGCCGCGATAACAAGTATCGGATGCAGGTCCTCCTTGATCTCCTTGTAGGCCTGGAGGTCGACACAGGACGTCGTGACCAGAACCCCGAACTGCCGGTGGCGAAGCCTGGAGATCAGTCGGGACATGTCCTTTACTCCGACAGCAGTTGGAGGGGTGTAGCATTTTGCTTCAAGCGCGAAATCGACAAGGATCCCGCTTGGACCGGACCCCACCCTGAGCTGGCCGACCGCGTCACGCCCTCCATCGCGAGACGGCCGGGTGACGTCCAGCGCAGCTATGTCGGGGACCATGAGACGTGCGAGCGCAGCGGCACAATGCTCGAATGCGTGTGGCCGACCCTTGAAGTGAACACGGATGGCTTCCATCATGGCCTGCCCCTCCTTGTCGGAGGGTAGCTGTTCACTGCGGTTCCTGTACTCGAGAGTCCGGGCCGCTATCAAAGGGGTTCGTTTTCCCGTCTTGCGCCAGCGTAACCAAGCTGGAGGAGCATGCGAGTGATCCGGCTGGCCGGCGATGATACTGTCAATCCATTTTCGCGATATGACCGCGGCGTCGAGAACGGTGAAGCGGGAGCGGTAGTTCTGAAACCTCTCGTTCTTGACGTTGCGCCAGATCGCCACGAGCTCCTCGGAAGCATCAAGATCGCTTGCCCCAGGAACCGCGAGCCCGAGGAATCTCACGTCGCGATAGGTGCCGGTCTTTGCGAAAAGAAACACCGGCGGTACCGCCTCCCTTCCAGCCTGCCCTGACCGGCTGTCTTCAAATATCGTCTTGAGTATGAGATTGCCATCACGGCCCGTGTCATGCAGGTCGCGCCCTGGCTCCTTGTTGTCGCCGTAGTATGTGAAGATGCCAGTATCCGCATCGAGCGCATCGGGCCAGTCGGGATCGTCCATGCTTGTTCTGAGCACCAGCATCTCGAGCTTGGCCTTGACTTTGCCGCGGTAGCGGAACCCTCCCTGACTGTCGACCCGCATCAGGCGAGGGAGCGGATCGTCTCCGGCATTTCCTTTCCGCCCGCCCTGATAGATCGCGTCGACGATCAGGTCGACCTGAGCAAGGTTATCGGCGGCGATTTCTTTCATTGATATCCTCGCATCACACGCATCTGCCCCGGCGCGAGGATTCTCGTTCGCGGCGATTTGGCAGCGTGCAGAAGTTCAGGGAACCTTTCGCTGGGTTCCTTGGAGACGATGAGGTCTCCCAGGAATCTGCCACCCGCTGTACGATCACTGGACGGCTTCGTCTAGGCTCTCATCAAGAACATTCTTCAGCTTTCCTGGTATCGCAGCTATCAGTTCCAAAGCGACCTGATCAAATCCCGACTGCTTGCCGCTATCGAAGAGAGGCCGTTTTGTGAGATAGCGGTTTACTGCCCAGGCCATCGTATCCGCAACCTGTAGGCCAGGAACAAGATGAGACGGCGCCGTGACCGGGCCGCCCCCAACGAGGAATGCACCCTCGGGCCAACTATTGTCGACGACCGCGTCGGTCTGCGCCTTCTCCTGGTCGAGAACAAGCACCGCCGGCAACACCTCTGTTGATAGCCGCTCCATCAGGCATCGAAGGAAGACTCGTCGAAGGCCGCCTTTGAAGCCGACACTGACCTTTCCAAGTTTCTCTGCCTCTTCTTTATGAGCAGCGTAAGAACCCTTTGCCAGCCAAAGTGCATCGACCCGCACCAAACTTCCTGCGAAAGCGCTCGCGACAAATTCCAAAGCGGCCTGACGCTCTCCGATCGATTTTGTCTTCCACGCACCCTTGCCACTGACAATGTCGGTCGCGTGAAACTCTGTCGCACCGTTCGCTTCCAGCCATGACTGGATTTTTTCGGAAAGCGTTCCGTAATCACTCGACATCAACTGGACGCCAATGAGAATCCGCAAGTCAGGCTGAAGCGACGCCACTGGCTGCTGGGCAATATCGGTGTCGTCGCAAAACACAAGAACGCGATCCGGCTTCAGCAGTATTTCGGGGAGATCGATTGTCATCCTTGGCCTATTCTCCGGTCTCGCATTACACTTCGCCACATCGATTGGCATGCTGCGACCCTGAAAGCAGCAGCGGCGCAAACAACTGCAGTAAAACCAATAATTTATCTTGTAGTCAGCTGACTACAAGACGAGACAACGTTCAAGTCAAATGCTGGACGGCGAAACGAAAAGCCTAGCTACGGAAAGCTATGTCTTCCATATTAATTTCTTTATTTTCGCCGATCGAGCTGATCAGAATGGGAGTTGCCGTCCGGTAACTCCAATTTATGTCTTATTTTTCAATGGCTTGAAACACACAAAAGAATGCTTTGAAGTCTGGGCAATGATGCCATTGTCCAGCCTTCCTCAACAAAGCCATCAACATTGGTCCAACTGAAAACTCACCATTCTTGGCCCGAGTTGTCAGACCCCGTGGGTACAGGCGCCGCCACAACCGCTGTCAGCAGTCCGATGAGGGGCTGAGTCGCTTCAAGCCGAGCGACACGGTTATTGGTTATCGGACCGGTCAAAGTTCGGATAGTCGGCCTTCAAATTTCTGCACGATCTCCAGGAGATCCTTATAAGCTTCCTCAAGCATCCGCCTAGTATCGCGGGCTTTTTTCGGTGAGTGATAGGGCCCTGGAGGGGGAAGGCCGTGGAAGACGGGCAACACGGATCCAAAAGTCTTTCCGGTATGTATATCAGCGATCCGACCGCCATTAACCCCAAACCATGCCGCGACATCGTGCTGCCGATCACCGCGGGAGAGCATACCCTTTGCAATCGCGGCATCCTCTATCGTCAATGATACCCCACTCGATTTTGCTTTCGACATTTCCATCCCCCTGATCGTTTCGAAGCTATCGCCGCTGCAATAGGCGGCGCGTTTTTCCAGGCTTCGCATGGTAAGCGGTGATAAGGCTGCCCTCATCCGCAACGACGCGCTTTCCAACAAGATGGCGAAGCCGATTGAGGTGGGCCTTAATCTCGCGCTCGACCGCGAGATAGTCTCGTTTTCTGACCAGAAACCCACCTTCGACTTCCGTACCGATAGCCATAATCAATTGCAGATCGGTCTCGATAAGTCCCCGTTGCGAGGCACGTTGAGTCGCATGTTGCGTCCAATTAAAGTCCATGGTCGTCGCCCCCCGTCTCCACCAGATTGAGCGTGAAGCTCTGGAGGTCCAGCGTTTCCAAAAACTCTTTCAACTCACGATCCTCAATGCCGGCCTGGTCGTTCACCCATTGTGCTCTTACGGCCGACGATCCACGGCGAACGTCCGTTGGCATGTCCGTAAGAGCTACCTTTCCACTCAAGACCGAAGCGCACGCGCTACTGTCCCCGCCGACGAGTTTACTGACCTCTTCGAATCCGATTCTGTATGTCGGCCCCTCCCCGACTTCCCAGCTGATGGGCACCAAAGGATTGAGCCCCGTTTCTGCCAACAGGTTGGTTAAGAACCGCGCGAAGGGGTTGCTTCTGGCCCGGTCATCAGTCCAGGGGCCCACTTGATTGGCGAAGAGATCTCTTGCAGCAAAGGACGCATCCTCTTGCTCCAACAGCTCTTCGTCGTGCCAGTTTTGCGTCCCGCGCAGGTGGTTCTGAAGATGATCGGCGGCCTCTCCAATCGCCCTGTCAACACTTTCCCTCAACCGATCCAGCTTTTCACGCCTGTCAATCAGGGACCGTTCGGCTGCAATAAAGAAGAGCAGTGGGGCAATCTCTACGATCTGCTGTCTTGTGACACCATATCTCATCGCGACAAGTCCCAAAGCGTTCCGACAGGCGATATCCATCATAAGATTGACCTGCTCTCTCGAGCCGGTTTCGCGGTCGGGCGACCTTTCGGATAACGGACTATCAGAACTCAGTTCGGCCGTGGTCGTGTGAAGTACCTTGCACAGCAGGCCGAGCTTTTCGTCTCGGACCCGGGTGGTCTCACCGCGCTCCCACCGCGAGACGGTGCCTTTGTCCACTCCAACTTTGCTCGCGAGCTGCTTTTGACTGAGGCCTTTCCGGGCTCGTAGTGCAGCAAGTCTTTTCGGGTTGATCTTCACGGTAGTCATTTGCCTCTCCAGCAGTTTCTAGGAGAATATTTGCATACTGCGCCCTAGGTGAAAAGTGAGCATATTTGCGCAAACAACGCCAAAATGTCTCTCGTTCTAAGCTATTTACGCCTTTAAATGCCTACTGAGCTAGGTAAAGGAAGGTGGCGATGTACTCGGCGCCTGTTGAGTCTATAGGATGCCCCACGCCCGAAACCTCCCCCTCCCTGTCATCTCGCGAAGACCGAGCTCGCCAACAATCCGTCGCGCCGCCTGCCGCCTAACCTCGTCTTGGTGACCATGCCGGCCGAGACCAACGGCCGGGCCATGTGTCAAGCGAAGTGAAGATTTGACCCCTCTTGGTCGAAACGGAGATTTGCCCCCCTTCATTGATTGGTCGTTTCGTTTGTTTCAAGCGCCGATCCAGCTTTCTGTATAAGGCCGGAGCGACGCTTTTCGCGAAGACGGTAGCTGTCGCCGCGGATGGTGATCACTGTTGAATGGTGAAGAAGGCGGTCCAATATCGCCGTGGCGACTACGGGGTCGCCGAAGACGCTTCCCCATTCTCCGACCGAACGGTTGGATGTGATCAGGATTGATCCCTTCTCGTAGCGCCGGGAGACCAATTGGAAGAACAGGTGGGCGGCGTTAGCTACGAAAGGCAGATATCCTAACTCATCGATAATCAGCAATTTCGGTCGCGACAGGATCGTCAGTTGCTTGTCCAACGAGCCGTCGTTGTGGGCCTTGGCCAGCATCGCCACCAGAGTGGCCGCCGTGACAAATTGGACGTTATAGTTCTGACGGATCGCTTCGCGGCCAAGGCTGACGGCGAGATGGGTTTTCCCTGTTCCGGGCGGCCCCAGGAATAGCACCGTGTCCCCCGTGAGCGATCCAGCGGCAGGTTGCCAATTCCCTGATCTGTCCCTGATCCAACGATGGCTGTGCCTCGAAGTCAAAGCCATCGAGTTCGCGTACGAAGGGGAATTGGGCCAGCTTGCTCGACATGGAGATGCGCCGTTCATCACGCCGGGAGATCTCCCGCGATACCAGGAAAGCCAGGGCTTCGCGCAAGGTCATCTTCGAGCGAGCGGCCTCGTCCAGCAGCGTGTCGAGCTGGGCGGCTGCGCGCGATCCGCCGGCGGGTGCGCAGCACGTCGCGAGCTATGGTCAGTTCGTGCGTCGGGGTGCCGATGTCGTGCAAGACGAGGTCCCCCAGGTGGACGAGTTCGCCGTCGATCCACAGCGAGGGCCCAGGCTTAGGGAAAATCTGAGCGGTTCGCCCCACCCTTCTCCGAACGTCGAGCGGGCGATATGCCCGTCGGGGGCCGCCAAAGCTGTGCAAGCGTCCAAGATCGGTCGCGGCGGTAACCGGGGCAGATTTGGTGGCAGACTTTTTGGCGTCCCACTGAGGGAAGTGTGCATAAATGAGGTCGAGCCGTATTTCGTGGCGCCCGGGGGATTCCGTGCCGGGGGCAAATCATGATTCCCTTCGGCCATGGCCAAGAAGCGACTTGCCTCGCCCGAACATGCCGACACGCTTTCGCTGAAGGCGTTGCGCGAGCTTGTGACGGGTCTGGTCGATGAGGTCAGGCAGCTGTCAGCGGAGGTCACGACCCTTCGCGCCGAGAACGCCGCCCTTCGGGAAGACAATGCGGCGCTGCGGCTGGAAAACACCCGGCTCAAGGTCGACAACCAGCTTTTGCGCGACGAGATCGCGCGGCTGAAGAACCTGCCGCCCCGACCGCCGTTTCGACCGTCGGGCATGGAGAAGGCGACGGATGACAAACACGACGCGCCGCAGGCAGCCGGCAAGAAACCGCGCGGCCCGAAGCTCGATCTCAAGCGGGTGAGCCGCGAGCAAATCCTGCACGTCGATGTTCCGCCCGGCTCGCGCTTCAAGGGCTACAAAAGTTGCCATGTGCGAGAGCTGATTGTCACGGCTGAGCTCGTTCATTATCGGCGCGAATGTTGGATCACGCCGGACGGCAAGACAGTGCTCGCGCCGTTGCCGCCAGGGGTCGTCGGCGGCTACGGCCCAGGCCTCAGGCGGTTTTGCCTGATGCTGCACGCGCAGGGGCAGGTGACGATGGAGCGGCTGACCACATTGCTGAACGATGTCGGCGTCAGCGTCTCCAAGCTCCGATTGGTCATCTTAGGCGATCATTAACCATGTGAATTAACGTCTGAAATTGTCATAACGGAAGCGAGTAGCACTTATATTTCCGTCATCCGGACGCCGCTTTCCTTACCGTCTCACTACCGATACGTATCAGGTATGGATAGTGATAGCTCCGAAAACGCAAAGCCTCGGTCCCCGGATCAGCACGGGGAGAATCACCTGCAAGGTAGAATGGACTGACCGAAGGGGCTGGTCCAGAGTGAGCGCTATCCGTCTCCCTTTAATATCCAGATTTTCCTTCCAATGAGTTACGACGCCTTGCGACTTCGTTTGGAGCTTCCAGTCAGCGCGATTTCGCCCACAGAAACCCGCGGGAGCGTTTTCTCCTTCATCTATGATCTACCGACCATATTCCCTTCCAGTTTGCGTCTGATGGCCTCCCATTTTCGCTATAAAACACGCTTGCAACTCACCTGTTTCTCACGCACTTTCTTTCCTCAATCAAGCGGTGGGTCGAAAGCGCGATGGCGAAGCAACAAACAGCTGATGTCGAACCTCTGCAGCGGCTAGTCGGTTACGCCCGCGTGTCGGCGGATGACCAGGCCAACGATACCCAACTGGACGAGCTGCGGCGGGCCGGCTGCGATCGGATCTATCAGGAGCATGGCACCGGCGTTTCGCGCGCTCGGCCTGTCTTGACCAAATTGCTGGGCGAGCTCACATCGGGAGACGTCCTCGTCGTCTTGCGTCTCGATCGGCTGGCCAGCTCCGTGAGCCATTTGCTGCAAGTAATCCGGGATCTTGAACATCGTGGGGTGCATTTTCGGTCAATCCACGATCCGATCGATACCTCAACTCCGCAAGGCATGTTTTCCGTTGCGGTCCTCGATGCCGTCGAAAGGCTCGAGCGTTCGCTGAACGCCGAGCGAACCAAAGCGGGCATCAAGGCCGCGAAGGCTCGGGGCAGGCTGCCTGGAAACCCGGGTCTTCGAGAACGGCGGCCGGAGGCGATTGCAGCAGTTTCAAAGGCGCGCGAGAAGCTCTATCTCGATGAACTGATCGCGTCTTCACAGGCGTGGCTTCCGATGGTGCGGCAACTCCGGCCTCAGCATAGTTGGGAAAATGTCGTTCGAGTTCTCAACCGACGTGGCCAGGACTGGACCGTCGAACGCCTTCGTCGAGCCGTGCATCGCATGGTCCGCGCAAAGCTCGCGGAAAATGATCTCCTCGCCCGATCCCCGCGTCGCGCCCCCGAAGACCATTTAATGCAATTGGTGGCGGCGATCGCGATCGCCGATCCTAATCTGTCGCTTCGCGAGATTGCCGCCGAACTGGACAAACTGGGAGAACGGCCGAAGGGAAGCGCAATAAAATGGATCACCTCTTCCGTCCGAGACTTGCTGGACGAGGCGCATCGGTTCGGCCTCATCCGCCGCTGAGGCGCATTCTATCAGGCGCCATGGCCGACATTCTGCCGAAGGAATGTCAGCAACGCCGAGCTCCTTGGCTGACGTGACACACACCCTGCGCCGAACTCACCTTGCCTCCGTGGCCGCCAGTGATCGAGGTGACGGCCTGCGCGATGCCGAACTCGCCGACAAACCCGAGCCCCTTTCAAGGGTCCGTGCCGCGGCAGTTCCCTCCCCTCCGTTGCTCTCTCGATCCGCTCCGCCACACAAGGACAACATCAGGTTTGCCCAGGGCGGCGGCCGCCAGGCAGGGCGCCGCCACGACAATGCATCAGAGCGCCGACAGCCACGGCAGCGCAGGTGCTCGTTCGTTATCTGGGTACACGAGCATTCACGAACAGGCCCCCTTTCCAGCACGCAAGCACGGGCTACGCACCATGCCGTTCCAAGCGCGAATCTGATCCGACACGTATTCATGGGCCAGCAGGTTCCCTCGCTTTGTTTGTTGACCCCAGCGGTTGAAGCGCACGCACATATCGGTGAGCAGTTTGGCCCTGAAGAGCAGCAACGATTTTTACAGCAGTTGGGGCGATTGAGCGCCTAATCGAAACCACTGGCAGGCCAGACCTCTCGGCCCCAGCGAGCGTTGCCAAACTGTCTAAGCGCTGCAATGGATATTCTGCTGCCGGCGCAGGCCCAGATCGTGCTGTTTGGGGCGAAGAATTCGTCGCCTTTACAACGAAGCCTATGCACCTACCATCAGTGATAAGCACCCTCACGCATTTGGACGTCCTGCCCGAGAAAAACTGGGGCGAACTCTGGAACGATCGGGAGACCCTGGTTCGAAGGGTCCTCAACGGCGGATCGACGGTCTTGGCGAAGGACCGCCCCGTCTACATCGAAGGCCACGGCTACCCGGAAACAGTCCAGTTCGACATCTCCTATTCGCCCGTCCGCGACGCGGGTTCTTTGCATCGTCAACGACACAACGGACCGGGTGAAATTCGAGAGTGCATTGCAGGCGAGCGAAGAGCGACTGAGGGCGATTTTTTCGCAGTCCGCCGCGGGGGATCGTCCAGACAGACCTCACGGGCTGCTTTCTCCCGGTCAACAACCGCTTCTGCGAGATCCTCGGCTATAGGGAAAGCGAGCTGTTATCGATGGGAATGCTGGATATCTGTGTTGCCTGAGACATCGCCGAGGCGGACCGGCTCTTTAAAAAACGATGGCTGAACGCGGCCAGAGTTTTGAGATGGGAGCCGCCTTCTGCGAAAAGATCTAACGTTGCTCTGGGTGGCGAGCTCGGTTTCGAGCGCGTCGCGACAACGATGGCGGTTTCCAGTCAGCGACCGCCATCATCTTCGACATTACCGAACGCAAGCGCGCGCAGGACGTCGAGCGTCACCTGGCCGCGATCATCGCTTCGTCCAACGATGCCATCCTTGGGATCGACCTTGGCATGAAAATCACGCGTTGAAACACTGCGCTGAACGGCTCTACGGATATACGGGTGACGAGGTCATAGGCCGATCGCTCCTGGTATTGGTTCCGGAAGACCGCCAGGGCGAGAGCTTGCATTCTTGCGCCAACTCAGCGCCGGCGTGAATGTCGAGCTCTACGAAACGGCAAGGCTCCACAGGCACGGTCGAAGCGTCGATGTCCTCCTCAGCGCCTCACTTATCTATGACCCCTATGGCGTGATCGTCGGAGCCCCCCGGTGCCCCCACCGACCCGCAGAGGTTTTGGATCCCGGCTCATTGAGAGCCTGTTGGCGGCCGAGCTCAATGGCACGGTCAAAATCACCTATGACCCAAAGGGCGTCGCATGCGAGGTCGATGCCAATCTTCTTAGCGAGTGGGGTCAGCAGTCAAAAGCTCATTGAGCTGGAAGCGTGGGGTGCACTTCCTGCCATGAGCGTTGATTGGGTGCGCGATCACATAATGCCTGAGCGGACCTTTTCGTTTTCCGGTGTCATCACCACGATGCAAGTAGGCAGCGATAGTTGCAGGTAGCCTTTCGAGAAGCTGCGCGGCGCCATGATACGCGTCCTCATCACCTGCGTGTTCCAATGCCTTGGAATCTGTGCACTCACGCAGCTGTTTCCCGGTCCTCATCCCGAAAGAAATCCAATAAGCGGTCACGATCTCAGCGGTGGGCTGCTGTTCGGACTAAGGGGGGCCGACTACCGTTCGCATTTCCGCCGACGCTCAATGTTTTTCGGCAAGAGGCTGCACATCGCGCAGGGACTTTCACTAGTGACGGCGTCACAACTAGGCTCTAGCGACCAGTTCAAACCATGGAACCGTGAAACCCAAAACCCTGACAGCTGTCAGGGTTTGATGGAAATCTCGCGGCAAACCGGGCAGGGAAGCGCATTAAGTTGGTCGACCCCGTGCTTGCTATCTGAGTCACGAGGTCCGCGGCTCCTTCGTTATGGTTGGTGAGGCTCGCCATTCAAAAACCCTGACAGCTGTCAGGGTTTCTCGTCGGGCAGTTTGATCAACCCGCTCAACCGGAGCCCGCTTCATTCACAACATCAATCACAGACGGCACCGTCATGGAGTGCTTCACGTCGGCCAAAGAACGATCTGCGAGGAGAACAGGCCCAGAAAACCCCGTCACGGTTGCCCGTATCTAAGCCGGCTCACGCCTCCACCCATCTCTCAACGTGGCGACACCTCATTGTCCCGGTCGCTGGCCACAGGAGCACCGTCAATTGAAGAAGCGAGACCGGGTTTCAGTTCAGCGGATACTTTCGGTCTGGGAACCAGATTTTCTAGACGCATGAGATCGAGAGCCAGCTCAGTGAACGAGAAGGCGGGGCGAATGACCAATGAAGCCAAGCTTTCCACCTTAGGCCGAACAGCCGTCCATTGAGCGTGAACCTCACCATCTCCAATGGCCGAACGAGCTATCTAAGTCACAGACACTGATCTCACCAGATTGGAATTGCCACAGTTTTTGAGATCGGCCCACCAACCGAGGGAGAAGCCGTTTCTCGTCATCAGGTGCGTTTCCATTTCGGGAGAGATCAGCCTCGTTTCGCGGACCGGTTTCGATCTACAGCGAGACAGATGGTAGCCTGGGGTTTATCCTACGCGCCGCTCCGAGCTTCCATTTGCTCTCAACAAAGCCATCAGCATCGGTCCGAGAGAGAATGCGCCGCGCCGTGCCTTTGTCGTCAGGTCGCGCAGGTAACCTCCCGCCGAATTGATGTGTCCTGCCCGCTCAAGGATGCAAGCGACCGCAACCGCAGCATTTTCAGGCCCCATCACCTCGCAAGCGTCCTGGTAGGCATTCGGGCTTACCCCCAACATTGAACGCACCACAACGGCAGCGGACATCAGGTCACGCCAGTTCGATACGGCACCATCCTGGCCGTACAGTGCGATCTCGGGGCAGGCCCGCATCACCATGCTGAGCGGAAAGGCCTTGATTGGCTCTTTCTCACCCCGCTTTGCTGTTTCGGATTTTGTCACCAGCTGCTGTCCAGAGCCAGGTTCAAGTTCATATAAGGATTCGGTATGTGAATTCTGTATGTGGCGCTCATTTTGGGCATCATTGCTGCTCAAACTTTCCGAATTATCCAAAATATCCAACTGATTGACGATCTCCGAGCAAAGCAGTTCCATCTCGTCGAGGATCGGTGTCAGGTCGTGGATGGTTGGGGATCGCGGTATCCGGGCAACGAGAGCCTGATAAATACCTTCGATCTTTCTCCAATCGCCGCTCGCACCTTCTTCAATTGCTGCAGAGATGAGCTTGCGGGCGTCGCGTCTACGGATCGTGAGCGCTTCTTTGGTTCTCCGAAGCAAGGCGTGCTCGGCAGCCACCTGCTGCGCCAGCTGCGCAAGTTCCTCCGACCGGACGAGAAGTGGGGAAAGATCGAAACCGAAAGCATCCTGAACGTCGCCAGCCCTGTCCTTGCGGGCGTAGCGCTTCCCGTTCGCACTGTCTTTGCGATTGATCAGTCCGGCTTCAACAAGCGCTGCCAGGTGCCGCCGCAGCGTCGCGCCGGCAATACCGTGCGCACGCACCGACAGTTGGGCGTTCGATGGAAAAACGATGAGAGAATCTCCCTGTCGGAGATAAGTCTCAGGATAGAAGCTCAAAAGCGCGTCAAGGACGGCAAGAGCACGATCCTGTAGTCCAAGATGCGCCCTGGCTTCACAGGCATCCCGGAACACTTTCCATTTGTCGGCCGATTTGTTCGGCCGGATCTCGATCGACGCTTTTTGTCGCTTTAACAGCGCAAGCGTCATCGGCCGCCGCCCAAAAGGCGTCGTCACACTTCCACTTTGCATCTTCCTTCACCCTTCAGAAGGCAAAAGATGTCCGCTCACCCAATTCGGTGCCAAAAACTCTTGACTGGGATTCGTGGAAATGCGATTCTCAGATTGTCCAGATATGAGAGAGGCTTCCACGACGGCAACGTTAAGGGGGCCTTTTTCTTTTGCGGTATTCCTTTCCGTATTTTCCTTGTCGAATAGACCAGCTGACAGCTTGTCTATAACGTCTAGCTTTGACGCTCACGCGAGAAGCGTTCGATGAGAGCCGGCAATTCGTCGCCGACGAACTTCACGAAGTCCTGACCGAGCGGGCCATCTGCAGAAATCCGAAGCTCCTTGGTCGAAATCTTCCAAGAGCCGAGCTTCGATCCTGCATGGTCCAAAAGTTCACGGCTGTCCTCCCGCGCAGGGCTCGAGGGCTTTATTGCCTCGAAAGCACGCTGGAAGCGTTGATCCGATAGGGAGCCGCCTTCACGTGCATGCGAGAGCACCTTCCGCACCACCTCAAGCGATCCAGGATCGCTTGCTATCGTTCTTGCAAACTCTATCCAGCGCGGCCGACCCACTTTGGGGGCACGTCCAATCGCTTCGATCACGTCTGCCGGGATCGTTCGATAAACGCCGCGCATTCGAGCAAGTTCTGCATCCGCAATCGACAGTGCCGCATAGATGTTGCGGGCTTTGATGCCGGCGTCATCCATCCGCGATGCAAACAATGTGCGCTCAATCCAGGTCAGATCTTGCCGGCTCGCGTTCTCGATGCCTTGTGCGACGACGAGATCGAGATCGGAGATGTCGACCTCAAGCGCGCGAACGTTCCGAAGAAGTTCCTTGGCAGCACGCCAACGCCGGTGACCGTAGACAATCTGGTAGCGCCCTGCAGACGAGGGATGCTGCCGAACCTGGATGGGGACCTTTTGGCCCTCGGCCTCGATCGAGCGTTTGAACGTCTCGAAATCGCTGCCGTCATCATCCGACAATCGGTCCGGGTAGGGGGAAGGATCGATCAGCGCGGGATCGAGCTCAAGGACCGTTCCGCCGCCGGCCTCGACGATTGCCTTCAAGCGGTCCCGCTCAGCCCTGATGTCATCGATCGCGCGGTGCGCCGCGCCGACAACGCCAGCCCCGACGCGCGGCGACGGGGCTGGTGGCGCAGGTTGCGGATCGTCCGCGAGCTTGTTCTCCAGTTCTTGCGACAGCAGACCGAAGCTCGCGACAATTGATTTGCGAGATGACTTGCTCATGTCCGCCCCCAGCTATCGTTGATAAGGCGGATAATGGCCTCGTTGACCGAATCGACGGCTTCACGGGCGCGCTTATGGGTGTCACGACCAATCTGGCCCATTTCGAGCTCGTAAATCGAGCGCTTGGCGAGGCCCGCGGCTTCGACGGCCGTGCTTTCGATGGCGGTCGGCAAGAGGACGTCTGTCCCGAACATATGTCGCAACATCGCAACGACCTGCGATTGCGGCGCATCGTTCGGGTCATGCCGTGTCACGAGATATCGGATGAAATCCTGGTCGAGCTGGGCACCGCTTTCGTTCAAGACGCTGATCAGATCGCCCATCATCAGCAAGAACTGGCTCATGGAGGCCACGTCCAGCATCGCAGGATGGACCGTGATGACCATACTGGTTGCCGCATAGATCGCGCTTAAGGTCAGGAAGCCAAGGGAGGGCGGGGTGTCCAGGATGACGACGTCGTAGTCCTGCTCAACGTCTGCCAAGGCAAGCTTCAGGCGCTCGAAAAAGATCGCGCCAGAGCTCGACTTGTTTGCCAGAACACGAGGCGTTTCGTGCTCGTATTCCATGACTTCAAGATTGCCCGGAACGAGATCGACGCCATCGAAATAGGTTTTGCGAATGATGTCCTTGATCGGTCGCCGCTCGGCGTCATCGTAGCGAAGCGCTGCGTAGATCGTTTCGTTCGCACCGACATCGATTTCCGGCTGCGCACCGAACATTGCAGACAGCGATGCCTGGGGGTCAAGATCGAGTGTGAGGACGCGATAGCCATGGAGGGCAAGGTAATGCGCCAGATGAACACATGTCGTGGTCTTGGCACTACCGCCCTTGAAGTTCGCGATCGCCAGCACCTGGAGGTGCTCACCCGGTCGGCGGCGAGGCAGGAAGCGGAGTGCTTCCGCAGGCTTCTGCTTGGCAAACAGCTCTCGCAGTTCGTTGATCTGTGCGAGCGTGTAGACGCGATGGTTGTTCTCAAGGCGGCCCGGCGTCGGCCCGCGCCCTTCCGATGACATCAGCTTCAGGGTCGAATCCGGTATGGACGTCAGCTTCGAGACTTCGTTCGTCAGAAACGACCTCAAGGCCTTTTCCGACCTCGGCGGGTACATCCGTGTCCGCAGTTGCTGCAGCTGGTTCGACAAAAGACCGGCGTGCCGCAAGATCTTTGCGGCTGCGTCTTCCTTGAGTTGAACGTCATTTTCTGCGCGTTGAGCTATCGCCATTTTTCCCTCTTGGCGGTCAAAGACCGGTTTGACGGCCATTATCCGCCAAGAGATAGAACATGATTCTCCTGAACCGTCCAGAATTATAGGGTTAACAAAGCTTTAACGTCGATTGTGACGACTCGGTGACCAAACCCGCGCTACTCGTTGGAATCGTGGGTGTTTTTGGCAAACGCAACGCGTCCAGCGGCTGAAATTGCGCACACATTTGTTAAGCCCGACGCCGTCAGTTGCAGGACAATCACCGTTGCGTTGTCCCCCTGTCACCCGAATCAGTGTCGGCAATGCGACAAGAATTATCAACGCCCGCTGCCTACAGCCTGTGCCTGTGCCTGTGCATGTGATTGCCGGATCGGGAGAGACGATCTTCCCCGCCGAGCCTCACCCCCTGGACTAAATGCAACGAAATCTCGGGGGCGTTTTTCACCCTCGAACGGTTTCCAGTCCTAGCCTTCTCCGACGTTCGTCGGTGCTTGGTCGGACGCAGCTATTGTCCCCGAGTTTCAGCAACGCGCGTCAAAGGAAGCATTTTGCCCGCACGCGTGAATGCTCG